>NZ_JAUDSA010000002.1:0-867 GCF_030380805.1 Rhizobium sp. S163 | reverse complement strand
GTACCCCTCCGCCGAAGGCCGTCTGTTGTGATTTGCTGATTGGCTTTAAGTCCATGCCTTATGTCATGCGCTACAGTCATTTCCCCCATTGAGGTCTTACCGGCCGACCATTTTGGTCGCCGACGAGATTGGTCGGATGAAGAGAAGGTCCGGATCGTTGAGGAGAGCCTACGAGGCTTTCGGCAGGGCTCGATGACGGCGCGGCGTTATGGATTGTCGCGGTCGTTGTTGACCCGTTGGCGTCGGGAATACCGAAGCGGGCTTCTGAACGTTTCCGCTACAACGGGCTTCATACCGCTTTCGATTTCGCCGCCGTCGGCATCTTTCGAGATGGCCTCACCGCCGCGGCCTGAAGACGCCAGGACGATCGAGATCGGCCTACCGAACGGTCGACGGCTGACGATCCCGGCCTCGCTTGATCCAACTATCCTTGCTCGGCTGTTGCCGGTTCTGGACGCGTCATGATCGCCTTTCCGCCCGGAGTGAAGGTGTGGATTGCGGGCGGCGTGACGGACATGCGCTGCGGCATGAACAGCCTGTCGTTGAAGGTGCAAGAAGGCCTTGGCCGCGACCCTCATGGCGGCGAGGTCTTCTGCTTCCGCGGTCGCAAGGGTGACTTGATCAAAGTCCTTTGGCATGACGGCGTTGGCATGTCGCTTTACCTGAAGCGGCTGGAAGCTGGAAAGTTTATCTGGCCCGTCAGCCAGAGTAGCTCTGCCGTGCCAGTGTCGGCTGCGCAACTCGGCTATCTCCTGGAAGGGATCGACTGGCGCAATCCACGCTGGACACAGCGGCCTTCGAAGGCTGGCTGATTGTCTGCACTGCTCTGTTTTTGTTGGTCTTTCAGCGCGTTGCATGGTAGCTTTT
>NZ_JAUDSA010000017.1:0-29895 GCF_030380805.1 Rhizobium sp. S163 | reverse complement strand
AATGCGAAACCTTCTGATCGACCTAGTCGAGGCGGAGGACATCAAGCCGCAAGGCCCAAGCAGTCGAGTTTCTCCGAGCGAACGCAAACGGCTCTACTCGATGAGAGAAGAACGCCGGCGGGAGATTTATGCTGAGACGCTCGTTCTCCTCCGTCATACAAATGTCTCGCGCGATAGGACCGCAGTGGGCTGAGACCTTCAGCGTCGAGGCGATGCTGCTTTGACCGCTGATCATCGTTCTCAAATGAGTGTTTCACAGATTGCCATTCTTCATTTGAACCTTTTTCTCGCCAGCAGCATCAACGACCTTTGCGGCCAAGCAAGACGCGGCAACGGTCGCGATAGGGGAAACGACCTCGACAACCAGTTCCGGCCGCGCTTCGAAAAGCCGCTGAGCCATAATCTTCTGCGTGGACATCAGCGCTGACGAGATCGTGAAGGTCTGCCACCTGCCAGCTATTGGCTCTCAAAAGCTCATGCGTGCGTGCTTCTGCGTCTCTGCAGCGCGTCTGCGTTCAATCAGGTCGGCTGCAGGACGTGCAATGCGGTTGCTGATGAACGACTGAACCAGCGCGTGAAGGACACGCCGGCGGTCTTCCAGGCGATGGCGCAACGAACGCTTGCCAAGACGAGCAATCCCAGGAAACTTTCCCGCAGCTTCAGTGGCCACGTTAAGTCGCTTGCTAATGACGCCGCACGCATATGATCGACACGCGGCGGCAAGAACCAATCATTCGTAGCCCGCAGAGAAAATTGGCCGACCCCACCGGCACGTCTCCCGTGTTCGGCGAATCCACGTAAATGCGGAACTATATCCTCCGCCAAAACTTTGCGTGCTGGGTTGCCAGAGGCCGACGATGCAAGACACCGAGACGACTTGATGCCAGGGCCGCGGTAGACCACCTTTAGTATATACATGTCCGGGAGGACCCGTTCGCCGCGGGTTCAAGGCGACTGGCATGCCGATGATATCACCGATCCGAACCAGAACGACAATCCGATAACCTTCTGCAGACACATGCACCTATATTTTTGTCGGCGGCAACATCAAGAAGCTGCCCAAGGATTTCGCGGGTGCGTTAGGTGCCATCGAGAAGCCATACACGATAAACGGCATGGCAAACGCACTGGCCTATATCGATGCAGTGGTTCGGTCAAAGGAAGGCCGACGTCCGCCGGCCAGCCTGGTTCTTGCCGAAGATATGGTCCGCTCTGTAAAGCGGAAGAGTCGACATGATTACCCACTGAAATGAACCTGACAGTTTGTCACAAGAGCACCGCTAAAGAACTCTGGCGTCTTTAACCTCCTTGAGACGTAACCCTCAGGATTGAGCTGACAGTGATCAACCCCTGCGCCACAATGCGTGGCGCAGGGGGCTGAAGGGTCGCAACGCTGGAGATGCATGGTCAGCGGTACAACCGCCAGCGCTGCTGTCTCGCTTGAGTAAGAACTCACCCAGCCTTGCGCAGTTGCAGTCGCGAAACGCCGGCTGCCACGTTGAGCCCGGTCCCGGCTTCAGCACTGAGCGGCTGAAGGCCAAAATTCTTGGCGTTGCCGCCAACTAGCGCGTTAGCCCCCAGGCCTAGGCCAAGCGATGCGCCGGCTGATGCACCGACATAAGTACCAGCAAGGCTACCTTCGCCGACCGTCGTTGGCGTTGTGTTGACCACGATCCAGCTTAGATAGCTTTTACCGGTCACGCCGATGTCAATGCCGAGTTTGCCGATCGTACCGGTGTAGCGTTCGACCTTGCCGGTGCGCTGTTTGAACTGGCAATCCACGGCGCGGCTGGAGCCGACCAGCATGCCGACGCCACCGGCGACTTCGCAAGACAACGTGCCCAGTCGCTCCTTCGGCTGAGAGGCAACTTGCTGCTTATGCTGCCTTTTGCTGTGGTGGGTATCGGCTGCAGTGGCAACGGAGGCAAGGGAAAGGGTGGTGGCGATCGCGAGAATAAGCGTCTTCTTCATTTTCTCTTCCTTGTTCGGAATATTGCGTGGTTTGTCTGACGATCGGAGTCACGCGAACTTCGACGTACCAGCGACCTGCAGACTGCAAAGCACGGGTTTTGACGTGAAGTCGGCAGCAATCGAGGTCGCCGTGCTTGCGGCTTCCTCTGACGACGCCGTGCCGGTGAGCATGATCGTTCCGTCGACCATCTCAACGTCGATGAGGCAATCCTCCAGACCATGAGTGTAGGTCAAAAGGCACCTGATCGCCTCAGTGGTCGCAATGGGATCCGCAACGGTTGCTGCGCACTCGTAAGACTGAAAAAACATCTGGCGTGATCCTTTTTGGATGATCACGGCTCGCCTTTGCAGCGAGCCGTGATCGTAGAACCTCACTTCAACGCGTCCTTGATGGCGTCCTTGCCCTTACCAACGGTGCTCTGCACCTGGCCGGCGGCCTTGTCGACCTTGCCTTCTGCTTCGAGTTTCTCGTTGCCCGTGACTTTGCCGGCAACTTCCTTGATCGTGCCCTTCAGTTCCTTCGCGGCACCTTCGATACGGTTCTTATCCATAATGCAGCCTTTCCTTTAGACAGTGTTTCGATCATTGACCCCGGGGTTGGCCGGCGTCATGAACAGGGAGATAAAGCTGTCTCGGGGAGAAATTCAGAGCTGAAAGTACTAGTGCGATTGGTATCCTGTGACCTTTTTGCGGTCGAGATCACTTTTTTCTCGGTGTTTTCTCAGGACGCGTTCGGGATTTCGGATCGAGTGCCGTAAAGCCGCGCTCACGCGCCCAAATGACCGCGGCGGCTCGGCGGTTGACGCCGATCTTTGCATAAAGCGAAGCGACGTGGTTTCGAATGGTATTCTTCGAAAGATGCAGCGTTTCTCCCATCTCGGCGTCGCTCTGGCCATTGCAGATCAGACCGAGAATTTCCCGCTCCCGCTCACTAAGCTCCAGCAGTCCTTTCGTCGGGGCCGTTGACCCTTGCTTGAGCGTCGCAAGCCGCTCGACAATCGAGCGGCTGAACCAGGACGTATCGGCCATGACACTTTCGATCGCCTCCACGAGCTGCGCCTCGCTGCGCCGGCGTTCTGTGACATCCTGGAGAGCCCAGATCACACACTGCTCGTCATTGATTTCGACGCGCTCAGCGGAAACCAGACAGTCTGCAACATTACCGTCTTTCTGTTTCAACCGCATTGGTTCGTCTCGAACAAAGATATTATCGCGCAGCTTTTGCTCCACAGCGCGTCTGGCGGCAATGTCTTCCCAAAGGTGGAGTTCGCCGGCAGTCCGGCCGACAACCTCCGTCAGCTCGTATCCCGAAACCTGTAGGAAGGCGTCGTTTGCTTCTGTAAATACGAAGTCATCGAGCCGTGAAATAGCAGCCGGAGCAGGAGACAGCCGGAAGGACTTTGAAAAGCGCTCTTCGCTCTGACGAAGTGCGTTTTGGGCCTTTCGCCGGGCATCGAGGTCGGCAAAGGTGAACAGCATGCACGGCTCTTCGACCACAGAAATCGGCTCTCCGGCGACGATCACAAGCCGGTCGCCGCCGCCTGGCAGGGGAACTAGAGCTTCACGATGGCGTATCACCCGGCCATCATTGAGTTTCGCAAGAGCGTCGTCACCCGTTTCGCAGTTCGAAAATAGACCGATCGCCTCCACGGTTCTGCCGATGACGTCGTCCTTGGTGAAGCCTGTCATCTCCAGAAATCCCTCGTTTACCCGGATAAAGCGCTGATCGTCGAGGCGACAGATCAGGCCCGGAGCCGGGTTGGCGTTGAACGATCGCTCGAACCGCTCCTCTGCTTCGAAGCGTGCGGTCTCATCTTTGATGATCAGGGCAAGGGCGTCAGGCTTATCGCCGGCGTCGGTGATGAACATCGTGCGCACGGTGTGTACCCAGACCAGGTCAAGATCGGTTGCCGGCGATACCTCGACCGTTACGTCGTCGATTGTCTCGCCGGCGACGAGCCGCTCCATGGGGTATTGGCCTTCCTCCAGAGGGTGATTATTCCGATACCGCAGAGTGAACGTTCGGCGATACCCGGCTGCATCGCCTCCGAGTTCCTCTAGGTTAGTTACCCGATGCATGGCGATGGCTGCGGCATTGGCCCAGGCGATACGGCCTCCCTGCTCAATGATAATGATGCCGTCACTCAGGCCCCCGATCAGTTCTTGAAGGCTGCCCTTGTTGATCTTTGGCGGCTCAGGATTTTCGAGCATGTCGTCCCTCAAGTGCTGTGGCGGGGCAATAGGTTGCGTCCATCGGAACGATGTAAAGGGTCGGGATCACCGATTTTCGACAATGCAGCGTCAATTGCGACACGCGTGTGTGGCAGCACCGGAAATTCAATCGAACGTCCAGTACCTAGACCCGAACGTTGTAATCGTCGTGCGGAGCGTTGCGATGATAGTTTCGCAGGAGAGCCAAGGTCGATTGAAATAGGACTCGACTGGGGGGTGCCACACGTTGACACACGCAAAATTCCATGAGACGAGCCAGTTATGGCTAAACGTCTCACACGCAATTTCTCACTGACCCCAGAGCTCGAGGGGTTTATTTCCGAATGTTTGTCATCCGGCGACTATGGCAATGCCAGTGAGGTTGTCCGGTCGGGGCTTCGACTGCTTCGCGACGGCGCCAAACCGGCGGCAACGCTTGCATCAGCCTGGCCGATTGGAGGCGGGGCGTGCGGGAAAGTCATTCGGGAAAAGGACTGGTCGGAGACGACGCTTGGACCGATGAAGGATTGGTCGGTCGAGCTCCGCACGACGGTCGCGAACATCGTCAATTCGCCGGTCGCGAAAGTACTGATGTGGGGACCCGGCCATGTGATGATCTATAACGACACCTACGCCGAGATCGCAGGCGCAAAACATCCTGCCGCTCTCGGCAGCAACGTCGCAGAAGTCTGGCCGGAGATCTGGGACTGGAACCGCGAAATGATTGAGGCCGGCCTTCGTGGTGAGCTTCGTTCCTATCACGATCAAAGCATGATGCTCATCCGAGATGGGCGGTCCGAAGAATTTATCTTCGATCTCTTCTACACGCCGGTATATGAGGCCGACGGTAAAATCGGCGGCGTGATGTGCACGGTCGTCGACAACAGCGGCCGCGTCGCGATGGAAAAGCGGCTTAATGACAGCGAAGGCCAACTCCGCCGCGTGACCGATGCTGTGCCGATGCTGATATCATATGTCGACCGCCAGCATGTTTATCGCTTCGCCAATCACGCCTACGAGGCGTGGTTCGGGATGAAGCCGGATGACATGATCGGTAAACATATCGCCGCAGCGATCGGTGAGGGGCCATACGAAAACCGGCGATCCGATATCGATCTTGCGCTGACAGGTGAGGTTGTTACCGCCGAGACCGATATGCCGGTTCTTGGCGGCGCGCCGAGGCGCCTCGAAATTCGCTACGTCCCGCACGTCGAGGCAGATGGATCAGTCCCGGGCATCTACATCCTTGGCATCGATATCGAAGACCGCGCTGTCCGAGAAGCCGAGCTTGAAATGAGCAATAGCCGGTTTCGTACGGCCATGAACGCGGTGCATGGCGTTCTCTGGACGAACAGCGCGGACGGCAGAATGGTCGGCGAGCAGCCGGGATGGGCAGCACTCACCGGTCAGACTTTCGATCAATATCAAGGATTTGGTTGGGCGCAAGCCGTGCATCCGGATGACATGAATGCGTCAGTCGCGACCTGGAACGCCGCAGTCGAAGCGAAATCCATGTATGTGCATGAGCACCGTGTCCGCCGACATGATGGAGCCTGGCGCCAGTTTGCTATCCGGGCTTTGCCGATCATCGGTGCGAAGGGCGATATCGTTGAATGGGTCGGCGTGCATACTGACATTACGCATCAACGCGCAGCCGAGGCCGCATTGCGTGATCAAGCGGAAGCGCTTTCGCGCCAGGTCCGTCACCGGGAACGGGCCGAAGAGCAGCTCAAGCAGCTGAATGAAAATCTTGAAGCGCGGGTCATTTCCGAAATCGCCGAGCGGCGCCAGGCCGAAGCGAAGCTGGCGCAGGCTCAGAAGATGGAAACAGTCGGGAAACTGACCGGCGGCGTCGCGCATGACTTTAACAACCTGCTCCAAGTCGTCAGCGGCAATCTGCAGCTCCTCTCAAAGGAGGTCTCCGGCAACCAACGCGCCGAGGCTAAAATCGCTAACGCCATGGCCGGCGTTGCGCGAGGTTCAAAACTCGCCAGCCAACTGCTGGCCTTCGGGCGGCGTCAGGCGCTCGAGCCCAAGGTGGTCAACATCAGCCGTTTCGTCCGTGACATGGATGACATGATCCGCCGCGCGATCGGCGAAGCCATCGAGGTTGAAACCGTTGTGGGGGGAGGGCTCTGGAATACCTTTGTTGATCCCACCCAGATCGAAAATGCTCTCCTTAACCTCGCAATCAACGCACGCGATGCCATGGAAGGGCGGGGCAAGCTCACCATTGAGCTGTCGAACGCGCATCTCGACGATGCCTATGCGCGTAGCCATGACGAGGTTACCCCCGGTCAGTACGTGATGATGGCCGTGTCCGATACTGGGTCGGGCATGCCGCTGGAGATTATCGATAAGGTGTTTGAGCCATTCTTTTCCACGAAGGCGGAAGGCAAGGGCTCCGGTCTTGGTCTGTCGATGGTCTACGGCTTTGTCAAACAGTCCGGTGGCCATGTGAAAATCTATTCGGAAGTAGGCCATGGCACGACGATCAAGCTCTATCTGCCGCGCGCAATGGAAGTGGAGGATGTCGAAGTCGAGGTAGATAATGGGCCGATCGTGGGAGGCACGGAAACTGTCCTCGTCGTCGAGGATGACGCTGAGGTCCGCGAAACCGTCATCGCGATGCTGACTGACCTTGGCTATCGCACGCTAAAGGCGGTCGATGCATCGAGCGCGTTGACGGTGATCGACAGCGGCATACCGATCGATATCCTGTTTACCGACGTCGTGATGCCGGGAACGCTCAAAAGCCCAGAACTCGCCCGCAAGGCGAAGGAGCGGCTGCCGAACATCGCCGTGCTGTTCACGTCCGGGTATACAGAAAATTCGATCGTCCACGGCGGCAGGCTGGATGCAGGGGTCGAGCTTTTGTCGAAGCCCTACACGCGCGAGGCGCTTGCGCGGAAGTTCCGGCATGTTTTGGCCAATCAAGCTCAGCGTCGAAATCTAAAGTCAACGCTTCTCCCGCCGGACTCACTGCCAAAGCTCGACGCCTCGGTAACGTCCGCAACGAGCGCGGTGGCGACCGCCGAAAAAGTCGGACGCGTAACTGTACTGCTGGTCGAAGACGATGCGCTCATCCGCATCAATACGGCTGAGATGCTGCAGGACGCCGGATTGATTGTCGTGGAGGCTGGAAGCGCCGAGGAAGCCAAAGCGGCTCTGCAGACGATGGCGGTCGATATTCTTATGACCGACCTCAATCTACCGGGTGCGTCAGGATTAGAACTGGCGGCCGAAGCCAGGGCTCTGAACCCGTCAACGACAATCATATTCGCCACCGGTGACCCTTCTGCCGTCCGCGGTGAGACCGGTGCCATCGTACTGGCGAAACCCTATGACGCAGCGAAGCTCGCTGAGGCTTTAGCCACTGCAGGGGCGTATCGGTTTGCAGACGGAAATCCGGCACGCAGCAGCGTCGGCGAAGAGGAAGAGATCTAAGTGCTGCAAGCGCTCCCGAGCCCGAAAATGACACTGTGGCGATAAGCGCTGTCGGCGCCGTGATCGTCCTGTCATGGCGCAGTCCGACAAGCCCATGCTTTCGTCAGCATGTCTGATTGCGGAAGAATGGATGCAACTCAAGGTGCTTATTCGAAGTATTTCAAAACTAATCGTTGACGCTTAGGGTGCTATTCGTCTATTGATACGTCATCGATCTTTTGCTTGCCGAGCTTTGTCTACCGCGCAATTGGCACCGCGCTTTAAACGAAATTCCCTCTCAAAAATAGTCGGTTTTCCGCTGCGTGGCGTATGCTTCGCGGTCCCTCAATCTATGCTTTGAAAGGGTTCATGATGACCACGGGCACAGTAAAATGGTTTAATTCCACCAAGGGCTTCGGCTTTATCCAGCCTGACAACGGCGACGCTGACGCGTTCGTTCATATCTCGGCCGTCGAGCGCGCTGGTATGCGCGAGCTCGTCGAAGGTCAGAAGATCGGCTTCGAACTCGAGCGCGACAGGAAATCGGGCAAGATGTCGGCCACAAACCTCCAGGCTGCCTGATGATAGCTGCTTCCCTTTGACCACGGATGTACTGGCATTGTCGGAAGCAATTATCACTTAAGGAGAGGCATTTCACTTGGCCTTTTTCGTTCTGGCCTCATGGCCAACTTCAAGGAAGAGGAACGGGCGAGTATCTTCGTCACGACCGTTTTGACGTCCTTTACGTACGACCGTGCCTGACAGCGGTCGACGGTGATCGAGGCGTCACTCTGCGGCTCAGGCTCGCCCTGCCTAAAGTTTCTTACGATTTATGAGGTTGATCTATCAGGCGTCTGCCTAAATCACTCCAACGTGACAGTGAAAGCCGAGCAGTCGGGCATGGATGAACACAGCGCAGAACGCCTCGCAGCAATCGTCGAGTCCTCCTTCGACGCGATCATCAGTAAGGATCTTTCCGGCACGATCGTAAGCTGGAATAAGGCTGCCGAACGCATGTTTGGCTATTTGGAAAACGAAGCGGTCGGACAGCCCATCTTCATGATCATACCCGAAGACAGACGGGATGAAGAAACCAATATCTTACGTCGGCTGAAGCTAGGGGAGCGGATCGAGCCGTTTCAGACGACCAGGCGCCATCAAGACGGGCGGATGGTCCCGATTTCGATCACGATTTCCCCGATCAAAAGCCAGGCCGGCAAGCTCGTGGGGGCATCGAGCATTGCCCGTGATATCTCGGAGATGCGTGAAAGCGACCGCCGACTTCGCCTCCTGATGCGAGAGATAAATCATCGTGTCAAAAATCAGTACGCCGTCGTCCTGGCGGTCATCAGGCAAACGGCGACAAGATCCCGTTCGATCGACGAATTCGAGGATCGTGTCCGCGAACGCATTATGGCGCTGTCTCACTCGCACGATCTGCTTTCGCAAGTAGACTGGGCTGGTGTCAGCCTTGCCGACCTCGTCGCACACCAGGTCGGAACGTTCGGAGCTCTCCATCCGGTCCAGGTTATAGGCCCGGAAATCACTCTTGACGCTAATGCCGTCCTTAATCTTGGCATGGCCTTTCACGAACTGGTCATCAATGCGATGCGGTTCGGGGTCACAGACGCCGGCGGCATATCCGTGACGTGGGGGTTGTCGAGCGACGGAGGCGTGGACATGCTGGAGCTGGTCTGGTCTGAACCGGCGGTGGCTTATGCTGAGTTGCTGGCGCAAGAAGAGGGCTTTGGCGCGCTGGTTCTCTCAAAGCTGGTGCCATCAGCTTTATCCGGTCAGGCGAATTGGAGTTTTTCCGACGGGTTGGTCGTCTGGAAGCTGAAGGCGCCGCTGGCACGCATCCAGATCGGGGTGGGTTCGTCAGTTTCGCTTTGACACGCGGTTTATTGTCTCTCCTCGATGGGTTGGCTCGTTTCATTCCGGAGATGGTTCGGCGGCTTCCGATCCAAGCGTCGATCGAGGGCCGGCCGCCTTGTCTTCGTCTCCTTTTGTCTGTGCATCGCTGGTGTCCTCTAATCTGCGTGGTCCCCTGGCAGGTCTGTCTTAAAGGTCTTTGACGTCTCCTTGCATCACTCGCTTGATGTCTTGTTCCGCACGCTTCTCGAGTACCTCGCGGTCCCGATCAGCAGTTTCGGGATCTGTGCGAGCCGCATCGCTACCCTCATCGTTTTCGTCGGCCATGGTTTTCCCTTGCGTGATTTCACGTGTCGCTATGGATGGCAGGTGGATGGCGATGTCTCGCCATTGTCTTTCGCCCAACGGCTCGACGCGAGCCTGCCAGAAAGACTCGGCTTCCGAGGGGTCGACCTCTCCGAGAGGACACTGACGATGTCGTCATCGCCCTCGCGACGCGGCCCCCGCCCAGGCGAAGATACGAGACCGGTAACTTCTCTGGGGTCAGGCGGCGCGCAGGAGGGGTGGCTTGGGTTTGAATATCGAAGGTACGTTAGGTGATGGCTGCCGCAACGGTGCTTTCAAGCGATCGCGAACTTCGCCGTTCAACGCGGCCGTCCGGACGTGCATGAGCATGTGAGAGCCTTGGGGCGATTATCGCATCTTCTTTACCTCCGTTTTCCGACAAGTGAATTTACCGCAAACTCGGCAAGTGTGGTATGCGAGACCCGGCCCGGTAGGGCTTTCCATAGTTGATGATCGCACCGCGATTAGAACGGATGTAGGTCAGGAGCTGGGAGCTAGAGCTGTGAAGCCGTGCGATCGAAAATTCATCTCCCCGCTGCGACTGCCTTAAACTCACCGAGAGTTAGGTACCGCCTCAAGTTCGGCGAACAGCAATCGGTGGCTTCGCGGCCTTTCAGGATCTGGCATACGGTGCAACGGGACCTCTCGCTGACGTCCTTGCTGACCACGCCGGACATTCTTCGGTACTCTTGATTGGAGGAGTTGCGGCAACCTTGGGACTGTGCGCTCCAATGGAAGCCGGTCGCCAAAATGGGTGAAGCACGACGTGCAGGGCGGGAGCAATTCCGATTGTCCTCCTCCGCTTGGTACACTACTTCATAACCACTTTATCACGTACTCGCAGCGGGTCGATGTCGATCACTTTGTGGGCCGCAGGCTCGAATCACTTCAAAACCATAGAATTGCCGCGAGATCGCTTAGCGAAGGGCTTTTTAGATCCTGACGCCAGGAAATAGATGCTCGGATATCGCACGAGTGCCGGTCGTGCGGCATCCTCGATATTGACGATTATGACAGCATCTGCCTGATGGTCTCGACGATCTGTTCCTCTCGGTAGGGCTTCGAGAAGAACACCGTCTCGGCTGGGATCACGTTTCCTGGGTCATCGATATGCCCGGAGACCACGATCACCTTGATAGGCGGCCATCTGTCTCGAATGATTGCGGCGAGGCGCATTCCGTCGACGCCGCGTGGCATATCGACATCTGTAAAGACGATACGGATGTCATCGCGTGACTCAAGTATCGCAACGGCTTCCGTCGCGTCCGACGCCGCTACCGCCTCATATCCAGCAGCTTCGACGAGGTCTATGCCGGCGAGACGCAGGAGCGGCTCGTCTTCAACGACCAGAACGATCGCAACGTCCTTGGCGATGTCACTTTCGGTCATCACGACTGCCTCAACTGAGAAACCAATCCGCGCATCTTAACCTTCAACCCATCTGCGGTATAATCCACGTCAACGCCGCCGGTTCCCATCAATCCAAGACGTATCAGCCTCGATCCAAACCCTTTGCCCGAAGGGGCGCTTACGGGCGGGCCTCCATGCTCTTCCCACATAAGAACAAGCGCACTGTCATCGTTGGCTCCTTCCATAGTCCACGAAACATCGACCTTGCCTGTTTCGTTAGACCAGGCTCCATATTTGAGCGCGTTGGTTCCCAGCTCGTGCATCAGCAGTGCCAGGGAAAGCGCCGAGCGCGGTCCAAGTTCAAGGTCCGGACCCGAGATCAAATATCGCTCTGGCAAGGAAAGCTGACCGAGCACAGAATCGATTACCGCGATCATTCGCGCCGACGACCAGTCCTGCCCAAGCAAAACCTCGTGTGCTTTAGAGAGAGCGTGAAGCCGGCTCGTAAAAGCTTCGACAGGCGCCCGATCGGTGACAGGGCGAAGGGTCTGCGTGGCGATCGCCTGGACCATCGCCATCGTATTCTTTAGTCGGTGACTGATTTCGTGGTTGAGCACCTGCTGTTCCTGCTCCGCCCGGATCCTGGAGATCGCCTCCCGCGTGCGGTCTGCGATCGTTCGAACGAAGTCGCGCTCCTCCGCCGAGAAATCACGAGGTCTGTCGTAGTGGACGAACATGACGCCTACGAACGCGCCGTGTTCCATGATGGGAACATTGACAAGCACGGAGATCCCGATCGAATAGAAGAGCTCGGCTGAGGCCGCCGTCCGCGGATCCTTGCCCACGTCAGAAATGATGACCGTGTCGCCACGCTTGAGATCTTCGATATAGGATCCATAGTCGCGAAATTGGTGCGAGCCGGTGACAGTCGAAATGCCCTCGGCGCACCAATCGGGCAGCATCTGCACGGTCTCCGCGACTGGATCGACGACGCCATAACCAGCTCTTGTCGCGCCTTCCAGGTTGCGGGCCATGATCTCCGCGGCGGCGAACGCGACATCTTTGACATCGTCCAGCTCTCGTATCTTGTCGCCGAGCTCCAGGAATGCCAATTGTCGATTTTCGGCGATCTTCTGAGATGTCGCGTTTCTGGCAACCTTGATGAAGCCCGGTACGTCCGAACCAGAATGGCCCGGAAACGGTCGTATAGTTCCGTCTAGGAAGACCCGTGTTCCGTCGGCCGCGCGATGCCAACGTCGATCAAGCGCCACGCCTTCCGTTGCGGCTTTGCGCACTTCCGTTACTGGAACGCCAGCGGCACGGTCCTCCTCCGTGAATATCTCCTCGAACCGTCGTCCAAGCATTTCGGCCTCGGTCCAGCCGAAGGTCTCCTCTGCGCCGCCGAACCAGCTCGTTATACGCTGTTCGTCATCGATCGTGACGATCACATAATCTTTGGCGCCCTCGACAATCAGGCGCAGTTTCGTCTCGCTACCCCGGAGGGCTTCGACCGCCTCCATGCGGTCTGTCACGTCGACAAAAGTGATGATGAATTTGTCATTGCCTGTCGCCTGCACATAGCCGTCGAACCAACGTCCGAGGGTAGTGACGTGTCGAGTGAAACGCTTGCTTTGCCCGCTTTCGACAACAAGCGCGACGTCCGACACCCACTCCTCTTCAAAATGCGGAAAGATCTCTCGCATCGTACGACCTGGGACGTCCCTGCCGGGATAGTCCACAAGCTTGCTCCAAGCCGGATTGACACTGTCGTAGCGCCAATCGACAATGCGGCCATCGACGTCGCGGACGACCGAGCCGACGATGATCCCCTCTTCGAGCTGCTCAAAAAGCGAACTCCACCGGCGTTCCGATAGAAAGGTGGCGATCTGGTTCGATGCAACCTTGCCGATGCGGCTCAGCAGCTCGAGCTCATGCTTTCCCCAGGTCCTGGGTTCTCCATCGATCGCGGCCAACGCTCCGATCACCAGACCGTCCGGCATTGTAACCGGAACGCCCATGTAGGATATCACGCCGAGATCCTTGATCGCCAGGTTATCTCTAACAAGGTCATGGATCGTCGCGTCGCCGATGATCAGGGGCTGCTTGTCCCGAACGACGTGTTGACAGAAGGAATGGGTCAGCGGGGTCTCGGCAGCTTCGGCCCATTTCTCCGGAAGGCCGAGATGGGCGATGAACACCTGTCGGTCCTCGTCGAGAATGGAGACAAGTGCCACGGGACAGTTGAGCCCGGCTTTGACGACCTCGATAATGTCTTGAAACTCGGATTGGCCCTGGACATCAAGCAGGCCTGAATTTCGAACGGCGCCGATGCGCTCCGATGGTGAACTCACAGGCGTTCCTTAACCGCGACACTCGCGGAGTTGATCATGCCGCAAGAGTTGCGCGTACGACAGGGGATAGGACGAGGCTAGGCGGCGCAATTAGCGGGCCGCGGGCGCCGTCGACGATGGCTTGCAGAAACTGCAGGGCATTTTGCAGACCATTCATCGTGTAGGGCTTCTCGATCGCTCCAATCGCCCCGGCAAAATCTTCCGGGATGCGCTTGAGATTCCCCGATACGAACACAAATGCAATTCCGTTGGCCGAAAGGTAGCGTCCGACGTCGATACCCGTTGCGCCATCCAGCAATTGGATGTCCACAAAGGCGAATTGCGGCGAGGCGGAATCAATAAGCTCAATGGCCTCCCGGCTGTCGGTTGCCATCCCAACAACGCGATGGCCGGCGCCTTCGACTTCGCTCTCCAGCTCCATGGCGAGAAGGACTTCATCTTCCACAATCAAAATATTCAAATCAGATCCTTTCAGTCCTTGACGGACAGCGTGACGCTGACGTCTGTCCGATGGCCCGTTACAGCTCGGTCAATCTTCGCTCGAAGCTGTTTGAGGCACGCCTCGAGCATGGCCTGGCTGAACGTCGCTTCCTCTTTGTCCACGTCAACCGGCGTGACCGTATCGACGACCCGGATAAGGAAGTGACCGTTCAGTCGTCTGATCTCCAGATGGATCTCGCCACCGCCGTCGCTCAGACCTCTCCTTATCGCGTCGCCAACCAGTTCGTTGATAATGAGAGCAAGAGGCGATGCCTTGGTCGCAGGCACCACAACCTCGTGCAGATCCGTTGTCAGGTGTATATCGGAGCGCTTCAATGCGCCAATCTTGTCAATCATAAGGGTGTGTGCGAAGTCGGCGACATCGAATTGCCCCACTTCCTCGTCGTTCAATAGCTTGCGCTGGACGGTGCTAAGAGCTTCAACACGATTGAGAACAGACATCAGCGTACGCTCAATGACGTCGTTTTCGGTCATCCTCGCCTGAAGCTTTACGATGGATGCGATCGTCAGCAGGTTGTTTTTGACCCTGTGATCGACCTCGTGAACCAATGTGGTCTTTGCACGCAGGGCGTCGGTCAAGTCTGCTGTCCGCATCGCCACTTCTTCCTCAGCGAGATGACGCGCGCGTGCGAGTTCTGCTTCCTTGCTTTTAATATTCGTGAAGTCGAGCTGAGAGGCGAAAAAGTAGATCACCGTGCCTGAAGCATCCCGAACCGGGCTGACGAAGAGCGCGTTCCAGAAGGCAGATCCGTCCTTTCGGTAATTAAGGATGTCGACCGAAAGATCCTTTTCAGCAACAACTGCCTCGCGAAGCCTCGACACGGCTTCTGGGTCCGTCCCCGGTCCCTGAAGGATGCGACAGTTCTTGCCGATCAGCTCTTCTGTCGAGTAGCCCGTCAGCTTGCAGAAAGCCGTATTGCAGAAGATGATCGGATTGTCCGCTTGACGCGGATCGGTGATCAGCATCGGCATGCGCGTGGCTTTGAAAGCTGCCGCAAACGGGTCTTCCGAAACGTGGCCAGCGACAAGACGCTCACCGGCGTCTTTGGCGTCCTGCCGGCTATGAGTATCATCTGTCATCGATAGTCCTAGGTGTTAGCGTTGTGAAATGCGCAAACACCAATTTTGTTCCATGACGGCGATCTGACGGCGCTGCTTCAGGGGAAACGGGCAACTTCCGCCTCGCTGATAAGCGGCCCGTTAGAACACTGCTGGACCATTGGTTGGGCCGAGGGAGAGGCAAGATGCACTAGTCAGGTCGCGCTTCAATCGCGCGGACAAGCGCCAAGTGGTAACCTCCGGTCTAGCATTAGGATGTCTATATCTTTTAAAGGATAACGCGCAACTGATCGACGTCTCTCGTGGCCCCTCTCACCATTCAGCCCCAGACCCTTCTAATTGCGTCTAGAGCAGTCGTGACCATCGGATCGTGGATGCGAGCGTCCAGGCAAATAAAACTCAGTGTCGTGGAGATTTTCACATTCTCAGCGATGACAAGGCCATGTGCCTGTTGTTCGTGAGGGCAGTCGACTCTCGGCAAAGGCTCAATCCCACCCCTGTCCGAACCATGGCGACCATGGACGTCTCCTGGTCCACCTGGGCGACGATATTTTGCCGGACGCCCAGATCGGCAACGAAGCGCGACAGCAATCATTGTGAACGGAGGTGGTGTGCCGATCCAGGTAAGCGTTGCGTGTTGTGACCAATCCGCGCCGCGCAGGAAACCGGCAAACGCGGATGGCGCGACGACACAGTAGGTAAGTTGCGCGAGTTCCCGTCGCGACCTGCTTCCGAAGCGCATCATATGTTAAGGCGAAGGCTTCGTTCCCGATGGTGTCGCCCAGCATTAAATCATGCGCCTTTCCAGAGTGGGCAGATTCGATGCGTTGAGACTTGGATCGTTGTGTCGGCGACCTCAATCGCCCTCCCGACTTCGATCGTGTCGTTGTCGAGTGGACTTAGTCATTCGAACCGAGCAGGATTTCCATTAGATGTCTCAAGGTCGGCTCAGCCGAGTGAGAACTCGCTCGCTAGTCGGTCGGCAAACCCACGCGCGGGGAGATCTGCGGGAACAGACGAACTCCTCGAACGTTTTGCGGCAAACCTCTCTCTGGAACAGGAAATCCCCATGTCAATCGAAGTCGAACATAGCCATCATAACAGCGAGAACGCGCTCGAAGGCGTCAAACTTGTGGAAGTCGCGGTTACTTCCGATGGTCAGCGTGTTCCGATGGGCCTGATGAGCACGGAACAGGCCCTTTCTCTCCCGGAAGACATCGATGTCGAAGTTTCGCATCCCGAGCACGAGGCCGGAGCGACCGATACCTACATCAGCCGCGACGAGCTGAAAGAGCATGTCGAGGAGCAAAGAAGCTGAAATGTCCGGTCACACGCCGATCCCTCAGCGCATGCATGATTGGCCCCGAAAAAAACGGTCGTTCGACGCCGTGGAAGAACAAGCCCACGCCGCAGTGGTCGAACACTCGTCGAAGACAGTTGTGGACGACGAAGCATACGACGACGCTCTCGAGTCCGGGCGTCGTGGTGCAAAACGTGCCAACGACACACCCGGCGAGTGAAACTGTTGTACGCAAGGTTGGCGCGTCATTGAAAGAGTCGCCCTTTGCCGTCGGTTGACGAGCCGTCGCGATCTCCTACTTCCGTTTTCCACGGGGGTTGACATCCGCAAAGACAACGAAATCCCTCTGATGCAGCAGGCCGTCCAGCACTGGTAGCGCTACTACGAAGTTTCATCTGAGGAACGGTTAGTCTCGTGTGCTTCGATTCGCGGCTATCAAACTGTATAGCGAAGGTCATCTTAACGTCGGAGACATCGCAGCAATCCTCATCCGAACCTACTTCGGCATCTGGTCTACGAAGGTGAATGCTCCTCGGTCTAGCGCGATCCATTGATAATGCGGATATCGGCACTGCACCTGTGAGGGACGCAAGGCTGAGCCGTCGATAGACTCCTGTATACCCGTCGTGATCAAAACGATCAAATGTGGCGTTCAACGCTTCATGCATTCTGGCAGACCTTACGGCCTCTTGGCCCTGACGAAACCATGATGGTAAACCGCATCGTCGCCGATTTCCGGCGGGAGAGAAAACTCTAGCCCAATTCGGCGGAGGCACTTCAAAGCCGCAGTCGAGCTTCTGAGATGGTTTCGGGCAGGGGTCAACGAGAGCGGAAAGCTACGGGGGGTGCTCTAATCCCTGGTGCCGCCAACACCACCGATCAAATAGCTGTTTTCATTGCGCCATTCCAAACGTGGAACGAAACGTCCGCCCGCGACTTTCTCCGTGACCATAACCGAGGAGATCCGACCATGGGAAGCACGTCAGACAAGATCAACGGCAAGGCAAACGAAGTCGCAGGCAAGGCTCGACAGGCTGCAGGCAAGGCCGTCGGTAATCACGAAGAGCAGGCCAAGGGGACCGTTCAGGAAGCCAAGGGCAAGGCTCAAGTCGCCAAGGGCGATGCCAAGGAAGCCGTGAAGAAAGTCGTCGACAAGGCCTGATATCGGATCGATATCGTGAGCCCGCGCTGGTCTCGGGCTTTTTTTCAAGAGGGAACTCATGAAAATAAAAAAATCAGCGGTATGTGCTGCGGGATTTGCATTGATGTCTTTTGGCGCACAGGCTCAGGACAAACCGCCCGCGGATCCGGCGGTCGACGCCTGCAAGTCGACCGGGTTGCTGGCCCTACAAGAACGTTCGCACGAGATCACGGACCTCGTTATCGACATGGAAAGTATTGCCGTCAGCAAGGCGGATACCAAAGTTGGTGACGTTCCTGTGAAAACGGTCGTCCTTGGAGAAGCTTACATCTCCCGCAAGCAGCAGACGGGGAAGCCCGACCGCTTCGTTTGCCTCCTTGGCGAAAAAGGCAAGGTCCTTCTCACCTTCTTCACGGCGCAATAGCCGTGGCCGAACCTCCGAAATTCGATCGAGGCCCAGAGCAAACTCCTTACCAGGGTCGGCGGACCCCGGACTCTAGTAAGAAGAGGGGTATATCAATCTGGTCCGTGCTTGGACTGGCGCTCTTCTTTCTGATGCTAGCACTTCTCGTCTTCGACACCTGGCGGGGATGAGCAACCTTTTACTATCGCTCGACCTGCGAGGCGTCGACGGTGATGATCGATCGAATTGAGCATGGCGCAGAGGCATCGAGAAAGCCTCTCGTCCCTCCATCGCAAGAAGCGCCCGCGGTAATCGGTCGGTTTCCCTGTGAATACATCGATTACCGTCCAGCGACCACCAGCGTCGCGTTTCAGATCGTAACGGTCGGTGAGATGACTGCTCATCGCTTCGGACTACCGACCTCGGGTTATCTTCATATTAACAAAATGCTATGTTTTTGATTGATTGGTTCGCGCATTTGCATCCGGTTCATTTTCCGGTTCATCAAATTACGTGAACCCATACCCTGCGGAAACTGATCGCCTCTGGTGTCGCATCCCAGGCGGCGGAGAAAAAAGGCCCCGCGGGGGGCAGCGCCAAGGTACTGGAGTCAGACATGCTTGAAAAGCCTGACATCTTTAAAACTTCTTTCAAGCTAGGGAGATCCCGACGCCGTTCTCGAGGCAGCTTTGGGGCGATTTCCAGCGCGTTTTCTTCGTCAGCTGTGGGGAGTTCTGTCTCGGTCTCCCAACCGACTACTGGAGCTTCAGCCGCTGAGTATATCGCCAGCGAAACCTAGTGGAGCGCTTCTTCAATAACATCACGATGCTTGGTCTGGCGACGCGCTACGACGTGCAGACAATTACCTTGCCGGGCTCAAACTTCCCGCGACGAGGATCTGGATCGCGTCACCTAAGAGTCCGCTCCTTAGGACATCCAGCTCTATACAGTATCAACTCTTGCGCGGAACATTATTCAGCAGTCAGCGTTTTCACCCCGCACAAAGGACCGTGCGTTTAAGAGCTATAAGGAATTTCAATGAATAAGGTTATCATCGCCGCCGTTTCGCTTGCCGCAATGTCCGGCGCTGCTTTTGCCCAGCAGCCGGCATCACCGGTTACTCCGGCCGCCCCCGCGGCGCCTGCCACGGCAGCTGCCGGATCCGACGCCATGATGGCAGGTCCGGGCATTGCGATGGGCACTGCCGCCACGATGCCGCTGAAGTACGTCGAGATCAAGGATGACGATCTCGTCACATCTAAGCTCGTCGGCGTCAACATCTACAACAAGACGAATGAGTCCGTCGGCGAGATCTCTGACGTTGTAGTCGGTGGGGGCAAGTCGGTGATTGGTATTGTCGCCAGCGTAGGCGGCTTCCTCGGCATCGGCACCAGCTACGTCGTTCTCGACCCGGCGTCTGTCGCGCTGAACAACGACAACGGCACCTGGAAGGCATATGTCGACACGACCAAGGACGCCCTGTCCAAGGCTCCGAAGCTAGATTACGATAAGTTCAAGAAGTAGTCACCTTGCTGGCGACCGCCGCGATATTGCGGCGGCGCCACGCGATAGAAGAGGGTCGGTGCGAATTTCGCCCGGCCTTTTTTGTTGGGCGCACTTTGGGAGCGCCCTTAGAAATTGGTCGAAGAGCTGGACCGGAACCTTACTTCCGTTTTCGGATAGCTTCAGGGCCTTCCGGGCTGAAGAAAGCAGTCGATCATCATCGCGCTATGGTTCGCTTCGAGAATGGGCCAAGGTCCTCAGTAATAAGGAACCCCATGTGGCGCTCACGTAGATCCTCGACAAGGACAATGCCGCCAACAACAAGCTGACCAACCTGGCGGTTACCGCGATCAACAAGTGAGCTACGGGTCAGCCCCTCCGCTGAGGAGAGTGACCATCATTTTCCGACCGCCGCATCGTTCGCTTCCGGCGGGGTAAATTGTCCGAAATCACGCCCGACAGATCTTGATTTGGAAAGTTTCGCTCGGCACCGCTGACCTAGATTACCGAATTGAACATCATAGCTACAAGCGTTCGAAGGTGCACGTTCTGCAAAGTGAACGAAACAAGCTTAACCGCGTTTANTAAGAGGTTGGAATCGGGTGAGCATTCTTCATGAAGGGAATCTGCCGTGGGGGCTCAAAATTCATCAACTGGCAGCGGGCAAGTTGCGTTCCAGGCGGGCAACGCGCGCCGTTAACCTGCTGGTTGTCGTTGGCGTGATCGCAGTCATCTACCTGACAGTTTCCATTTCGGCACATGACCGCCAGGTCGAACAAAAGGTGCGCGATACGATTGCGAACCAGTCTGCGATTTCGGAAATTCGTTCACTACTTCAAGATGCAGAAATAGGGCAACGTGGCTACCTCCTGACTGGCGATGAGCTCTATCTCGACCCGTATTCTGAGGCCCTTCCAACGGTGGGTCTGGCCGTTGACGGGCTTGCGAAAAGGACGGCGGATGACGCGTTTCAAGTCGCGAATATCTCAAACCTGCGGAGTTTGATTGCACAGAAACTCTCCGAGTTGAAGCAATCCGTTGATCACAGACGCCGCGGTGACCTAGACGGTGCAAAGGCCCTGTTGGCGACCGGGCAGGGCAAAATCATCATGGATGGGATCCGCAGTGTTCTTCGTCAGATGACTGACGAGGAGGCCGTCAGACTGGCCGAGCGATCCCGTCTGGCGCAGGCGGGAAAGACATGGATCGAAATCACCATGGCGGGTCTGGCAACATTGTCCGGCGGCATGGCGCTTTTTGCACTTAATATGGCGACTGGCCGTGCGCGCGAAGCTGAGCGCACAAGGGACGAGCTCCTTACCCGCTTCGACCGGCGTCTAATGGCTGTGATGGCTGCTGATTTGGTGGGATACAGTCGCCTGATGGAGCGTGACGAGGCGACCACCCTTTCCAAGCTAAAGGTGGCGCGGGAAGCAATTGACGAAATCATCGTTCAACAGGGCGGCATGATAGTCAATACCGCTGGTGATAGCGTCGTTGCGGCGTTCCCGAGCGCGCTTTCCGCAGTGGATTGCGCAGTCGATATTCAAGAGACCATGCGTCTGAATAATGTTCAGGTGCCGGAGGGCGAGCAGCTCCAGTTCCGGATAGGTCTCAATGTAGGCGACGTTATCGTTGAGAATGGGGACATCTTCGGAGATACCGTCAATATTGCGGCCCGGTTGGAGGGGATAGCTGATGCGGGCGGGATTTGCATCTCTCGCGCTGTGCGCGATCACGTCAGAAAGCACCGAAATTTGAAGTTTGTCGATGGGGGCTTCCAGCAAGTCAAGAACATCGCACGTCCCGTAAGCACCTTCCATTTACGGCAACACTAACGAAACTTTCCGCTGCGGCTGGCCAAGCATTTAGGGGGCATAAAAGCGCGTTTCGAGCTCGCGTTCAGATACGCTTGGCGCGATGGGCTATGTGCGGGTGAACACCGAGGGCTCTAAATGTTTCGGAAAGAGTGAGGTCGATGATGGGGCGAAGTATTCAGGCCCCATCAAAGAAGTTCGGTCGTTGCTAGGATGTCAAACGCGGTTGCTTTACGACCTTCAGGAACAGAGCCTTCGTTGCATCGGCGATGCCGTCAGTTGGCGTGACTTCGAAGTAAAGGCCGGGCGAGGCGCATTCAGCCATCTTGGCTGAGATCTGGTTCTGGAAAGGGCAGATCCAGGTGTTGTACCAGCTGTTTGCGGGAAGCGGCAGGTAGGTCGTGTAAAGAACGGCGATCGTCACGCCGCGCGCCTTCAGAGGAGCGCAGAAACTCGTATCGATGGGTTCCTGGCAGCGGCCGCCAGTTGTTTTCTTCGTACATGTTCATGGCTTGTAGCTGTCGCCCACGCCATCGGCCACGAAAAACAGGACCTTCTGGGGGTCCGCAGACGTGTTGCCGCTACCCGGAGTGGTCACGATGGTGTTCATTTGGTCAGTGCACTATCAAAGCTTGTGGTCGCTGTTGTAGCCCTGGTTTGGAATTGTCATCAGGTCGACAGCATCTGTGTAAGATCGAACTTGATCCAAGTCGTATGTCGGATTCGAAATGGTGGTAAGTTTGGCATCTTCGGCTTTGGTCCCAAAGGTGTAGACGCCCATCCGGAACTGGTTGCTGATAACTCGAGTGTTTTTTGGCCGTCGTCGTCAACTGCTGGGTCGCCTGACGAACACTGTCGATGCGCATGGTCACACCAAGTGTTTTTGCAAGATTGTAGTAGCTCTTGTTGCCGCTCGCGATGTCGTGGCAGGCAAAGGCGCACTTGTCGGACGTGTTGGCTTGCATCTTCGCGACAGCAGCCGCCCACGCTGGATCGCTAGGGTTCAAACGAACCTATAGTCGAAGATTCAACGCTAGACGTTTCGTGCATCGATTAGTGGCATCAATCCCAGTTGCCAACGGAACGAGCTTGCCGTGAGGCTAAAGGCTATCGATATCCAGAGCCTCCAAAGGCTCCGTTTATAGCAAAGCGCGAGCTTGAAGCCTCGGACGCTAGCATGTCAAGGAATGGAGGAGACCGTCAGGAGTCGAGACGCAAGACAGACGCAAAGGGTATGAGAGTGATAATCAAGCCCGTCTCGTCGGTGACCTGGAATGTCTTCCCACTGATACGTTCTTGGCGAAGCACCATCTCGGCGACTATTTCCCGCGCTGCATCGCGTGCCTCTTCGTGAGCCGCAGTGACCGAAGGCAGCTCGGTGCCCTCTGGGTCGATTTCGATATCAAGACCGTCACGGATGTGGAAATAGTATCGCATCCCGCGAGAACGTTCCCTTGATGTTTTGGTTCCGAAAGTCAAATACCACGGCGGTCGTTTGTCGACTGTCCGGTCGCCCGAGGCGGCGCGACGGCTACCAGTGCAGAGGGAAGTGACGATGAGGCAGGACGAAATTTCTAACAAAATACTGAAGGCCCTCAAGCCGCAGGATTTCGATCTCATCGCTCCATTCCTTGAGCGGGTTGATGTCGCGACCCACTTTAATATCGCCAAGCCAGGTGAAAGCCTCGAGTATGTCTACTTCCCGGAGAGTGGAATAGGAACTGTCATGGCCGTTGCACCAGATGGGAGGACCACCGAAGCTGGCATGTTCGGGAGGGAAGGTTTTGTCCCGAGCTCGACGATAATCGGCGACAACGTGGTGCCGTACTTTATCGAAATGAATGTTTCTGGAACTGCTTATAAGCTTTCTATTTCCGCGATGCGCGAAGCCACACTCACTAGCCCCACCCTGCAAATCCCTCTGATCAGCTATCTTCATGTCTTTGCGTGTCAGGTGGCTTACACCTCGTTGGCAAACGCGAAATTTACACTTGAAGAGCGATTGGCCCGCTGGCTTCTGATGTGTCATGACAGACTTCAGGCGAACGAGATGGACATCACTCACAACTATATTGCATTGCTTGTGGGGGTACGTAGGCCCGGCATCACGACCGCTCTGCACGTGCTAGAGGGTGAAGGCCTAATACGATCAACACGTGGGATTGTGACAATCCGTAACCGAAAGGGCTTGGAGGCTCTGGCCGGAGGATCGTATGGAATACCGGAACGTGAGTACGATCGCCTAATCGGTCGCTGACCGATCTTATCGGCTCACTTGGTGGGGGCGTTTTCGACCGAACCAATCGATGTCCCAAAGGCCTTGCCCCTCGGGACGGACGTAGGGCGTGCGCAGGTGAGAGTTGTGTGTTACAGCTTTCCCGCTAAACGAGAGTTCTCTCCCTGCACTCTATTTGCCGCCCTGCCTCGCCAATCCCAAGCTAGGCGGCGGGTTTTATTGGGTACTCTATCGTACTGTCCAGGAGACGACTTGCCGTACGCGTTATCTAACTTATATGACGGCGCATAATCGATAGGGCCGATCAATGCACACCTCATCACCGCCGGTCGTCCTCATTATCGAAGACGAGCCGTTCATTTTGTTAGACGCCGCCGATTTCATTTCAGATGCCGGATTTAAGGTAATCGAAGCGCCTACAGCTGACCGAGGCCTTCAAATACTTGAGCAGGGACAGAAGATCGACGCGATCTTCACCGACATTAACATGCCTGGGGACCTCGATGGTTTGGCCTTGGCTTCTATAGTGAGCGCGCGATGGCCAGAGATTGGCCTTGTGATCACTTCTGGAAAAGTCAGGGACGTTGCTGTTCTGCCTGCAGGAGCGGTGTTTCTGGAAAAGCCGTACTTGCACGAAAGGGTGGTTTCGGCCATCTATGACACCCTTCGTATATCATGATAGCCTACCGCGCCCGCGATTAGTTGTCACCAAATGGAATCTGTTCAATGTCCTCCTCTTCAGGAATCAGTAAGTCCCGCACTGGCATCGAGGGGTTCGATGAACTAACGCTCGGCGGCCTCCCTACGGGCAGACCGACGCTGGTATGTGGCACTGCGGGTTGCGGGAAGACACTGTTTGCCTCCACGTTCTTGCTAAACGGAGCACGCGAATTCGATGAACCTGGCGTTTTCGTTACATTTGAAGAGCGGCCTTCTGATATTATCAGCAATGTCTCGTCGCTAGGCTTTGAAGTCAATCGTCTGATCGAGGAAGGCAAAGTCTACATTGAGCATATCTCGATCGATCCCTCGGAATTAGAAGAGATCGGCGACTATGATCTCGAAGGCCTTTTCCTTCGTCTTGAGCTAGCCATCGATCAGGTTGGGGCAAAACGCATCGTTCTTGACACGATCGAAAGCCTCTTCTCCGCCTTTACCAATCCCGCCATTCTACGTGCCGAGATACGCCGGCTTTTTGACTGGTTGAAGGACAAGGGACTTACCACGATCATCACTGGGGAGCGTGGAGATGGCAGCCTTACTCGCCAGGGCTTGGAGGAATATGTTTCCGACTGTGTGATTCTGCTCGACCATCGCGTCCATAATCAAATCTCCACACGGCGTCTGCGGATCGTCAAATACCGCGGTACCGCCCATGGAACGAATGAAGTCCCGTTTCTTATTGATGAGGATGGGTTCAGCGTTCTTCCGGTCAGCAGCCTAAACTTGAACCATAAGGTCTCGAATGAACGCGTTTCGTCGGGTGTTGCCGACTTAGACGCGATGTTGGCTGGGGGTGGCTTTCATCGCGGAAGCAGCATTCTGTTGAGTGGGGTGGCCGGCTCGGGCAAAAGCACACTTGCAGCGAGCTTCATGGATGCGGCATGTATGCGCGGTGAGAAAGCCCTGTATTTCTCATTTGAAGAGTCTCGCGACCAAACTGTTCGTAACATGCGTTCGGTGGGCACTGATCTCCAAACTCATATCGACAGCGGATTACTACAGCATATTGCTACTCGCCCCACTTTCTACAGCTTGGAAATGCACCTAGCCGTGATGCTGAGGGAGATTGGACGGTTTGACCCGACGATCGTTGTACTCGATCCGATATCGGCTTTCACAGGGACTGGCGATAGTCTCGAGATTCAGTCCATGCTTTTGCGCATGGTGGATTTCTTGAAGTCGCGGGGCGTCACCGCGGTGTTTACCCACTTGACGCACTCTCAGATCGGCACTGACGAGACGGATGCCGGCCTATCGTCTCTCATGGACGCCTGGATTTTGCTTCTGAACAGGGAAGTCGGAGGCGAGTTCAACCGAGAGCTCTACTTGCTAAAGGCTCGGGGTACTGCACACTCCAATCAGGTCCGCGAGTTCGTTATGTCCGAAACAGGCATCTCGCTGCTTGAGCCTTACATTGGCGACGGTAAAGCGTTGACAGGGTCGGCGCGAAAGGCAGAAGAAGCGCGTCTGCGACGTTTGGAGATTAACCGAAAAGAAGAAATCGTCCGTCGCAGGCAAGAGTTGGAAAACAAGCGCGCCAAAACGCTGTCCCAAATCGAGGCGCTTCAGGCCGAGATAGAGGCTGATGGCGTTGAACTCGAAAGAGCTGCGAAAGCTGAAAGTGATTATCTCAGGCAGGCCGTTGCCGATGAATTTGAAATGAAAACGAGCCGCCGTAGCCAAAATTAAGGACAGCTGGAATGGAAAATCCCGAATTTGAAGGTGGCGCGCCCAAAAAGCTGACGCTTTATATAGCCGGCGAAACACCGAAATCGCTTGCAGCGATACGCAACTTAGAAAGAATATGTACCGAAGAACTTCCTGGACGATACGTTGTTGAAGTCATCGATCTAAAAAAGCAACCGCATCTGGCACGCGAGCATAACATTGTAGCAATTCCAACGCTTGTTCGAGAACTGCCGGTCCCGATCCGAAAGGTCATCGGCGATCTGTCGAACACGGAAAAGGTGCTTATCAACCTGCAGGTCAGCGGAACCGAATGACTTCTATAACAGACCGAATGTCTCGCTTTGAGCTGCTACAACGGCTCGAGGAGGCTGAAGAGATTATCAGAGCGATCCGCGAGGGCGAAGTTGACGCGCTGGTCGTGCAAAAGGGTCGGGCCAATCTCGAAGAGGTCTTCACTCTCGGCGGCGATGACTCCTATCGCTCCTTTATGGAAGCTATGGATATCGGCGCGGCCGCTTTCGATCTCGGAGGGAATCTTCTTTATCATAACGGCGCGCTGTCGGAACTGCTGCGCGTTCCCGAAGGAGTTGCTGGTGAGGCTATCCTTGAGCTTTTTGATGTCGAGAGCCGCGCGGCGCTCTTTGATCTCCTTGCCGAGGCGCGTGAGGAGAGATCATCGAGGGACATTCGAATTCTGCGCGATGACGGCCACCGCATCCTTCTGTTAAAAGCTGACAAGCTTGTGCTTGGTATTTCTGATGCCATAGCGGTCACGTTCGATGACATAACCGACCGCATACATGACGAGCGAGCTCACGAGGCAGAGCGAATGGCGATGGCGGTTCTCTCCTCCGCCGCAGAAGCCGTTATCGTGACGGACACGGAAGGCTTCGTGTCACATGCGAATGCTGCCGCGCTGGCATTGTGTCGGCGCGACCCCGTCGGTGCGAAGTTCAGTACGGTTTTCGAACTCGAATTCAGGGCGACCACCGGATTGATGCAGAGCGACGATTTCATATCGCTCGCGCTCTCCGGTCACTCGGTTCAGGGGATCGAGGCTTCCGCTCTTTATGAACGTAACTCGCAGCCGCTGCTTGTCAGTGCTGCGCCATTACGAGTTGCCGAGAACGAAACGAAGGGCGCTGTCGTGACGCTCATCGATCTTTCGCGTCACAAGGAAGCCGAACGCCAACAAGCTCTCCTGATGCGGGAATTAGACCACCGCGTAAAGAATACACTTGCGCTTGTCGTTTCGATCTCCAATCGCACGGCGTCGACTGAAGACACCGTTGACGGCTTCAGACGCGCGTTTGCCGGTCGTATTCAAGCTCTCGCGGCGACACACAATGTGCTTGCGGATCGCTCTTGGACATCTATCCGCCTGAGCGACTTGATGGCGGCCGAGTTGAAGCCCTTTGTTGAAAACTTTCGAACACGGTTCGCGATCAAAGGGGGCGACCTCGATATCCTCCCGAGAGCGGCTGTTCCGTTAGGGTTGATTATCCACGAGCTGACCACAAACGCTGCAAAATATGGTGCTCTTTCGAACGACGCCGGAACGGTAACCGTCGAACTCGAGTCAGACCAGGGCTCCGGGTCGCGCGTCATCAAGTGGGTGGAGAGTGGGGGACCTCCGGTGACGGAGCCAACACGAAAGGGCTTTGGTAGCACGGTCATTGGACGAAGCTTGAATTATT
This sequence comes from Rhizobium sp. S163, assembly GCF_030380805.1. Classification (NCBI taxonomy): domain Bacteria; kingdom Pseudomonadati; phylum Pseudomonadota; class Alphaproteobacteria; order Hyphomicrobiales; family Rhizobiaceae; genus Rhizobium; species Rhizobium sp. S163. The sequence continues at coordinate 2,300 of NZ_JAUDSA010000017.1, read as the reverse complement.
CCGCTCAAGGCGGTGCGGAGATAATTTTCAATGAGAGCGGGCTAACGTGTTGTATCCGGGTTCCTAGTGAAGATGTTGCAGCTTCTGGTTGATTTGAAAGCTCGTCCCATCCTGCCTAACGGTATACGCCACTTCCAAGTATCTGCAGCATCCGGTCTATGCTTGAGGTTGCGGCAAAAACCACCAACCGTTGCGGCCTGTCTGACAGGTGTCTCACAGCTCTCGAGGCCAGCATGTCCACGTTCTGCAAGTTCCGCCAAAAGGCCGATAGATGCAGGGCCGGATAGCGTCAAAGACTATTATCTGGGATGAAGAAACCGCTTCCAGGTCGTAAATCCAGGTTGCGACAGGCCAGAACCGGGCAAGACGGATCGTCTCGCGTCGGGATGTTTTTCCATTCCGCATTTTCGTTCGCTTCGCAGTAACGGCTGTTGCGAATGAAGCGATCGTAGATTGGTAGTCCCCGTGGCGACGTCCAGCGGAAGATGACTGCACCCTCGTTGTGGACTGTAGCCCTGGCTCTTTCACAGGTCATCGACAGCGGATTCATTCGCGAGATCGCAAAAGATTGCGTTGCAACGAGCGCAATAGCTGCAGTGATAAAAATCGTTCTCATGGCCTTTTCCAATTTTGCTCGGACCGAATGCCGCGCATCACGTCCATAACGACGAGGATCTATGCAAGTTTCAACCGATAGGTCAGACTGCGTTAATTTTCTGCAAGGCGACGAGCAATCAAGCTGCAGACATTCGGTCTCAACTGAAACTTCGACATCGCGACGCCAAGCTTGGCGAGGCGCCCCCTGAACCAGCTGGACGCACTCATCAAAGCCGCGGCAGAGGTTGGCGTGGCGATCATCACGGTCCAGTGCTGACCCAATGCGCCAGCGAGCGACAAGACCGCTAAGAGCCGGCCTTTACCATGGCCAAGCAACGGTCTTCGCCATCCTCGCACCGCATGCGGTCGCACACGCCGACAAGTCCCCGCCGGACGCGTAAGACAGGCGCGCTTGCCTTAAACCGCTTAACGATCAATTTCCGATCCATCTCCCCAAGGATTTGGCACCGCCGGCACTCGACGATGATGACTGCTCCCTTCAATGACCCTAACGTCGTAGCCATTGGCTCAACAGCTTAGTGGGGCAGGGCCACCTGCTCGGTGCAAACCCCAAGACGACACAGGTGATTTTTTTCGAACTCGTCGTCTTGAAACTCGATTTTAGTGTTCCCAAATCGTTTCGCGCTGGTCGCCTAATAGGGGCCAGGGCACAGAACGCCGGTTATCCCGCGTTCAAAATCAACTCGCTTTACGGAGGCTTTGATTATGAGAAACGATTTCGACCTCGCACCCTTCTATCGGTCCAGCATTGGCTTTGACCGCGTGTTCTCCCTTCTGAACGATCCTCAGCGCCAGCATGCCGTCGACGCGTGGCCGCGCTATGACATCCTCAAGGTGAGCGACAGCGAGTACCGCATCATCATGGCGGTGGCTGGCTTTGAAAGCGGTGACCTAGATGTTACGCAAGAGCGCAATGTACTCCACGTCAAGGGCGGGAAAGCCGACGACTCCAAAGCGGAATACCTGCATCGCGGTATTGCTACACGGGGTTTCCAACGGCGTTTTGAGCTGGCGGATCATGTGACTGTCGAGAACGCGTCGCTGCGGAATGGTCTGCTCTATATCGACCTCAAGCGCGAAATTCCCGAAGCCATGAAGCCGCGTAAAATCACGATCGGCCGCGAGCAGACTTCAGCGCCGCTGGAGATTGAAGGTGAACATCAGGTAGGGTGAACCGTGGAGGAGGGGCGGCGCGCATTGCGCCGCCTATGCCATCATGTGCGCGATAAGCGAAGGAAAGCTAGAATACTTTGACGGGGATGACATAGCCGTCTGCCAGAGCGTCTTCGAGATGATCGCGAACGAGACAAATCTCGACAGAGCGTCTGAGGACGGACAGCGCCTCGCGGCGATGACCTTGAAACTTTACGGGCAAGGCGTGAAAGACCCTGACGCCCTAAAGCGCATGGTCGAGACGGCCCGAGGCATTTTTACCAGTGCTGATGCCCCGCGATCCGTCGACGGGGAAGACTGCTCGCGGACAGAGCGTAAACGATAGGTGAGCAGCAATGTCAGAAGAGGAAACGAGAAGGGACTTATCGCGGTTCTTACGTTATGCGCGTTCAAGTTTTCTGCGGGATATTGAATATTAGCGAAAGGATGACGATCTACAGCTGGTCTCAGGAGCAGTTTCAATGATTGTCGTCGTATTAGTCGCAGTCGCCTCGATCTGCGGGATCGCC
>NZ_JAUDSA010000016.1:0-52905 GCF_030380805.1 Rhizobium sp. S163 | reverse complement strand
CATATTGACCTCCAATTCAAAGTTTCGATCGGATCCGGGTTTTCGCCGTTTTGGCAGCGTTCCCTGCCCCGTCACCGTGTTTCAAGAAGTCGGACGATCAACCGCAAACAGAGAGCGTGAAGTACCCTTAGTCGTACCAGTCCGCTGTCATGGCGACGTCGCCAGTCGCGATCGCGTTAATCGGAGTGGCGGTTGCTTTCCCTGACATCTCGGTCGCGGTGGTAGCGCCGTTCGGCGCGCTCAGGGTGTTTGGTACAGCGCCACGGTTCGCGATGGCATACGTTTGCGTCAGCTCCGAGCAAGCTGTCGTACCCGCCTTTTCCCTTAACGTCGAAGGCATGGGCCGAGCCTGCTGCCAAAAGACCTATGCCGATTGCAATGAAGACGTTTCTCATCCTCTGACCTTTCTTCTACTTGTGCATCGATGACACCGCGGCAGGCGATGGACATCGTTGCTTTAAACATGTGAGCCTGATTGAATGCTCCACCTTGCAGACCTCGTAGTTTTTGCGTTCATAGCCGATGTTCAAAGCATTTCAGGTTCCGCGAGGTCACTCAAGATGCCGAGTCGTCTATGAGCAGGGTCTTGACCAGGCTGTAGGCTGAAGTCGGGTGGGTCTTGGTGGAGCGCTCGACGAGGCGATTATCTCCAACGGAAGCGGGGGAGACGCTTCACTCGTGCCTGTCGCATCTTGGACGAAGTGTCGGCTGCGGAAAGGGCGAGCGACAACATACCGCTTCGCCGTGAGTGATTAGATCCATCAGAGAAGTTTCGCCCTTAGAGCGGTGTCGGTCGACGCAGCGAAGTCGCTAGCAGCGCGAAATCAGGGTAGAGACGACCAAGAGACGCGAACACCCTAGCGAGCTTGTTGCAAGAAGGGTGGTGACAAAAAGGCAGAACAGCTGCTCAAGGCAAAAGGCGCAAGGCTACTCTTCCTGACACCCTATTCGCGGACCTGAACCCCATCGAAATGGCATTCTCGAAACTCAAGTCACACCTGCGAAAGCGGGCCGCTCGAAGCTCCGATGCAATCACCAAAGCGCTCGGCAACATAAACACCCTCTTCTCCGTCACTGAATGCCGAAACTTCTTCAAGGCAGCAGGACATGAAGCTGAATAGATGCGGCACGCCTTTAGCTGAGTGCTGCAGCGTAAAAGCCAAACAGATCCTGATTTTAGAGCGCGACGGATAGGGGGAGCAGACGAAGCGTCCTCGAGGGAAGCCAAGACCGTACGCGACGGCGATGAACGCACCGATCCGAAAAGCTGGTCCAACCCCAGTCTCTGTCGCGACGATGAGGGCGCCCTTTCGGGCGGAGGAACTTGTAACGTGCTTCTATATTGCTAGCGGTCCCAGCGCTTCCTGCAGGCGACGAACAACAACCTCGAGTGGATGTGCCACAATATGATCTGTGCCACCGGACAGCGTGATTTTCGTTCGATCAGACTGTACTTCTAGGACCGAGGCAACGTGCTCAGGGTTGATGCGGACAGCGACAGCGTCATCGCCATACTCAGCTGTGAAACTTGCAAACATAAGATTTTGTCCGAACTGTTCGAGGCTTCAGCGTGCCTCCTTTACGTTGAAATCATATTGACGAAAGGCGAGTGCCTTAGCCAGCTTCTTCGACTGCAAGTATTTTTTCGATTGCCTCAATCCGCGCCGCTCGGCGCTCCAGGCTCTTGTTCCGTCCTCGTTTCTCCGCACCCTTTGCTTGTCGGCTTGCTTGCAGATGCTCAATAAAGACGTGGTCGTCCCTAACGTTTGAAAGGCGGTCAAAGATCCAACAGAAAGTGGCAGGAAGTCCTTCAACGCTGTAGAAGCCGGTCTCAAGAGCCCTATCCTGATCGAGGATCTCCTGAAGAACGACCTGGTCCCAAATGTCGGGGTTGGCGTCGGATCGTTTCTTCCACTCCTCCAGGAGACGCAGCGTCTGGGGAGTGTCGTTCAACAGTATCGTCCCTGAAAGCAAACGCCCGTTTTCCCGGTACAGAGCGATATCGCACTCATAATGCGACAGCTGTGGCCAGGGGTTGCGGTGGAAGACGGCGTCAACGTCAACATAGAGCAGCGGTCCTCGTTGCTGCTTACGAGCCTCAAGAAGAAAAGCCGCTTTCAACGATGCGTTTCGGACCCAGCTGCCGGCACTGTCGAAAGCTGTCGTCTCGACCGAAAGACCGAGGCGCCTTGCTGACGACACCATTCGTTTCGCTTCGAACTCATAGAGGGAATTCTTCGTGTAAAACGCCACGATCGCGCCCCCCACCGCTTGGGGCGAGGCTCTGTCTGGTTGGGTTGGGAAGGGGACAAGGTGATTTCGGTATTTTGATTTCGAGGCACTGAAAAAATCGATGCACTTGTACAGAAGTTTCATGTTGATGCTGGGCTGCCATTTCGATTCGTAGCGCCTGCCTACCTGAACGTGCGAACACGATCAAGGTCTAATGCAACCTATAAGCAAATTTTGAGAAAAGCCCCGTCTAAATTCTTCGCGATGATGGCGTTGTGCTTGCTGCCGATCACGTCCTCTTCATTGTGCGCAGACGGAAACGTATATAAGCAGACGTGTTTTTGAAAGCCTCGGCGACAACATTACCAGGCTCCGCGGCACAACGGGGGCAAGGTTAATGACCTGGCGCTTACACCCGTGCCATCGATCGTGAGGCCAGGCGAAGCTGGCGTCCCCGCTAGTGCTGGACCAAGACGTACCCAGGCCGGCAAACCTGCTGCCATCCTCTGGTTGCTTGCAGATCGGTTCAATCACGGTAAAGTCGCATAGCTACTCGATCTCTTCTTCCCCACGCACCATAACGGCCATAGAATGTGTCTTCGGAGGATTCTGATGAGTACAATTACACATCTGCCCGCCCATCCGCAGGCTGGAACATGGCCCCGTGAGCGGCGTTCGGTCCTGGATTGGCTTATGAACGAAACGAGATCACAGCGGTTTCTCGACAATTTGCTGGTTGAACTGTGCGAACGCCTCTCGGCTGAGGGCGTATCGGTCGCCAGGTCGTCCCTTCATTTGAGGATCCAGCATCCGCAATGGCAAGGCGCCCGGATCTTGTGGCAGCCCGGTGCCGAGGAAGCCCATATCGATACATTCGACTACGATGTCGACACTACGGAACTGTTTTTGCGCAGGCCGGCGACGGAAATATACAACGGCGCGTCGGAGGTCCGGAAGCACCTAATTGCAAGCGATAACGAAGTCGCTGAGTATCCTTTGTTCGAAGAACTTCATCGGGACGGTTTCACTGACTATGTGGCCTGGCCGATCGAGCACACCTGGGGCAAGCGCCACGTCGTCACTTTTGCGACGAAACATGCCAATGGATTTTCCGATCATGAGATCGGCTACCTGAAGGACTTGCTGCCGGCGCTTGCCTTGGCCAGCGAAATCCGCATGAAAAATGCCATGGCCCGGACGCTATTGGAGACCTACGTCGGTCCCCATGCGAGCGCGGAGATCTTGGCTGGTGCGACGACCCGGGGTAGCGGTCAGACTGTGAGTGCCGCAATCATGATTTGCGACCTGCGCGATTTCACGGCTCTGTCCGATCTTTGGCCGCGCGACGATATCATCGAGATCCTCAACGGATACTTCGACGCGCTCTGCGAACCAGTCGAGACCCGGGGCGGCGAGATCCTGAAATTCATGGGGGACGGCCTCCTGGCTATCTTTCCGCTCAGCAACCCAAATGCCTGTGCCGATCTTCTGGGGGCGATAAAGGATGGCCGCCAACGAATGAGCGCCCTAAATGAGGAACTTGCCAAAGGTGGGAAATCGCCGCTGCGCTATGGTATCGGCGTCCACGTCGGCGACGTGATGTACGGCAATATCGGGTCTAGAAAACGTCTGGATTTCACGGCGATCGGACCTGCGGTCAATATTGCCTCCCGATTGGAAGAACTCACAAAGGTGGTAAAACGACCGGTATTGCTCTCGTCCGATTTCGTGAAACTGGTCAAAAGCTCATCGTCAGCGTTTTTTGATCTCGGATCGCATGACCTGCGTGGGCTTGAAAAACCGGTGAGCGTATTTGGGCTTGTCGACTGAGATCTCGGTCAGACACGATGAGAAGCCTGAAAGGCTCTGTACTGCTCCAAAACGAAACCGGGCGCTCAACCCAGAAACTGGGGAGCGCCCGTTCGTTGCCGAGGCTGCGAACGCCGAAGATACGGCAGGCGGCCTCAAGTGGTGCCGATATAATCCTGGTCGCTCAGAAAGTGAAGTTCTCTGAATGCAGTCCAGCTATGCGATCCGGATCGATCTCAAAGTTTGCTCCGGGCCCGAGGCGACGCGTTGCCATCGCAGCGCCCGCATCGGCGCGATAGTCTCCGGCTGCGTTGGCGAGCTTCAACAGTTGGTTAGAGACTTTGCCTGGCAAATTGCTGTAAGTAGCCTTGTGAGATTTCATTGACCCGCTAGTTTCCAGACACCAAGCTGATAGTGAGCGGAGACCCATTGCAATGCTGAAATCCTTCGAACATGTGGGCATGACCGTTAGCAATATGGATCGTGCAGTCACATTCTATTGCGATCTTCTCGGGCTGAAGCTACATCTGCGGAAAAAGACGGACGACGGCGCGGATCTGGCTTTCTTGGACGCTGACGGCGGAATGCTGGAGATCATCGCTCCCGCCAATGGCGCCAAGCGAGCTGTGGATGTGCCCGACGATACTGCAGGGTTGCGCCATCTCACCTTTCTCTATGAAGGCGTCGACCAGACCTTCGCCAGGCTGGAGGAGGCTGGGGTAGAGATAAAGGAGAGGCCGCGCTTCGCTTACAACCCTGAAGTCCTGCAAAAGGTAGCCTTCATACGCGATCCTGACGGGATCATCATCGAGCTTGCCGAGCGAAAAAGCTAAGCGCACCGGGGCTTCCGCCGAAGCGCATCCGAGCAGGCAGAATGTCGGTGGGCGGATTTATCGCATCGCTGCTGTTAAATGGGTCGAGTGTTTATCTGTGCCGGCTCCCTGCTAAGCGGCGGGGCGGAGGATGGTTGACCACAAAAACGCAGTAACGAGACCGCTTGGCGGCAATGTCCGGGCTATTTCTGACGTCAAGAACCTCGGTTTCAAGCACCGTTCTCGTCTCCGCGTCAGTCCGGTCGGGTCGTGACGATCTGGAACTGCGAGGGTTCCCGAAGTTCTTTGACTGTAGGAGAACAGTCATGCCGGCAAAACCGCAAGCGCAGCAGGGGATTCGTCCTGCCGCGTTTTCTGCACAACGCGGCGACAGGCCGGACGGCAGGTTGAAAACGCGTCGAGCCATATGGTCGGATTTCCGGTCCGAGCAGCAACTCGAATACCTCCGGTTCCCCAGGCGCAACGGCAAGCCACAGTGCGTTTGACAGAAATCAAACGGTCTAAGGAGAAAGACATGAGGAAGCCTCAACTCGTCGGCTTGAACCACGTCGCCCTGGAAGTTGGGTCTGTCGAAGACGCTTTGAAATTTTACAACGCTGTTTTCGCCTTTGAGCTGCGCGGTACCCATCAGGCTAACGATGGTTCACTGGAAATGGCATTTCTTGATATGGGTGACCAATTTCTCGCCCTGAGCCGTGGTCGACATCAAGCGCCCGACCAAAACCGACACTTCGGGCTCGTTGTCGATGATCGCAGTGCGGTTCGGGAACTAACAACCGCTGCTGGTGCCATCGTTCTCGATACGGGATTTTTAGACTTCCTCGATCCATGGGGCAATCGCATCGAAGTGGTGGAATATGCCGATCTCCAGTTTACGAAGGCGCCTGGCGTACTCCGAAGCATGGGGCTTAATCTGAGCAAGACCGCCGCGGCTGAAGAGGAAATCAGCAAGAAAGGGATGGCATGATGTCTGAGTTCACCCACGTCGTTCTGGGAGCTTCAGGTCACATCGGCAGCGTTGTGGTATCCGAGCTGCAGAGAGCCAAAATCCCAGTTCTCGCTCTTACTCACGATCAGGCCACGGCGGATCGATTGATCTCCTCTGGCATAAAAGCGCAAGCCCTTGATGTTATGGAGACAGGAGCACTGCGATCGATTTTCCGGGGTACCCGGCGTGCCTTCCTCCTCAATCCTCCTGCGGATCCGAGAGGTGACACTGACACCATGGAACGAGCGACCGCTCGAAGCATCGCCGACGCGCTGGATGGCTCCGGTCTCGAGAAAGTGGTGGTCGCATCCACCTATGGGGCGCAGCCGGGCGAAAGGATAGGCGACCTGTCCGTCCTTCACGAATTCGAGCAAATCGTAGAGCGGGCAGGGGTGCCGACCGCGGTGAACCGGGGTGCCTACTATTTCACTAACCTTGCGCCGCTTCTCGACGCCGCAAGGGAGGGCATGATCACGACGCCTTTCCCGGAAGACCTGCTAATGCCCATGGTTTCGCCGATCGATCTTGGGAAGCAGGCAGCGGCCCGATTGCGTACACCCACCGCCGACGTCGGCATCCGCTACATCGAAGGGCCAGAGCGCTACACGTTCCTTGATGTCGCGGCAGCGTTTTCGGACGCACTTGGACACGCGGTGTTGCTTCAAAAGATCCCAAATGACCAGATCGAGGCGAGTTTCAAGGAACTGGGCTTTAGTGATGCCGCGGCTGATACTTACGCTCGAATGACGCGCGCGAGTGTCGAAGCCTTAGAACGTCCCGATGATCCAGTTCGCGGTGATATCGACCTGCCTGCATGCCTTGGAGGCCTGGTTTCCTCCGCCGACGGTTCAGGAGATGGTACTGTCCTCTACTAACGGGCGTCGGTGTGCACCTGGGAGGGTCGGGCGCGTGGGCGCCCAAGAATTAGAAACCAGCCCCTGGCTCTGCCAGATAGCGCTGCTCGGCTTCGGTTGACGTTCTGCCCAACACCTGGTTGCGATGAGGGAACCTGCCGTAAGACGCGATCACCACCCGGTGCCTTTGTGCGTAGTCGAGATACTCGACGTCTCCAAGTTCTGTAAACAGAGCAACAGATCGGTCCTGCAGGCCAATGTTCTCGGCGTGTTCGAAAGGCAGGTAAAAGAAGATGCGGAACTCTTTCGGAACGCGTTTGTCGTCGCCAGTCTCGAGCGCCAGTTCAGCTTCCGCCAATGCCAGTCCGTCGGTGGCGAAGGCTAGAGCCGTTCCTCGATAGATGTTGCGTGGAAATTGATCGAGCACGACGATCGACGCCAAGCGGCTATGCGGGCTCGCTCGCCACTCTTCAGTCGGCCCGGCCGCGAGAGCAAGGTGTGTGTCGCGAAACTGGCTCTTGATCTCGCTATCGAGTTCTGCCGAGCTGTTGAACCAGTCTTCACGACCGCACTTCTCGAACCAGAAGGCGCACACTTCCTCAGGGGTACAGATCTTGCTCATGTGTTTTCGCTCCTTTCTAAACAGGTTTACCGGCAGGCCCCAGCTGTTTATCAGACGAGACGGACATCGTAGCGGGAGCAACGGCGAACATTCCTTTGCAATTTGCTCCCTCGCATCTGACAGCACCAGACCAAACGTTAGACCAACTTGCCGGTACAAGCGTTAATCACGTGTACGCTTATGGGCTATCCCCTAACGTGGATGGATGGGCAGGGAATTGACCACGAAGGTGGGCAATATTGCCAATCGCCAACCGCCGTAACGCTGCTGGGCAGAGCACTCTGCCCAGCCCGAAGGCGAAAATAATACAACCTCAGCTAGACAACTCGCATTTTGTTTGCCTTAGTAGTTTCGCGTCGCGTTGAATGACCGCGTCTGTTGGCGGTCCTGTCGAAGGGAACCCTAATGGCCTTCCTAGCTGATGTGTTTCACCAATCACCTGAGATCGCGCTGTTTTTGTCCTTGGCCCTTGGCTACTGGGTTGGGAAATTCCAATTCGGCAAGTTTCAACTCGGCGGCGTTGCCGGATCCCTGCTGGCCGCAGTGCTATTCAGCCAAGTCGGCATCCAGATCGACAACGGGATCAAAGCTGTCCTGTTTGCACTCTTCATCTATGCCGTCGGTTTTGAAAGCGGCCCCCAGTTTTTCCGATCGCTTGGAAGGCAATCGATACGTGAGATCGTCATGGCCGTTGTGCTTGCGATCAGCGGGTTGGCCACCGTCGTCGTGCTTGCGAAGGTCATGGGGCTCGATAAGGGGATTGCCGCAGGGATTGCGGCCGGCGGCCTCACTCAATCGGCGATTATCGGAACAGCCAGCTCGGCGATCGACAAGCTGGGGCTGGTGGCCGATGAGGCGCAACGTTTGCAAGCCAACGTCGCCATTGGATATGCGGTAACGTACATTTTCGGGTCGTTCGGAGCGATCATTGTCTGTGTCAACATACTGCCGTGGTTCATGAAACGAAGCATCCGTGACGATGCCGTCAAGGCGGAGGCGGAAATGCTAAAGGGCGCGCATGTTTACGGCGTCGGCGAAGCCCCTGCATTGCCTGAGTTGGTCGGACGCGTGTATCGGATCGGCGAGGGTGCTGGAATGAGCGTCAGCGAGGTCGAAGCGCTCGCGACAAATGGGGCGATCACCATCGAACGCATCAAGCGCGGCGGCAAGATTATCGGCATTGAGGCTGGGACATCACTGCAAGCGGCCGATCTCATCCTGGTCGTGGGACGTCGATCCGCCATCGTCGGACTCGAGGGGCGTCTTGGCTCCGAGGTATCAGGAGCGGAAGGGCTCGAGCTCGTCGTGACCACTCGCGACATCGCGGTGCGTGGCAAGGAGTTCGTGGACAAGACGGTTGCCCAGATACTCGATGTCAGCCGAGACCTTCGTCATGGCATCTACGTCCTAGGCGTAACGCGCGGCGGCAGCAAGCTTGAGCTTGCCGCCGACACCGTCATCAAGGCCGGGGATATCGTGACGGTTCACGGCGTCCAGGAAGACCTGCAACGTCTCGCATCCCGTGTCGGGCCGGCCATCGTTCCAAGCGACAAGACGGATTTCATATTCCATGGCCTTGGCGTCGCGGTTGGCCTGCTCGTTGGGCTCGCTGTCATTCGGGTCGGCTCTATTCCCTTGACGCTCGGATCAGGAGGCGGCGCGTTGATGGCCGGCCTGGTGTTCGGATGGTATCGAAGCCGCAACATGACGCTCGGCAATATGCCAACATCTGCGTCGACCTTGCTTCGCGATCTTGGGCTCGCGGGGTTCGTTGCCGTGGTTGGGCTACAGTCCGGACAACAGGCCGTATCGACCATCATGCAAAGTGGGCTTTCGATATTTTTCGCTGGCGTGATCGTAACGATCCTGCCTCTCGTCATCACCATGCTCGTTGGCCGCTATCTCCTGCGCTATGAGAATGTTGCGGTCTTTGCCGGCGCGCTCAGTGGATCGCGCAGCGCCAATCCAGCATTTGGCGAGATTCTCGACCAGGCCGGCAATTCCGTCCCGACGACTTCATTCGCCATCACCTATGCCCTGGCCAACGTGTTCCTGACATTGCTGGGGCCGCTCATCGTCGCGTTCGTATAAAGAGATCGGAGAAAAGCAATGACTGACTACAGCCAGTTCGCGAAGCTCAGCCCGTTCGAACTGAAGGACGAACTCATCAAACTGGCGTCAACGAAGACCGAGATGGTCATGTTGAACGCTGGTCGCGGCAATCCGAACTTCCTCGCAACGCTACCACGGCGGGGCTTCTTTCGGCTCGGGCTCTTCGCCGCGACAGAATCGGAGCTGTCGTTTTCCTATATGCAGCAGGGAGTAGGTGGCCTGCCGCGCATCGAAGGGATCGAAGCGCGGTTCGAGCGCTTCATCGCGGACAATCGCGAACAGGAGGGCGTCGACTTTCTACGACGTGCCATCAGCTACGTTCGTGATCAGCTCGGCCTTTCCGCATCGGACTTCCTCCACGAGATGGTGGAGGGTATCCTCGGCTGCAACTATCCGGTCCCCCCACGCATGCTTCGGGTCAGCGAGGACATCGTTCGCCAATACCTGATGAAGGAGATGGTTGGCGGGCATGTTTCCGCAAAGGACGTGGACGTCTTCGCAACAGAGGGCGGAACCGCGGCGATGACCTACGTCTTCGACAGCTTGAAGAAAAACCACCTTGTGAAGAAGGGTGACAAGGTCGCGATCGGCATGCCGGTCTTCACGCCATACATCGAGATCCCAGAGCTTGATGCCTACGCGCTTGAGGAAGTCGCTATCAACGCCGATCCAGAAGCGGGCTGGCAATACCCGGAAGCCGAGCTCGACAAACTCAAGGATCCGGCGATCAAGATCTTCTTTTGCATCAATCCCAGCAACCCGCCCTCCGTCAAGCTGGACGAGAAAAGCCTGAAGAAGATTGCTGATATCGTAAAGAACGACCGCCCTGACCTGATGATCCTGACCGACGACGTCTACGGGACGTTCGCGGACGATTTCAAGTCACTCTTCGCCACATGCCCGAACAACACCATCCTGGTCTATTCCTATTCAAAGTACTTCGGTGCGACGGGGTGGAGGCTTGGAACCATCGCGCTCCACCACGACAACGTTATCGACAAGGCGATAGCAAAACTTTCGAGCGATACGACGGCTGCGCTCGATAAACGCTATTCGTCGATCGTCACGGACGTTTCCGCCCTCAAGTTCATCGATCGTCTGGTTGCCGACAGCCGTACCGTTGCGCTCAACCATACTGCGGGCGTTTCCACGCCGCAGCAGGTGCAGATGGTCCTGTTTTCGCTGTTTGCGCTCATGGACGAACATGACAGTTACAAGGCCACGCTCAAGAGCGTGATCCGCCGCAGGCAGGCAGCACTCTACACCGAACTGGGCATCGATATGCCCGACAACGAGAATTCGGTCGATTACTACACGCTTCTCGACCTCGAGAAGATCTCACTGAAGCTGTATGGTCCGGACTTCGCGGCCTGGGTGAAGAAGGAATTCTCGGCCAACGAACTGCTCTTCCGTATCGCCGACGAGACGGGGATCGTTCTTCTGCCGGGCAGAGGGTTCGGAACCCAGCACCCCTCCGGTCGGGCATCTCTCGCGAACCTGAACGAGTTCGAATATGCAGCAATCGGTCGTTCGCTTCGCAAGATGGCGGATGAATACCATGCCGCGTTCCTGAAGAAGCGGAAAGGAAAATGACGCCACGATCGTTTTGATCCCCGACCTGGACGTTCAGCGAAGACGAAGCAGAACGCCATGGACGAGCTGTCCTCAGCGGGTATCTCTGATTTCGGCGCGAGTGGGCCACAGACTTTCTGCAAAGGCCAATGGCCTGCACCTCAAACTGCTCGGCAATTCCAGGGCGTCGCCAACGTCCATGCCTGTGTATTCAGCACCCAGGCAATGGAGGGTGCATGCCATCCTGGTAAGACCCGGTCGACTGCGGTAGGCTGCCCGCTCACAGCCAGGTTTCCTCGCGTCAGACGCTTGTTACGGGTTCTTCCCGCGCCACTCTTCGTATTCTCCCCGAGCGTCTTCGTGGAGCGGATAATATCGTTGTAATGAGCCGCCTTGCATGAGCTTCATTCGGGAGAATTCTTCCCAGTCGTGGTGCGTCTTTGACTCTTCGATCACTTTCTCGGCCATAGCAACGGGCAACACCACCACCCCGTCATCGTCAGCCACAATGATATCGCCAGGGATCACGGTGACGCCGCCGCAGGCGATCGGGACATTGACGGCGTTCGGGTAGATGCTGGTTTGCACATGATAGTTCGGTGTCCATCCGCGCAACCAGAGCGACAAATCCAGCTTCTCGACGTTCGGCCTGTCGCGCATGCAGCCGTCAATCACGATGCCAGCGCCGCCTCGGCCCCTGAAATAGGTCGACATCATATCCCCAAAGACGCCGGAACTCATGTCGCCACGTGCATCGACGACGACCACATCGCCCTCCTGTACGTGATAGAGCACATGTCGATGTAGCTGGGTCTCCGGATCCGCATACTCGCCTTCACTGAAGAGATCCGGTCGCTGTGGCAGGAACTGCAGCGTCAAGGCAGGGCCGACGATCGATTTGCCTTTGGTCTGCGACACCGGGCCGATCATATGTGGATTGCGAAACCCCATGTGGCCGAGAGTACCAGCGATCGTTGCTGCACCGATTTCCTTCAGCGCGTCGATCAGTTCTTTTGGTGGCCGCTGAATGTCTTGGGTCTTTATCATGCTGAGCTCCAGTGTTGCGTGATTACCAGTTCGTGACAGAACCGTCGCGGCGCCTGAGGTGAGGGGCTTCCCAAAAGTGAAAGCTCTGAGCTGCAATCGCATCCTCATTGACCTCGACGCCGAGGCCGGGAAGGTCGCTCACCGGATACTCGGTTCCGTCGAGCCTCGGTTGCACAGGAAAGAAGTCGGAGTTGTCGAAGCCGAGCTTGACCTCAGGGGCTCTGGTCTCCAGCCAGGCAAAGTTCGCCACTGCAGCGCCGAAATGGATAGTCGCAGCGGTGCACACTGGACCGAGCGGATTGTGCGGCATCAGGTCCACATAATGGGCCTCGCTCCAACCCGCCACCTTCATCGCCTCGGTCAGCCCGCCGACATTGCAAACGTCGATCCTGTTGAGCTGATGGAGGTCTTGCTCGATGTAAGGCAGGAACTGCCACTTGCTGGCAAATTCCTCGCCGATGGCGAATGGAATGTCTGTCATCTTGCGCAGCGCCCCGTATGCACCTGGCGTCTCGTCCCTTATCGGCTCTTCTAGGAAGTCCAGAACTCCGCGTTCCAGCTTGTTGCAGAAGCTTGCCGCTTCAGCCACCGACAGCCGATGATGGTAGTCGATGCCCAGGACAACATCACCTCCCAAAGCCTCGCGGGCCTTATTCAGCATTGCCGCAGTCGCTCCAATCGACTCTCTTGGCTCGAAAACGTCTCGACTGCTTTGGCCTGCCGGGAAAAACCGGATCGCCTGCCAACCCTCGTCACGCAATTCGATCGCACGTTCGATCGCGGCATCTCCTTCCGCCTCGTCACCCGTCGATGCAAAGGTCGGTATCTTCTCGCGCTGTTTGCCACCCAACAGCTCGTAGACTGGGACACCCAGTGCCTTGCCCTTGATATCATGAAGCGCAATATCGATCGCAGATATTGCCGCCTGGAGAACGCGACCACCTTCAAAATACTGGCTTCGGTAGAGCTCCTGCCAGATGCGGCCTATCTGCATCGCGTCGCGACCGATCAGGAACTCGCGATAGTGTTCGACAGTTGCTGCAACCGCCTTCTCGCGACCGCTCAACCCGCTCTCGCCCCAGCCAAAGATGCCGCCATCGGTCTCGACCTTCACCAGCATCTGATTGCGTATGCCCACCCATACTGGATATGGCTTGATTGCCGTGATTTTTAGCTTCACCGTCATCGACGCCTCGTACCGCGCTTTTCCATCATTTACTCAGCCCTGAGCGCCATCTCGGTTTCGCCATCGAAGAGATGCATTCGCTCCTGATCGAATTCGAGCCAAATCTGTTCGTCAGGCGCAACGCTGACTGAAGGTGGCACGCTGATGTTCACGATGGCACCGGATAAAAACGCCTGTACGAAGGTAACGTCTCCTGTTGGTTCAACCGTATATGCCTTTGCAGGCACGCATCCCGGAGCCGCGTTCTTGTGGAGTTTTATGGTGGAGTGGCGTGCTCCCAAAACGACCTTCCTGGATGAGGCTTTCGCAACCTTTCGGGCATTTTGGGGCGAGAGTTCAAGTCGCCAACCCTCGGCACTGGTCAACACGGTGTTCCCACCGGCAGTCGCTGCCTCAAGCGGGACGAGGCTCATCGCCGGACTGCCGACGAAACTTGCCACGAACATGTTCACCGGATTGGCAAAAACCTGTGCCGGCGTGTCGTATTGCTGCAGATAGCCGCCGTTCATCACCGCCATTCGGTCGGCCATGGTCACTGCCTCAAGCTGATCATGCGTCACATAGATAATCGTGGCTTTTAGATCCTGATGGAACCGCTTGATCTCGGAGCGCATCTGGACGCGTAGCTTGGCGTCAAGATTGGAAAGCGGCTCGTCCATCAGAAACACCGCGGGATCGCGCACTAGTGCGCGGCCGAGTGCTACGCGCTGCTGTTGACCTCCGGACAGCTCGCGTGGCTTGCGTTCGAGCAGTTGCGTCATGTCGAGGACGCGGGCTGCCTCTTTGACTTTTCTGTCGATCTCGTCCTTCGGCAATTTGCGCATCTGGAGCGGAAAGGCCAGATTTTTATAGACCGACTTTTGAGGATAAAGAGCATAGTTCTGAAACACCATGGCGATGTCGCGGTCCTTGGGATCGAGGTCGTTGACGACCCGGTCGCCAATGACGATATCGCCAGATGTCACCGTGGTTAGCCCCGCCACCAGGTTGAGTGTTGTCGTCTTGCCGCAGCCCGATGGGCCGACAAGTGCTACGAACTCACCATCGTTGACCGTCAGAGAGACGCATTTAACGGCGTTGAAGCTGCCGTAATTCTTGATCAGATCTTTCAAGACCACATGGGCCACAGGCAACTCCCTAGTGCTTGACCGCGCCTTCGGTAAGCGCGCGTACGAAGTATCGTTGCAGAAGCAGGAACAGGACGACGACGGGGACGCTCATCATGAAGCTCGCCGCCATGAGTCCTGGAAAGTCGGTGGTGTTTTCCGAGAAGAAGCGTTGGATACCCACCGGTAGCGTCAACTGGTCATTCTTCGATAGAAAAGTGTAGGCGTAGATGTACTCGTTCCACGCACCGATGAAGGAATAGATCGCCGTCGCGATGATCCCGGGCGTGGAAAGCGGCACGACAATCAACACGAAGGCCCGGAAGCGTGTCGCGCCGTCGATCCGTGCCGCTTGCTCAAGCTGAATCGGAATGTTGTCGTAAAACCCTTTCAGCAACCAGATCGCCAACGGCAAACCGAAGGTGAGATAGGTCAACACCAGGGACCCGTGGGTGTTCACCAGTCCGATCGCGCGCATGAGGATGAAGAGCGGCACGAGGAAGATCACCGCCGGGAACATATTACGCAGCAGCACGGCAAAAAACATGAAGTTCCTGCCGGGAAACGTGAAGCGTGAGAATGCATAGGCCGCAGGGACAGCGACAATCACCGATAGGATCGTCGTCGCAGTCGAGACAAAAAGGCTGTTCCAGAAAAACCGCAGGAAGTCCTGGCCCACGCTGTTTTGCGGGTCGAGCAGCTTCTTATAGCTAGCGAGTGTCGGTTGGTCAGGCCACCACTGCGGTGGGAATTGCATCGCGGCAAAACCCGATTTGATCGAGGTGAGCAGCATCCAGACCATCGGCAGTGCTGTGTAAAGCAGCATGAAGACCAGGAAGATGCGTCCGCCCCACCGCCATCCATCGATCCGGCTACGGCGTTGCTCCTGGCGTGGTCGAACGGGTTCTGCGATCGTACTCATTCAGCCTCTCCCTTCTGGTCATTGCTGCTGAGCGCGCGGACGTAAAAGTAGCCAAAGGACATCAAGATCATGAAGAGCAGGACAGAATATGCCGAGGCTACGCCCCAACGCTGGCGGCCAAAGGCAAGTTCGTAGATATGCGTGATCCAGATATGCGACGCATTCGACGGTCCTCCTCCAGTCATGATCCAGGGAATGATGAAGGAGTTGAAGTTGGCGACCGCAAGCAAAAGAATGGTCACCGTCGAGACGTTCCTGACGTGCGGAAAGGTGACATGCCAGAACCGTTGCCACGCGTTTGCCCCGTCGACCTTGGCGGCGCGCAGCAGTTGATCGGGAACCGTCTGGAGACCCGCCATCATCATGATCATAGCGAACGGAAATTCTCGCCAGATATTCACAACGATGAGTGAGGGAAGAACGGTATCGACGTTGTCGATAAAGTTGGGTGGTCGGTCGGCAAGACCAAGACCCACCAGGACCGCTCCGATCACGCCGAAGTCCGAATGGTAGATCCACTTCCATATGTAAGACGCCGCAACCGCGCTGATCACCCATGGGATGATCAGGATGGCGCGTAGGATGGCGCGCCCAGTGAAGTCGCGATGCAGCGCCAGCGCACAGGCAAATCCAAGGACAAACGAAATGAAGGTGGATCCGACCGTCCAGATCAGCGTGTTCTTGGTAACCGTCCAGAAGACCGGGCTTTTCAGGATCGCTGTGTAGTTATCGATCCCGACGAAGATCTTGTCTCGGAGCTGCAGGCCGGGAGGCGTGTTAAAGAACGACAGCTCGATCGTGTAGTAAATCGGGTATGCAATGACGATAAGCATGACGGCGATAGACGGGAGCACGTATGCATAGTCAAAGCGGTGATCCCAGATCCTGCGCAACACCCCTGGCTTGTGGTGCCGTTGGATTGGGGACACGTCGGCCTTTCCAGTTAAAATCGTCACTGTGCGGAGCCCTTCATCCGTGGAAAAGAGACCGGCTGCAGACTGGTCGGCAGCCGGTCAGTTTGTCGGACGTCAACTAGAGGCCACCGTCCATCAGTTCCTTGACCTTCTTGGCCGCGTCATCAGCTGCCTGGTCAACCGTCATGGCGCCAGTCAACGCGTTCTGAAGCATGTCCGGGACGATGATGTTCATGATCTCGGGCGATTGCGGTAGCGCCGGGAAGGGAATGCCGTAAGGCAACATGGAAGTGGTGACATCCAGGAACTTGATCTTTTCCAGGCGGTCCTTCATCCACTTTGTCTTGAAGCCGTTCAGGTTTCCGGGGTTCGACCCCACATAGGCAAGCTTCAGCGACCACTCCGGGCTTGACCACATGCAGGCGATCGCCTTGGCAGCAGGCTCGTCGACCTTGCCACCCTCTACATATTCGGGCTTCAGGATATGGATGTTCGAACCGCCGAAGACGACGGCTCGCTTTCCATCGGGACCCGTCGGGATGAGGCCATAACGCATGTTGTCGATGACTGTCTGCGCTTTTTCCTTGTCGGTCGCAGTGGCCTTCTTCTGAAGGTCGAGCATGACGTCATAGTCGGAAGGATGGGAGACCATCATGCCGAGCTGGCCAGCCAGGAAGAGCGGCTGATTGTCGGCCTGCTGGTTGGTCAGGGCCGAAACCGGAACCGATTTGTCGCGGACATACATGTCATAGGATGCCTGCAAGGCCGCCTTGCTCTGTGGGCTCGCAAGCTCAACCTCTTTATAGGTCGGATCTGGAGAGGCCTCGTCGAATACACTGCCGCCATATGCCCAAAGCTGCGGCATGAACCGATAGGGCGTGTTGCCGGCATTCTTTCTGGCAACCAGTCCGTAACCGGAAACACCAAGCTTATCATGGATTTGCTTGGAATACTTGACAACGTCGTCCCAGGTCGCAGGCGCCTTGTCAGGGTCTAGGCCCGCACGCTTGAAGATGTCGGCATTCCAGATAAACGCCATCGTCTCGTTGTTTGTCGGGATGCCGTAGGAGACACCATCCCAGGTCACAGCTTTCATTGCGCCCGGCCAGAAATCCTGGGTGGAATAGCCGATATCTTCGGGTTTAAGAGGCTGAAGATAGCCCTTCGAAGCGAACTCGACGCCGCCTAGGATCTGCAGGCGAACGGCCATCGGGGCGGCATTGCCAAGGAGTGCAGTTCGGAACTTGTCGAGCAGGTCGTTATAGGTGAGACCCTGTTCCTCTAGCTGGATATTTGGATAGGTCTTGCGAAACGTCGCAAAGAACTCCTTGTAGTACTCCCGCAGCGAGTCTGGATCCCCCTCGAAGACGCCTTGGTACCAGAACGTCAGACGTCCTTTGTAGTCGAGCGGCGTAATCTTGTTGCAGTCGGCTGCGGTATCGAAGTCCTGAGTGCCGGCAATCGAGCGGACGTATTCCGGTGACCACTTGCTCAGGTCCACCGATGCGCCCATTGCCGACGCAGACATAAGCGACACCAGCAATGCAGTCGAGACAGTGGCGCGCAGGACGGCACCACCGAGTGAAATCCTCGTCATAGGTATCCTCCAGGTTCTCCCAAGCCGCTCTGCCCATGGCAGGCGGTCCTCATCCGCTGGGCTGACCTCCTCAAGTCAGTGTATCCCCTCGGGCAGATTGCACGTTTTCAGATCAAGGTATGTCTGTCAATCTGCAAAGTCGTACATTGTTTGGGCCGGATTTGCGTGATAGTCGAATAGCTAGAGTACGAATGGGGATTGAGTTGACCGAGACTGCTGATTTCAGAGCCAGGCCGCCCGAAGGCATTGACGCCGATGGAGCATCAAGTGAGGGGGCCTCGCTCTACAAACTGATAAGGGACGACATCATCGAGGGGCGCCTGGCAGCAAACGAGCGGCTGGTCGTCACCGACCTTGCCCGACGCCATGGCACCTCGACCAATCCGGTTCGCGAGGCACTTCAGCTGTTGCGCGGAGAAGGATTCGTCACCTTCGTACCCAATCGAGGCGCTCGCGTGCGACCGATCGATCAGGATTTCGTCCGGGATATCTACGAGATTGGTGTCCTGATCGAGCCGGCACTGACGCGATGGTTCGTCACTATGGCGACAGTGGAAGACATCGCCGAACTCGAACGCATCCAGGCACTCATCGAAGAGAACAATTTCGATGACACGTTCAAACACAGTGAGCTCGACACGGCCTTCCATACGGTGATGTACCAGAAGCATTATAACCGCCATGCAGCGGAGCTATGGTGGAAGCATCGTGAGGTACTTCGCGCTGTCGGTCGTCGCTTCAATTTCACGCTTGCCCGCCGCGCTGCCATTCTGGCCGAGCATCGGGAGCTGATCGCGCACGTAAAATCGGGAGAAGCCGACGCAGCGGCTGAGCTCGTCGCTCGCCATGTCGAAGGCTCAGGCCGACACCTGCTGGAACACATGCGAGCCCGTATCGCAGCCCGCGCGGGATAGCCAACGCCACACCATAACCAATCCCGTACGGAAGCCCATCCGACATAGTCAAAGGTAGCTCAGATGAAAATCACCAGCGTACGGCCGTGGCTCATAAAATCTGATGCGTCTTATTGGGGAGAGTTTCTGTTTGTCGAGGTAACGACCGACGAGGGTTTGAGCGGTTGGGGAGAAATCACAACGACGACCAAGCTCGCCAATCGTGCTCTCTGCACGATCCTGCGTCAGATCGGCCAGGCCCTGAAAGGCGAGGACCCCGCACGCATCGAGTATCTGTGGCACAAGATATTTCGCAGCTTCACCTATATGGGGAGCCGGGGAGCTGCGGTCGAGTGCGTCAGTGCGATCGACATTGCTCTTTGGGACATCCGCGGCAAGGTCCTCGACAAGCCAGTCTTTGAATTGCTCGGGGGCCCAGTACGCGAAGAGATCGCCCTTTATACCCATCCCAATCAGGCAAAGTTCACCAGCAAAGAGGCCGTGATCAGCGAGATCCGAGACATCGTTGATTCCGGTCACACCGGCCTGAAGTTCGATCCCTTTCCCCAGCAGGGCCGCATCACCGATGGATATGCGCGCGAACAGCGAGATGGCTACCTCGATGGCGGCATGTCGCGCAAGGATGAGCGGGAAGCCGCCGAACTCACAGCACTCATCCGTGAGACGGCCGGGCCTGACGTCGACATTCTCATCGATGCTCACGGTCGGTTCGATGTTCCAACGGCAATCCGCCTTTGCCGGAGCCTCGAGGAGGCCGGCCAGATTGACTGGTTCGAAGAACCTTGCCCACCAGAAAGCCTGAACGCCCTCAAACAGGTCCGCGAGAAAGTGAGTGCTCCTATTTCCTGGGGCGAGCGTGGTCACACCAAGTGGGACTTCGTTCAAGTGCTCGAAAACAGGCTCGCGGACTACATCATGCCCGATGTCACCTGGACCGGCGGCATCACTGAACTCAAGAAGATCTCGGCGCTTTGCGAAGCCTATTACATTCCCGTCTCGCCGCATGACGCCGCTGGCCCGATCAATGTGGTCGCCGGTGCCCAGGTCATGATGACCGTGCCGAATTTCTACAAACTCGAAACATCCGAGTGGAACCTCGGTAAATACGACCACCTCATCGACCGCCCGCTTGATGTCAAAAACGGCCATCTAAGGCTCAGCCCTAAACCCGGGCTCGGCGTCGAGATGAACCGCGACTACCTTCAAGACCACGAGATTGCATTGGACTGACCGACGTTTCCAGCTGTGTCGACCATCAGGCGACCAGTTTATCGATTAGAACGAGGATGATATCATGCGAGAGGACGTTAGCGCCGAAGCAGCGCTCGATCGTGTAAACTCCAATTCCAAGCCATCCGAACTGCGTATTACCGATATGCGCGTCGCCGAAATTGTCGGCGCACCATTCAGCTCAGCACTTCTCAAGATCTACACCAATCAGGGGATTGTCGGGCTCGGTGAGGTACGAGACGGTGCCAGTGCGACCTACGCCTTGATGCTGAAGAGCCGATTGCTTGGCGAAAACCCCTGTGACATCGACCGTCTGTTTCGCCGTATTAAGCAGTTTGGCGGGCACGGGCGTCAGGGAGGCGGTGTATCGGCCGTGGAGATTGCCTTGTGGGATCTCGCTGGCAAGGCCTATGGGGTACCGATCTACCAGATGCTTGGAGGGCGCTTTCGAGAAAAGATACGTGTCTACTGCGATACGGATGCGACCGTTCCAAGCGGCACCGAAACGGGCAGGCGTCTGAAGCAGCGCATGGACCTCGGTTTCACGTTCCTGAAAATGGACCTGGGCCTGATGCAGATCGCAGATGTGCCAGGAGCGGTGGTGTTTCCCGCAGGATCGCTTGAAGGATACCGCAGCGATCCGACCCGCGGTCCGCTGAAAACGATCGACGAGCGGCGCATGCGCAATGCATCCTACGATCTCCACAATGTCCAGCATCCGTTCACCGGGCTTCATTTCACCGACAAGGGCCTCGATCTTCTTGAGCAGTATATTGCCGAGGTGCGCGAGGTGATCGGGATGGACGTGCCGCTGGCGATTGACCACATCGGCCACATCTCGATGCAAAATGGCATTCGCCTCGCACGGCGCATCGAGAAATACGTGCCGGCCTGGTTGGAGGACGTCATCCCATGGCAGTTTACCCAGCAATATCGACAGTTGCAGGATGCGACCACGGTGCCAATCTGCACGGGCGAGGACATCTATCTCAAGGAGGGCTTCGAGCCTCTTCTGAAAAGTGGTGGGGTTTCGGTGATCCATCCAGACCTCCTCACCAGCGGAGGGATACTTGAGACCAAGAAAATCGGCGACATGGCGCAAGATCAAGGTGTTGCGATGGCAATCCACATGGCCGAAAGCCCGATCGCCGCGATGGCCGCCGCACATGTTGCGACAGCGACCGAGAATTTCATGGCGCTTGAATACCACTCCGCCGACGTTGACTGGTGGGACGATATCGTCACCGGGCTCCCCAAGCCCCTGGTGAAGGATGGCTTCATTACGGTGACAGACAAGCCGGGCCTCGGAATAGACGATGTCGTCGACGAGGTCATATCGCAGCATTTGCAGCCGGGTGTCTCCGGCATCTGGCAGCCCACCGACCGTTGGGATGACGAGTATTCCTGGGATCGTACCTGGAGCTGAAGCAGGAGGGAAAAAACATGAAGATCACCGATCTACGCTGTGCCGTTATCGGCAGACATCCAATCGTGCGCATCGTCACCGACGAAGGTCTCTATGGACTGGGCGAAGTCGAATTCACCAAGTCCTATCTCAAGCCGTGGGTGCTGCATTTCCGCGATGCGCTCATCGGTGAAGATCCGACCGATGTCGAGCGCGTCATGCTCAAAATCCGGCAGCGTGGCTCCTTCAAGCCCTATGGGGCAGCCGTCAGCGCGATCGAGCACGCGCTATGGGACATCGCCGGCAAGGCCGCCGGCGTGCCGGTTTACAAGCTGCTTGGCGGCAAGGTGCGAGATAAGGTGCGGGTCTATAACGGTTCGATCCGACGCAAACGGACAGGCGACCGGCCGGAAGACTACGCAGCCGACGTCAAGTGGATGATGGAGCAGCCACAGAACTTCTTCATGGTCAAACAGGGGATTTCCTTTCACTCGAACATGAAGGATACGATCGACGACTTTCATTATGGCGTTACGCAGAAAAAGGCAGGCTACCACGGCGCCATGGATCAAGGCGTGATTAGCGAGCGCGGCTTCAACCATATGCTCGACTGCGTCATCGCCATGAAGGAGGTTCTCGGCGACAGGGTTAGCCTTGCGCTCGATTGCGGACCGGGATGGATGTTGCCCGACGCGATCAAATTCGCTCGTGCGGTCGAAAAGTACAATCTGATGTGGCTCGAGGACATGTTGACGGGCGACTACGTGCCTTGGGTCAACCCCCAGGCCTACCGCGAACTGACGACCTCCACCTCCACCCCCATCCACACCGGGGAACAAATCTATCTGCGCCACAACTTCAAAGAGTTGATCGAAACCCAGGCAGTCCGCGTTATCGGGCCGGATCCCGCCGATATCGGCGGTATCGCAGAGCTAAAGTGGGTCGCCGAACACGCCTACATGCATTCGATCCTGATGGCGCCGCACGGCACGGCAAACGGCCTGCTGGGTCTCGGCGCACTGATCAATGTCTGTGCCACGCTGCCCGCAAATTACGTGGCCTTCGAATACCCATCGGCATCCGATCCCTGGTGGGAGGATCTGGTTATAGGGTTACCCAAGCAGATCGTCAAAGACAGCATGGTCGACGTCCTCGAAGCGCCAGGGCTCGGCCTCGACATCGATGCGCAAGCGGCAAGGAAATATCTCGCGGAAGAAGACGCCGAGTTCTTTGACTAGACCGATCGCTTCGATGAACCGGTAGCTGTGACTGCCTTTGCTTACGACTGGGCCGGGCAGTCGAAAGCAATGGCCCAATCAAAGCCCATAGCGCGTCTTCGCAGCCGTTACTTTTGCACTTGCGATCGAGGTGCAGTGGCGTAGCGGTCGCCGTGAGGGGTAATTTTCGCGAACTCCGCGTCGATCTTGTCCATCTCCTCGTCGGAAAATTCGACAGATGCCGCGGCGATGTTTTCCTCAAGGCGGTGGATCTTTGTTGTTCCAGGAATAGGAACGATCCATGGCCTGCGAGCAAGAAGCCATGCAATTGCGATCTGTGCGGCCGTCGCGTTCTTCTTTTTGGCGACTGACTGAATTGCGTCGATGATAGGCTGGTTTGCCGCGCGATTTTCTGGCGCGAGGTAGGGATTGGTCTTGCGTTGATCGTTATCGGCGTCGAAGCTCGTATTCTCACCCATCGTTCCCGAAAGAAAGCCGCGCCCAAGCGGGCTGTAGGACACGAAGCCGATCCCCAGTTGCTCCACGGTCGAAAGAACGGTTTTCTCCGGCTGTCGCCACCACAGCGAATATTCACTTTGAAGTGCCGCGACCGGCTGTACCGCATGCGCGAGCCGAATGGACTGATCGTCGGCCTCCGAAAGGCCAAAGTGCAAAACCTTTCCCTCCCCAATCAGGTCACGAACCGTTCCAGCGACGTCAGCCATTGGCACTTCGGGATCAATGCGGTGCTGATAAAGAAGGTCGATCCTGTCCGTCTTCAGCCTGAACAGCGATGCCTCGACCATCCGGCGAATGCTTTCTGGGCGACTATCGAGACCGGTATTGGGACGACCATCCTTAAAGCCAAACTTCGTTGCGATCACGACGTCGTCGCGAATGGGTGCAAGACCTTCTCCAACGATCGCTTCGTTCGTGAACGGCCCATAGATCTCGGCAGTGTCGAAAAACGTTATGCCGCGGTTGAAGGCTGCGCGCAGAAGAGCAATTGCGTCCTCGCTGCGCAAGGCAGGTCCGCGATGATGGTTCAGCCCCATGCAGCCAAAGCCGATCGCCGAGACCTCTGGACCGGATCTGCCAAGTTTGCGCTTTTGCAAGATTGTTCTCCCACCAACCGAAAAGAGGATTTCGTCTTATCCTGCCAGCGCCGCCGACAGTCCCAACGAAATAGTTCGCGTGCAGGAAATGGCAATCATTGACAGCTTGTCGCTGAAGGTCTTCCTCCATCGGACGGTCCGATCAAGGTCATGGTTTGTTGTCGGATGACGCTCAAGGCATCTCAATTCTTATTTCTCGCTTCCGTGATCGCGCGGCAGTGTGCATGTGTCCCGATCCAAGCATCGTGTCGGAAACGTCTTCTCTAGAGTAGAGCCAGCGCAACGATAAGGGCCGGCACCATCACAACGATCCCGATTTTCAGGAATGAAAGGGCACTCACATGGATCCCTTCGCGCCTAAGAGCTGCCAGCCACAATATCGTTGCTAGAGATCCTGTCACCGAAAGGTTGGGGCCCAGATCAACGCCGATCAGTACCGCACCTGCCACCCGATCGGAAACCTGCGCCAGGCCGACTGCGCTGCCCGCGAACAGTCCGGCGGGAAGGTTGTTGACGACATTCGACAAGAACGCCACCCCGATCCCTGCGGACGCAATCGCACGTGCTTCGGAATGAGCGCTCAGCGATTGCAGTACCCCTGCGAGCATTGCTGTTGCGCCAGTCTGATTGATCGCCTCGACGACAACAAAAAGACCCGCGACCAGCGGGATAACGCTCCAACTGATCTCGTGCACGATACCGAGCGGACTTTGCCGGACAACGGAAAGAACAATCAACGTTGTGACTGTGCCCGCAATGAAGGTAGGCATGCCCAGATCGAGATGAGCCGCCGACGCCCCAAGAAGAACGATGGCAGTGATGACCAGTCCGGCTCCGGCGAGGCGAGCCGGGAGTGACAGATCGGGGCGGGGAACATCGACGGCCAGCGTCTCGGCAGAGATCGCCTTACGCTGCGTCAGGTAAAGTGCCACGAATGTCATGATGATCGCACCGATCGAAGGCGCGAGGAAGATTGTCATCCAGCGTCCGAGCGACGGCATTTCGCCGCCGGCGAAAATGACGAGGTTCGCCGGATTGGAGATCGGCAGGACAAAGCTTGCGGCATTGGCGATGAAGGCGCAGATCAGTAGATAGGGAAGGGGATTGTTGACCTTGGCGGCTCGGCAGGCGGCATATACGGCGGGCGTCAGCACAACCGCCGTCGCGTCATTGGACAAAAGCGCTGTAACGACGATGCCGACCACATAGACGAGAAAGAAAAGCTTTTTGGGTGACCCTTTTGCATAGGACGTGGCAATCGCCGCGACCCAATCGAACAGGCCCTCCTTGCGCGCAAGTTCAGACAGCAACATCATGCCTATCAGAAACAGGTAGACGTCGGTCCCCTTCGTGACACCGATCCAGACCTCGCCAGGTTCGAGGATGCCAAGTGCCAGGATCAAGGCTGCACCTGCAACCGCCCATACGGCTTCAGGAAGCCGGAATGGGCGCACGACGACACCAGCTGCCGTGGCGGCAGCGATTGCAAACGTATAGACCGATGGGTTCATTTCATGTCCGGTTGGATCTCAGGCCGCT
Organism: Rhizobium sp. S163; assembly: GCF_030380805.1. NCBI lineage: Bacteria > Pseudomonadati > Pseudomonadota > Alphaproteobacteria > Hyphomicrobiales > Rhizobiaceae > Rhizobium > Rhizobium sp. S163. Next base: position 27,691 of record NZ_JAUDSA010000016.1, on the reverse strand, counting down.
TGCTGGGCGGTCATTTGGTCGGGTTCAGGTCTCCTGGGCCGGCGAAGCCCGTCGAGCAAGAGGTAAATAACCGGGGTCGTATAAAGGGTAAGCAACTGGCTGACCAGCAGGCCGCCGACAATTGCGTAGCCGAGCGGTTGCCTCAGTTCAGACCCTGCTCCATGTCCGATGGCAAGTGGCAGACCTCCAAGCAAAGCAGCCATCGTCGTCATCAGGATCGGTCGGAAGCGCATTTGAGCCGCCTGCACGATTGCTTCCTCGCTCATTAGCCCATCCCGCTCTCCCTGTATGGCAAAATCGACGAGCATGATGCCGTTCTTCTTGACGATCCCGATCAGCAAAATGACGCCAATCATTGCGACCAGCCCAAAATCAAACCCAGCCAGATAAAGAGCAAGCAGCGCGCCAAGACCAGCAGATGGGAGGGTGGACAGGATCGTCAGTGGGTGGATCAGGCTTTCATAGAGAACGCCCAGGATGATGTAGACGACGATGAGGGATGCAAGGATCAAGAGCGGCACGGTTCCAAGAGAATCCTTGAATGCCTTGGCACTTCCTGAAAAACTCGTCTGTAATGATGCCGGCGGATGCATTTCCGCCACTGCGGTTTCGATTGCCTTTGTGGCCTCGCCCAGCGCGACATTGGGAGCAAGGTTGAACGAAATCGTCACGGAGGGGGATTGGCCCTGGTGAGAAATGGAGACAGGGGAAACGCCTTCTGTCGACCATTTGGCGACGACGGAGAGCGGCACGAGTGTGCCATTGCTTGCCCGTACCGAGAGCCGATCCAATGTTGCGATGTCGCGCTGTAAGTTCGGAAGGACCTCGAGAATGACCCGGAACGTGTCGGTCTGGGTCGAATAGGACGCCACCTGACGCTGCCCGAAAGCATCATACAGTGTGTCGTCAATTGAAGAGGGAAGCACACCGTAAAGGGTAGCAGCCGCTCGGTCGATCTTGACCGAGAGGTTCGGAGCCTCCGCCTGCTGATCGCTGCCGACGTCGCGCAATTCTTCAAGGCTTTGAAGCCGGCTCGTCACCTTCGTTGCCCATTCGCCAAGCTCTGCAATATCGGCGTCCTGCAGGGTAAACTGGTATTGGGTCTTGGCCGGCCGCGCGCCGATATTGATATCCTGGGCAGATTGCATGAAGAGCTTGATGCCCTGCTGAGCGTTGAGCGCGGTACCAAGCCGGTCAATAACTTGCTTGGCGCTGGCATCGCGATCTTCAAGCGGTTTCAGTGTTATGTTGACATGGCCTTGGTTGAGAGCGTTGCCGCCATTGCCGCCGCCGATATCCATGAAAACCGAGTAAACCGCCGGATCTTTCATGATAATGGCACTGACCCGCTCCTGCAGCTTTGCCATTTCGGAAAAGGAGATGTCGGGCGAGGCTTGAGACAATCCACCGATGAAACCGGTATCCTGCTCTGGGAAGAAGCCCTTGGGAACGATGACGAAAAGATAAGCTGTCGCAGCAAGTGTCGCAATGAACAAAGCAAGCGTCAACAGGCGGTGACGGATGAAGGGCTTTAGTGACCTGATATAGGCTGCGGTTAGTCTGTCAAAAAACACCTCCCCCGCGCGATAGAACCATCCTTGCTGAGATCGCTCGATAGGGCGGATGAATTTCGAAGCCAGCATCGGCGTCAGCGTAAGCGAAACAAGCGCGGATATGATGATGGCGATCGTCAGCGTCAATGCGAATTCGCGAAACAGTCGTCCGACTATGCCACCCATCAATAGGATCGGGATCAGCACCGCAATCAAAGACAGGCTGATCGAAATGATGGTGAAGCCGATCTCGCGTGCTCCCTGCCTGGCGGCGACATCCGGCTCGACGCCGTCCTCTATATGACGCGTTATGTTTTCCAGCATGACGATCGCGTCGTCGACGACAAACCCGACAGCGACGACCAGTGCCATTAGCGACAGGTTGTCCAGGCTAAAGCCCAAAGCCCACATCGGCGCCAGGGAGCCGACAAGCGCAATCGGCAAGGTCATTGCAGGTATGATCGTTGCCCTAATGCTCCTCAGAAACAGGAAAATGACGACAACGACGAGACCAATGGTCAGCATCAAGGTGAATTGAACATCGTCCACCGAAGCACGAATGGTTGTCGTGCGGTCGGTTACCAGCTCCAGTTTTATCGACTTCGGCAATGAGGCTTGCAGTGAAGGCAACTGTTTCTTGACGGCGTTCACAACGGCAATGACGTTGGCGCCTGGCTGGCGAAAGACATCGAGCGCGATGCCTCGCTCGCCATTTGTCCAATGCGCCATCTTATTGTCTTCCGCACCATCGACGGCCTGTCCGATATCACGAATGCGGACCGGCCCGCCGTTCCTGTAGGCAATGACAGCATCGTTCCATTCGGCGCTGGTGGCGATCTGGTCGTTTGTGTAGATCGGAAAGGTTCGCGTCGGATCGTCGATATTACCTTTAGGCGCGCTGAGGCTGAGGTCACCGATTGCTGTTCGAACGTCTTCAAGGGTGACGTCTGCCTGAGCCAGCCTTCCAGGATCAACCGCAATGCGAATTGCCGGCTTCTGCTTGCCGCCGATATTGACGAAGGCGACACCGGACACCTGGCCAATTTTCGAAGCGACATTGCGCTCGATATACTCGTCGAGTTCAGGCAGCGTGAGTACGTCAGAACTTGCCGAGAGCTGTAGAACGGGGGCGTCAGCGGGATTTGCCTTGTGAACCGTCGGTAGGGACGTCATGTCCTTGGGCAGTTGTCCGGCCGCTTCGCTAATTGCTGTCTGCACATCGCTTGCCGCTGTCTGAATATCTTGGTCTAGCCCAAATTGAACTGTGATCGAGCTCGTACCAAGCGAGCTGTTGGAAGTCATTTCGCTAATGCCCGAAACCCTCGACAAGGCATTCTCAGCCGGCTGCGCGACACTAGCAGCCATCGTCTCAGGCGAAGCGCCAGGAAGATTTGCCTCAATCTGTATGGTCGGAAAATCGATCTGCGGAAGGGCTGAGACCGGCATGAAAGGGTAGCAGATGGCGCCTAGAAGAAAGATGCCGCTCATGATCAATCCGGTCGCGACCGGATGAACGATGAAGAAATCGGATAAGTTGCCCGCGCGCCTTTCCCCGACGTCCTTGTCCATGCTCATGGGGTCGGCCCTCCAGCGAGCGCACCAGCGGGCGACCCGCTCCAAGGCGTTACCTTGACCAACGCGCCATCCCCGATGCGCGATTGTCCGTCCATCACGACCTGCTCGCCGTCGCTAATCCCTTCGCTCACAAGGGCCATGGCGTCGGTGACAAATGCCGTCTTGACCGGGCGGCGTGCGACCTTTCCATCCGCTCCGACAATATAGGCATAAAGACCCCCGCGACCACGAGCGAGCGCTTTGTCTGGAACCACGACACCCTTGCGCCTTTCGACCGTCAGCCTCGTTGCGACCGGCAGGCCGGGCCACAGAATGCTCGTCGCGTTATCAAAGGTGGCTTTGAGGTGAATGGACCCATTGGAGGCATCGACGGAGTTATCAAGCGTTGTAAGCCTCCCATCAGCCAGGATCGTGTTCCCATCCGTGCTGGTCAGTCTGACGGCAGCGATACCGTCACTGAGCGCTTTGCGAATTTCGCCAAATCGGTCACCTGGAGCAACAAAGGAAACACCGATGGGATCCATCTGGGTAATGGTGACGACGCCTTCGGTCGACGCCGCACTTACCACGGAGCCGACGTCTACCTGACGGAAGCCGGCGCGACCTGAAAGCGGTGCGGTAAGGGTGGCAAAGCCGAGCTGCGTCTCCGCACTTTTTATGAGTGCTTCATCATATTCAACGGCGGCGGCCGACTGCTCTGCTGAGGCGGTCTTTTGCTCCAGCGTCGAGGCAGACGCAACGCCCTTTTCGGCAAGCGCCGCATAACGTTGCGCGTCCGTGCGTGCGCTGTAGAGCTGCGCTTCATCTTGTGCCTTCTTAGCCTTTGCGGAGGCAAGAGATGACAACAGCTCGCGGTCATCGAGCTTGAGGAGAACGCTTCCTTTCTTGACCACCTGACCCTCTTCGAAAGCTACCTGGACGACCTGGCCGTCAATGCGTGGCCTGACCGTGACGGATTGAAGCGGCGCGACCGTCCCAATCCCGTTGATTACGCGATCGAGCGTAGCGGTGCGCGCTGCGATGGCCGTGACAGGGATCGCTGGCGTTTCGTCGGCCATCAACGGCCCGGGCAGGATGAGAAAGATGCTGGCAGACACCAGCGTGGAAATGAGCTTGCCCGGCGCGGCAAGCGGTTGAACCAGATGTTTTATCATGCCCGCCACTCCGTGAAAGTCGCCGGGTAACGCGCGCCATTGATTTTAGTTTCAATGGCACGCGCTACCCCTTTAGACCAGTATTCAACGATGCAAGTCACGCAGCACATCATCGACAGCTTCGCCGTGTCGCGGCGGGCCGGGCGGTGGACGCAGTGCGTCAGTCCTGCCATCTTGGTGCCTGCCATCTTGGTGAACGAGGTAGCTGGCGTGCAGGAACCCTTCGTCGAAGCGGCCCTGGATATTAATTGGTTCGTCAAGGACAACGAGCTTGCCATCGTCGCCTCCCGGTCCCGTTTCAATCAGCGCGCGTCCTGTTTCATCCTGAACGATGAACTTGTTGCCGAAAATCTCGGCTACTTTCCCCTTGATCGTCACTGTGCTCCGGCCATCTCTCAGGCTGGAAATCGACGTCGCCGTTAATGGCGCAAGCTCAACGCTTGGAAGCGTGAATTTCATCGCTGCCGCGCCACCGACTGCCCCAATGGCAAGGACCGCAAAGGCTGCGATGCCAGACGCGGCCAGATGAGTGCCAGATCTGGCTTTCGCTTCTTTCCGAGGCGTCGGAGATGCGGGTGTATGGCCGGGGTCTTGTTCGATCGACATTAGGGGTCTCCGTTTTGTAGGACCCCATGACAATAGGCGAGCACGGTTCGAGCAGGCCTGAACGTCGCGGTTCAGCTTCGGTTAAGCAAGTCGAGCTTGGTTTGAATTAATATTCTAATTTAAATTTACTCAATAATAGATTGAAATATATGTATTTTGTATCGATAACTACATCGGTCTTCCCAAATGGCATTGCTGCGGCGGGCCGCGGGATATGCAGCCTCGATTATCGCCTGTGGCGACGCATTCTTGATGCTCAGATACGCACCTTTGGGCGGGCTGGACTAACCGCTGAACATTGCCGCCTGGAACTGGAAGGTCTGACAGTATGTGATCCTTCGCAGGCGAGGCATCATCGACAAGCGGGAGCTGGGGAGCGTACGTTCACGAAGGTGATGCGGTGGTCGAGCGCTGTTTGATCGAGGCCATCGTTGAAGGGAGAGTGTTTTCGTGGCCCTCGTCGCTTCTAGGGGAAGACTTTCAAGGACTTCTCAAACCTGTGTGACAGTCGACCCCGCTCTCACGCTAAGTGTGTCTCCACGGCGAGCGCACGGGCATTCAATGCAATGACCAATTTAATGGTCGCCGTGGAGTAGGGTAATCGGTACTGCAACGCAATCGCCCGGCGCGAACCCATCTGCGAGATCGCACTGGGCGGGAAGTGAGCTCGCCCCCCGCCGCCGCTTCCGACATACTATTGTGGCGCAAGACGCTCCAGCTCATTGAGACGCTTAAGGGCTGCCTGTTGACGAAGCAGGCCGTAATTGATGTTGCTGGCGTTGAGCGTACTCCCTTCCTGATAGGGGAATTGATCAAAGTCTGCGAAGAAGTCCTTGATTTTCCCTTGCACGGGAACGAGAAGCCACATGTTGCGAGCAAGGAAGTCCGTTGCGCCTCCGCCTTCCTTGAGGCCCCTCTCGTAAGGATCCATGCGAAGGTTGAAAATGTTGGCCCAACTTGGGGTTTCACGCGTGGCCGTGGCGATGTTGCCTTCGCTGTTCACCGCGAATGCCAGCTTCCAGTCATTCCACCGGATCGCGTTGAGGTTCCCGCCCTGGTCGAAGTAATAGACGGAATCTCGCGGGCCGGTTTCCACTTCGCCTTTCAGCAGCGGCGAAAGATCGTAACCATCCAGGTGAACCTTGAATTCCTTTGTCCCGGATTTGAAGCCTGATTTCATCTGCTCCTTGACGTCGGATATGCCCGCCGCGGCTGCAAAGGTCGGCATCCAGTCCATAAGCGTGACGATGTCATTGACCTCGGTTCCCGGTTTTACGACGCCGGGCCAGCGAACCATCATCGGAATCCGGAAGCCGCCCTCCCACGTCGTCCCCTTTTCGCCGTGGAACATCGTTTGCGCGCCGTCGGGCCACAGCGCAAGCTCGGCGCCGTTGTCGGTGGTGTAGAGGACGATAGTATTGTCAGCGATCCCGAGCTGATCCAGTTGATCGAGCAACTGCCCGACATGACCATCGTGCTCGACCATCCCGTCTGCATGAATGCCCTTTCCAGACTTTCCGACCGAGTCCGGCTTCAAGTGTGTGAAGATATGCATGCGGGTCGAGTTGAACCAGCAGAAGAAGGGTTTTTCCGCCTTTGCCTGGCGATCTATGAAATTCTTGGCCGCGGCCAAAAACTCGTCATCGACCGTTTCCATGCGCTTGGACGTGAGAGCGCCGGTGTCTTCGATCTTTCCATCAGAGCTTGCTTTGATTACGCCACGGGGACCAAACTGCCTACGGAAGGCAGGATCCTTCGGATAGAAGTAACCCTCTGGCTCTTCCTCAGCGTTGAGGTGATAAAGATTGCCGAAGAACTCGTCGAAGCCGTGCTTCGTCGGCAGGTGCTGGTCCTGGTCGCCCAAATGGTTCTTGCCGAACTGGCCAGTCGCATATCCCTGCGTCTTCATGACGTCGGCAATCGTTGGCATCCAATCCTGGATACCATGGGGATCGCCTGGCATTCCGATCGTCAGCAGACCGGTACGGAACGGTTCCTGACCGAGAATAAAGGAGGCTCGACCCGCCGTGCAGCTCTGCTGGCCGTAGGAATCAGTGAAGATCGCACCTTCCTTGGCGATACGGTCGATATTGGGCGTGCGATATCCCATGAGGCCCATAGTGTACGCACTTATCTGTGGGATGCCGATATCGTCGCCAAAAATGACGAGAATATTCGGCTTTTTGCCAGATGGCGATGCGGTCGACGGTTGAGCTGGCTGTTGCGTTTGGGCAACCGCCTTGCTTGCGGCCGAGGCAGTTGCTAGCGCCGTTAAAGCGAGCGAACTTCCGCCGAGAAGAACGCTGCGCCGGCTTACGGTGTGATGGGCTTCTTCCAGTTTTCCAGTCTCGATATCGTTCATCGGCCTTCTCCTTTGGATGAAACTTCCGCGGGGATTGGCCCTCAAAAACTAACGTTAAACAAGTACGCAACGGTAACATTTACAGGCCCGGGTCGCCACAACTGGCAGATCGAGTGTGCTTCTGTATTGGGAGATCACCCTGGTCGTCGTTACTCGTTGAGATCGAAGTTTTCCATTCGTTTCATGTAGACCAGCAAACCGTTCCGGCGCTCTGCCTCCTCCATCGCTTTGACCACCCTGTCGAACGACGTTTCGCGGTCCTGCTCATACTCACGGCGCGTGTCCGGACGTTGCGAGGTCAACGCGAAACCTGGCGCTTGCATGCCGTGACACAGGCGCGGCATCTCGTGGTCACCGTCCGAGGCGACGTTTGCGTGTCTATCCGGAGGGATTGAGCGGGGGCAGGGTCGCCACGGTTTGTGATGACTGCGACGACGTGCGCACGAGCGCGTCTGCGACGCTCCGACGGTCGAAGTCGTCGCTTCTCCCGGAAAAAAGCAATCGCTCAAGCTTTAGGATCTCTTTCTCTAGGTCGGGCAGGCCTGCCACTCGATCGGCAAGCGTGCGGAAGCCATCGGCAGCCGCCCATCGCTGCAAGGCAGCGTACACCTGCAGCGGATCAGCCTCCAATATTGTTCTGCGCAGTTGTCGCAGGCGGTACTTTTCCGACTGCTCGATCGCTGCCCGGGCAAGCTCCAGGCGTCGCCTTATAGCGCCCGGCAGCCCCCGCGCCGACCACAGAGAGCCGATCACGAGCAGTGCGATGAGGATCCACATCATTACCTCACGCCGATACTCGAAAGCGCTCCGCTCCGGCCTTTCCGGTTCGGGCGCTATCGCGCTGTGGGATAGAGCTGGGGCGACAGAAACCTTGATCGACGGAAGGTCGGCAAAAGCTTGGCCCGATTTATCGAGGTCGAACCATGCGTAGTGTATAGCGGGAAGCGCGAATGTGCCTTCAACCTCGGCTGTGTAGGAGATGGTTTCAGTTCGTCTGCTTTGAATGTCTCCACGCCCCGCAGAGACGTCTTCCAGCTTTGGCGGCTGGGAATACTGCCTAAGACCCATTGCGTCGCCCACGTCTACCGGCGGAAGAAGCATGGCCTGCGTCTCCTTGGCCGTGACGACGATCGTCCTGACGAGGGCGTCGCCGACCTTGAGCTTCGCCGGATCGCCATCGAAAGACTGCGTGATCTCCACGTCATGGGCGGCAAACAGCACCGATGAACTTGTGGGCGGCGCAACCTCGAAGCTTACGGCTTGTGTTGCGACCGTCGCCTTGGTGGGCTTGCCGTCGATGGAGTAATTGAAGTTTATGCTGATGGGAGGAACATTGAACGCTCCCGATTTCTCAGGGACGATGGCGTATTGTTTCCTGATGCCCGAGTACTGAACACCGGCCACAGTCTGTGAGAGGTTTTGCGCACGCTCCTCGGGCAAGGTGACGAGCGCATCGGGAACCTCGAAGAGCGGAAAATCCGGCGGCGAGGTGAAGAAACCGGGCGCAAATACATCGACCGTCAGCCGTATCTGTTCGCCTGCAACGATGGTGTCGTCGGCCTCGATGGCGCTACGCACGAACGGTTCTTCTGCAGAAGCACGCAGGGCGAAAAGAGCAAAGAGGCATGTAAGAACCGTCCTCAAGGTCCTTTCTCCTGTTCCGCTTCTATGGCAAACTTGCGGGCCATGAGGTCGGCCGGGCTTGCCTGAATGTTCTTGATCCACATCTCCGACGTCTGCGCCGCCGCCTGCACAGTTCCCGTCTTGCCTTTCTTTCCCTTGTCGTCAAATTGAATGCTGTCCGGCTTCTCATTGGGCTGGTCTGGCTCCGCGTTATCCTCCTGCTGCTTCAAAAGAAGCTTGGCGAGAGCAAGATTAGCTTCCGCATCTGCCCAGCCATTCCGCTTCTCGAGCGCTTTTTGGTAGGCCGTGACGCCTTCTTCAAAACTGCCCAGATGTAGCAGAGCGTTGCCCTTGTCGAACCATGCTTCCGCGGTATCGGACAACCCAAACGCATCAACTGCCTCCTGGAACTTGCCTGCCCGGTAAAGCGCGGTGCCTTTCCAAAGCGGCTCCTTGAAGTGGGTCGCCGCGGCTTCAAAATCGCCCCGCTCAAAGGCGATCCTCCCCTGCTGGTCAGCCGTCATCCACATGTCCGCGAAGGTGCCAGCCTGAGCTGATTGGGGGACGAACAGTTTGAACGCGAGCAGGATGGCTGCCGTTCGGGTGACCCAGCCACGCCTGAACGACAGCCCGAATAAGAGCACGACTGGTATCAGGAGCCACCAGCCGAGATCGTGCCATCGGTCGCCGGTGGAGGCGGTCTGACGTTTGAAGTTCGTGGCGACCTTCTGAACGATCCAGCGAACGTCGGCGTCATCGTCTGTGATCGTCGCGACCGAAGCCCCGGCATTGCTACCGAACGCTTTCAGCGCCTCCAGATCGACCTTGGCAAAGGCTCCGCCCTCGACCGCGCCGCCTTCAGGCGTTCCCACGCCGAGCACGACCAAGCCGCCTTCCATCCCCTTGGCGGCGTCGGTGGCGCCCTTTTCGATCCCGTCTGTCAAAAGGAGGACCGTTCCAGAACCGCCATCCTCTTCTAAAAGCTGGTCCGCGAGCCGCAGCGCTGCGGCCGTGTCCTTTCCAGGCAGCGGCATCAGGCGTGTCGCAAGCGCATCGGTGTAGGACAAGATCAGTTCGGCGTCGTCGGTGAGCGGTACGAGGAGATGGGCCGTGCCTGCATAGGCGATCACCGCGGTGCGGGCGCCGCTGCGGGCCGTCAGAATGTCATGGATCTTGAGTTTCGCGCGCTCGATGCGGCTGGGACTGACGTCCTTCGCATCCATCGTCGGCGACAGATCGACGGCGATGACGAGGGAGGCCGTATCGGAGACGAACGGCGGAGGCTCGCGCCTCCATGTTGGGCCCGCCACGCCGACGACAGATAGCGCCAAGACGACAGCAAGCGCAAATGCGGGGGCAAGTCGGTTCCCCCTGTCTGGTTCGATCACCAGGCTGTCAAGCAGGTGTGGCGCGATCATTGCCTTCCACCGGTCGCGGATGTCGCCGGCGCGCGAGGCCATCCAGACGAGAATGGGTGGCAAAACGAGTGCGACAAGCCACCAGGGCCGGAGGAAATGAAAGTCGGCAATCATACGGCAATCCTCCGACGGCGGATCAAGCCGACTAGTCCCACGACACCGTACCAACCGCCCAGAGTTACGACAGCGGCTGCCAGCGGCCAGTGGAAGAGCTCGATGCGAGGCCGCCAGGATAATTCCTTCTGATCTTCTGGTGTGATCTGATCAAGAACCGAGTAGATTTCCGCTAGTTCCGATTGGTCACCGCCGAAGAAATAACGGCCTCCTGTGTCGGAAGCGATCTTTTGAAGCGTCGATATATCGAGCTTGTCCTCTCCAGTGGCCGCCGGATCGCCGATGCCGACAGCGTGGATCACGATCTTCTTGTCCTTGGCGATCTCCGCCGCCTTCAGCGGAGGCATCTTGCTCGCCGTGTCGTTGCCGTCGGTCAGAACGATCATGACCTTCTCCGGCACATTGGTCTTGTCGAACATCCGGATAGCGAGCCCGAGCGTGTCCCCGAGCGAGGTGCGCGGTCCAGCAATGCCTGGCAGGAGGCCTTTGATCATCGTCTGGACAAGCCTGTGATCCATGGTGAACGGCGCCAAAGGGTATGGGGCATCTCCGAATGCGATGAGGCCGATCCTGTCGCCGGTCCGCTTTGCCACGAAGTCGGCCACGACCTCTCTTACGGCGTCCACACGCGCTTCGTTTGCGCCTTCAGGTGAACGAAAATCCTTAACCTCCATGGATTGCGACAGATCAAGCGCCAGCAGGATGTCGCGCTGCGGCTCGTGCTTTTCTATGGGGGGCTCGACAAACTGCGGTCGTGCCAGCGCAAGTACGATCAGACACCATGCAATGCCCTCAGCCACGAGCTGAGGCCAGGATCGGCGGGTCACGACCGAACCTTCGGATGGCTTCACGCCGGCCGCCTGCGCCACCTCGGCAAAGAACGGCAGTCGGATCGAAGCCGATGTTTCCAGTCGTGGCGGGAGCAGCCACCAGACGAGAAGAGGAAGCGGCAACAAAAAAAGCAGCCAGGGATGATCAAGCTGATACATGATGCTTCTCGATCCAGTGGCGGGCATTCGCGACAACTTCATCGCAAGTCTCATCCGACATTGCTTCTCCCGAGGCTCGGTACTCCAGGGCCAGCGCCGACGTTAGGTTTTGCTCCTGTTCATCGTCCACAGATCCTCGTAGAAACGCTGTCCATCGATCCCCGGTGATTGGCGCAACACTTTGGCGCGGCCACGCCGCGAGAGCCGTCCGCTTCAAAAGCTCCGAAATCCTCCTCACGCCGTCGCTTCGGCGCTCGGGCGCCGCCATGTCGGTTTGTATCGTCTCCAGGATCCTCAGAGCCTCCCGGCGGTAGGCGTTTCGTCGATAGCGACGCAGTGCAATGAACACCCAGGTTGCAAGCAATGCCAGGATAACGCCCGCGAGCATGCCCCATCCCCAGGTTTGGGGCAGCCAGGAGACCGGCGTTGGCGTTACGATGTCACGCATCGAGCGAAGCGCGGTCTCCGCCATGGGGTCGAGTGTCGATGCGTTTTCCATCAACGCCTCCTTTGTCGCCAAGCGGCCTGTTCCAGCAGTCGTCTTATCTGCGGCGCAGTCTCTTCCGCAGACGATATTGGCAGCATGGGCAATCCCAGCTCGCGCTGCCAACGGCGCAACGCGCGGCCCCTTTCCCTTGCGAAGCTGTCGACGGCTTCCCGCACCGATCGCTGAGCCAGAGCAAGTTCGGCCTGTAGTTCACCGCCGCTCACGACAATTTCGCCAGCTTTCGGCAATTCCAATAGGAACGGGTCGTAGACCAGCAAGCAGATCACGTCGTTGCTTTGTGCGAGATGAAGAAGAAGGCTGCGTGTGACATCGTCGTGCCCGTTTAGATCGGTGATCAGAATGACGAGGTGGTCGTGATGAGCCAGGGCGCTCGCTCGCCTGAGGGTCTCGTTGAGTGTCTGCGCCGACGCTGGTCCAGAATATGAGGCCGACAGCTTGGCATTCCAGGCAGATACCCGGTCGGCAAGTGCAATGACTGCATTTCGGCTTCGATGAGGTCGGACTTCGTCGATACCATCGTCACCAAACACCAGGCCGCCCACGCGGTCGCCAGATCCGAGGATGCGCCATGCGCAAAGCATGGTGGCCTCTGCGGCCGTCACCGATTTCATGGCTCTGCGGCTGCCAAAAAACATATTTATGCGCTGATCGACCAACAAGAGTGCCGGTCTTTCTTTTTCCTCGTCATAGACGCGGACGACGGTCTTTTGGGTTCTTGCCGTCACCCGCCAGTCGATGGAGCGGATGTCGTCACCTGGAAGATAGTCGCGCAGCTCCTCGAAGATCAGTCCGCGACCACGCAGTGACGATTGCATGCGGCCTGCAAGCTGCTGATGGCTCCTTGCCTTCTGGACGAAAGACAAGTCGCGGGCGCGAGCTTCAAGAGCGACGAGCTGGTCAGTCGTCACATGAACACCATCGCTCGCTGCGCCGCGTGTCATCATGAGACTGCCACCAGTTCCGTGATCCTGCGGATCACTTGGTCGGCGGTCGTGTTGGCAGCGTGAGCGTCATAGGAAAGGATGAGGCGATGGCGGAACACGTCGTTCACCACAGCCTTCACGTCATCAGGGGTGACGTAGTCGCGTCCTTTGAGCCAAGCGTAGGATCGTGACACCTTGTCGAGGCCAATCACGCCGCGTGGGCTGACCCCAACTTGCAGCAGCTTTGCGAGGTCTTTGTCGTAGCGGTCCGGATATCGCGTCGCAAAGACCAAAGCGACCATGTATTTTTCGACAGGATCGGACACAGTCACCGTGCCGATCTCCTTACGGGCATCGAACACCGCCTTCGGATCGAGCCGGTCCGGCGGCGTATGCGCACCGTTTCTACCTTCGGTGTTTTCCTCGTCCCGATTGAGCCGCATGATCGCCGCCTCGGACTTCTCGTCGGGATAGCCGACCTCGACGTGCATCAAGAAGCGGTCGAGCTGTGCCTCCGGCAACGGATAGGTACCTTCCTGTTCGATCGGGTTCTGTGTGGCCATCACCATGAAGAGGTCGGGGAGGGGGTAGCTCTTGCCGCCCACGGTTACTTGCCGCTCCTCCATGGCTTCCAAGAGAGCCGATTGCACCTTGGCCGGCGCGCGGTTGATTTCGTCGGCGAGGATCAGATTGGCGAATATTGGCCCCTGCTGAAACTTGAACTCACCTTTGCCGCCTTCCGCGAAATAGATCTCGGATCCGGTGATGTCGGCCGGAAGCAGGTCTGGCGTGAACTGCACGCGGGAAAGCTCGGAGTTGAGGTTTTTTGCCAGGCTCTTGATCGCGCGTGTCTTGGCAAGACCTGGAAGGCCTTCGACAAGAAGATGGCCATTGGCAAGGAGGCCCAGCAGCAGGCGCTCGACCATCGCTTCCTGGCCGATAATCGATTGGCCGATGCGCTTTCCCAGTGAAAGAATGTCGTCGCGTGCTGTCATGGAAACACCGTCGCAGAAATGAATGTGGATCGGGGATGATTGAGGGTCCGAAGAAAGCGGACGCCACTAAAGCCACTATGCTTACGTCTTGAAGCCGCAATGGCTGACCGACCGGGCGATGCTTTATCAATACAGGCGCCTACGTCGTTTGGATTGCTCGCGTTGCGCCGGCTGGGAGAGCGTTGGTCGAAGTGTTCTTTATGCTCGCTCGCCCAGGAAGCGGTCGAGGAGAAAAGCGTGATTGCGACCATGATGGCCGCCCCAAAAGGCTTCCTGGGCGTATTGTCTGCCATCTCGTCCTCCAAGAAAGGAGAGACTTGCTCTTTGTTGGATCGTGCGGAAGTACGTAACGGTAAACGTTCGCGTAAAACATGAGAGGGGAGCGCGAAAACAGAAGGGGTTCCCATCGGAGGTCGCAATTCCCGATTGGCCGGAGCAAGGCCTGAAGGCTCTGATCTCAAGGCTCGAGGGACACGCCCATTGCGCTTCACCTCTGCATCTGGCTCGTCAGGAAAGCCCGCCGGTTTCGGCATTCGCCGATCACAGGAGCGTGATTCCTGTAACATTTCACCTGGAGGCTGCGAACGAAGGCATGTGACCGGTCGCATGATGCGGCGGGCAGCATTTGGGAGACCCACCATGATTACGCGTCTTTTCACCACAATCGCCAGTGTCGCGTTTATTGGAATCTCGTTGGCAGCTGGCGGCGCCAGTGCACAGTCGAGCATGGATTCGATGACCAAACCCAACGGTATGAAATCGAATATGACCAAGACCGACACTATGATGTCCGGATCCATGAAGGCCGACAGCATGAAGATGGGCAGCACGAAGGCTGACTGCGTGCACAAGGCTGGCATGGAAAAGGACAGCATGAAGAAGGCCAATATGATGAAGCACTGCGATGCAATGAAGTGATGGCGCTGGCGCTCCCGCGGCCTTCTTTGCAGGAGCGCCGCCCACACATTCTTCAATCTGTCTTCAATCTGTGCCGGTCTTATCCCCTTTTCTCTAATCGAGCCCCCTGGAAGGCCTTTTATCACTTGGCCACATTGATCTGATTGGCGTCCGGGTCTTCGAATACAGAAGCGCGCGAGCCGTAATTTTTATCCAGCTCGGAACTACCTCGAATGCTGCCCACTGGGTCCAAATCGACGCCTGCCTTGGTCACCCCGCGCTCGAGCATTGAAACCAGGTCCGGCGGGAGACCTGCAGCATTAACGGTCCGTTTGAATACGACCGCATTGATGCCGCCGTCCCCAATGCTGCTCGGTGCCTGCTCCGATCCAAGCTCCCCCAATGCGGCAGCGCGGACTACACTCGTCAGCGAACTGCGGTCGTTCACTCGCTCGGTCCAGAGGAGGGCCTCTGAATAACGGGCGTCACGGAAGGCGTCCAGCGCAAGCACAATTATGGCGCATCGTGGCACTATGTCGGTTTCTGCGCTTGCCTCTTTCGCCATTGCCAATCCGGCGGAAAGATATCACGCGGAATAAAGTAAACCACCCAAGGCCGCGAGCGAATCTGGATTGCTCGGATTCAACGCGACGGCCCTGTTGCCTGCCTCGATCGCAGCTTGCAACCTTCCGCCTGCTGCTTGAGCCGCCATCAAAGCAAGCTGCGCCCGGTCGGAAAATGGGGCTCTGGCAACGGCATCCTGAGCATGCCGAAGCGCACGATCTGCGACCTCAGACGGAGTCGCTATTCCGGCCGGAGCAAGAAGAATGCGAGCCAGAGTTGCGTTGGCGTCGGGATCGTGTGGCATGAGCCGCACCGTGTGTTCGAGGCAATTGGCTGCCGCCTCAACGCTGCCCCGAACTTCGAGCGCGTACTCCGCTCGAACGGCGCAGTCGTTACCGATGGAATCCTGACTGGCATCAAGTTCGATCGAGTTGATCACGCCTCGACTGGCCGCGATCCGCTTGGCAGGGGAAGCAACGATCTCCTGTCTCGCTACGGCCGCGCTCTTTGGGGCTGGGTCCAGCCATCCTGATCCCCACGGCGACGGAACCTTTGCTTGGTAGCGAGAAGCTCGGTCTTGGCCCGACAGGCGTCGTTCTTAAACAGGACGGGCCGTGGACCTACGGCGCGCTCGCCAACCACATCTGGTCCGTGGCGGGTGACGGAGGGCGGTCGGATATCAGCTCGACCTTCCTGTAGCCCTTCATCTCCTACACCACGCACGACGCCTGGACTTTCGCGCTGAACACCGAGAGCACCTATGATTAGGAAAGCAACCAGTGGAGCGTCCCGATCAACTTCTCGATCTCCAAGCTCGTCACCTTCGATAAGCAACCCGTGAGCTTCCAGCTCGCGCACGCTACTGGGCGACGTCGCCAGAAGGTGGTCCGAACGGCTGGGGCGTTCGCGCCGGGATTACATTCCTCTTCCCCAAGTGATTTTAGACCGCCCAGGCCGGCAGTTCTTCTACGTCGTCGGTGGTAACAGAGGTCCCTGTAACATTGCGCTTTACGGTAACGTACTTACAGCGCGCTGAATTATCTGTTCCCCTGCTTCTTCGATCCCGTTGCGTCGCCCGCCGCTTGGCGGTTGTGGCTTCATGCTCGAAGGAGACGTGTCGATGGCGTTGTGTTCTCTCGCTTCCCCCGGACGTTGGGCGATCCTGGTCCTTGCGTCGACGTTTCTCGCTGTCGGTGGGGGCGCTCTTTACGCTCAGGAGCAGCCAACCCCGGCGCCGTCGGCCGCACCAACGCCGGCATCAGCCCCGGTCCAGGCGACCGACGCGTTGACCGACGAGGAGATGCAGGTGCTTGTCGCGCGCATCGCGCTCTATCCTGACGAGCTTGTTGCGCTTGTAACCTCCGCCTCGCTGTATCCGCTGCAGATTGTCGAGGCCTCCCGGTTCCTCGGCGAGGTCAAGAACAACGCTGCGCTGAAGCCCAAGGACGATTGGGATGGCAGCGTCGTCTCGCTTCTCAATTACCCCGACATCGTCAAGATGATGAGCGACGACCTCGACTGGACGCAGCAACTCGGCGATGCGGTCGCCGACCAGCAGAAGGACATGCTGATCGCCATCCAGACACTGCGCGACAAGGCGGTCGCGGACGGCATCATCAAGACCGACGACAAGGTGAAGGTTGTCCAGCAGAACGACAATGTGGTCATCCAAGCCGCCAATCCCGAGAAGATCTACGTGCCGCAGTACGAGCCGCAAATGCTCTACGATGACGCCTACGCGCCGGCGCCGATCGGCTATTACCCCGACCCCTATCCGAACTACTATTATCCCACGGCCACCTATTTCGCGGGCTTTGTGACCGGCGCGATTTTCGGCGCCGTGGTCGACTGGGACCGATGGGGTGTCTGGGGCGGCCGGTTCGACGGCAACGATATCGACATCGATTGCGACCACTGCTTCAACCGGTTCGATCGCAACGGCAAGGTCAACTTCAACGATGTCGACTGGAAGAATGTCGATCGCAGCAAGATCAAGTTCGATCACAACCAGTTCGCCAACATCGACAAGACCAACATTCGCAACCGGCTGGAAGCGGGCGGCAATAACGACATTCGCACGAAGGCCAAGTCCGTCAAGGCAAGAGCAGCCAACGCCGAACACGCCAGGGTAACGCCGTCCGCCATCAAGGACATCAGGACGAACAAGATTGCCGGCGGCGGCGGCGAGTTGCGGGACCGTGTCGCCAATCGGCCCGCCGGCGACCATCGCGGCGAGATCGGCGAGCGCGCAAACCGTGACATCGGACACCACGCCATGGCTGGCAAACGGGATGCGCGTCCGCAGCGCCCTTCGGGACTGGGTGAGGTGCGTTCGCGGAGTGCTGCCAATCTTCACTCGCAGCTCGGCGGCCGCGCCATGGGTGGCGGGCACCACGCCGGCCGTCCGGAGTTTGCGGCACATCGCGGCGGTGGGGGAGGCGCTCACTTCAGCGGTGGGGGCAGAGGCGGCGGTGCGCACTTAAGCGGCGGCGGCCGTGGTGGCGGCGGCCATGCCCGCATGCCCCATGGCGGACGTCGACGCTAATCGAACCGAACGGAGTAACTATCATGAGTGTTCATCACCCTCGCATAGGATTTCGTTTGATCGCTGCAGCAGCAGTGTCTCTCCTGTTGTCGACAACGAGCATGTCTGCGGCAGAAAAAGACCTCGTCGATCTCGTGTCGAAGCAGTTGCCGACCGAATATGATAGTGCCGACGCCGCACTGGCAGCGTTCAAGGAAGCAGTTATTGCCTCCGACCTGGATAAGCTGGCCACCATTCTCGGTGTCGACTCAGCACATCTGAAGACGACCGATGGCGTGACGGAGACGTTGGCGGCAATCAAGGAAGGGATCGGAAAGCGGATTGGTCTTGAGGAGAGGAATGGCCAAAGCATCGTCGATGTCGGTGACATCATGTGGCCGTTCCCGTTCCCGATCGTAAGAGCGGAGAGTGGCAAGTTCGCCTTCGATCCTGTCAACGGCATCGAGGAGATCATCAATCGTCGTATCGGCGAGAACGAAATCCAGACGATCGAGACCGTGCGCGGCTATGTCGATGCCCAGCAGCAATATGCGACCGCCGATCACGACGGCGACGGCGTGCTGGAATACGCGCAGAGGCTCGTAAGCAGTCCCGGAAGGGCTGACGGCCTTTATTGGCCGGAAAGCGATGGCCTCGGCGAGAGCCCCGCGGCGCCCTATCTCGACTACGTCCAGTTCGACAAATCCAAGGACAACAATGGATACTTCGGCTACCGGTACAAGGTCCTGACCCGACAGGGCGGCAATATCGCCGGCGGCCCATATGACTACGTGATCAACGGCAACATGATCGCCGGTTTCGCCCTGGTCGCGTGGCCGGTGAGGTATGGGGAAACGGGCGTCAACACCTTCGTGGTCAACCGTAATGGCATCGTCTACCAGGCCGATCTCGGGGTAGACACCGACAAGATCGCGCGCGCCATGAAGCAGTTCAATCCGGGTGACCGCTGGTCAGTAACCGAGGATTGAACCGATGGTTAAGGCGAAGCTTGTGGCACGATCGGCGAGCGATGTTGCCCTGCAGCAGGACCGGCTGGAATATCTGGCGTCGCACGGCGGGCCGTTCTTCGTACTTCAACGGCGGCTCAATCTTGTTCACGAACGAAACCTTCACACGGGTCGCCGCATCATCCTGTTCGTGGCCGCCGCCTGGGTCGTTCCATTGCTTCTCACACTTCCAACTTTGTTTTCTGATACGCCGACCCTTCACGCGTACCTCACAGATCCCGGTCCATGGGCCCGCTTCTTCGTGGGCATCGCAGCGTTTTTGGCTGCCGAGCAAGCCGTCGAAGCGGGATTGCGACGCAAATTAGGTCAATTCCTCCGTGCGCCGTTGATCCCTGCTGCGTCACAGGGCTTGGCTATGATCGCGCTCGGTAAGGCTATGGCACGCCGCAACTCAGCACTTGCGGAGGCCGCGTGTCTTGCGCTTGCCGTCATCTCCGCATTTCTGGCCTTTCTGACCTTCAAGCAGGCGCCGTCGACGAGCTGGGCCGCCACGGTGACAGGTGACGTCCGTCATCTCACGTTTGCGGGTTGGTGGTGCGTCTTCATCAGCATTCCATTGTTCATCTTCCTGTTCACTCGCGGTGTGTGGCGCCATCTGGTGTGGGCCGATCTGCTCAGAAGCATTGCGCGTCTCGACTTGAGGCTGGTTTCCACGCACCCGGATGGCAAAGGCGGCCTTGCCTTCGTCGGGGAGTATCCGAACGCCTACGTTCTCTTTGTTTTCGGTGTGAGCTGCGGCATGGCAGCGGCCGTCGCGAAACACCAGATGCAGGCCGATCTATCAGCAGCGACGCTCACGACGATCATGGGCGTGTGGTTGTTGATCGTGCTCGCATTCTTTGCCTATCCTCTGTCGGCGTTTTCGAGGCCGCTGAGTCAGATGAAGGACCAAACCCTGTTGACCATGTCGGCGCGGGCGACAACGCAACAGCGAGCTTTCGAACGCAAAGCGATCGGCGAGAATGTTGTCGCCCCGGATGCAAAGGAAGCCGAGCAGGCAATGGATCCCGTCGATCTTTCCAAGCAGTACGAGCAGACCTGCAAGCTGTCCTCGATGCTCGTCAACCGCAAGACGCTGCTGCCAGTCGCTGCGGCGGCCCTGATCCCATTCGCAATCGCCGGCGTATCCAAACTGCCTTATAAGGAGGTGTTTTCTGTCCTGAAAAAGCTTCTGCTTATCTGAGCAGTCGACACCCGGCCAAGGTGCGGGAAGGGGACTGGCTCGGACACTCTGCCATACTCCGATCTGATTGTTCGAATGAAATTCTGATAGAGAATCCTGATCCGCGCTGGAGGCGAATGATGGAAATACATCGTGGCTGGTGGCTTCTGCTCGGTGCGCTGGTTTCGTCCTGCCTTCCTGCGATTGGAAGGGCGGAAACGCCCATACCCACCGCAAAGCCGCCCCTGATCGAAAAGCACGTCATCGACCTTAAGGCGATGAAGGAACGTCGCATCATTCGCATCCTCGTGCCGTTCAGCAAGACGGTCTATTTCATCGACAAGGGCCGCCAGTTCGGTACGGCGGTGGAGTTTGGGCGCGAGCTGGAAAAGGTCTTGAACAAGGATCGCAAGAAGCAGATCGACCATATTACGATCGTCTTTGTACCCATGCCGCGTGACAGGTTACTGCCCGCGCTCAACGAAGGCCTCGGTGACATCGTCATGGCGAACCTGACCGTGACTGATGATCGTTCAAAGGATGTCGATTTCACTGATCCGCTCTACAGCGACGCGCAGGAAGTTGTCGTCGCAGCACCGGGCAGTCCAGGCGTCCAGACTGTCGACGATCTCGCCGGCAAGCACGTTGCTGTCAGGCTATCGAGCAGTTATCACGAGCATCTTCTAACGAAGAACAAGGAACTGGCGGCCTCCGGCAAGCCGCAGATCGTCATCGATCCCATGGACGAGAGCCTGGAGGATGAAGACTTGATGGAGATGGTCAACGCCAACCTGCTGCCCTTCACGATCGTCGATGCCTATAAGGCCGACATCTGGTCGCATGTCTTTCCCGACATAAAGGTGCTCCATGATGCCGTGCTGTCTTCTCAGGGGAAGATTGCCTGGGCCATCCGCAAGAGCAGTCCGGAGCTAGCGGCGGAGCTTAACGCCTTCGTGGCAACGCATAAAGTTGGCACCACTTTCGGTAATATTCTCCGCAACAGCTATTTCAAGCAGGATAAAATCGTAAAACGGGCCTATTCGCCATCAGACGTCGATCGCTTCCAGAAGCTTGTCGAAATCTTTCGCAAATACGGCGACAGCTATTCCTTCGACTATCTCATGCTGATGGCGCAGGGGTATCAGGAATCTCAACTCGACCAATCCCGTCGATCTCCTCGAGGTGCCGTCGGCATCATGCAGATGCTCCCATCCACCGCCAAGGACGAAGTAGTTGGGATCAGCGGTATCGACAAGGATCCCGACCGAAACGTCAAGGCGGGTGCGAAATACCTTCGTCATCTCGTAAAGACCTACATCGATGATGAGGCGCTCACGGCGAAGGACCGGCAGCTTTTTGCCTTCGCGGCGTACAATGCCGGACCCGGAAATCTAAGAAAGTTTCGACAGAAGGCAAAAACGATGGGGCTCGATCCCGACGTCTGGTTCGGGAATGTCGAAAACGGAGCGGCAGCGATTGTCGGGCGTGAGACCGTGCAGTACGTCAGCAATATCTACAAGTACTACGTCGCGTATTCGCTGTTGGTTGATCGAATGGCTGAGCGAAAAAAGGTTGTTCTTCCCCAAGCGGACTAGCAGGCCCAGTTCGCGAAGTGCGCGTTGAGCTCTACGGCAAGCCAGCCTACGATATCCGCCTCTGGCAGCCTCGAAATGAACTGAGGTCTTGTGTCATGGAGAGCGTAAAACAAAAAAAGCCCCGCAGGAGCGGGACTTTGTCGTTTCGTACAGGCAGTTCTAGAACTTCACGCCAAGGCCTATCTTGACCACATGCTGATCGGCATCGACGTCAATACCGAGCACATCCTTGCTGCCATAGTCATTGAATCGGTACTCGACGCGACCAAAGACGTTGTTAGTGAAAGCGTAGTCAACACCGGCACCGACCGTGTAGCCGTTGAAGGTCTTGGTTTCCTTGTCAAGGCCAGGAACGTCCACGAACCCGCGTGCGGCGGTCCAGCCGGCCGCACCGTAAAGCAATGCATTGTCGAACGCGTAGCCTACGCGAGCGCGCACGGCCCCGGACCAGTCGGAGCCCACGTTGGCGCCAAGGAAGTCCTTGTCATTCCAGTTATATTCGACGTTGCCCTCGACGCCCAGAACGATGTTGTTATCAAGCTGCCAGTTGTAGCCAACGAACCCGCCGAACAGGCCGCCGTTGAAGTCCTCCGAATCCGATATGCCGCCGCCGGAGAAATCCCCATTCAGCCAGCCAGCACCGCCGTCGATACCGAAATACGGGCCACTCCAGGTGAAGACCGGGGCTGCCGCAACGGGCTGTTCAACCAAATCTGCAGCAAAAACCGCAGGGCTGGAGGTGAGAGTGATCATTGCTGCAACAAGGAACTTCTTCATGACGCTTCCCTAAACTGAACACTGCACTCTACTTAAAGTATTCTGATCGAGCAGTCTGTAGCGGGTATGCAACAGTCGGTAGAGATTGAGGCTACTGTATCAACGAGGGCTGAAATGCAAGGCGACCGTTACTGACCACGGCGGCTTTCGTTCACGGTCCAGAAATCTATACACCGAACCTCAGTGATCGTTCGGTGCGTACACCTCCAGGACTATCTGCTCGGTTTCCTCGCAATGATCGTAGGCTACATTCGGAGACCGGTGGCAAAGTACCCGGCGGACAAGCCAGGCCGCAGAGAGGTAAAGTGTCAAAAATTACTCACACCTGGGGAGATGAGCGCTATAGATTGCTTGAACGGTCGATCTCCGAGCCCGGAACAATAATCGAGGCGATTGAAGGCCGCCCTGTTCTCATCGAGAGCGGCCTTCTGTTGCGCAACGGCTTAGTTGTTGTGGGCTGCGCACGCTTCGTCTTCCGGCGTGGCGTTGCTCTTTCCGCCCTGGGTCTGCAGCTTGCCGGTGCCCGCGCTGCTCGCCGGATCCGCGCACTTCGTTTTGTCCATCTTCATTGTGCTGCCGGTAGATTCCGTATCAACGACCTGAGGTTTCTTCATATCGGTGTTCGCGCCACCGCCGGTATCGCCGTGGTTTTTGTCGATTGTGGAACCGGCCGGGGCTGGGTTGGACTGAGCAAAGGCAGGAGTTGACATACCGGCTACAAGGAGTGCTGTCGCAATGATCTTCATGCGCATTGTTTCTGATCCTCAAGATGTTGTGTTGTTGACGGGATCTTAACAACGGCTTCGTCACCTTGTTCCCAGGCTCTTACAGAAATTTCGGGCTTGAAGTATAGCCGGGAGGCGGCGTGGGCGACGCTTCGATTGATCCCGATCCGCGACGGAGAATTCGATAGCACCAGAAGAAAACATCCCCTGGCGATAACTATGGACAACAAGTGAGGTTGACGGTGCGACACTTACTGAACGGTCATCCCGCAAAGCCAAGACGCAGAGCAAGCGTCCAGCGGTTGCAGATCGAGCGCGACGCTCGACGTTCTCCTACGTGGAACGTCAGCGTTAGATGTTCTATTTTCTGGCATTCCTGCTCAAGCTTGTGCGACAAGCCGTCCATCTCCTCCATGGTTGCCGGAGATAGAAGTATTTTGGTTTCGCGCGAGGTTGCGCACCACGCTTGGGTCCGCCGGCCACAAGCTTCGGCGAACTTCCCCCAAAATGGGGATAAGCTATAGGGTTAAATTGTTGAGGAGATCGAGCGCTAGCGCTCTCTCATGAAAAAAAGTGCCCCGCACGAGGGCGGGGCAATGGCGCTGATCCAGAGTGCGCATTAAACGCCGCCTTGCGCGTTTGGTTCCAAAAAAGCGAAATTGTTTTCGTTCGAGGAGGGGCCAACTGTTGCTCGCGCCTATAACGGCGAGCGATCCAAAGGCTTCCGCGGAGTCGCGGCCGTTTTCCCGTAGGGTATCCAGGACTCTGCTGTGGTGACATCCGATCGCGCCTAAGCACGGATTTGTGAGCTAGGGACGGCCGGTGGCTCAGTTGCAACATCCTGAAGCATTAAGAAAGCTGAGCAGTCCATTGAAATACAACAGTGATCGCGGTTCTTGCTGTGGCAAAAAGGCGATTTCAGTGCCACGGCCATCGGCGTGGCGCTCGCTGGCCCAAGAGACCGATATCACCGTGTAGCTCAGGCTGCCCATCAGCGCGGGTCTTGTTGGAAGCGTCAGGCGCCTTGCCTTGAGGCGAGCCATCACTTGCCAAGAGTTCCCGCGCTCATCGCTTGCTTTCGGCTCAGAACCCGCCGCGACCGGGTGGTGGGCAAGATTTCAAAAGGTACACGTGAAAAAAGAACCCCCGGCGAAAGCCAGGGGCAAATGGGGAAGAGAGCCACGAAGGAAAGGCATTGACGCGGCTCCGACTAAGAACGAGCGATCCCAGCCTAGGTTCCTAGTGACCGCAACCTTTTTTTATCATCCGAAGATCCGGACGATTGCTGTACAAGCGCTTGGCAAAAAATCCGAGCGGTTACGGTGCTGGCGAACTCCGCTCTATCCGGTACTAAAGCATGTCGCGCCAACCAGATTCGGGATTTCCAAATCAGTTGATCCGTGATTCTTTTTGCCCATGGAAGGAGCCACACCATGGGCAAGCCGCATCCGATCGAGTTGCGTGAGCGTGTCGTTGCGTTTGTAAATGAAGGGCATAGCAACCGTGAAGCCGCTCGGCATTTCCGGGTTTCGCCTCGGTTCGTCAATAACATGATGATCCTGCATCGGTCATCCGGTTCTCTCGCCGCCGCCAAGCAGGGCCACCCGCTTGGTGGCGCGAAGCTTATGGCTCATGCTGATTGGGTTCGCGAGCGGATGTCCGCGCATGGCGAAACGACTTTGGATGAGCTGTGCGTTGCACTCGCGGAGCGCGGCATTGAAATCCATCGCGCTACGGTCGGGAGGTTTTTGCACCGGCTCGGGCTAAGCAATAAAAAAAAGCCTTAAGGCAAGCGAGCAGCGCAGGCCGGAGATCGCCAAGGCTCGTGACCTTTGGATCAACCGCCGAAAGCGGTTCTTCAACAAAGCCTTGTCGCGGCTCATCTTTATCGATGAGACGTCGACCAACACGCGCCTGACAAAACGCACCGGGTGGTCTGCCAAAGGCAGTCGCTTTGCCGCCTATGCTCCCTTCGGGAAATGGAAGACGCAGACCTTCATTGCCGGTCTGCGCTGCCATGGCCTGACCGCACCATGGATCGTCGATGCTCCAATGAACAGTCGCATCTTCGAAACCAGGATCGAGACACAACTTGTGCCGACACTATCGCCCGGCGATGTCGTCATCCTCGACAATGTTGGCTTCCACAAAAGCGAAAGGGCAGAACAGTTGCTCAAGACAAAAGGCGCAAGGCTTCTCTTCCTGCCCCCTATTCGCCGGACCTGAACCCCATCGAAATGGCATTCTCGAAACTCAAGTCACTCCTGCGAAAGCGGGCCGCTCGAAGCTTCGATACAATCACCAAAGCGCTCGGCGACATCATCACCCTCTTCTCCGTCACCGAATGCCGAAACTTCTTCAAGGCAGCAGGATATGAGGCTGAATAGATGCGACACGCTTTAGCATTTCAGCGTCGGCGGGCACACAAGTGCCGCAAATCAGTGAGCTTATGTTTTCTGAGGTGGCGTCCGGTCGAGCCCCGCAACTCACATTGATCAATCGGTTATCTGCTTCGTTTAAAGCGGGGCGTAAAATACTAATCACGTGGGCGACTTTGCAAACCACCATTTCGCTGCATGCTCGCTTGAAGAATGAAGATTGTTTTACGCTCCAATTCCTATCGCAACCCTACTGCGCTGCCAAAGCATCGGGAGGTAGCTTTGCCAACATATCGAACCACGCGTTTTCGGCGGTTCCATAAAATTCTCCCGCGGCACCTTCAAGTCCAGGTCGATCAGTGATCTCGACATAACCTCGCCTTGATCGGATCCAGTGCTCACCTTCGAATATGTGGAGACAATCGGTGATACTCGCGCGTCTTGCATTGATGTAGGCAGCGAGTTCATCATGCGTTGCGACAATAATGTCACCGTCGATCCGATCATGGAGCATCAGCAGTTCACGGGCAAGGTTTTGCTCGATGTTTCCGGCGCGACCGCTGGCAGCCATCATGGCAGATTGAACTGAGCGCCATCCGCGATAGCGTTCAAGCCGGGCGCCGAACTCCTCGTCTCGCCGGGCAAGGGCCATCAACGCATCTGGCTGGATTTCGTATCCCCAGCCGTCTGTTCGTGCTTCGGCGAGGAAAAACCCGGGTGACGTGCCCGTCAAGAGGTTGATACCGGTCATTCCCTCACGTCCAATCATCCCAACCTCGACGTTGACCGCGGGGGGCAACGAGAAGATCACGGAGATCACGCCGACTTCAACGAAGAGCGCGCTTTGCACGATGTGCGAAGGGCGTTCAATCATCTCTCCGCGGTGAAAATGACGTCGCATCAAAAAGGGCTGTATCGACTGTTGAACATCGGACGACAGCACATTCAAAAGTCGGTTTTGATATGATGACATAGTTTCAGAGATATAGGGCGACGATAGACGACGGCTCGGTTAGTACGCTATCGTACGGTTCGCACTCTGGTACTACATTTCGGTGGTATGCGGTGGCTTGTAGCTGGAACGAGCTTCCGAAGTTCCCGTGTCACCGTTTGAGAATGCCTGCCTTATCGGCGGCGTGTACGAAAACGTGCTTCGCTTTGGCGTCGGTAATCTTTCCTTCGAGCGCTGCCAGGCATGCGCGTCTGGCTGCGGAAAAGGACCGGCCGCCTTTCGTAGGCCACGAGGTCATCAAAAAAGCCATTGCCTCACGGCTGCTACCGACACACCGAAAGTGATCGGAATTGCCGATCATGAGTTCAACTGGCTTGTCCCATAGGCAGTCGGTCATTTCAGTTCCTCGCTCATGCTCTTCCTAAAAGGAAATGCACGAACCAAGGGCTCGTTCCTGATGTCAGACCAAGGTCCCCTACCAGTGGCGACCAAACTCGGAGGAGGTGCCGGCGAAAAACGTTGTGCTCGATCCGCCGTCCATGGAATGACCACCGTAAGGCGTCTAATGGCTTAGAAGCAGACCTTATCTGGAATAACAAGCGAGCTCGATACGTCGGGACGCCGCGTTTTGCGAAAAAGTATGCCGTCAAATGACGCATACATCCGATCCCGAGGCGTCAGCAATCAACGCGATGCTGGAAGCGGTTCGATCAGGGAAACGTCGCTTCTTGCACCAGCCACCAGACCGGTAGGAAAGCCAATGTTATAGCGACAGCCCACACTGACACAAACTTGATGAGATACTGACGACGAAACCGTATTTCATTCCACTCATAGTACATTAGCATCTCCTGTCTAGGCAGACACAACAATGCTTTCGCTCAAGAGTCGAGTGCGAGAATGCAACATGGCGGGAAGAAAATTAGGCGGAGCAGATGCGGAATTCCGACGAAGGGTAGGATTGGGTCTTGACCTACGATGGATGCCTGATCTGCGAAGCCTGTCTGGCACATTGAGTAGACTGCTGAGCGCGGATCAGATCGCCCGCCTGGCGGGCCGATTTTGCAGATCCGGAGGGTTCCGAAGGGGCTTCGCCCGGATCGCTCGGCGCCCGCCCGGTGGGTATTCTTATCGATTTCGAAGCTGAAGGACCGATACCTTGAACTAGGACGTGGACTCGCAAACTGAATTGATCCAAATTCGTGTCGCAACGAGTTTCAGTGCAGCAAGGTAATTGTCAGGGCGGCGGTCGTAGCGCGTGGCCAGGCC
>NZ_JAUDSA010000015.1:0-97610 GCF_030380805.1 Rhizobium sp. S163 | reverse complement strand
AGCAGCGGTAGAACTCCGTTCGGGCTACGCCCTCTCTTCGTTCCACCGCTGCTGCAACGTCTCATCTTGATTGACGCTTCGTCTCATCTTGGTTGTCGCGCTGCACCGACATCAGCCTCGAACTGAACAGCGACAATGGTTTCCGCAATTTCGTCGACGCTGGTGTCCGTCTCGGCGAGATCCTCGACAAGGACATGATCGCGGTGCGGATCGGACCTGACTGGCGTCTCGTCGCCGTGGCATCCCCGGAGTATCTGGCCGCCCATTCAATACCCCAGTCACCTCAGGACCTGGTGGGGCACAACTGCATCAATCACAGGCAATCGCGTTCCGGAGGTCTGTACGGTTGGGAGTTCGAGAAGGAGGGCCGCGAGGTCCGTGTCAGGGTTGAGGGACAACTGATCTTCAATACGTCGTATGCTTTGATCGATGCTGCGGCGAATGGTTATGGCATTGCCTATGTTCCGGAAGACGTCGTTGCTCGCGAAATTGCCTTGGGACGTCTTGTCCAGGTTCTCGGTGACTGGTCGCCGATGCTCCCCGGCTATTACCTATATTATCCCAGCAGACGTCAGAACTCGCCTGCGTTCAGGATCATCGTCGATGCACTCCGGCAACCCTGATGGTTCAGGGCTTGGACACCTCTTCGAGCCCGACCTGGTGGATAGGCTCGCCGAACTCGTTGAAGCAACGAACAATATCCGGCACGTCTGATGGTACGGACCGTTCGAGCCTGACTTTTCCGGCCTCGTCGATGATTCAAATTGCCACAGAGCGCAGTGACACGTCTAAAGCAGCGTAGAACATCGTCATCTCCCTTCATCCCGGTTTCACCGGGATTGTACTAGGAGCTTGCCGTTTGTGGTACCGCCCGATTACGCATGCTCTTGGCGCTTCTGCGCCAGGAGACCCATTGGCTGAAGCTGCCATCAAACTGCCCACGCGATCGCCCCCAATGTCTCGCGACTGGTGGATCTCCAGCATAAATGCATTGAAGCTTGTGGCTCGGCCACATAAACCCTGCTGGGACAGAATTTTTAATTGCGACAGCCGATCCTGTGTCCTTGGAGCGTGTATCGGTTTGAATGGAAGCTGACGAAGGAATGCAAATGTCGATCACTGTCCAGAAAACAATTCCCGCTGCGCGAATGCATCAGTTCCACCAGATGGTCGAGCGGTGGCTTCAGGAAGGTCCGATCAAGCTCGCAACCAATGCCACGATCACCGCGATGGACAATGCCGCAATCCCGAAGGAAGAACAGGCGGCGATCATCGAGGACCGGGACATCATCATGAAACACAATATGCGGCTTGGCCTGATCAGCGAAGTCTTTGCAGCGGCCATCGAGAAGGCTGTGAAATCATACCGGTCAGGACATGAGGCACAGGACGAGATCGCTCGATTGATCGTGACTGCAATCGGCATCCGTCAGGACGATGAGAGTGAGCTAGTCACGTTCACATTCACTACTCAGAACGAGGCCGATGCTTTCAGCGGGCACGCCTGACGGTAGCTATCGGCGCTTCTGCTGTACAATCGCAACCGACCCCTAAGGCGACATCCGGGCTCGATAGCGGATAATCAACGCGCCGCGAAGCGATCGGCGCGTTGGTTCAAGAACGCGGCTTAGAAGGCCGTGCTAAAGCCGACCGTTCCCTTCAAGCCATAGCTGCCATCGAAGCGCGTGGCGGTCAGTGCCTCCCCATAAAGGTTGTATTTGCCATCGGCCCAGCGGTAGGTGCCACCGACGCCGAATTCGGCGCCGAACTTCTCCGGTTCGAACTTCACGTTGACCTCAGAAACATTCACCGACGTGCCATTGCGGAAATCGTAGGTCAGATTGGCGATCGCATAGACGTGGTTGCGGCTTGCTCCGGCACTGTCATCATAGTCCACGGCCAAGCCGATCCGGCCCTTGGCGGTATCAGCGCGATCAAGGCTGACATGCGCGTTGAAGGGATCGGTAAAGCTGTCGAAGTTGACGGCGTTGTAGGAGAACTGCGCCTGCGGAATGATCGACCAATTGTTGTCGATGGCCATCTTGCGACCAGCTTCGATGCTCAACGCATAGCCATTGCCATCATTGCGATCCACCAGCTTGCCG
Source organism: Rhizobium sp. S163 (assembly GCF_030380805.1). Lineage (NCBI taxonomy): Bacteria > Pseudomonadati > Pseudomonadota > Alphaproteobacteria > Hyphomicrobiales > Rhizobiaceae > Rhizobium > Rhizobium sp. S163. Next base: position 95,505 of record NZ_JAUDSA010000015.1, on the reverse strand, counting down.
ACTTCGCTAGCCGAGAGATTGGTCGACAGGTGGGCGACCTGTGCCTGACCATCCACATAGGAGCCGTCGCTGCCAATCCAGCTCAGCGTCGCGCCGATGCTGTAGCTATCCGTGTTGTTTTCGCCGTTGCCGAGGGGCGAAGCGATGTTGGCGTGGGTCTGGCCGTACTGGACATTGAGGCCGGCGATCAGCATGCCCTTGAATGTTTCTTCAAGCAACCCGTCGATGCCGACCTGCACCAAATAGCGGTTGCTGTCATAAGACATGTCCGTCGTAGAATTGCCCTCGGCGTGGTCATGCGCGCCTTCGATGCGGGTCCAGAAATTGCGCGGCCCTGTAAAGCCATCTGGCGAGCCGACAGTGTCGTCCTGCTCCGACCAATAACGGTCGCCCACGCGCTGCCTGAGCGTCGGCAGGTCGGTCATCCCAAGCAGAACGATCGGATAGCTCTCATAGACGGGCACGGTCGGCGCAAGGCTGACAGTCCGCAGATACCAGTCGCCGTCAGCTGGGTCCGTGATGCCGTTCTGGAAGAGACCGTAGCGATAGGCTCCCCCGATCGCCGGCGCCCCGAGCACGAAGACATCGGAGGCCGATACGCCTGCAACGTCGACGATCTTGATACCATCGCCGGTCGTCTCGCCGCCATAACCGCTAAGGTTGGTCACGAACACCCTCGTCGCGTCGGTCCCGAGGATGGTGTCGCCAGTCACGGTTAGAAGATCGGCGGGCGAGGCGTCGTCGTAGAGTGCCGCCTCGATCAGAAGGGCGCCCCCATTGCTCGTGTAGTTGCCGCCGATCGTCAGTGTGCCGATCCCGATGATGCCCGGGGCGATGGAGCCGCCCGAATTGTTTGTCGTATCGCCAACAGTGCCAACGCCGCCGAGCGTTCCGCCGTTGGTCTCGACAGTGCCGCCAAGGATGCCGTTCACCTCCAGCATACCGCCATAGATGCTTGCCAGGCCGGAAAATCCCGTTTGGTCGGCATTGAAGATGGTACGTCCTGCATATTGGTTGATCGCGCCGCTGCCGTTGATTGGCGTGTCGAAAACGTAGCCGGTTTCGGTGTGATTGAAATTGATCTCTGCGCTGGCCGCGAGCGTGATCGCCGAAGCGGCAAGCGTGCCTGCCGCAGTCGCCGCAGCACCTACGACGCCACCGATGTTCAGCGAGGCGTTGCTGCTCGCAAGAGGCCCACCTAAAACAATTGCGGACGTGCCGCCGTTGATGATCACCTGACCGTCGTTGGCAATGGTTACGATACCGGTGCCTCTTGTCCCCACTGTCATTGTGGTTGCTCGTAGTTCCGATCCGTCGCCGGAGACTAGCACATTGAAGTTTGGAGTGACCGCATTCGTCGTCGTCGCAACGTTGACAGTCGTGGCGGTTACAACGCCGCCGTCCAGAACTGACAACGAGCCGCTTTGCATCGCGAGCGTTGTCCCGGTTGTCCATTCGGAGCCATCCCCCGACACTACGACCATGGCGTTCGCTCCGGCGTATCCGAGATTTCCGATACTACCGAACGAGGTTTGTCCGGTAATGTTGACGACACCGCCGTCAAGCACGTTGATGTAGGAGATACCGGCAACAGAGGCGAAAGAGGCTGCCGCCAACGTAGAGCCAGCGCCAAGGACGTTTACGGTTGCAGTGCCGAGCGAGGACGTCTTGTGAAGCGTGACGCCCCCTGCCGATGTGAACCTAGCGCCGTCCTGGATGGTAAATGTCGAGACACTTCCGACTCCGCCACTGAGTTGATTGGCATCGGTACCAGTGGCTTGGACGCGCGTGCCCGCACCGGAGATAGTAAGGGATGCTTCCGATCCGGTTGTTCCAGCGAGGTCAAGCTGGGCCAGTGTGCCACCGGAGGATGTTCCGTAGGTGACGTTTGCGCCACCCGCAATGACGGTTGAGCCATCGCTCAAAGTCACTCGGGTAATTCCAGTTGCCGTGTCTTGGAGGTAGAGCGTTCCATCACCGGTCTTTGTCAGAACCGAAGCGGAATTCGCGGCGACGCCAGAAAAGGTGAGCGTAGCACCAGCAGCAATATTGAAGGCACTGCTGCCAGAAAAGGTGAGAATGTAGCCGCTGGTCTCGACCGTAATGTTCTTGGCCGCGACGGTCGGGAACGGGCTGGCGAGTGAGAAACTGCTCGTAAGCGTGATAGTTGAAGACGCATCCGGGCTCGCCTGCGCATCGGCGATCGCTTGATAGAGTTGGGCTTCGGTCGATACGAAAAAGGTGGCGGCCGAAGCGGCATGTACGCTAAATCCGAGGGCAAGAGCTCCTATTGAGACCCCCGAGAGAAATCCAAGCTTGCGGTTTGCTTCTCTGACAAAACCCCGCGTCCCAAAGCCCGAGCCCATCGCCTATCCTCATGCAAATGCCACTGAATTTGCTACCTATAGGCGATCTGAATTTTTGATAATTGTAAGTTTTTGCAGGTACTTAATTAGATAAGCGGCGTCATGCGGATTGTCGCTGTGGTTGATGAAATCTTAATCTCACGACGCTGCGCTAGCCAAAGGGAGAAGGCCAGACAGAGGGCTTACGGACGGCTGCTATTGACCATCAACGCTGTACGTGCCCATCTCGCCGAGTTCGGAATCGTTGCGGGGATCGGTCGTAACGGACTGATTGAGCTTCTACATCTCATTCGCGAAGGTGAAAAACCTGAGATACCAGCCGAAGCATGTTTATGTCTTGCCGCCTTGGCCGACCAGGTCGATCTCTTGAAGCAGCGAATACTGGAACTGGATCGGCAGATCATGAAGTGGCACCGTGCCCATGATCTCAGCCGCAAGCTCGAAGGGATTCCAGGTGTTGGTCCATTGGTAGCAACAGCACTGGCTGCCAGCGTTCCCGACCCTAGCGTCTTCCGTTCCGGTCGTGATTTGAGTGCCTGGATTGGCTTGGTCCCGAAGCAAAACTCTAGCGGCGGCAAGGAGAAACTCGGAGGGATCAGCAAGGCTGGGAACCGATATCTACGGCAGTTACTGGTGGTCGGAGCAATGGCGGTGATCAAGCGAGCCAAGTTATTGGGTTATGCCCGCCATCCTTGGCTGGTCTCATTGATGGAGCGCCGATCTACGAAGGTCGCCGCCGTAGCGCTCGCCAACAAAATGGCGCGGGTTGCTTGGGCAATCATGACCCGAAACGAACCCTATAGAGCACTGCCGGTCGTCGCCGGGAATTGATACACGGCGCATGCGCCGTGAACGTCGTTGGTAAGAGCAGGAGACTATAACGCACCTACGCCAGTCGGCCCAAGGAGAGGGACAACCCATTTCGCGCCAGGCGCTTCGAGCGCGGGCTATTGACCGGGACCCAATCCGCGGAGAGCATTATGGCCAGCGGCCTCGTTCTGTGCCGCATCCAAAGGCCGGACACATGGCAGCTCCGACCAGCAATGTGCAAAAAAGTCGACAAAACTCTTGCCAAACCGGAGCCGTCCACACATGGCGCGAGGGAGACCACTGGCTATTGCCGGTGGTCATCTGCCTTCCAGCTCGATCTGCTCGGCGGTCCTGAGCACGTCGATCACCTCGACGCCAAAGTAGCGGACGGTGCTTTCTAGCTTTTCGTGACCAAGCAGTATCTGGACAGCCCGGAGAAATCTGCGCCACCATCATTCTCCTCATTGAGTGCGTGCCATACCCCCATCCACCGCATGCTTGATCCTACGTGGCGGTGAGACTGCCGGCACGGTGTATCTGTCACCCGTCTCCCGTCACCAATCTGGTCCTCCCCGTGATCTCCATATTGTCCGGAATAGTAGTGTTCGCCTAGCCAGCGCCCTTGGGTAAAGTTTTTCGTCTGTAACCGTACCAACGGAATTGGGGCCTTTGCTAATGGGTGCTGCTCCCTAGATATTGTCGCAGACGAGTATTTCGCGTCGTCGGGAGGATAGAATGCCGAATAATGATTGGAACGCACCAGTAGCCGTTAATTTTCCGCATCAGGAACAGAAGCTTGTTGGCGGTCCGTTTGAAGCCATGACCTGCCTTACTGACAGATGGCCAAATATGAGCGGTCTTAAGTTTTTACGAGCGCGTATGGCATGCAAAGCCGCTCTGGACGGTCGCCTTAGTGCGGACGACGCGCGGGTGATCTTTGTCGAGGCGGTTGGCGAAGCAGGCGGCAAAGCGCACTAAACCATACTCCTTGATAAGAGTGCCATTTGGATCGGGTCGCGATTGAGACCGCTCGCGTCGGTGGGATCGCGCGTGAGCTTCTCGCCTCCACAACTGCCGCTCTCAGCGCGTTCTTTGGCTCATTGAAGAACTTGGTGTCTACGGCATCCGCTTTTTCAAGCGCAATAAGGATATGTCTGCTCCAGCCGAGTGAAAGACCGTCCATGCTCTGGGAAGTCTCCGATCGTAGACAACCTTGGTACCCCTGACGGTCGCGTAGTGTTAGTCGACACTAGGGCCGGTAATGCAGAGATGCTCGGCGCACGGAAGGCTGATTGCGAAAAATGGGGTCAAATGACACTGGATCACATACCATGCGATCTGGTCGACCTTTTGGCATCGCTAGCCCGATTTGTCTCGCCGGCGCGACTATTTGATAGACGGACCATCTCACCGTGGATTGACGGTCGCCTTCACCAACTTCTAACTCGAGATGGCGTCGATACCCTTATCTTTAAGGGAGGAGAAACAGATGTTTGTGCCTCGCGAATTTCATCGGTGCAGTGAACCTCGGTTACAGTGCTATCATTCCTTGTGAGACGGTTTGTAGTGGAGCGGATGCCACACAAGATTTCACCTTGCAGCTCCACGGGGCGAGGTTTTCGGTGCAGGTGGAGATGACTTCCACGGAAGAGATCCTTGCGAGGATCGGCTGAGTGCCCGGCGGCGTCCCGCCAACCGTTGCCTGCAACCTTATCAAATACCGCATTGTGGCTGTGAGGCGATATGAGGAACCGTATCAGCTGAGCCGAGTTAACAAGCGCGTCTTTGAACAAGAAGTGTATGGGGTCACATGAGCAAGGTTGCGCTAACCACGGCTGCAGGTTCGGGAATTGGCAGGGCCACGGCCCGATCACTTGCGTTGGAAAGATACTGCGTCGGTTTGCTCGGGGCACAGCCAGGACGATCTTGAAGAAGTCATGCTTGAAATCGCAAAGAGAGGTGGCAACTCTTGCGTCTTGAATGCCGATATAGCCGATCTAAGGCAGATGGAAGAAGCGTCACGCGAACTCGTCCACCGATACGGTCGACTTGACGTCGTCGTTGAAACGCCGGGATCAACGGCGCTTGGGGCCCCCATAGATGATCTATAACGCTGGAGGAATGGAACAAGACCATCTCTACAAGTCGCGCCACATCACCGGATCGCCGATCTGGATCGATGGCGGGCAGGGGCTTTTGCGATGAGAGGCCGATGGAACTCCGTCACGGTCCTTCAGTCTGTCGAATTTTTCTCCGAGCCGGCTCCCGGCCAGTCGTTATCTCCACGACAGGCACCGTCGTTGCAGCCTCCGATACAATCGGCTCGCGCTCGCGCCGCTGTTTGACCTCGTCTTCGCGGTCATCCTCGTCTAGTAGCTCTTGAAGCGTTTCGTGAGTTTCATCACCAGAAAGTTCGTCGGCGGCCTGGAGCCAGTGCCGCAAATCCGCCCCTTCCGGCTGTCCTTCGTCAAGCCAGATTTCATAGGCGCGCGTCCTAATATGTTCTTGCAAGTCTTTTCCCATGTCTGGCTTCCCTTTTGGCTCGAGCAGGGCTTTGTCCGGAGGGACGATCTAAACCTCACCAGCAGGCAGCTTTCCGGAAGCATCCTTGAAGCCTTCCTTCGCTTCCTCGGCAAGTTCAGCTTCGCCCCGCAGTGGGTTTGCTTCAGTTCCCTGCGAGGGCTTATGAGCCTGCGGGATGGGCCTTTGCTCCCGGGATATGGTTCGATCCGAAATACTCTTGTCGCGTTCCATCGTGTTCCTCCATGCAAATGCCGTGTTCGAAGCTATCCGGCCTTTCAGTCTTCGATCTCAGCGTCAACGCTCTTACGAAGTGCGTCCATCATATTGACGACGTTGGACGCGGCAGCGGCGCTCTTGCTTTTTGCCGATTTCCCCGGCTTGAGCACTTGTCCGCGATCAGCCGCAGCAAAGCCTGCTGTATCGGGTCCCTCACCATCTCTGGCGATTGTTGCCATGACGTATACTCCGAATCCTTTTGATGACGACTCAAGCACTGAGGAGGTAATTCGTTCCGACCCGAAGCGAATCATTTTCAACGGCTTAGTCCAGTTTGCGAGGCGATGATCTAAACTGCACAGTTGAACCGCTGTTAAAGGGGCAAGCATGCATAATGCATCTATTTCCGCGCCCCAGCGTTTCGGATGCAGGAGAAGATGAGAGGAGATTTTCATGACCGAGGAGACTGGAAGACTGCGGCTTAAGCTGGAGCAACTGGTCGATGAGTTCGTCTTAGCCGGTTTAGCAGCACCGGAAGTGCTAGCCATCATCGAAGCTGAAATTGGAGATATGAAGGTGCTTTATGCGCGCGACCCGGATCCGGCCGACGATCCTCACGTCGTAGAGGAACCGTCTAATGACTGGCCAGGCGCATCGTGACTTGTTCAATGATGTTCCTGAAGACACAGCCCTAGCGAGGGTTTGCGAGGTTCCTCTCAGACCATCACCAGAAGCGGAAACCTTTCTCGCACTTTCAGAACGAAAAGTGCCCCGCTGGAAAGCGGGGCAAAAAACTGAACCATGAAATCGAAGCGGCTTGTTAAGCCACTTTGACTTTTATGTGCAAAACATTGATGATCAAGCTATTATTAGAGTACGTTATCGTACGATGAGCTGACGTTGACTGTCCAAGAAGCGTTTCAGCTAAATGTTCGACGAGCAGGTGCGGTGATAGACTATCGCACCTTTACCAGAGCCTCTCATCGAGCGCGACATGAGTTGCCGTTGTCTGGCAAATTGCCGTGTACAAGTAGGAAAACCAGCTCTCGGCAGCACACGTCCATCCTGTCTCATGCAAATTACGGGAAATTAGCGGGACCAAGATGTTTGCCACCCTGTAACGTCGTCAGAAGAAAATTATGACCGCGCGAGGTGATTTCTACAGCCGCTTTAGCGACGTCTAGGAACTACCGTCAATTCCGAAGGTTACTTGTTATACAGGAAGGAGGAATGTCATGGGAATGAACAAGCCAAAGGATGGTGCGCCCGGCACCACGGACCAATCGCCTAGATGGGAGGGCTCGCAGGAAAATACTCCGCCGGGCTACATGCCGGCGAAAGACGATCCCGACAGCGCTCGGGACGCCAACGGAGAAACCAACAGCGATCCGGGGGTCAAGAAGATCTCAGATGGATTCAAGCAAAAAGGCGAGTGACATGTCTAAAGTCGAGAAGGATGCCGAAGGCCAGTTTGCCAAGTCGGTAGCTGATCGGAAATCGACCGGCGTTCACAGCGCCAAGCCGACCGTCATTACCGGCTCTGAGGACGCGACGATACATAAGGTGCCTCCGGGCGGAAAGCCCGTCAAGGACTGGGATATGAACTTCGATCCCGCAGACGAGAACGAAGGCAGGATGCGGTAGGGCGGCGTGGCGAAGCCGCGCACACCCACGCGGCTCTGTGCCATTGATGTTTGCGGCTAAGCGGATGCTGACCAAAGATCGGCACTACGAGGCAGACGTATCCAAACGGGAGGAGATCGATCCAATGAGATTGTCCTGCCATCATCGGATCTGGCGATAGTTATCGATCCTTGCAGATAACCCCGCGTCGACGTCTGCTTCGGTGTCCATGCCGATTCCGAATGGTCAAACGCGGGAAAACTCCGCGCGTTCCGGCGGGATTGTGAGCATTTGCGCTCACATTCCTGCCTGCTCCGTCACGATCCGCACAGGGATAGCCTTTGATGCCGGCGCTGCCGGAACGACCTTCGTCTCCTAAACGTTGTTCTTCGTCTACAGGAGACGCCCTAATGACAAGACCGGACGAAATAGCTCCGCTCCAAGGCGCTTCGGAAACACCGCCGGAGGAGCGTGTAAGGCTGTTCGACAATGCATTCGAAACTGCGATCTTCGGGCTCACTATGATCTTACCCGACGGCCGGATAGTCAAAGCGAACAGAAGATTTGCCGAACTTGTGGGACGTGACCAGTGCTCGCTTGAAGGCATGTCTTTCTCGGAACTCACACATCCCGGAGACGTAGCTCCCAGCTTGTCGTTGTTTGATGACGTCCTGACCGGTCGCCGCGACGGCTATCGGACTGACAAGCGGTACGTGCGACCAGATAGGTCAGTTGTAGAGACCGTACTGACGGTCACTGCAATGCGTCGCGAAAGCGGCGAACTGGTCCGTATCCTTTGCCAGATCGAGGATGTCACCGAGCTTCGGAAAGTCGAGCGAGCCCTCACAGAAAGGGCAACACAGCTCGAACTTGCAATGGAAGCGCTGCGGGGCGGCTTCTGGGACATGGACGTTCCGACACGAGCGTTCCAGACCTCTGAACGGCTCGCGCGCTTTATCGGCGGCCCGGAGGCAGCACGAATGGACCTCGAGGCCTATCTGGCGAAAGTGAACCCTGAGGACTATCGCGCAACCGATCTTACGCCGTTGCTCGAGGGTGAGGTCGACAAGTCCGTTGCAGAATATCGACTACACACCGTGGCGGGCGAGCGCTGGATGCGTTGCGACCGTCGCCTGCTGCGCGACGACGTCGGGAGCCCGATGCGCATCATCGGTGTCGTTATCGATTTTACCGAAGAGCATCTCCGTCGGCAGACGCTTGAGATGGACGCCGACACGGATCAATTGACGACGCTATATAACCGGCGTGGGATTTTGAAGAAGTTCCAGAGGCTTGACCGGGCCAATGGTGTCCTTGTGGTGACCATCGACCTGGACGGCTTCAAGGAAATCAACGATGCGTTCGGTCATTCAGCGGGCGATCTTGTACTGATCGAGACCGCCGAGCGCCTCAAGGCTGCCGTTAGACCCCACGATGCTGTGAGCCGGCTCGGCGGGGACGAATTCCTGGTCGTCATGAGTGGAGACGGGAGCATCGCGGATGTCGTCGCAAGGCGCATCGTCGACGCGCTCGCCATGCCGATCGATCTTGCCGAGGGCGTCGTGCTAGCCGAAGGGAGCGTCGGAGCTGCGTGGACGCGCTCGCCTGGCGCATCGCTTGAAGACTTGGCACTCGAGGCTGATCGGTGCCTCTACAAGGCTAAGGCGCTTGGCAAGAAGAATGCGGTCGTGCGCGAGCTGTCGTAAGCGATCGGCTAGGTCGAGCCCCGGCAAATCCTGTGTCCGCGATGCCGCAACCCACCTTATCCCGGCATATGCGGCACCGCGCCGTCCATGGCTCTGGGAAGGCCTTCAGAAGTGAGGACACGAGATCGTCCAAGCTGTCGAGGCTGCTCCCCGTTTCTCGCCGGGAGCGCTCGATCGTCCACAGATACCGGGTTCGCCAGATCCGTCGTCATACGGTCGACCTATCCATGATCATTTGCCGATCCAAACCTTCGGCGATCTTGCTTCGTGCCATGGGTTCACCATCTCAAATGCGTTCTCGAACCTGGAGCACTCGAGATGGAAAACGAAATCTTCGAACTGAATGCCACGACCGAAATAGAAATCCTGCCGCCGGAACGGGAATGCCCTTCAGCTGAGGGTACGACGACGTGCCTGTGTTGCGGACGGCGATCATTTCTGGAAGAGGACGGCTGCGGTATCTGCGAAGAATGCCTGGCGCCATGAGCCGGAACTTCCGCACGTAAAACTCGTTGTCGCCCACACGATCGATCTGGCTTTGCCGCTTTGCAGGGAGACGACACTATGGACGATGAGCTGAGCGAGACGCCCAAGGTGCATCGGGTACTGATTACCGGTGCGAGCGTTGCTGGCAATACGTTTGCCTGGTGGATGTCGCAAAGGGGCTCCGAGGTTACTGTCGTCGAGCGACACCCCGAGTTTCGAGACGGAGGTCAAAACATCGACGTTCGCGGCGCGGGCCGAAAAGTCCTCGCGAAAATGGGAATAGAGGATGCCGTGAAAGAAGCTGGCACGGGCGAGACCGGCATTCGGTTTGTCGACGACAAAAACGATACGGTAGCGCAGTTCGGCTTGAACGAAATCGGCGCGAATGGGCCGACGGCTGAGCTTGAAATCCTGAGAGGAGATTTGGCGCGGATCCTGTTCGAGGCGTGCGGTGAGCACGTGAAGTTCCGCTTCGACGACGCGATCCGTTCCGTCAGACAGGACAGCGAGACGGTCTCCGTTGAGTTTGAGAGCGGCGTTGTCGAGCGCTACGATCTTATCGTGATCGCGGAAGGTGTCGGATCGTCAACCCGAGAATTGGTGTTTCAAGGTGAGAATTCGCCGCGGTGGCTCGACGTCACAATGGGCTATTTCACCATCCCGAAAGCCCCAGACGATAGCGATCTTTGTCGGATCTATACCGCCAGTGAAGGCCTTAGCATCTGGCTTCGGCCGGACAACAAGGGCACGACGCGGGCAATCCTCGTGGTCCAGAAAGAGGCAGACGGTGAGGAAGACCTGGACGGTCCGGGTCAGAAGAACTTCCTGAGGGCGCACTTTGATGGCGTGGAATGGGAAGCGCCGCGCGTCTTAAACGGGCTCGATGCTTCGGATGACCTTTACTTCGACGTGCTTCGGCAGGTGAAGATGGACCGCTGGTCGAAAGGACGAGTTGTGCTCACTGGCGATGCGGCCTGGTGTGCGACGCCGATCGCCGGGATTGGCACGACACTTGCCATCGTCGGGGCCTATGTGCTTGCCGGGGAGTTGTCGAATACCGACGATATTGGGGCAGCACTGAAGCGATATGAGGAAATCATGCGGCCTTTCGTGGAGAAGGGGCAGGGTGTCCCGAAGTTCGCCCCGAAGATGCTTCAGCCGCAAACGCGTGTTGGCGTCGCTCTTCAGCACGCCATACTTAGGATAGTCTCGACGCCAGGTGTCAAGCAGGTAGCGGCCAAGCTTTTGATGCCCAGTGCGGACGATATCGAGCTCCCAGACTATCCCGCGTCCGCCAACGCGTGGTCGCGAGTGCTCCCGGTGTGACTTACTGACCGATGGTAGATCGCTTCGCATTTCACGGCGAGCGTGCCCGCACGGGCTTTTGCCTTATCCACTCGATTATCCGTGGGGCGATCTTTGAAAAGTCTCTTCGTCTTATCGACGCTGATCGCTGAGCGTCGTCGATAGTGGTTTCCCAGATCTCAATCGAGTCTTGGCGTTCATCGAATTTGAGTGCAGGGGGCAGATCTATGCAAATGTTCTGGGATAGCTGGCTATTGCGAGGTGGCCGGGCGAGGCGCTTCGCTTCTGGCGCAGTCCTCATTCTTTTCGGGGCGTCCGGCGGTCTTTCCATCATTGGTCGGCCGAGGGGAGATCTCGTCATCCGCCTGGAGTTTGTCTGGTTCCACGTAGCCTTTGCGGTCATCCATCTTGTCACGTCCGGTTCGCAGTCTGAGGAGCCGGGATGTGATCCTTGGCATCGGCCCTGCCTGTCCGCGGGTCGGTGTCCGTAACGCCATCGCCAGCCTCTCGGCTGTTGCCCATGTTGACCGGTGGGGCGCGCTGCTCGTCGACGTTGGTTTCAGGAAGCTCATCATCCTGAGTGTCCTCGTTCAAGGACTTGGGGGGAAGCTTGGCGGAATTGGGGGTGGCATCGTTCGACATGATTGATCTCCTTCTGGAAAGGAAACCTCGCAGATCAGTATGGGTTCCATTCGGCCTGGTCTCCGGCCGCGGATCGCAACGAATAGGGCCGGTTTCGGTGTCGCAACGAAGAAAACCAAGTCATTCGAAGGCACATCTTTTGTTTCGGATGTGACGGAGAGACTGGCATTGAGTGCCATCGGGCAGGCGCGGATCGCAAAACCAGAGCGGCTCGAACGCCGATAGCGGCAGTGTTACCGGACGTCCGAAATGGCTTGCCCGCCGACCGGCTCAAATGAGCCGTCCGGTACGCGCATTAGAAAGACGATCGCGCCTTGCAACGATGCCCTGAGTGGCGAGGGCTATCGACGGACAAACAACGCCATCCTTGGCGCTAGAGCTTAACGGCCTGACCGGTGCGCACACTTTCGTCTGCCGCAAGGCAGATCTTCAACGAGGTGACGGCGTCGTCCATATGGCGAGTGAGGTCGAGGTCGTCCGTTATGGCTCGATAAACGAAATCCTGCTCGCGGTCGCACAGCATCTGATGGTCTGGCTCATCGTGCATGTCGAGCCAGTCGTCGGATCGTGTAAAGCCGCCCGCCGCATCGGTTGCTGCGTAGTGTACTCGCAGGCGCGAGGTTTTGGTGTGGGCATCAAGGCTTGCGGAGTTGGCGCCTTCGTCCATCACGATCGAGACCGAGCCGTTGGGAGAGATCACGTCTTTGACGAAAAACGCCGTCTCCGACATCATCGGCCCCCATCCGGCCTCATACCAGCCGACGCTGCCATCATCGAACAGCACCTGGAAGTGGCCGTAATTATACATGCCCTTGGGCAGGCCCTGGGCCATTCCGACGCCCATACCACGAACTTCGACCGGCTTGGCATCGGTGATCTGGCACATGACGTCGACATAATGCACGCCGCAATCAACGATCGGCGAAGTCGTCTGCATGATGGAACGATGGATGTCCCAGGCAGCACCACTCGATTGCTGGTTGAGGTTCATTCGAAACACATAAGGACCGCCGAGATCGCGCGATTCTGCAATCATCCGCATCCAGGATGGATGATGGCGCAGGATGTAGCCGATGACGAGCTTACGGCCATTTGCCTTGGCCGCAGCAACGACGCGCTCGGCATCTGCAACATTGGCCGCCAGTGGCTTTTCGACGAAGACGTGGGCGCCGCTTTCAAGCGCTGCAACCGCCATGTCGGCATGGGTATTGGTGTGCGTTGCGACAGCGACGACATCAGGTGAAAATTCGGAAAGTGCTGCGGCAAAATCGGTGCGCAGAGGATAGCCGGAGAGCTCTTGCGGAAGCGTTGGTGTCGAGCGGTTGACGAGACCGACAATCTCGAAGCCGGGATGCGTGTGGTAAGCAAGTGCATGGCTCTTGCCCATCTGGCCAAGGCCGACCACGAGCACTTTGAGTTTTTGATTAGTCATGACATTCGCCTCGTTGTTCAGGCCGCTGTACGGCGGGCATCAGCAATCGCCTTGGCGCCGATGCTGGCAAGCGCGACCGAAAACAGGGTGGGATTGGTCGCGGTTGCCGTGGGAATGACGCCGTTGCCGGCGACATAAAGATTGTCGAAACCCCAGACTTTCGAGGTCTTGTCGCAGACGCTTGTGCCATCGTCTGCCTCACCCATGCGGATTGTGCCCTGAAAATGCAGCGAGGAGCCGACCGGCTGTATGAAGGTGGCAAAGCCCGGCGCCGGCCGGCCAATAATATGGGAAATCTTCAGCGCCTGTCCCTTGGCCTCTTCAAGGCGCGCCTTGTCGCCTTCCGACTGATGCCACTTGATCGAGATGGCGGGCAGACCGAGCCAGTCGGTGCGCTTATCGTCAAAAGTCACACGGTTGTCGGGGCTGATGTCTGAGGACACGAAGACGCCCATTCCGATCGGCTGCCCGACGATATCGCCCGAACGCGGCATGCTATGCAGGCTGGCGGGCGCGATGGTCACCGAATATGGAAATTCCTTTGTGGCCGGGATCCAGTTCATGGCTTTCATCGGCACATCGGTGTCCATCTCGGAAATCTGCGAGACGATGTAGTGGTCATTGAGGTTGCGGCCGAGTGCCTCCGGGCGAATGCCTGACGCGTAAAGAAGCTGCGGCGAATGAAGCGCGTCGCAGGCGACGACGACCGTGCCGGCATTCACGACGTAGGTTTCCCCCGAGCCCGTGCTGGCCAGCTCGACGCCGGTAACGGTCTGGCCATCGTGAATGATGCGGCGGCAGGCCGTCTCCGTCAAAATGGTGAAGCGTTCAGCAGGCTCCGCGACCAGATCGCCAAGCACAACGTCGGTTCCATGATAATGGAGACCCTCAGGCCCCGGCGTGGCGGCAAGCGGCATCGGCTGGACGAAGCGGTCGGGCGTGCGGCCGGGGTTGAAGACTTTGCCCAGACGTTCGCGAAGCGCAGTCGCGGCGGGGTCGCCGGCATTCGGATCTGTGTTGGTGCCGAGAAGCTTGGCCGAAGTGGCAAGTGCGGCCTGCATCTCACTGGAGGGGATGAATGGTACGAGCTCTATTTGCGATGGTACCGGCGTGCCGGTCGACCATTTGGTGCCCATGCCGCCGACATTGGCAGCAGAAAAGCCGGCAAACAGGTTTTCATCCTGGGGGTCGCCTTCATTGGCGATGAAGAGGCCCGACCGGCGCAGAAGCGAACCGTCGAAGCCACCGGCGCGGCGCGCTTCCCATTCTTCCTTGTTAATCGGCATGCGAGGGCTGCGATCGCCGCCCTGGGCCAGGACTTCAAGCGCGCCTCGCTCGTCGAGATCGGCAACATTGTCAAGGTGCGCGCCGGTCTTGGGGAGGATCTGAGGCCCGGCCTCCACCATCACGATGCGAGCTTCTGGCCAGTTGTCGCGAATGATCCTGGCATAGGCCGAGCCGGTTGGACCACTTCCCACAATCACGACGTCCGCGGACTTTATTACCATTCCTGCATGCTCCAAGCACTTCATCTCTTTGATAACAAACAAGGATGTATCGCGGTGATTGTCAATCTCGATGTTGACAGTCTCAACCGCGTTTCCGATGGTGGCGTTCTGATAGCGAGGAGAGTACCCATGAAGTTTGGCTTGAGTTCCTACAGTTTCCGCCCTTTGATGTTGGACGGCTCGATGCAGATAGAAGATCTCTTCACCTGGATCAGGGACAATGGCGGCGAACACCTAGAGCTTGCAACGCTGTCTATCGCTCCAGGTGGTGACGACCTCAACTACGAGCTGATCAAAGACGAAGACAGCGTCGGGCGCCTGCGCAAAGCCTCAGCCGAGACCGCTATCCCGCTCTCCGGCCTCTGCATTGCCGGGAATTTTATCGGCGACGACCGACGTGCACAGATCGACCGGGTAAAACGCTATGTCGAGCTCTGCGACCGTCTCGACGTCCGCTTCCTGCGCCACGATGTCGTGCCGTGGTCGCTTCGTGCGACGACCACCGCGCAGTTCGAAGCAGCCTTTCCGATGATCGTCGATGCTTGCCGGGAGGTGGCGGACCATGCGGAGCGCCTCGGTGTGACCGCCAGCGTCGAGGACCACGGTTTCTTCATGAACTCCAGCGAGCGCGTCAAACGCCTGCTGAATGCCGTTAATAGTCCGAACTTCAAGATGACGCTCGATGTCGGCAACTTCCTTTGCGTCGATGAAAACCCAGTGACCGGCACACGCGCGTCGATCGCGCATGCGAGCTTTGTCCATATCAAGGATTTTTACGTGCGCGCCGAAACCCCGGGACCCGGCTGGCTGGAGACGCTCAACGGGCAATTTATCCGCGGTTCGGTGTTCGGCTTCGGCGACCTGCCGGTGAAGTCGCTCGTGAAAACCATCGTGGATTCCGGCTATGATGGCTTCATCTCGCTGGAGTACGAAGGCAACGAGCCGACGCTGTACGGCTGTGCAACCGGTCTTTCCAATGCTCGCAAGTTGTTCACTGACTTGAAGAACTGAGATTGCTGGATGGTATGTCAGGCAGTGAAGGGCGGTGTGCGGACGGCGCTGTGAGGTTCACGAGAGCCGAGAGGTGGAGTTTGGAAGCGGCTCTATGTCCTGACTCGACTTCGTTCGTGCTTGGACCTGCTTGACCTCATCGAAAGAGCAATCACGCAAAGGAGTGCGGCAAAGCGCGTCAAACTCTCTCATTGTGAGCTCGTCGACGAGACCTGCTTCGTGCAGTCGCTCAGCAGATGCATGTACGTTCTTCTGTATCCGGCCCATCACATCGATCTCCAGTATTGTGCTTTCTACCGATCATCTCGGCGAGCTTTTTGTTGTCAGCACGCATGTAGACATCGCAATTTACTAAGGGCGGCCCTTTCGGCTTTCTTGATGTTCTCAGCCTCATTCTCAGCGAAACCCTCCACGAAAATAGGTCGGTTGGCTTGTCGATGACCAACGATCGTCTAGTCGCTTCCCGACTTGCCACGACCCGGAGCACCGATATGCTTCTTCCGCTGGAAGCCTCTAAGTCTGGCATCGACAAGGCCATCTTCGGTTTCTTTCGTGGCCTCGCACCGCATCATAGTCGTTAGGCCGTCTTCGATGGCCTAATTGTGCAATTGCGGTGTACTGACCCGTCTTAGCCAGCGGGAAGGCGGCGCTACTATGGTTCCGATCACCTCGGTGGAGCGCGCGGGCTTCAGCGGCCTGCGCGCATTCCGTCTAGGCCCATCGATCCTTTGTCCAGCAAACTTCTCTGGAGGGCTCGTAACTAATGGCGGGTTGAGGTTTACGGCCCGCGAGTAAGCTACAATTCGTCTTCTCGAGGGACCGGCCTCTTTGATTGCCGCAGTATATCCTTCTATGGGAACAAGCCGCCCGGTACCGTTGGGCAGCCCGTTCATATTGTCATTTCGCTCGCAAGGCTGCAGGAAGCAGGCTGTCTGCAAAGTCCTGGTACGAAACGGGCCGCAGAAAGCGGTAGATGGCGAGCGTACCAACAGAGGTGGACCTGCCGTCGGCAGTTGCGGGATATGGGCCGCCATGTACCATTGCAGGCGATACCTCGACGCCTGTGCCGAAGCCGTTTACCAAAAGCCGACCAGCAAGCATCTCGAGCTTCGGAACCAACCTGCGCGCCGCTTCAACATCCTTTTCGTCGATATGGAGAGCAACGGTAAGCTGACCCTCCAGAGCGCCGATGACCTGCTCGAGCTCTGCAGGATCCTTGCATCGCACGACAAGGCCGGCCGCGCCGAAGACTTCGTCCTGAAGTTCATGGTGTGCAAGGAAGGCGGCGGCGGACGTCTCAAAAAGCGCAGCGACGCCATCATACTCGCCGCCGGACTTTCCTTTTGCGAGCATACGCACTTGCGCATGTTGCTCGAGGCGGCCAACGCCCTCACGGAACGCCTTGGCGATCGACGGCGTCAGCATTGTCTGTGCTCCAGTCTCTGGGAGCAGTTCACGGGCTTTGGAGATGAACGCGTCGAGCCCTTCGCTATCTATTGCCAGGATCAGGCCGGGGTTCGTGCAGAACTGCCCGGCGCCCAGTGCGAGCGACGAAACAAAGGAAGCTGCAATCTGCTCGCCCCGATTGGCCAGTGCATTCTCAAAGAGAATGACCGGGTTGATGCTGCTCATTTCTGCGTAAACCGGGATCGGCTGCTTCCTCTCAGAAGCGATCTTCATCAGTGCCGTCCCCCCTCGGCGGGAACCCGTAAATCCGACTGCTCGAATTTTAGGGTCGGCAACAAGCTGTTGGCCGACTTCGAAGCCGGTGTCGAACAACAGCGCAAACGTGCCCGAGGGAAGGCCGATCTTTTCGACGGCTCGCTGGACCGCGCGACCGACAAGCTCGGACGTTCCTGGATGAGCCGAGTGCGCCTTGACGACAACTGGGCAGCCTGCGGCAAGCGCCGAAGCCGTGTCTCCGCCCGCAACGGAAAAGGCCAGCGGGAAGTTCGAAGCACCAAAAACCGCAACCGGGCCGACCGGGATATTGCGCAAACGAAGGTCCGGCTTTGGCACTGGCTTGCGCGATGGATCTCCCGCGTCAAAACGCAGTTCCTGGAAACGACCCTCCCGGACTTCCTTTGCAAACAGTCGAAGCTGGCCGGTCGTGCGGGCGCGTTCGCCTTCCAGCCTGCCACGCGGCAGACCAGTTTCTGCCATTGCTCGCACGACAAGCTCGTCACCGATGGCTTCTATTTCCAAGGCGATTGCTTCGAGGAATCCGGCTCGCGTCTCTAGACCCGTTTCGCGGTAAATGTCGAACGCCTGCCAAGCCAGCTGGGTGGCCTCTTCCACGTCGTCGTGAGAGGCTCCGCCAAAAGAAACCGGCAGTGCGGCGCCTGTCACCGCCTCCACGCCAAAAAACTCGCCGTTCCGGCCGCGTTTTTCTGTACCGGCGATCAAAAGGCTGCCGTTGATTGTCATGGGATGGTCCTCTGCTGAAAAGTATTACTTTTCGATATAAGGGCTTCTCACGGAGATTTCGACCGACCGCCGCCTAAAATCATAGATTTCTTTCTGCGGCGCTCATTTGGCGGCGGCATAGTTGCGTCGCGGTGGACCGCAAAAGCTGCGATCACAGGCGCAACTCTATTGCGCCTGTGAACATCGTCTGCAGATTGTCGAAGTCGTCGATTTCCAGGACTGGTTTGGAGAAAGCCGGATGGCTGACAACCGACATCGCAAACCAGAAACGCCTGTCAAGAGACGATCGACCATGACATCCGCCACCACTGCTACCTCCAGCAAATGATAACGGCTTCATGGTCGGGGAGGGTGGTTCTAGCCGAGCCGTCTGGGAGTGTCTGTCACGCTGGAACTCACCAAGCTACTGTCCACGCCGAAGATCGTCATACCTGTGTTGCGCCGCCGTCCACACACAGTTCTGTCCCAGTCGTGAAGCTGCTTTCGCTGCTCGCTAGAAAAAGCGCAGCCGAGGCGACCTCTTCCGGCCTACCGAGGCGGCCAAGTGGGATCATTGCGGTCAGCGCGGCGCGAACCTCATCTGTCGTCGCGGCCATCATCGCCGTGTCGGTTGGACCCGGGCTGACGACGTTGACGCGGATCCCCTTCGGCGCAAGTTCGTTGGCCCAGGTGCGGGCGAAAGATCGAACGGCAGACTTGCTGGCACTGTAGACGCCATAGCCTTTCGGACCGATTGCGTCGGCTATAGATCCAACCAAGACGATCGAGCCGCCTTCCTGCATGAGGTTCAGCGCGTCTTGTGCAGCGAAAAGAAGCGACCGCACGTTCAAGCCGAATATTCTGTCGTAGATGTCTTCGGAGATGTCGCCAAGCTCGGCATATTCCGAGATACCGGCGTTGAGAACGAGGACGTCGATACGCCCGCTTTCCTTACGTACCCTTTCGTAGACATCCCTGACGCTAGACGCCTGGCCGGCATCCGCAACGATCGGGACTACGCGCTCCGGATGGGCTGCCTCGATTGCCTTGCGGCTGGTGGCGTATACCGTCGAACCCTCGGCTGCAAAGCGCGATACGATCGCAGCTCCGATCCCGCTTCCACCGCCAATAACCACTGAAATCTTGTCTTCGAGTTTCATCGTGAACTCCTTGCGATTGAACACGAGGAGTTAGATATATGCCTTATATCTAGTGCAGAATACGCACCGATCGTAAAGCAGATATAGGAGAGTATACCGGTGCCCGATCAAACCAAGATGCCGAGCGCTGCCGTTGCAGGATCCGGGAAATCGACCAAGAGGCGCATCGATGAGGCACTGATCGACGCAAGACGGGCAAGGCCCGTTCTCGAACAGGTGGGCAACAAATGGTCGATCCTGATCCTCAGCGTACTGTGCACGAAGCCGTCACGGTTCAACGAGATCATGCGTCGGCTCGACGGTATCACGCATAAGGCGCTTTCGGACGCTCTCAAGCGTCTCGAGAGAAACGGATTGGTTCGAAGACATGTGTTGCCGACAGCCCCTGTCGGGGTCGAGTATTCAATCACGCCAATGGCCGAAACCCTGCGCGAGCCGTTTGCAGCGCTTTACCAGTGGGCGACGGATAACGCTGCCGCCATGGAGCGCTCTCAGGAAGAGTACGATCGCAAGGGGGCTATTTCGATGGCGCAGTCGTCCTGACACGACTGCGCCCGCCGACCCATCCGTTGGCGCAATCCAGGGCATTACGACCGATCCACGGATGATGCCATCCGTTCGGCGGATAATCATTTCTCGAAGTCCCAGGGTTTTGCGGAAGCCAGCGCCTGCTCGAACGATGAACGCCCGGGCCCGCCCAGCCAGTCTTTGAACGACTGAAGCTCTGGATTGAGTTTGCGCATTACGGCGAGGTCTGCGCCTCCTGCTAGCCTGCCTTCGTCCATCATCTCCGTCAGCTTTTTCAAAAACGGGCTCTCGCAGAGGCGGGCCTCGCCGAACCGTGCGTAGGGAATTTGTCGGCCGGCTGCGTTGGAAAACAACCGTTGCAGGTCGTGCCCTGTGACCGCGTCGCCAGCAATCTCGAAGGTCTGGCCGGCGAATTTCTCCGGCTGCTCGAAAATCTCCGAGACGATCTTTCCAATATCGTCGACCGCGATCAACTGCATTTTCTGGTCGTCACGCATGAAGAATTCAAACCTGCCTTCGTTCAATCCAAAGCCCGGCATTGTCAGGAGTTCCATGAAGGTCGCGGGACGCACAATGGTCGATCTGATCGCAAGCGCGCGCATATGTTTCTCGATCTGCATTTTCGTGTCGAAATGGGCCACCCCGGATGGCTCGTCACGTACCGCGCCGCCAGACGTGTACACGAGATGACCGATGCCACATTCTGCCGTGAGGTCGGCGATGGTCATGCCGTAGCGAACCTCTTCCTCGTCGGTTACCGCACCCCCAGGAGAGCTCGGTTGAACGCTGAAGACCCCATAGGCGCCGATCATTGCTGCCTTGATGGAAAGAGTGTCATCGAATGAGCCGTGCTTCAGCTCCACGCCTGCATCGGCGAGTAGACGCGCTCTGGCAGAAGACGCATCGCGAACCAGTGCCCGCACCGACCATCCTCGTCGCAGCAAGGCGGTCACAACCGATCCACCCTGTTGACCAGTCGCTCCGAACACCAAAATAGGAAGGCTCTTGTCGATCATTTGATTACCCACGTGTTGAACAAGGGTTACTCATATATACCTTTGTGAAAAGCCCGGAAGACGGCACATTTTTCAGCCTTGGGCACAGGAGTGATACTTTTGGAAAAGCAGATACACGGTCGGCCGTACGAGGAAAGAAACAGCAAGCCCTACTTTCGGCCATGCGCACCAAACAGCGTGCTGGCACGCCTCGGCGACAAGTGGACCATTCTCGTCATGTCGCATCTGGCTGTCGCTGACGGCCATCGGCTGCGCTTTTCTGAGTTGAAGAAGGGTATTGAGGGCATCACGCAACGGATGCTGACGCTCACACTGAGAAACCTGGAGCGAGACGGGCTGCTCGTCAGGCATTACTTTCCCGAGGTTCCCCCACGTGTCGAGTACCAGTTGACGGAGATGGGCGCGGGAATGCTTCCGGCGCTGGAAGGCTTCACGTCATGGATCCGCGAGAATTGGCCGCGCATCGAACAGTTCAGGAAGGCATATGATGCAGCAGGAGGAGGTCGAGAATGACAGCGACGCTTTCGGCATCTCGATGAACAAATCTCGATCATGACTGAAGCAACAGTTCGGGTTCAGTCTCTGTGACGGCCGATGATAGACGGTAGAGGCATATCTAATTTTGCAGCTGAAAGAAGACGCTCTTCGGCTTGCGAGGCGATGCCACCTTCGCGTGGAACCCTAATCCAGATCGATCTTTTTGCGGATCCAGCATAGGACCTTCGTCCGATAGTCGCTTTAATTTCCCGCTCCAAGTAGCGCCTATAACGAACGAATGGTAGGCGAAGGGAAATCGAATGTTGTGGTGGCTGATGGTAGGATACATTGTTGTAACCTTGACGATCATGACGTGCCTACTGCTCATGATTGGACAACATCTTTTGAAGCTCAGGAGAGCAAAGCTTCAACAGGTGGCTACGGTAGCCGACAATGGCGGTGAGCGCGTCGCGATGATCGAACAATAACGCCATTGAATGTTATTTATTGTCGTGGCTGTATCCGCTCAGAGCCCTGACCCCAGCGCCTTGAGACATGCCGGCCGGCCAAGGACCCACGTCGTGGCGGCGAATGTCGAGGAAGAAAGTCTGCTCCGGGCCTGACTGGCTTGCTTGGAGTGATGAGGCGGAACGTCTCGTGACGAGGCCCGTCAGCAAGCCCGTTCGGGCCGCCTCTCTATCGCGCGCGCTCCTTCGGACGTCGCGATCGGCACGGCCCTTCGTTAAGAAAGGTCGTGCTTGAGCGGGACGTGGCTTAGGCGATCGCGCCGCCATCTGCGGTGAGCGTCGCGCCTGTGATGACGCTCGCGGCGGAACTTGCCAGGAATACAACGGCGTTTGCGATCTCCTTCGGCTCGCCAAAGCGTCCCAGCGACGTCAGGCTTCGCTGGAAGTCTGCTGCCGCGCCGTCGGCCGGGTTAGCATCCGTGTCCGTCGCCCCAGGCTGCACCAGGTTCACGGTGATGCCGGACGGCCCAAGCTCACGCGAAAGGCCGCGCGTGAAGGAGGTCAGTGCCGCCTTCGACATGGCGTAAGGAGTTAGACCCTTAAAGGGTACCCGCTCGCCGAGCGCAGAACCGATCGTGATGATACGGCCGCCGTCTCGCAGATGCGGGATGACCGCCTTTGCAAACAGCACCGGTGCCCGAACGTTGACGTCCATGAGGGTTTGATATTCGTCCAGGTCCAGATCGGCGATGTTTCCCGAATGGCCGATCGCTGCACTGTTGACGAGGATGTCCAGCCCTCCCAGCCGAGCTACGGCGTCTCCGACAGCCCGCGCGATTGCCTGCGGGTCTGCGCTGTCGGCCTGGACGGCGACGGCTCGGCGGCCGTGGCTTTCGACGGACCGGGCAATCGCCGCAGCCTTTTCGGCCGCACGTTGGTAGGTGAACGCCACATCGGCACCATTCTCCGCAAGCGCTTCCACGATGGCGGCACCGATGCCGCGCGAGCCGCCCGTGACCAAGGCGCGCTTTCCACTCAAATCGATCATAGGATTCGGTTCCTTTCTTCGTAGCCGTGAATTCGGGAGGTCCGCGGCTCTGCGGATGCGCCCGACAGGGTGTCCGGCCTATTTCGTGGCTCCAGCGCAGCGGTTGAAGTGGCGGTGAATGCGACAGCTTGTTGCACGACGGGGAACAGCGACCGCTTTGCATCCTGCCCGTTGCAAGTCGCGCAACACGGCGTTCCCGACAGGGAGCCCTTTCTCACGACTGTGGACTACCTACATGTCTCAATACGTTTCTTGAGAATGGAGTGAAGATGAAGGCCGCCGTCTACGACAATCCGGGACCACCGTCAGTGCTGAAATACGTCGACGTGCCTGATCCGGTCTGCGGGCCGGACGAAGTCCTCATAAGGGTGGAAGCGATCTCCATCGAAGGCGGAGATCTGATCAATCGCAGATCGACGTCCCAAGTACCCCGGTGGGTGGTCGGATATGCAGCGGCTGGAACGGTCGTGAGCGTGGGCAAGGGCGTGACCACCCGTGCCGTTGGCGAAAAGGTCGCTGCCTTCAGCATGCAGGGATCGCATGCTGAACTCTGGGCCGTCGCTGCTTCACGAACGTGGCTGGTTCCTGCGGGCCTCGATATCGCAAAAGCCGCCGTGCTGCCTATCTCCTTCGGCTCCGCCTATCACAGCGTGGTCACCCGAGGAGGTGTCGGGGACGGCGAAACCGTCCTCATCCACGCCGCGGCTGGAGGCGTGGGGCTGGCGGCGGTACAGCTCGCCAAGCGGGCAGGAGCGACCGTGATCGCGGTGGCAAGCGGGAGCGAAAGGCAGGCTCGCCTATTCGAACTCGGCGCCGCCTTCGTCGTCGATCGCCTTCACAATGACGTCGTAGGAGAAGCGCACCGACTGACCAATGGGAAGGGCGTCGATCTGGTCATCGACCCAGTCGGCTCCACATTGCAAGCTTCACTTTGCGCACTCGCACCGGAAGGGCGTCTCGTCTTTCTCGGAAATGCCGGCGGCGGAAAGCTCGATGTCGATCTATGGCAGCCGATGCAGAACAATCAGACGCTGCACGGGGTATTCATGGGATCCATCTTGGAACGGCCTTCGGTGCACGGCAGCGTCGATGATCTCCTTGCTGCCTCCGCAGCCGGAAAGATCGACGTCGTGATCGACCGATCTTTCGCGCTCGAAGACGCTGCGCACGCGCACGAGTACGCCGAGACGGCCAGGCCCCTGGGGCGGGTCGTGATGACCCCATGAACAGAGAAAGAAGGGCCACCGTATGAACAAGTAGGTTTCGTTCAGGAACAGAGATATCGAGGTCGTCGGCAATGTCTACCTGCCGCGGGAGTTTGACGAGGGTGGCAGATATCCAGCGATCGTCCTTTCGACGCCGGGCAGCAGCGTCAAGGAACAGATCGGAGCGCTCTACGCCGAGAGGCTCTCCGCACAGGGCTTCATAGCACTTACCTTCGACCCTTCACATCAGGGCGAGAGCGGCGGAGGGCCACGCGATCTCGAAGATCCGGCCTGATTTCTTTTCGCAGTACCTTGCGCCGGAGCGGTCGACGCGCTCCTAAGAGCCGGCGTCAAAGCATTCGATCAGCATCTCCGTCAGCACACGGACCTTCTTGGCAGGATGCTGCCCTGGGGGCCTGACAACGAAGATGCCGGCGGTAGGCGGTGGGTGCTTCGCCATCACCTCGACGAGAGCTCCTGATGCAACGTGCGGGTCCGTAAGCCCGTTGGGAAGTCTGGCAATGCCTAGCCCTTCCAAAGCGGCTGCGAGCAGCGCCACTCCATTGTCGGCTTTGAACCGGCCTTGTGGTCGGATGTTGAGCACCGCGTCGCCGTCGGTCACCTGCCAAATCTCCGTTCCCTGCATGAGCGCCTCATGCTTTAGGAGTTCGTCTGGCGTCTCGGGCGAACCATTCCCTGCGATATAGTCCGGGCTTGCGACGAACCTTCCGCAGAGCGGCCCGACGCGCCTGGCAACGAGATTGGAATCGGGCAGGTATCCAATCCGTATAGCGCAGTCGAAACCCTCCGTGATCAGATCGACAAAGCGGTCGGTGTAACACGAGTAGATGTGTAGCTGCGGGTGTCGGCGCGCCATTTGAGAAAGGACGGGAGCAAAGTGCGTCGGCCCGAACGACAGAGGTGCAGCAACCCTAAGTCGCCCGCGCAACTCGCCCGCAGGCAGGATCGTCTCGCGCGCTGCATCGATCTCCGCCGAGATCCTTGCCGCGTAATCGCGAAACGTCGCGCCTTCTTCAGTCAGTGCGATGCCGCGCGTTGTTCGCGAGACGAGCTGTACGCCAAGTTCCGCCTCGAGACGAGCGATGCGCCGGCTGACCATTGATTTGGAGATGCCTAGCCGTTGCGCAGCTGGTGTGACCCCTCCTGCGTCAGCGACTTCCGTGAAGGTCCTGAGATCGTCGAATTCCATCTGGCGTTCCCCTTTTTGCAACACAGCTCTCGTTTTCGAGGGCTACCGCATCAAGGATGTCAATGACAAGCTTTTCGTGGATCGCCGTCCCACGGACGCGTTCACATCTTTCGACGAACCATCAAAAGGATATTTCATGACCTTTCGTAACGGCCTCGCCTCGCTTCTCCGCCCCGAAGATTCGGTTCTTGTCCTCATCGACCATCAGCCGTATCAGCTTGCGAACGTGAACAGTCACGAACCGACGATGGTGGTCAACAACACGGTTGGCCTTGCAAAGGTGGCCAAGGCCTTTAGCGTTCCCACCATCCTCACCACGGTGATCGCGGAGCGCGGAGGCAACCTGTTCTCGCAGATCGCCGACGTCTTCCCAGGCCAGGAAATCATCGACCGGACGCTGATCAACACCTGGCAGGATCCGAAGGTCGTCGATGTGGTGAAGGACACAGGCCGCAAGCAACTGGTAATCGCGGGCCTCTGGACGGAGGTTTGTGTTGCCATGCCGGCAATTCAAGCCGCGGGCGAAGGCTGGGATGTTACAGTCATTACAGACGCTTCGGGAGCAGTCTCGTCCGAGGCGCATCAGGTCGCAATCCAGCGCATGATCGCAGCCGGGGTCAACATGATGACCTGGCTCGCGCTCGCGGCCGAATGGCAGCGTGATTGGGCGCGTGCCGAACAGGCTGCAAAACTCACCGATGTCATCGTCCAGCATTCTGGCGGCAGCGGCATCGCCTATCTTTGGGAGCAGCAGTTGCTGAACACCAATCCACCTAAGGCTGGTGCTGGAGCGTAAGCAGGCCTAAACTGAGGAGCAGGGGCGCCATGCGTTTCCTGCTCCTCGCAATGAATGAATGATCATTGGCCAAAGAAGAGGACGTCACAAATGAGCTGGAACCCCACGATCGAACCAGGCTGCCCTGATCAGGTCGGCGTGGAGGCGATCGAGACGTTGATCGTTCCGCGCGCCCGCGATCTCGGTGGTTTCGAAGTCCGACGCGCGCTGCCTGCGCCGAACCGACAGATGGTCGGCCCGTTCATCTTCTTCGACCAGGCAGGTCCTGCCGAATTCCTGACCGGGCAGGGCGTCGACGTTCGACCCCATCCGCATATCGGCCTTGGCACAGTCACTTACCTGTACCGAGGCGATTTTCACCATCGGGACAGCACCGGTGCGGACCAGATCATAAGGCCAGGTGAGTTGAACTGGATGGTCGCGGGCAAAGGCGTATCGCACTCGGAGCGTACCAGCGCGGCGGCAAGAAGCGGCCCAAGCAGCCTGTTCGGAATACAGACGTGGCTTGCCCTGCCTGATAGCCACGAGGACATGACGCCTTCCTTTGAGCATTATGGCAAGCACGCGCTTCCCTTGATCGAAGACAAGGGTGTCTCTGCGCGGTTGATTCTTGGGAACGCCTACGGCGAGAACGCCCCCGCGAGAATGCTCTCGGAGACATTCTACGCCGACGTCAAGCTGGAGCCTGCCGCTCGTCTGCCGATGCCGGACGAGCACGAGGATCGTGCAATCTACGTCGTTGAAGGTTCGATCTCGGTCGCCGGGAAGGAGTTCGGCACGATGCAGATGATGGTGTTCCGTCCCGGAGACAGTATAACCGTCGCGGCCGGGGAACGGGGTGCTCGGATCATGATCCTCGGGGGCGCGACGTTCTCCGGGCCAAGGTATATCTGGTGGAATTTCGTTGCATCATCAATGGAACGTATCGAAGAAGCGAAGGCCGAATGGCGCGCTGGAAAATGGGGCGAGGGACGTTTTGACCTTCCTTCAAACGACCGTGGAGAGTTCATACCCTTGCCCGATTGACCGCTTGCCAGCCTCCGCGGCGAATTCCTGACAAGTCGGCAGCCAGGCGCACGAGCGAGATCAATTCGAAAGCGTAGTGCGGGCTGCAGCAATGCGATCCACGCGCTCCTTGATCGCCGCCAGCCGGTGGCGATCGCCCCCGGGTACCTCGACGGAAGCCCAGCCCGAATAGCCGATCTCGGAGAGCGCGCGGTTGACCGCCGGCCAATCGCAGTCTCCATCACCGATTTCGACTTCAAAGCCTTTCCATGGACCCTCGCTGTTCATCTTGTCGAGGCTGTATTCCTTGACGTCGATCTTCAAGATCCGGGTGCCGAGTGCTTCGATCCAGTCGACAGGCCGCCCGTAGCGAAGCACATTGCCGACATCGAAATACCAGCCGACCTTCGGATGGTTGCATGCATCGACGAAACCTGCAGCTTCCAGCGGGCTCAAAAGAAAGTCGTTCCACACGTTTTCAAGCGCGATCGAGACACCCGTCTCTTCGGCGTAGGGGGTGATCTTGGCGATTTCCTCCAGAGCGCGGCTATAGGCGGTCTTGTAGGTCGTCGGGCTGTTTCGAACAACGCCGGGAACCAGAAGCACGGTATCGGCGCCGTAAAGCTTGGCGTCGTTCAGCGCCGTGATCATCGACGCCACGCAGGCCTGACGGACCGCCGGATCAGCATCGGTGAGCGGGCTCTTCCAGTGCATGGAGTTCACAAGACCCGGAATGGCCACGCCGGTCTTATCGCGCGCATCCAGCACTTCGCGTGAAGGCAGGTCGCCTGGAGAATCGAGTTCGACACCATCGAAGCCGAGGTCCCGCAGCAGCTGAAACTTTTCAAGGATGGAGAGACCATCCTCCTCGATCATCGACCATTTCAGGCTGATTTTGGCCAGAGGGCGCGAGGGCTTCGAGGCAGGCTGGGAAGGCGAGGCGGGAGAATTGGTCATGCTCATGTCTCTGCTCAGAAAATGGGTGTGCGGCGCGCACTATGTCATTGAAGTCGCTAGCCATCAACGCCTGTCAGTGTAGATACACTCCCGTCTCCGGCTCCAGCTCTCTACTGGCTAAGCCCCCCAAATGCCTTGAGATAAATCGCCAGCAACTGCGTCTGCGAGGAGATCCCCAGTTTGCGGTAGACGTTCCGACGATGCACCTTCACGGTTCCGGTGGAGATATTCAGTTTCAGGCCAACCGATTCCGACGAGTGACCCTGCAGCACCAGATCGACGATTGCCGTTTCACGGCTGGTAAGGTTGAGATCCTGCCACACGGCATCAGCTGGCTGAACATCTATCTTTTGCTCACCGCGCTTGCGCGTGCGCCTCTTCGATTGCGCCTGGCCATCGAAGCGCTCGGCAAGCCCCGAGAGGTAGTGCTGGGTCAACCGGGTCACGAGAGGCTCCGCCTTCTTCAAAAGTGCGATTTCGGCCGGCGGAAAGACACCTGTCGCCTCCCGGCGCATCAAAGACAAAACGACGGTGATATCGTCATCCTGTTCGACAAAGAAGCCGATCTCTTCGGCCAGTCCCGTCTGCACGTAATAGGTTCGGTAGTACTCGCTGGAGAAAAAGCGGTCCGGCACCAGTTCGCGCATACGGAAAAACCCGCTGCGGCGCGCACGGGCGGTGTGGTAGAAGGGGTCGAGCAGATACGGACCAGCCTGGTAGAGCGTGACAAAGATGATGTGCTCCTTCGGGTCGAAGGTGCTGTAGAGATCGATCGGGCGCTCTTTGCCGCGATAGGCAAAGGCGACTACATAGTCGAAACGCACCAGTGCCGCCATCATCTGGCGAAATGTTTCGCCAAACTCAGCATCGCTCATAACAGGCTTGCCGACGGTGGTTTTGAAGGCCTGCAGGAGAGCCTCCAGATCCATGCTCATGGCAAAAATCTCCCAATCAGGCCACGGATATCGTCCTACCCCTGTATATACCTTCCACGAACCCGGAAAGGCTGAAATACCACTCTCGGGGTATATACCGTGGGCGACGGGCGGGCTTAGTCTTTTTGCAACGACGGTGGCAAAAGGCAGCGTAGACTGCCGCCAAACCAACCGCAGGGAACAGACGTGGCATCCGCTTCGACGAACGATATCGAATTCCGTTCGGTCACCAAGAAATACGGCTTCGTGACCGCCGTAACGGACATCAACCTCAACGTGCCAAAAGGCGCTTTCCTGGCGCTGCTCGGTCCGTCGGGCTGTGGCAAGACGACATGCCTGCGCATGATCGGCGGCTTCGAGCAGCCGAGCGAAGGCACCGTGCTGATCGACGGACGCGAGATGAACGGCGTGCCGGCCTACAGGCGGCCGGTCAACATGGTGTTTCAGCAGTATGCGCTGTTTCCCCACTTCAATGTCGAGCAGAACGTCGCCTACGGATTGCGGCAGATGCGACCGAAGATCGCGGCTAGCGAGGTCAATCGCCGTGTCGGCGAAGCGCTCGAGATGGTGCGTCTCGGCGGCTTTGCAAAACGGCGGATCCACGAGATGTCCGGTGGCCAGCAACAACGCGTGGCGCTGGCGCGCGCCATCGTCAACCGCCCCTCGGTGCTGCTCCTCGACGAGCCGCTCGCAGCACTCGACAAGAAGCTGCGCTCGGCCATGCAGATCGAGTTGCAGACGCTGCAGCGCGAACTCGGCATTACCTTTGTTCTGGTCACGCACGATCAGGAAGAAGCGCTCTCCATGGCCGATATCGTCTGCGTGATGAGCGCCGGCCGCATCCGCCAGCTCGGCTCACCGCAGGAAGTCTACGACCGACCGGCCGATCTTTTCGTCGCCGATTTCGTCGGAAAGACCAACCGGGTCGATGCGACCGTCGAGACCGACGGCCGCACACTTCGGTTGGGCGACGGATCGGCCATCCCGGTCGTAAAGGGTGAGGGCGTCCTGTCCGGCAAGGCGATTGTCGCAATCCGCCCCGAAGCGATCAGGCTCACGCGCGTTCAGGCGGGCAATGGCGCAAGCTTCAAGGGCACGGTCACGCACCGCATCTTCCTGGGGTCTTCGGCAGAATATGCCGTTTCGGTCCCCGGTCTCGGCGACTTCCTGGTCACCGCGGATCGGCGTGACAGCCAAAGCGATCTCGTCGAACCCGGCGAAACGGTCTTCCTCGGCTTCGATCCGGCAGGCGCCCATGTCTTTCCAGCTTCCAATGCAGCATAACCACAACAAGGGAACAGCATCATGAGCAAGGACTACAAGGATAATCTCCCCATTTCCGCCCAAGGCTTCATGGACGAGTTCATGCGCCTGAAGCGCGGCTCCGTCAGCCGCCGTCATTTCCTCGGTATTACCGGTCTCGGTCTTGCGACAGCCGTCATGTCGCGCTTCCCGGGCGCACTTTCGACACCCGCCTATGCTGCCGGTGAACTCGGCACGCAGATGTCGATCGCCACCTGGCCGAACTATCACGACCCCGCGACATTCGAAAATTTCAAGGCTGCCACCGGCGTCGATGTCGAAGTCAATGTCTTCGGCTCCAACGAAGAAATGCTCGCCAAGCTGCAGGCAGGCGCCTCTGGCTGGTCGCTCTTCGTGCCGACCAACTACACGATCTCGACCCATCACAAGCTCGGCCTGATCGATGAGCTCGATCTCTCCAAGATCCCGAACTTCAGCCAGGCGACCGAGAACCCGCGCTTTACCAAGGAAGGGCAGATCGACGGCAAGACCTATGCCGTGCCGAAGAACTGGGGCACGACCGGGTTCTCGGTCAATACGTCAAAGGTCAAGACCAAGCTTGCCAGCTGGAAGGATTTCTTCGAGATCGCCCAGACCGAGGCCGATGGTCGCGCCATGGTCCACGACTACCAGCTGACGACGATCGGTAGTGCACTCGTGTCGCTCGGCTACGATTTCAACTCGATCAAGGCCGACGAGCTCGCCAAGGCAGAGGAGCTCCTGATCAAGGTCAAGCCGCATCTCTTCGCGATCAACAGCGACTACCAGCCCGGCATGCGCGCAGGCGACGCCTGGATGACCATGTGCTGGACCAATGACGGCGCCCAGCTTAACCGCGACATGCCGGAACTTGCCTTCGTGCTCGGCAAGGATGGCGGCGAGATCTGGACGGATTACTATGCGATCCCCAAGGACGCGCCGAACAAGGCTGCCGGTTATGCGCTCCTCAACTTCCTTATGGACCCGGCCAACGCCGCCAAGGAGCATATCGCCAACGGCGCGCCGGCAACCGACAGCCGCGTCATCGCGCTGTTGCCGCAAGAGATCACCTCCAACAGGATCGTCTATCCCGAAGAGGCATCGCTGACGCCGCTCGAGTTCGGTGCTGCCGTCACGCTCACCGACCCAAGCCGTGCCGAATTGATGGCGCGTTTCAAGTCCGCCTGATCGCTCGTGAGGAGCACGCCGCCAGAAGGGGAGGCGTGCTCTTTGCGGGATCTCGACCGTTCTTTGCGCAAACGCTCGTCTGGACCAAGATGACCCTGACACCGGATACCAAGAAACGCCTGGTCACCGCCGCGCTGGTCGCGCCGGCGAGCGCATGGTTGTTCGTCTTCCTGGTCCTACCGTTCATCGCCATCGTCGTCTTTTCCTTCGGCGAACGGGCGCCGGAAGGCGGCTACCAGGCAGCGTTCACCTTCGCGCAGTTCGCCAATCTCGGCTCGCGGGCAGCCGCGTTCAAGAATACGTTGGTGCTGGCTCCGATCGGTGCCTTCGCCTGCCTGCTCGTTGCCTATCCCGTAGCCTATTACCTGGCCGTCAAGGCAAGCCCGCAGCATCGCCTGCTTCTTGTGTCGCTGGTTGTGGTGCCGTTCTGGACCAGTCTTTTGGTGCGGACCTATGCCTGGATGTATATTCTGGGTGCGCGCGGCATCCCGCATCTGTTGGAATTCGTCGGTATCGAGAATGTCAGGCTCTTGAACACGCCGGGCGCCGTGCTCCTCGGCATTGTCTACGGCTATCTGCCTCTGATGATCATGCCGATCTATGTGAGCCTGGAAAAGCTCGACCGCCGTCTGCTGGAAGCCTCCGCCGATCTCGGTGCCCGGCCGCTTTCAACCTTCTTCGGCATCACTTTGCCGTTGTCACTGCCCGGTGTCATGACCGGCGTGGCACTGGTCACGATTCTTCTGCTTGGCGAATACCTGATCCCGCAGCTGCTTGGCGGCGGCAAGGTGTTCTTCATCGGCAATGCGCTCGTCGATCTCTTCTTGCAGTCTCGCAACTGGCCATTCGGGTCGGCGATCGCAGTCACGCTTGTTGTCGTGGTCGTCATCGTGCTGCTTGTCGCTATGCGCATTGCATGGCGTGTTGCCGGAACCCGCCAGGTGGATCTCGTCTGATGCGCAGCCTCGTCACCACCGTCTATCTGTTCTTGTATACCCCGATCGCGCTGGTCGTGCTGTTTTCCTTTAACGCCGGGCGCAATGCCTCTGATTTCACAGGCTTTTCCACACAGTGGTACGGCAAGGCGCTCTCCAACACCTTCCTGATGCAGGCACTTGGAAACAGCCTGATCATTGCCTTCACCAGCGCGACGTTGGCTGCGATCTTCGGGACGATGGCCGCCCTTGGAATGGAGCGGCTGGGGCCGAGGGCACGCGCAGTATTTGATGGCCTGTTTGCCGCAGCGATCGTTGTTCCTGGTGTGGTAATCGGTATTGCGACGCTGGTCGCGCTGGTCGAGGTCTTCGGTATCCTCAACCCACTGCTTGCCGCCGTCTGGCCGGGCGAACAGCCGCCCCGGCTCCAGCTCGGCTTCGGCTCGATCATCGCCGCGCACGGGCTTTTTACGATGGCGCTTGTGACGATGATCGTCAAAGCCCGGATCGCCAGCCTTGGCCGTGATATCGTCGAGGCGTCAAACGATCTTTACGCGACGCCGTTCACGACGTTTCGCGAGATCGTTTTGCCGCAGATCCTGCCATCCATCCTGGCCGGGTTCTTGCTTGCCTTCACCTTCTCGTTCGACGACTTCATCATCGCCTTCTTCGTTGCCGGCTCAAACACCACGCTGCCGATCTATGTCTTTGCATCGATCCGCCGCGGCGTGACGCCCGAGATCAACGCAATCGCCACCATGGTGCTGGTCGCGTCACTCGTACTGATCCTCATCGCTCGGTTCCTGATGCGAGAAAAACAACAAAAGACCTTAGGGGAAACACCATGATTCTCGCCAATCGCGTTGCAATCGTCACCGGCGCCGGCTCTGGCATCGGCCGGGCAGGGGCAATGATCATGGCGCGCGAAGGCGCCCATGTTGTTGTCGCTGACTTCAATTCCGAAAACGCCGAGGAGAGTGTCAGGCAGATCATTGCTGCCGGCGGCAGCGCCGAGGCCCAGGTGCTCGATGTCACCGATGACAGGGCGCTCGAGGATGGCATTGCCGCAATCGCAGCCAGACACGGACGCATAGATATCCTGCATAACCATGCCGGTGCACAGGTCGCGGGTGATCTCGAAGGGGTCGCAGTCGATGGCTTCGACAAGTCCTGGGCCTTGAACGTGCGCGCCCATTTTATGGCAGCCCGGCTCGTCATGCCGCTGATGAAACGTGCCGGCAAAGGCGTCATTCTCAACACATCGTCGTCGTCAGGCGTGCTCTATGACCGCGAGATGATTGCCTACACTACGACGAAACACGCGGTCATCGCGATGACCCGGCAGATGGCCGGGGACTATGCGAAGTTCGGTGTTCGGGTCAATGCGGTGTGCCCCGGTTGGGTCGACACCCCGTTCAACGAGCCGTTCATCGCCCAGATGGGGGGCAGGGACGCGATCGAAAGCTATATCGCCGAGAAGGTACCGCTCGGGCGTTGGGCCGATGTCTCCGAAATCGCCGAGCCCATCCTGTTTCTCGTCTCTGACCGCTCATCTTACATGACCGGCCAGATCCTCGTCGTCGACGGCGGCGAGACCGTCGTTTGACGATGAACTGAAAGAGGTCGCGCTCGGATCTGATCCGTTTTTCCCTGCCGCTCATAAAATACGTCGAAATAGATCGGATTCAAACGATTCCGTGGCTTGAGCAATCGGGCTCGCTGGACTAGTCCCTTGGCCTAAGTGACAGCGGAGAGCACGACAATTCCCAGCAATATCAGCCCCAAGCTGCAGGGCTACATGTTCACCTTGGCGGCAGTGTTCATCTTTGCGGTCCAGGACAGCTTCTCGAAATATCTTGGCGAGCGATACTCTCCGATCCTCATCACCATGATCCGCTTCTGGGCCTTTGCAGCCTTCGTGATGCTGCTTGCCATGCGCAAGCCAGACGGCGTACGCGGTGCCTTCACCACGAAACATCCGCTCATCCAAGTGATGCGCGGCGTGCTTCTGGTCGCGGAAATCGCGCTCTTCGTGTTTGGCCTGGCGCATACCGGGCTTGCGATCACGCAAGCCATCTTCCAGTCGACGCCGCTGATCGTAACCATCCTGTCGATCCCGTTCCTCGGAGAACATGTCGGCTGGCGACGTTGGATAGCCGTTATCGCCGGCTTGTTCGGCGTACTTTTGATCATCAACCCGACAGGTGGGACGTTCAGTCTTTATCTTCTCCTGCCGCTTGCCTGCGCCACCATGTTTGCGCTTTATAGCGTCGCCACGAAGGCCGTCAGCCGCAAGGATCCAAGCTTTACCAGCCTGGCCTACACCGCCGTCGGCGGCGCGATCGCCATCTCTCTGCTTGGGCCTTTCTACTGGACGCCAATTGCTGTCTCCGACTGGCCGATGGTTGCAGCCCTGTGCGTCTGCGGCACGGTCAGCCATTATTGCCTGATCCGGGCCTACGATTCACTGCAAGCCTCCGAGGTGCAGCCACTCGCCTATTTGCAGCTGGTCGTCGGGGCCTGCTTGCGGTGATGTTCTTTGGCGAAACCTTGAGCTGGAACATGCTTATCGGCTCCGTGATCGTCGTTGGCGCTGGTCTGTTCACAATGTGGCGGGAACACCGCGCGCAGTCGAAGAACAGTCCTGCCTCTGGCACCCCGCTCACGGAGCGCACTTGAGGTCAGTCGTGGCCACGCTTTGCAATCATCGTTCGGCTTGCAGCTCCGACCACTAGAATTCAAATCCGCGACATGCGCGAGCGGCTTTGCTGGATTGAACCGGCGCAGCGCCTCTCGGGCGCTCCCCATGGCTGAAGAACCAGTCATCCGCCAAGCTTGGGGCGAAAGCGGCTGCACACTTCGTGCATTTCGCGCGCTTGAACGTTCAAACCCTGAGAAGCTTCTCCGCTCCGAGGCGCAGCGTGTTACAAAGCCCCGCATTCTTACTCATGTCCAGCAATGTCGGTGGCGGGTCTGATTTCAGGAGATCCCCCTGCCAATGAGCGATCGTCACCGAACGGAAAGTGAGGCAATCGATGGGCACGGAGGAAACAACGAATCCCGCCGCGGTGTATATGTCAATGTAATGTGTCGCTGGGGATGTCCCACTCGAACTTAGCCAGCAGCAGTGTAGCTTTCTCAACGACAGCGTTCGCTGAAGCCGAGTAGTCTTCGGCTATAGCAAACAGATTTAGATCAAGCTGGTCCGCCAACTCGTCGAGCAACATCCACAGTTCCTCGCCATCATGCTGAGCGATTGATGCAGATACGTGCAGGCGATTTGCTAACGTCTCAAGATAGGCTTCGCGCTGTTTGATGGACATTTTAGAAAATTCGACGATTCCAGACATGGTTCGCTCCCCAGGGGTGCGCTGTCCGAAAACTGACCGAGGATATAGGTGACAACCATCCTTCGAAGAGCTAGAGCTAAGATAGGTCAATTCCGACAAAGGGCAATGGTAGGCGGACGATCTTATCAGGCGCTCCACGCTCTGTTCGTCCATGCTGCTGCCATGGGTAGATTGAATGTCCTACAAAACGACGTGGCTCTCCTATAGAAGGCGAGCTGAGCGGCACGGCTAGTCGTTCTACCCAAAAATCCCGGGGGAGCTTGACAGGCGCGAAGCAAGTCCGCTCACAACCCGTCAGTTACCGTCGATAGGTACACGCGCTCGGGCCGAGAAGACTAAGGGGTATACATCCCAGCCGTGAAGAGATACGCGGGACACTGCAATATTCGAGGGGGCTAAAGATGCCAGCGGCGAAGGGCTGCAAGGTGAATGGGTGACCTTCGTCTAGCCGGAACGGCTGGAACAAAACTCGTGACAGCTGACCGAAGCCATCAAAATGCTAAACTGACCCCAGCGTTTCGCAGCCACGAGCAAACTACCTCACTGTTTACCCTCGTCGTCCGCTTCGAGGCTCTGGTTGTCCTTTCCGCCCGCGCCAGGTTTGCCTCCTGAACCACCTTTGCCAGGGTTATGCCCATTGCCAGGCTTACCAGGTAAGCCCGGCTTGCCCGGTAAGCCTGGCTTGCCCCGTGTGCCATTCTCGGGAGATTTCGTCATATTTTTTCTCCTCCTCAATCAGCGCGGGACTCAAAAAGTAAGGGTGGGACGGCTTGGCATTGTCCGACTAAACGTCGTTCGATGCCGGAAGCTTCAATGTCGCGACGTCACTGCGAACTCTGGGAAAGTTTCTTGCGATCGACAAAGCTCGAATCTCCTGAGCAACCTGAGCGACTTTTCGACTACATCGTCGCCACGGCATGGATCCGCGGCCACTTCCTCAGTGCATGTTTCAAGCCGAACGCTAAGACCCAGAAGTGACTGCCAAATCGGATCGTCATCATGCTTAGCGATACGCGCGAAAATCTGAAGCTTTTGAGCGAGTGCCCGGAGGATGGCCACTCTCTCGGCGAGAGGCATCGTTTCGAATGGCAGGGGCGCTTTCACAAACTCGTCCCAAGATCATTTGTGGGAGCCGGACAAGCAAAACCTGCTTGTATTCTACGGCGTAAATCGCGCATCGAGTAGACTTTGGTGTGGACGCGTTCGCGCGCCGGAAGCCCACTAATCGCGAACCGGTGGAGCTTGCTCTGTGCTAATGGAGGATTGGGGTTTTTCGGGTGGTCTGCGGTGGTCTTGAGAACAATGAGTGTGGGCGTCACGTCGCTGAAAGTTCTGTACGTCATGATAGCTACTCCTACCGTCAGGCAAGAGCGCATATAATCTCCCAATCGGCATCGCCTGCAAAGAATAGGCCGACGAGCGACAGTACGCTTACTTATGCAAATGACCTAATGATTAAACACGAGAAGGGCCGGATGCTTTTCCGCGGCAGTCTGTA
The DNA here is from genome assembly GCF_030380805.1 of Rhizobium sp. S163. Lineage (NCBI taxonomy): Bacteria > Pseudomonadati > Pseudomonadota > Alphaproteobacteria > Hyphomicrobiales > Rhizobiaceae > Rhizobium > Rhizobium sp. S163. The sequence goes on along the minus strand of NZ_JAUDSA010000015.1, from coordinate 58,415 downwards.
GTTCAAAGAACGCCGCATCTGACGCTATTACAAACGACGGCGCTCAGGCCGGGGCATGCTGGCAGCGCAGGCGTGGACTTGGTCTATATGAAGAAGTTAGGCCGTAGAGATCGCCTTCCGTCTTGGTTCAAGCGAGCGTCATGACCAGCCACAGAGCTTGGGTGTCGCTTCGGGAATAGGTCGCCCGCGGCCCTTTTGTCCTGATCGACAGAACGATGCCGCTCCCACTCGACGTTTGATGGTCTTCCGTCCGTGATGTCAGTTCTTGAAGTGCCTTGGTCGATCTCCTCGGCTCAATTTGGTTGCCTTCAGAACAGAGTCGTTGTTTCTGGTGGTCGATCACTCCTGGTCTTTTAAGGCGTAGCGCGCGTTGACTTGCTTTTTGGGCGATGCTGGAACTTGGTTTTGGATCGACGCGCGGGCGCGAAGGCCAGCTGCTCGCCGGTCTCCGCGCCCAAAACGAAACGATTATCAGCCCGCGGTCAATACGGCGATGTCGCGCACCTCACCGTCAAGCCCCTCGATCGAACCGACTTCAGTCGCAGCACCTGTCTCGAGGTTGACTGTGTAGAGCATCTTGCTCGCAGCAAGATAGGCTGTGTTCTTGCCGTCTTCCGTTGTCTGAATGTCGAAGGCATATGTCGCAGCGCCGTCCTTGATGCCGAGCTTTCCGATCGCTTTCAGCGTGCCGTCGTTTGGCTTGGTCTGCTGGATCAGCGCACCGATCGTGGCATCGATATTGTACATTGCCGTCTTCTCGGGCTTGCCAAACGAATTGGTATAAGCAGCGGCGACGATGTTCGGCGTTTCTCCCTTATGCATGTCACCATCCTCGTAAGCCAAGACACCGTCAACGGTGACCGCACCCGTATCGGGATGGACGCGATGGTTGGTCGTCCCGGTCATGAAGCGAAGCCGGTCTGCCATTGGGTTGAAGTCGACGACTACAGGCGCTTCGGTGAGGCTCAGCGTCTTGTCCATCTTGGCGACCTCACTAGCAGCCCCGGTTTCGAGATTGATCGAGACGATGCGATGATCGGCTGTCACGCCGATGACGGTCTTGGTGCCTGGGCGAAAATCGACACCCAAGAGCTTGTCGACACCTGTGACCTCCATTGTCTTGGAGACCGCGGGCTTGTCCGTGTCGAACATAACGAGCGTCTTGTCGCCGGTCAGAGCGAGGACCGGTGCGGCAAGGGCGGCGCTTGCGGTCATGGCGAATACGGAGGAGGTGATCAGTGTGGCACGAATGATGGACATGTCTTTCTCCCGTTGTTGGTCTTCGGGGCGATCAGGGTTCTGCCTGAGATGCTCCCACTATCAGGACACGACAGCAGGCAATTTGGATGCAGGCTGCGAAAAAAAATGTTGTCGGACGCATCCATTCCACCTCGCCGTGGGTATAGGCAGTTGATCGTGTCCTTCGACACAGCCGATATGGGGGACCTTTTGCATGCTGATGGGCGTCAGGCCGGATGATCTTGGAGGAGCGCTTGCAGCATGCGCGAAAGGCGATCGCAACGCGCTGCGGAGCATTTACGATCAGGAGGCGGGCCGACTTGTCGCGATTGCCGAACGTATCGTGCGGCGGCGCGACCTCGCCGAAGAGGTCGTACAGGAAGCGTTCATCCGCATCTGGACCCATGCTCATCAATATAATCCGGCCTGCGGCTCTGCCCGAGGGTGGATTTTCGCGATTGTCCGCAACCGTGCTCTCAATCTCCTTCGTGATGGGAAGCGCGAACTGACGGTCGAAGACGTCGGCGTGCTCCGCGATGAAGAAGACGCCAGCGAGCTGATCGCGGCCTGGCAGTCATTGGATCGCAACTCGCGGCTTTATGAGTGCCTTGGAACTCTCGACGAAACCAAGCGGCGCGGCATTTTGATGGCCTATGTCAACGGCTACACACATGGGGAGATCGCCGGTCGGATGCGCATGCCACTCGGTACCGTCAAATCCTGGATTAGGCGCGGCCTCACGGCGCTCCGGGAGTGCATGGGATGAGATATGAGCAAACAGACATATCTCGGATCGCCGACGAATACGTGCTGGGTCTTCTTGAGCCAGGCGATATGGCTGAGGTCGAGGAAGCGATGGACCGCGATGCAAACCTACGTGCAGCCGTGGCAATCAGCCGTGATCGTCTTCTCCCGCTCGACATGGCGCTTGAACCCGCAGTCGTCGGGCAAGCGCTCTGGCAGCGTATCGAATCCGCCTTGCCTGACCATGAAAAGCTTGACCCTCCGGCCCTAAGGCGGCCTGCCAATGAGAACCGCCCGAATATTTGGCGAAACACAGCAGTGGGGGCGCTCGCCGCGACCTTCGTGCTTGCCATTGGACTAGCATACAGCTTGATGCGAACCGTAGAGCCCGTGGCTGTCGCGGTTCTCGTCAGCGAGACGGGTGAAATGCGGGCGATCGTCGAGGATTTTGGCAACGAAAACGCAGCCGTGCGCGTGCTTTCCGATCTCGATGTTCCAAACGACAAGACGATCCAGGTCTGGACGTTGCCGTCGCGCGAGATGGGGCCCATATCCCTTGGCCTCTTGAAGGGAGTGCGCTCGGCTCGACTTTCCGGTCCGGCACTTCCAGCCCCACAACCTGATCAGCTCTATGAATTGACGCTCGAACAGGCAGGGGGCTCCCCAACCGGGAGGCCGACAGGACCAATTCTTGCCAAGGGCCTGGCGAAGCTGCCCCGCTAGCAGAATCTTGGTGGATGTCGCCTCTTTTGGATTGCTTGACACCAGCACAGTCGGGCTCCTGCCTTGTCTGTTTCTCCGCACGATCACGAAGCGCGGTCGACCGTTCCGAAGCTGTCGCGTGAACTTGACGGCAACAAAGCGCCAATTGCCGTCATTATCAATCTGCGAAAAGTCGCGCATGGCCATGAGCTCTGTAATGAGTGCCGGTCCGCGGCGGGGCATCGCATCTTCGACGTGAGAAGGTGGAACTTCAAAGACGTCGCTCAATCAGTTCGTCTGCCTCCCCATTCCCTTAGATGCGTCGCCGCGTCGTCGCTCGGTCAGATCGTCAGGATAATTTTTCCACGGGCGCGACCGGATGCCTGGCGCGCGAAGGCCTGATCGAAATGGCTCAACGGCAACACACTGTCGACGAGTACCGCGACATCGAAGGACTGGATTGCCTTCACGGCTTCGCTCAGGCGAGCGCCGTTCGAACTGTGAAAGATGAACCCTGCGTCCACGCTGTAGGCTTTCGCCATGGTGTCGTCCGGCGGCGCCACGATGGAGGCGATCTTGCCGCCACGACGCAGAACCTTGTAGGATTCTTGCTGGGTTTCGCCGCCGATGGTGTCGAGAACGAAATCGATGTCAGCAATCTTGTCGGCAAAATCTTCGTGGCGATAGTCGATCACGAGATCTGCGCCAAGCCTGCGCGCGACGTCGATACCGTCGCCAGAGGCGGTTGCGATGACGCGAGCGCCAAATCCACGGGCGAACTGGATCGCAAAACTCCCGACGCCACCTGCACCGGCGTGGATGAGAACCGTCTGCCCACTGATGACACCCGCATATTCCACCAGTGCCTGCCATGAAGTTCCAGCCGCAGTCGGAATGCCCGCCGCGGTCTCCATTGCTATCCGCTCCGGTATCAGAACCAGTTGATTTTCCGGCACGATTGCGAAGTCGGCAAAGGCTCCGCCCCGTGTCGGATCGAGCCGAGCGATGACCTTGTCGCCGGCGCGCCAACGCGATGTCAATGACCCTGTCTTCTCGATTACACCGGAAAGATCTGTTCCGATTGCAGAGGGGAAGTTGAGAGGGAAGTAGTCATGCGCCAGGCCGCGCTGCAGCTTCACGTCAAGTGGATTGAGCGAGGCAGCGACTATGCGGACGAGGACCTCGCCATCCTCAGGAACAGGGGCTTCAATCTCTTGCAACTGCGGCATGCTGCCATATGCGGAAAGGATCATGCTTTTCATCTGAATATCCTCAGGCCGCGTTCGGGGCTGCGCCCATCTGTGTAAACCAGCTCATCCAGTCCTCCATGTGATGGGTGCGGGTCAGTCGGCCGTTATCGAAGGCATGGAATTCGTGGATCGGCAGCGCAAATTCCTTTTGGGTCGGGGCAACCCCAAACAGTTTGCCGACATGGCGCCCCTTCATCACCGCCCGGACAGCGGCGCGGTTCGGTCCGCCGATAACTTCGAGGATCTCGATACGTAGCTCCGCAAACACTGTCGCGAAGCCTTCAATCAAAGGCTTTGCGCCATCGCGGCCAGTGGCCTGGCCCGGCGCCAGAGGAATGTCCTGCCAGTCGGCGGTAACGCAATCGTCGAGAAGCGCGGGCTGGCCGGCGAAGGCGCGGTAAAAGGTCTTCAGCATCTGCAGATCCGCTGCGCTGATCCCGCTGCTCCGAATTTCGATTTCATTGGTCATTGTCGGCTCCGTGTTCATTTGATGGAACGGAGGTAACCCAACGAGAAACATTATTGAAATTGATAATACATATGGGGTATCATCCATGAAATGGATTTGCACGGTATCGATCTCAATCTCCTTGTCGCGTTCGACGCCCTTATTGCAGAGCGCAGCGTCACGCGTGCCGGCATCCGTATAGGCCGCACACAGCCGGCCATGAGTGCCGCTTTGAGCCGATTGCGCTCGCTATTGAACGATGAGCTGTTTGTGCGAGGCCCCGATGGCCTGCTTCCAACCATGCGGGCTCTTGAACTGGCGGAGCCGATCAACCGCGCTTTGACCGATATCCAAAGAACCCTCGAGTTCCGGCAGGACTTCGATCCCGCACAGTCGACGGCGACTTTCGCTATCGGTTTAGCTGAGCATCCTGCCCACCTGATCCTACCAAGACTGGTGGCGAGGCTTAGGCAGGATGCGCCTGGAGTGATCCTGTTGGTTCGCAGCTTTCTGCATCGCGACGACGCGGTGAAGTTGCTCGACGACGGAGAAGCCGATGTGACGATCGGCGTACCGCATTCGCCGGCAGGCCGAATCTTAAGCCAGCCTCTATTTGCCGAGCGATTTGTCTGCGTGGTCAGAAGCGGCCACCCTCAAGCCAACCAACCGATGACCTTGGACACGTTTCTGGAAATGTCACATCTTCTTGTATCGCCCGAAAAATGACAGTTTCGGATTGGTGGATGCGGCACTTTCGAAGCAAGGCCTGCGCCGCCGGCTCGCTCTCACCCTGCCGCAGATGTATGCAGCTCCCGCTCTGGTCGCGTCGTCGGATCTGATCGCAACACTCATGCAAGGGGTTGTAGAAGCGTCAGGACGTGAAGCGGAGTTGCGCGTGATCGATCCCCCTGTGGACCTGCCCAGTGTTCAATTCAATATGGCTTGGCATCGACGAAACGACGTTCATCCAGCGCAGAAGTGGTTTAGGAGCTTTATCGCTTCTCTCGGTACAACGAAGTGATTGGCCACGTTGTTGGATTACGATGCGATCTAAGCGCCAAGTTGGCTCGATCACTGACGTCCACGGAAATGACCGCAGTGGGCGGCCGGTGGCGGACTTCCGCGGCAAGGCAACGGCGGTAATTCCAGTCACCAATCAGCCATGCCAACCCATATTTTGACTCTCTAAAGGATTGTAGCGGTCCCTGCCATCCGGCCGAACAGCGATCAACGATCAATTCGATAGCGTGCGTTTCTAATTTTCCCATGCCTCGGGTCCTTTGCCTGGTCAAACATACTGGGCAGCACCGGGCGGTGCCGTCGAATCTGCGAAAGATTTAAGCCGCTGGCATTGAGTAAGTTGCAGGAGGAAACACGCCTCCTTACTCTCGATTAAGCCTATGAAGTTGCCCGACGATCCCTTGAGCTAGTGGTCCCTCTGAATGAACTAAAACTGAATGGTGCTTTCAGCTGCCGTTGCAAAGGGCAAGCGTAAGAAAAGGGCGTTCAACCGCGGTTCTTTCCGCTTGAGGAGACACAGTTATGATCCCTAAATCTTTCACCGCAGCCGCACTCGTCGCTCTTGTTGGCCTCACGGCCGCAGCCCCTGCCATGTCCAACGACGTGCGTATCGAACAGTATGGTTGGTCGAACTCAGCTGGCGGTGCGCAAGAAGGATATGGAAACCGCATCAGAACCTACCAGAATGGCGGCTATAATCGGATTGTCGGCCATCAATACGGCCGCCATAATCTCTCGGCTGTAGGCCAAGAAGGCAATGACAACTTCGGCGCGACCTATCAAACTGGCAACCGCAACGTCGCTGGCATCGGCCAGTTTGGCTCCAATCACACCTCGATACTAACCCAGGACGGCAATGGCAACATCGCGGCGGGTGTTCAAGTCGGCCATGGTTGCAGCGCAAGCGTTAGTCAGGGTGGAAACGGAAATGTCGCGGCCTTCGTCCAGACTTGCCCGTGAGCCACTGCTCACTGACGCGAATTCTCTAGATCGCAGCAGCAGTCAACTGGGAGATGGGCCATGCAAAACATCTTTAGGCTTCGACACCGCTTGCTTGCCGTTCTTGCGGTGGTTCTGGTTCCTGTGGGCACCGTTTCGGCCATGAAGACCGCCAGCCAACACGACGGGGTGCAGCTTTGCGAAATCAAGGCAACGCCTGGAGTGTCAGAGGTGAGACTGGATGCGCTCATCCACGCGGACCACAATCTCGGCGGAAACTACACTTTCCACGTCGTTAAGTTGGGGCAATCGGGAAGCTCGAGTGTGAACCAGAGCGGTGATTTTGATGCCACAGCCGGACGCACGACGACCCTGAGCTCTGTCTCGCTTGACGCCAAAGGGGGCAGCTACGAGGCGACATTGGATGTCGTGATCGCCGGGAAGAGATTTAGTTGCGCGAAGAAGGTCGACGGCAAATAGATGACCTAAGCGCCTTGCAGATACATCGAGGGCGCCAGCTGCTGGCGCCCTTGTTGCGTTTTAACAGCCTGAAATAACTGAACAATAGCTGAACATCTAATTTCCCTCTGGTTCAGCCGAGAGATGCGAATGTTGGTCATCGGCTGAGGCAGCCGGCAAAATGGAGATGAAGATGACCCGCAACATTCTCAAGATTTTTACAGTCACTCTTCTTGCCGGTAGCTTTAGTCTGGGCGTCTTATCCGTTCCGGCTTATGCCGGGGGCAGGATCTCGTTTAATCTGGCGCCGGACAATGCCGAGGATGCGGGTCTTTTTTCAACCGGCCTTCGCGTCTATTCGCTATACCGCGGTCTAAAAAATGCGAATATTCGGCAGTTAGGCCGGGCCAACACGGCTGGCGTCGCTCAGACTGACGGCAGCAATCTTGGTTTCATTCAGCAGCGCGGTAACGGTCATTCTGCAACCTTGCAACAGAATGGCAGGAACAATGCCTATGGCATTTTCCAGTATGGGCGAAACACGGAAACCGACGTGGTTCAGAATGGAGACAATAGTAGTGGAGCTACCTTTAGCTACGGCTGGTAGGCCGTTCGCTATATCAACTGACGATGTCACCTTGCCACGTGGAACTTCTGAGCCACTCGAGTATCGTTTTGTTGATAGGGTGCTTATCAAATGGAGCGTTGGCGGCGCTGTAGTCTGAAAGTTCTTCGCCGGCCATGAAGCGGCCTGCAATCAGGCGCCGACGGCCTCCGGTATCGTGAGGTCCGAATAAACGCGATTACGTCCATTCGCTTTGGCGAGATAAAGTAGCTGGTCGGCTGCCTGCAGTTGGTTTGCGAAGGGCTCATCCGCTTCGATCTCAACGACGCCAATCGATATGGTGACCTTGATCTCGCTGCTGGAGCCGGGAATAACCAGCTCTTCGACGGCCTTGCGTAGTGCCTCGGAAAATGAATGCGCTTGGAACCCGTTTGCGTTTTGAAGATAGATGACAAATTCTTCGCCTCCCAACCGGGCTGCCAGGTATCCGTCAGCGACACACATCTCGATCATTAGCCTGGAGACGGCCTGCAGGACACGATCGCCCGTGTCGTGCCCAAAGGTGTCGTTAACGACCTTGAAATGATCAATATCCAAAAGGGCAACGGCACCCGCGAGTTTCCTCTCGTCGCGAAGGTTCATTTGCTCGAAGAAATGGCGGCGGTTTGCCAACCCCGTGAGGTGATCTTCTTCAGCGAGCCGCCGTAGCCGCTTTAGCTGGATGAGCGTCTCGATATTGTTGTCGATGCGGCATTGAAGCTCCTCAGGCACGAACGGGCGGTATATAAAGTCCGACGCACCGGCCTTGAGGAAGCTCGCTGAAAGCAGCCGGTCACTCGACGACGATATTCCAATGATACGGATCTCCTCAGAGTTTCGGGATCCGCGAATCCGGCGGGTCAATTCGTACCCATCCATGTCCGCCATGTGATGGTCGGTAATGACGAGCTCGATGCCCGGGTTGACCGCCAGAATTTCCAGGGCCTGCTTGCCTGAATGCGCCTCAAAGACCCTGAAGTTCTGACGCTTCAGAATATCGACTAGCCCCGAGCGAGCGGCACGGGCATCGTCCACGACGAGCACCTTGAACTGACGGTTTGTCAGTATGCGGCCAACGATCCGAACGACTGTATCCACAGTGCGCTGTCCGTCCTTGACGATATAGTCGATAATCTTGTGCTCAGCGTAGCGCTTGCCGGCATTTGGGTCGAATTTTGCTGTGAAGACGATTGTCGGAACTTGGTGCTCCGTTAGGAACGGCATGATCTCACCAGCCGGCGCATCCGGGAGATTGAGCCCCGTCAAAGCCAGCGTAAAGTTATGAAGCGTCAACGCCTCGCGGGCCTTTGCCAAGCTTCCGCAACGCGTGATAATTGCACCGGTCTCCTGCTCGAGACGCTTCGTCAGCAAGGTCGAAAGTGCGACTGAATCTTCGATAAGCAGAATATGGTTGGCGCCTTCTACTGCTTCCACACCAGCGTTATTCCCCGAGCGTAAGTTCATTCCGGCGTTCCATATTTAGCAAATCCGGGTTTCCTAGATCAATTAAGTTATTATTTGATTTCTAACGAAAATACAGATCGTATCGGGCGTTATGAACCCGCACTGAGACCAGCCGCGGCGGCGGAATACAAGCAAGTAGGTAATTGGATCGCTTCACGCTAAAAGGTTTAATTCAACGAGGATTGCGAAGTTCGCTTTTTAAATCGGGCTTTGGGGGCAAGCTCTTTCTGTCTGTCCATGTTGGCCTGGAATCACAGCAACAGTCCTGAGGCCAAAGACGTCGAGCAACAGTTCTGCGCCAAGTGCTGGATGAAGCCGATATCGCCAGACGACGCAGGCGATCAAAGCAGGTATCTGCAGGTCTCCGATCGTCGATTGTCCGCCCTGGCATTCACCGCGGTCTCGAAACCAGTGTAGCCACGGCCTCATCAAGCCGATCTCAGTGTCGATCAGGCTCCCTCAGCAGAACTGACTGCGTTGGCTGGCAGCTGTCGTCTTCGCAGCGATATATCGAACGCAGGCGCTCGATGGCCGCCGCGTAAAGGCATCGGAAGATTCTTTCTTCTCGATCTTGAATCCCGACAGCGCCAAAACCAAATCGTTTGCCGCCAGCCGCTAAATACCAGGGCTGGACTTGCAGGGAGCGTCATCTTTTGGCGCTTCCGTACCCATGTTGCTTCAAGGAGGATATGGCTATGGCAACATCTTACGACTATACACCACTCTTCCGTTCGAGTGTCGGTTTTGACCGCGTCTTCAGTCTTTTAGAAAACGCGCAGCGCGCCCGCTCTATCAGCGACTGGCCGCCCTATGACATCGCCAAGACGGGCAACGACGGTTATCGCATCTCGATAGCGGTGGCTGGCTTCGAACAGGCCGATCTCGACATCACCTTTCAGTCCAATCTTCTAACCGTCACCGGCAAGAAGCAGGAGACGGCCAACGACGGCTATCTGCATCGTGGCATCGCCGGCCGGCCCTTCGAACATCGTTTCGAGCTCGCCGACCATGTTCGGGTCAACGGAGCGGATCTGAAGAACGGACTGCTGTCGATTGATCTGGTTCGCGAGATCCCCGAGGCCCTTAAACCGCGGAAGATCGACATCCAGACCAACCCGGCTCTGGAGCAGCCGGCCGGCCCGGTGCAGATCGAGGCGCAGAAGAACGCTGCATAGTCCTCGGCTGTAATGGTGGAGGGCGCCGTCGCGACGGCGCCCTGTTACATTCGGAGTTGGAAAGGAGAGCGTCATGAAACCCGATATGTTCAAAGAGCCAGTTTCCATCCTGGTCGGCCTGGGTTTCCCGGCTGAAATCCGTTGCGTGCTCGATGCCTATCGGCACTTGTGCGAGTGGCCCGCTGCATCGAGGGACACCGCCCATTCTATTGCGTTGAAGGCATGTGGTGCGGCATTGCGCGGCGAAATCGAAGCGGAAACCGTGCGCGGGCTGTTTGTCGCCTTCGCCGAAAAACACGATCTGCTTGCGTCGGATGCCGAGATATTGCTCGCATCTCGCCGCCGCCGGGATAGGGGTCCCCATATTCGTTGATGACGATGCGCGAGATGGTGCTACAGCCGCCAGCAGGGCCGAGATCGTTGCCGCTGCCCGGTGTTCGCGTTGAGTACAGCGCCTATTCAAGCAGATCGGCGACTGAATCGATCACCGTCTTTGGTCGGAAGGGGTAGCGCTCGATTTCGGCACGGTCGGCAATGCCGCTGAGCACCAGTACTGTATGCAAACCTGCTTCAATTCCCGCCACGATATCGGTGTCCATGCGGTCGCCAATCATTCCCGTGCCTTCCGAGTGTACCCCAAGTTTGTTGAGCGCTGAGCGGAACATCATCGGGTTCGGTTTGCCGACGATATAAGGCTCGCGGTTAGTCGCGCGCATAATCAGCGCGGCAACGGCACCTGTTGCGGGTAGCGGACCTTCTGCGCTAGGGCCGGTTGCGTCTGGATTGGTCGCGATGAACCGGGCGCCTTTTCCAATCAGCCTAATGGCTCTGGTAATGGCATCGAACGAATAGGAGCGGGTCTCTCCGAGCACGACATAATCGGGGTCGGCATCCGTCATGATGAAGCCAGCCTCGTGTATGGCTGTGGTGAGGCCTGCCTCGCCAATCACAAATGCCTTTCCAGCTGGGGTCTGGTCCTTAAGGAAGGCAGCCGTCGCCAACGCCGAGGTCCAAATTCGGTCCTCGGGGACTTCGAGACCGCTGTTGCGCAGCCGAGCGCTAAGATCGCGAGGCGTGTAAATTGAGTTATTGGTCAGGACCAGAAAAGGCGTATTGCGTGCTTGCCATCGCTGGATGAGTTCGACGGCGCCTGGCAGCGCCTTATTCTCATGGACCAAAACTCCGTCCATATCCGTCAGCCAGGATCTTATATTGTTCGTGCTCAATTCAATCCCTCGCGGATTTGGTCTGTGCGGTGCGGGCCCGTCGAAATCGGCGGCGACAAAGACCACTAAAGGGTAGTCAAGTCTGCCCATATTGACCTTCGCGCGTCAGTTTCAAGTCTAATACTGGGCTATCGACGAGGCGAAGGAACGCCGATTTCGGTCGCGGTCCCTCAGCTGAAGAGCGAAGCAATGGCCAATCTTAGGGTGCCAACGGCCGGTCTTGGGATGTCGCGTTCAATGACCCAACTGTGGAGGTCTCGTAGACAGATGCAACACCTAAGGCAGATCTCACGCTGGGAACCTTTACCGCATCGACGACTTATCCGACCAAAGGAGAAGCTGATGTTCCGACGCGACCATTCCCTAAATAACGATCGCAGCCGCGACCCGACAACGATGCAGCAATGGCGCAACGATGCTGAAATGGCGCTAGCAGCGGCTCGAGATTATCCTCGCGCGACCACGGGTCTTGTCATCGGCGTTGCCGCCCTAGCATTCTTGAGTGGCTGGATAATAAAGGCTTCTCAGCCTCGGTAAAAATAGCGAAGTGTTCACTTCTTACATTTGACGTTCCGTGCGCGTCGTTCTGGAGTGCTGGACATTGGCCGAAAGAAGGCCTGCCGAGGCAACCTGCCTCGTCGAAACGATTGCTCTGTATAGCAACTCTCTTACCCGGTAGGGCCTGCGAACCTTCTAAGACGGGCTTTTGAAGAGCCTGCGGAGACTGATGGCTGGCCGCGCTCAACCATTGAAATGCGGCCCGATGCGCGGCGACGCATCAGCGCGATAGCTCCAATCTTCAGCTTTTATCCTTGAGGCCGCTTATTCGATAGGGGCCCCCGCGCTTGCTCATTACAACAGATTTCCAGGTCAAAGTAATTTCGCCACGTGCTATCAAGACATCCACGGCTTCATGGACCATCGGCATGAATTTACGCCATTCGCGTGGGATGTTGTGACCCGTCGCTAGGATGCGCGCCGCTTCGCTCGGACACGTTGTGCCAGCATGTCGGCTTGCAACGCACTTCAAAATCGTCGATTCAGCATTTTCGATCATTGTGCGACTTTTTTCTCCTCTCACGTTCGTCATTGAATGCGCTTTCCCCGAGGACGGCTTCTAGTTTTGCCCCAGCATGCTTCGCGGAGCTTTAGGTTTGTTCAAAGCGTGTGCAGCTTAAGAAAGGCGGCGTTGCATCCGAGCAGTGAGCGGCATTTTAAAGCTTCCCGCCTATTGCCGATCCCGCGGAGCTTGCCAAGTGTCGCTCCCACTATCTCGAGGTCGTAGCCAAGCAGTCTTGCTACGCAAGGGGCGGAGCTCCGGGCCAAGACTAACGGATATCTTGCACTGGCGGGCCAGAACAGAGAGGGATCTTCAACACCTGATTCATCGCCAGAGGAAGACGCCGGTCAACCGCTCTCCAGCATCGTGTCGCTTACTTCACGACCAGTGTGTGGCGTTCTAATAAGCGCTTGAAGGTCGAAGCCCTGTCGACGAGCCTCAGCCAGATAGTCGTCGAGCGAGCTTTCGGAGATAGAGCTCTCTCTCGCGAGGACCCACAGAAACTTATGGTCCGGAGTGCCTACCAGAGCGGTCTGATAGTCAGGGTCGATTTTGAGCACCCAATAATCGCCATCAGTGAATGGGATCCAGCGAAGAGCAGCGGGTAGAAAGCTAACCTTCAATTTAGCCTTGGTTCCGTCGACAGGATCTGCTTCGCCAACCGCGTTGGTCGGCTTGTCATGTTCGTCGAAGCACCTATTGTCGACACGAACTTTTCCATTGGGATTGATGGAATAATTCGCGGTGACGTCGGAAGCATGTTCGTCCTCGTATTTGATCGGGAGTCGAGCAATTTCATACCAGCGTCCGAGATAGCGGTTCAGGTCGAGGCTCGAGATTGCTTTGACGTCGCTCATTATTTCCTCCTTCAGTGAACACTCGCAACGGACGTCACGTGATTCAGTTCCCAAAACCGACGCGACTCCAGAAGCCCCGATCGGCGGCCCCCAAACTTGATCCAACCGCGGAAGCGCGCTTCCTTCCCGCTGCGTCGATCTCCTGAATAATCGGATGCCCCTAACCTTATCGGTAGCAGGCGCTAGGTTTAGGACCAAGCGCCGATCCTCACTGAGAGGAGGCGGTGACCAACCGTGGAGGCGATCATGCCAAGCATCAATCAATTTGAACTTTCACGCCGCAACTTACTTATCTCCTCAGCCGCGACACTTGCGGCCACCACTGTCGCCGGCGACGCGACAGCGCAATCTACAGGAGACCTCATGACCCAAGCTTCAACCCTGTCATTAAAGGTTAACGGACAGGTTCGAGACCTTGACGTCGATAATCGAACGACGCTTCTCGACGCTCTGCGCGAGCATCTTCACCTGACAGGCACCAAGAAGGGGTGCGATCACGGTCAATGTGGAGCGTGCACGGTCCTGGTCGATGGACGCCGCATCAATTCGTGTCTTTCTTTGGCCGTCATGCACGACGGCGAAGCCGTGACGACCATCGAAGGCCTAGGCCAGCCTGGCGCGCTTCATCCTATGCAGGCCGCTTTCGTCAAGCATGATGGCTTCCAGTGCGGATACTGTACGCCGGGACAGATCTGTTCCTCCGTGGCGGTGCTCGAAGAAATCAAGGCCAACATCCCGAGCCACGTCACCGGCGACCTCAACGCACAGACGTTGCTCAGCGAGGCTGAAATCCGCGAACGCATGAGCGGCAACATCTGTCGCTGCGGAGCCTATTCCAACATCGTCGAGGCAATCGTTGAAGTCGCGGGGACAAAATCATGAAGGCCTTTACATACGAGAAAGCCTCCTCGATAGAGGCTGCAGCCAAGGCAAACGTTGCGAACGCTGGCGCAAAGTTCATTGCCGGCGGTACCAATCTGCTGGACCTGATGAAGCTCGAAATTGAAACACCGACGCACTTGATTGATGTCAATGGGCTCGGCCTCGACAAGATCGAGAAGACGTCCGAGGGTGGTCTTCGGATTGGAGCGCTGGTCCGCAACACCGACCTTGCAGCGCACGCAACCGTCCGGCGTGATTACGGGCTCTTGTCACGAGCCCTGCTGGCAGGCGCTTCCGGCCAGCTTCGTAACAAGGCGACGACCGGGGGAAATCTGCTTCAACGAACGCGCTGTCCGTATTTCTATGACACGGCTCAACCCTGCAACAAACGGGTGCCCGGAAGCGGCTGTTCGGCCATTAGGGGCTTCAGCCGTCAGCATGCTGTAGTCGGTGTTAGCGACGCCTGCATCGCGACCCATCCAAGCGACATGGCGATTGCCATGCGGGCCCTCGATGCGGTTGTCGAGACCGTCAAGCCGGATGGGAGCCGCCGCTCGATCCAGATCGCCGATTTCCATCGCCTGCCGGGCGACACTCCTGAAATCGAAACAGCCCTCGAAAAGGGCGAGATCATTGTTTCCGTCCTGCTACCGCCTCCCATTGGCGGCACGCATATCTATCGCAAGGTCCGTGACCGGGCGTCCTACGCCTTCGCCCTGGTCTCCGTCGGAGCGGTGATTCAGCCGGACGGAACGGGTAGAGTGGCAGTCGGCGGTATCGCGCACAAACCATGGCGCGTCGAAGCCGCCGACACCGAGCTGTCCAAAGGGGCGAAAGCCGCGGCGGGAGCTCTCCTTGCCGATGCCCGTCCGACCGAGCAGAACAAATTCAAGGTCGATCTCGTCGAGCGTACGCTCGGCGCAGTGATCGTCGAAGCGAGAGGCTGACCGTCATGAAGTTCGACACTCCAGCAACCACCAATCCGATCGACCAGCTCAAGGTGGTCGGCCAGCCGATCCATCGCATTGACGGCCAGCTCAAGACTACGGGCCGGGCGATGTATGCCTACGAATGGCATGATCCCAAGATACCTTACGCCTACGGCTATCCTGTGGGTTCTGCCATTGCCAAAGGGCGCATATCGTCGATGAATGTCGACGCCGCCAAGCGTGCACCTGGCGTTCTTGCCGTGGTCACCACGCTAGACGTCGGCAAGCGGGAGAAGGGCAAGTTCAATACCGCAAACCTCTTTGGTGGCGATGAGATTGCGCATTATCATCAGGCGATTGCCGTGGTTGTGGCCGAGACGTTCGAGCAGGCTCGCGCCGCCGCCGCTCTCGTGGAGGTCAACTACGCTGAGGAAAAGGGCGTCTATGACCTCGCCGACGCGAAGGACACCGCCGTGAAGCCGAAGGATGCTGGCGGCGCGCCGCCAGACACCGCTGTCGGCGATTTCGAGGGGGCGTTTAAGTCCGCCGAAGTGACGTTGGACGAGACGTATACGACCCCGGATCAGTCGCATTCGATGATGGAACCGCATGCGTCCATTGCCGCTTGGGACGACGATGAACTAACCGTTTGGACATCAAGCCAGATGATCGATTGGTGGCGCTCAGACCTCGCGACGACGCTTGGCGTCGACAAGGAGAATATCCACCTCATGTCTCCCTTCATCGGCGGGGGCTTTGGAGGCAAGCTCTTTCTGCGTGCCGACGCGGTCCTTGCGGCTTTTGGAGCAAAGACCGCCAACCGTCCCGTCAAAGTGGCACTGCCGAGGCCGTTTCTGGTCAACAACACGACGCACCGTCCGGCAACCATTCAGCGAATTCGGATCGGCGCCAGCCGTGACGGCAAGATCACGGCGATCGCTCACGAGAGCTGGTCGGGCGACCAGCCCGATGGTCAGCTCGAAACGGCGGCAATGCAAACGCGGCTTCTCTATGCGGGCGAGAACCGGATGACCGCGATGCGGCTGGCAACGCTCCATCTTCCCGAAGGCAACGCCATGCGTGCGCCGGGAGAAGCGCCGGGGCTGATGGCGCTTGAGATAGCGATGGACGAGATGGCGGATAAGCTCGGCATCGACCCCGTACAATTTCGAATCCTGAACGACACCCAGGTTGATCCCGAAAAGCCAGAAAGGCCCTTTTCGCATCGCGACTTCGTCGGTTGCCTCAAGCTCGGGGCGGAACGCTTCGGCTGGGATGGGCGAACTCGCCCCGCATCGCGTCGAGAAGGAAACTGGTTGATCGGCCTCGGCGTTGCAGCCGCTTTCCGTAACAATCTGCTGATCCCGTCGGGCGCGCGCGTCCGCCTTGACAATGAAGGCGTCGTTACCGTCGAGACTGACATGACGGATATTGGAACGGGCAGCTATACGATTATCGCGCAGACCGCGGCAGAGATGATGGGGCTGCCTATCGACAAGGTCGCTGTACAGCTCGGAGATTCCCGCTTTCCCGTATCGGCAGGCTCGGGTGGCCAGTTCGGCGCCAACTGTTCGACGACGGGCGTCTACGCCGCTTGCGTCAAGCTCCGCGAGGCTATTGTGCAGAAACTCGGTTTCAATGCGCAGGACGTCGTCTTCGAAGATGGTCAGGTTCGCTCAGGCACGCGCTCGGTTCCCCTTGCCGAAGTGGCAGGCGCCCAAGGACTTGTGGCCGAGGACAAGGTCGAATGGGAGAAGCTTTCCGATAGCCATCAGCAGTCGACCTTCGGCGCGCACTTCGTCGAGGTCGGCGTCGATGTGGCGACCGGTGAAACCCGTATTCGCCGCATGCTGGCGGTTTGCGCGGCCGGGCGGATCCTCAACCCGATCACAGCCCGAAGCCAGGTGATCGGTGCCATGACGATGGGAGCGGGGCTCGCGCTTACAGAAGAGCTCGCCGTCGACAGCCGCCGCGGCTTCTTCGTCAACCACGACCTTGCCGGATACGAGGTGCCGGTGCACGCCGACATTCCGCATCAGGAGGTCATCTTCATGGACGAGACCGATCCCATTTCCTCACCGATGAAAGCGAAGGGGATTGGCGAGTTAGGATTGTGCGGAGTCTCGGCGGCGATTGCCAACGCGATCCATAATGCAACTGGCATCCGTCTTCGGAACTATCCCATGACCCTCGACAAGCTCATCAGTGGGCTTCCAGAGGTCGCATGATGGTTCCAACAGGACAAGACGCATGAATCTGGTGCTCAACACGATGGAGCTGAACGTGCCGAGACGGTCGTCCACCAGCGACGACCCTTTGGACATTCTGCAGTTCGCCATCGCTTCCTTCAAGAACGGCGGGGCGACGCTCGCAACCCTTGTCGATATCCGCGGCGGCGCGGCCCGCGCCCTTGGTTCACATCTCGCCATCGCGGCCGATGGCAGCTTCTTCGGCTACGTCTCAGGCGGATGCGTCGAGGCGGCGGTGGCTTCTGAGGCGCTGCTGGCTATGGAGGCGGGCCAAGATCGAACCGTTTTCTTCGGCGACGGTTCGCCCTTTTTCGATGTCGTCCTTCCTTGTGGAGGCGGCATCACGATCGCAATTCATGTCCTGCGCGACGTCGACGTCGAGAAGTTGGAAGCCGTCGTCACCGCGGTGCGGGACCGTCGAACGGCCGGGCTTTCATACTCACCGACCCAGGAAGCGATCGATCGCATCGTGCCGCCTTCGCGATGCGGGTGGGGGAACGGGAGCTTCGAAACGGTCTACCGGCCGCGGACACGCGTTGTCATTTCGGGGCAGTCTTCCGAGGCGGTCGCGCTGGAACGGATTGCCGAAGCGGCCGGACATGACGTCGTGGTCTTGGGAGCATCTGGCCGCGATCTGCGCCCATCCGATTTCGATCAGCATTCTGCGGTGGTACTATTGCATCACGACCTGGACGCCGAAGAGAGCGTCCTTGGCATGGCGTTGCAATCGAGTGCGTTCTACATAGGCGCGCTCGGCAGCACACACACGCATCGAAGTCGCGTCGAGCGTCTGAGACATGCGGGATTTGTCAACGCCCAGATAGACCGCATAAAGGCGCCGATCGGAATCTTCGGGCCGACCAAGGATTCGACATCGCTAGCCCTGTCCATACTGGCCGACATCGCCGCCTCAAGACTTGCCGCCTATGCATGACGTCGCGGCCAACGGTCAACGCCCCCGCGCCGCATTCGTTCTTTCCGCGGGAAGTTCGAGCCGAACCAAAGATGCTCGTAAGCTCCCCGCAGAATTCAATGAGGTCTCAATGGCTCGCTGGTCGACGCTTCATACTAACGGATCGGGATGCATCCGGTGTTCGTCGCCGCAGCGCATCTAGAAGAGCAGATTTACAAAGAGGACCGATCTTCCCGTACAAGTCGTCCTAACCCCTCACTATGCCTGCGGGATGTAGACTTCGATCGTCGCGGGCGTCGGGAAAGCGATTGGTGTCGGAGCGTCAGGTCTGATGATCTGTCTTGCCGACATGCCCCGCCTGACGAGAGATCATCTCACGGTCTTTCGAAACTGTTCCTAGATGAGGGAGATGCTCATTCGGGTTCCGGAATGGTGGGGCTCCCGGTCATCAGGCCATGTTTCCTCGGCATGCCCTGCACGCTATTATGGTTTGGACGGGCGACGTTTGTGGACACGAGATATGCCCATCCTCCGAATGGGAGGCTAGCGCTCGAAAAAAGAGGATAGTCGGCTTTCCTGTCATCCGGCCGATGTCTGGCGGCCGATGCTTTCGGTGGCTGGAGGTCTGAGCAGGCATCGTCTCGTCGAGGCGAAGACCCCCGAGTTAGTACATGTCGACTTGGGATGGTCATCGGTTTCCCCTCCAAGGAAGGTGGGTGACGATCGTCCGCATTTTATTAAATATGTTGGCAAATACTCGGTCTCGAGGGGCGATCGAAATCTTGGACAAGCGAGTTAGTCTCGTGCCAACGAAGGAGACTGCCATGTATCAGCGTACGGTTCTCGTCGTCGAAGACGAATTTCTGATCAGAATGGTACTCGCCGACACCCTGGCCGACGAAGGCTATGAGGTCGTCGAAGCTGGAAGCGTCCTGGAGGCCGTGGCTGTCCTGGGGCAGCGTAAGGTCGACGCGGTCGTTACGGACGTAGACATGCCCGGAGCGCTAAACGGTCTCGATCTAGCATGGATGATTTCATCCACTCACATGGACGTGCCAGTCATCATTGCTTCGGGCGGACATAGATTATCTGCCGACGAGTTGCCAAACGACGCCATTTTTATCCCAAAGCCCTATGGGCTTGACGTTATGGCCGCAAAGGTCGGCGAACTGACCGCGCGAAGCGAGTTTCGGATGACTGCCTAGACAAGGTCTCACACCTTCCCGGGCTGGTAGACCGATTCCGGTTCGCTGTCCTAGCTGATCACCGGACAGCACATTTCTTTGCTATGCAAACACTCATGCTGTTAAAACGAGTTGTTGGGAGCCCTTCATGGCGGCGTAGACGCTTGCGCCAGCGCGGCATCGAGCGCCCTGACCGATTGGCTTCAGCCGTCCCTCTTGAAGAGCAAAGGGAGCGGTGCTGGAACTAAAGAGGCATCTTCATGTTGTCTTGCTAGCTCGTGCGAGTTGCGTATCTGACCGCATCGGCTAGGCGAAGGATCACCCTACACTCTCCGTGCATCCTTCGCCGCTGTCATTTCTTGACGCTGGAACATTTTGCAGCGGCGTGAATTCTTATCCTTGCCGAGATGGTCTCCCAAAGTCTTGCTCGGCAGGTGGAGAGCCTAAAGTCCCTCAACGCTGGTTGGCTCTCCACATTCCCGTCGCCTTGACGCATACAGCTCGCATTGCGTAAGACCGCGTTCGTTTTACCGTTGCCGGCTTTTATCGTCGCGGTTGAAAGGTGGGAACCGTTCTTTTCGCAAAAAACTTGGTGGCCGCCTCGTCGAAACATCACGTTCGACACATCAATGACTTCATCCGCCGGTTCAGCCCAATAGCCAGTTCTTCGCCCGTGTTAGCATCGACGCCCTGCCTGGAGCTGGCGAAGAGATGTCTTATCGTCGGCGTCGTGAGTATCTTGAGTGCCTTTGAGACAACCAGGCCCGTGCAGCCGCTTACGACGGACTTGTTGGAGGAACTCATCGTGGTCCCCTCCTACGACGAGGCACGATTGCCCCTCTTCTCAATGGCAAGCAAGCACGGCCGCATCGGCAAATCTTCCTCATTGGGTGTGGTGATCTCGGCGACGACATCGGCAATGGCTACCTTGGCTAACTCGGCGCGAAGCAAAGCCGCTTCATCCGGCAGCATCGTGAAGTTTTGGCACCGCACGGGGGGGCACGCTGGCGGATCTACGCCCATCGGAAGGCGGGCGCAGGGACTTTGACGGCGAGGACGAGGTCAAGCAAGCTTGTTGCGCCCGATTTTCTTGTGAGGCGGTAGCCGCCTTTCGGCCCTGGCGTCGTTGCTAGGAGGCCCGCTCCCAATATCCATGATTGATGAATGTGGCTCTACGTGTAGGTCCCACCGCAGAGGCACCTGTTTCTAACGCATAAAACCGCCTTTCTTTTGGAGGCCACCTCTTGCGATCTATCAGAAAAGACTTACTTTTTGTGCGCAGGTGAATTTGCTCAAACGTCGGAAGAGCAGGGGTGTCGGACGTAAGGCTAGAAAGGCAAAGTGTGGAAGGCGGCATCGCTCGCATGATCGAGAGCGGCGCATGGGACGACTCCATCCTGGGGCCGCAAAGTGAATGGCCTGCCTGCCTGCGATCCGCAGTCGATATCATGCTCCCGTCGCACGCGCAGATCGTGATGTTTTGGGGCGAGCAGTATGTTGCGCTCTACAATGACGCTTATGCACCCAGCATCGGCATGCGCCATCCAAGAGCTTTCGGGCGGCCTGCACAGGAGAATTGGTCCGAGCTCTGGCATGATCTGGAGCCCTTGCTCAGTCGGGTGCTGCACACAGGCGAAACTGTATCCGCCAAAGATCGGCCGTTCTACATCGAACGACACGGCCACCCAGAGAACGTCTATTTCGACATCTCCTATTCGCCTATCAGGGATGAAGGCGGCAAAGTTCGCGGTGTCTTCTGCATTGTAAGTGAGACAACCGACCGCGTTCGATCGCAGCTTGCCCTGAAGGATAGCGAAGAGCGTCTCCGAGCTCTCTTCTCTCAATCGGCCGCTGGGATCGGACAGACCGATCTCTCAGGTCGAATGGTTTTCGTCAACAGGCGCTTTACCGAAATGCTCGGCTATGAAGGCGACGAGCTGGTCGGCATCAGATTTCAGGACATTACGCATCCTGACGATCTGCCCGAGGCTGAACGACGGTTCGAGCAGCTGATCTCGGAGGGCGCAAGCTTTGACATGGAGAAGCGGTGCATTTGCAAGAATGGTGATCTCGTTTGGACGGCTATCTCGGTCTCGGCTCTCAAAGACGAGCAAGGAGCGGTCCGGCAGGTCGGCTTTATTGCTATCGACATATCGGCTAGCAAGACCGCGCAGGAGTCCGAACGACAACTCGCTTCGATAGTCGCGTCGTCAAACGATGCAATTCTTAGCATCGACATGGACATGAAGATCACGAACTGGAACGCTGCCGCAGAAAAGTTGTACGGATACTCGCGTGAGGAGGCGATCGGTCAATCTGTTCTCATGCTCGTTCCAGAAGACAGGCGAAACGAGGAATCCGAAATTCTCAGCAAGATCCGCGCAGGCGAGACTATCCATCGCTACGAGACGCAGCGACTTCGTAAGGGTGGGCGTCCGGTCGACGTTCAGCTCAGCGTGTCGCCGATCTACGACAGCAGCGGCCGTGCAATCGGTGCATCGAAGATGTCTCAGGACATCAAGGCGCGGAAAGAGGCTGAGCGCTTGCAGCGCGTGCTCATCGGTGAACTCAACCATCGGGTTAAGAACGTCTTCGCGACGGTCATGGCAATCTCGAAGCAGACCCTGGATCGCGATGGGGACGGACGCGACAGTGTAGCCTCGTTCAACGCGCGACTGATGTCGATGGCCCATGCGCATGACCTTCTGACACACAACGATTGGCAGCGTGCCGATCTCGCCGACCTGGTAGAGCAGGTCTTGAACCCCTATCCTCGTGAGAAGTTCGAGGTCGAAGGTTGCCCCGTGCTTCTCCCGCAGAAAGCCGTGGTGTCGTTCTCGCTCGCAATCCACGAGCTTGCCACGAATGCAGCAAAATATGGGGCCCTGTCTGTACCACAAGGTAGGGTCTCGATCTCCTGGACGTATTCGCAAGGCAGTGGTCGGCTGCAATTCAAGTGGGTGGAGCGGGACGGCCCTGCTGTGGAACTTCCGACCCGAAAAGGGTTCGGGAGCCGCCTCATCGAGCGGCTTCTCGCCGCCGAGATCAGCGGTCAGTCTTCCATCTCATACGATCCCAAGGGCGTCGTTTGCGAGATCGAAGCGGTTCTTGCACAAGACGTGTAGCGTCCAAATAGCAGTCTGGCACGCCGACCTGCGAACCAATCCCTAGCGCGAGGAGTGGCAACCTCCCTTTAATGAGAAACATGTTTGTAGCTTTATCGGAACTTGCTACTCGGCCCAACGTTTGAGCAGCGAGGAGGAGTTCCAATGTCCGTTCCCAACGAACCAATTGTCCCGCCCCCGTTGCCCGTGCCTGGAGACGGGAATCCAAGCGATCCCGGCCGTATTCCTGGTGAAGAGCCCCCACCCGATCCGCAACCCGATGAACCACTGGATCCGATGACCCGTACGGCAGCTAACTGACCGACGTGGGGACTGCTGTGCCACGGCGCGCGCATCCAAACGGAGGCTTTGTCATAAGCGAGCATTGGCGTGAAAACCTTCGGCTCAAGCTTGAAGACTTCGTGGACAGTTTGGTCGTACAAGGGGCCAAGGCGATCAAGCGCGAGATCGACGCGCTAGAGACGGCATGCGAACGCGGTCCAGATCCTGCCGCGGACGCTTCGAGCGTCACCGTTGAATAGCCGTCCAACGACTGACCGTTCAGCTGAAGTTGGATAGTGGCAGAGGGGGCGCTCGAGCTGTCGGCGACAGGACGAGCGGCAGATGCGCTGGAGGGACCCTCAGTCCCGAACGGCTTTCTTCAATGGTTCCGGTTTCATGTCGTCCGGAAGCAATTCCTGTAGCCGCGAATGGACCACGCCCGCACTGAACGGCTTGCCGATGAAGATCGCTCCCTTCGGCAATTCGCCATCTTCCGGCCGGATCTGACCTGATGCCACAAGAATTCTGAACCGGATGTCGAGAAATCTGCCGTTCCTGCGGGAGGTTACTCCCGTTGTCGAAGAAATCGAATCAATACGGGATCAGATATCGGATGAAGCGTGGATCTTCTTCGGGTGGCGGCCTTACGCGGAAAAGTCGGCTTTCCCGAACCCTGTATTGAGCGAACTGCGGACGGCGTTTCAGGAGGGTAGGGACGCCGCTGAAGATGCAGCAGGACGCTGCCCTGTCTTTTCGTAGCAGAGCACCCGGTCCGTCATCGCCGGCCCGGCAACGCCGCGGGGTCGTCGTCGTCCGACTGTTCCAGAGCGTCTCCGGGAACATCCATATCAAACACGTCCCTCACCATCGCTTCCGCCGCCTCGACTTCGATGTCGGTCATCTTTTCGAATTCACGGCGGCGGCGCTTCTTCGACAGGACGCCGTTGTTCTGCGAGATGAAGTTGATCAGCGAAGAGATCATCTCGTCCGGCATCTCCATGAAGCTCTGTATCCGGCCCTTCGCCTCGTCGAAGCGGGCGAGATATTCGATCTGCCTCGGCAGGTCGTGCTCGATCGTCGTCACGACGCACTCGTACAGGAACTCCGTGATTTCGGTGTAGTCTCCGAACCTATATAGATCGGCGGTCTCGTTGAGCACGCGAACGTTCTGTTTTCCCGTAGGCACCCACTCGACGAACGGCAGCAGCGGCCCCGTGAAGGCCCGGAGTTCCTCCCCGTACTCCGCCTGACGTTTCAAGAGTACCGACGAAACCGGGAATATCATGCCCGTCGGCGTATAGCCTCGTTCTGCAAGAACGTGATGGATCATGTACCGATGAAGTCGCCCGTTTCCGTCTTCGAAGGGATGAATGAAGACGAACGCGAACGCCATGACCGAAGCCTGTAGGACAGCATCGACGTCGCTCTTCGCCATCCGCTGCCCGCATTCGATTATTCCCTGAAGAAGATCGGCGATGTCCTCGTGACGGGCGCTCACATGTTCCGGGCTGGGATCGTTGTTCCAGTCACGGCCTCCGATGAACCCGCCGGCGTCGCGAAGGCCACGCTTTATGAACCGGTCCTCCTCGATGACGATGTGCTGAAGACGTACGAGTTCGTCGATGGACAGGCGCCTGCGACCCGCCTGCGCGACCGCGCGCATCCAGAGTTCCAGACGGTTGCGTGGCGGGCGCTCGCCCTCGATCTGGTACGATGCCTGACTGTCTGCCAGCAGAAGGAAGCTCGCCGCACGCGCGACGACCTGCCTGTCTATAGTGCCGACGAGCTCCTTCGCAGCGTCGCTCCAGCGATGGGCAATCGTATTCGACAGGAACTCGCTTCGTCGCAGCATCGGACAGAAGGACGGATTTCCGAGAAGATTGTCGCGAACCCGGTGTCGCGACGAGTTCATGGGCTGCGAGGTGAAGTATTCCCTCTGATCTAGAGCCTCCACGTAGTTGCCCTGCTCCGCGTCGGGAACTTGGATGCGCTCTTGCATGAGCCACTCGTAGAAGAACCAGATCCTGCGTGCCGACGCACCGGTCGGCTCCGCCTGGACGATAGACGCGATGTCGTTTGGAGAGACCTTCTGGAACAGCCTCTTGAGAATGAGGAGATCGATCTGCTCGTGCCTTAGAGCAAAACCGAGCTGGGCCGCCAGTGTCTGGTCGGGCATGTACCGTTTGTCGAAGACCGTCCATCCGTCCTGAGTTTTTCGCCCGCCTTTCACCGAAGCGTTGGCGACCGCGGACGGCTCTCGGATGGGAGCCTCGATCCCGTACATTTCAATCAGTGCTGCATATCCCACGAGTTCAGTATCTCGAGGTGCAATCCGATCCTGGAAGACGCGCGGGCTGGCAGTGTTGCTTGTCATTTTTCGCTCCCGTGCAGATATCACCGATCGATTATATGCGGCCTCCATCGCAAATATCAATTATGAAGGTCGTAAAACAGTTATTTAGCGCGCAAAAAGTCGCAAAATGATTAAATACTTTCGTCAAAAAAGTCGAAAACCATTTATTCAGGTCGTAAAACGATTAAAAAATTCGCGCTATGCCGATAAACGATTATATTCGGGCCAACCAAAACGGCTGCAGCTCTCCCAACCCAGATGGAACGTTCCGGCCGATAACCCAGTACACCCGTTAAAAGCCATATTTCGCGCGCCGGGTGGTGAAAGCTCGTTGGCCTCGTCTTTCGAAGGACTTCTTCCTATCCCTTCAAGGTCTGCGCGAATCCCAGATAGGTCGATAGTTCGCTTACCAGGAGATTGAAGCGCGCCTTCAGAAAGGCCTTCGCCTCCACGGCGGGGACGATCTCGGTCAGCTTCTCGATCTCAGCCGCCAACTGCAGAACCTTGTCGGTCATCCCGGAAGACCGATCACGGAGGGACGTTCGTCCTTCGATTTCGCTGCAGTATCATCCGTGTACCTTCTTTTCTTCGCCTCTTCGCTTTGCCAGATAGCGGCGACAACGGAATTTCGAAGGATTGAAATCGATGAACAACGCAATCTCCAACGTGAAGTCACGGAACATTCTAGTGCTTGGTGCCGGTGAACTCGGGATGCCGGTGCTACGCAACCTGGCCCGTCGCGCCAAGGATTTCGAAGGGGCGAAGATCAGCGTGTTGCTGCGCGCCAGTGCCGTGGAATCCGATGACCCGGCCAAGCAGCGCGACATCGCCGAAATCCGTGAATTGGGTATCGCAATCGTCCTGGGCGATCTGGTGAAAAGTTCGATCGACGAGCTGGCGTCCGTCTTCTCGCAGTACGACACCGTAATCGGCTGCACTGGCTACGCGGCGGGAATCAATACTCCGATGACGCTCGCCAAGGCGGCACTCCAGTCGGGCATTCCGCGCTATTTCCCCTGGCAGTTCGGTGTCGATTTCGAGGCTATCGGCCGAGGTGGTCCGCAGGACATCTTCGACGCCCAGCTCGATGTACGTGAACTCCTGCGCTCTCAAATCAAGACCGAATGGGTCATCATCTCCACCGGCATGTTCATGAGCTATCTCTTCGAACCAGAATTCGGCGTCGTCGATCTGGAGAAGAACAAGGTCAACGCGCTCGGAAGCTACGACACGGCGGTTACGGTAACGACGCCCGAAGACATCGGCGTACTCACGGCAGAAATCGTCTTCTACGAGCCGACCATTAGCAACGAGATCGTCTTCCTGGCGGGCGACACCGTCACCTATGGCGAACTTGCGGACAAGCTGGAAGAGGGCTTCAACCGACCCTTTGGCCGATCAGAATGGACCGTGCCCGTCCTAATGGACGAACTGGCAGAAGACCCCCAGAACATGATGCGCAAGTACCGGGCAGCCTTCGGTATCGGGCGCGGCATGGCATGGGACAAAGCGAGCACGTTCAACGTACGGGAAAACATCAAGGTGACCGACGTGTCCGATTGGATCGACGAGAACCTGATCGCACGGTAATGCCTTCGCTTCGGGGCGAAGCCGCCTTGCTGTGATGAGACATGGGAGAGCGCGATGTGCTCGCTCTCCCGTGTTCGTCCGCTTCTCCTGTTCTCCATACGGTCAGGGTCGCGACAACACCAGCGAAGCGTCGCGATCTGACCCCTTAAAAGGTCTGCCAGGAAGGCGTTTCGGGCTGCCGGGAATCAAATTCCTCGCGTGACTTTCGAAATTTGTCGGAATTCTCCACGACCCACGTCCACAAGGGAATCATGCGAACGAGAAGCTCCATTCCCATTTCAGTCAGTTCGTATTCTACGCGAGGCGGCATCTCGACGAGATCGTGGCGCGAGACGAGGCCATCTCTTTCAAGCTGGCGGAGCGTCCGAGTGAGCATCCGCTGCGTCACTCCGTGCATTCGCCTACCAATTTCCGCGTGCCGAAGTCTCCCATAGACGCCGAGCGTGTGTACGACGCCGAGCGACCACCTGTTTCCTGCGTGGGCGAGAACCTCGCGTCGTACCCCGTCTGCATCCTCGCGAAGGCCGTCGCAAACAGCTTGAGAATAGCTCAGCATTTCTTCTCTGGTCATCAGTCTCGCCTCGGGCATCAACCCTCTTGCTTTACCAGCCTTCGCCGGGCATTTCACCTATCGACCGCATTCTGAAGCCGTCTGCCTCATAACTTCCGCGCATGCGCCAACGCATGTTCCGCCGTCCCGGTATCGTCTTCGTCGATCTGCAGGATCGCCACGATCCGGTCAGTCGGGCCGGCATAACGGCAATGGCCGGACGAGAAGAAGGGCTTCTTGTTTCGGTCTGAAGCCTGACCACCTCAAAGGAATCCTCGAACCTGGCGCACTCTAGATGGAAGACGACGCCCTTGAAATGATCAATACCCCCGAAATCGAAATCCTGCCGCCGGTGCATGACGACACTCATCATTATTGCCCGCGTAGCTATCTCTGTTGTGGGCGCTCGCAAACCTTCCTGGACGACGACGGATGCGGCATCTGCGAAGAATGCCTCTCGCCATAGGACATGGAACTTCCTGATTCGACGCCCGTTTTCCGATGATCGAAAACATCAGGAGGAATTCGCATGGCTACCACGTCCCGAGGCAGAGCGCAGGATCGCGCGAAGGTCGCAGCCGGCCAGGACCACGAAGTCCGATACGAGTCCAAGAAGGAAGGCGTCTCGAAAGATACGGTCAAGAAGGCCGTGAAGAGTGCCGGGAATTCGCGCAAGAAGGTCGAGGCGGAAATCCGGCACTAGCCAGTGAAGCTTGCGAGCTACAACGTAAACGGCGCCAATGGCCGGCTCGAAATCCTCCTACGATGGCTGGGGGAGGCCGAGCCGGACGTCGTTTGTCTGCAGGAGCTGAAGGCACCGCAGCAGAAGTTTCCGATCAAGGCTGCGGGCTTCGGCGCGGTATGGCAGGGGCAGAAGGCCTGGAACGGCGTCGCGATCCTTGCCAAAGGGCAGGAGCCTCTTCTCACACGGAAAGGGCTTCCGGCCGAACCCGAAGACGAGCACAGCCGCTATATCGAAGCGATCGTCGATGGCATCGTCATAGGCGGCCTATACCTACCAAACGGTAATCCTTATCCAGGTCCGCAGTTCACCGAGGCATCCATGTCCAAGGCTCACGAGGACCATCTCCTCATGTCGAGAGCAGTCAGTGCGTGGTAACCGCCACTATGGCGTCGGGTGGGACGACCATGCGTCCTCATTCCTGTGCGACGCGGCAATCGAACTCTACGAAAAAGGATGCCGCTCTGCGGAATTGATGGCCGCCGCATTGATCTCGAACTACGTCGGGATAACTTGGACGCGGATAAATGCCCGATCGTCCAGCTCGATCCATTGAAATCCGGTAGGGCTCTCCCTCTTCGGGCAGCCCTCAGACGTCGTCCGTATAGCGACCAACTCCAGACGCGTAGCCCTGGAAATTTGATCCTTGATCGTAACCAATGGGCACAGATAACAGGAAAGAGCTACCTGTACGCCCTCAGACTGAAGTCCCATGCCAGGAACCGCAGTGCGCAGGCTCGCGTTTTCTTTGGCCGGGCAACAGTGAGGTTCAAATGAGCGACAACGTCGTATCCAAAGGTTTTTCCAAGTTTGCCACCACCATCGCGGATCTTTCCGGAAAGCCCGCGACCTTCGTATTTGCGGTCGCGCTCGTCATTGCATGGGCTGCGTCGGGTCCAGTCTTCGACTACAGTGAAAACTGGCAGCTGGTGATCAATACGAGCACTACAATCATCACCTTCCTGATGGTCTTTGTCCTCCAGAATTCGCAGAATCGCGATGGCAAGGCGCTACAGGCAAAGCTCGACGAATTGATCTTGAGTTCGCAGGCCCAGAACAAGTTCGTCGGCATTGAGAAGCTTGACGAGCAGGAGCTTCGCGAGATGAGCAGGAAGCTCGCGGAAAAGGCCGAATGCGTCGAAGAGGTCGCGCAGGAGAAGGCGGATGAGCGGGAGCGCAAGTCTGCCTGATTCCATCCCGGTACCAGCAACTATCGCCGGCCTTTTGGACGACGCTGTTTATTGCGGAACGCTCTTCGTCGCAACCGCGCGAATATAACGCCAAGCGTGCCGACTGTTGCTCCCGCCAGCACGCCTGAGATCGCATTCAAACCGTATAGTTGGAGGGTAATCATGGCCTCCAGTAAGAGTATGGCGCATGCAGCTGCTGTAGCGATTTCCTTGAGCATAGGTACACCCGGCAACGATGTTGGACGTGATACGGCCGGGCCGTGCCATTGGTTTGGCATCTCGCGACGTTTTGCATGGGATCGATCGCGTTTGTGTCATGGCGCTGTGATCGTCAGGGCGTCTTGTTATACGCCAGTCGCGCGAGTTCTTCAGCCTCCAGGCGCTCGACACCAATCATGTGGTTTCCTGCCTCGCTGGACCGGATGAGTTCATCGACTTTGACCTGGAGGGCCGCCATGTCCCGGTTCTGGCTGTGTTGCATGATAAGAAGAAGGAAGAGCGTCACAAGCGTGCCGGTCATCGCCGAGACAAAATGCCATTCAATCGGCCATCCAAGAATAAACCCGACTGCACACCACACGACGACGAGAGCGGCGGCTCCCGCAAGGACAAGCCGATGTCCCGCCAGCCAAACGGCGGTCTCCGACACATTGAGTGAATGCTGCTCCCATCTTCATGCCCATAAAATGGTTCCGGTGGGCAAGAGTTCCGAAGCCGGAAGCATTCGGGCTCTCAAAGAGAACCCGGCAGAAGCCGGGTTAGAGGTTAGTGGTCGTGCACAAATCGAGGATATCACGTGGCAGTAAAGTCGCAACTGCTACTTGAGTTGAGGCTAATACTGATCGCAGCTTCCTTTGAACTTCCATGTCCTCCCGGAACCTATTGAATCCTTGCGAGTTTCACGGTGATTAAAATGGGAGAAAAGAGATGGCAACGACATCAAGAGGCCGCACGCAGGATCGCGCTCGCGTCGCCGCTGGCCAGGACCACGAAGTGAAATACGAGGCCAAGAAGGAAGGGGTCTCCAAGGAGGCCGTGAAAGGTGCAGTCAAGAAGGCGGGCAACTCACGCAAGAAGGTCGAAACCGAACTCGGTAGAAAATGAGAGACATTTCGGACTTCAGCAGGCTTCCACTGCTCGAAAGGCGTGCTGTCCTGGAAGGGCTCGCGGTTACGCTCGCGGATACCGCGGAACTGGCGGCTTCCGAGGGCGAGGACGCGCTTGAGATGGTCATGCGTTCGGTTGGATTGGCGTTGCGGGAGGCGGCAGACGACTTAGCTGCTTCTGACGTCGCTCTTGCCGAGGATATTGCTGTGCGCGCGATGAGCCTGATTATGACATTCCATGCCAGGCATCCCAATTTGCTCTCGGAGCCGACGCTACACTGAGTGGCAAGCAAGGTGGCGAAGGGCGAACCTGGAGACACGCCCTTCACCTGTCACTCAAGCGCATTCAGAAACTCCCAAGCGACGGCCTATGCTAACTCAACGGCGACTGACAGCAAGACGTAGTCGTTGCAAAAGTCGTCCAAAACCGGAGGCTGGTCTGCACTCATACGCCCTGCCGAAGGCGGATGATGATCGCGCGGGGTCATTGCTCAATATCGGTTGATCAAAGCCTAAGGCTTAAAACTTGTAACCGACCTGGATCCCGGCGCGCGTCATGCCGCTATTGGGACCATCGCACAGATTGGCGTGCGAGGAGTGAGCGACCTGGGCCATGACATTCCAATGCGCGTCGAAGCGATAACCCGCACCGACATACTCATGGAACATGAAACGACAGCCGAGCTCTGGGCCGTCCTTTGCATAGTCAAGGTTGCCATTGTGCCAGACGCCGCCGAAACCTGCTTCGGCAAACACCTTTTCGTTGAAATTAACGGTCCACACTAGACCGCCGAAGATCTGCGTTGCTTCACCCGCGGTCCCTATGGACGTGCCGAGGTTGATGCGCGGGCGTGCCAGCGTCTGCTTCCAGTCGGTTGCCGCATCCTGGCCAAACGGGTCGAAGAAGACCGTGACTTCGGGGAAGACGCCATCTTCATGGCTGTGGCCGCCCTGTACGGATGCAGAAGCGCCAAAGCGCAATTCGTCGAAAATCTGTTCATCTGCACGCGCCGCCCCAGATGTGGCGAAGATGCTGGCAACCCCTGCCGCCAATAACATCGCGCTGCAACTTAATCCCATATTATTCGATGCCACAGCCACAGCCCCATCGCAAATCACCTACGAGATTGGTAGCATCCAAATCGATCCCATAAAGCGGGGAGATCGACTAAAAAGGCGGATTGTTGGCGGTGCTGCGATTTTGCAACAATCTTGACCGAGCTAGGCCATCAAGCGGTCGACTTCGGTGGCGGCACGTGAGCTCGAAGATAGATGTGATGATGCTGATCTTCTGGGGCAGGCAACCAATGACGTTGCCATGCACGATGCCGCGATATAGCTAACGCCGGGCATACAAAACGACCGTACGAAGTGGCACGAATGAGCGTGCGAACTGCTGTCGATCAGGACGCTGCGGGAATGAGCAGGATGCTCGAGAGGCTCTTTGCGGCCGGAAGGCGAACGGCGAGGGCGGACGTCGGCATTATGCGGGAAGCCTATATCTCTCACCCGTCATCTATGTGGTGCTCGCTCACCGCGGACGATAACGGCAAGCCGCTCGGATTGCAGTCGCTGATCTATGCGACTGATGGAAATCCATCGACACCCCCGGTGATTGGGGCATCATCGGCACGCATGTCAATCCGGACGCAGCAAGAAGTTGGTGTCGGGCGGACGGGCTTTCAGGTCACCGAGCGGCCGCAATCGAAGCCGGGGCTTTAGAATATTGAATCCTGTACCGAAAACGATGTCGCCCAAGCCTAGTACGAGCGCATGGTTTTCGGATCATTTCGAAGTAGTGAAGCTGCAGTCTGCAAGGTTTAGTCGGCCGCCCTATCGCCCTTCCGGTGAACGTTTTCGGGCCAGAATCTGCTGTAGCGTCACCGGGCGGAGTTCCTGTGCGTCGACGCCGACGTCGAACTGCCTAGGCAGTGGTTTCAGGCGTCCATGTGAGTGTCCGTGCAGATTGATCGATTTTTTGCCCATCTGGTTCCAGGTCCTGAAGGCATAGTGGCAGAGGATTAGGCGGTGACCGTCCGCTTTGATCTCGGCGTAATGCTGGACGCTGGCCCAACCCATGGAAGTCGTCGTCGTGCCTGGATCGTTGTTGCCGATGATCAGGTGCTTGCGACCTTTCAAGCGCGACAGCAATTCACTGCAATCTCCGGCACGTGCCGACATAACGTCCCCAAGATGCCAGACATCGTCATCTGGCCCGATTATCCTGTTCCAGCTCTCAATCAACGCGGCATCATGGGCAACCATATTGGGGAACGGGCGGCGGTCGATCCTGAGGACACGAGTGTCACCGAAATGAGTGTCGCTTGTGAAGTATATCATAAGGAAGAGATGGAGTTGATAGGCTGCGCGCCAAGTGGATGCGCGGAAGGAAAGGTGACCTTGATTCCGAAAGGCGCGAAGCGGAACCTGCCGAAGTTCGACGCGTCAAGCAGGTCATCGTTATCAGGCCCGAGTGACTGGCTCCTTATAGCGCATGACGAGGCTTCCCTTTAAACCGAAGATGGTCAAAGCGACCCCTCGACCAATCCTCGATCCATCCAAGTGGCGCACAGTCGTCAATGAGACTGCGCGCCCGACAATGACGAGACTGACAAATCCACACGCGTGCGATGACGGGCAAGATACCACAATATCGTCGCGGACATTGCTCTCAGTCTGTTGGACCACAGCACCTCTGGGCCGTCTTCGGAGGGCATTCCGCTGTCCCACGCTTTTCACTCGTAAAGCGTTGGCGAGACCGGGATCGCGACTGGTGTTCCCTCCTGACAGTTTCTGACGCGCAGGTAAGATACCATGGATGGCGCACTCGCTCCTGACGGAATATCAAAGGAAAAATGAATGGTTTCGTTTTCACAAACCGCATTCGCCGACTTTTTAGCTGCCACCGATGATTCTCCCATCGTAATGCTGAACCTCCTGCGGTTCGATCGCGATGGCGGCCGGGAAAGGCATGTCGAATATCTGAAAATCGCAGAACCCATTCTGGCTCGCTTCGGCGCAAAAATACTCTTCCGCGGCGATGGTCTGCCGGTGCTCACCGAGGGAGAGGTAGAAGGATGGGATGCCGTTTTGCTTGTGCAGTACCCGCGTAGATCCGCCTTCAAGGCGATGATCGATGATCCGGACTATCAGGTCGCGTTCGAGATCGGGAAATCCGCGTTGGTGGATATTGTGCTGCAACCCCTGAAACATTCAGAGGCTCTCGCCTGACGCGAGGACTGATCGTCGGTCCAACCACCAAGAAGACGTGGGGAGTTCAGCGTTTAACGCTTCTGACACGCAGCAGGCGAAACGACGCCTGCCGCGTGGGTCGGTGTTCTACCAGTGAATGAGCGATCTCCGGATGGTCAAGCAGTCGGAATAGTCCCACCGTCTATCACATGCTCCGTCCCCGTTATGGAGGTTGCTCGATCCGACGCAAGGAACGCGATCAGGTCGGCGACCTCTTCGGGCGCGGCCGGCCGTCCGAGCGGTATGCCGCCGAGCGAATTCATGATCACCTGCACCGCGGCGTCGTAGTCAATGCCGGCTTCCTCGGCAATGCGCGAAGCCAAGCCATTGGTTCCTGGATCGGCGATCCAGCCGGGAGATACTCGCACCACGCGCACACCCTTCGGCGAAACCTCTTTCGAGAGGCTTTTGCTGTAGGTGTTGAGGGCCGCCTTGGCCGACGCATACCCCGTGGTCGCCTGCGGCAGAGGCAGTCGGTTCTGGATCGATGTGACGTGGATGATAACGCCGTGTCCCTGCGAGATCATTCCGGGAATGAGGGCACGATCCAACCGGACCGCCGGAAAGAAGTTGAGGTTGAACTCCTTGTCCCATTCCTCATCGGTGAGCGCGGTAAAGCCACCTGAAGGAGCGGAAGAGCCGCCCAGAACGTTCACGAGGATGTCGAGCCCGCCGAGCTCTCGATTGACCGCATCGACGACCGTTCGAACACCGGCTTTGGTCGTCAGGTCGGCCTCGACGAACGCCGCGCCAGAGAAGTTCACCGGCTTCGAACGGGCAGTAGTAAGTACGCGGGCTCCAAGCTCCCTGAAGAGCGCAACCGTCGCCGCGCCCGCTCCCGAGGTGCCGCCGGTGATCAGTGCCCTGCGGCCCTCAAGCGTCAGAAACGGTTTCATACTGTAATCTCCAGTTCTGCTACCTTGTCGCCCGCCAGCACAAAGAAAAACCGCAGATCGATCGGGCTGCCGGGGAAGGTGCCGACGACATGAGCGGTCACCTGGGTCTTGCCGTTCTCCGTAGCGATAAAGAAGGGTTCAGCCGTGTAGGTGTAGAGCTGTCCGGCTTCTACCATCCACTCTCGGATCGCATCGCGTCCGCGATGCGTCTTGCCCTTGTCCTTCACGATGCCGGTTTCGGTGAAAGCGGCTGCGATGGCATCCGGACTGCCTGTGCGGTCTGCATCGAAGTAGTCCTTGATGGCTTGCGGCAGTTTGATCGTCATTCGTTTTCTCCAATCCTGGATAAGCCTCATCGGCCGCGGTGCCGAGCTTCGTTCGAGTTCGACTGCCTCAAAGATAGATCGCACTCATTGACGCCATAAGCGGGATAAAGGAGGATGAGACGTTGCGAAAAGAGGGACAATGACGCGATCCGTTTTTGCTGAACTCGATGCCGTTCTCAGCATCGCTCGTCTCGGTTCGTTTCGGGCCGCCGCGCTGGACCTCGGCATATCCACGACGTCTTTGAGCAATTCCATCGGGAAGCTTGAGCAGCGGCTTGGCATCCGCCTCTTCAACCGAACGACGCGGAGCGTCTCGCTGACGGATGCCGGCAAAACATTTGTCGAGCGGGTCGGGCCGGCGATGACCGACATCCACGACGCCATGTTGGCGGCCCAGTCGCTGCAGGAGGTTCCGTCCGGGACGCTGCGTATCAACGCATTCGCCACTGCAGCTCGGGAAGTGATGGAGCCTCTTATCCTGTCGTTCCTGCAGCGCTATCCGCAGGTGCATATCGACCTGGTCACGGAGGGGCGGCTCGTAGACATCGTCGCGGCTGGATTCGACCTCGGCCTGAGGCCATCGGACCTCGTGCCGGACGATATGATCGCCGTGCCACTGGGATTGCAGCGTAGTAACGCCGTCGTGGCATCACCCGACTTCCTGCGCTCCCATGGCATGCCAACTATTCCGGCTGACCTTTATCGGTTTCGGTGCATCCGGGCACGTCTTCCAAACCACGCCCTGTTCCGGTGGAAATTTGAAAAGGACGGGATTGCCGTCCAGATCGATGTTCAGGGCGCCATCACCCTCGACGAGTCCAGCCTCGTCAGAATAGCCGCTCAGAACGGTATCGGCCTTGGATACGTCATGGAAGCAGATGTGCGCGAAGACATCGCGGCCGGGCGATTGGTTCGCGTGCTGGAGGATTGGACCCCGCCGTTGGCCCCACTGGCGCTCTACTATCCGGGGCGGAAGAACCCTCCCGCTGCGTTCAGTGCGTTCATTCGGGCCGCCCGCGATTTTGCTCACGGCGAACCAACGCGCCGCGTGGGGCGAGACTGAGCTGCCGTTCTTCCGTTGTGTCTTTCAGCGAATTAGTCGGAGAAAGTTCGGTTGGGGGAGGTGTTGTCCGGTTCGGGGCCGATCCAATTGAAGCCGAAAATATCGACTATACCAATTCAAGAGACTCTTGATGGAAAGAGGCGCGCCCTAAAGCGCAAGATAACTCTTCCACAAGACATAGAGGCTGACCGTGAAGATGACGGCGCGGAAAATCGTCGCCAGCGTGTTGCGGTTCCCGGCAAGGCGGGTTGCCGCGATCGTGCCAATGATGCCGCCGCCAATGCCGCCAGCAATGAAGTAGCCCGCCGTTGCCCAATCAACCAGGCCCGACGTCGCATAGTTGGCCGCAGTCGTCAGACCGAAGGTGCCAACGGCCATGAGCGACGTGCCAACGGCGTTAATGAGGGGCATTCCGGTTGCCAGAAGCAGCGCCGGCACGATGAGAAAGCCACCACCGATCCCGAAGAAGCCTGAGAAAAGCCCCGTTACCAGCGCGATCGCCGTCGTTTTGCCGTGTGCGGCCATTGTCAGCGAGCGGGCGTCGATGTCAGGGGCGGTGCGCGTCTTTCGCATCGCAAAGCTCACAAACATCATCAAGAGGCCGAACATGAAAAGCAGCTTCTGACCATCGACGAGCTTGCCAAGGCTTGATCCGAGATAGGCGCCGAAAGCACCGGCGGCGGCAAAGATCAGTGCGCAACGCCACCAGACATGGCCCTTGGCGGCGTGGCCTGCCAGATTGAGGTACGCATTGGCAGAGACCGCAAGCGCGCCGGTTCCGATCGCCGTATGCGGGTCGCGCATGCCCACGGCATAGATCAGTAGAGGAGTTGCAAGGATCGAACCGCCGCCGCCGATCAGGCCCAGCGTGCATCCGACCAGCGAGCCGGAGCCGAGCGCGAAAAGGACATGCTGGAGTGCCCCATCCACAGCGTCATCTCCCCCAGACAGATCCGGGCAGGGCGTCGAGCGGGATCTTCAGGTAGCGCCGGCCGTCTGTCTCGGGTTCTGGCAGTGCGCCACCGCGGATATTGACCTGCAAGGCATGCAGGATGAGCTTCGGCATCGGAAGCGTCTTGTCACGGGTCTGCCTGATCTCGACGAATTCGGCGCGCGATCGACCGGCGACATGTGGGTTGTCACGGCGCTGCTCGGCCACGGTGCTTTCCCACAAGGCCTCGCGTCCATCAGGCATATAGTCGTGCCCGGTAAACAGCCTGGTCTGGTCAGGCAGGCTCAAAATGCGTTCGATAGACGACCAGAGACTATCGGCGCTACCGCCAGGGAAATCGGCACGCGCCGATCCACTATCGGGCATGAAGAGTGTGTCGTGGATGAAGGCGGCATCGCCGACGATATAGCTGATCGAGGCCGGCGTATGTCCTGGCGAATGCATCACGCGGGCCTCGAGATCACCGATCCTGAATGTGTCGCCATCCGAAAACAGCCGGTCCCATTGCGATCCGTCGCAGGCAAGGTCTGGCCAATTGTAGATTTCTTTCCAGATCCGCTGGACCTCTTTGACATGCTCGCCGATTGCGGTTGGCGCGCCGGTGCGTGCCTTAAGGTATGAGGCCGCGGAGAAATGGTCGGCGTGCGGATGGGTATCGAGGATCCATTCGAGCGTCAGATCATGGATGGCAATGTGTCCGAGCAGCCGATCGGCACAGGTCGTTGCGGTCGAACCCGACTTTTCGTCGAAATCAAGGACTGGGTCGATGATGGCGCATTTACGCGTCGTCGGGCAGGAGACGACATACTGGATGCTGCCCGTTCGCGCATCGTGAAAACCTGTGACCTCAGGCTGCTGCATCGACGGGTCCTTGATCGACTTGGTCCTGATCGACACCGTCTCGAAGGGCTGGACCTTGTCGCGCTGGGCCATGCTCCGTTCGAGCTTTTTCTGCGTGGTGCTCGTCTGCCTCGTCTTGGTCAGCGTGGCCCTGATCCGTTTGACTCTGACGAAATGGCTCCGGCTCAAGTCGCCCAGCATTGCCGTGATCGAGGGCTCCTTCGCCGGCGGTCGCGCGTGGGAAGAAGATCGCTCGGCTCGGATCGAAATCGTAATCTGGCTCGAAGTTGGTTGCGTCGGCTGCGATCTGGGCGACGCTGTCGAGAATGAAACCGACCTTGTCGTCGCTCAGAAGAACGCTGAAGTTCAACCTGATGAAGCCGGGCTTCATAATCTCGTCGCCAGAGAGAATGGCTGTTCTGATCGCCTCGGACTGATCGTCGTCGATTGACAGCAGACGGTGGACATAAGGACCAGCGCAAGCGCATCCGCCGCGCGCCTGAATGCCGAAGCGGTCGCTCAGCATCCGGGTGACCAATTGCTGGTGAACGTAGCCGCCTTTGCCGTCTTTTACGCGGAAGGAGAAGATCGGCAGTCGGTGAGGGCCGGTGAGCCCCAGGATTTCCAGCTGCTCGACGTCTTCCCAGGCGCTGAAGGCCCGCTTTGTGAGAGCATGATTGCGCTCGGCCATCGACTGCTCGCCGATCGCATCCTTGACGATGAAAGCAAGCGCTGCCCTGATGTCGCCGACGACATTCGGTGTGCCCGCTTCTTCGCGCGCCTCGAGGCTATCGCTGTAGTCGTGGGCCGTGGGCGAGACGAACTTAACGGTCCCGCCACCAGGCCAGGAGGGCTTAGTCGCAACGACCGCGTCGCGACGCACGATCAGGATGCCGGAGGCGCCGGGTCCACCGATGAACTTGTGCGGAGAAACGACGATCGCATCTATCTGGGCGTCGTTGCTGGCATAAGGTGCTGGGGACATGGCGATCGGTACATAGGGGCCGGCTCCAGCATAATCCCAGACCATCTTTGCTCCGGCAGCCTTGACGATCCCGGTGATCGTCGGGACGTCGCTGACAATTCCGGTGATATTCGATGCGGCAGACAGCGTGCAGATCGTCAGGGCGTCAGAACTCTCATCCAATGCCGCCTGAAGGAGCGCAAGATCGGGACCGCCGGACGCCTGCTCGGCAATCTCCACGATCTCCGCGCCGCTTTCGCGCCAGGGCAAGATGTTGGAGTGATGCTCGTAAGGACCGATGACGACGCGGACCTTTCGGCCGGCTGCAATCGCTTGGGTCACGCCGAACAGCGAAACCAGCCTGTTGATGCCTGAGGTCGCGCCGGAACCGGTGAAGATGACGGCATGGTCGGCCGTGGCGCCGCAGAAGTTAGCGATCAATCCACGCGCCTCCCGGCGCATACGCGTCATGAAGCCTCCGCAATAAGAGGCCTCCGTGTGACTGTTTGCGTAGTAGGGAAGGACTTCTTCGAGGATGAAACGTTCGACCTGGTGCAGTGCTCGCCCCGAGGCGACGTAGTCGGCATAGACGAGGGGCTTATCGCCATAGGGGCCGGAGATCGTCGCACTTGCCCCGACAAGCCCATCACGAAGGGCCGCGATGGTATCGCCTCTCGCCAGACTGTCGCGGAATTTCGACAATACTGTTGCTGTGGGCTTTTGCGCGGGGCGGGGGCTTTCCACGGTCGTTCTCCTACCTTGAGTAACGACGTGGATTGTAATCTGGTTTGGCCCGAGCAAACTCACCTGTTTTTTGGTCGGAATGATCAAAGTTAGATCAAATGATCGCGCTACGCACTTCCAGAATGAATTTTGATATGGTCCGGCTGTCTCTCATGGTGTGGACATGCATCGTTCGGTCCTGAGTCGGGCATGGCACCGGCTTGGAGCGTTTGATCGACCTTCCAGAGACAACGCACAGCAAAGCCGACGCCTTGGCGATGACAAGGCGCCGGCCAACTCATGGAGATGGTTTCTGGTCTGCTAGCCTTCGTAGTGTCCGGATGCCGCTTCCCTGGCTGATTTCACCACGACGGCAAGGTCCACGCCCTTCGAGATCGAAGTGCCGCTTTTTCTGAGGTCTGCAACCTCCCTCAGCTTGCTGCCTTTGGGCGGGTCAAGCGGGATGACGGTTCCTGCGGTAAGATCTGCGACCCAAAGACCTTCTTCGCCGGTGATGCTGATGACAACGACTGCGCTCATGTGACTATCCCTCCAGGATAAACAGTTAAAAGCCTGCCTTCTTGAGGCCCTCACGATAGAGGTCCTTATGCCACTGCTCCTTGCTGGGGACTGCCGCCAGCCAGGTATCGACGTCGAAATTCGGGTTTGCCTCGCGCACGCGGCGCACCAGCACGCGTGCCTTGTCGGCACGCCCCATCATTGCCCAGCTGGCAGCCGCCAGGCGATCAGCAAGGCTTGGATCGGCCATCTGGCCGATGTAATCGATCGATGATGCAAACTCCCCGAGCGCATAATTGGCGCCTGCGGCCGTCCATAGATAGACATCTGGAGCCAGCGGGTTCAATTCGATCGCACGTTCGATCTTCTGCAACGCCATGCTCGGGCGCGAGCAATGCACCAGTGTGTCGGCGTGATCGGCAATCACATCGGCATATTGTGGCGCCAGTGCCTCGGCCACCTCCATTGCCTCTGCACTCTCGTCGAAGTCGCCCTGCAGCAGCTTGGCAACACCGAACTCGCGATAACCGTCCGCGAAATCCGAGCGCTTCTCGATCGCCTGCCTGGAGAGACTTTCGGCCTGCTTCAGAAGTTCGATGTCGCCGCGCGCGGTCAACAGCCACTCCTTCGAATAGGTGCGGCCCATGGCGCTCAATGCCGGCGCGAAATCCGGGCTGGC
Source organism: Rhizobium sp. S163 (assembly GCF_030380805.1). Taxonomy (NCBI): domain Bacteria; kingdom Pseudomonadati; phylum Pseudomonadota; class Alphaproteobacteria; order Hyphomicrobiales; family Rhizobiaceae; genus Rhizobium; species Rhizobium sp. S163. Next base: position 17,940 of record NZ_JAUDSA010000015.1, on the reverse strand, counting down.
GGCGAGTGCCGCCTTCATCTCCTTGCGGGCGCGACGCAGGTTCGGAAGCGTCATCCGGGCCATGTCGCGCTTGCCGGCCAGATACCGGTGATAAGCCTCGGGATTTAGCTCGATATCGGCGCGTTGTTCCTCGTGGCGGGCAATCTCCCGCGAGACGGACAAGGCAACCTGCCTGGAGATCGCGCGCCTGTCGCGCAATAGATCGAGACGCCTCAGGCTGAACCGCTCGGCCCACAAAACCTGCGCGTCGTCGACGAAGATGAGCTGGGCGAAAAGCGTGACATCGTCACTGCTCCCGCTAATGCGGGTCTCAAGCACATAATTGACGGACTGCCGCTCGAAGAAGGCGGCCTGGGTCTCGACATTATGGCCGACCTGGACTGCTGAGTAGGGCGCGATCACCCGTAAACTGTTGAAAGCACAAAAGCCGATCGTGATATCCTCGATCAGCGAGGAGGCCATCAGGCCTGCTTCCGGGCTCAGCGATTGATTGCTCGGCGGAAGCAGCACAAGGCGCGGGATCGCATGGACGATGCTTCCGGCTTCGACCGGCAAGCCGCTGACCGCGCCGTTGCGCGAGGGTGCTTTTGGTTCAGCAGGCGCCTTGGGATTTGCTTCAGTCGCATCGGACGCTGCAAATTTGCCGCCGAGCTCGATCGAGCTACGACGATTTGCAAAGTAGTTCTGAAGCGATGCTACGTCCTGCTCGGCATTGAAGATCTTCAGGAGAAGCTGCAGCGTCTCCGGATCCTGCGGTTCCGAACGGAACAGAATGATGGCTGCCTTGCGCAGCACCTCGGCGTCGTCGCGTGTCTGCGCGTCGCCATGGGCCTGGCGAAGTATCCGCTCCAGAAGCGCGACATGCCGGTTTGTCTGGTCGACGACCCAGCTTTTGAGGTCCCGGCTCTGAAATTTTACAGGCCCGAGGAACGGCTGGTCGAGAAGCTTGACGAGCTGCCGCAGCCTGGCGAAGGGTGCTGAAGCTTCATCGTCCCGTAGAAGCTGGAAGTCCGAGGTCAACAAGTCCCGGTCAATCGAGATGGTACTGCCCTCGAAGGATAGGAAGCTCGATCCGAGTTCGCTCTGGTAGGCCTTCAGCCGGGAGAGCAGCTTTCTAAGCGTCGTATCGGATGCGCCATTATCCGTTTCGCCCCAGAGAAACCGGGCTATCGTCGTGCGATAGGCCGCCCCATCGTCCAGAGTCAGGAGATAGGCAAGGAGCAGCAGTCCCTTTTCGGGCAGGGGAATAGCTTTGCCATCCCCGCCGGCCAGGCGCAGCTTTCCGAAGGTCTCTAGAACGAACGTCATCTCACCCCTGATTAGCCCGATTCCATTGAGCACTGGCTCGTCCGGTCTCCCAGTCTGGCACGACACCGGCGGACATTCAACAGCTGCATTTGCAGTTGCGAGACGCAGGGGTTGCATTATTCTGCGGCCGCGAGATCGGCGGCATGAGAGCCCGCTGTTCCGATCGTCGACAGTGGAAAGGCATTGGATGCTCGCATGAGGATGGCGGTGTTTTTATGCGGGTGATTTTCGCGGGACCGACTCTTTATGGGGCAGAGGTGTCCTCCCCTGATTTTGAGATCCGCCCGCCTGCAAGGCAGGGCGACGTCTATAGGGCAATTGTCGACGGCGCGAATGTCATCGGCCTGATCGACGGGATCTATGAGCATGTGCCCGCGGTGTGGCACAAGGAGATCCTGTTCGGGCTGTCACAGGGCGTCCATATGTTGGGCGCAGCCAGCATGGGCGCCTTGCGTGCCGCAGAGTGTGCGGCCTTCGGAATGATCGGCATTGGCGAAATTTACGAGGGATTTGCATCCAATCGGCTCGAGGACGATTCCGATGTCGCGCAGGCGCATGCGCCGGCCGAGATGGGCTATCTCCCGCTCAGCGAACCGCTGGTGAATGTCCGGGCGACCATATCGCGGTGTCTGGAACTAACTCTCATCAGTCGTGAGGAGCATGACGCCCTGCAGGCAGTTGCCCAGGATACGTTTTTCAAGGAGCGCACCTATCGGCAGCTGGCGCGGCAAGCGATCGGCGATGGCGAGCGGGCAGAGCAAGTTCTTGCGATACTGCGCCAGAACACCGTCAATCTGAAGCTCCGGGATGCCAGGCTGCTGATCGAAGCGGTCGTAAGGACGCCGGATCAGCGGTTTACGCCGGATATGGCGTGGACGTTTCAGGCGACGGACTTTTGGAAGGCTGAGTTTCCGGATTGGAAGCCGGGCGAGGTCGGCTAAGCCGAGTTCGCCTAGAAGATCAGAAGGGTTCTGCTGGCTCGCATTCGACTTCTACAGAGCTTGGGTGGATCGAGGCGTTGGTAGGAGAGTCGGCGTCTCCGTAATGCTCGAGCGATGCGTTACGGATGCAATGTCGAAACGAGTTGGATCGGTGATCTCACTGCCGGTGCGCGCGGTCGCGTCTGGTCTGCATCGAATGACCTTGAGCGGATAGCGCTTGGTTTATCGCCGAATGAGGTCAGCTGTTTCAATACCCAGCGCGATCGCGAGTCGTTCAACGACCTCGATTGTTGGACTATAGATCCCGCGCTCAAGTGAGCTGACATACGTCCGATCGATTTCAGCTTTATGCGCAAGATCCTCCTGTGACAGACCTTGAGCCTGACGTGCCCGCCTCAAATTTCGCGCGAATATCTCCCGGATTTCCATTTTAACAGGAAAATTCTTGTGGAGTATTTCTCCACGGAGTATACTCTACAAACGAGCTTCTGATTTGTTTTCTTTGGGGGTGAAAGTGGAGCTACGCCAACTGTCGCTTTTCAGAGCGGTCGCCGAGGAACTGCACTTCGGTCGGGCGGCCATCAAGATGAACATCGCCCAGCCGGCGCTCAGCAATCACGTCATGGCGCTGGAGAGGGAGCTCGGCTGCCCGTTGTTCATCCGATCGACCCGGCGGGTTGAGCTGACGAGGGCAGGGGAGACCTTCTACGATCGTGCTGTTCGCATCCTCAGCGAGATGGAACTGACGACCGAGCTGACACGGGCGGCGGGCGGCAGCCGCATTCGCCAGATCAAGATCGGTACTGTCTATCCAGCTACCATGGGCATACTGCCCCTGTTCCTTGGCAAGATCGTCCGCAAGTTTCCCGACGTCCGCATTCATATCGCCTCAGGCAACACCGGAGACATCATTCGCGGGCTGGAGACCGGACAGCTCAACCTTGGCTTCATCAGGCCTGTCGAAAACATCGGATCGCTGCGCTTCTTCTCCGTTGCCCATGAACGCTATCTGCTAGCTGTTGCCGAGAGCAATCCTCTGGCTTCGCTCAACGAGATTTCGATCGAAGATCTACGTGATCAGAAGATCATCGCCTTTAATCGGCAGAACCTCTCCTTCACCGAGCGGTACTTCAATGAGCAGTTCGAGGAATACGATCTGACCAAGAACGTCGCCTATAGCTGTGACGACACCTATTCGCTGGTCTCTCTCGTCTCTGCCGGGCTCGGCATCGGCTTTGCACCGGAGTGGACGACCGATATCCCGAACCGTAGCTTCGTGCTCAAGAAGGTGAGGGGGATTGATTTCAAGATCGGGCTTGGCATTGCCTGGTCGAAGGAGGATCCGACGGCATCAAGGGATGATATCGTCGAGATCGCGAAATCGATGGTGCGGCGGGGGGATTACCACCGCCTTGAGTGACAAACGGAACCAAAATTCTAATCTTAGAGCCTTTCCCATTTTTCAGAATCGGCTGGGATTGAACGAAGCCGCTTTCGCGGCATTTGCGTGTCGCCTATTTCCACTTTGTCTACACCCTACCGCAATAGACCGCCGCAATCGCCCTCCAGAACAAAAATGCCGTTTACACTATCCTGTTTCGCGCCGTCGCCGAGACGCTGCGCAGGCTTCCTGCCGATCCCCGGAATACGGCATCTGCGTGCCAGTCCAGAAGGTTCGTTTCCGACGCGACACGCTGCCGCAATTCTTTGGGCCTTCGAGCGAGCAGCGCCAGCGATCGTAGGGATGGAATCCTGCGCTGGCTCTCAATGGTTTGTAAGCGGTTAGCCGAGGGCGTGGGGCTTGAAGTTCCAGGGCATAAGCGCCTCGATTCAGAGACAGGCCAGCCTTGAGCAATGCGGGTAAATGTCTGTGAGAGCCAGTCGAGCGGATCGACGTTGTTCATCTTGGCTGTCTGCAAGAGGGTGGCCAGAGTCGCCCAAGTCCGTCCACCGCCTTCGCTGCCGGCGAATAGACTGTTCTTTCTCGTAATTGTTTGGGGCCTGATTGCGCGCTCGACGATATTGGAGTCAATTTCGATGCGTCCGTCCGTCAGGAAGCGCTCCAGTGCTTCGCGCCGGGTGAGCGCGTAACGGATCGCTTCGGCGGTCTTGGACTTGCCAGAGACCTTGCCCAGCTCTTTCTCCCAAAGATCAAGGAGGCGGGTGACGATGGTTGCAGATTTTTCCTGACGCAGCACGGAATGGCTGTCGGCATTGTGACCGCGGACCTCATCCTCGATGCGCCAGAGCTCGGTCATCGCGATGATCGTGTCCGTTGCAGCCTTCGAGACGCCGCTAATGTGAAGGTCGTAAAACTTGCGGCGTAGATGCGCCCAGCAGCCTGCGAGGTGGACCGTTTCATTGCTGCCGTCTTTGGCACGCGTCTTGGCGAGACTGGTATAGGCCGAGTAGCCGTCGACTTGCAGGATGCCGCTGAATCCGGCGAGATGACCGCCCCTGCTGTCCTCAAAACGATAGGCCACCATCGGCGGACTGGTTCCGCCATAGGGTCTATCATCGCGAGCATAGGCCCAAAGCCAGGCCTTCGTCGTTTTCCCCGAACCGGGCGCAAGTGTGGGCAAGGTCGTTTCGTCGGCGAAGACCCTTTCGCCCTCCTTGACGCGCTCAAGGATGTAATCGGCGCATATCTGCAGTTCAAAGCCCAGATGCCCCATCCACTTAGCCATCAACGATCGGCTGATCTCGACACCGTCGCGTAGATAGATTGCCTCCTGCCGGTAGAGCGGAAGGCCGTCGGCGTATTTGGAGACGGCGATATAGGCGAGCAGCCGCTCCGTCGGCAGGCCGCTTTCGATAATGTGTGCCGGTGCCAAAGCCTGGAGCACGCCATCGTTGCCCCGGAAGGCATATTTGGGGCGACGCGTCACGATGACCCGGAACTTCGGCGGCACGACATCCAGTCGTTCCGAGCGATCCTCACCAATCAGGACCTTTTCCAACCCCTCGCAGCCGGCCGGGATCTCTGGCTCGATCACTTCCTCGATGCGTTCGAGATGAGCGGCAAAACCCTTGCGCGGACGTGGTGCTCGTTTCGGCTTGTCCTTGGCCGCATGATCAAGCTCGCTCTGGATTGCCGAAAGGCCAGTCTCGACTTCTTCGAAGGCAAAGGACACCTGTTCGTCATTGACGCCAAGGCGCAATCGCTCGGAACGTGTGCCATGTTGGGTGCGCTGGAGAACCTTCAGGATCGATGTGAGGTTGGCAATCCGCTCGTTGGCGCTCTTCTCCACCGCCTCCAGCCGGGCGATCTCAACTTCAGCAGCTTTCAGCCGAACTTCTTTTGCAGCCTGCTCGCGCGCCATCGCGAGGACCATCGCTTTCAGCGCGTCAACGTCGTCCGGCAGGTCTTGAGGGGGCAAATCCATGGCAATGAGTAGAGCACAAAAACAGCCGTTTTCCCAACCATTACAGCGGCATGATTCATCTTGTCGCAGGCGCTGTCAGCCCGTCAACAAAGGTCGCCTGACCTTCGTCGGGCGGATCTTTTTCCAATCCATTCCGGCCAGCAACGCCATCAGCTGAGAATGGTCTAGACGTATCCGTGCCGCCGATATACCCGGCCAGCAGAAGCCTTGATCTTCCAAGGTTTTCGAATAGAGGCAGACACCGCTGCCATCCCACCAGACAATACGAATACGATCGGCCCGTTTCGACCGGAAGACGTAAAGCGCGCCATTGAAGGGATCGAGACCGCCATCCCGCACCAGCGCCATCAACGACGCGGCTCCTTTGCGGAAGTCGACCGGCTGGCACGACACATAAACCACCACACCAGACGCGATCATGCCTTGCGAACCGCCCGCAGAACCTTCACCAGGTGATCAGGATTGAACGCGCCGCAGACGCGCACCACCATATCGCCAATGGCAATATCGACCGAGCCGCTGCTTACCGTTTCAACGCGTGCGAACTTCTGCTTGCCCGTTCCATCAGTCAGGGGCGCAACAGCGCCCGATGCCAGTGCCGTGCGACGCCATCCATAAAGCTGTGACGGATCTAAGCCTTCAGACCGGGCGACCGCCGAGACGTTCGCCCCAGGCTGCAGCGCCATGGCCAGGATCCGCGCCTTTTCGTCGTCCGACCACTCACGAGGCTTGCGTCTTCTTCGCACCGGCTCTGCGGTCAAAACCTCGAAGGTCCGAGGCTGATTCACACTGTCGTTCATAGGATTCTCCGCATGACTCATGCAGAAAATCGCCTATCAGCAGTCCGAAAGATACATGGGGTGGCCTACGCGCTTACGCTGCTTCTTCATGCGTCCGTCCTTTAATAGGCCGGACTCTAATCCATTCTGGAGGAAATTCGCAGTGGCAGGTNGGTGATCAGGATTGAACGCGCCGCAGACGCGCACCACCATATCGCCAATGGCAATATCGACCGAGCCGCTGCTTACCGTTTCAACGCGTGCGAACTTCTGCTTGCCCGTTCCATCAGTCAGGGGCGCAACAGCGCCCGATGCCAGTGCCATGCGACGCCATCCATAAAGCTGTGACGGATCTAAGCCTTCAGACCGGGCGACCGCCGAGACGTTCGCCCCTGGCTGCAGCGCCATGGCCAGGATCCGCGCCTTTTCGTCGTCCGACCACTCACGAGGCTTGCGTCGTCTTCGCACCGGCTCTGCAGCCAAAACCTCAAAGGTTCGAGGGTGATTCACACTGTCGCTCATAGGATTCTCCGCATGATTCACGCAGAAAATCGCCGATCAGCAGTCCGAAAGATACATGGGGTGGCCTACGCGCTTACCATCGAAATGGCATTCTCGAAACTCAAGTCACTCCTGCGAAAGCGGGCCGCTCGAAGCTTCGATACAATCACCAAAGCGCTCGGCGACATCATCACCCTCTTCTCCGTCACCGAATGCCGAAACTTCTTCAAGGCAGCAGGATATGAGGCTGAATAGATGCGACACGCTTTAAGCCTTCCGACCGGGCGACCGCCGAGACGTTCGCCCCAGCCTGCAGCGCCATTGCCAGGATTCGCGCCTTTTCGTCGTCCGACCACTCACGCGGCTTGCGCCGTCTTCGCACCGGCTCCGCGGTCAAAACCTCAAAGGTTCGAGGGTGATTCACACTGTCGCTCATAGGTTCTCCGCATGATTCACGCAGAAAATCGCCGATCGGCAGTCCGAAAGATACGTGGGGTGGCCTACGCGCTTACAATGGATTGCACAAAATCACCGAATCGCTAAAAACTCGCAAGGCGGTCCACGCCGGCGCGATACTGTAGATCACTCCGTTGCCCCCGCCGCTCGCCGCATTGGGGAAGATTCACATGGCTGAATTCTCAATGGAAATTATGCGCCTAACAGGCTCAGTTCTGCGTGGAAACCAACAAATCAGGTCATATTACCGAAAGGCGCGTAGCCACACAATCTGGTGGTTGGACGAACGATCAGCAGTGCTTCGCGACAAAGTGAAACCCGTCCGCCGGGTTGGAGAAGTAATTATGGAAATCTTGGAACCGCGGACCATTGCCTCGGCAGAACAAGCGCTCACTAAATGGATGATCATCGATCATTAGGAGGCCATTTTCTCTAAACTTGTTAGCCCACCATGTTTTAGGCCTCAACGTCACGTGGTACGGGTTGCCATTGTCATCATTGTATTCCATCAGCGAAATTGAGCCAAGAACATAGCCATCTGCAGTCAGATGAGCTCTGATGTTCTTCAAAACACTTTCCAGATCCACTTCCGCGAGATGTTCGAACACTTCCCACATAGTAATGATCTCAAACTCGACTGCAGATCCGTCGTCCAAGAACTGAAACGGCTTTGTTATGTCGCATGTAAACAGGTTCTTCGGCAGAATTGGCCAATACCCGATTGCGCTGCGACGGCAATAGTCCGATCCGTCCACACCGACAGCGGGAACACCGTTCATCAACCATTCATAAGGAAGTCCTGCAGCGCCTGTTCCCAAATCTAAGCATCGAATGCCGGGACCAAGCACGTCTATGCAATTGCGCACGAACCGGGTTGGCCGAAAAACTCCCTCAGCGGTGGAATCCGGCTTGAGATGGTCGTTGCTCTCGTAGGCAATCGGGTGCTCCGTCTCCAGGATAATATTCTCAGTTGCCCGCACCGCGCGACTATCCAACAGAACCCGGGATCTTTGCACATATTCGGTGTACCATTTCTGTATTACGTCAATCTGGTAGTCGCCAATATAATGATTTTGACTGGCTTGGTATACCAATGTTCTGCTTCGCGCTTCGACAATTGAAAGCAAAGACATAGTGTCAGCAATTGTACGCTCGGTTACTCGTGAGCGTTCTTCGATCATAACCAAAAGCGTGAGGGCATCATCCAGTTTTCTTTCAAGCGCCCGCGAACGCTGCTCCGCAATCCTCGACGGGAAAAGAAGGCGCCATATATTTCTGCTCATTGCCTGCAAACCACGCTGGTGTTTGTGCTAAAAAAATGATTCATATTATGTCCGGCTCCGTTTCATATCTTCAGCGCCAAAGCTTCAATTCGCAGCCGATTAACGGATCTCTACGATACGGAAATTACTCCAACCTTGTAGACCGCAAACCCATGTCTACGACACCGTCAAAAACGTACTCCTTATTTCGGAGCAGGACCGTAAAATGTGCTGCATCATCCGTCCAATGGAGAATTCGCTGATTGGCGTAGTAACGATCGTATTCCAATGCAACGATCGCCTCCACTTCATATAGGTTTGCCCCGAGTCTGCAATCGCCGCGAAAGGTCACCGAGAAAGTTTGTCCTTTCGAAAATTTTCTGCTCCAAAAAGTCTCACTTTCCGAAACGCGAAACAAAGCCATGTCTTCGTTCAATGTTCCCCATGTGGTGATCTTGACGCCTTCTTTAGTGCGAATGCGGAAAGCTACGTTGAGATTCTCGATATCGGTGTTACATTGACATTCAATTGTAATCGACATCGCGTCTCCGGTGTATAGAGCGCTCGTCGGACGGCCATCACCATCCGCAACTTTAACGGACAGAATTTGCACGTCAAAGTTGCCATACTCAGTCTTTGAGGCTTTCCGTGGAGCGTTCTCGGCGAGGCGTTTTTGGAGGGCATCAAATGCAGCCTCTTCCTCCTGTTGGAGAAATTCGCGGTAAGCAAACAAAACCTCGGTCGTAGGGCCGGAACTCTGCGCTCGACCAGCATTTAAGAATATGGCCCGAGATGTTAAGCTCCGCACGATTTCTTGGTCATGTGAGACAAAGAGCAGCGTGCAGCCATTGTCTTTAAGTCGATCGAGCTGGCGGAAGCACCGTTTTTGGAAAAGAGCGTCTCCCACAGCCAGCGCCTCATCAATGATGAGAATGTCAGGCTCAACCTGCATCTGCACAGCGATTGCTAGCCTTACTAACATCCCGCTCGAGTAGGATCGCACAGGCTGATCAAGGTGAGCACCGATATCGGCAAATGAAGCGATTGCGTCAAATTTTTCGTCAGTCTCCGCTCGCGAGAATCCGAGCAACGCGGCGTTAAGGTACACATTTTCTCGCCCAGTGAATTCTGGATCGAAACCCGATCCGAGCTCCAACAATGCGCCTATACGACCATGCGTAGCAACACTACCGCTTGTAGGCGATAGCGTCCCGGTAATAATTTGCAACAGCGTACTCTTGCCGCTTCCATTTCTGCCTACAATGCCGAAAGCCTCCCCTCGCTCAACCTCTAAATCGATATCCCGCAACGCCCAAAACTCGCGAAAATACGGTTTGGCTTCGCCACCCGCCAGTCGCTTCAACCGAGGCATCAGGTACTGTTTTAGTTGATCGCTTGGCCTGTCGTAGAGTTCGTATCGTTTGGATACGTTGTCGACGCGGATTGCAATTTTGTCAGAGCACATTGGCAAAGCCTTTTCGTGTCTTCTGAAACCACGCATAACCTAGCCACGAGAATCCGAGAGAGATAACTCCATAGCTTACTATCCCTATAGCATTTGGGAAGGTGCCAACAATCATGACGGTACGCATTTGCTCAATAATGAACGTCAAGGGATTTAAAAAGAGCCAAGGCTGTAGCTGCTGGGGAAGCGCAGAGACAGGATAAAATACCGGTGACAAAAACAGCAAGATTGTCATCAGCAGACCGATTGGCTGGGCAACATCACGCAAGAACACGCCAATCGCTGCCAAAGCCCAAGCAAGCCCCAGTGCGACTCCGATAAGTGGCAACAAAACTATCGGAAAGAATACTGCGGTCCACGGCACAAAACCTTTCACCAGCCAAATTGCTATTGTTAGGATCAAAAAGCTGATGAGTGAATGAAATATCGACGTGCCCATCGCAACTACAGGAAGAATCTCGAGTGGAAAAATCACCTTCTTCACGTAGTTCACGTTACTTACGATCAGAGTTGGAGCGCGCGTCATTGTCTCTGCGAACAGGCCGTGAACAATCATTCCGGAGAAAAGAATGACAGCGAACTCTGGTTGGCCGTCTGGCTGTGTGCTGCCCCACCTAGCCTTAAAGACAACAGAGAATACGAACGTGTAGATCACGAGCAATATCAATGGGTTAATAAATGCCCAGAAAATGCCTATGACTGAGCCTTTGTATCGCCCTACAATCTCACGCCTAACCATTTGCGCAACAAGCCAACGATTATGCCAAATGCTAGTTAATAGCGAGACAAATGAAAAAGGTGCCGGCGAATGTGGGTCCATCTAAGAAAGCCTCTGCTTCAGCACCTTGAGACGCGCCCGAAGCCCGCTCTTTCGAATTGCGTAGACCTGAGCAACCCACCAATTGCGGCTCACCAACAATTTGCGCAAACGCGGACGAGCGGGTCGAAGAACTTGCCCGGACGAACTTACAGGGATCGTTCCGACTAAAACGTTCATCGCCTTGGCGCTGAAGGACCGAATTACCTCTGTTTCCGCCGCATCATCGCATTGTCCGTCTGGAAATGGTCGTTCCGCGTCGAGAACAATGGTCGCGGGCAGCAGCTGTGTGACTTTACTATTCCCCCGTAATACGGCGAGTGGCCGTCCATGCAGGTAAGGCAATGCCATATCAATATCGGCGGGTAGCGCGCTTGATCTGAAGATAAATCGGCCGTATCCGGTTGGTCTAACCCTGTCCGTGTGTCCGAAATCGATAATTTCATCGACGGAATGAATGGGGTCTCCGCCGTTTTTCACTATCACAGCCGTTGCCGCGCAAGAAGCATCAACATCACGCTGTAAAGCCGCGGCCAAAATATCAAGGTGGTTCGAAAAGAGGCGTTCATTCGGTGCGACAATCACGAGAGCGTCGGAGGCTTTCGCAGCGTCGACAATCTCCAGGATCGCGCTCCCCAGCGGGAGCGTGCTTTGGATCTCCGGATAGATTCCAACGCGTGTGAACTCAGCTTGGCGTAGTTCTATTGGTACTGGTGATGCTTTCAGTGCATCCTGAATCTTCGAGCCATAAGTTTTGACCGTGGCAGCGTCAGTCCACAAAGTCGCATGAAAATGAGTATATTCCTGAGCGCAAACGCTCTTGATGTGGGCGGCCAGGACCTCCTCTGAGAATTGTGGCATCAGACAGTCTAGACGAATTTTTATTGGCTTGCAAAATGTGCCGGTGAGTTCTTGCTTGCGCTCCGGCAAACCAGTGTACAAATCGGTGAGATTGCGGATCAGAGTGAATTTCTCGCGAAAAAGATCCTGAGCGCTTTGAATCTTCTTCAGAGCTAAGCCTGGGTTTTTTGCTGCCCAGTCCATATGGCCAACAATCGCTTCAAAGGTCTGCGCTACTGTCGCTCGGGTGTCGATATAGAGGAGAGAGTCGCCAAAAAATTTTTTCGCAAACTGGTTTTCGTCACAGATCACCAATGCGCCTGCTGCGATACTTTCGAACAATCGATTGGACATCAATCCGGATTCTTTATGTGCTTGCGAGGAGAGAACGAGTGACACGCCGGCTTTAGAGATCTCATCGATCATGGATACGCCATCGAAAGGAACCTCTTTCACGTAGCTCGCGTAGCCGTCCCAAACCTTGACTCCGTGAAAAATCGTTGGTCCGTAGATCCGTAGAAGCCCCGTCTTATCCAGGTGTTGCAGAAGCTCCTGGTGCCTTGAATGTCCTCCTTTCAACGCGTCCCAATTAATCCCTGCATATACAAGTTTGCCGTCGCCCAAAGAGGGCGGATGAACAATATCCGGTGTGGAATGGTAGAGATAGAAACGCGGAGAGCGGTGAGTGCCCTCATGGCGTATCATACGCTTCACATGATCGTCAGCCGTATCGGAGCTGCAACTAATAAAGTCATCGTGTGTCACCAAATTGCGGGAGCAACGATGGTAACCCCATTCATGATAAAATCGCATAGGGTTCCAGAGCGCAACAAACGAGAATGCATCGTAAAGTTTTGGCGTGTCGTAGTGTAAGTGAATCACAAAATCCACGGTTGCTTTTGACACAATGATACTTGGATCCATGATCAGGCGCCCGTCAGCGTGGATTTCCACGCACTCAGCGCCAATAGCCTTAGCCGCAATTTTTAGCCGCGCAATGCACTCGTCTTCGGCCGTCTTAAGTTCAGGCCACAGCTTGACGACCGCAAAACGTTTTAGCACATTCGCCGGCAGCAACGAATTCGGAGGCATTAAAACCAATCCTATTTAACCTTGGTGGAGGGAGTTATTTAGTGGAAACCCACTGACACTGGTCATTGCGACGCAAGGCCATTCCGAGCGAGTTCCGGATGACGGCTAAGAAAGTCAGCGTAAGCGCCTCTTAAACCAGATTTCTCATCGATTCTCGGCGCCCATCCAAGTGAGCGAATTCGGCTGCTATCAAGCAACTTTCGCATTGTGCCATTGGGCTTTGAGGTGTCATAGACAATGCGACCCTCGAATCCTGTCACCTCTGCAAGGATCGTTGCAATCTGCGATATTTGAAGATCGTGACCGCTTCCGATATTGTAGAGATCATGTGTAGTTGGGGCGAGCATGACATATTTAAGAGCACTCGCTAAATCGTCCACATGCAGGAGCTCCCTGCGCGGCGTTCCGTCTCCCCAGACACTGAACTCTGGTGCTGACGCAATCTTCGCTTCATGGGCGCGCCGCAGAATTCCAGCGACAACGTGGCTATGTTGAGGATGATAGTTGTCGCCCGGTCCATAGAGATTGGGCGGTATGATGGAGACAAAATTGCATCCATGCTGCTTCCGATACGCGCGGCACATTTCGATGCCGGCAATTTTGCTAACTGCATACGCTCGAATGTTATCATCGAGCGGCCCAGTTAGTAATGCCTCCTCCTGAATCGGCTGCTCAGCGTTCGTAGGGTAGGTGCAGTTCGAGGCAACAAACACCAACTTTTCAACGCCAAATTGATAGGCTCCGTCAATGACGTTCGACTGAATCATAAGATTTTCATAAAGAAAATTAGCCGGCAAGGTCGAATTTGCGTGAATTCCTCCGACTTTCGCGCCAATGTGAAAAACTAACTCCGGGCGATTTGCACGCATCCAGCTCATCACGGCTGTTTTATCTGTCAGATCGAGCTCAGAGCGAGCAGTAAGTAGAAGATCGGCGTTTTCATTCTCAAAGCTCCGCACCATCGCGGAACCCAACATTCCCCTGTGTCCGGTTACCCAAACCCGACGTCCGAAAAAAGATGGACCAGAACCGGAAGAAGCTGCTGTGTGTCTCTGAATCATTTCGATTGTAAAATCCCTGCTTTGTAGGAATGCAAGCATCCAAGATTGCGTGACCGGCCCCATAGCACATACATGCCGTGTCGCACATATGTCTTGGGTAGCACATTGAAGCTATTGGTCCCTTGACTAAAGCTAGACCACGAGTCAGTCTGATCAAATGCGTGCCATGATCCAAGATTGCGTCGTCGTTGCTACTATGCCGGTGACATATGATCAAGCGCGCTTTTTTGTTGAAGCATGTCGCGCCACACCAGATTCGGGATTTTCAAATCAGCCGATCGGTGATTCCTTGTGGCCATGTAAGGGAGCCCCACATCATGGGCAAGCCGCATCCGATCAGTTGCGTGAGCGTGTCGTTGTGTTTGTAAATGAAGGGATAGCAACCGAGAAGCCGCTCGGCATTTCCGGGTTTCGCCTCGGTTCGTCAACAACATGATGATCCTGCATCGGTCATCCCGTTCTCTCGCCCCTTCCCGAGCGCTCAGGATAAATAATCATTCTCCAGGGTCAGCTCCCCGATCTGGTCGTGCGGCATTTTGACATCGACGGTTGCACCCGCCGGTTCCGCCTTCGCTTCACCGCCGAAAACGCCTGTCGCACCCATCAAGGAGCTGGTCTTTCCACTGCTTGATCCGGTTGGCGTGCACGTCAAACTGCTGGAACAGTTCCACCAGCGTCTCCTCGCCTCGAATGGCGGCGAGCGTTAATTGCCTTGAAAGCCGGGCTATGGTTCCGGCTCGGTCGTCTTGTCATGGTATCTCCGGTTCCTGGCATCTAAGCCGGAATCAAGCAGAAATTCCACTTATCCCCGCTGTGCAGATTTCCCGAGCCAGCTCTATGGGCGTAGCCAGTGAGTTTTTTGGGCGATTGACCGGCAGACGTAAGATCTATAAATCGCCGATAGTGATGTATTCGAGGTAAAGCATTTTGTGACGTGCGCGGATCAACGTCAGCTGCGCCGGCTGCTATGCCACTACTACCGATCCCAATCCCAGAGGACTGATTTATGAAAGTTGCACTGATCACGGGCGTTACCGGCCAAGATGGCGCTTATCTAGCGGAGCTCTTGCTACAAAAGGGTTATCAGGTCCATGGCATCAAAAGGCGCTCATCGCTCTTTAATACAGACCGAATCGACCACCTTTATCAAGATCCTCACGTTAACAATGCTAACTTTATATTGCATTATGGCGATCTTACAGATTCTACAAATCTAATCCGTATCATTCAGCGCGTTCAGCCCGACGAGATTTACAATCTCGCGGCAATGAGCCATGTCGCCGTAAGTTTTGAAACGCCCGAGTATACCGCAAACGCCGATGGAATTGGTACGCTGCGTATCTTAGAAGCCATTCGGATACTCGGAATGGAAAAGAAAACACGGTTTTATCAGGCCTCTACGTCGGAGCTTTATGGCTTAGTTCAAGAAACACCTCAGACAGAGAAAACCCCCTTTTACCCCAGAAGCCCATATGCGGTCGCAAAAATGTACGCTTACTGGATAACGGTCAACTACCGCGAAGCCTACGGCATCTATGCCTGTAACGGAATCCTCTTCAATCACGAGTCGCCCTTACGGGGGGAAACGTTCGTGACGCGAAAGATTACTCGAGCCTTGGCGCGCATCAAGCTGGGGTTGCAAGATTGCTTGTATCTTGGGAACATGGACGCGCTGCGAGATTGGGGTCATGCACGCGACTATGTCGAGATGCAGTGGATGATGATGCAGCAAGAAGAGCCTGAGGACTTCGTTATTGCCACAGGCGTCCAATACAGCGTTCGACAGTTTGTGGTCGCCGCTGCAACTGAACTTGGCATCCACTTGTCTTGGGAGGGCGAGGGTGTCGGAGAAATCGCTAAAGATCAGGATGGAAAGGTGGTCGTCCGTGTTGACCCAAGATATTTCCGTCCAACGGAAGTGGAAACGTTGCTCGGCGATCCGACCAAGGCAAAAACGAAACTTGGGTGGACGCCAAGAACGAGCTTTAATCAGCTCGTTATTGAGATGGTGCGGGAGGACCTCCGGAATGCTGAACGCGATGAACTCGTAAAGAAGAGCGGATATTCGGCGTATGACTACCACGAGTAAGTACTCGGAGCGTTCATCCAAGATATTTGTAGCTGGACATCGTGGAATGGTTGGATCGGCTCTTGTCCGCCGATTGTCCGATGCTGGTTACCATAATATTATAACACGGAGCCATGCTGAGCTTGATCTATTGAATCAAGCCCAAACCTCTGAGTTCCTCCACAGAGAGAAGGTAGATTTTATTTTCATGGCCGCCGCTCTCACTGGCGGAATCCAGGCAAATAATACCTACCGCGCGGATTTCATCTATCAAAATTTGGTGATGGAGGCGAACGTGATTCATTCAGCGCATGCGAGTGGAGTTCAACAGTTACTTTTCCTTGGATCGAGCTGCATCTATCCCCGCGACTGCGCGCAACCTATAAGGGAGGAGGAGCTTCTGACTGGGCCGCTTGAGCCGACAAACGAACCATACGCGATTGCAAAGATTGCTGGCTTGAAGTTATGCGAAAGCTACAACCGACAGTACGGGACTAATTACGTCTCTGTTATGCCAACCAATCTCTATGGACCGAACGATAACTATGACCTGAGTTCGGGACATGTATTGCCGGCGCTTATACGGAAGGCGCATGAGGCGAAGGAGAATGGCGATGATCATCTGCTTGTTTGGGGGTCAGGGAATCCGAAGCGAGAGTTCATGTACGTCGACGATCTCGCTGACGCCTGCGTGTTCTTGATGGAGAAAGGAATGCCGGATGGTGTCTATAATGTAGGTACGGGTTCGGATGTTTCGATTCGCGAATTGGCCGAAACCGTGATGGAGATCGTCGGATTTGACGGTGACATTGCATTTGACTATAGCAAACCCGATGGCACTCCGCGCAAGCTACTGAACGTGGGACGGATGCGGGCATTGGGATGGGAAGCCAAGACGTCCTTAAGAGAGGGCATTAGGAAAGCCTACAACAGTTTTCGAACGGGATACATCGACTGATGGTCGAGCCGCTGATCACAATCGCAGTCCCCTCCTTCAACCAGGGCCGGTTCCTAGACGAGGCGCTTTCCTCTATTTTTAACCAAAACCTCCCTGTCGAAGTCTTTGTTTTGGACGGAGGCTCTACCGACGAGACGCTAAGCGTCATTCATAAGTGGCAGCATAAGCTTGCTGGGTGGCGCAGTCGACCGGACGATGGTCAGGCCGCCGCGATTAACGAGGGCGTGGCCTTAGGAACAGCGCCATATGTTTGTTGGCTTAACAGCGATGACTACTTCATCGAAGGTGGGCTCAGGACGCTTGTCGATGCCTTTGCCGAATGCAAAGCGCCAGCAGTATACGGTGGATGTTTAAATTATGTCCAAGGTTCAGGTAAAAGTCACCCTGTTTGGGTGGAAGACTTCGATATCGATCGGCTGGCAATACGATGCATTATTTCACAGCCCGCTACGTTGATCCGGCGATCCGCTTGGGATGCGGTCTCCGGGGTGGACCCCAATCTTCACATGGTCATGGACTATGATCTCTGGTGGCGACTGTACAAGTTTGGCGGTGCGCTGACCTACATCGACTCTACCGTTGCTGTAAATCGTGAACATGGCGACACGAAAACGAAAACGCTCAGGCGCCGCCACTATCGCGAAGCAATAGCTACTGTTCGCAAGCATTACGGCCGAGTGCCTTATAAGTGGTGGCTGGCACAGCCATACGCTGTTTGGTTCAAAACCTTGGTCCCCTAGCATTACAGTTGCGTAACTAGCTATAGTCTGGATCTATAGGTGTCCATGATTCGGAGGTCATGCATGGCAAGTGCATTGACCTGCCACTGAACTTTCATCCGGTGGCGATTGGAGCCCCGGCGGTCTTGAATACGCCAAGTGGTGCGGTGTGAGCAACAGGCGTACCCCTCCGCCGAAGGCCGTCTGTTGTGATTTGCTGATTGGCTTTAAGTCCATGCCTTATGTCATGCGCTACAGTCATTTCCCCCATTGAGGTCTTACCGGCC
>NZ_JAUDSA010000014.1:0-355034 GCF_030380805.1 Rhizobium sp. S163 | reverse complement strand
TTCGGCGCTGCCGTCCTGGCTGAGCTTCAATGCGGCAACGCGCACCTTCAGTGGTACGCCGACGGCATCAGGCACGACCAGCGTGCGGGTGACTGCCACCGATCTCGGCGGTCTGGCTACCAGCGAGACTTTCAACATCGCGGCTACGACGGCACCGACCACCTACAGCCTGTTTACCGCATCCAGCACGCCGGCGCAGACCAACCTCAATGATGGGGCACAGCTCGAGCTTGGGGTAAAGTTCCAGTTGAATGTCGCTGGCACGATCACCGGCATCAAGTTCTATCGCAGTGCCAATGACAACGGTCAGAACGTCGTCGATCTCTGGAGTTCGACAGGCACGAAGCTTGCCACGGCGACCTACTCCGGAACCACCGGAAGCGGCTGGCAGACGGTGAACTTCACGACCGCCGTCTCCATCTCGGCCAACACCACCTATATTGCCTCATATCACACAACTGGCACTTATGTGGCGACCGGCAATTACTTCACAAACGCGGTGACCAGCGGCCCCCTGACGGCTCTGTCCAACTCGACGGCCGGCGGCAATGGCGTCTACGCCTATGGCGGATCCGCTGCAGCGGGTATCTTCCCGAATGCCACCTACGGCTCGTCCAACTACTGGGTCGACGTCGTGTTCAACACGGGTTCGGCGCCGGCGAACACAGCGCCGACGGCGGTTGCCGATACGGGTGACGCGACGGAAAAGGGTGGCATCGGCAATGCGTCCGGTGGTCTTGCCGCCACCGGAAACGTGCTCACCAACGATACAGATCCCGATGCAGGTGACACCAAGACCGTCAGCGCGGTGAGCTTCGGTGCGACAGCGGGCACGCTCGGCACGGCACTCAACGGCACCTATGGCAGCCTCGTCTTGAACGCGGCCGGCACCTACACCTATACGATCAACGAAAGCAATGCGGCGGTGCAGGCGCTGCGACTGTCGACGAATACGCTGAGCGAGGTGTTCAACTACACGATGCGCGATACGGCCGGCGCCACGGCCTCCTCGACGCTGACGATCACAATCCACGGCGCCAACGACGCACCGGTTCTGGCGGCGCAGACGGCGGCGCAAAATGCCACCGTTGGCACGGCGTTCTCGCTGGTGCTGCCGGCCAATACCTTTACCGACGTCGATAACGGCGACACGTTGACCTACAGCTCGACCCTCGCTGATGGTTCGGCGCTGCCGTCCTGGCTGAGCTTCAATGCGGCAACGCGCACCTTCAGTGGTACGCCGACGGCATCAGGCACGACCAGCGTGCGGGTGACTGCCACCGATCTTGGCGGTCTGGCTACCAGCGAGACCTTCAACATCGCTGTGTCGGTTCCCGGCAATACGACGCCGACGGCAGTTGCCGATACGGGTGACGCGACGGAAAAGGGCGGCATCGGCAATGCGTCCGGTGGTCTTGCTGCTACCGGAAACGTGCTCACCAACGATACAGATCCCGATGCAGGTGACACCAAGACGGTTAGCGCGGTGAGCTTCGGTGCGACAGCGGGCACGCTCGGCACGGCACTCAACGGCACTTATGGCAGCCTCGTCTTGAACGCTGCCGGCACCTACACCTACACGATCAACGAAAACAGCGCGGCGGTTCAGGCGCTGCGGCTGTCGACCAATACGTTGAGCGAGGTCTTCAACTACACGATGCGCGATGCGGCCGGAGCCACGGCCTCCTCGACGCTGACGATCACCATCCATGGCGCCAATGATGCACCGGTTCTGGCGGCGCAGACGGCGGCGCAAAATGCCACCGTTGGCACGGCGTTCTCGCTGGTGCTGCCGGCCAATACCTTTACCGACATCGATAACGGCGACACGTTGACCTACAGCTCGACCCTCGCTGATGGTTCGGCGCTGCCGTCCTGGCTGAGCTTCAATGCGGCAACGCGCACGTTCAGTGGTACGCCGACGGCATCAGGCACGACCAGCGTGCGGGTGACTGCCACCGACCTCGGCGGTCTGGCTACCAGCGAGACTTTCAACATCGCGGCTACGACGGCACCGACCACCTACAGCCTGTTTACCGCATCCAGCACGCCGGCGCAGACCAACCTCAATGATGGGGCACAGCTCGAGCTTGGGGTAAAGTTCCAGTCGAATGTCGCTGGCACGATCACCGGCATCAAGTTCTATCGCAGTGCCAATGACAACGGTCAGAACGTCGTCGATCTCTGGAGTTCGACAGGCACGAAGCTTGCCACGGCGACCTACTCCGGAACCACCGGAAGCGGCTGGCAGACGGTGAATTTTGCAACAGAGGTTTCGATCGCAGCCAATACGACTTACATCGCGGCCTACCATACCACTGGTGCCTATGTTGCGAGCGATGGCTTCTTCGCCAACTCTGTTAGCAATGGGCCGCTGAGCGCGCTGTCTAGCGCCTTGGCGGGCGGCAACGGCGTCTATGCCTATGGTGGATCTGCGACGTCAGGCATCTTCCCGAACGCAACCTACGATTCGGCGAACTACTGGGCCGACGTTGTCTTCAAGCCACTGGCAGCATAGGGCGGAATATGGGCGATCAAGCGAGGCATAGACAAAGACGATGCTGGACAGGGTGATGGCAGCCTCGCCTGAGCGGAGCCAGGAAAGCGCGCAAGGCGAGATCAGGAAACTGCCTGTGACGGTGCTGGCCGGGTTTCTTGGTGCGGGCAAAACAACGCTCCTGACGCATGTTTTGACAAACCGCGACGGGCTGCGCGTTGCTGTGATTGTCAACGACATGAGCGACGTCAATATCGATGCCAGCCTGATCCGAAACAGCGGCTGCAACCTTTCGCACACGACCGAGACCCTGATCGAACTCAGCAATGGGTGTATCTGTTGCACCTTGCGCGACGATTTGCTGACGGAGGTGCGGCAATTGGCGCAGGGCGGACGCTATGACTATCTGCTGATCGAAGGGACCGGTATCGCCGAGCCACGACCGATCGCGGCTACATTCTCGTTTCGCGACGAGAACGGCTTTTCGCTGTCTGATTTCGCGACGCTCGATACGATGGTGACCGTTGTCGATGCCGCCAATCTTCTCAACGAGTACAGCCGCGCGGATCTTCTGAGTGACCGCGGGCTTCAGCGGGACAATGAGGATACGCGCACGCTGGTCGATCTCCTTGTGGACCAGATCGAATTCGCCGACGTCGTGGTGATCAACAAGATCGCCGATGCAAGTGAAGACCAGAGGGCTGATGTGCGCAAGGTGGTGGCTGCGCTCAACCCGCAGGCGCGCCAGATAGAGGTGGATTACGGCCGGCTGCCGCTCAACTCCATCCTCAACACGGGGCTTTTCGATGAGGAGAAGGCAGCGGAGAACCCGCTTTGGTACAAAGAGCTGTATCAGCCGGAGACGCATGTTCCGGAGACCGAGGAGTATGGGGTCAAGAGTTTCGTCTACCGGGCCAGACGGCCTTTCGATCCCGGCAGGCTCGTCGCCTTTCTCGATGCCCCATGGCCTGGCGTCGTTCGCGCCAAAGGCCATTTCTGGCTCGCGACACGCCCGCTTCATGTTGGGCTTATGTCGGCCGCGGGGATACAGCGAAGGTGCGAACCCATGGGGTTCTGGTGGGCTACCGTTCCGCGTGAGGATTGGCCCGAGCACCCGCAATTCCAGGAGCAGATGCGAAGCCAATGGGACGACGCCTGGGGCGATCGGCGGCAGGAGCTGGTCTTCATCGGTGTCGATATGGACGAAAGCGGTATCCGCTCGGCGCTCGACGGCTGTCTCGCCAGTGCCAATCCACATGATTGGTCGGAGCTCGAAGACCCGTTTCCGGCCTGGTGATCGAGGTTGCTCGACGAGCTGCTCTCAGCAAGTAGGCTGGGGGTCTTATCTGAACAAAAAAGTTAATGGGGAATAAAACTAGACCGACGTCTGCTGCGTATTTGTTCCCAGAATGGCATGAAATTGCGTGGAGCAGCAGTTGCGTTTTTTAATAATGGTCCTCGGTATACTTACGTTATTCGCTTGGATTGTGACTTTCTATCTCACCTCTTTTTATCATTAGTGGCAGCTTGGCGCGCAGCTCCAGGCGTTGCAATGGCGGAGAGGTGGTCTAGCCCGCTGCGCGCGGCGGCCGGCTAGACCTTCAAACGCTCAATCAGAGGATGGAGACGTTCTCAGCCTTCGACTTGCCGGTCTTGCGGTCCTGGCCAAGATCGAAGCTGACCTTGTCGCCTTCGCGAAGCGATGCGCCGCGTGGCAGGGCCGTGATGTGAACGAAAACGTCGGTTCCGCCGTTCTCTGGCGTGATGAAACCGAAGCCCTTGTCCTCGTTGAAGAATTTTACAGTACCCTCAGGCATGGATATTCCCTTTTAAGTGTTTTGCTTGCAATGGCGAGGCGAACCTATAGTGCTGTGACGCGTCCTTCAACTACCAGCATGCGTGGAAGTCACCTGATTTGTAGGAAAGATGGATTTCGGCCGGTGGATTGGCTGCTGTGGGGAGCGATTTGGCGGGTGAAAGGCGCCAGTCGTGCCAAAATCGACAAAGTCGCGGTGCATCCTGGGGTCAATAATCTCTAAAAAAGAAAGCGACGATGATCATTCCAGCCGATTTCGACTGCCAGACTTGCGGTGCCTGCTGTTCGTATTCGTCGAGCTGGCCGCGATTTTCGACCGAGCCGGACGCCGATCTCGATCGCTTGCCCGCCCGCTTCGTTGCAGATGACCAATCGGGTATGCGCTGCCATGACAACCGGTGCTCGGCCCTGGATGGCACTGTTGGCTCCGGTACATCGTGCCTGGTCTACGAAATCAGGCCACAAGTGTGTCGCGACTGCCTTCCCGGCGACGCCGAATGTCTTGAGGCGCGGGCCGCCTATGGCTTTGGCTAGAGGACTGTTCTACCCAGATACCGCCGCATGGCATCGAAGGAAAAAGCGCCAATCGGAAGCTTGCTGCCGCCGTCAAGTGCGAGATCGGCAAGGATTTCGCCGACCACGCTCGTAAACTTGAAGCCGTGCCCCGAGCAGGGTGAGGCAACAACGATTTTGGAGCTGGTTGGCGCGAGGTCGAGCAGGAAATCCTCGCTCGGCAGCATCGTGTAGCGGCATGTGGTGGCGTTGGCGCGCAGGCCGGCCGCGGCCGGCAGACGCTTGCCGATAAAGCCGTCTAGCAAGGAGGTGTCTGTATCGTTGACCGGCGGGTTCGGCTGGTTCGGGTCGATCGGCTCGCGGAAATGCGCATGTCGGCCAACTTTGACGCCGTCCCGGCCGATGGCGGGAAAGCCGAAATAGGATCCTTCGTCACCCTCATCGCGCAGGAAGCATGGCATGCGTCGGGGTTGCGTGACGAAGCTATCGCGTGGCTGGTACCATGCGACGACCTGGCGGATAGGAACGGCATGCTCTCGCAGCTCCGGCACAAGTTCCGAAATCCACGATCCGGTGGCGACAATCACCTTGCGTGAGCGATAGCTTCCTTCGGCTGATCGGATGGTGACGCCTGCATCGTCGTGGTCGATCGATGTCACGCGTTCGCCGAAATGGAGCACGGCGCCGTCATTTGAGGCGAGCTTCAGGTAGCCCGTGACTGCTGCCTCCGGACGCAAATAACCGCCTTGTGGATCAAGAATGGCGACTTCACCCTGATCTAGCTGAAAAACCGGAAAGCGGCGGGCTGTCTCGTCGCGATCTAGCACCTCATGCGCCAGGCCATGCATGGCGCAGGAAGCTCGCGTTCCGCTGACGATCTTGCTATCTGGAAATCCGATCTGCAGGACGCCCGTTATCTCGAGCACATTCTCCCGCAGTCTCGCCTCGAGTGCGCGCCAGTTTTGATAGGCGCGTTGTAGAAGGGGCACATAGGAGGGATCTTCGAAGTAGCCGAGGCGGATCAAACGGCTGTCGCCATGTGATGAGCCAAGGGCATGCGCGGGTTGATACGCGTCGATGCCAATCACCTTTACACCGCGTGCGGCCAGGAAAGCTGCGGCCGCACTCCCCATGGCGCCAAGCCCGACAATGGCAACATCATATTGAGCAGTCATGGTTATTCCTTCAGGCGACAGGCGGTGGCATGTGCCGGATCAGCGCCCGCACCTGCTCCATATCGAGCGATAGCGCCCGGTCGTCGGCATAGTGGGAGACGACCTTTCGAACGGCGGCGTGGATCATGTTGGTGCCGATGCTGCGCCGCGCCGTTGACGACACAAGATCATGCGCCTGAGCTGCGGCCATCAGTTCGATTGCGAGTATGTATTCAGCGTTGTCGATGATCGACAGAAGCTTGTTTGCGGCCGCGGTCGGGTGGGCAAGAAAATCTTCCTGCAGGCCCGATGTCAGCCCTCCATCCAGTGATGCAGGTGCGGCTAGCCGGCGGTTTTCATTGCTCAGCGCGGCCGCAGTGTACTGCGCGATCATAAAGCCGGAATTGCTTCCGGCATCGCTTGCCAGAAACGAAGGCAGGCCGCTGACCAGGGGGTTGACGAGGCGATCCGTACGCCGCTCGCTCATGGCCGCGACCTGTGCGAGTGCGATACCGAGGCTGTCGGCCGCCTGGCCAAGGGCCGGCGCCACCGCATGTGCTTGCGAGGAAACGACAGGGGCGTCAGGTGTCCCTGCTACTGCGGGGTTGTCGGTGACCGAGGCGAGCTCGCGATCGACAATGGCGCAGGACGTGTCGAACACGTCGCGCGCGGCTCCGTGGGCATGTGGCACGGATCTGAGGCTGAGCGCATCCTGTGTACGCTTACCGTGCGCTGCCTCGATGAGGGCGCTGCCCGCGAGATACCTGCGCAGCCGCTCGCCCACGTCCTGAACGCCCTTCGAATGTCGCAGTGCCAGCACATCCGCATCGAACGCCGCCATCTGGCAACCGACGGCTTCAAGCGTCAGCGCGGCAATGGCGTCCGCCCAATCGAGCAACCGCTCGGCGCGCGAAAGCGCCACGCTCGAAAGGCCGGTCGCGCAAGCGGTGCCATTGACGAGGCTCAAGCCCTCCTTTGCGCCGAGCACGAGCGGAGCAAAATCGAGCGCTGCAAGCGCCTCGCGGCCAGACATCGGTTTCCCACCGAGGCGTGCGCTACCCTCGCCAATGAGTACGAGTGCTGTGTGGGCGTTGTGCGTGAGATAGCCCGCCGACCCCTTGGCGGGCACATCTGGGATGCAGTCCCGCTCAATGAACGCCAAGAGATAGCGCAGGATTTCGGGCCGCACACCCGAATGACCGTGGCTGAAATTGGCGATCTGGGCCGCGATGATGGCGCGTACTTCACGCGGCGCCAGCCGGTCTCCGACCCCGCAGGCATGGCTGAGAACGATGTTGCGCGACAAACGGCTTTGCGACTGGCGATCGACCACTGTATCGGAAAGCGCGCCGACGCCGGTGTTGACGCCATACGCCCGAACGCCGGTCGAAACGATCCGCTCGACGATAAGACAGGCGTTGTGCACCCGTTGCCAGGCGGCATGCGAGAGCGCCAACGTTTCTCCTTCGGCGATACGGGCGATATCCCGCCAGCCAAGGACGCTATCGAGAACGATTGTCATTGGCCGGTTCCGAAGTGGCCGATGAACTGTCGGAATGCCGGTGATCCGCCGCCGCCGAACATTTCGTCCGGTGTGCCGCTGCTATCGACGACACCTTCGCGCATGAACACGACCCGGTTCGAGACGTTTCGGGCAAAGCTCATTTCATGGGTGACGACCAGCATGGTCATGCCCTCTTCGGCAAGTGCGCGCATGACGCGCAGCACCTCGCCGACGAGTTCGGGGTCGAGGGCTGACGTCGGCTCGTCGAACAGCATAACCTTCGGCCTCATGGCGAGTGCGCGGGCGATTGCCGCGCGCTGTTGCTGGCCGCCTGACAGATGGGCCGGATAGGCATGGCGCTTGTCGGCGATGCCGACCTTTTCAAGCAGGGCTTCGGCCTCGGCGATGCACTCGGAACGCGGGCGCTTCAGGACATGCACCGGCCCCTCAATGATGTTCTGCAGGATCGTCATGTGAGACCACAGATTGAAGGACTGGAACACCATGCCGAGTTCGGAGCGGATGTGGTCGACCTGCTTGTGGCTTGCAGGTCTGCTCTTGCCACCCTTGTGGATCATCCGGATCTGTTCGCCGTCGACCCAGATCTCGCCATCGGTCGCGGTTTCCAGCAGGTTGATACAGCGCAGGAATGTCGATTTGCCGGAGCCGGAAGCGCCGAGCAGCGAGATGACGTCGCCATCCTGGGCATCAAGCGAGATGCCGCGCAGGACCTCGTGGATGCCGAAGCTCTTGCGGATGTTGCGGACCGAAAGTCGGGTTACGCCGGGCATGGATGCTCCATTGGTTTGGTTTTGCTCTTATGCCTTCAGCGCGGGCGGCGGCGCGCGGCGATGTCGCGAAAGCGAATACTCAAGCAAGGCCATGGCCTGCAGGATTAGGAAATTCAGGACGAGGTAGATGATGGCTGCACAAAGGAAGACTTCCATCGTCCGGTAGGTCTGCGAAATTAGCCTTTGTGCAACGCCTGTTACTTCCCAGACAGTGACGAGGCTAGCTAGCGCCGTCGATTTCATCATCAATACGATTTCAGTGGAATAGGCGGGAAGGGCATGGCGGAATGCAATCGGTGCCAGAATGCGGCGCACGAGCAGAAAGCCGGACATGCCGATCGAACGGGCCGCTTCGATTTCGCGCGGCGAAACTGCGCGAATGCCGCCTCGGAAAATCTCGGCCGAGTAACCGGCGGTGCACAATGCCAGCGAAAGCACGGCGCAGATGAAGGGTTCGCGCAAGAAAGGCCAGAGGAATGAGTAGCGGATGAAGCCGAACTGGCCGAGGCCGTAGAAAATCAGGAACATCTGGATCAGCAGGGGCGATCCGCGAAAGACGAAGATGTAGCCTTTGGCAAAGGCGGACAGAACCGGGTTTCCGCCAACACGCATCCACACGATCAGCAGCGCAAGGAGGCAACCAGACACAACTGATACCGAAAACAGCGCCAGTGTGGTCGGGACTGCTTTCAAAAGTGTGAGCATGGTTTGAGTGAGAAAGGCGATGTCCATGTGCTTGTCCTTATGCCTTTCCCATTGCCGCCGTCGGCATGCTGCGGTTGGCGCGTCGTTCGGCGCCGTTGAAGACGCGGTCCGACAGGCTGGTCAGGACCAGATAGAGAATTCCGCCGACGATGAAGAAGAGGAAGTACTGTCGCGTCGAGCCCGCTGCGACCTGGCTGGTACGCATCAGCTCGGCAAGGCCGGTAACGGAAATCAGCGCTGAATCCTTCAGGCTCAACTGCCACACATTGCCTATGCCGGGAATGGCGAAGCGAAAGACCTGGGGCATGATGATGCGACGGAAACGCAAGGCGCGATGCATCCCGATCGCCGATGCTGCCTCGAGTTCTCCCTTGGAAATTGCCTGAAATGCACCCCGAAACACTTCGGCTTGATAGGCGCCCGAGATTATGCCGACGGCCAATGCGCCCGCGATAAACGACGGCATGCCGAGGAAGCCATCGTAGCCCATTGCCTTGCCGATCGAGGTGACGGCCGAGGAGCCGCCGAAATAGATCAGGTAGATGATCAAAAGCTCGGGCACCCCGCGAAAAACGGTCGTGTAGATATTGCCGAGCGTGGCGAGCACCAGGTTACCGGACAGTTTCGCCGCAGCGACGATCGTGCCGATCACCGCACCGATCATCAGCGCTGTCGCCGTTACGCACAGGGTGATGAAGGCGGCAAAAAGCAGCAGCGCGCCCCATCCACCAGAGCCGAATCCAATCAGTGACAGTGATGCCATGGCGCGTTCCCCGCGTGCGTCGTTCGATCGACGTTGTCAGACATGCGGTCTCCGGCTGGAGCCGGAGACCGAATTGTGTTTGCCGACGGCTTTATTGCTGCGGGCTGACGTCGACCTTGAACCACTTCATCGAAAGGGTCTTCACGGTACCATCGGCAAGCGCCGACTTGATCGCTTCGCTGAACTTGTCGCGAAGGTCTGTATCGGCCTTGCGGATGCCAAGCCCTTCACCTTCGCCCCAGATCGGTCCGATGATTTCGGGACCGGTAAAGGCGAGTGCGCCGCCAGCCGTTTCAAATGCGCTGTTGAAGTAAACCGCGTCGTCGAAGCCGAGATCGATGCGTCCGTTCTGCAGGTCGAGGTCGCGATCGGCCCCCGTCTTGTACTCGCGGATCTGGGCGATGTCGCCAAAGTTGTCATAGACGAACTTCGCATAGACGGTGGCCGCCTGAATGCCGATCGTCTTGCCCTTGAAGGCTTCCTTGAGCGCGTCGATTTCCTTTACGCCGGTCTGGCCGGGCGTCATCTTGATCGTGGCGCCTGTGCCTGCGGCATTGGCAAGCGGGCTGTCCTTGGCGGTTGCGAAAGCGGCTGGCGTCGCGGCATAGGGTACCGTGAAGTCGATGATCTGCTTACGCTCCTCGGTGATCGAGAGTGCGTCCATGATGACATCGAACTTACCGGCATTCAGCGCCGGGATCATGCCGTCCCAATCCGAGGCCACGAGGGTGCACTCGATCTTGGCGCGTTCGCACAGAACTTTTGCCAGTTCAGGCTCAAAGCCGCCGAGCGTGCCGTCGGCATTGGTCATGTTCCACGGGGCATAGGCGCCTTCGAGCGTGATGGTGGCGGTCTTCCAGTCCTTGGCGCAAACGGGAGCGACCAGGCCGGAAAGCGCAACTGCGCTGGAAAGAAGAATGGCTGCGAGTTTCATAGAGATCTCCTCTGAGGTTATCGATGGCCTTGCGGCTGTTTGATGCCGATCTGTGCCGGCTTGCCTGTCATCCTTTAAAGATGAGGGTGATCAGGTGGTTGTATAGGGTACCATATGTGATAATTTGTGTTATGCAAGAAGAAAGTCGATTGAATGGGCGGATTTCATTCGTGCAAAAGGAATAGGCAATGAAGCATTCCAGCGAGATGAAGCGTGAACTGGCACAGAACGATAGCTCGCCTCTCTATGTCGGTGTCAAGCAGATGATTCTTGACCGTATCCAGAGCGGCGAGTGGCCTCCGAAATTCCGCGTGCCTTCCGAAAATGAACTGGTGACCGATCTCGGCGTCAGCAAGATGACGGCGAACCGCGCGCTACGTGAGCTCGCAGCGGAGGGCGAGCTCGTGCGTATCCAAGGCGTGGGCTCGTTCGTGGCGGAGCGCAAGGGCTATTCACCCCTGTTCGAAGTCCGGAATATCGCCGAGGAGATCGCCGAACGTGGGCATTCGCACGAGGCCTCAGTCATCGTACTCGCTGAAGAACCAGCCTCTCCAGAGACTGCGGACGCACTTGATCTCGACATTGGTGCGCCGGTTTTCCATTCGCTGATCGTTCACAGCGAAAACGGTGTGCCGGTCCAGATAGAGGATCGCTTCGTCAATCCGGCAGCCGCACCTGATTATCTCACTCAAGACTTTTCGTCCCAGACGCCGAATGCCTATCTGGTCGCAGCAGCGCCGCTTAGCGGGTCCGAGCACGTGGTCGAGGCCGCCATGCCGCAGCCCTGGGAGTGCAAACTGCTGACCATCTTGAAAAGCGAACCTTGTCTGACCATTCGGCGCCGCACATGGTCTGGCCGCCAGGTCGTCTCGACAGCCCGGCTCGTCTATCCTGCGCACCGCTACCGCCTGGAAGCGCGAAGCGGCAAGGTGTTCGACGAATAGCTCTTTCTCTTGTGTTGTATATGGTACTCAGGCGAACCGATCAACAAG
The DNA here is from genome assembly GCF_030380805.1 of Rhizobium sp. S163. Classification (NCBI taxonomy): domain Bacteria; kingdom Pseudomonadati; phylum Pseudomonadota; class Alphaproteobacteria; order Hyphomicrobiales; family Rhizobiaceae; genus Rhizobium; species Rhizobium sp. S163. Next base: position 343,365 of record NZ_JAUDSA010000014.1, on the reverse strand, counting down.
TGCTCGCAGGCGGCCAGGCCGCGGAAGTGGTCACAGGTCCAAGACGCCCGCGATGAGCCGCGGGCTTAGTCACGGGCATTCCTGCGAAGGCGAAACCGGTTTGGGATTTACACAATAGGCGCCGAGCGGTGGCCGCCAGCAAAGCATCTGACCACGCTTCGCCAGATTGTGCGATCCGGCCCCCCAAAAATCGCAGGAGGCGCCGCAGACGTTCGAGAGGGCGATGGCGCCGCCACCGGCGCCATCGCTGCATTTCTTAGAAGCTGACGTTGAGGCCAGCCTTCAGCGTGTGGTCGTGGACGTTGCCCGTCGTGCCAACACCGTTGGAAAAGGTGCGGACGCTGTTGGTGATCGTGTAGTTGTATTCGACGCGAGCCGAGACGTTCGACGTTAGCTTCTGCTCCACGCCGGCGCCGAGGATGTAGCCTGGCTTCCAACCGTCGGGACCGGCGATGTTGCCGTTGTCGCGGAAGTTGGTCATCGCAAAGCCGGCGGTGCCGTAGACCAGTGTCTGGTCGATCGGTGCGCCGACCTTGCCTTTTGCGCTCAGGCGGTGACGCTCCTTGAGCTTTCCGTCTTCCACTTTTACGCGGCTGTCGCCGAGATAAGAGGCTTCCACTTCACCGCCAACGACTGCGCCGCCGACCATGGTGTTGTAGCCTGCCTGTCCGCCGACGCTAAGACCCTTGTTTCCGGAGAACGGGTTGAGATTGGGGGAGGCCATGCCGCCGTGAACACCGGCATAAGCACCTTCCCATCCGCCTGAGGACGGTTGGTCATAGGAACCGAAATCGGCGCCAAGAACCGGTGAGGCAAGAAGGCAAACGGCAAGGGCTGCCGCGACGTGTTTGATACTCATGATACGCTATACTCCATACGCATTGCTACGCACCGTCTCGCGCGTGAGCATTTACTCTTTGAACCACGTCATTGGGTGCAACGCGCTCGAATGCCGCATTGCCACGATCGTCTTCCTCTAATTTTCATGATTTCATAAATAGTTTCTTAACTTGCTGGCCAATCTCGCGGATGTGATTGGCGGTGTATTGCCGTCGTTGAACCTGCGGGGGATCGTGCTTCCGGATGATTTTTTCGCGTTGCAGTATGAATTCGCGCAGAAGCGATTGCTAATTGAAATGTATTGAACCATTGTGAGTATGAGCTTTAACTTATAATCCAGCCGCGAAGGTGATGGATTTGGTGAGTGATGCATCACAAGAACAGGTAAATGTTCCGTTGCGGAATAATATCCGCAGGTCGGCCTGGTCGATATTCTTCCTCATCCTGCCGTGCCTGCTGGCCGCGGCGCTGTTTGTTGCCGGTCCTGAGCGGTCCGAAGACCTCTTTCGCCATTTCGGAATTCAAATCTTCAATGAGCCGCCACGGCCGCCGATGATTGTCGAGCCGGTCGCGACGCCCACCCCACCGCCGGCGCAACAGGTGAAGATCCCCATTCGCCTGATCAAAGCCCCTGAACCAGAAGTGGCCGCTCAGTTCCTGCGCATGTGGCGGGTGTCCGGGCCGACCGTCTGCAAGGCGTTGCGCGATGCCGGTATCGGGACGAGCGAATGGCGTGCGCCGTCGATGCGCAGCACCAGCCACGAATGCTATTTCCAGCGCATTTATAAAAAGAACGACGTTCGGCCTCTGAACTCGGTATTCCTGAGGGTTAAGGGTAGTTCGAGCGGAGACATCGTGGAAATCAAGGGACGGCTCGTCGGCCCGCCGACGAACGCTGAGGGGCAGCTGGACGTCGGTCATATGAAGATATTCGAGACACTGGTTCGCCAGGCAGGGTGGAGCGATTTTCAAGATGCGCTGGTGCCCATCCGCAGTCTTCGTGATTTCGAACACGAGCGGTTCGGAGCCTATTTCAGCTTCAGGCGCGACACCGAGAGCCAGGACAGCTACAATTTCATGCTTGTCGTTGCCGCCGGTTCAGGGCCGCAAACCCGCACCAAGGCGTACTTCTCGCCGGAGCGGTGGGTCGAGGCGCCGGATCCCGGGATCGCTGAGCTTTCTTTGCCGATGAGCCAGTCAGCATCGAAAAAAGGCGCCGACCACCTGCAGGGCTTGGCGTCCCGCTGATTTTGAGTGGCCGGCGGTTTGCTATAGTCTGCAGATCGCCCGCATCATCCGTATAATCGCTTGATCAAGCGCAGGGTCGACGGGCATCCTCTGTGATGACAGCTTGACGACCACTGTTTCGCTCTGCGGGTCGATCCATATCCACTGGCCGTGAATGCCGATCGCCGCCAGCTCTCCGGCGCCTGTCTCGTACCAGTAATTGCGATAGCTTCCGTCAGGAAACAGGTCCAGCTGGTCGCCCTTCTTCCATGCCTCGCGGCGCCTGCGCGACCAGAGGTCGCCGATGAAGTCAGCGGAAACGATCCCGTTACCGCGCCTGCGGACAAGATCCCCCACCAGTGCGAGATCTCGCGCGGTAGCCGAAATGCCGCCTGCTGCGCGTGCGGTACCGACACGGTCGACGGTTACCATGGCATCCGATTTTGCTCCGGCCGCCTTCCACAGGTGGTCGCTGAGCAGCGCTGCGAATCTTGCCCCGGCGGCCCGCTCCAGAACGATGCCGGCGAGATCGGTGTTCGGGGAGCGATAAGCGTGCCTCTCGCCATGCACTCCGGCACCTTTGCCAATACCGCAAATGAAGCGCTTGAGATCCGGCGCGGGATCGCCGGGTTTCTCAGGGTTCCATCCGGTGGAGCGGCGATAGCGATCGAAGCTGCCCGATGTATCGAGATAACTCTCCACAAAATCGACGCAGATTTCCATATCGAAGAGTTGCTGCACCGTCGCATCGCCGTAAGCTGAACCGGCGACCTCGGGCACATGGCGACTGATTGGGCTTTCGAAGGAGACTATGCCCTTGTCCGCGAGAATTCCGGCGAGCAATCCGGTCAGGGATTTGGAGACCGAGAATATAATGTGTGGGTCAGAAGGATCAGAATGCGGCGCCGACCAGTCGGCGATAACGCGCCCGTCTTTCATGACCACGAGTTCGTCGGTTTCACTCTCCTTTAGAAAATCCCGCAGTGACGAAGTTGCATTTCTTGTACCCGCAAAAGAGATGCTCGATAGCGCATCGAGGCCGATATGCGCGGCGCCTTCTCCGCAGCGCGTGCCTGGAATGATCGCTGAGGGGACGATCTCATTAACATGTTGGAAGGACCAGCGGCTGTAGGGGACGGTGCGCCAGTTGGCGAGCGTCACGTCTGCACGACTGACTTCTGTCACGGGCTTGTCTTCAGACATTCGTACTCAATCCCCGCCAGCAGTTACAGGTCTTCGAACCCGGTGAGTACGCTCACCCCGTTGACCCCGATTTCCGCGACAGCATAGCCGCCCTCCATGACGAACAGCGTCGGAAGACCGAGCCTTGCGATACGCGCACCAATCTTCGGGAAGTCCTCGGTTCTGAGCTTGAATTTGCTGATCGGGTCCTTCTCGAACGTATCGACGCCAAGCGAAACGACCACCACATCTGGCGCGTAGGAAAGCAGTCTGCCGCAAGCGTCCTCCATGGACTGGCTCCAGCTGGTCCAGTCGGTCCCGAAGCGCATGGGGTAGTTGATGTTGAACCCTTCGCCGGCGCCTATGCCGTGTTCATCGGCATGACCAAGAAAATACGGGTATTCCTGCATCGGGTCGGCGTGCAGATTGATGACCTGGACGTCGTCGCGGGCGTAATAGATTTCCTGCGTTCCGTTGCCGTGGTGGTAGTCGACGTCGAGGATCGATACCCGCTTGGCGCCGTTGTCGCGCAGCCATTGCGCTGCCACGGCGGCATTGTTGATATAGCAATATCCGCCCATGAAACCGGCGCCGGCGTGGTGGCCGGGCGGGCGGCAGAGTGCGAAGGCGGCGCGTTCGCCCGATTGCACCAGGCCGGCGGCCGTCAGCGCAACGTCATGCGAGGACTTGATTGCATCCCATGAGCCCTCGACGATGCCGCAGCCGGCGTCGAAGGAGTAGTAACCGAGCAGACCATCGATGAATTCCGGCACGACGTCACCGCGCAGACCCCGTGTTGGCCAAGTAAATGGCAGGGCGGTTCCAGTGCGACCTTCCGCGGTCCAGCGGTTCCAGATCGTCGGCAGGAAATCGAGATAATCCCTACGGTGAACCCGCGCCGCTGTCGTCAAATCATGCTCCGCCGGCTCGATGATCGCACCGAGCTCAACGGCTGCGACACGCGCTGCAATATATTCCGCCCGTGACGTCAACTCGAAGCCGGGTACGATATCGCCCGCCACAAGCTCAAGCTGGTTGGCGTGGCCGCGATGGCGGGGAGAAAAGACGGTCTTCATGCAAACATCCATTCGCTGGAAAATGTGGCACCCCACGCCATCAAGGCCGGGGTGCCGATATCGGGCTTACTTCTGCAGCTCGGTCCAGATCTTTGTATAGAGCGCCTGGACATCAGGCGAGCATGTCTGGGATGGCACGCCGACCGACGAGAATTCCGCCGGGATGGTGATCTCGGGCGCACCCTTCATGTCCTCCGGCATGAACTTGTCGGAGCCGGCGATGCCGTTTGCGTAGCGATGGAAACCGGAATTCATGCCGGCGTTTTCAGGGTCCATCATGAAGTTCTGGAACAGCTTGGCGTTCTCGACGTTCTTGGCGTCCTTGAGCACGGAGAGATTGTCGCTCCAGTTGACGAAGCCCTCCTTGGGATAGCCGAACTTGATCGCGGGGTTCTTGAGGCGCTGGCGGAAAGCCGAGCCGTTCCAGTCGCTAGATGCCGCGAAGTCGCCCGAACCCATCTTCTCGATGGTGCCGTACTCCATCGCCACCCAATCGGGCTTGGCTTTCAATAGTGTGTCGCGCACCTTCTTGAGTACAGCCAGATCGCCGGTGCACTTCTTGCCACCATTGTAGAGGACGGCCGCGTCGATGACGTCGGTCATTTCGGGGACGACGTTGACCTTGCCTTTCAGCTCGGCGGGTGTGTCGAAGATGATGCCCCAGGTGTTGATGTCACCCTTGTAGACGTCGGTATTGACGACGGTGCCGACGATGCCCATCGCCCATGGAACGGTATATTTGCGGCCGGGATCGAAATCGGGGTTGGCCCATTCCTTGGCCACGTTCTTGAAGTTTTCCATCTTGTCCGGATCGGTCTCAAGCAGCAGACCCTCGGAAATCCAGATCGGAATGTAGTTCTGCGAGGGCACGACCATGTCGAAGCCGGAGCCGCCCTGGCGCACCTTGGCGAGCGCCGTGTCGTTGGAATCATAGTCGGTGATCGTCACCTTGACTTTGTACTTATCCTCGAACTTCTTGATCATCTCGGGGCTGGTGTAATTGCCCCAGTTGTAGATGTTGAGCTCGCCCTCGGCGTGAGCAAGGCTGGCTGAGCCAAGAAGTGCCGCCGCCAGGGCGATTGTCGAAGTCATCCGTTTCATGCGCATGTTCCCTCTCTTGTTTTCAGGCACGTTTTCGATTGACGACAAAGAAGATGGAGACGACGAGGATCGACAGGCCGAGAAACAGCGTCGAGATCGCGTTCATTTCAGGCGTGATGGACCGGCGGATTTGGCCGAGCATGTAGGTCGGAAGCGTGTCCTGTCCTGCGGATTTCACGAATTCGGTAATGACGACATCATCGAGCGAGATGACGAAAGCCAGCATGAAGCCGGCGAGGATGCCCGGCCACAGCAGCGGCAGCGTGACATACCTGAACGCATTCCATGGCGTGGCGTAGAGATCCGCGGCCGCCTTTTCCAACGTCAGGTCCATGTTTTCGAGCCGCGCGCGGATTGGCAGGTAGGCAAAGGGGATGCAGAAGGCCGTATGGGCGGCGATCAGGTAGCCGATGCCGGCGTAACCGGTCCAGATCTTGATGCGGGCAAAGAAGATCAGAAGCGCCACTGCGGTGACGATCTCGGGGATCATCAGCGGCTGGTTGATGAAGGCATATTTCATTGTCAGGCCGCGATAGGGCGCGGTCCGTGTGGTCGCCAGTGCCGCCATCGTCGCTGCGATCGTCGAAACGACGGCGGCGATTGCGGCGATCTGCAACGAACGTAGCGATGCGTCGATCACCTGCTTGTTTTCGAAAGCCTTCTGAAACCAGCGGAGCGATATGCCATCAAACGAAGCGAGCGATTCGCCGGCGTTGAACGAATAAAAGACGAGAACGCCGATCGGCAAATAGAGCGCCGCGAAGCAGATCATCGCAATCGTGGTGAAGCCCCGCTGGCGCCTGATGGAGAAGGATCTAGCCATGCCGGTTCTCCTGCCCGCCGGCGTTTCGCACATAAAAGAGCAGGGCGATCATCACGATCATCATCAACGTGATCGACAGTGCCGAGCCGAGCGGCCAGTTACGTCCCTGTCCGAACTGCAGCTCGATCAGGTTTCCAAGCATCAGGTTCTTGCCGCCGCCGAGGATGCTGGGGGTGACGTAGGCACCGAGCGCGGGGATAAAGACGAGGATGGAGCCGGCGATAATGCCCGGCTTGACCAGCGGGATGATGATGCGTCGCAGGACCTTAGACGGCGTGGCGTAGAGGTCGTATCCGGCCTCGACCAGCCGGAAATCGATCTTCTCCATGCTGGCATAGAGCGGCAAAACCATCAGCGGCAGGTACACGTAGACCATGCCTGTCAGGATGGCACCGTCGGTAAAGAGCATCTGGATCGGCTTCGAGATAAGCCCAAAGCGCATCAGCAAGCCGTTGATCAAGCCTTCATTGCGAATGATCTCCAGGATCGCGAAGGTGCGGATCAATAGGTTCGTCCAGAAGGGGATGGTGATCAAAAGCAACCAGAGCTCGCGCGTTGTCTCTCGGCGTGTTGCGATGAAGTAGGCGGTCGGAAAGCCTATGGCGAGCGTAAGCAGCGTGGTGGCAAGCGACAGGACGACCGAGCGGATAAAAATTGAGATATGGGCGTCGGCCATGGATAGCGAACCGTCGAAAATGTCCTGCTGCAGCGCGACGTTGATCCAGCCCTCAATGGATGGCACCCAGACGACATCGCCATAAGGTCCTGGTGTCAGGAAGGAGTAAGCGACGACGATCAGAAGCGGCCCGCTCGCGGCCACGAGGATGATTAGCAGGGCAGGCAGCGAAAGAAGCCAGCGTGTCCGGACGTCCCGGTTCTTTTCCGCTTCGATCACATCCGCCACATGGGTCATGTCAGTTCCTCAGCACCCTGGCGGCATTGGGCTCGATCGCGATGCCGACCCTGTCACCCTGCGCGTAGCGCGCCGCCTGCAGCGGCTTGTTCTGCTCGCGCAACGTGAACATGGTTTCGTTGTCGGCCAGGCGAACATGGTAGTGCGTATCGGTGCCGAAATAGACAATTGTCTCGAGCGTGCCGGTCATCTGGCAGCGTTCATGATCCGTCGGTGTGCAAAGGGAGGCGTGTTCAGGCCGCAGTACCAGGGTGACCTCCCCATCATCGGAAAAATTGCTTGGTATCGTCGCCGAAATGCGGCCTGCAGCGGCGGTTTCCACCTCCGCGATCCCTGAATTCACCGCGCCAATCCGTCCCTTCAAAAAATTCGTCTCGCCGATGAAGTCGGCGACGAAGCGGTCGCTCGGCGCATCGTAGATCTCGCGCGGATTGCCGACCTGCAGGATCTTTCCCGCCGACATCACGGCGATGCGGTCGGACATGGTCAGCGCTTCTTCCTGGTCGTGGGTGACGAAAATGAAGGTTATCCCTGTCTCCGCTTGCAGGCGCTTCAGTTCGATCTGCATGTCCTTGCGCAGCTTGTAGTCGAGCGCCGACAGAGGCTCGTCAAGCAGAAGCACCTTTGGCTGCGGGGCGAGCGCGCGGGCAAGCGCCACGCGCTGCTGCTGACCACCGGAAATCTGGCTTGTTCGGCGGTTGGCAAGCGCTTCCATGCGCACCAGCTTTAGCATCGCCGCGACCCGATCCCGGATCTCCTGCTTGGGGCGCCCAAGCATGGTCAGGCCGAAGCCGATGTTTTCGGCGACCGTCATATGCGGAAAAAGCGCGTAGCTCTGGAAAACAGTGTTGATGGGTCGCTTGAATGGCGGCATCGAAGCGATGTTATCGCCATTGAGCATGATCTCGCCCGACGTGGGGTATTCGAAGCCGGCAATCAGGCGCAAGAGGGTTGTCTTGCCGCAGCCGGACGGCCCAAGAAGGGTGAAAAACTCGTTCTGCCGGATGGCAACAGATGCGTCGTCTACCGCGGAAAATGCATACTCACCAAAGCCGAATACCTTGGAAACACTGCGAATCTCAATCGCGTTCAATCCCGCCATATGCGGCCCACTCGTGGTTGCTGATACTGCTGTTCCCGCCTTTTCGGCTTTTGGCTAGGTGACCACACGCGTTCGGCGTTGACAACCAGATTTTACGCTTACGGTAGAAAATATTTATCAGTCGGAAAAACTAATGTATCCTCCGCAGATCGTCGTGACCGGTTTGATAGTGTCGAGATCATTGGGGTCGATTGCCTCGATGTCGCTATCGAGGATGACGATGTCGGCCAGGTAGCCCTGCCTGATCATGCCCTTGCGATCCTCCTTGAACTCGGCATAGGCGCCTTCGACGCAATAGGCGGCAAGCGCCTCCGACAGTGAGAAGGATTGATCGGGATCGCTGTCGCTCCACCGCTTGCGCGTTACGGCGGCCTTGAGGCCGACGAGCGGATCGATCGGCGAAACCGGCCAATCGGAGGCGAAGCAGATATGGGCTCCGGCGTCTTTCAGCGTGCGCCAGGCGTAGCTAACCGGCCAGCGTTCTTTGCCGATGCGCGATATGGTCGGCTCCAGAGGCAGTCCCGCGCAGCCGGGCGGATGGGGAGGCTGCATGGAGGCGATGACGCCGAGCTCGGCGAAGCGCGTGATATCGTCTGGATGCACAACCTCGATATGTTCAATGCGATGGCGGCTGTCGCGCATGCCGTTTTCGTCACGCGCTGCCGCGTAACCATCAAGCACCGCCCGCACGGCCCCATCTCCGATCGCATGCACGGCGATTTGCAGGCCCCGCCGATCGGCCTCTACTGCGACCGCGCGAAAAGCTTGCGGGGTGAACAGACCCTCGCCACAATCGCCGGGCTTGTCGGCATAGGGCTCGACCATGACGGCGGTGCCGCTTTCGATCACGCCATCGTAGAAGAGTTTGACTAGGCCGGAGGAGAGCCAGTCGCTCTTGAAGCGTGCCGCCATGTTTGAGGCTTTCTCCAGCATGTCGAGAGACATGAAGTTTTTAAAATGAAAAGGGATCTGCACGCGACAGGGCAGATGACCGTCTTCTTTCTCGATCGCCGCGAGGAGCTGCAGCTGATAGAGATTGCCGTCCATGTTTTGAACTGTCGTGATGCCGTGGCGCGCACAATAGGCGAGGCCCGTTCGCATCACGGCAATATCCTGCGCCCACTGTGCGTCATCAGGATAGGGTTCCGGTTCTCCGCCGGTTGAGAGCCCCAGCCGGTATCGATCGAAACCGCCGGCGGCCTGAAGCGGGCTGAAGGCTTCCATCTCCCGCAGTTCACCGGTGGCCAACCCGTCGGCCCCTATCACGACCTCGTTGCCAGGTCTAAGATCTGCGCCGTGGAGAATGCCGACCAGATCAAGGGAAGCGGTGTTTGCCCAGGCCGTATGGTGATCGGGCGCGAAGAGGACAAGCGGTTGATCCGGCAGGATGGAATCAAGATGCTGACGGGTCAGGGGCTCTGCTTGGCCAAGAATATTGTAGTCGACGCCTTGGGCAAAGAGCACCTTCTGCCCACGCCGATGCTGAGCATAGTTCCGGATAGTCTCGGTCAGCGCGGCCAGTCCCAGCACGCCCTTGAGCTGCAGGTGATCCAGTTCGGCTGCGCCGGAGAACAGGTGCATGTGATTTTCCGAAAAGCCTGGCAGGACCGTTTTCTCGCCAGCGTCGATTGTCCGGGTGTATGGTCCGCGATGGGCCTCGATCGCCTCGTTCGTGCCGACGGCGATGATTTGACCAGCGCCGAGCGCCAACGCCTGCGCGCTCGGGTGATCGGGATCTAGCGTGAGGACGCGGGCATTGATTACGATGATGTCGGCCGTCGATGTCATGGGATGCTCGCTTGTGAATATGTTATAGCAAGCTAAGCCGATGCCGAGCACGAATTCAACCGCCATTCGCAAACCGACTGCGGGCAGGCGAACCCCGATGTAGAGTGTCGATTTCCACTAAGAAGCGACCCGGCATTGGAGTGCGCGGCGAGCTTTCAATGCTCAATACGGTACCGCGCACACGGGGATAGGGGCAAAAACCTAGCGAATTCGCGTTGACTGCGTGTGCCCGAAACATGAGCGCGGCACACGCACCACCGTGTCGCAGACAGCGTCAATGCCTTGACGTTAGTTGTTGGAAGCGAGCAGCGCGATCGAACATGCAAGACCAAGAAGAGCCGCACTCAAGCCGAGCATGAACTCAGTGGGGTGGGGTATTTCTAAGCTAAGTTGATCTGTGCTGGGCGACGTACGTTGTCAATGATCGCGACGAGGCAGACTTTTAGGTACGCAAGCGCGTGGGTATCCTCGTACAGCCGGAGCCGGATGTCCGTGCTCAGCACTCATGGAGCTTTCGAACTGTTCCGCTAACAACCAGGTCAAGCTCGTCGAACATCGTCAGATCAGACAAGACGTCCTCCACCGGTCGCTATTGAATGGTCACCTCGATCAATCGAAAAGGAGTATGACGATGAACGCCCGTACACCGCTGGATCAGGATGTCCGCGATGGCAAGGAAACCAACCCTGAGGTCGACGACCTGCTCTTCCTGATTCCCGGAGGACTGCCCGATAACGTTCTCGACGAGGACCTCGATGAGGCTTTGCAGGAGACGTTTCCTAGGAGCAGGGGGCAGCGGGCCATAGCATTCCGACTTGCGGGGCGAGTCGCCGGCGATTGAGGGCCGCCATCTTTTCGCTGTCTACTTTCTATGGGGTTTGGCCGCCTCTGAAACGGAAAATTAGTGCTATAAAAATACAGGAAATTAGTGCTATAAAAATACAGGAAATTAGTGCCATAAAAATGCACTAACTTAGTGTTATAAAAATGCAGAGAATTAGTGCAGAGGTGCAAGTCCTCTAAAGGACGGCGATACGATGCGAACTGGGAACACCCCAAACGAACTTCTAGCTTCATCACTGAAACAATTGAGGGGGATCACCGAACAGGGAACGATCTCAGTACTTCGCAGCGAGAGCTTGTCCCGTGTGCATAAAGATCGGTTGGTGGAGGCCGGATTTATAGAGCCGATCATGAATGGATGGCTCGCCGTAAACTCGCGCCCTTCGGATCGCCGGCGCGTCGACGTAGCGTGGAGTACTATCTACTGGGAATTTTTAAAAAGGTATCTCAACGATCGATTTGGCGACCAATGGGTATTATCAGCGGAGACATCAACCGCGGTTTGGGCAGAAAACTTTTCTGTTGCGAAGCAGGTTGTTGTCCGTAGCCCTGAAGCCAACAATCAAACCACCAACATGCCCGGCGATACCTCATTCTTTATGCTCAGAATACCTGTGCCTGATCCTGTCGTGCTACATGATGGGATAAGGATTATGCCTAAGGAAGAGGCAATCATCAATCTTGCAAAGAACAGCTGGACGTCATTGGCCACTGACGTGATCGCGGTTCTCGGCTCGATCCGGGGAAGCAACTCGCTCCTCCGGGTTCTACTAAGCAATAACAGAAGCTCAATTGCTGGTCGGGTGGCCGGTGCGCTTCGTCATCTTGGACGAGCGAAGGATGCTGACCAAATCTTGGCGGGAATGAAATCTGCCGGCTACATGACCAATGAGGAAAATCCCTTCGACAACACAGCTCATATAGTCCTCGACGAAAAGAGGACCGCTGCACCAGCTGCCACCAGAATTAAGGCTCTTTGGGCAAAGATGAGCCAGACCGCGTTGAGCGGCACTAATATCGAGACCAAGGCGTTCAACGATATCGATTCTTACATGGACGAGATCGAAGAACGCTATGTAGCTGATGCGCTGAACTCCTTGTCGATCGAAGGCTACCACGTTTCGGAGGAACTGATCGAAAGGGTTCAATCCGGAGATTGGAACCCTGAGCAACATGCTGGGGATGCAGACGCTCGCAATGCGCTTGCGGCCAAAGGGTATCGCTTGGCTTTCGAAGAGGTCAAAATCGATATCAGGAAAATTCTTAATGGTGCGAACTCGGGCGAACTATTGTCTGTTCGACACCAAGATTGGTTTCGAGCGATGTTCAGCCCGTCTGTACAGGCCGGTTTGATCGAGGCCTATAAGTTGGCGGGCTACCGAAACCACAATGTATATTTGCGTGGTTCGTCGCATGTACCGCTCCCGCCCCACGCCATCGCTGATGCAATGGACGCGTTGTTCGAGTGTATAGAGAGCGAGCCAAATCCGATCGCGAAGGCAATCGTTGCTCCATTCCTGTTTACATATATCCACCCTTTTCCGGACGGAAACGGGAGAACCGGACGTTTTCTAATGAACGCGCTGATGGCCGAAGCACGCTTGCCATGGACGGTGGTGCCAGTCGAGGCACGGGACAGGTACATGGAATGTCTGGAAGCAGCGAGCCAGAATGAGGACATCGCACCACTAGCGAAATTCATCAGCGAGCTCGTGGCGGCTCCACCGCCTCCACGCCCCGCGTCCACGTATCACTGAGAAAACCAAAGCTCTCACGCAAATCTCTCGGCACTTCGGAGGCGGAATCTCGGTCGAGAACTTCGAATGCCGCTTCACCCCGTACCTCCTGCAGCCGAGCCATTCGAGAGAGAATGGAAATCGCCTGAAGCACCGTGCAGACATTGTCGAGCTGGGGGCGGAAGAAATAGCTGTCGAGAGGATATTCAACGACGGGGTGCGTCTTGATCACACCAGGAGCCAAAGAATATGCGATGCGGTCCCGCAGCACATCGGACAGAGGAACATAGCTGTAAATGATGTCGGCGTCCCAAAGGTCCAAGAACCTCCAATCGTGAACCGCGATTGCTGCGCCATCCGATGTTATAACAGGTGTCCGCCCACCACCCCAGCGTGACATCGCCTCGTTAAACACCGCATCTAGCAGGTGATGGTTTGGTTCAAGCGGTGTCAGATCGGCAACGCGGAGCGGGCGAGGGGTTACGTGCGCTCTACGGGTTTTGGTGGTTGTCCACATGCTTGGCGATCCATTGGTGCGAGTCGTACGACGATAGATCGGCCAGGACGGACGTGGAAGGTGAGGGCTATCTTGCCTGTCAAGCCGCCTTCAACATATCAGCGCTGACTGGCATCCCCAAGTGGAACCCCTGGACGCGATCTATTCGGAGATCTTTGAGGAGCGACATCTGGGCTGCAGTTTCCACCCCTTCAACCAAGATCGAATTGCCCCGGTTGCGGATGAGTGCGATCATGTCTTGAAGCATGGTAAGCCCACGCGGATTCGAGCAGTCATGCAGAAATGTTCTGTCGACTTTGACCGTTTGGAACTCGATCGCACGTAGCCAAGATAGGCCGGCAAATCCTGAGCCAAAATCGTCCAGCCATATTTCGACACCGAGCGCCCGCAGGTCGGCAATGCACCTGAATACCTCCGACTGCATTTCCATATCCAGCCCTTCCGTGATCTCCAGCGCCAGACGTGACCCAGATATCCCGCACTCTTTCAGAATATCCGACACGTTCGATGCGAAGTCAGCTGACTTTAGCTGGACGGGGGAGACGTTCACGCTGACTGTTGCCATTCGGTCAGTCATCAAAATGTCCCTGCAGGCCGTTTCAATCGCCCAGCGACCCAGTTCCAGGATCGCCCCCGTTTGTTCTGCAACCGGGATGAAAATCTTTGGCGAAACAGCCGTGCCATCTGGCATCTTGAAGCGCATCAACGCTTCGACCGCTCGCGCAACGCCATCGACATCGAAGATCGGCTGATAAACCAGGGAGACGAGATTGCGGTCAATTGCTGCGGCAAGAAGCGGGACAAGCTTCCCGACGCTGTCATCTGGACGAGGAAGCGACGGATCGAACACGCGAACGCAGTTGCGTCCGGTCGCTTTGGCTGCGTAGAGAGCCAAATCCGCCTCTCGAACAATTCGCTCGACTTTATCGCCACTTTGTTGCCGCGTAACCGCGACGCCGACGCTCACGGTCACCACTGAACGATCGTCAGGGCGCTCCGTGTGAGCGATCGCCAAGTCCTCGACTTCACGTCTTATCCGGTTTGCCATCACCTTCGCCATTTCTGGCGAGTCGATAGGCATGACCACGATGAACTCCTCGCCGCCGTACCTGCCGATCGTACCGTGCGAGCGTGAAACGACATCTCTGAGCGACGTGGCGATGACGGTGAGGCAGCGATCGCCTTCCTGGTGGCCATACTGATCGTTGAAACGTTTAAAAAAGTCCACGTCGATCAAGATCACTGCAAATACGCGACGATGTTTCTTCCAGCCTTCCCAGCATTCATCGAGCCGTCTGTCCAACGCTCTGCGGTTTTCGATGCCGGTCAGGTAGTCGGTGTTGGATAGCTCGAGAAGTTCCAACCCTCGCTCTGTCGCAGCCCATTGCTGATAGCGGGCCTCCGCAGCATTCAGCAGGACGTTGCTTCGTTCGACGTTCAATCGCCAATTCACGAATGACGTGAACAGGAAGCAGGAGATATAAAATAGGCCGAACGCCAAGCGATAGGTGGGAGTCGTCGGGAAGACCCAGTAAATGGAAATGAAAAATGCGAGGAGCACGATCCCCGAGGTAGCGACCGATAGCCGGAACGAGAAGCTGAAAAACAGGTTCGCGCCCATCATGAAGATAGCACCGAATATCATGTAGTAGGACATAGCTGTCGTGTCATGACTTGCCACTGCTGGCCAAAGCCAACCGATGTATCCGACGACTAAGGCCGAAGCGCAGGTGACGTCCAGCCAGATGGTCCGTGCATTGGCAATCCGCAGCACCTCGAACGCCAGCAGTGCTGCGAACGCGATGACGAGGCGGGCAGCAATTGTCGTTGGCGCAACGTCAGGGATAAGCCAACTGTCCGGAGCCGCGAAACCTACATAAACGCCGACTGCCACCCACAAGCCGTGGCGAGACCAACGACGCCGGATAGCATCTTTTTCGGTTTCCAACGATCTGCGCGCGTCTGCGAATGAGTACGCCATGTTTAGGTCGTGCGCCGGCACGTTCGCCGCAGTCACACTCACGCAAACCGACCGTAGTTATCGGTGGATATATGCACGCAATAGTTGATCATTAGTGTGCGCCCTTCAAACGTTACTGTCGGCTACTCGCGTTCAGCTAATTAAGAATTCGACGAATTTGCTAAATTAGAATCACAATCACAACGGCAAAATTACCCTCAGCGCGTGTGGAATCCAGTCGCTTTCTTTCTGGGCGGTGTTTATGATTAACCATACATCAATGAGGGTTCAAAATGGCACATAGCTTCGCGTTCGATGGGGAAAGCTTGATCACGGACGCGCAGTTCCGAGGGGGAAATGGATCTGCCACGATCCAGCAACCAGCGGAGTTGGTGGTTGCGAGAGCAGAGCTCGCTCTCATTCTGGAAACTGCACTGCAGCAGTTTCAGGGCGGGCTCGATCCGTCGTCAATCATAGCGCGATTGACTCGAGACCTGCATTCGTTGCGCCGTCGCTCGCACGTCGGCGTCTGGAACGAAATCACATTGATCGCTCAATCCCACCCGGTTGCCGATTTTCTGCATCAAGATCCCCTTACGCGGTGGTCGTTTGAGAAGCCCCGCGGATACTCGGGCGATGCACATCTCCTAGATTTCATCTATGGCACGGGAGACAGTTCAGCTGCGGTTGCCGCATCTTCTGATCTTGGCAAAGCGATCTACAGCCACACCAGAAATGCATCGTCGTCCATCGCGGTTCGCGATCGCCGTGACATACTTGCCGAACGTGTTGATAGCATCTCCAAGAAGTCCCCAGGGCCAATCGACGTGCTATCGATTGCGTCTGGACATCTGCGCGAGGCGGCAAAGTCCAAGGCGCTGAATGAAGGGGGGGTAAGGCGATGGGTCGCTTTCGATCAGGACCCGATCAGTGTCGGTACCGTCGCACGTGATTATAGGGGCACTGCCGTCGAAGCCGTGAACGGATCGGTCAAATCGTTGCTTGGCAACCGCCACGATTTGACGGCGTTCGATTTTGTCTATGCCGCTGGGCTTTACGACTATCTGCCCGCGCAGGTCGGCGTGAGGTTGACCCGAAAATGCTTGAGTATGCTGAAGCCTGGCGGGAGCTTCTTGTTTGCAAATTTCTCTGATGAGACCGCGGTGGACGGCTACATGGAGACGTTCATGAATTGGCCACTGCTGCTAAGATCAGAAGACGACATGTGGAAAATCGCCGGCGAAAGTGCGCACGGCGTCGATGTCGGAACGCGGGTTTGGTTCGGTGACAACCGTGATATCGTTTATTGCGAGATCACGAAACGAGATTAGATGAGGGTCAAGGCTGAGCGCTTGTCCTGATCGATGCCATCGTTGCCAAGGTGGGGTTCTAACCTGCCGCCTATGGTGCTGGATATCTACGAGGATGAGCGGTTGTAACGCAGCAACCTCTTGGTCGCGTCTCATGGTTGGCCGCAGGCATTTTAATGAAGAGCGGCTTCATTCGGAGAACGCTAGAGTAAGATCGGTAGTCCGATAAATGGGCGTTCTCCCGCGCTTACGACATATTTTTGATCTTGGGGCATGTGAATGGGTTCGCCGAAGTCGGAAATAAGTGCTGGCGATGACAATGCCTGTGATGCTAAATTCCAAGTGAAATCATGCGACGGATTCATGGATGAAGCGCGACGAACTCGGAGACCTTGCTGCTTTCCTCATCGTGGCTGAAGAGCGAAGCTTCACCCGTGCGGCAGCACAGCTTGGCACATCGCAATCCTCTCTCAGCCATACGGTACGCCGTCTCGAAGAGCGCATGGGTGTGCGGCTCTTGACCAGGACGACGCGCAATGTCTCGCCGACGGACGCCGGCGAAAAGCTGGTTGAGACGCTGCGGCCCGCCTTCAACGATATCCGCGGGCGCATCGAGGCTCTGAGCGCAATGCAGCAGAAGCCTGCAGGGACGATCCGCATCACCTCCAGCCGGCACGCTGCCGAAACCATTCTCATGCCGGCGGCCAAACGCCTGATGGCTGAGTATCCGGACATCAGCATTGAGATTTCGATCGAGCAGAGGCTGATTGATCTTGTCGCCGAGCGTTACGATGCCGGCGTCCGGCTGGGGGAGCGGGTCGAAAAGGACATGATCGCAGTCAAGATCGGGCCGCAATTGCGAATGGTGGTTGCCGGATCGCCTGATTATTTCAAGCGCCACCCAAAGCCTGACACGCCGCATGATTTGACACACCACACCTGCATCAACCTGCGGCTGCCCACTCTCGGTGGCCTATATGCCTGGGAGTTCGAGAAGGACGGGCGACCGCTCAACGTGCGCGTCGACGGCCAGTTCATCTGCAATGACGTGCCCATGATCATAGATGCTGCCATAAGCGGCCTGGGGCTGACATGCCTGCCGGACGACCATTTGGGTCCATTGGTTCAAGATGGAAAACTCATCGAAGTTTTGAAAGACTGGTCGCCGCCATTCCCCGGCTATCATCTTTACTACCCCAGCCGCCGGCTTGCCTCGCCCGCTTTCGCACTTTTGGTGGATGCGCTGCGCCATAGGTGACGCGCGCGACAGCGGCTCATGAAACGCGCATATAACACCATGCGCTCCGAGGCACCTAGTCGTGGATGGTTGGCTGGCCTATTTCGCTCAATGGAACGTCAACCAAAACGCTCACAGGAGTTCGACAGTGGATATTACGGCAAGTGGCGCGCAGGCATCGTCGAAGGGGCCGGATGACTATTTCACCGGTGCGGTACGCCTTGATGGGCGATTTAGTGGTAGTGGAAACCTGAGCGGAGCGACCGTTACTTTTGAGCCCGGTGCCCGGACCGCATGGCACACGCATCCTCTGGGGCAAACATTGATCGTATTGTCGGGGTCGGGCTTGGTTCAGCGCGAGGGCGGAGTGATCGAGGAAATTCGCCCCGGCGATATCGTCTGGTTCGAGCCTGGCGAAAGACACTGGCATGGAGCCTCGTCCAAATGCGCCATGAGCCATCTCGCGATTGCGGAAATGAAAGATGGGTCCGCGGTCACCTGGATGGAGAAGGTTACGGATCAGGATTACGCGGGGCCCGACGCATCATGAGACCACACGTCATCTGTCACATGATCACCTCGCTCGACGGCGGCCTTCATCCGAGCCGCTGGACGGCTAGCCCAGATGGCGATCGCGCCGGATGGTCGGCAACTTATGAGGCCATGCACAAGACGTTTGACGCCGACGGCTGGCTGGTTGGCCGCGTCACCATGGCCGAAATGTCAAAGGCCGGTCCGCATCCGCCGGAGGGACATTTTGACGTCGATCGATCGCTGCATATCGCCAACCCGAAAGCCAAGAGCTTTGCGATTGCTGTCGATCAGCATGGAAAGCTGCATTTCAACAGCGGTGATTTCGACGGCGATCATGTGATCGTTTTGCTCGGCAAGGATGTCTCCGATCTGCACCTCGCTGAACTCGTTGCCGACCGCGTGTCTTACATCGTCTCCGACAATCAAGAGATGGATCTTGCAAGCTTGCTGGAAATACTCGAACGCGAATTCAGTATCCGCCGGCTGCTTCTGGAAGGCGGAGCTGGTGTCAATGGCTCGTTCTTCGCGGCCGGATTGGTTGATGAACTGAGCCTGCTCGTGGCGCCAGCAATCGATGCGCGCAAGGGAAGCGACCGCGTCATCGAGTACGGAAACGATGGCCTGGCGGGAAAGTGCGAGCTTTCGCTGCTCTCGTGCGACAGACTGGACGACGGTCTACTGCATCTGAAATACGCCGTAATGGCTTCGGCCTAGCCTTCAGTGAGAGCGTTGCGCCGAGCTAGGCGCAACGCTCTCACTTTCCGAGGTCTGGATCACTTCAGCGCTTCAGCCATAAACGCACCCGCCCGTGCAGCGCCGTCAGCCGAAATCGTATGGCCGAGCCCGGGAACGATGATCGTTTCTACGTTCATGCCAAACGTCTGAAGAGCCGCGGCGGCACGCGTCGTTTCAGTCGCCGGAATGACCGGATCGGCGCTGCCATGCACCAAGAGTACCGGCGTCTTGACCGCGGGCGCGAGCGGAAGCGGCGAGGCGAGGCGACCGGAGAAGCCGACGACGGCGCCGACTGGCCAGCGCCCGGACGCCACGGCGTCGAGCGCCATGATGGTGCCCTGCGAGAAGCCGACCAGAACGACGCGCTCGAGCCGATCGGCGAAGCCGTTTTCCTTGATGATCGCCGAGATAGTGTCGTCAAAAGCCTGGCGCGCCTCCTTGATACGTCCGCTTCTGTTGTCCTCGGTCACACCCGACACGCTGAACCACTGGTAGCCCGCGCCGAAACTCGATGGGCTCGGCGCATTCGGTGAAGCGAACACCGCACTTGGAAGTGTGTCTTTCCAGGCATTGGCTAAGGGCGCAAGATCGGCGCCGCTCGAACCAACGCCATGGAGCATGATAACAAGCATATGCGATGCAATCGTCGACACGGCCATTTCCTCTCAGATCACGAATGGAAGCTGCGGGCCGACAGGCACGATGCCCGTCGGGTTCAGCGCCTTGATCGAGTAGTAGCCGCGTTTGATATGATCGACGCTGACCGTCTGGCGGATGCCGGGTATCGCAAGCATGTTGTCGACGTAACGGCTGAGGTTGGAATAATCCGCCAGCCGGCGCAAGTTGCACTTGAAGAGCCCGTTATAGGCAGCGTCGAAGCGGATGAGCGTTACGAAGAGGCGGACATCGGCCTCCGTCAGTCGCGTGCCGAAGAGGAATGGTCGCTGTCCTTCGAGGCGCGCCTCCAGTTCGTCGAGCATCGTGAAGACGTCGGCGAAGGCTTCCTCGTAGGCAACTTGTGTGGTCGCGAAGCCGGTGCGATAAACGCCGTTGTTGAGCTGCGGATAGATGCGCCCGTTAAGGGCGTCGATCTCGGTGCGCAGATCTTCCGGGTAGAGATCGATCGCGCGATCGGCAAGCGCGCCGAAGCCGGAATTGAGCATCCGCAGGATATCTGCCGACTCGTTGTTGACGATGGTGCGGCGTTCCTTGTCCCAAAGCACGGGCACGGTAGCGCGGCCGGTGTAATGCGGGTCGGCGCCGGTGTAGATTTCGTGCATATAGGTGGCGCTGTTAAGCTCATCGCGATTGGCGCCCGGATAATCGCCAAAACGCCAGCCCTGATCGGAGAGGGCCGGTTCGACGACCGATACCGAAATCACATCTTCCAGCTTCTTCAGTGCCCGGCCGATCAGCGTGCGCGAGGCCCAGGGGCAGATCAGCGCGACATAGAGATGGTAGCGGCCGGCTTCTGCCTTGAAACCGCCGTCACCGGTCGGCCCGGCACTGCCATCAGGGGTGATCCAGTTTCGAAAACCCGAAATCTGCCGGACGAAGCCGCCCTTAGCGTCAGTTGCCTGCACGGGGTGCCAATCGGCAGACCACTTGCCATCCACGAGCATGATTGAACTCCTGATCTGTTCTTGCGCGGTGTTGGAGTTTGATATGACACAATTCCAGATCGCTGATTATCCACTCATGAAGAGAATAATTCATTCCAAAATGGAAGCAATCACGACCAGCCCTTGTCCCATGCTGGTTGCCCGCGAAAGGCGTCGGCCAGGAAATCAACGAGCACCCTGACTTTAAGTGCCAGATGTCGGGCAGGAGGATAGACCACGTAAAGACCGCGCGGCTCATCCTCGAAATCGGACAGCAAGGGGCGCACCGCCTGAAGACGAAGTCGCGCGCCGGCAACGAAGCTTGGCACACGTGCGATCCCCAAGCCCGCTTCGGCTGCGGCAACGCAGGCCTCAGCATTCGAAAACTGAATGCGTCCCCGGACTTCGGCCAACAGCGGCTCCGAACCGGGCTTGTTGCGGAACCGCCAGGTAAGCGGATCGCGAAAGTTGGTATCGATGATGCAATCGTGAGCCGTGAGATCCGCCGGCGTCAGGGGTACGCCGCGTTCGTCGAGATATGAGGAGGCGGCGACGAGGACGATGCGCGCGGCGCAAAGCTTGCGCGCGATCAGACTGCTATCTTCGGGGCGCCCGATGCGCACGGCGGCATCAAATCCTTCGTCGACAAGATTGACCGTCCGGTCAGAGAAACTGAGGTCGAGGTTGATGTCGGGGAAAGCCATCGCGAACTGATTGAGGATGGGCGTGAGCTGCGTCGTGCCGAAAGTGATTGGCGCGGTAATCCGCAACCGGCCCGATGGTGCACGCGAGGCGTTGCGCACGGAGGCATCAAGCGCGTCGAATTCTTCAAGAAGCGATTTCACGCGCTCGTAATAGGAGCGTCCGGCCTCGGAAAGGGAAAGCGCGCGCGTCGTCCGCATGATAAGCTGTACGCCCAGGCTTGCTTCGAGGCGCGAAACCAGCTTTGAAGCCTGGCCGCTGCTGGTGCCGAGACGCACCGCTGCAGCAGCAAAGCTTCCCGTGTCGATGACGGCAACGAACATGCGGTCGCATTCGAGACGATCCAAGTAGCTGTCTCCCTGTCAACTCACCCACCCAACAGCCGTTCCCGACCAGGCAGAGAAGCCGGCGGCGCATGGCGCCGCCGGAACTAAGTATCAGCCGAAGACTTTGAAGCGATCGCTGTCGTCCATGAACGCCTTTTCGCCGAAGGCGGCTGAGTTGGCGCCGAACGGCATCTGCGCGCGCAGCTTCCACGAGGAAGGGATGTTCCAGGCGGCTGCAATTTCAGCGTCGGCCAACGGATTGTAGTGCTGCAGGCTGGCGCCAATGTCGGATCCGGCAAGCGCTGCCCAAACGGCAAACTGCGCCATGCCGCTCGACTGTTCTGACCAGATCGGGAAATTGTCGGCGTAAAGCGCAAACTTTTCCTGCAGGCCCTTCACGACGTCCTGGTCTTCGAAAAAGAGAACGGTGCCGGCGCCGGCGGCAAAACTGTTGATGCGCTTTTCGGTCGATTCAAACGCGTCGGCAGGAACGATCTTGCGAAGTGCGTCCATCACGAAGCCCCAGAGCTTGTCGCTTTCTGCGCCGTAGAGAACCAGAACACGCGAGCTCTGCGAATTGAAGGAAGACGGCGTGTGCTTGACGGCTTCCTGGATCAGCTTGGTGGTTTCTTCCTGGGAAATCGGCAGTGTCTTGCCGAGAGCATACTGACTGCGGCGCTTCTTGATGGATTCAATAAGAGTGTTGGTCATGTGGGGCGCTATCCTTTTTCATGTATACGGCCACCCTACCGCTGGGAGGAGCAGTCAAATGCGGCCGGAAACAAGGGATAGTCCATAGGAAGGGAGATGCATATTGCAATGCATCACACCCAAGAGATTTTTTTGCTCCCTCTCTGTCCAGTCGGCATCTCTCTCAGCATTTGTTGGGACGGATACAAATTATGCTTTGCGCACGAAATGCTTGCTGCTCAATCTTGGATGCCGGCAATCTGCGACGAGGTCTGCCTGAGACTAGGACTTCAGCGGCAGTTCGTCGCGTGCCAGTCGCGCCAATTCGTTTTCGTCTTGTACGCCAAACTCAAACCAATCAATCAGCGCCTTGGCTGTCGCCTGTCCACGGTCGCTGTTCGCGTCGCAATTCTGTTCGACGCACCAATGCGTGAGTATGCGATCCAGCATTTCCAGCGCTTCCGATGTCAGTGCTTCTTTCGGCCAGACTGTCTTTGTCATTATATTCGCCCCCGTTTCGCACCACCGTAACGCGAATCGACCGGGGCGCTATGACCGGCGAAGCACAGTTGCTTAAAATCTTCTTTGGTTGTCCGGCATCAACGCTGACGTTGAAATATTGGAACGACACAACCACACGTGCGTTAACCGATATCGGAGGTATTGCGTTATGGACCCGAAACGGTGGAGCCGGCCGATCTACTTCCAAGCGAGCAGATACGGCGAATTTCGAACGGTAACGAACACAAGCGAAGCTGCGACCGCGTTGAATACGGCGTGGCCGATCGATCGCGGGCGAAGTCTAAAAACCGCAAAACGCACCTGCCAGCAGGTTCTAAGCGGCAAGAGACCGCCCTCGGAGGCACGAAATGCGTTCATTGCAGCTGCGGTCGAGGCCAATGTCTACGTGAAGGAGCGGTAGCCGGAAGAAAAATGAGGAGAGCCTTATTTAGATAGAGTGCAAAGATAGAAGTTTAATGATGCATTCAATCCGATTTGAACAAGAGCATGCCACTATGGGTTTCGTAATCTCGAGTGGGACAATCATGCTGACGCTGCAGAACGCCATTCTTGAAATGATCGCCAAAGGCGAACCGCTGAGCGCAGTCATCCATGCGCTGTGTGTACGCGTGGAGGCAGCGATCCCCTGGACGGTTTGTTCGGTGCTGGCGGTTAAGGATGGCCACATGCATCCGCTCGCCGGACCATCGCTGCCCCCGGCCTATTCTCAAACGATCGATAATCTGGCCATTGGTCCTCTCGCCGGCTCCTGCGGAACGGCCGCCTATCATGGCGTGCCGGTTACGGTGACCGACATCGAAAACGATGCCAGGTGGCAGGATTTCAAGGCTCTGGTTTTGCCACTCGGCTTCAAGGCCTGCTGGTCGACGCCGATCATGAGCGGCGATTGCGTTCTGGCGACCTTCGCGTTTTATTTTCGCGAGAAGCGGGGTCCCAGCCAACTCGAGCGCGATGTCGTCGACGCATGCGTCCATCTTTGCGCGATTGCCCTGGAAAGAAACGAGCGCGCGCTCGAGCGTGAAGCGCTCACCTATACCGATGCGCTGACCGGGCTGCCCAATCGTGCGCGATTTAACGAGGTTCTCAAACAGCAGCACCGATCCGCAGATCGGAGCTGGGGCATGTTGCTTGTTGATGTCGACAATCTCAAATTGGTCAACGATACATTCGGCCACGGAGCAGGGGATGCACTCATCCAGGTCGTCGCGCGCCGAATGGCGGCCACCATGCCTAGCGAAGCGACTTTCCGATTGGGCGGCGATGAGTTCGCCATCATCCTGCATGATGGTCCTGAGCCTGACCTTGCCGCAAAAGCAGAAGACATCGTGCGGGAGATCAAGAGGCCGGCTCAGTGCGATGGTCACGTGGTCTTTCCCGCCGCCAGCGTCGGCGGCGCGATCGCCGAGATCGACGAGACGCCCGAGCAGGTTCGGCACAATGCGGACGTGGCCCTCTATCACGGCAAGGAGCGCAACCGTGGTCAATATACGCCTTACCATACGGGGCTGGGGACTGCACTCACGCGGCGCTTCCGCGCCATTCGCGACGTCAGTGTGGCCCTGGCGCAAAACCGCATCGATGCTCATTATCAGCCAATCCTGCGCCTGGACACCCGCGAGATCGTCGGTTTCGAGGCGCTTTGCCGGATGACGACTGCGGCCGGGGAAGTCGTGTCGGCTGCGAATTTCCATGATGCGACACTGGACGCGCAGGTAGCGTCTGAGTTGACAGAGCGCATGCTGTCACGTGTTGCAGCCGATGTTCGCCACTGGCTCGATTTGGGCTTGCCGTTCCAGCATGTCGGCATCAATCTGTCGGCTGCGGATTTCCATGCCGGCCATCTTCAGGAGCGGCTGTGCAGCGCGTTCGCCGCAGCGGGTATCCCGCTGAAGCATGTCATCATCGAGGTCACCGAATCCGTCTACCTCGGCCAGGGCGATCATGTCGTGGCAAACGAGATCAAGGCCATGCGATCCAGGGGGCTGCGCGTTGCGCTCGACGATTTTGGGACGGGCTTTGCGTCTTTGACTCATCTTTTGACCGTTCCCGTTGACATCATCAAGATTGACAAATCTTTCGTCGATCGGCTCGTGCCCGGTGATGCAGGCGCGGTGATCATCGAAGGCCTAATGGGGATCACGGAGAAGCTCGGCATCCGTGTGGTCGCCGAAGGAATAGAAACCGAGATGCAAGCCGAACATTTGCGGGCGCTCGGCTGCATGCTGGGGCAGGGCTACCTGTTTCACAAGGCGGTCGACCGTCATTCGGCCGCCTGGCTATTGCGGGAGTTTGGTCAGCATTACAAGTCTGACGGGCAGGCGATGTCACGTCTCGCCTAGCAAAGCCTTGGATCAATCCGCGCGCTTGAGATCCTGCCCATGGAAATCGCGAAGGGTCGTCCTGACGTCATCGATTTCCGCTTCTGCGCGTGCCACATCCCAGTCAAGTGCTGCCGCCGCAACCTTAGCCATGTCCTTCAGGCCAGCCATCGTCAAGGCGCCTTCGATCGCGATCGTCGTCCGGCGAAGGACGATATCGGAGAGATGAACCACGAACTCTTTTCTGGCGATCCAGTCGATCTCGAGCAGACTGTAGTGTTCGGCATTCGAGAGCCGCTCGCTGTCGCGATGGGGTGATGTTGCAGCGTGGTCGAGGATCGCGGACGCCGTGGTCCCATATCGCGACAGGAGCGTATCGGCGCGTTTGATATCAATCCCGCTCTTTTGAACTGCGCCGTCAATCCAGGCCCGGCGCTGAGCGGCGTCACCAGGAAACTGCCGTCCGCCCCCGATTGCCAGCTGCTGCGTCGATTGGCGGCGTGGGCGCTGCAGCCGACTGAGCACGAGATCGGCGACTTCCTCGGAGAAGCCACGGAACGTCGTCCATTTTCCTCCGACCAGGGATACAACAGCGAAGGGACGCTCGGCTGTTGCTTCCAACACCGGCGCGGAGTGATCGCGGCTGATAAGGCCCGGCGAGGCGGCATCAGAGGCCGGCAGCGGGCGAATGCCGCTATAGGTGTAGACAACCTGGTCGCGGCTGAAGCGTAGCGAAGGGAGAAGGGAGCGCACGCTCTCGATGAAATATTCTATTTCCGTCTCCTCACACCGGACGTTTTCCGGGTCGCTCGCCGGAATGTCGGTCGAGCCGACCATGGCAAGTCCGAGATAGTCGTAGACAAGGCAGATGCGGCCGTCATCGGCCTCGAAGTAGATCATGTGGCCATTGAGGCTTTTCACCAGTTCGGGGTGGTCGAGCAGGATATGCGAACCTTTGGTGCCGCCGATCAGCTTGGTTGGCGCTTTGAGCGAGGCGTTGGCATGATCGATCCATGGTCCGGCGGCGTTGATGACCAACTTCGGACGAACAGAAAACGTCTCGCCATTGGCGCGCTTGAAGGTCAGCACGCCGTTTTCCGACGAGATCAGCGCCGTGAAGTTGGTCGCCAGCGCGTGCTCGTTGGCCTGCAGGCCGTCCGTCACGAGTTCGTAGACCAGGCGTTCCGGGCGGCTGATCTTGGCGTCGTAATAGATGCCACCCGCGACAATGGCGGGCGTGACATGCGGCATCTCCTTGAGCGCCTTCTTTTTGAGGAGAAAGCGATGGTTCGGCATCACCCGGTTGCGGGCGCCGAAGAAATCGTACATCCGCAGCCCGATCTTCACGAGGACTGCGCCGCGGCTGCGCGGTGCCGTGGTCGAGCCGGTCAACGTCCTGAGCGCCGCCCATATGCCTCGTGTCCATGAAAAAACGGGAATGAAGGTCGGAAGCGGCTCCACGCAATGCGGCGCGTTGCGCAGCAACAGATTGCGCTCCAGCGTCGATTGCGCGACCAGCCCAAACTCGCCGGTCTCGAGATATTTCAATCCGCCATGGATCAGTCGCGACGGGGCCGAGCTCGTGCCGGACCCGAAGTCTGCCTTGTCCACGATCAGGCAATCGATCCCCTGCACGCAAAGATCGCGGAATGTACCCGCGCCGTTGATACCCGCGCCGAGAATGACGACGTCAATGTCCTTGACTGCGCCGAGATCTTGGAAACGAAGCGTATTGGCGGCGGAAATATCGATCATCTGAAATTGTCCTGCTAATGTCATTTGCAAACCGTGCCCGGCGGGCGCGGTTCATATATCAAGCCGTTGGCTTGCCTGCGGTAAGCTTGCTGATCTTCGGCCAGATGGGCGCCATGGCATCGGCGATTTCGCGGAAGAGGTCGTACCGTTCCTGGTAGGCAGCACTTCGCGCAGCATCCGGATAGCAGCGGTGTGCGATGGCCGCCGTGTCGCGTGGATCGTGCCGAGGGCTTGCATAGAGACCGGCGCCAGCGCCGGCGCAAAGGGCAGCACCCCATGCCGCCGCTTCGTCGGTTTCCGTCACGGTCGCCGGCATGGCGAGGATGTCGGCAAACATCTGCACCACGCGCTTGTTGCGCGAGATCCCGCCGGCAAGGCGCGCTTCGCTGAAGGTGAAACCATCACGCAAGGCGTCGACATGAATGCGGTGATTGAAGGCGATGCCCTCCAGCACGGCGCGCAGCATGTCGCCGCGATTGTGCCAGCCGCCAAGGCCGAAGAAACCGGCGCTAGCGGCCGCGCCATAGGGCGAGCCGAAGAGATAGGGGTGAAAGAGTGCTGTCAGAGGACGCTCGAAGGCTGCCTCGATCTCCGGAGCAAGCAGTGCGTGCACCGAACCCCCGGATGCCTCGACGCTCTGGCGTTCGCTGGCGCAGAGCGTATCGAGGAACCAGTCGTAGTTGGCCGTCGACGCCGGGGAGATCGACATGTTGTTCCATTGGCCGGGCTCGATGGCGTTGCGGCAGAACCAGCGGCGGTCCATGCGCGGATGCGACGACAGCGTCTCGTTGATGGAATAGGTGCCGGCAATGACGGCAACCACGTCGTCTGCATAGCCGCCGGAGCCGAGCGCGGAGGCAGTGACATCGTGCAGGCCCGCAACGACGGGTGTCCCGACCGCCAGGCCGGTGCGCGCGGCCGTTTGAGCGGTCACATAGCCGATGATCTCGTCGGAACGCGAAATCGGCGGCAAGGCGGAGGCCATCTCCTCGACGCCGAACAATCGAAGGGCATCGAAATCATAGTCCTGCGTGCGGACATTGGTGAAGGAGGTGCTCGCCTCGGTGCGATCGGTGCCGATCACGCCGCTCAGGCAGAACCGCAGCCAGTCTTTGCACGACAGGACATGGCCGATCTCCTTGTAGCGAGCCGGCTCGTGCTTCTTGATCCAGGCAAGCAGTGCTGATGGCGCCGATACATGCGGAACCTGGCCGGTCAGTTCAAGGGCTTCGTCGGCCAGCGGGCTTTCAAGCCAAGCCTCGACGATATCGACCGACCGGCTGTCGAGCGACAGCAGCGCCCGGCCGAGAGGGGCGTTGGACTTGTCGGTGAGGTAGATGCCGTCGCCATGCGCGGTAGCCGCGATCGCGGCGATGTCGCTGGCCGGGCGTCCGCTGAGTTCGATCGCCTCGCGTATGGCATCGGCCGTCTGTGTCCAGAGTTCGTACATGTCGCGCTCGACATGGCGCGCATGCGGTATGAACTGGGTCACGCGGCGGCGGGCAACGGCGATCGGCGTTCCGTCGACGTCGAAGATCACGGCCTTGGTGACGGTGAGGCCGCTATCTATTCCAAGCAGACTTGGCATTCAGGCTTTACTCCGGCTGATGGGGTCGCAGACGCGCCTTGTCCTCTCGCGCGATGATCACGTTGATATCCCGTGATCGCATGCGGTCGATGTGGACGGCGGGCGTCTTGTCGTCGACGATGATGACGTCGAATTCGCTAAGGGCTGCGAAGCGATGCAGGGCGCGCCGCTCGAATTTGGTGTGGTCGGCCAGAAGGATGCGCTTGGCGGCGCAGTCGAACATGGCGCGTTTCGTGTCGACCATTTCAGGCGACTGGTGAAATACCAGATCGTCGGTGATCGCCGACATGGAGATGAAGGCGACGTCGGCGCGCAGACGGTGGATCTCGTTGACGGTAGTGCGGCCGACGAAGGCGTTGCACCAGTTGTAATATTGCCCACCGAGCGCCAGCAATGTCAGGTCCTGCATGCCCTTCAAAGCGTTGATCAGCGTCAGCGAGTTGGTGATCGCGGTGATCGGAACCTTCGCGGGCAGGTGGTCTGCCATCGGCAGTACGGTGGTGGAATCATCGAAGAAGATCGCCTGTCCCGGCTCGACGAACTGCATGGCGGCCGCTGCGATCATGTTCTTTTCCGCCGATTGTCGGCCGGAGCGGTAGACGTCGCTGGATTCGATCAGGCTGGAGGCGGCTGCCGTCACCACGCCGCGCGTCTTGCGAAACAGGCCGCGGCTGACGAGGTCGTCGACATCGCGATGCGCGGTCATGAGGCTGATGCCGAAGCGATCGGTCAGATCCTCGATCCGCATCTGTCCTTCCGCCATCACAGCCTCGGCAATCATCTGCCGGCGCACGAGCTGACGCGTCTGTCGGCTGTCGCTTGGAAATTCGTCGATGGGGAGCGCGCCTGCGCCTATCTTCTGTGTCACGATGGCCTCTGCGCTCTAACGACTGATGTGCGCGTTGTATCGCGAAGATACGCAACTGTGGAGGAAAAAGGGGGCGCCTCCTTAAGGCGTCCCCTTCCGTGTCTTACTGCTCGAGAACGAAGGGCGCCGTGTACTTGTCGACGTTGTCCTTGGTGATCAGCAGGCAATCGAAGAGCTGCTTTTCGCTCTTTGCGCCGGTACTGCCGTTCTTGATGACGTTGTCAGCCTGCTTGACGGCTTCTTCAGAGAAGACGGCGACTGGCTGCAGGACGGTGTACTGCAGGTCACCGGCCTTGATGGCGGCTACTGCGTCAGGCGAACCGTCAAAACCGCCAACCTTGACGTTTGCGAGCTTGCCGGCTTCCTTCAGGGCTGCAATCGCGCCAAGAGCCATTTCGTCGTTGCCGGAGATAACGCCGATGATGTCAGGGTTTGCCTGGAGCATCGACTGCATCTTGTTGTGGCCCTGGGTACGATCCCAGTTGGCGACTTCCTTGGCCGACTTCACGAGATCCGGATACTGGGTCAGGACCGATTCGTAGCCGTTGGAGCGGGTTGCGGCGTTGTTGTCGGAGGGGGAGCCGAAGAGTTCGGCATACTTGCCCTTGTCGCCGACAGCTTCAACCCACTGCTGCGCACCAATGGCTGCACCCTGTGCATTGTTGGAAACGAGCTGTGCCTTGGCCAGGCCTTCCTGGTTGATTTCAGCATTGACGAGGATGACCGGGATGCCAGCGGCAACGGCCTTCTTGACGGCGCCGACCGAACCATCGGCGTTTGCCGGGTCGAGGATGATGGCAACCGACTTGTTGGTGATCGCGGTGTCGATCAGGTTGCTTTCGGTGTTGGTGTCACCCTTGTGCGCGCCGACGGTTGCGGTGTAGCCGAGCTTTTCAGCGGTTGCCTTGGCAACGTTGCCTTCTGTCAGCCAGTAGGGGTTGGACGGATCGTTGACGATAACCGTCATCAGGCCCTCTGCCCATGCGGAGCTTACGAAGATCGGCGCTACAGCAACAGCTGCCAGAAGAACGCGCATGCCCTTTTTAAACATAGTCTCTCTCCCATTGATGAGTTCGTGTGGTGCCGGCTTCCCGGCGGTGCTTTCCGCGTTGTTGCGGAGAAGGTCTGCAGCGTGCGTCAGGAGGATTTAACCCGACGCCCGTATTGGATGCTGTTCATGAGAACGGCGAGAACGATGACCGCGCCGGTGAAGACAGTCTGCCAGTATGCCGAGACGCCGATGATCACGAGGCCGTCCGACAGGAAGCCGATGACGAAGGCGCCGAGCATGGTGCCGCGTACGGTCCCCCGTCCGCCGGTGAGCGCGGCACCGCCGATGACCACGGCAGCAATCGCCGTCAGTTCATAGGTGGTGCCGGCGGTCGGACCGGCGGACGTCAGCTGGGAGGAAAGGACCAGGCCGGCAATGGCCGCGCAGACGCCGGAGAACACGTAGACGAGGATCTTGACGCGCTTGACGGGAACGCCCGACAGTTCTGCAGCGCGTTCATTGCCACCGGACGCATAGAGCCAGCGACCGAAAGCGGTCTTGCTGAGCACGATTCCGCAGATGATGGCGAGAGCTGCAAGCACGAGCACACCGATCGGAATGCCGCCGAGACGGTTGAAGCCGAGCCAGTCGAAGCCGGTATTGCCGAGTTCGGGGCGACCGCCAAGATTGTTATAGGTCAGACCGTTCGTCATCAGAAGCGCGATGCCGCGAGCGACGTATAGAACGCCGAGCGAGGCGACGAAGGCCGGAACCTTGAGATAGGCGATCAGCACGCCGTTGACGGCGCCAACAAGCGCACCCATCGCGCAGGTCAGGACCACGACCGCCCAGACCGGCGTGTAGAGGATGACGCCGAAGGTGGGAAGCTGCACGCCCTGCATCAGGAAGCCGGCGATACAACCGGCGAGACCCAGCGTAGAGCCTACCGAAAGGTCGATGCCGCCGTTCAAGATGACGA
This sequence comes from Rhizobium sp. S163, assembly GCF_030380805.1. Classification (NCBI taxonomy): domain Bacteria; kingdom Pseudomonadati; phylum Pseudomonadota; class Alphaproteobacteria; order Hyphomicrobiales; family Rhizobiaceae; genus Rhizobium; species Rhizobium sp. S163. The sequence continues at coordinate 312,101 of NZ_JAUDSA010000014.1, read as the reverse complement.
GCAGCATGCCGATCGCCAAGATCCCGAAGATCGCCACGTGCGAGGCCATGATCAGGAAGTTGTTGAGGCTGAAATAGTAAGGCGACAGGAAGGAGAAGACCGCGATGATGACGATCAGCGCGAAGAACGCGCGACCTTCCAGCAGCAGGCGAATGATATTGAAATCCCGCCGTGGCCCGTTCGAAACCGTCTTTTTGTCGTTTGCTTCAGTGACTGACATAATCAGTGCTCCATAATTCCGGGCTAGTGCGCGACCACTGCTTCGCCAGAGGCGGCCATGATCTTTTCCTTGGTGACGTCAGAGCTGAACTCGGCGGAAATCTTGCCGCGATGCATGACGATGATGCGATGTGCGATGCTCAGGCATTCGGCGACCTCCGAGGTGGAGTAGATCACCGCCAGCCCCTGCTTGGCGCGTTCGGCCAGAAGCTTGAACACCTCGGCCTTGGCGCCGATGTCGATGCCTCGGCTCGGCTCGTCGAGCAGGATGACCTTCGGATGCGTCGCCAGCATCTTGCCGATAACGACCTTCTGCTGGTTGCCGCCGGACAGCGATCCGATGGCGGCCGCGCCACCGTCGGTCTTGATGTGAACCTTACGGATCGAATCCGTGACCAGTTCGCGCTCGCGGCCACCCGAGGTGAAGAGCCCCCTGGTGAAAGCGCCGATGCTGGCAAGCGACAGGTTGGTGCCGACAGTCATCGTCTGCACCAGACCGTCGCGCTGGCGGTCTTCGGGCACGAGGCCGAGGCCACTTGCGATCCGGTTGGCAATGCTAAGGCCGGCGACGTCCTGGCCTTCGAGAAGAATGTGCCCGCCGCTGGCGTGCAGGCGTCCGGCCACGCATTCGAGAAGCTCGGTACGTCCGGCGCCCATAAGGCCATAGATGCAGACGATCTCGCCAGCGCGCACATCGAGCGACAGGCGGTCGACCGCGTTATAGGCAGCACCGGAAGGGCCGGGAACGGTGAGTTCCTTGATCGACAGCGCAACCTTGCCCATCTCGTAGCAATCAGGCGGGCTGCCGAGGTCGAAATTCTCGCCCACCATGTTGCGGACGATCCATTCGAGATCGATGTCCTTGCGTTCGGCATAGGCTGTCATGGTGCCGTCGCGCAGAACCACTGCATGATTGGTGATCTGCAGCGCCTCTTCGAGGTGGTGCGAGATATAGACGATCGATACGCCGCGGCTGGTGAGGTCGCGGATGACCTTGAAGAGCACTTCGACTTCGGTGGCGCTGAGCGCAGACGTCGGCTCATCCATGATCAGGATACGCGAATTAACCGACAGTGCACGGGCGATTTCCACGATCTGCTGCTGGCCGAGGCGGAGATCCTCAACGGGGGTCAGCGGATCGATGTCCTCTTCCAGCTCTTCGAGCAGCGCGCGGGTCTGACGCTCTTCTTCGGCGAAATCGACGGTTCCGGCCGTGATGATCTCGCGCCCCATGAAGATATTGTCGCGGACGCTCAAGTTGGGCGCCAGGCTCAGTTCCTGGTGGATGATCGAGATGCCGCATTCGCGGGCATGCGTTGACGACACGAAGTTGACGGTCTGTCCGTCGAGGATGATCTCACCCGATGTCGGGCGCACGACACCCGACAGGATTTTCATCAGCGTTGACTTGCCGGCACCATTTTCGCCGAACAGCGTGGTGACCTGGCCGCGATGGATGTCGAAGTTCACGCCCTTGAGGGCCTGCACGCTGCCATAGGTCTTGGCAACGTTGCGGGCGCTGAGGACGACCTCACCGATCTCACCTTTGATCTGGCGTTGGCTTGCCTGGCTCATTTGACTTCAACCTTGACGGGGGTGACGAGCCAGTTCTTCGGGTTGATGAGCTTGAAGACGCCTGTGACAGTGACCGTCTTGCCGGTCAGCTGAGCGGGGTCGATGCTTCCGAGTACTGCCTTCTTCATCTCGTTGTTGATTGCCGAACCGGCGTCCTGGTACTCAATCTGATTGGTGAACTGACCGAACTCGATTGCGCCCGTTGCATCGCGTAGATCGGTGCCGTTGATAGCTGGACCGGTCTGCATGCGAATGACGACTTCGGGAGGCAGCCCATCAACCTTCACTTCGTTAATGTTGCCCTTGCGCTCGCCGACGACGCCGGTAAACGACACAGGCAGAACCGGGCCGGTGGTCGTTGCGACGCCGTATTTCTCGCCCGCTGCCTTCTTGTCGGCGAGGGCGGCCGGTGCAAGCTCGGCAGCTGGGACCGCGCGCTTCTCGACATCAGCCGCGATCTTCGGGAACTGCTCCACGCCGTAGGTCTGCGAGGAGAACGCCTGCTGGCGCACGTCGTTTTCGGAGCCGATATGGACAACCTTTGTGTCCAGCGCGATCGCACCGACGACAACCACGACCGCCGCAATGCCGACCGCGATTTTCAGTTTGCCGCTCTTTGGCTGGGAAGCCGCGTAGTCCGTTTCTATGCTCATTTTCTGACAACCTTCGGCGCTAGGCCGGATTTCCTGTTGAGGGAAGGAAAGGGGATAAAGGATTATCGACGCCGCGACCTGTCGGTGGGGCGACAATCCAGTTTTCTGGCCAGTTCTCTGGTCAGTGTCTTGGTCGGCGCGTTGGTTAGGGAGTAGGCGAGTATGCCGGCAAGCGGCGGTCGCGCGTCGGGGCAAAAGTGCTGGCGTGACGCCAAGCCATATCCGGCAACAGAATTTCGCACCGTCGTGATCCTCCTCAATAACCCGGCGTTTGTTTCTCCTCCAACCGCCGGGCGCGTCACGCAGATACCGTGAAAGCCCGTAAGCTATGGTATCGCCGTGTTATCAATGGCAGTAAACATGTTATAAAGATTGCACCTTGTCAATCGGCCATTCGGTGGCGATTTCGATTTTCGCCGATGTTTGTAGACTCTGAGGATGATCGCATATGCGCCCGGTAAAGGCGTCTACAAGGCAACATTTTGTATTGCCTCGCATTCTTGTTTCGCGTGCTCGGTCCAAGCTCACGTGATCACAAGATATTGATATATATATTTTTATTAGAGTCGCTGGATGACATGCGCGTCGGTGCGGTGAGGCGCGATCGATTCACTTGCATGATGGCATTCAGCCGAACGCATCGCGCACCATGTCCATTTGATGATCGCCATTATATCTGAAAAAAATTGCGACGACAGAAAAAAAATTCATTTGCGGTGATAAGTTTGTGTTATATTCTTAGTGACACGAAATTCGGCGCTTGCCGGTTTCCGGTTGCTGTCCAATGTGAGGTCTTTCAGTCTGGTCTCGCGAGGAGCAATCGCAATGCGACGTACTTGCCTGAATGGCGGCGCTTGGCGCGGTCCGTCGGCGGTCGTCTGGGAGGAGTGATCATGAATGGGATGAGGATGCCGTATTCAGCGGCATGGATTATCGCGGGAATTGTCGTAGCCGACGAGGCTTTCGATGTCTGAACGTGGACAGATCATTATCGGTATCGATGCCGGGACCTCGGTGATCAAGGCGGTTGCCTTCGAGCTTTCCGGGCGCCAGATCGCGTCCGCTTCGGCGCGCAATCAATATGCGACGGGCGATGACGGTTCGGCGACGCAGTCTCTGACGCAAACCTGGGCCGACTGCGTGACCGCATTGCGCGGCCTCAGCGACAAGGTTGCGAGCCTTGCTGAGCGCACCGCGGCCATTTCCGTGACAGGGCAGGGCGATGGCACATGGCTCGTCGGTGCCGGCAACCGGCCGGTTGGCGATGCCTGGCTCTGGCTTGATGCCCGGGCGGCTCCCACTGTCACACGGCTTAGCGCTGGCGCCGGCAATCGCGCGCGTTTCGAAGCGACCGGCACCGGCCTCAATACGTGCCAGCAGGGTGCGCAAATCGCCCATATGGACCGCAATCAGCCCGAGCTTCTCGATCGCGCGGAAGTCGCGCTTCATTGCAAGGACTGGCTTTATCTCAATCTTACGGGCATCCGCGCCACCGATCCGTCGGAAGCGAGTTTCACCTTCGGCAATTTCCGCACGCGGCAATATGACGACGCGGCGATCGATGCGCTGGGCTTGTCGCGCCGCCGTTCGCTGCTGCCTGAAATCATCGATGGCACCGAGGTCACTCATCCGCTTTCCGCTGATGCGGCGCGGGCCTGTGGGCTTCTTGCCGGCACGCCGGTCAGTCTCGGCTATGTCGATATGGTGATGACAGCACTTGGCGCCGGCGTGCGCAGCGCGGGTCAGAATGCTGCCTGCTCGACTATCGGCTCCACCGGCGTTCATATGCGCGCCAAGGCAGTGGCCGACGTGCAACTCAATGCCGAGGGCACTGGTTATGTGATCGCCTTGCCAATGCCGGGGATCGTCACCCAGGTGCAGACCAATATGAGCGCCACGATCAACATCGACTGGCTGCTGCAGATGGCCGGCTCGCTGATGGCCGACGGTGGAAAGACCGTGTCTCATGCCGATCTGATCGCCCGCATCGACAGCTGGTTCGCCGAAAGCCGGCCCGGTTCAGTGCTCTATCACCCCTATATCTCGGATGCCGGCGAGCGCGGTCCATTCGTCAATGCCGCGGCTCGAGCTGGGTTCACCGGTCTTTCCATGCGCCACGGCTTTGCCGATCTGTTGCGCGCCGTCGTCGAGGGTCTCGGCATGGCGACCCGCGATTGCTACGCGGCGATGGGCGATATGCCTGAAGAACTCCGGATCACCGGCGGGGCGGCACGTTCGCGGGCGCTGCGTGGGTGCCTGTCGGCGGCGGTCAATGCGCCAGTCAGGGTGTCTCGGCGCGAAGAGGCCGGTGCCGCAGGCGTCGCGATGATGTCGGCGGTTGCGATTGGCGCCTACCGCAACATGGATGATTGCATTGCCGAATGGGTGACGCCGCTTCTTGGCGAGGCTGAAGCGCCCGACAGCGAGCAGGCCGAGCGCTTCGAGCGCCTGTTCAAGGCCTACGTGATGGTGCGCGAGGCGGTCGCGCCCGCCTGGGATCAGCTGGTCGCCACGCAATAGACGGAAATCCCGCGCCGGGCCGCGACTGATGCGCGGCCGCGCTGAATGAATGTGTTGATGCACAAAGCATCCGAAGGAGCATGTTGATGACTGAGTCCGGAATGGTGGATCTGTTCGTGATCGGTGGCGGGATCAATGGTGCCGGCATCGCGCGTGATGCGGCGGGCCGTGGCCTGAAGGTCGTTCTGTGTGAGAAGGACGATCTGGCGCAGGGGACATCGTCGCGCTCAGGCAAGCTGGTCCATGGCGGCCTGCGCTATCTCGAATATTACGAATTCCGGCTGGTACGCGAGGCGCTCATCGAGCGCGAGGTGCTGCTCAACGCCGCCCCCCACATCATCTGGCCGATGCGCTTCGTGCTACCGCACTCGCCGCAGGATCGCCCGGCCTGGCTCGTCCGTCTCGGCCTCTTCCTTTACGATCACCTCGGCGGCCGCAAGAAGCTCCCGGGCACCCGCACGCTCGATTTGCGCCGTGACCCCGAGGGTACGCCTATCCTCGATCAATATACCCGTGGCTTCGAATATTCCGACTGCTGGGTCGACGATGCGCGTTTGGTCGTGCTCAACGCAGTCGATGCCGCCGAGCGTGGCGCCGAGGTGCTGACCCGCACGGCAGCCATCTCCGCTAGGCGCGAGAATGGCGGCTGGAGCATCACCACCAAGAACAGCGTCACCGGTGAAACCCGCAATTTCCGCGCCCGCTGTATCGCCAATGCTGCGGGCCCCTGGGTGTCCGATGTCATCGGTCGCGTGGCCGGTGCCAACAGCAGCCGCAATGTCCGGCTGGTCAAGGGCAGCCATATCATCGTGCCGAAGTTCTGGGCGGGGTCCAACGCCTACCTCGTGCAGAACCACGACAAGCGCGTAATCTTCATCAATCCCTATGAGGGCGACAAGGCCCTGATCGGCACGACCGATATCTCCTACGAAGGCCGGGCCGAGGATGTCGCAGCCGACGAGAAGGAAATCGAGTACCTGCTCACCGCCGTCAATCGCTACTTCAAGGAAAAGCTCCGCCGTCAGGATGTGCTGCACAGCTTCTCCGGCGTGCGCCCCCTGTTCGACGACGGCAAGGGCAATCCGTCAGCCGTGACGCGCGACTACGTCTTCGATCTCGAAGAGACCGGCAACGCGCCGCTTCTCAATGTCTTCGGCGGCAAGATCACGACCTTCCGCGAGCTTGCCGAGCGCGGTATGCAGCGCCTGAAGCATATCTTCCCGCACATGTCGGACAATTGGACGGAACACGCAGCGCTTCCGGGCGGCGATATGCCGAAGGCCGATTACGAGACCTTCTTCAATGGCCTGAAGGAAACCTATCCCTGGATGTCACGCACGCTTGCCGGTCACTACGGCCGCCTGTATGGCACCCGCACCCGCAAGATCGTTGGCAATGCAACGGGTCTCGAAGGCCTTGGCCGTCACTTCGGTGGCCATCTTTATGAGGCTGAGGTTCGCTATCTCGTTGCGAGCGAATGGGCGCTCACCCCCGAGGACGTGCTTAAGCGGCGCACCAAGCACTATCTGCACCTGACCGAGGCCGAGCAGGTCGCCTTTGCCGATTGGTTCGCCGGCGCGAATCTCGTTGCGGCCGCCTGAGGATACCGATCATGGCATTGACCCTTTCCTTGAACACCAATCCGCTCGTCAATCGTTTCGCCGAGCCTGATGACCTGATCGAAACCGTGGCGCGGGATTTGCGCATTCGTGACCTGCAGCTCACCCACGAATTCATCAATCCGAGCTGGCAAGCGCCCGTCATCCGCAGGCTGACCCGCGACATGTCCGCAGCACTCCAGCGCACCGGCGTCCGGGTGACCTCGGGCATGACCGGGCCTTACGGCCGGCTCAATCATTTCGGTCATCCAGATGCAGATGTTCGTCGCTACTATGTCGACTGGTTCAAGACCTTCGCCGATATCACCGCCGATCTCGGCGGGATTTCGGTTGGAACGCAGTTCGCGATCTTCACCTACAAGGATTTCGACGATCCCGCGCGGCGCGAGGAGCTGATCAAGATCGCCATCGACTGCTGGGCCGAGGTTGCCGAGCACGCCAAGTCGGCTGGTCTGTCATACGTGTTCTGGGAGCCGATGAGCATCGGCCGCGAATTTGGCGAGACAATCGCCGAGTGCATGAAGCTGCAGGACCGTCTGAGCGCCGCCAGCATGGCCGTGCCGATGTGGATGATGGCCGATATCGACCATGGGGACGTGACCTCGAGCAACCCTGATGATTTCGAACCCTATGCGTGGGCGCGTGCCGTGCCCAAGGTCTCGCCGATCATCCACATCAAGCAGAGCCTGATGGACAAGGGGGGGCATCGGCCCTTTACGGCCGAGTTCAACGCCAAGGGCCGCATCCAGCCGCCGGAGTTGCTCAAGGCATTTGCCGAGGGCGGGGCCAAGGATAACGAGATCTGCCTTGAGCTGTCCTTCAAGGAACGTGAGCCGAACGACCGCCAGGTGATCTCGCAGATCGCCGAAAGCGTCGCGTTCTGGGCCCCCCACATCGACACCGGCGTCGCCGACCTGCATATCTGAGCGAAAGGCGAATCAAAAAAAGAGGCGGGATATGCGCGTGGGAAAATCGGGAGAAGACTGTCGATGAACGATCCGGAAGAATCACTTGCGGTGCGAGCCGCCTGGCTGCATTACGCTGGCGGATTGACGCAGTCCGAGGTGGCCAAACGTCTTGGACTGCCCTCGGTGAAGACGCACCGCCTGATCGCGCGCGCCGTGGCCGAAGGTGTCGTCAAGATCAGCATCGAAGGCGACATCATCGAATGCGTGGCGCTGGAGAACAGCCTGTCTGAGCGTTTCGGCCTGCAATATTGCGAAGTGACGCCCTATGTTGGTGAAGACGAGTCGATCTTTCGAACACTTGGCCTTGCCGGCTCCAACTTCCTGAAGCGCGAGATCGAGCGCGGCGACAATACCGTGATCGGGCTTGGCCACGGACGCACGCTGTCGACCGCAGTGCATCTTTTGCCGCGCGTCTCCGCCCGTGACCTGCGCTTCGTCTCGCTCCTCGGCGGCTTGACCCGAAACTACGCGGCCAACCCCTACGACGTCATGCACCGCATCGCCGAAAAGACCGGCATGCCGGCCTATGTCATGCCCGTTCCGTTCTTCGCCAATACGGCTGAGGACCGCGAGGTGCTGTTGGCCCAGCGTGGCGTGAAGGAAGTGATGGACCTTGCAAACACCGCCACGCTCAAGCTGGTCGGGCTCGGTACGGTCGACACGCATGCGCAGCTTGTGCAATCGGGCATGATCGAGGCGCGCGAGATCAAGGAAGTGGCGGCTGCCGGCGGTGTCGGTGAAATCCTCGGCTACTTCTTCGATGCCAACGGCCGCATTCTCGACACCGCGCTGACCGAGCGAACGCTCTCGGCCAACCTGCCGCAGCCGAGGACGGAGCGGTTGGTGGCGCTTGCCGGTGGCGGCGGCAAGGTTGAGGCGATCCGCGCGGTTCTGCGCAGTGGCAGCCTCCACGGGCTTATTACCGACGAACGCACGGCCGAAGCGCTTCTGCGCTAGCCGGATGATCAGATAGATGACGATAGGGAATAGGATTGCAGATGGCCAACTCACCGCGTTTCTGGATCGGCACCAGCTGGAAGATGAACAAGACGCTTGCCGAGGCGCAGAGCTTTGCGAGCGGCCTGAAGGCCGCGGATGGCGCGCGCGATCCGCGCATCCAGCGTTTCGTCATTCCGCCCTTCACGGCGGTGCGCGAGGTCAAGGCGATGCTGGCCGAGACTTCCGTCAAGGTCGGTGCGCAGAACATGCACTGGGCCGACGACGGCGCATGGACCGGCGAGGTGTCGCCGGTGATGCTCAAGGACTGCAACCTCGACATCGTCGAACTCGGTCACTCCGAGCGGCGGGAGTTCTTCGGCGAGACCGACGAAACCGTTGGGCTGAAGACCGAAGCGGCCGTCCGTCATGGTCTGATCCCGCTCATCTGCATCGGCGAGACGCTGGCCGACCGCGAGAGCGGCCGTGCCGCCGAGGTACTTGCAACCGAGGTTCGCGGCGCACTTTCCAAGCTGACTGGCGCGCAGAAACAAGCCGAGATCCTGCTGGCCTACGAGCCGGTCTGGGCGATCGGCGTCAACGGCATTCCGGCGACGGCTGAATATGCCGATCAGCGCCAGGCCGAAATCATCGCTGTTGCCGAGCAGGTGCTGGGTCGTCGTATTCCTTGCCTCTACGGCGGCTCGGTCAACCCCGGCAATTGCGAAGAACTCATCTCAAGCCCACATATAGACGGACTTTTCATCGGACGTTCGGCCTGGAACGTCGAAGGTTATCTCGACATCCTGGCGAAATGCGCCGCCAAACTTGACGCAAAACTCGAAGGAGAAAAAGCATGAAACTGGCGATTGCAGGAGACAGCGCGGGCGAAGGCCTCGCCAAGGTTCTCGCCGACCATCTGAAGGATCGCTACGAAGTGTCGGAAGTCTCACGCACTAGCGCGGGCGCCGATGCATTCTACGCCGGCCTTTCGGATCGCGTGGCGTCGGGCGTCATCGATGGCACCTATGACAAGGCAATTCTTGTCTGCGGCACCGGCATCGGCGTTTGCATTTCCGCCAACAAGGTCCCCGGCATCCGCGCCGCGCTGACGCACGACACCTATTCCGCCGAGCGCGCTGCACTGTCGAACAATGCCCAGATCATCACCATGGGTGCGCGCGTTATCGGACCTGAACTCGCCAAGGCCATCGCCGATGCGTTCCTGGCGCAGACCTTCGACGAAAACGGCCGCTCCGCCGGCAACGTCAAGGCGATGGACGAACTCGACGCGAAGTACAATCAGCGTTGATTGAATAAACCATACGGCCCGCGCCTTGCGGGCCGTACCTCCATGAGCGCGTTGACCAGGTCCGCGTTCATCGCGCAGCGGCCTTGCGCCGGCTGCCACGTTTCTCCACACGAATATCCAAACGCCACTGAAAACGACAATCGCCAGCCGCGTCGTTTCCATAAGCTCTTGACATCAAAGGGCGGCGAAGCCGGCTCTGATGATTTGAGACGGAGCGCCCTGTGGCACACGAATTTTCATTCCCGCTTTCTCGCCGCCAAGCAATGCTTGCCGGAGCAACGATTTCATTCGCGATGGCCACACCGGCCTTTGCCGCCAAGCAAAAGACACCACACACTGCAAAAGGAGCAACTCCCATGACCGGGAATTTTGTGAAGACAAAAGACGGCGTTGAAATCTTCTTCAAGGACTGGGGTCCGAAGGACGCCCAGCCAATCGTTTTCCACCATGGCTGGCCGCTTTCATCCGACGATTGGGACGCACAGATGCTCTTCTTCGTCAGCAAGGGCTATCGCGTCATCGCCCACGATCGTCGCGGCCACGGCCGCTCCGCCCAGGTAAGCGACGGTCATGACATGGACCACTACGCCGCCGACGCGTCCGCCGTTGCCGAACACCTTGATCTGCGCAACGCCGTCCACATTGGCCACTCGACAGGTGGTGGCGAGGTCGCTCGCTATGTCGCCAAGTATGGTCAGCCGCAGGGACGTGTCGCCAAGGCCATTCTGGTCAGCTCGGTTCCTCCGTTGATGCTGAAGACGCCAGCCAACCCCAATGGCACGCCGATGGAAGTCTTCGACGGCTTCCGCACGGCGCTGGCCGCCAATCGCGCCCAGTTCTACGTCGACGTCGCCACCGGCCCCTTCTACGGGTTCAACCGGCCTGGCGCCAAGGTCTCCCAGGGTGTGATCAACAACTGGTGGCGGCAAGGCATGATGGGCTCGGCCAAGGCGCACTATGACGGCATCAAGGCATTTTCGGAAACGGACCAGACGGAAGATCTGAAGGCGATCACTGTGCCGACGCTGGTGTTGCAGGGCGATGACGACCAGGTCGTGCCCTACAAGGACGCCTCGCTGTTGCAGGCGAAGCTTCTGAAAAACAGCACGCTGAAGGTCTATCCCGGTTTATCGCACGGCATGCTGACCGTGGATGCCGATGTGATCAACCCCGATCTGCTTGCTTTCATCAAGGGTTGATCGCCCATTGATCGATCACCGTGGCGTGCGTGGACGACTCATCTCGTCGGTCACGTACGCCCCGGTGCGAAATTTGGCTTTGCCGGAAGACCGATTGCGATTCTCGGATGTCTCTTATGCAAATTTATCTCTGCTCATTATCAGGGCAATGAGATACATAATTGGGCATTCAAAAAGGAGAAATGCAATGAATATCGCCAACAAGATTGTCGAGTACTTTCAGCTCGGCAGAGCATACCGCGAACTTTCCCGCCTTGACGACGCTGCCCTCAAGGACATCGGTGTTAACCGCTCCGATCTGAAGCGTCGCGTATACGGTCGCTGATCACATCACTACCTGATTGCTTCCGATGGGCCTGCTTAAGCGGGCCTTTATCGTTTTTAGGGCTTCGCAATACGAATTCAGGGCGTTCGATACTGCCTATCCGCCCCTGAAAAATGCCCCGTCATCGACGCCGCTCGCAGCCGGCTGACACATTCGCGTTAACCTTTTGTTAACCAATTCATCGTTAATAAATCTCAACGATTTCTTAACGTAGATGACCAAATTGCTAACAGACGCCCGCTCCATCCGTATCAAGGGCCGCTCGTTTCTGGCGGTGATGCTTTCGCCGGACCTGCCGCTCGATGACTGGCTGGTACGGCTGGATGATCTGGCCGCACGCTCGGCCGGTTTTTTCCTCGGGCGCCCGGTCGTGCTCGATATCAGTGAGCTTGATATTGACCGCGCGCAATTGAAAGAGCTGATCGCAGCGCTCGGCGAGCGCAATGTCAGCATTATGGGCATTGAAGGCGGGCGTCCTTCGCTGATCGGACCAGGTATGCCGCCGGCGCTCAAAGGCGGGCGTCCGGTTTCCGATTTCGAAATGCCGCAGAACGAGCCTGTTCTCGAAGCGCCACGCAAGCCTGACGCAATCGAGACGCGGCAAACTCCGCAGTCACTGGTTATCCGAGAGCCGGTTCGCTCTGGACAGTCGGTGATTTTCGCGGAAGGCGATGTGACCATCATCGGGTCGGTTTCATCGGGTGCGGAAGTCATCGCTGGCGGTTCGATCCACGTCTACGGTGCCTTGCGTGGACGGGCAATGGCGGGGTCGTTGGGTAATGCCTCGGCGCGTATCTTCTGCCGCAGGCTCGAGGCTGAACTGGTTGCCATCGATGGCATTTACAAAATGGCGGAAGACCTGGAGCCGGGGCTTCGCGGACAAGCAGTCCAGCTCTGGCTGGAAGATGACGCGATCAAGGCCGAGAAACTTAGCTGAGCCCAGGTTGGCCAGGATATTAGGAGAGAAAGATGGGGAAAGTCATCGTCGTCACTTCAGGCAAGGGCGGAGTTGGAAAGACAACCTCTACCGCGGCACTTGGAGCGGCTCTTGCACAGAGAAACGAGAAGGTTGTCGTGGTCGACTTCGACGTCGGGCTGCGTAACCTCGACCTGGTCATGGGTGCCGAGCGCCGTGTCGTTTACGACCTGATCAACGTCATCCAGGGCGACGCCAAGCTGTCACAGGCGCTGATCCGCGACAAGCGTCTCGAGACCCTCTTCCTGTTGCCTGCCTCGCAGACGCGTGACAAGGACAATTTGACGGCCGAAGGCGTGGAACGTGTCATGGCGGACCTGAAGCGCCATTTCGACTGGGTCATCTGCGACAGCCCCGCCGGCATCGAGCGCGGCGCGACACTTGCCATGCGCCACGCCGATGTTGCCGTCGTCGTCACCAATCCCGAAGTTTCGTCGGTTCGCGATTCGGACCGCATTATCGGCCTGCTCGATTCCAAGACGCTGAAGGCAGAGCGCGGCGAGCGCATGGAAAAGCATTTGCTGCTCACCCGCTATGATGCCAACCGCGCCGAGCGCGGTGACATGCTCAAGGTGGACGACGTCCTGGAAATCCTCTCTATCCCGCTGCTCGGGATCATTCCCGAAAGCATGGACGTTTTACGCGCGTCCAACATCGGCGCCCCGGTCACGCTCGCAGACACCAAGAGCGCGCCCGCCATGGCTTACTTTGACGCCGCACGCCGCCTGGCCGGCGAAGAAGTGGCGATGACAGTGCCGGGTGAGAAGCGTGGTATCTTCGGCAAGATTTTTGGAAGGAAGGCCGCATGAGCATTTTTCGGCTTTTTGGAAAACAGAGAACCGCACCAGCTGCCCGCGAGCGCCTGCAGGTGCTCTTGGCTCATGAGCGGTCCTCGACCGGCTCGGATCTGATTTCGGTTCTGCGTGAGGAAATCCTCGCGGTCATCGCCAAGCATGTGCAGGTCGACAGCGACCGTGTGCACGTCAAGATGGATCGCGATGAGCACATGTCGATCCTCGAGATCGACGTTGAAATCCCGCTGAACGCAGCCCGTGCTGCCTGAGCGAAAATAGGGCAGGCGGCATATCGGTGCCGCCTTTCCATGGCCAGAAGGTTGGCTTAGTCCCGGCCAATCGGCAAGCTACCAGTTATTCTTGGCCAGTTCCCACTCGCCATCAGCGCCGATTTCAACGCGCTTGTTGCCGCGGTAAAAGACCGGTTTGCCGGACTTCTTGTCGATCGCGAAGCGGCTCGGCGAAAACTTCGCCTTCTCCTTGCCGTCCAAGGCAAGCGTCAGCGCTTCCTTGAACTTCCCGTTTTTGCATAGTGCCATGAACTGGGCTTCATTCATCGGAGCACTCCTTATCGACGCATGCCGTTGTTTAACCGCCCTACGCGGCCGCAATGGTTGAGAGCAGTGACCTACTGCAGACACATGGCGTTCCGCAAGCCGAATGTCACCTCAGCGTCCGCCCGCGATCATGCGCCGGGCCGACGATGAACGGGGCGGATGGCTTCGCCCCATCACCGATTTGCCGATGTCCTGTCCCTATGAAGGCATGCTAGGTCGCCCCGATCAACCCGCCATTAGTCCGGTCACGCCTCGCCTCCAGTAGCCCGCAGCCAGCGTCTGGTCGCGTCCGTAGGCCAGCGTGTCGCGCCAATATTCGCGGATCTCCTTGGTGGCCTCGTTCTCGGAGGCAAACCAACCGAAGCCAGACAAGCCCGTGGGCCATTCCACGGCTCGGATCGCGCGAACCAACTCGCCGTGCTCGCCACTGGGAATGCCGTTGCGATGGATCCAGCGAAGTTCGATCCCCTCGGGATGAGCGATCGGCTGTTCGTCGGTCGCTTGCGCGACTTCGACGAAGGCGTGGCCGCGCGCATCAGCCGGCAGTCGTTCGAGGATGCGGCTGAGTGCCGGCAATCCGGTCTCGTCGCATCCCATGATGTACCAGTCAGCCGGTCTTACAGGACGGCCTAGCGGCCCCATGATGCCGACCACGTCGCCTTCCTTGGCGTGCATGGCCCAGGCGCAGCCGACACCTTCGTGCGCGCTATCGCCATCGCCGTGGACGACGAAATCGACGTCGATATAGCCTGCCTTCGCGTCCATCTTGCGAATGGTGTAAACGCGCGCCACCGGCTTTTGCTCTTCCGATGGCCAGAATGTCAGGCCGTTTGGCCCGGCGATCGGCCATACCGGCTCGGGAATGTCCGCCGTCGGAAAATACATGCGGATATGCATGCTGCTGGGGTTGTCGAAGCGCTCGAGGTTGCTGCCCGTCAGGCGCACACGTCGCATGCCAGGCGTGACCTGCCAGGCGCGCTCGACCCGCATCAGCCGGAAGGACGAGAGTGTCGTGTCGCCGGCGAGGTCGCCCGTCCAGACGAATTGCGGCTTTTCGCTCTTCGCATAGAGCTCGACGGCAACACCGAGAAGCTCCTTGGCGCGGCGAAGGCCCTCTTCATCAGGCGACGAGGCTTCCATCGTCAGCTGTTCGGATGTCATGTCGAAGCGCGCGGAGGCGAAAGGGAATTCGAAGGTCACGCTGTCATCGGTCTGTACGACGGCGGCATCGAAGCTCGCCAGCCGGTCGACGATCAGGTGCAAATATTCAGGCAGCTTCAGCAGGCGGATGTCAGTGCTGCAGCGTAATCGTGTGGGTTCGGTCATCGGGTATCACCTCGGGTAAACGACCGGGGAATGGCAAGCCATCCCCGATGGGACATCGGACACCCCGATCCCGCCCGTGGAATGATCCCGGAGCTCGTGTTGTTGCCATAACCTTTTGTACCTGCCCTGAAGTGCGCATGCACGGAACGGTATAGGCGACGTTTCGCCGGTTTTCTACACCCATGCCGGCTTTAGACGTCCGCAATCTTGCCAATCCGCAAGGAGGTGGGCGAATTCGGCTGACCGGTTAGTGAGGCATGTGCCGGGCATATGAGACTAAGTGCAACCGGCGTATCATTGCGCGCGACGCGCCATCCCTGATAAAGCCGGTTGCTGGAGGCCTAATCCGAGAACGCGGGAAAACGATCAATGGCGACACTGCGCCAAGTTGCTGAACGTGCGGGCTGCTCGACGGCGACGGCGAGCCGCGTTCTGAACCATAGCGGCCCGGTCAGCCCCGCGATGGTCGGCAAGGTGCGCAAGGCGGCTGGCGAACTTGGTTATCGCGCTCCTGGAGCGACCGCCAAGGGCGGCCGGCGACCCGTCATCGGCGTCCTCGTGCCAAGCCTCACGAACCCTGTCTTCGCCGCATCCCTGTCGGGTATCCAGAATCGCATGCTTAGCGCCGGTCACAGCGTGCTGATTGCTCAGTCCAATTATGATCCGCTGCAGGAAGCGGACGCCGTGTCGGGCTTGATGAGCGAACGGCCGACCGGATTGATCCTGACTGTATGCAACGGCCTGACCAGTCAGGCGCTACTGGTAGATCTGCCGCCGACAGTGCTCTTGCACAATCTGCCGACGGAGCGCCATCCGGCTGCCGTCACTGTCGATAATTTCGCGGCAGGCCGGGACCTTACGCGCTACCTGCTGCAGATGGGGCATGAGCGGATATTGTTCGTCTCGGGCAGCTTCGCCGCTTCCGACCGTGCCGCGCGCCGCTACCAGGGTTACATCGAAGCGTTGCGGGAAGTCGGGAAGCGGCCGCTTGCTGCCATGCAGATCTCCTTTGTTTCGGAATACGACCAGATAGATATCCTGACCGCCATCAGGGATGGTCGCCCGACCGCGATTATCGGATCCAATGACCTTCTGGCGCTTGGGGTGATCGCAGCGCTCCGTCGCGAGGGCCTCTGTGTGCCGCAAGACATGTCGGTGGCAGGCTTCGATGGTATCGTGATCGGCCGGCTGGTCGATCCGCCTTTGACCACGATGAACATGCCGGATGCGAGCATGGGCACGACAGCGGCGTCTCTGCTCCTCGACATGGTCGAAAACGCCGCGCCCGACCGACATCTGGAGCTTGCCTTTTCGCTAAACAAGGGCGGGACGGTCCGCGATCTGAACCAGTCATCCAAATAGGAAAGCCGCCGCACGAGGTGCGACGGCCAAGCATGATCATCAGGTCGAGCTTAGCTTAGCTGCGCGGCAGCATGCCTTCGACGTCGGCGGCTGCGTCGTCGAGTGCTTCCTTCGGTGCTGCCGACTGGTCGACGATGCGCGAGAGGTTGTCGACGATCGTCTGGGTGACGCGAACACCGTTGGAGCCCGGGAAAGCGTACCACGGAACCATCAGCGGCATCTGCTTCAGGCCGGCCTGGAACAGCGGATTCTTGGTGTAGAAATCGCCCAGATAGTCTGGCGACTTGGCGGCCAGTTCGTTGTTCGGAACGTAGCCGGTGCCGGGGACGACGACCGAGGCGCCGTAAGGACCTGCCGCGAACTTGGCGAACTTCCAGGCGGCTTCCTGCTTGGCGGCATCCTTGGTCAGGATCACGACGGCGTTGCCACCGGTCGGCAGGTGGCCCTTGGCGGGGTCGAGCAGCGGCAATGGAGCCGTGCGCAGGTCGAACTTGTCGCCAACGTTCTTGATGGTGTTGCGCAGCGCGCCTGTTGTCTGGAACTCGAAACCGACCTTGCCGGCCGCGAAGGCCTGCTCGCCGGCAGACTTCGTAAACACCGGCAGGCCGCCTTCCTTGACCATGCGCTCGATCACTTCGCCGGCCTTCTGGCCTTCTGGACCGTTGAAGGTGACTTTGCTCTCGTCTTCGCTGAGCATGGAGCCGCCAGCGCCGAACAGCAGCGCGGAGAACATCCAGTCGTCGCCCTGCCAGCGGAAGTCGATACCATCGACGCCGTTGCCGAGCGCCTTGATCTTACCGCCGAGCGCGATGACTTCGTCCCAGGTCTTCGGTGGGTTCTCGGGGTCGCCACCGGCGGCCTTAACGAGATCGGCGTTGTAGTACATGATCGGGGTCGAGGTCGCGAAAGCGAGGCCGATCTGCTTTCCCTTGACCTGGGCGAGCTTCAGGATCGTGTCCGAGAAGCCCTGCTCGGCCATGTTGCCGTCTTTCTTGACGAGCGGGCCGAGGTCGACGGCGACATCGCGCTCGTCGATCATGCGCAGGCGGTTCAGCCCAATGAAGGTCAGATCAGGCATTTCCGACGTGCCGACCTGGCGAAGGATCGTCTGGATGCCTTCTTCATAGGTGGCGGACGGGCTTGCGAACTGGATCTTGATATCAGGGTTTTCTTCCATGAACTTCTTCGAGATCGTGTCCATCACGTCCTTGAAAAAGCCTGGCATCGGATAGTGGACCGTCAGCGTCGTCTCGGCAAAAGCCGGCACGGTTGTCGCCATCGAGATGGCCGCTGCGGCGAGAAGCTGGGTGATACGTTTCATCGCTCGTTCTCCTGGATTGAGGCGACCGGTCAGCCTTTGAGACCGGTCATGGTGATACCCTCGACGAAGCGCTTCTGCGCGAGCAGGAATGCGGCGACGAGGGGAAGGGTAATGATCATGGTGGCGGCCATCAGCGCGCCGTAGTCGTCACCGGCCTCGGCGGCGCGGAAATACATCAGGCCGAGGGGCGGCGTGGCGTAGTCCTGCTTGGTGATGACGACGAGAGGCCAGTAGAGGTCGTTCCAGTGGGCGACGACCGAAAAGATCGAGAAGGCGGTGACGGCGGGCCAGGCATTTGGGACGATGACGCGCGCGACAATCCCGAGTTCCGACATGCCGTCCAGGCGTGCCGCATGGATCAGATCGTCGGGCATCGCCCGGAAGAACTGAAGGAACATGAAGATCGCAAAGACCGAGATCGAGAACGGAGCCACCAGCGCAGTGTAGCTGTTGAGCAGCGACAGACTGTTGAAGCCCACATAGAGCGGCAGGGCGGTTGCATGGATCGGCACCAGCAGGCCAAGCATGACGAGAACCATCATCAGCCGCGCCGCGCGGAACTTCAGCTTTGCCATGGCGTAGGCGCAGGGAATGGCGATCAGCACCTGGAAGAAGAAGATCAGCCCGCAGACCAGCACCCCGTTCCACAGTAGCGTTCCCATCGGTACGCGGGTCAGCGCCTTGGTGAAGTTGGCGACGTAGTAGAAGTTGGTCGGGATCAGCGACAGGGCGGAGGTGAAGATCTCGCTCTGCGCCTTGCCTGCCGTCGACAGCATGAAGACATAGGGCGCAAGGAACAGCAGCGCGCCGAAGGAGAGCAGCGCCAGGCGGCTGACGCGGCCGAGGGTCCACCGGTTGGCGGTCATCGTGTTTACGCTCATGAGTAGTGCACCCGACGGTCGAGAACATTGTACTGGAGGAAAGTGAGCACCATCAGGATGGCGAGGAACACCACCGTCATCGCCGAAGCATAACCGACGCGCAGATAGACGAAACCTTCCTGGTAGATGCTGAAGAGCAGCACTTCGGATGCATGGTTCGGCCCGCCTTGAGTGAGGGTCTGGACTGTTTCGAAGACCTTCACCGAGTTGATGATGCTGATCGTCGTGACGAACAGCGTCGTCGGTCCGAGCATCGGCCAGGTCACCAGACGGAACCGATCGAAAGCCGAGCGGGCGCCATCGACTTCGGCAGCCGCATAGAGCTCACGCGGAATGGCGGTGAGACCGGCGAGGAATAGCACCATGTTGAAGCCGACGGACTGCCAGACACCGATGATCGACAGGCTGTAGAGCACGGTGCTCGAGGCTGCCAGCCAGTTGGGGCCGGGAATGCCGACCAGCGCCAGCAGGCTGTTGATCGGCCCGATGGTCGGGTGGAAGAGATATTGCCACACGGTTGCCATGGCGACGATCAGCGATGCCACCGGCAGGAAGTAGACCGTGCGGAAGAAGCTGCGCGCGGTGGTCTCGCTTTCGATCATGAGAGCGACGACAAGGCCGAGGACGATCGAAACAGGGGCCACGATCGCCGTATAGCAGGTCGTGTTCCACAAGGCCTTGCGGAAGGCGCGATCGTTGATCAGGTGCGCATAGTTCTCGAAACCGACAAAGCGGAACTTGCCCATGCCGAGCTCAAAATCGGTGAAGCCGAGCAGGACGACGGCAACCACGGGCAGGAACACGAAAACAAAGATCAGGATGATGGCGGGCAGTGCCAGGAGCCAGGCGGTGCGCGCTTCGTTGCGTTCGCGTGCTGCCGTGGTCTTGCGGGTTGCAGGTGCGTCCATGGCGATACTAGCCATGAGCCTTCTCCAAAGTCGCTTCGATGGTAATCAGGCTTGCTTTCAGGCGGCTGCCGTCCTCTGCAAAAACCATCGCCTTGTCCGCCGACAGCGAGAGAGAAACAGGCATTCCCGCCGAGACACCGCTGGCCTCCGCCGGCGAGAGCTTGGCGATCATGATTTCGCCGATCGCATCGAGCTTGCAGTAGAGGATGACCTCGGAGCCGAGGAACTCGATGCGCTCGACCTTCGCCGCGAGACCGTCTTCACGATTATCCGCCAGACGGACGAATTCGGGGCGGATCGCCAGGCTGACCGGCGTGCGGGCTGCGATCGGAGTGTGCAGGCCGAGCCTGACGCCGCCGAAGGACACCATGCCGCTTTCGGCGAGCGCCGGCACGACATTGATGCGTGGCTGGCCGACGAAGCGGGCAACCTCGATATGCGCGGGGTCATCGTAAATGACCTGCGGGCTTGCCAGCTGAAGCAGGTTACCGCTGATCATCACGGCGACGCGGTCGGCCATCGACAGGGCCTCGGCCTGGTCGTGGGTAACGTAGACGGTCGGCACGCCGGCGCGCCGATGCAACTCCACGATCTCGCCGCGGGCGTGGACGCGCAGGTTCGCATCGAGGTTGGAAAGCGGCTCGTCCATCAGGAACACGCTCGGATGGCGCACCATGGCGCGCGCCAGAGCCACACGCTGGCGCTGGCCGCCCGACATCTGGCCCGGCTTTCGGTCGAGCAGATGGTCGATCTTCAGCGACTTCGCCATTTCGGCGACATCACGCGCGATCGCCGCGCTGATTGCGCGCTGGCCGGGAAGCATGGAGCCGACGAATGGCAGGCGCTGCGCACCGGAGAGGCGGCGCATGGCGAGCGGAACGGCAATGTTCTGGCCGGCCGTCAGATGCGGATAGAGCGCGTAGGACTGGAACACCATCGCGATGTTGCGATCGGCGGCCGCAATGGCTGACATGTCCTCGCCACCGATGATGATCTGGCCCTGGTCGGCGTGATCGAGGCCGGAAAGGATGCGTAACAGCGTGCTCTTGCCGCAACCCGACGGACCGACCAGCGCGATGAACTCGCCCGGCTCGACGTCAAGGCTGACGCCCTTGAGGATGGCGTTGCCGGAGAAGGATTTGGTGATGCCGCGAAGGGAAAGCGCGCTCATTGCGCTCGCTCCCGCTGCTTCTTTGGCGCTGCCTGCGGGTAGACCTCTTCCACGACATCGTCGAGGAAGTAGGCGGTCATCCCTGGTACGGCGACCAGTTCGGTGGTGACGTCGTCACCAAGCTCGTGCACGGCCGCACCCACCAGGCGCTCTCCCGGCATTTCACGTTCCATCGTGTCGAGGATAAAGGCTGTCGGCGGCGCCCAGACGACCGAGGTCTGGCCGAACTCGCCCTTCCACGTCCAGTGCAGGTGGCCACTGCCGAAGAGCGCGACGTCGTGAGCGGCGATCAGGTCGTAAAGCTTGCGGCGCTGCGTCGAGCGTACGCTCCAGTAGCCGGTGTCGCCTTCATTGGCGTCGTCTACGAATAGCGGTTTGTGCGCGAAGATTGCGACGCGGCGCTCACCGCGCTCGGCGAGCGTCTTCTGCAGCCAGTCGAACTGTGCCTGTTCTTCTGCATCCTCGAAGCCCATGAGCAGGCTGTTCAGACCGATGATGCGCCAGTTCCCGATATCCTGCGCGAAATAGTCAGGGCCGACGAGATTGCGCCAGCGGGCAAGACGCTCCGCATTGACCGGCTGGGCCGAGCCCGGGAGGTGTCCGACATCGTGATTGCCGGGAACGATCAGCATGGGGATCGACACCTGGCGCATCAGTTCCATGGAAAAGGTCAGATCTTCGTCCTTGTCGGCGCCGTCAACGCTGAGGTCACCGGTGTGCACGATGAGGTCAGCGCCGGTTTCCTCGATCCAGCGGACCAGGGGCGCCCAGTTGCCGTTGAAATGCGGCTTGTTGGGGCTCAGATGTGTATCGGTAATATGGATGATCTTCACGGCGCTTCTCCAATTCCACACGCCGGCCAAGCTGCGGCCAGCGACGTCTTCGGCGCCTCTTTAAAGCGATCATGTGTCGGGGGCGTAACACGGCTTTCCAACCGCGTTTCATTTTCGTCATCGAATTGTCACCGCGCGTCCGAGCCTTTTTCTAGGGCCCGTTCAGGACCGACACAGCGCAGGGATCATCCATTTGATGCAGTGGACCGCGGGAACGCGCCAACCGTCATCTAACTGTAAAGGAAACATTCTAACTAGCTGCTGGACAGATTGCACAGCTGTGCAACGGGAGTTGAGAGATGGTTCAAGGCGCGTTTTTGGAATTGCGGTCGGTTGCCTGCAGATATGGCAACACCCAGGTTCTGGAGGACATAGACCTCAATATCGAGCGCGGGGAATTCGTCGCCTTGCTCGGGTCATCAGGCTGCGGAAAGACGACACTGCTGCGCGTCCTCGCCGGCTTCGTGACGCCGTCCTCGGGATCGGTCTCCGTGCGCCATCGCGAGGTGACGCACCTGCCGCCCGACAAGCGCGGGATGGCGCTCGTCTTCCAGTCCTATGCGCTCTGGCCACATATGACGGTAGCGCAGAATATCGGCTATGGCTTGAAACTGAAGAAGGTCCAGCGCAGCGAAATCGACAAGCGGGTCTCCGCCATGCAGTCTCTTCTGGGGCTGGATGGACTGGGAGCACGAAAGCCGGCGGCCCTGTCCGGCGGTCAGCGCCAGCGCGTCGCGCTCGGCCGTGCCTTGGCGGTTGATCCCGAGATCCTGCTGCTTGACGAGCCGCTTTCCAATCTCGACGCCCGCATAAGGCTCAGCGTTCGCCACGAGCTCCGCGCACTGCAGAAGCGCCTTGGCATCACCGCCGTTCACGTGACGCATGATCGCGAAGAAGCGATGGTGATGGCCGACAGGATCGTGATCCTCAATGCCGGTCGGATCGCTCAGCAGGGCACGCCTGAAGACGTCTACAACAGGCCGGCCTCGGCCTTCGTCGCCGCCTTCATGGGCGCCGAGAACGTGATCTCGCTGACTGGCGCGCCTGATGGCAACGACTTCGTTATCGCCGCGGGCCCAACGAATGCCGCCGGCCATGTCGCTCTGATGGGGCGGGACCTCGTGCAAGGCACCGTCGAGGCGCGCTTCCGGCCGGAGGCGGCGCAAATCCTCGCTGCCGAGACAGCGGTTGTCGGGTCGGGCGTTAGGCTCGATGGCGAGATCGCAGCCGTGAGCTATCCAGGTGGCCATTGGCGCCATGCCGTTCGTGTCGGCGACCGCGAGATCATGGCGGACGCTACCCGCGCATTCGAGCCGGGCGAGCGCGTCCGCGTTCATGTGCCAGCCGAGGCTCTGTTTCTCTTCAATTCGCCGAGCACCGAGCCGGCAAACGCCATTTCCCAGGTTTCGCCCGGGAAAGTCCACGCCTGACCTTTTGATGCCTGACTTTCACAACCTCACATTTTCATAACAAGGAGAAGCCTGATGCAGAGATTGACGTATGCCGCTATCGCCGTTGCTCTCGCGACGTTGCCGGTAAAGGCCGAAGAGCTGACGGTCGCCACCGCAGGCGACCAGAACATGGTCGATTACATCAACCAGTATCTCGGACCGTTGTTCGAGAAGGCCAATCCGGGCGACACGGTTCGCGCCGTCGGCACCGGCCCCGGTGATGCAGGCTCGCAGAAGATCCTGGAGCGTTTCGACGCGCAGGCAGCAGCCGAAGCCAAGGTCTGGGACGTCGACGTTGCCGTCGTGCACGAAAAGTTCGCCGGCCCGATGGTCCAGAAGGGTTACCTCGAGAAATATCGCGGCAACATCGATACCGGCAAGCTCGTGACCCGCAGCAATGCGAAGAACGCCCTCGGCTCGGATGTTGATGGCTTCGTTATGCCGATGTTCAACAGCCAGACGGCGATCGCCTATAACCCGGCACTGGTTGCGAACCCGCCGAAGAGCTACGCGGAACTCGCCGAATGGGCAAAGGCTCATCCGAAGCAGTTCGGGTACAACGGCATCAAGGGCGGCGCTTCTGGCGTGTCCTTCGTTATGGGCTGGGTCTATGCCTTCGGCGGTGGCGATGCCAACAACCTGATGACGGGTCCGTTCAAGCAGGAAGAAACCACCAAGTGGGACGGCGCCTTCAAGAGCCTGGCCGACTTCACCAAGAACGCCACGCTGACGCCTGGCAACGCTGGCACGCTCGATCTTCTGAGCCGTGGCGAAATCGCCATGGGCCCTGTCTGGGTCGACATGTTCTACAGCTGGCAGGCCAATGGCCAGCTGCCGCCGGAAATGAAGCTGGTACTGCCGGCACCTGGTATGCCCGGCCAGCCGATGCACTATGTTGTTCCTGAAAAGTCCGGCCACAAGGCGCTTGCCGAGAAGTTCATCGCGCTCGCCACCAGCCCGGAAGTTCAGGCCGAAGGCATCGTCAAGCGCTTCAACTGGTATCCGGGTATCGACGCCAACTTCGTCAAGCCGAAGCTCGACGACGCGACCTGGAACAAGCTCTTCGTCGACATCACGCCTGACGATCTCGCCAACAACGGCAAGCCTTTCCCGATCGCGCCTTACAATACCGCGATCCTCGAAGCCTACGAAAAGTCCGTAAAGTAAGCCTGCGAACCGCCTTCTCTCCCGGGGGAAGGCGGTTCGATGGACTGGATGAGAGGTGGCACGCGGTGTCGTCTTCCTTTTCGGCGGCGCTCGTCTCTGTCACCGCCTCCTCTCATCCGCCTCGCTCGCGTCTCAAGGTCGTAACATGTCGAAACGCCTACTCGGTCTCCTGCTTGTCCTGCCCGCGCTGGCGGTCATTGCAGCCCTGTTCATTCTTCCGTTGATCATGTCGGCGGTGGGCGCCTTCAGGGTGGAAGGTGGAGCGCTCGGCTTCGACAATTTCGTCAAGACCTTCGACCTCTACACCAGCGACATCGTCTTCACCGTTGTTATCGTTGGCCTATCGACCGTGTTGATTGGCATCGGCGCGATCGCGATTGGCGGCTATCTGACGCTCGGCGAACATCCGCGTGCCGTCGCGATCCTCCGCTGGCTCTATCGCTGGCCGATGTTCATTC
The DNA here is from genome assembly GCF_030380805.1 of Rhizobium sp. S163. NCBI lineage: Bacteria > Pseudomonadati > Pseudomonadota > Alphaproteobacteria > Hyphomicrobiales > Rhizobiaceae > Rhizobium > Rhizobium sp. S163. The sequence continues at coordinate 287,570 of NZ_JAUDSA010000014.1, read as the reverse complement.
CGTTCATCGTCGTCGGCCAGATCCTGCGTACCTTCCTCTCCAAGAACGGCATGATGAACAACACTGCCGTCAGCCTCGGCCTGATGAACCCACTCGATGCCGTGAGTTTCCTCGACTGGCGCGGCATCGTCATCGCTTTCGTCTGGAAGCAGACGCCGTTCGTGGCATTGCTCGTCGCCGGCGCGATGGCCTCCATCAACCGCGATACCATCGAGGCGGCCCGCAATCTCGGCGCGTCGAAAATTCGGCTGCTGTTCGAGATCATCGTGCCGCAGGTCGCCGTCACGCTTACCGTCGGCCTGATCCTCTCTTTCGTCACCATGATGTCGGTGCTTTCGGTGCCTTTGATGATCAACGCGCAATCGCCGACCATGCTCACCGCCGACATCGCTTTCCGCGTCAACGCCTATGGCGACTATGGCGTTGCCAATGCGCTCGGCCTGGTCTCGCTGGTGCTGGCGTCATCCGTCGCCTGGATCTATCTCCGCCAAAGCCTGAAGGAGCGCGCGTGATGACGACGATTTCTGGATCACGAGCCTCTTTTGTTGCCCTGTGGTGGGTGCCGCGCGGCATCGTCTTCGGACTGATGGCCTTCTTCATCTTCGGCCCGCTCGCCAATCTGGTTTTGTGGACAGTTGCCGAGAAATGGTACTTTCCGCATAGCCTGCCGCTGGAGTACGGCTTCAGCTCGTGGGTGAAAGTCTTCGCGCCGCGGGGCGGGGCGCTGGATTCGCTGCGCAACTCACTTGTCGTTGCGGTCTTGACCGTCATCGTCTCGCTTCTTCTCGCCATCCCGGCCGGCTATGCGCTGGCGCGGCTGAAGCTGCCGCTGCGCAGCGTAATCCTGCTCGCCTTCCTCATCCCGCAAGCCTTCCCGAACCTTACGGTCTATGTGAACGTCGCGCGCATCTTCTACGAGATTGGCCTCAACGGGACGATTCCAGGTGTTGTCCTCGTGCATGTCTCGCACGGCCTGGTTTACGCGGTGTGGATCGCCACGGCGGCCTTCTCGGCGATCGATGCGGAGTTGGAGCAGGCTGCGCGCGTAACCGGCGCTGGCGCCATGCGCACCTTCTTCGATATCACCCTGCCGCTTGCCGCTCCCGGCCTGATGGCAAGCGCGATTTTCGTCTTTCTGGAAAGCCTTGATGAGTTCACCGGCAGCTACTTTGTCGGCGCGCCCGATGTGAACATGCTGCCGCTGCTGCTCTACACGACGGCCTCAGGTGGCAATTATCAGATCGCCTCGATCACGGCTCTGCTTCTCCTCATCCCGTCGCTTGTCTTCATGCTGATTGTCGAGCGGTTCCTGAAGGCGGATGTGCTATCACGTGTCGGACACTGAGGCTTAAACCGCTCAGTGGCGGCTAGTTGGTCGGAGCGACCTTGTAGACGTCGTCTCCGACAAAGACGATGACATAGCCGCCACGCCCGGCTGCCTTCGTCGCCCACGACGTCAGCTGGCTGGCGTATGGCTCCTCGCGCCACGACTGCGGGTGGTCGGGATCGACAAGCACCGTGAGTTGATCGCCCTGACCGTACACCATCATCTTCGCGACGACAGGGTCCCATTGCGGTCCAAGCTTAGGGTCTGTCATCCATGCGCAGAGAAAATCGCGACAGAGATCCGGACGGCCGTCGTAAATGAGGCAGCCTTGTCCCGTCACGCAGTTCACGCACAGGGCATTCGCAGGCTTCGAGAGCTGATCGATCTCCGGCAGCCGGCAGCACAAGGTGCAGGTGCCGCAGGCGCGGGCGTCCATGACGGATGTCACTTTATTGGTCATCGCTGGCAACGGTTCAAATCCCGCTTCCTTCGGGAAGACCTGATCTCGGTGCGATCGTGACCTCCGCACCATAGGCCTCACGCATGTCATGGTCCTCGCCCGGCCCGCGATCGGCGGCGTGGTGAAGCAGTGTCGAGGCGTATCCCTGCGCATTCGATCCCTGGATTAGCGTCACGTCGGCATTGCCGGGATTATAGGATCGCTCGAACCAGTCGACCGGTTGCTGCAGGAAGTTCATTTCGAACGCCCGGTTGGTGACACCGTGGCCGACGATGACGACGGTTTCGTCTCCATCGCGGCTGTCGTGCAGTGCCGTCTGGATAAACAGGCGCATGCGCTGGGCGACATCGGCGCGGCTCTCGCCATCGGGGGGTCGTGCGTAGAATTTTCCACTATTGTTGCGCAGCCTTGCCCATTTCTCGAATTCGTCGGGAAACTTCTGCCTCTGCTCCGCGTGGTCGTAGATCTCGGTGAAGAGGCCGAAATCCTGCTCGCGCAACAGATAGTCTTCGCGGACCTTGCCTATGAGGTTGGGCGACAGAACCGAAAGCAGGGCATCCTTGGTCTGGCGCGTTCGCAAGAATGGGGAATACCAGATCTGCAACTGCGGGACGTCGGCCAACGTCTTCAGGTGGGAGGCTATCGCCTCGGCCGCGCCAATCGCCTGCCGGTGTCCCCATCTGGTCAGCGGGACATTGTGATCGCCGAACTGGCCGTAAGCCCGCTCATCAATATTGCCGAGGGATTCGCCGTGGCGAACAAGAAATATGCGCATCATGCGGCCCAGATTGTCCGGAATGGAATCGCCGTATCATGAACGGTGCGGCCGCCCGGGGCAACGCCGGGGATGTCGGGCCCAAAGGCCCGACCCGCTATCGACGTCGGCGCAGCTCGCTGCGCAACACGAAAACCAGAAGACCGGCCACCATCGCGGCAAGCGCGAACCAGGTAAGCGCATACTGCAGGTGGTTGTTGGGGAAGCTCACCTGCGTCAGCCCCCCGACGGGAAAGCCACCCGGATTGGCGGTGGCATCGGCGTCGATGAAGTATGGGGCGATATCGGTGACGCCCCGCTTTGCAGCCATCGCCTCCACGTCGCGCGAGTACCAGCGATCGTTCGCCGGATCGTTCGACTTGATGAAGGTGCCGCCCGGCTCGTTGAGACGTAGTAAGCCGGTAATCTTCACCGGGCCGGAGACCTGACCCTCAAGGCGCGTGTTCACGTCGCGTTTGTCCGTCGGCACGAAGCCGCGGTTGATCATCACGGATGTCCCGTCGGCAAGCGTCAGGGGCGTGATCACCCAATATCCGGCGCCCAGCGTCGTGGCCGCGAAGACGAGGCTTTCCTTGTCGTTCTGCAAGGCGCCTTCAGCCGTGACGCGGCGGTATTCGTCATTTTCTTTTGTGATATTTCCCCAGTCAGCGCGGGCGGGGGCGGCCAACGGTTCGGCATGGATGCGCTGATCGACACGGGCGATCAGATCCAGTTTCCAGGCGCGGCGTTCGACCTGCCAGACACCAAGCGCGAAAACCGCACAAAGGACGACGACGAGGAAGCCGCAGAAGATCGTAAGTGCGATCGCCGAACGACGTTTGGGAGCTTGGTCTGCAGGGGAGTTTGTCAAGGTCTTGAACCGTAACGGGCGGCGTTGCCGCCGCCCGTCCATTGTGCCCGTCAGGGCATGTTTTTCATCATTTCCGGGTTCATCGGCATCATGTTCGTATTGAGATGATGCATGACCCAGAGCGAGCCGGAGAGTGCGATGACCACGAGCAGGATCGTGAAGATCAGCGCCAGCAACGTCCAGCCACCCTCGGAGCGAGAGTTCATGTGCAGGAAGAAGATCATGTGAACGACGATCTGGATCACGCCGAAAATCATGATCAACGCAGCAGTGACAGCCTTGTTGTCGAAGACGCCGGCCATGACGAGCCAGAATGGAATGGCCGTCAGGATGACCGACAGGACAAAGCCGATCATGTAGCTCTTGAAGGTGCCGTGAGCGGCTTCATGCCCATGGCTGTGCCCATGATGGGCTTCGTGAGCATCCTCGTGTGCGGGTGCGTGCGAACTCATCCGAGTACTCCCATAAGATAAACAATCGAGAAGACGCCAATCCAGACCACGTCGAGGAAGTGCCAGAACATCGAAAGGCACATCAGGCGGCGCTTATTTTCGGGGATCAAGCCATGCATCGAAACCTGCACCATCAGCGTCACCAGCCAGATGATGCCGAAGGTCACGTGCAGACCGTGGGTCCCGACCAGCGTGAAGAAGGCCGACAAGAACGCCGAACGCTGCGGGCCCGCACCTTCATGGATCAGGTGGATGAACTCGTAAAGTTCGAGCGCGATGAACACGGCGCCAAACACGCCGGTGACGGCGAGCCAGAACAGTGTTTCAGCCTTCTTTGCCCGCTCCATCTGCAGCATGGCGAAGCCATAGGTGATGGAGGAGAGGAGCAGCATGGAGGTGTTGATCGCCACCAACGGCAGATCGAAGAGATCTGCCGGCGATGGGCCGGCCGCATAGCTGCGGCCGAGAACAGCGTAGGTTGCGAACAGGATCGCGAAGATCAGGCAGTCGCTCATCAGGTAGAGCCAGAAACCCAGCATCGTGCTGTTTTCGGGGTGATGCTCTTCCGTCAGGTAGAATTCGGGCTTCTCAGCCGTGTCGATTGCAGAGTTGCTCATGATCTTACACCTGCTCGGCAAGCAGCTTGGTGCGCTTGTCTTCCGTTTCCACGACTTCCTCTACGGGGATGTAGAAGTCACGCTTGTAGTTGAACGTGTGACCGATGGTGACCACGAGCATGGCAAGCGCGGACGCCGCGACCAGCCACCAGATGTACCAGATCATCGCGAAGCCGAAGACGACGCTCAGAGCACCGAGAATGACACCGGTACCGGTGTTCTTCGGCATGTGGATCGGCTTGAAGCCTTCCGTCGGACGAACGTGGCCGCGAGCCTTCATGTCGTACCAGCTGTCGTGGTCGTAGACGATCGGCGTCATCGCGAAGTTGTAGGCTGGAGGCGGCGACGAGGTCGACCACTCGAGCGTACGGGCACCCCACGGGTCGCCGGTTGTGTCACGCAGCTCTTCGCGCTTCAGGAAGCTGACGACGAGCTGGATCAGGAACGAACCGATGCCGAGCGCGATGAGGAAGGCGCCGAAGGCAGCGATGATGAACCAGATCTGCAGCGACGGATCTTCGAACTGCGACATGCGGCGGGTCACGCCCATCAGGCCGAGAACGTAAAGCGGCATGAAGGCGAAGTAGAAGCCGACCAGCCAGAACCAGAAGGACATCTTGCCCCAGAAAGGATCGAGCTTGAAGCCGAAAGCCTTCGGGAACCAGTAGGTCACACCGGCCATCAGACCGAATACCACGCCGCCGATGATGACGTTGTGGAAGTGGGCGATGAGGAACAGCGAGTTGTGCAGCACGAAGTCAGCCGGCGGGATCGCCAGCATGACACCGGTCATGCCGCCGATGACGAAGGTCACCATGAAGCCGATCGTCCACAGCATCGGGACTTCGTAGCGGATACGACCGCGATACATCGTAAACAGCCAGTTGAACATCTTCGCCCCTGTCGGGATGGAAATGATCATCGTGGTGATGCCGAAGAAGGAGTTCACGCTTGCGCCCGAACCCATGGTGAAGAAGTGGTGCAGCCAGACGAGGTACGACAGGATGGTGATGACGACGGTGGCGTAAACCATCGAGGCATAGCCAAACAGGCGCTTGCCGGTGAAGGTGGCGACGACTTCGGAGAAGATACCGAAGGCAGGCAGCACGAGGATATAGACTTCCGGGTGACCCCAGATCCAGATGAGGTTCACATACATCATCGGGTTGCCACCAAGGTCGTTGGTGAAGAAGTTCGTGCCGGCGTAGCGGTCGAGCGACAGCAGCGCGAGCGTTGCGGTCAGGATCGGGAAGGAGGCGACGATCAGCACGTTGGTGCAGAGCGAGGTCCAGGTGAAGACGGGCATCTTCATCATGGTCATGCCAGGCGCGCGCATCTTAACGATCGTCGCGATCAGGTTGATACCCGACAACGTCGTTCCGATACCGGCGACCTGCAGGCCCCAGATGTAATAGTCGACACCAACGCCGGGGCTATATTCGACGCCCGAGAGCGGCGGATAGGCCAGCCAGCCGGTACGAGCGAACTCGCCGATGAACAGCGACATCATGATCAGGACCGCGCCGGCCGTCGTCATCCAGAACGAGAAGTTGTTCAGGAATGGGAAGGACACGTCGCGTGCGCCGATCTGAAGCGGAACCACGAGGTTCATCAAGCCGGTGACGAACGGCATTGCCATGAAGAAAATCATGATGACACCGTGGGCCGTGAAGACCTGGTCGTAGTGGTGAGGCGGGAAAATGCCGGGATTGCCGTTGAAGGCCATCGCCTGCTGGGTACGCATCATGAGAGCGTCGGCAAAGCCGCGCAGAAGCATGACCAGGGCAAGAATGACATACATGATGCCGATCTTCTTGTGGTCGACGCTGGTGAACCACTCTTTCCAGAGATAGGTCCAGAGTTTGAAGTAGGTGATGAGACCGAGGACCGCGATCCCGCCGACCACGACCGCGCCAAACGTGGCGACGAGAATCGGCTCGTGATAGGGGATTGCCTCGATCGTCAACCGGCCGAAGATCAACTTCAGAAGGTCAGGATTGGAAAACATGGAGTAACCCGTTCATTGGTGTCTTTTCGACGCAAAGCGCCAGGTTGAATTATTTGGTCGCAGCAGGCGCGCTCGCGTCGGACGACGGCATAGTATGGCCGTCGTGCTGCATGGTTGTTCCGGACATGGTCATGCCGGGCATGTTTTCCATGTTGCCGGCACCATGGGCGGGGGCTTCGCCTGCGGCAGCTGGCTCGGGAAGGTGGATGCCGTCGATCGGCTCACCGTCGAATTTCAGCTTGTCGCGGTTCTCATGGCTTTCCTTGCCGGCGCCGCCCATCATGTCGATGTGCATCATTTCGCTCATGCACATTTTGCCGGGGGTGGCGCACATGTTCAGGATCGCGTTGAAGAGATCCTTGTCGGCGGTGGCGAAGTAGCGAACCGGCTCGCGCTCGCTCGGACGTTCGAGCTTGAGATAGGCGTCGCGGTTCAGCGCGGTGCCCTGGTTCTTGACCTGAGCCACCCAGCTTTCGAAGCCCTGCTGGTTCATGCCGTGGAACTTGAAGCGCATGTGGGAGAAGCCGGCGCCGCTATAGTTCGCGGAGAAACCGTCATACACGCCTTCCTTGTTGATGACGGCGTGCAGCTTGGTCTGCATGCCGGGCATCGCGTAGATCTGGCCAGCGAGTGCGGGGATGTAAAACGAGTTCATCACAGACGACGCGGTGATCTCGAAGTTGATCGGAACATCGACGGGAGCCGCCAGTTCGTTGACGGTTGCGATGCCCAGTTCCGGGTAGAAGAACAGCCATTTCCAGTCGAGAGCGACGACCTGGACGGTCAGGGGCTTTACGTCGGCGGGTATGGTGCGCTCCGCATCGATGCGGTCAAGCGGACGGTACGGATCGAGCTTGTGCGTGGTGATCCAGGTGATCGCACCGAGCACGATGATGATCGCGAGTGGAGCGGACCAGATGACCACTTCGAGGCGCGTGGAATGGTGCCATTCGGGATCATACGTGGCGGAGGTGTTCGACTGGCGGTAGCGCCAAGCGAAAAACAGCGTCAGACAAATCACCGGGATGATGATCAACAGCATCAGCAGGACTGACACGATGATCAGGTCTCGCTGTTGCATGGCGATATCGCCGGAAGGCGACATGACCACCAGGTTACATCCTGCGAGCATAAAAAATAGCGGCAGAATGACGAGATGGCGGGAAAACTTTGACAGCTTTTGCACGTCGTTATTGCTCTTTTTGTTTCGTCCGATCCGCGACTAAAGCACTATAACTTGTAGCAACATGAGGTGTTTGGTCGCAGCGCAGCAGAATTGCCGCAGTGCGGGATACGACGGAGCGCGTGCGATGTCAAAAACTTGAAGCGACGGAAAGAGGCATTTTTTTGCACGGCGCCGCATTCGTGCAACTATATATCCCAGAAAGGCCCCTCGACCACCATTCAGGGCCTTATTTTAGCGTTCTCGCGCACATTTCTTCACGCGAAGCTAATTTTCAAAATCCCTGCGCAACTATTTCTGCTCTCCGCACTTGATAACGGCGAGAGTTCGTTCAAACTCTTAGGGGAGACGCTTTGCCGCAAGTGTCTTAACGAGGGAGGCGTTTTGAATATGGCTACTGTGACTAACTATGGTCCTTCGTCCACGTCCATGGAACGGGACGCGAGACAAATTCATGCTGATAAGCCGGTTTCGCCGGGCAGCATCGCAATCGGTGTCGTCATTGGACGTACATCCGAGTTTTTCGATTTCTTCGTTTACGGGCTGGCGTCGGTGCTGGTCTTTCCGCAACTTGTCTTTCCGTTCGCGCCGGACAGGTTGACGGCTACACTTTATTCCTTTGCGATCTTTTCGCTTGCATTCCTGGCACGACCAGTCGGCTCCGTGGTCTTCATGACGATCGACCGCCTGTATGGTCGCGGCACCAAGCTCACCATCGCTCTGTTCCTGCTTGGTGGGTCCACCGCATCCATTGCGTTCCTGCCTGGTTATACTGAGATCGGCGTCTGGTCGATTGCGCTTCTTGCGCTGTTCCGCTTGGGGCAGGGCTTTGCGCTCGGTGGTGCCTGGGATGGCCTGGCGTCACTGTTGGCGCTGAACGCGCCGAAGAATCACCGCGGATGGTATGCGATGATCCCGCAGCTTGGCGCGCCGATCGGCTTTGCCCTGGCAAGTCTGCTTTTTGGCTACTTCGTCGCCAATCTGTCATCGGAGGATTTCCTTAGCTGGGGCTGGCGGTATCCGTTCTTTGTCGCCTTCGCCATTAACGTCGTTGCACTTTTTGCCCGTCTTCGCCTGGTGATGACGAAGGAATTCGGCACGGCGCTGGAACAGCATGAGCTCGAGGCGGCCCCGATTCGCGACGTCGTGCGCATCCACGGTCGCGATATCCTGATCGGCGCCTTCGTGCCGCTCGCGAGCTTCGCGATGTTCCACCTCGTCACGATCTTCCCGCTTGGCTGGATGAGCCTCTACGGCGACCAGCCGATCGGCGCCTTCATGCTGGTTCAGACGGTCGGCGCCATGGTGGGCATCTTGGCGATCATCGCTTCTGGCCTGATGGCTGACCGTATCGGCCGGCGCGGCCAGCTGGCGGTCTGCGCGGTTCTGATCGCGATCTTCAGCTTTGTTGGTCCCATCATGCTGGGCTCGGGTTCGAATGGGCACGATGCCTTCGTGATCATCGGCTTTGGCGTCCTCGGGCTGTCCTTCGGGCAGGCCACGGGCTCGATCTCCTCACGCTTCGGCCGGGGTTATCGCTACACTGGCGCTGCGTTCACGTCCGATCTGGCGTGGCTCGTCGGTGCCGGCTTCGCGCCGCTGGTCGCACTCAGCCTCTCCAGCCGGTTCGGACTGACCTTCGTTGGCTATTACCTGCTATCGGGCGCTATCTGTACGCTTGCTGCTCTGGCGTTCAGCCGGGCGCTGGAACAGCGCGACTGATCGATCGACGCCAATAAACAACAAAGCCCGCCTGAACTGATGTTTGGGCGGGCTTTTAGCATTTGCGTATAAGCTATGGTGGGTCGCCTAACTCACTGGCTCCGGCTTTTTTGCGGCGCGCGCGGCAGTGAGCTCGGCGGTCGTATGGTTCAGGCGGTCTGCGAGGACGCGCATGATCTCGACAGCCATCTCGGGAAAGTCGCTCAAAAGCTTCAGGAAATGCTCCTTGCTGATCCGGAGCACCTCAAGCGCCGAGGTGGCACGAACCGTCGCGGTACGCGAGACATCGCAGAGGATCGCGATCTCGCCAACGATCGAGTTGGGATCGACATCGGCGACTTTAATGTCGCCCGCGGGTGAGCGAACAAGAATGTCTGCTGTTCCCGACAGGACCACATAGGCAGCATCGCCCGGGTCACCTTGTCGGAACAGATCCTGTCCGGCACTATATGTCATGCGGTCTGAGGTGAAGGCCAAAAGTTTGAGCTTGGCCGGTGCTATCCGTGAAAAGATTGGCACGCGCCGTAGCATCTCGACTTCGTCTCTAAGCAGCATGACCTTATCTTCTCCCTGCGCGCTCGTGGCTCGCTTGCTAGAATTACGCGCGTCCTTTTTGGCAGGACGTCACTTTTGTAGCCCCTTTAGAATATTACGATAACAGTTCCTTGAACATACCGTTCTGTTCGGAAAGTTCCGGAAAATTACCGGCCTCGACCAGGCTTCCACGATCAAAAAGCAGGATTCGATCGAAGAGCGCGGCCAATCGGGCGTTCGAAAGAACCCAAACGATCGCTGGCCGCTCGCCCTCTTGATGCAGCTCGTTGACGAGATTGTTGGTGATCTGGTCCTGCACGCGCTGATCCAGCGCCGACAGCGGCCGATTGAGGATAATGTAGTCGGACCGCCTGAGCAGCGTACGCGCCAGGTTCAGCTTCTGGCGCTGGACCATCGTCAATCGCTTGCCGCCGGAGCCGACATCGAACTCCAGGCCAATCGACAGGACATCGTCGAAGAGCTCGAGCGTTTCGAACAGGCCGACCATGATTGACCGGATGCTTTCGGACGCGTCGGCACGCTGGTAGGCGATGCGACCGAAGAGAACGTTGTCCATCAGGCTTGCTGAAGAGATGAAATGTTCAGGGTCGTAGCGCTCAATGACAGCGGCAAGATCATCGGGAATATTCTCGTGGAACTGCTTGCGGGCGCTAACGATCTTGGCGGTCAATTCGTCGGTCAGGAGACCGAAGCGATGGCGAGGCTCGATATATGCGAAGCTCAGGCGGATAATCGCCGAGCGCTCTTCCGGCGTCGCGTCGTCAAACTTCCGGCTGCTGAGCTTCTGCAGCAGCGCCTGATAGGTCGGGATGTCGTCCGCCGTCATGAAGGTCAGCTGCTGAAAGAACGGGTGGTCCGGCGGTAGATCGTGGAAGAGTTCGACCGCGTTTTCGGCGATTTCCAGACCCATGGCGTAGAGGTCGTTGCTCAGACCCGTTTCCCGGAACAGTGTCTGGAAATAGGGATGCGCCGCCAGGCGCCGGTTGTTCATGATCGGCCGCTTCATGGAGCCGAAAAGCAGGTTTTCGCCAACGGTGGCCTGCGCGTTGTAGCTATCGAAGTCGAAGGGAACGACGATGTTGCCGAGTTCCGACTGTTGCATTTTCTCACGCAGGGCGGCACGCAGATCAACGATATGCCCTGCAAGCTTGGTGTGGACGTGCGTATCAACAGTCGAGCGCAGCGCGAGGTCGAGAATGTCTTCTGTGATGAGCACGGCGTCGAGAGCCGGGCGCATGGCCGTCAGGATATCGCCTGGACCGGTGGCGCCGGCTGCGCGGTAATCGACCCAGTCGCTGTTCGGATCGAGCGTCGGGTTGCCGGCCTTGATGGCTTCGGCGGCATGCCACTTGGCTTCCTGAGCCGTCTGCTCGTCGTAGTCAGGATCTTTCAGCGGCGCGTGCTTCAGCCCATAGAGAAGGTTGTCGCGAAGCGTGCCCTGGAAGAAATACAGGTCTGACGACGCATATGAAATCCGGCGGCCGGAAACCGATTCCGGCAGCTCCAGCAGATCCTTTCCGTCGATAGTGATACGGCCTGAATTCGGCCAGACCACGCGGCCAAGCGCCTCGGCAAAGGCTTCGGCACCACTCGAATTGGGGCCGACGACGGCCACCGTCTCGTTCGGCTTGATTTCGACGGAGACGTGATCGATCAGCTTGGCGCCGCTGTCGTCGCTGACGGCAAGATTGGTAACGACGATGGGGGCGGCCAAAGCCGCGACCTCTTCGATGGCAACCTTGTGGATGCTGTCGTCGATCAGCGGCTCGACGTTGAACTGCTCGTAGACCTGCTGATACTTCACCTGCACGTCCTGACGCATCTGGTCCCAGTCGATCAACTCCTTCAGCGGTCCCGGCAGGTCTTTGTAGGCGCTGATTACGGCCACGAGCTGCCCGATATCCAGCCTGCCCTGGAGCGCCAGATAACCGCCGATTGCGTAGAACAGGAACGGGGTCACCTGAGCCAGGAAGTTGTTCAGGAACTTGACCAGGAACTTCCACTGATAGAGATCGTAGCGGATCGAAAAGATGAGCCCCAGTCGGGCCGCGATGTCGGCACGTTCGAGGTTTGACGTGTCATTGCCGTGGATTGTTCCGATGCCATCGACGATTTCGCCGACGCGGCCGGAAAGCTCGCGCGCCGTCAACTGGCGCTGACGTCCGAGTTCCAGGAGCCGTTTGCGCATGCGGGGAATGACCACGGCTTGAACGCCGACAATCCCGGCGGCGATCATGCCCAGCCAGAAATTCTGCACGATGATGAAGGCGAGCGCCGTCAGGGCCTGGCCGCCGAGCAAGGCAGGCGAAACGAAGGCGTCCCCGGTGAAGCCGCCCATTGGCTCGACTTCGTCCTTGATCATGGTGGCGATTTCAGCGGATTTCACGCGCTTGAAGTGATTGGGCGGGAAACGCAGAACCCGATCGATCAGCTGGAAGCGGATACGCCGCAGCATGCGCTCGCCCAGCCGACCCTTGTAGGTATTGATGTAGAACTTGAAGAGACCGTTGAGCACCACGAGCGCCAAGAAAACCAGGCTGAGTGCCATCAGCATCTGCTCGCGACCGAGTTGAATGCCCTGGAAAAACTCCACCTTCCCGATCAGCGGAAACGTGTAGGATAGATGCATGAAGGTTTGCGTTGCGCCTTCGCCCTCGAAGCCCGAGCCCTGGATAGGTCCGTTGACGATCTGCTTGGGCAGGTCGAAGGACAGGAAGTAGGGCACCATCGAGAGAGCGACAACCGCCAGAATCCAAAGCTGCTGCAGCCGCGTGTTCGACCAAATGTAGCGCGCGAGGCTTTTTTCCATTGCTAACCGTCGATTGTCTGGAAAATTTGAGACATCAATCCTGCACGTGAAGGCGGTGGTACCGAGAACAGGATCATGCTACCGGATCGCTCAATAAAAACAACGCGAAGCGGCGTGTATTGCTGGACACCGATTCACGCGAGAACTGTTTTATATCACATGATTTTCATAAAGGGCGAGAGTTTCACGCGAGCATAGCGCGAATGATTTCCGCCGTTCGTCTCGCGCCTTCGAGGTCGATCGTAAGATCGGCGGTGCGACGCTTTGGAGCCGAAAGTGCCGCGCTCACGGCTGCTGCCACATGATCGGCCGTCAACCCTTTTTCAGGAAGCAAATCGGCCAGTCCAAGCTTTTCAAGGCGCTCGGCTCTGACGGTCTGTTCGGTCTCCCCGCCTGCCACGAACGGGATCAGGATCGGCCGGCAATCTGTCCGCAAGAGGTCACCTACAGTGTTGTAGCCGGCCTGCGAAATGGAAACGCGCGCGGCGCTGAGCAGCGAGGGGAAATCCTTGCGGAACCGCACGAGCGTGACATTGGACGGGATCGCTTGCGACAGGGACGCGAAATCTGCCTCCGGCAGGTTCGGACCGCTGATCAGCAGCCAGCGCAGATCGGCCGGCAGGGTCTTCGCGGCTTCGCCGGCTGCTTTCAAAAGCTCCATCCCAACCGCGCCGCCGCCGGCGGATGCGATAATGTCGAAGGTCTCCGACGCCTGCTTCGGTGCTGGCGGCGCCACGATGCCGGTGTAAGAGACCTTGTCGGCGATATCTGCTGTGAGCGGGAAAGTGTCTTCGAGGCGCACGAAGCCCGGGTCACCGTGAACGAGCACGCCGTCGAAATGCGCCTGCACAAGGCCCACGGTCTCGGCGTCGCGCCCAGCCTTGCGGTTCTCCTGCAATATGTCGCGCACCGAGCTAAGCAGTTTCGGTCGAGGGTTCGTCGCTTCGATTGCTTCGATCAAAGGCAGGAGTTCGAAGCGCATCTGCCTGCGTCCAAATGGAAAAGCCTCGATGATGACGACGTCGGGCCGCGCGTCGTGAAAGGCCTGCAATAGAAGATCGCGACGACGATCGAGGAAGTCCTGGTCGACGGCGACACCCCGCTCATCGGCAAGCCCGGAAAATCCGGCGTTGCTGGCCACCACGGGCGGCAATGCCACCGTCTTCAACCCCGTCGCCGGGAAGCCGGCAACGGCCAGGCCGCCAGTTACGACAGTGACATCGAAACCGTCGGCCTCAAGGGCATTTGCGATGCGGCTTGCGCGCGCGATATGACCGATACCGAGCAGGTGCTGAACGTAGAAGAAAACCCGTTGGGCGCTCATGATGCTTTCTGCCACTCCTGTTGGAAAAGCTGGCTGAGCTGATCGATGCTGGCATTGTAATCGAAGTGGCTGCGCACACGGCTCTCGGCAGCGTCACCCAGCCTTTGCCGCAGGTCCGGATCGCGAATGGCTGCCTCCAGCGCCTGGGCCAGCGCCTTGGGATCATCCGGTTCGACCAGCAGTCCATTTTCGCCATCTACCAACAGTTCCGGTACTCCGGACACGGAGGTGGAGATGCAGGCCAAGCGCTGGCTGGACGCTTCGACTAGAACATTCGGCAACCCATCGCGGTCGCCATTGGCCGCGATGCGGCAGGCGAGCATGAAAAGATCGGCTCGGCGATAGTGATCCAGAACCTCTTCCTGGGCGAGCGCACCCTTCCAGGTGATGCGCTGGGAGAGCTTGAGTTCGCTAGCCAGTGCCTTCAGTTTGGCCAGTTCGTCGCCGCCGCCGATATGCTCGAAACGCCAATTGAGATCGCTGGGTAGCAATGCCAGCGCTTGCAGTAAGGTGTCATAGCCCTTCTTTTCCACCGCGCGCCCGACACTGAGCAGGAAGACGGGTTTTGTTGGGTCGCTGCCATCATGGCCGGATCGTTCGCCGGAGAAATGACCGAAGCGGGCGAGATCGAGACCGTGATAGCTCAAATGCACCGCATCCTTACGCGATGTCAGCGTGCGCATATGCTGGTAACCGTTGCGGGTGCAGGTGACGGCCCATCGGGCGCTGGAGAGTTTTTCAGTCAGCTCCCAGTCCGGAGATGTCCAGATGTCCTTGGCGTGGGCAGAGCAGGTCCAGGGCACACCTGTCAAAAGGCTCGCATATTCGGTAACGGAGGCTGGCGTATGGATGAAATGCGCGTGCAGCCATTGTCCGCCATCCGGCCATTCGCGGGCGAGCACCATTGCCTGGCCAAGCCTTCGGAAGCGATTGCGCGAGACATCACGCGGCAAGTCCTTGAAAAAACGCTTCATGAGCGTGCCAAAGCCCGGTTTGCGGAGGCTTGCAAACAGCCCCTTCAGCACACGCAATGGCTCTTCGTGGAGGTATTCCGGCAGATAGACGACCCGCGCCTTGATCTCGTCGTGAACGGGATGGCGCTTCTTGTCGGTTGGACGCCGCATGGAGATCAGGGTCAGGTCAAAACCGGCCTTCTCTAGCCCCAGCAATTCCTGCGCGATGAAAGTTTCCGAAAGGCGCGGGTAGCCCTTCAAGACGACAAGCAGTTTGCGGCGTGGCAGCAATGATAAGACTCTCACTCGGCGCCGACGACGGAAAGGTGGCGGCCACGGTTGTCGAGCCAGCTGCCAACTGTCTCGGAGATATGGTTGAGGCCTTCAAGCCGCATGTTGGATCCGCTCATCGAAGGCGGCTGTCGATGCGGCAGACGCTTCAGCGCATCGGCCATGACGGCAGCGTCAGCCGAGGCCTCCGGCAAAAGCATCTCTACGAGGCCGAGGTCGCTGGCCCGCTTGGCGCGAAGCAGCTGTTCTTCGCGCGGCTTGACGCGGGGCACGATCAGCGCGGGCTTGTCGAAGGAGAGGATTTCGCAATAGGTGTTGTAGCCACCCATCGCCACCACGCCAGCGGCGCCGGCGATGAGTTCTTCCATATTGTTGTCGAATTCGATCACCTGGATGTAGGGGATCTTCGACCCCTTCTGCACCAGCGTCGTGCGCTCCGCTACCGGCATGTAGGGACCGAGCACAACCAACGCCTTTTGCTGCAAGGTCGGATCTTGCTCGTAGGCATTCATCACATCGTGCACCAGATCCGAGCCATCGCCACCGCCACCTGTCGTGACAAGAATGTAATTGTCGCTGCGGGCATTGATGGAGGTTTTATTGGCCGAGACGCTGCGCTGCAGGAAGCCGACGAAGTCCATCTTGCGGCGAACGCTGGCCGGCACATCGAGGCCGATGAGGGGGTCGTAGAAATCAGGCGGGCCATACACCCAGATCGAATCGTAATATTGGTCGATCTTCTGCATCACGCCGTTCTTCTTCCACTCGGCGTCGAGCAGGTGAGGGGCGTCCATGATCTCGCGCAGGCCAAGCACCAGTGTCGTGCCTCGTGCCTTCAGATAGTTCAACGTCTCCTCAACCTCGCCCTTCAGTCCCATCGGCTCCTTGTCGACGATGAAGATATCTGGCTGAAACGTCTCTGCTGTGTGGCGGATGATCGATTCGCGCATCTTCAGCGTATCCTGAAGATCGATATGGCTTGCCATCGACGTATACTCGCCGTTGCGCAGCTTGATGACGCTCGGCACCTTAACGAAGTCAACACGGGCGCGATAGTCGAAGGCACCGGCGATCGTTGCACCTGAGATGATCAGGATGTTGAGGCCGCGATAGTCCTCGACCAACGCATGCGCGATGGTGCGACAGCGTCGCAGATGGCCGAGCCCGAACGTATCATGGCTGTACATCAGGATGCGTGCGTCTTCCAGGCGCCTGGCCATGGACATTCCTTCCGGGCTATACATCATCTAGCACCGCCGCTTTCAACGGCGCTGGCGACGGATCGGGGAAGGATCAGTCGTCGGCCGTTATTTGTAGGGATCTGCCGCATCACGCAAGCCGTCTCCCAGAAAGTTGAACGCCAAAATAACCAAGACCACCGGTATAATCGGGAAAAGCAACCACGGATAGAACGCAATAACGCTTACGCTCTTGGCTTCCGTGAGCAGAATGCCCCAGCTTGTGATCGGCGGGCGAAGGCCAAGCCCCAGGAAGCTCAACGCCGTCTCGCCGAGAATCATGCTGGGAATGGAGATTGTTGCCGAAGCGATCAGGTGGGACATGAAGCCCGGGACGAGATGGCGGCCGATGACGCGAGGCGTGCTTGCGCCCATCAGCTGCGCTGCCTGCACGTAATCCTCTTCGCGCAGTGCCAATAGCTTGGAGCGCACGGCGCGCGCCAGGCCGGTCCAATCGATAATGCCGAGAATGATGGTGATGCCAAAATAGATAACAAGCGGGCTCCACGTCACCGGCATGATCGCTGCCAGCGCCATCCACAAAGGCAGGCTCGGAAGTGACTGCAGCACTTCGATCAGGCGTTGTACGATCAGGTCGAACACGCCGCCACGGTAGCCTGCAAGGCCGCCAATGACGATGCCGAGGCAGAAGCTGATGGATATGCCGATCAGGCCGATCGTCAGCGAGATGCGGGCTCCGTAGAGAATGCGCGAAAGCACGTCGCGCCCCAGACGGTCGGTGCCCAGTAGAAACATCTGTCCCCCCTCGGCGGGGCAGACCATATGCAGGTTCGAATCGAACACGCCCCAGAATTTGTAGGCGTCGCCGCGGCAGAAGAACCGGATCGGCTGCACGTCGCCAGGCTTGTCGCTGTAGAGGCGATGCAGCGTGTCCATATCCAGCGACATGGTACGACCATAGACGAACGGACCGACGAATTTGCCATCATTGAAAAAGTGCACGCGCTGCGGTGGCGAGTGGATAAAATCGACGTTCTTGGTGTGCAACCCGTAAGGCGCCACGAATTCCACGACGATGATCATCAGATAGACGGCGATCAGGAAGACCGCCGATGCAAGCGCCAGGCGGTGCTGCTTGAACTTCCACCACATCAGCTGCTTTTGCGACGCGAGGTGGATGCGCGATTGCGCCGCCGTCATGCTTTCGGTCGCCATCGGATCGAATGGCGCGGTCGAGACGTAGTGCGGCAAAGGTGCGCCGGGTGAGGGCAAGGGCGACATTATTTGGTGCTCCTGCCTTGCAGGCGAATACGCGGGTCGAGGAAGCCAAGGGCGATGTCCGATATCAGCACGCCAATGACGTTCAGGAATGCCAGGAACATCAGGAATGAACCGGCAAGATACATATCCTGGCTCTGAAGCGCCTTGATCAGCATCGGGCCCGTGGTTTCAAGTGACAGCACGATAGCGACGATTTCCGCGCCCGATATGATCGAAGGCAGGATCGAGCCGATATCGGCCACAAAGAAGTTCAGCGCCATGCGAAGTGGGTATTTTATGAGCGCGCGCAAAGGGTGAAGGCCCTTGGCGCGCGCCGTCACGACATATTGCTTCTGCATCTCGTCGAGCAGGTTGGCGCGAAGCCGTCGGATCATGCCTGCGGTGCCGGCCGTGCCGACGATGATCACGGGGATCCACAGATGGGACAGGATCGATCTGGCTTTCTCCCAGCTCATAGGCTCGGCGAGATATTTCTGGTCCATCAAGTGGCCAATCGAAACCCCGAACCAGATGTTGGCAAAATACATGAGGATCAGCGCCAGCATGAAGTTGGGAATGGCGATGCCGAGCAGGCCGAACAGTGTCAGGCCGTAATCGCCCCAGCTGTACTGATGGGTGGCGGAATAGATGCCGATCGGAAAGGCGATCAGCCAGGTCAGAAGGATCGTCGTAAAGGAGACCAGAATGGTCAACCACAATCGGTCACCCACGACCTCCGACACTGGCAGCTGGTATTCGAACGAATAGCCGAAGTCGCCATGCAGCATGCCGCCGACCCAGTAGAAATAGCGGACCACCGCCGGCTTGTCGAAACCGTACTGTTTCCTGAGTTCCTCGATTTCCTGCAGGTTGGCGCTTTCTCCCTGCGCGCGCAACTCAGCGATCTGGCTTTCGAAGAAGTCGCCTGGCGGCAGTTCGATGATGGTGAAGACCAGCGCCGATATGACGAACAGCGTGGGCACCATGGCGGCGATGCGCCAGAGGATATATCTCAACATCGCTCAGGCCTCCTTGAACCAGAAGGTGTCGGGCATGTAGATGCCGAGATAGGATGTCGGGTCAAAGCCATAGAGGCCTTGCTCCGGCACATTTTGCAATTTCGCTGATTTTAAAATGGGTTGCAGCGTGCTGTTGATCAATCCGATCGAGAAGACCTGCTGCGTGTAAAGCGACAGCATCTGGTGCCAGATCGCTTGACGTTCCTCGAAGTGAGAGGTCGCGCCCCAATGGCTGAGCAAGGTAACAAGCTGCTCGGCCTCCGGCAGATCAGGCGCGGTTCCAGCCTGGCCGGCGGATAGGTGGTACATGCCCCAGAGCGGCCATTGCAACTGATCGTCCATGGTTGGCGCCAGTTGGCTCGGCGACATGTCGGCGGTCGCCACCCCGTTGTCGATGCCGAACCAGATCGACATCATGATACGGCCGCTCATGGCGCGGTCGCGGAAGACGTCGCGCTGCGAGGTGCGGGTGTAGAGTGCAATGCCAACCTCCCGCCAGTGATCGCGTACCAATTCCAGCACGTCGGTGTCGAGATTGCTCTCGCCAGCGGTTTCCACCGTGATCTCGGCGCGGCGCCCATCCGGGAGCAGGCGAATGTCTTCGCTGTCGCGCCCGGTCAGCCCCAGCTCGTCAAGCAGACGGTTGGCTTCATCTGGATCATGGGCGATGAAGGCGTCGGCATATTCCTGTTTAAACAGCGGACTGTCCGGCAAAACGGTGTCCGCGCTCGGCTTGCCAAGGCCGTAGAAGGCCACCATGTTGATTTCGTGACGGTCGACAGCCAGCGAGAGGGCACGCCGGAAGCGCGTCTCGCGGAAAAGCTTGCGCCAGACATCGTCAGCGCAATTGAGGTTCGGCAAAAGCGCCACGCGCGATCCGCGCACCTGCTTCCACAGGTTTACCTTTACGGGAAAACGCTTCTCGGCGTCCTTGAGATAGGTATAGTCGTTGAAGTCGACGCCTGTTGCCTGCAGGTCGGATTCGCCCGCGCCCGCCTTGGCTGCGATGATCGAGGACGAGCTGACGTTCATGATGAACCGATCGACATAGGGCAGTTGGACGCCGTTCTCGTCGATCCGGTGGAAGAATGGGTTGCGCACAAAGACAAACTGCTCTGCCGGCGGCGGCGTGGTGTTGATCCAGGGATCGAGCGACGGCAAGTCGGGGTTTTCGGGGCGCGAGGCGCGCGACATCTTGATGTGCAGATCGGCCCATTTCTTGACGCGGTTCTGCTTCATCAACGCCGAAAGGCGAAAGTCGTCCTGATACTTCTTGTGGAACTGCTTCAGATAGTGCGCCGGCCCGTAAATGACCAGCGGCAGCGGTCCGGCAAGTGCCGGCATGAAGTTGGGGTTCGGCCGGTCCCAGGTGTAGCGCACGGTGACGGGGTCGAGGACCTCGAAGCGCGGAAGGTTACCGTGCGGGCGAAGCTCCAGCGCGCCTCCTCCCGGTGTCAGCTCCTTGTTGAGGATGACATCCTCCCACCAGTAGCGAAAATCGTCGGCAGTGAAGGGCGATCCATCGGACCAGCGGTGCCCTTCGCGCAGATGGAAGGTGAAGACGGCGTCGTTTTCCGAGGTAAAGCCCATCAGGATGTCGGGCTGGAACTGCAGCTTGGTATCGTAGCCGACAAGCCTGGAATAGCCATAGACTGTCATGTAGCGGATGTCTTTCGCGCTACCGATGATGGTGCGCACGGTGCCGCCGTAGACCCCGGGCTGTCGCCCGGTGGCCTTCATGTTGATGATCCTTGGATGGGTAGGCAGGCGCTCCACCATTGGGGGGATGCGATCTGCCCGCAGCCAGTCGCGCAGGAATTCGGGCTCGATATCCCGCTCTCCAACCGCTTTTGCCAATGACGGGGCGATGGCTGTGCCAACCAGTCCACCGATAAAGCCGCGACGCGTTACCATGCGCGCAACTCCTTTGCGTCGGCGCCTTTCCGGGCGCGCACGAAATGACCGTTGCCAAGATCGGCATAATCGAGTTCCGATGCGTCGTCGTGTTCGGCAGTAAAGGTCACGCCCCAGTTCTGCTTGTCAGCCGCACCGTTCTTGCGCAGAGCCTCGAAGTCCAGCGGCCGGTCGAGATCGGGGAAGGGGACGGCGGCCAGGAGAGATTTGGTGTAGGGATGGACCGGATCTCGCAGGATGATTTCCCGCGGCGCGATCTCCACGATGCGCCCCTTGCACATCACCGCGATGCGATCGGCCATGTAGTCGACCACGGCCAGATTGTGTGAGATGAACAGATAGGTCAGCCCGAGTTCCTTTTGGAGATCCTTTAACAGGTTAAGGATCTGGGCCTGGACCGAAACGTCAAGTGCGGAGACGGGTTCATCGAGAATGATGAGCTTAGGCCCGAGTGCCAGCGCGCGCGCAATCCCGATGCGCTGTCGTTGACCGCCAGAGAAACTGTGCGGATAGCGGTTGAGATAGCGCTTATCGAGCCCGATCGCGCCCATCAGCGCTTCAACCTTGCGATTGCGCTCTGCACTGTCACCGCGATCGTGGATTTCGAGCGGCTCGGAAAGTATATTGCGAACAGTCATACGAGGAGACAGCGACGATACCGGGTCCTGGAAGACCATCTGGATATTGGTGCGCAGTTCCTGCAGATCATCGCCGGTGACGGACAGGACGTCGACGACATCCTTGCCGTCGTTGAAGATCACCGAGCCGCTATCCGGCGCCATCGCCCGCATGAGGATCTTGCTGACGGTGGTCTTGCCGCAGCCAGATTCACCGACGAGGCCAAGGCACTCGCCACGGCGAATATCGAAGCTGACATCGTCGACCGCGCGAACGCCGGCGTGGTCGCCCATGCCGAACAGGCCGCGGTTGCGTGTCTTGAAGGTCTTGGTCAGATTGTTGACCGACAAGAGCACCTCAGGCCCTTCGACCGCCACCTTGGCCTTTTTCTTGCCGACGAGGGATTCGAGGTTGACCGGAACGTCCCGCAGCGCCTTCAGCCGCTCGCCTTCTCGCATGTCGAAGTGAGGAACGGCGGCCATCAGGCCCTTGAGATAGGGGTGCTGCGGATTGCGGAAGATCGATTCCACCGGCCCAGCTTCCATGATCTCGCCATGGTAGATGACGACGACTTCGTCGGCCATGTTGGCGACGACGCCGAGATCATGGGTGATCAGCAGCATTGCCATGCCAAGCTTGTGCTGCAGATCGCGCAGCAGTTCGAGGATCTGCGCCTGGATCGTCACGTCGAGCGCGGTCGTCGGCTCGTCGGCGATCAACAAAGCGGGTTTGCAGATGAGCGCCATGGCGATCATGGCGCGCTGGCGCATGCCGCCCGACAGTTCGAAGGGGTACATGTCGAATGTCCGCTTCGGATTGGCGAAGCCGACAAGACCGAGCATCTCCTCCGTCTTCTGCCGTGCTTCTTTCTTCGTCGCGTCCGTATGGATCAGCAGCGATTCACTGATCTGATTGCCCACAGTGTGCAGCGGTGACAGCGACGTCATCGGCTCCTGGAAGATCGTCGCCATGCGCCGGCCGCGCAAATCGCGCATCTCTTCGCTGTCGCGCGAGTATTTCAAAATATCCGTGGCTTTGCCGTCCAAGGGGTCGGTGAAGAGTATGCTTCCCGTAGCCTGGGCGGGATTGGGCAAAATACCCATAATGCTCTGGCTGATAACCGACTTGCCAGAACCCGACTCGCCCACCAGCGCCGTCACCTTGCCCGGCAGGATGCGCAAATTTGCGTTCTTCACGACACGCAGCTTGTCGCCGAAAACCGTAAAGGAGATATCAAGATTTTCGATGCGTAGCAGATCGGACGCGGACGCCATGCCAATGAGATTCCCCAGTTTTCTTCGTACCTATTGCGAAGACACTAGCGTACGGCAATCAGGGTGTCCAGTTGATGACGAACTGATTGAAATTGGGGAGATTTCTGCCTTTTTGTCAGCCTCGGCCCAAGGGTTTGCCCCGAACGTTACTGCATGAACTTGTCGGCTGTCGGGGCTGTGGCCTGCTTGCGAGCATCGCGGTGGAGAAGGATGACCTGCTCGGCCTCCGACAGCGCATCGTGAGGTGCCTCATCGATGCCCTCGTCGGTGTGCAGCTGCGGGGTTGGCGCGTGCGGTTGCAAAACAGTGATTTTCTGGCGCACGCCGCGCAGCTTTTCCTCACCCAGCGTCGTCCATTCTCCTCCGCAATAGCCAGCAAAGGCCTGGCTGGCAACGACCTCGCGCGAATATTTCTTGGTCAGCGACTGCAGCCGCTGCACCTCGTTGACGGCGGAGCCGAAGGCCGAAAACGTCAGCCTGTCCTTCAAGCCGACATTGCCGAACATGACATTGCCGACATGCAGGCCGATGCCGTAGGAGATCTTGCCCAGGCCGTTGGCCTGGCGCTCGCTGTTGAGTTCGCAGACCCGAGACTGGGCCTGGTGAACAGCCGATAGGGCGGCCTGACAGGCGATTTTCGACGGATCCTTGTGGCGCCCGCATGGATAGACGGCTAGGAAGCCATCCCCTATGAAGCTCAGGATCTCGCCACCATTGCGATTGAATGGCGCGGCGATTGCGTCGAAAAACTGGTTCAACGTGTCGATGTAATTCTGGCGGCCTTCCTTTTCGGCGTAGACGGTAGACTGTCGCATGTCACCCATCACCAGCGCGGCACGGATGGTTTCGCCATCTCCGCGACGGATCTGGCCGTTGAGGACGCGCTTGCCCGCATCACCGCCAAGATAGGTTGTCAGCATGTTGTTGGCGAGCTTGCCGAGTACGGCCATCTTGGCTGCAACGGCGAGGTGGTTCTGCATCCGCAACAAGGCGTCGATCATGTCGTCGGAAAAGCCGGAATGGCTGTCGGTGGACCATGAACCCATCATGCCCTGCACTGAGCCATCGCCGAATGGCTGCACGAAGGCGAGGTAATCGGTGATCCGTTCAGCCCGCAGATCGGCGAAAACGGGAAACTCCACCTGCCCGTCGGCCGGTATATGGCGACGGATATGCTGTAAATTATTGTCGAGGAGATAGTAATAAGGGCTCTGCAGGAAGCGATCGGGCTTCTGCCCCGCTGCATGGCGATACCCTTCAATCGTCACACCGCTTGCTCTTTTCCAAGTGAAGCTGAGTGCATCGTACAAGGGATGCAACATCGAGAAGGTGAGGTGAACCCGCGCGATCGGAAGGCCTGCAGCCGCGATGCGCTCGCAGAAGCCGCGAACGATGTTTTCGAGATCGTCGCCGGCCAGCGACGAATTTGTTAGCCACTCAGCAACACGGTCCAGTAGAATTGAAGATACCCTGGTATCGATCGCGCCCATGCCTGCTAATATCCTCATAAGGCGCGTCACCCCGAAAAACGACGGAAAATCGTCCAGACGCGTCATGTGCGCCAGGCGAAATTCAGGATGAACGAGCAGTATTATTGTGTCAACGATCCGCCAGAGCGGTGGAGGTACCTGTCAGGCCACAGGTGAATGCGGCCGGATAAGCTGCCTTTTGATGGTTGGTTATACACTCTAGATAGGTCCGCCATCCACACGAGACAATGGGCGTGGGCCAAATTCCGCTGTTCCTCCAAATGTCTGCGGGAGGCCCGAGTCATTTTAGCAACACCGCGACGATCAGCCTGCTAGGTGCCGCCCCGTGTTCACGTTCGCGTCAGTTGTCCAATATCCCGATTAGCGGGTTTAATTCGCCGCGATCTTACACTAGATCAGAATTCCTTTCTGTTTCAGGCGAGACCCGCTTTGCAAAGCACCTCTGTATTCGACGATCTTTCCAACAAGATTGAGACCCGCACGGCTCGCGCCGGTATCATCGGCCTCGGCTATGTCGGCTTACCGCTCGCCATGGCGATCGCCCGTAGCGGCTTCGCGGTCACCGGCTTCGATGTCGATCCGAAGAAGATCGTCGCCATCGATGCGCGCAGCTCCTATATCGATGCGGTCACCAGTGCCGACTTGCAGGCTCAGATCGATGCCGGCCGCTTTGCCGCGACGACCGAATTTGCCGGCCTAGCCGAGTGCGACGTCATCGTCATCTGTGTGCCGACGCCGCTCACCAAGCACCGGGACCCGGACTTGTCCTTCGTCGAAGCGACGTCGCGCACGATCGGCGAGCATCTGCGCAAGGGCCAGCTGGTGGTGCTGGAATCGACCACATATCCTGGCACCACCGACGATGTCGTGAAGGTCATCCTTGAAAAGACCGGCCTGAAATCTGGAACTGACTTTTTTGTCGGCTTTTCGCCGGAGCGCGAAGACCCTGGCAACCAGCATTTCAATACGGCTACGATCCCCAAGGTCGTTGCCGGCGATGGTGCCGAGGCCCTGTCGCTGATGTCCGCCTTCTATGGAGCTGCCGTGAAGACAGTTGTTCCCGTGTCGTCGAATGCCACCGCGGAAGCCGTCAAGCTGACGGAGAACATCTTCCGGTCCGTCAATATCGCGCTCGTCAACGAGCTGAAGACCGTCTACGCGGCGATGGGTATCGACGTCTGGGAAGTGATCGATGCGGCCAAGACCAAGCCGTTCGGCTACATGCCGTTCTATCCGGGTCCGGGGCTGGGCGGTCACTGCATTCCGATCGATCCCTTTTATCTCACCTGGAAGTCGCGCGAATACGAACTTCCCACGCGTTTCATAGAGCTCGCCGGCGAGATCAACTCGGCGATGCCGCGCTATGTGGTCGGCAAGCTTGCGGAAGCGCTGGATATCCGTGTCGGCAAGGCGCTCAGCCGTTCGCGTGTTCTCATGATCGGCCTTGCCTACAAGAAGAACGTGGCCGATATTCGCGAGAGCCCGTCCCTGCGGCTGATCGAGGTGATCGAGGAACGTGGCGGCCGCGCGGATTATCACGATCCGCATGTGCGGGAGATCCCATCAACGCGTGAGTACCAAGCGCTAAAGGGGCGTCAGTCCGTGGCGCTCACCGATGAGGTGCTCGCAGGATATGACGCGATCCTGATCGCAACGGATCACGACGGTGTCGACTACAAGCGCCTTGCCGAAAGCGGCGCACTGATCGTCGACACGCGCAACGTATTCGCGCGGCTCGGGATTGCCGCCGAGACCATCGTCAAGGCGTGACTTCGTCGATCGACAGCGTTTTGCCCGTTATCTGGCTGGCGGCGACAGCATAGCCGCCGCTCGCTCCATCGATGAAATGCATATGATCGCGCGACAGCGGCGTCGGCACGAAACAGGTCATGAGTGCCGATGCCTGGCTGTGTAGGCCGTAACGCGCTGTGCCGTCGGCCTGTGCCTTTTCCAGGAGCGTCCGGATGAGGCCGAGGCGATGTGCATCAATGTCGATCGTCATCTTCAGCCCGTCATCGAACTTGCGAAAGTCGGAGTTGCCGGCGACATCACGCTTGTAGAGCCGGGCGTCGAAGGTTCCAAACTTCAGGTTCAGCTTGTGCAGGATCACAGTCAGAGCGATCTGCAGCATGATGATGATGCGCTGCCTGAGCCGTCCAGCATGGGGCGCCGTCGCGTGCGCCTCCCTGTTGATGCCTTTCAGCGAGAAGCCGAGAGCGGGGCCGTCGGCTGGTACCGGATGTGCATCGCGGCTCTGCTCGGCGGAAATGGCGACCACGTCGCTGACCAGTTGCCGGAACTGCGGCGTCACGCCATGGACGCCCGGCACGACGATGATCGACGCGATTTCGCCGTTTCGGGACTGGATCGGGTTCCATCGGCAAGAAAGGCCAGTCAGATCGGGGCGCGACCCTGGAGGTGCGGGTTCGATGGCGTAGTTGCCTTTTTTCATCTGACCTTCCGCCCAGCTGCCTCCGCCACCTGCAAACATCGCGTAGCTCACGAAGGGACTTGCCGAATAGCGTGCAACGCGCACGTCCAGTCCCTCGCGCCTGATGTCACGGATGGGGACCAGGGCAATACGCAGCGTCAGTTGCAAATCTTCTTCAGCCCAACGCTGTGCGGCCGCAAGGGCTTGGCGCGCAGCGCTTTCCATCGAGCCGGGCAGGGCGACGATAGCGCCATCGCCACCAAAGACGAAGGGGTAGTCACCCTTCGCGAGCGCGTTGAGCACCGCGGAGATGACGCTGGCACCCGCCATGTTCACGTCCTTGTAGCGGCCGTCCATGATCGCCTGCGTCGAGCCAACGATGTCGGCAACCGCCAACACCCAATCATCGGGAAGACGCCGATAGTTGTTCGTATCGGTCACACCCTCGAACTGATCGAAGATCGGCACGCTTTGGAAGAAGCTGTCATTGGAAATGTCGTTCATGCCAGAACTTAGACCAGACAGCCGGATCTGCGGCAATGCCAATTCGTTCGGGCAAGGCGTGGTGACCGGCTTCAATCCGATCCGCCAGCGGCAACCGACCGTGTCATTTGAACCTGGCTTGGATCCTGTGTTGGACCCCGCCCTGCCTCCCGCCTTGGCTCGCGTATTGGAACTCAACCGGGATACCGCCTTGGGTCGGTGCAAACCGACTTGCACGCTTGAACCTTTGCCGCTAGCTCTGTCGCCAACGCACATGCTTTGA
The DNA here is from genome assembly GCF_030380805.1 of Rhizobium sp. S163. NCBI lineage: Bacteria > Pseudomonadati > Pseudomonadota > Alphaproteobacteria > Hyphomicrobiales > Rhizobiaceae > Rhizobium > Rhizobium sp. S163. Next base: position 260,273 of record NZ_JAUDSA010000014.1, on the reverse strand, counting down.
ACGCGTGGCTGCAAAACCGCGCCCCACTGGCTTTGCGGCAAGCGCTCACGGCTGTCAGGCATCCATACCACAAGCGTGATGTCTTTTTATCCGCTTTCAAGAACGACGATCGGACACAGTTACAGATGAGCCGCCTCGACAGCTTCATTCGCCGTTTGACGGCCCAGCGTGATATTCTCAATGCAATCGTTGATTTGGTTCAAAAAATAGAGGGCCCGGTGCTCGAATTCGGGCTCGGCAATGGCCGGACCTACGATCATCTGCGAGAGCATTTTCCCGATCGCCGTATAGTCGCCTTCGATCGCGACGTGCGTTCTTATTCCTCCTCGACGCCGCCGGCCGAGAACATGGTAACCGGCGAGATCCGCGAATCGGGCCAGGCGTTCATCGGTATCGGTGCTGCACTCGCGCATGCCGATATCGGCACCGGTCATGATGAAATTGATGCGGTAACGCTGACGTGGCTGCCTCAACTGATGGTTGGCGTTTTGGCAAAGGGCGGGGTCGCCGTCAGCGGCTTGCCGATCGAACGGCCAGAGCTTGAGCCACTGCCGCTTCCATCAGGCATCAAGGAAGGCCGCTACTACCTGTACCGCCGCCGTTGATCAGGGTAGGAAAAGCACGTCGTACTGATCTATGTCGCCGGGCAGGTCGTTGACGGCCATTTCCTTCGCGCCCGTCTCGAAAAAGACGAGGCAGCGATCGTAAAAGCCGGCAAGCATGGCGATGAAAGCGCGGGTCTGCTCGGACCCGTAAAAACTGGGTGTGAATTCCATGTAAAGCGGTACGCGGCGCGACAGGAGCGGCCCCATGGATCGGCACGCGACAGGTTCATATCCTTCGATATCCATCCAGACCAGGCCGATATCGGCAGGGTCGATCGAAAAATCGTTCAAGATCTCCGTCACTGAGCGAACCGGCACGCTGATCTTGGTGTCACTCGGGCTTTGCCGGATCGCGCTGCTCTTGCCGTGATTGTTGGCGTTCATGAAGAAGTCGATCTCGCCAGAGATGTCGCCGGCTGCGCAATTAACGGCCGTCACCATGTGGTCGAGCCGATTTTGACGCAGGTTTTGTTGCAGGAGCGGAAAATTGCGCGGGTCCGGCTCGATCGTGACGATATGCCGATAGGCCCCCGCTAGCGCGAAATAGACGGTCTGGGTGCCGATATTGCCACCGATTTCGAGCAAGTAGCTGTCATCTTTCAAAATCGAGCGCTGCCGCAGGATATTCAGCAGTCGGTCAACGTGATCGCGCTCGAAATGGCCTTTGCGAAACACCTTGCGGCCAATGTAGTCTGAGGGAGAAAAGGTCATCAGGTGGTCGCCCGCGTCGACCGTCATGGAGACGACACGCGGCCCCATACTCTCGATGAGGATCCGGCGACCCCTACGCGTGTCAAAAAGCTTGCGCGCGATCGCGTTGCGCATCTTGCGCCAGCGTTTTGTCCAGTATTTGGCGGTTAGCCGCGATTGGGCGGGCATCAGGTCTGTCCTTCAAGCAGTTGGATCGCCTTGTCGCGTGCAATGACATAGACTTTCAAGGGCAGTGCGCGGCCTCTGACGCTGATTTCACGACTTTCTATGCCGCCCATGTCGGCACCGGCCAGCATTGCAACGGGCTCTGAGACGACAAGCGCAACCTCGAATTCCTTTGCTGCAGCCTCCAGGCGACTTGCGACGTTGACCATGTCGCCAATTGCCGTCGTGCTGCGAACGCGGCCAAAACCCAGCGTTCCCACCACTGCCGGGCCGGTATGGATACCGATGGCGATGCGCAGCGGCATCGACAGTTCGTCCGACAGCTCCTCGCTCAGCTTCTCAATGTCACGTGCAATCGAGGCTGCGGCCGACAGCGCCTGACGGCAGGCCTCCTCGGGCGTGGTTCCTATGCCGAAAAGTGCCATTGCGCCATCACCGATAAATTTATCGATACGGCCACCGGCCTTCTCAACCGCATTGCCGACCAAGGCGAAATAGCGGTTGAGCAAAAAGACAATATCGAAAGGCAGGCGATCTTCGGTTAGCGCGGTAAAGTCACGGATGTCGCAAAACAGAACGGCGATCTCTCGCTCGCGGCCGGGTGTCGTCTCTTGTGTGTTGGCGGGCAGGGCCGCTTCTGCCGCACGCAGCAACAGTGGAACCACCGTTACGTCTTGCGTCGGGCGCAACTGACAGGCAAGCCGGACATCGGGTGCAGCATTGATCCGCTTCAAGGTCGATTGCTCCATCCGATCGGGGGACGGGAGAGCGTCAAGATCGCTCAACACCTGCACGCGACACGTTGAGCACTGGCCCTTGCCCCCGCACACGGAATAATGAGGAATGCCGCCAAGCCTGCTTGCTTCAAGAACCGTGAAGCCGCGCGGAACACGCACCACTTCCCCGCCTTGATAGTGCACGGTGATCTGGTCGACGCGCTCCTTCCAGCGGCGACGCGTTCTGGCCGCGACGACGAGAAAAAGCGCTCCTGCAAAGGAGCCGTAAAGCCCGGTGCGGATCATCCTGACCTCAGCGATCGCCTGCGGGTCCTTCATGTAGCGGGAATTGAGGTTTGCCTCATAGCGACCGATGTCGGCTATCCCCTCATAGGCCGGCTCGGCAATGGTGCGCCCCATTTCGATAAAACCGAGAATGGCAAGAACCGGAACGAGAATGGCTACGACCAGCAGCGAGGCGGCGATGTCATTGTACCAGTTTCGATACCGCAGCCAGTAGTGGAGGCCGATGCAGCCGTGGAACCAGACGGCCACGAGGGCCACGACCTGACGCAAGCCATTGCCAGGCGCGGTGATCCACAGGGTGCGCATGATTGTTTCGTAATTGTCGCGATAGCCATATAAAGCGTGCACCACACGGGTGCCGATCACGTGATCGATCAACAGAATAGGAATTGCCAGGCCAAGAATGATCTGGGCGGCCTCACCCTTGGGCATGACGAGGCTACGGCGGATATAGATCGAGCGCAAGACCAGGGCGATATGAGTGAAGATCGCGCCGTAGAGCACCAGCGAGCCGACGGGATTTCGCCACAGTGCGGTGAAAAACCGTCTGCCGTCTTCCGCTGCAGAAACCGAAATGAGGCCGAGCGCGTGATTGGAAAAATGCAGGAAAGCAAAGGCGAACATGACAAGGCCGGAGCCGAGCCTGGCGCGCCTTCGAGCGTTCCGAAAAAATGCTGCTGCCTGCGACGCTCGCCATTCAATCCCGTTCTTGAAACCCAAATCACATTTGCATTAGTGATAGGGTAATTGAGGTTTTATTGCCGCCTTTCGACCGTCTGTGCACGTCACATGTTCGTCAGCAAGCCGTAAGGATGAAGACCATAGCAAACTTTCGCCCGGCGGGCACAGGGGCCGGTCTTGAACACTGCGTCTTAGAGTGCGTGACCAGATGCGCATAGCATTTTACGCACCGCTGAAGTCGCCCAACCATCCGGTGCCCTCGGGTGACCGGCTGATGGCGCGCCTGCTGATCCGCGCCTTGCAGATGGGCGGTCATACGGTCCAGGTCGCATCCGAATTCCGCAGCTTCGCATCGACGCCGGAAGCAGCGGCAAGGGTCGAAGGCGAGGCGGCCTTGGACCTGCAGCGGCTGCGGGCCGCGTGGTCGGGCGGAAACATGCCCGATCTGTGGTTCTGCTATCATCCCTATTACAAGTCGGTCGATCCGTTCGGGCCGGTGCTATGTGCGGAATTCGGCATACCCTTGATTACTGCTGAAGCATCCTACTCTCCCAAACGCGAGCAGACCGATTGGGCGCCGTACCAGGCGCGGATCGGCGCAATGGTTCGCGATGCCGCGGTCAATATCGGCTTCACGCGGCGAGACCGAGAGGGCCTTGAGCGGGCAATCCCCGAGGCGCACATCGCGGCACTCGCCCCTTTCATCGATACGGCGGCATTCGAAGGCCTCCAGCCAGTGCCGGAGCCCACACGGCTGATCACGGTCGCGATGATGCGTGCCGGCGACAAGATGCAGAGCTACGCGATGCTCGCCGAAGCGCTGGCCACGATAAGAGACAAACCTTGGACGCTCGCGATCGTGGGGGACGGTCCGATGCGTGGTGAGGTCGAACGCCTCTTCGCAACATTCGAGCCGGGGCGGATCGATTGGCTCGGAGAGCGTGGTGCTGACGATATCGTTGAGGACCTTGGAAGATCAGGCATCTACGTATGGCCCGGCTGCGGTGAAGCGTATGGGCTTGCCTATCTCGAGGCACAGGCGGCGGGCCTACCTGTGGTCGCGCAGAATACAGCTGGCGTTCCGGAAGTCGTCCAGCCTGGCTTGACCGGATTGCTGACGGCAGAGGGGGATATTGCCGCCTACGCTTCGGCGATCAGCGGATTGCTCGACGATGCCTCGAAACGCACCGATATGGCGAACGCGGCACGCCTCTTCGTCTTGGCCGAACGATCGCTTGCAATCGCGGCAAAGGCGATCAACTCCAATTTACGCAGATACATAGGAAAAGAACGATGATGGCTCACGACATCTGGGCGCCGTTGCGGGTGGAGCTCGAGCGTTGGCAAGCCGCCGGCAAGACCGCCAGCTTCTGGCTTCGCGACGATGATGCGATCGAGCCGACGCCGGCGCTGGAACAGCTGCTGAAGTTGACCAGCGGCGCCGACGTGCCGTTGACCCTCGCCGTCATCCCGGCTTCCACGGGCGAGCCGCTTACCGCGCGGTTGGCTGAGGAGCGGCATGTGCTGGTGGCCTTGCATGGATGGTCGCATACCAATCACGCAGGGCCTGACGAGAAGAAGCAGGAGCTTGGCGCCCATCGCGCGCCTGATATCGTCCTCGGCGAGTTGCGCGACGGATATGCCATTCTGCAACGGCTGTTCGGGTCGCAGTTCATCTCCATCCTGGTGCCGCCCTGGAACCGGATCAACAGTGCGCTCATTGGGGAGTTGCCGGCGTTTGGTCTTGAGGTCCTGTCCGTCTACGGAGCCGCCAAGGCGGGAAGCCCGATACGGCTGCTGAATACCCACGTCGACATCATGAACTGGCACGGCATCCGTGGCGGCAGGCCGCATGACGAGCTGGTAGCTGACGTGGTGAAGGAACTGCGGGCCCGCTTCGATGATGATGCGGAGCCGATCGGCATTCTCACGCACCATCTCGTGCATGATCAGACCGCCTGGGCGTTCCTCTCCGACCTTATGGCAGAGACGAGCGCCCATCCCGCCGTCGACTGGAAATCAGCGGCGGCTCTGGTCGAAGCCTAGAGATCCAGAACCTGGTTGTCGCGGGCGGCGAACGAGCTCGGGAAGGCGGCCTGCGCCTGCCTTTCCATATCTTCCAGTTGCGCATCTGTGCGCGAGGGCGCGTGGTGGAAAAGTGCGAACTGTTTGGTGCCGGCCATCTTCGCCAGTTCGATGCCGTGCTGCCACGTCGAGTGGCCGAAGCCCTTGAAGCGCTGCATTTCGTCTTCGTTATAAGTGCAGTCGTAGACAGCGAGATCGACGTCCCGCATCATTTCCAACGCGACGGGGTCGTGGCTGCCGGGCGTGTGCTCGATATCGTAGACCAGCGCGATGGAACGGCCCTGATACTCGACGCGATAGCCGATCGCGCCACCAGGGTGGTTCAGCATGAAGGTCTTGATACTGATGCCTGGATGCGGTTCCAGGATCTGCCCGGCGTGAAAATCGCGGAAGCTCATCGTTGCTTGGCAGATGTCGGTCTTCACAGGGAACCATGGCGGGCTGATGAATTGCTCGATCATTTCGCGCGTGGTCATCTTGCCATCGAGATGGCCGGACCAGATGCGCAGATCGATTGACGGATAGTAGATGGCCTTGAAGAACGGCAGCCCGATTATGTGGTCATAGTGACAGTGGCTGAAGAACAGGTCGACGTCGCGAACCTGCTCGTTGAGCATGCAAAGCCCCGCCTCGCGGGCGCCGGAGCCCGCGTCGAAGATCATACGGTGTTCGCCACAGCGAATTTCGATGCAGGAGGTGTTGCCACCATAGCGATCGAACTCAGGCCCGGAGACCGGGATACTGCCGCGCACGCCCCAGAACTTTACTTGAAAGAGATCTTTACTCATCGCTTTTTCAAAATGGTCCGACCCACCGCACTACCGTGATCATCATCTGAACCTGATGCCAAGCGTTGCATTTCCACAAGCCGTTTGTCTTACGTACCGCATCAACCTTATCAATCCAACCGGTCGAATATCTTAAGCAATCGGGTTTTGTCGCAGAAAGCAACAGCTTATGGTTTGATTTTCGTAAATTGCGATACGCTATCAGCCAGCTTGCGGCGCCGAATCCTGATTTTCCTTAAAAATATATGGGAATTCGCATACGGGAATGCAAATGGCGGGCGATCCCACTTAAGTCGAAGGTTTCGATGCCGTATCGCTCGACGCTGATCGGTCGCCGTGCGATTATCCAGTTCGTTGTCGCTTGATCGTTTAATGTCCCGCGACGGCATGTGCATGGCATTCGGTGGCGTCCGGTAGGATGATCCTTGTTAAAAACGAGGGGGTGCATGGCAGGCAACGCTGATCACGGTTCCATTGCGAGGAAGAACGGCTACTTCATCACGACTGTGGTGATCGCGATGCTCGCCGGGCTGCCGCTTGCCGTGTGGATGGATGTCAGCAACCTCTCGCAAAGTGCACTGAAGCGGCAGGCTCAAGACATGAGCTCGCTCATTACGAGCATTCGCTCCTATTATGCCACCAACGTGGTCGGCCGGATACTTGCGGCCCACGCTGCCGGAATGGATACCGGCACGCCGGTCACCCATGAATACGCGACCATTCCCGGTGCGATCCCCATACCCGCCACGCTTTCGCTCGAACTCGGGGACGTGATCAAGCAACAGCAGGCGAACATCACCTATCGCTTCGTTTCCGACCTGCCGTTTCAAAAACGGGCACCGCATGATCTCGACCACTTCGAGACCGCGTCGCTAGCCGCGCTGCGCGCCGATCCGAAGCAGACCTTGAGTGACATAAACCGGAGCGGGTTCACCAACACCTTCCGTCTGGTCACGCCGGTGCTCATGGCGCAGGCCTGCGTTGCCTGTCACAACACACACCCGCAGAGCCCGAAGACAGACTGGAAGATTGGAGACGTTCGCGGCATCCAGGAGATCATCATCCGGCAGCCCTTCGCCGGCAACGTCTTTGCCTTCAAGTACCTTCTATTTTACTTTCTTTGCTCAGCCGTGCTCGGCATGGCATTGATTTTTCTCCAACAACGGCAAGCGGCGTTGATACAGGGGTTCAATCGTGACCTGGAATCCACCAACGAGTTTCTGGCAAGCATATCGCTTAAGATTTCTCGATATCTGTCGCCTCAGATCTACAAGGGGATCTTCAGCGGTCAGAAGGACGTCGTGGTTCATACCGAACGCAAGCGGCTGACGATCTTTTTCTCCGACATCAAGGATTTCACGGCAACGACCGAACGCCTGCAGCCGGAGGCGTTGACGGAAATGCTCAACGAATACCTGACGGAGATGTCAGCGATCGCACTCAAGCATGGCGGCACGCTCGACAAGTTCATCGGAGACGCCGTGCTGGTCTTCTTCGGCGATCCCGAGACGAATGGGGCGGCAGAAGATGCCAAAGCCTGTCTGAAGATGGCGATTGACATGCAGCACCGGCTTGGCGAGCTGAAAGCGAAATGGCGCGGCGAGGGCACGGAAGAGCCGTTCGTCGTCCGCATGGGGATCAATAGTGGCTACTGCAATGTTGGCAATTTCGGCAGCAATGACCGGATGGATTACACGATTATTGGCGCCGAGGCCAATCTGGCCGCCCGCCTGCAATCGATCGCCGAGGGCGGCAAGATCGTCATCAGCTACGAGACATACGCGCTGGTGAAGGATATGGTCGATGCCACGCCGTTGCCGCCGATCACCATGAAGGGGATCCAGCGGGAAATCGTGCCCTATGCCGTCAATGGCCTGATTCTGGGCGAGGATCAGGCGATCCGCGTCATGAGCGAGCATTTTTCGGGGCTCGATCTGCACCTGGATCTTGGTCAGTTGGACCCCAAGGAGCGCGACCGGGTGCGCGCAGCACTGGCCGAGGCAATGGCCGCGCTCGACGAGCGTGACGTGCAGCCATAAGCCACGGGGGCTCGCTCCTTGCTTTCGTCTAGCCGCCCCTTGGAATGAACGCGGCTACGCTTTCGCGCTCAACCGTCAGCGGTTCATCAACATCCAGTCTGGTGAAGGGGTCGTCCACACCGGTGGAAAGCACACGGCTCCACTCGTTGATCTCGTTGACCTGAGGCAGACGGATCTCGCAATCTCCGCCGGCGTTGAGTACCATGAACAGACCTGCACGCTTGTCGACGTCAGGCGTGTTGGCGCTATAGGAAATATAAACGCTGAGCAGACGAAGCTCCGGATCGTTCCAGTCCTCTTCGCCCATCTGTTGTCCATCAGGGCGATACCAGGCGATTTCGGTGCGCCCGTCCTCGCCGACTGCGCCGGTCAAGAAGCGTTCCTGGCGAAGCTCGGGGTGATCTTTGCGCAAAGCGATCATCTTCTGGCAGAAGGTCAGGAAGGGATCGTCAAGGCCGGACCAATCGACCCAGCCGGTTTCGTTGTCCTGACAATAGGTGTTGTTGTTTCCGCCCTGGCTATTTCCGACTTCGTCGCCCGCCACGATCATCGGCACGCCTTGGCTGAGAAGCAGGGTCGCCATCATGTTACGACGGCGGCGAGAGCGAGCTTCGCGGATGCCGTTGTCGTCGGTCGCGCCCTCTGCCCCCATGTTGTCGGAGTGATTGTCGGAATGGCCGTCCCGATTGTCTTCGCCGTTCGCATCGTTATGCTTTTCGTTGAACGAGACTGTGTCCATCAGCGTGAAGCCGTCATGGGCGGACAGAAGGTTGACCGACGATGTCGAAGCGCGGTCGGAGTGATTGAACTGCAACTGCGAGCCGGTGAGCCGTGCTGCCATGTCGGGCGCCATGCTGCCGTCGCCTTTCCAAAAACGCCTGGTGTCGTCGCGGAACTTGTCGTTCCATTCCCGGAAGGGATGTGGAAAGCCACCGACCTGGTAGCCGCCTTCACCGACATCCCAGGGTTCGGCGATGAGTTTCACGCCCGAAAGGATCGGGTCCTGACGGATCGCGCTGAAGAAGATGCCCTGGCGGTCGAAGTCGAGGTCCTGGCGCCCCAACGTGCTGGCGAGGTCAAAACGGAAGCCATCGACGTGCATCACGCCGACCCAGTAACGCAGGCTGTCGAGCACCATCCGCATGACCATGGGGTGCGCAACGTTCAGCGTGTTGCCGGTCCCTGTCGTGTCATAGGTGTGGCGCGGATCATCAGGCGAGAGGATGTAGTAGCTGGCATTGTCGAGCCCACGAAAAGAGAGCGTCGGCCCGCGTTCGCTGCCTTCGGCGGTGTGGTTATAGACCACATCCATGATGACCTCGATGCCGGCGGCGTGGAACGCCTTCACCATCGTCTTGAACTCGGTGATCCTGCTTCCCGACAAGTATCGCGGCTGCGGCGCGAAGAAGCCCAGCGTTTGATAACCCCAGTAGTTGGTAAGGCCTTTCTCGAGGAGATAGCGGTCGTTTGGAAAATGCTGGATCGGCAGCAGCTCGATTGCTGAGATTCCGAGTTTGGTCAGGTGATCGATGATCGGCTCGCTGCACATGCCGAGAAACGTGCCACGCAGCTCATCGGGCACATCGGGGTGCGTCATCGTCATCCCGCGCACATGCGCCTCATAGATGATCGTATCCGTCCAGGTACGGCGGATCGCCTGGTCGCCGTCCCAGTCGAAATCCGGGTCCTGCACGATGCCCTTGACCATATAGGGAGCGCTGTCGCGGTCGTCGAAGGAGAGGTCGTCATCCTTGGCGCCGATCGTGTAGCCGTAGAGTGCGTCGTCCCACTTGAGTTCGCCAAGAACCTGCTTGGCATAGGGGTCGAGCAGCAGCTTATTCGGGTTGAACCGATGACCGGCCTGCGGATCGTAAGGGCCGTGGGCGCGATAGCCGTAAACGGTACCTGGGCCGACACCTGCGATGTAGCCGGACCAGATGTCGCCCTCGCGTTTGGGAAGTGCCATGCGCGCGACCTCCTCCTTGCCATCGGGCGAGAAGAGGCAGAGCTCCATCTGTTCGGCATGGGCGGAAAACACCGCGAAATGCGTTCCCTGGCCGGTATATTCAGCGCCGAGTTCAGGCTTGAGAAAGTCGAGTTCTGAAAACGAAAAGCTCATGGAACGCCCCGCTTGGTTGTTAGCCTGCAGGAAACGTTGTTGCGCTGCAAAAGTTCCTTGGATCGACGTCAGGCCTATCGAATTGCCCACTGCCAGTCAGGGCATGAGCTGTCCGCCGTTTACCTCGATGATCTGGCCGGTGACGTAGCCGGATAGCGTCGGCGATGCGAGAAACAGATAAGCACCGATGCAATCCTCCGGCGTGCCGACGAAACCCATCGGAATCGACTTGCGCTGCATCTCCATCTGGTCGTCGTTGGTATAGCGCTCGTGGAACGGCGTAGCGATCACTCCTGGTGCCACCGCGTTGACGCGAATGCGGTCGGGCACGAACTCCTTCGCATGGCCCCGGGTGATAGTGGAGACGAAGCCCTTGGCTGCGGCGTAAAGAATGGCGCCGCCACCACCGCCGTTTCGGGCTGCTATCGATGTGGTGTTGATGATGAACCCGCCCTGTTTTTTCAACCAGGGATGGGCCGCGCGGGTGGCAGCCAGCACGGAGCGCGCGTTGAGGTCCATCACCTTCTCGTAATGCTCGTCGGTGAACTCTGCCGTCGGCTTGCGGCCCAGCATGCCCCCAGCGTTGTTTACCAAGCCGTCGAGATGGCCAAATGTCTTGGCGGTTTCTTCGACAACGCGCTCGGTCTCACCCTCTTTGGACACGTCGCCATGGACGAGATGAACGTGACCGCCCGCCGCCTTGATCTCGTCGGCCAGCGCCTGCGCCTGCTCGCGGCTCGAATTGTAGTGAATGCCGACTTTCATCTGCTGGGCGGCGAACGCCCTGGCGAGTGCGGCGCCAATTCCGGTCGAGGCGCCGGTGATCAGAACTGCCTTGCCGCTCAGATCGGGAATTTTGATTGCCGCAAGCGATTGCGCAAGATGTACCATGAAAAAGATCTCCCAGTTTTATCGAAAGGCCGACGCGAGCCTGGCCAAGATGATGGATCGCTGGATTAGATTGGAGATCAGTTGCCCGCGTCAAGCTCCGGGTAGTGGCGGAATATGCCGTCTTCGTTGAAAGGGAGCCGGCGAGGGGAGGCGAGATAGGCGGCGATCCGGGGGCGCTCGCGCACCACCGCACGGAGATCGGCCAAGGCGGGGTAACGGTCCTGATATCCCTTCATGGCATTGGGGAATGCATAGCTGAGCCCCTCGGTCACCTGGAACAGCGATAGATCGACATAGGAAAGCTGCGAGCCGACGATGTGCTGCGAGCCGCTCGGGTTCTGGTGCAGCGTTCGCTCGAAATAACCGAGGTACTTCGGGATGCGCTCATTGATGAACGCCACCGATCGCGCCTTCGCTTCAGCCTTCTGATCCTCGTAATAGAGTCCAGTCGAGATTGGATGGTGAGTGTCGTGCACCTCGCAGACAAAGTCGGTAATTGTCAGTTGGAGGCCGTTTGCGACATACCTCAGCGTCTCGTTCGATTGAGCAAGCCCTAGCTTGGGGCCAAGATAAAAGAGGATGTTGGCGACGTGCGAAACAAGGATGTCTCCATCCTTTAGAAAAGGCGGAGCAAATGCGGTCGCAGAATTCAGCCCCTGATCAAGGATTTCGAGCATCGCATCTGTGCCCATCCCCGGCTGCTCGTGTCTCACGACATCGACGTAATCCGCGCCCGCTTCCTCCAGCGCGAGGCGCACGAACTCGCCCCGCCCCTGAATGCCGTTCCAATAGTATAATTGATAAGCCATCGGAGCCCTCCTGAGGGCGCCTGATTGCTGGATCGTCGTCCAGACGCCGCCTTTTAAAATGATTGGATCAAGACGGGCCGACCGCCGACAGCTTTACTTGCGGCCATACCAGCGTGAAAGGGCCGCGATACGCTCAACCGCCGATCGACGCATCGAAAAAACAGCCGGCTTTTCTCCAAAGAAGAAGCCAACTAGATTGTCGACGACGACGACAAGAAGCATGGCGAGCGCTAGATAGGCGGTTGCAGCAAGGACCAGGGTCGGCATTGTATCTCACACCGGAGCGATGAACATGTAGCAACCTGCTACAATGAGGGAAACGAGAATGACGTCGAAATAGCTGCGGTTCATGACTGTTCTCCCAGTTTTGCAGGAGAACCGTCGAAGGTCACTTTTGTTCCATTGGGAACCGCTGCCGTCACGCTTTTAAGCGGGGTTCGCATTGCGCTGCGACTGAAGATCTTTCTGGCATTAGTTCAGTACGACTGAATTAATGCAAAGATATGACTGAAATAAAAACAGGGCGCCTTATCGGCGCCCTTTGTAAACAATTACTCGCCCTGATCAGGCAGGCTTTCGCGCGGTAGACTTCTTGGGGGCGGTTTTGGCCGCGGCCTTGGCAGCACCGCTTACCTTAATCTCCGCAGGCGCCCGTTTCGGCTTACTCTTGACTTCTCGGCCATCGGAAGACGCAGCCGTTCCTTCAAGCGCGGCACGCTCCTTCATAGCCTGTTCCCAATGTGCATGTTCACGCCCGGTAGGGCGGCCTTCCTCTTCCCAAAGCGCATAGGCGCGCTTTTGAACCCACTCTATCTGAGTTTCCGTCATCGCCGATCTCCACTGCACGGATGCCATCGTTCAAACGCGATACTGTTTGAAGAGTTCCAGACGAATCGGATTGTTTCAAGTGATTTCTGACACACTGCAAAAATATATGCGGCATTGCAGCACGATACCTAACCAAAGCGATGCCTCTGCTCCAGATCCGCGCATATCTGCTAGCAGCGTATCACTCTCCGTTCATCAGACCGCGTCTACGATCCGCACGAATGTCCATTGCGTCTAGGCGAAATACGTAGGCTTAGGTGTGATTGAACAGTCTGAAATTGCCGCTATAACTCAGCGGCATGTTTTATCTCATATCGACCTATTGGCCGCATATCCTGTTCGTGATTTCGTTGCTCATGGGGGCTGCCGCGGCGATCCACGCGACCATGACGAAGGAAGAGGTGCGCGCTGCCATCGGCTGGGTTGGCGTGATTGTCCTGTCCCCCATTGTTGGCGCCGTACTCTACGCGATTGCCGGCATCAACCGTATCCGGCGCGCCTCCTTGAGCCTACGCCGCGACGCGTTGATGCCGCAGGCCGATCTCGATGAATTGGAAACCTTCGACGCTGAAGCCGAGATTGTCATCAGCGGTTTCGGGCGCCGTTTCGCCGCCTTGCAGACGCTTGGCGACCGTGTGGCCCGCAGCCCGATTTCGACCGGCAACACGATCGACATGCTTGAAACTGGCGACGACTGCTACGCCGCGATGAAGACAGCGATCGACAGCGCCGAGCGAAGCGTTCTTCTCGAAACCTATATTTTCGACCGTGATCCGATCGGTCTGAGGATCGCAGATGCGCTGATCGCTGCGACAAAGCGTGGCGTTGAGGTCCGTGTGCTGATCGACGCCGTAGGCGCCCGTTACTCGGTGCCAAGCATTCTCGGCTACCTGGAAGACGGAGGTGTTTCCGTCTCGGTCTTCAACGGCAACGTCATCATCGGTCTGCGCTTGCCCTACGCTAACCTCAGAACCCACAGAAAGATGGTTGTCGTCGATGGGCGGGTGGCGCTGACTGGTGGCATGAACATACGGGCTGGTTTCACCCGCGAATTTGCGGGGGAAGATTTCGCGCGCGACACGCATTTCATGGTCACCGGGCCCGTTGTCGCAGATCTCTTCGATATTGCCGCCGAAGACTGGCGCTTTACGACGGGCGAGGAGCTGACCGGCGACGAGTGGCGTATCGCACCACCCGAGCGGGAGCCGGGCGATCCTGTCTTCATGCGCGTGGTCGCGTCAGGACCAGACAGGCGGGTGGAGACAAACCACAAGATGTTGATGGGCGCTTTTTCCGTCGCCCGAACCTCGATCAAGATCATGTCACCTTACTTTCTGCCGGACAGGGAACTGATCAGCGCGCTGGCAACGGCGGCGCGCCGGGGTGTCGAGGTCGACATTGTGGTTCCGGCGTCCAACAATCTCGTGCTTGTCGACCGGGCGATGACGGCGCAGTTCGATCAGATCGTCAGCAATTACTGCCGTATCTGGCGCGCGAGCGGGGCATTCAGCCATTCGAAGCTGCTATCGATCGATGGCGTCTGGTCTTATGTCGGCTCGTCCAATCTTGATCCACGCTCGCTACGGCTTAATTTCGAGATCGATCTCGAAGTGTTGAACGAAGGTTTCGCCGATGAGATCGAGGAACATATCGACGAGGCGATCCGCTCTGCAACGCCGGTCACGTTGCAGGGGTTGCGGTCCGCACCGTTCGCGGTGCGCCTTTTAAACAAGGTACTGTGGCTTGGTTCGCCGTACCTCTGAGCGATTTTTTTGCGCGCTTCAACATGGCAAGTTCAATTGGAACGCCTATACTGAAGCCAAGGAAACCAATGCCTTCATGGAGCACCGGAACACAGCGATGCATGCCAGGAACAACAATCTGCCAGCAAGCATTCTTGCCTCCATCCGAAACCACAGGAAGCGCGTAGAAGTGGCGCATGTCAGTCCGATGGTCCGCCCGGAAGGTACGCTGATTGCTTCTTACAACGTGCATAAATGTGTTGGAAACGACAGGCGGTTCGACCCGGAGCGTACGAGCCGCGTCATCCACGAGATCGACGCCGATGTCATTGCGCTTCAGGAAGCAGATACCCGATTTGGGGAGCGAACGGGCATTCTTGATTTGCCGAGGCTGGAAAGGGAGAGCGGCTTGGTGCCGGTGCCAATCAGCGGCGTCAACAAGGCGCATGGCTGGCACGGCAACGTGGTGCTCTTCAAGAAGGGTCTGGTCCGAGACGTCCACCAGATCAAGCTTCCGGGCTTGGAACCACGCGGCGCGCTTGTTGCGGAACTCGATTTGGAACGGGGCGGCGCACTTCGCATCATCGCCGCGCATTTCGGCCTGCTCAGGCATTCGAGGGCACAACAGGCCAAAGTGCTGCTCGAATTGATGGCGGACAAGTCCGACATGCCGACCATCCTGCTTGGCGATCTCAACGAATGGCGGCTCGGGGATCGCTCGTCGCTTCATTCGTTTCAGTCGATCTTCGGTCCCCAGCCGCTGGCCGTGCCGAGCTTTCCGGCCCGCCTGCCTGTACTGGCGCTCGATCGCATCATAGCAAATCGCAAAGGCGTGCTGTCCACCGTCGAGGCGCATGATACGCCATTGTCGCGCATCGCCTCTGATCATCTGCCGATCAAGGCGCTGGTCAATTTACACGAAGACGCCGGTTCTGCCTGATACCGGCAGTCACGAAGGCGCACCAGTTTACCATAGGTGCCTCGTGCGTCTTGACACAGCTTTCAGTCGTGAGAGGGTCGCGCGGACCGGCATGGGGCCGTCACGAAGAGGTCGAGCAATGGGAAGCCAACGCCAGCATGCAGATGCGCTCAGCCGGGCGATAGCGACGGCGCTGCGTACCGCTTCGATCGGCACAATGCTCTTGCTCATCGCGGCGCCGTCGGCTGGCGCTGAGGATCGCGTGCAGACGCAGGCGTCGATGGCGCAGGTGGCGAAGCTTTTGGACACAATGAGCGAGCAGTTCGCCAAGGCCAATACGCTTTTAGAGCGCCGCGACGCCTTCGAGCAGCTGATGCAGAAGACGCCGGGACCATCACGTGTGCAGATCCGGGAAGTTGATGCGGGCGGCGTTGACGCAGAGCTGATATGGCCCGCGCGTCTTCACTATACGCTCGGCAAACGCGCTATCCTCTATGTTCATGGTGGTGGCTTCTACAGCGGGTCGCTGGACACCCATCGTGCGTCGGCTGCCTCCTTTGCAAAGGCGGCGTCGGCGGATGTTCTGCTGATCGATTACCGCCTGGCGCCTGAGTACCCCTATCCCTCGCAAATCGACGACACCTTGACCGCCTACCTTTGGCTGCTCGATGCGGGGTATGAGAGCAGCAACATCATTATGCTTGGCGATGCCGTCGGAGGCAATCTTGCGATCGAAGCGGTGTTACGGCAGATCAAGTTGAAGGGGCCGTCGCCGGCTGCCGTCATCACGATCAGCGCCGTGACCGATCTTGCCGCGACGGGCGCATCGATCAGGACCAATGCAGCCAATGATCCCTTCGGCAATGCATTGCAGCTCGACGCAGCGCGAAAGGCCTATCTCGCAGATCGCTCGCCGACGGATCCGCGCGTGTCGCCGCTTTATGCCGACATGAAGGGTTTTCCGCCATTATTGATGCAGGTCGGCTCGAGAGAAATTTCGCTCGACGACACGCTGCGCCTCGCCGACAGGGCCAGACAGGCGGGTGTCGATGTGACGACCGAGGTGCTGCCCGGTATGGTGCATCAATGGCATCTCTTTCCCTTCTGGCTGGATGACGCACGCAAGTCCAACCAACGCGCGGCCGAGTTTGCGCTACAGCATTTCGCTGACAAGCCGCGCGAGTAATGAGAAGGCGTGCATCGACCGACGCTGAGGCGCCATTGCCCCAATGTCGGCTGATGTTGGTGGAGACGCTTACCTTGGTGAAGAGGCTTACCTTGGTAAAGACTAGGCGATAGTCCCGCCGCACTCGTCAGCGATACGCTGGCGGGCGCGATTGACGCGGCTTTTAACTGTTCCGGGCGCACAGTGGAAATACGCGGCCGCTTCCTCATAACTGCGGCCATCGATGAAGACGAATTCAAAGGCGGACCTGAAGGGTTCCTTCAGACTGCCGCAGGCCCGCTCCAGTTCATGGCCGCGTATTCGCCACTCCTGCTCGGCGGCGGCGCTTCTAGTATCTGATACGCATTCGTCCAAGCCCACCATCTCGCGCTTGCCGATGCGAAAACGGGAGCAAAACAGGTTTCTCATTATTGTAAAAAGCCAGGATTTGAGGTTGGAGCCGGGGCAAAAACTATCGATATTGCCGAGAGCTCTTGTCAGCGTCTCCTGGACGAGGTCGTCAACGTCGCTCGGGCTGCGGTAAAATGTCCTCGCAAAGGAATTCAAAGCGGGAATGAGGTCGACCACGTCCTCTTCGAAGGAATTTGTCATCTGTCGAGAAATCATAACGCGTCATTCAGTCAGAGGAAGCGAGCGCGCCTTGCTTTGTTCCTTATGACCGTCCCTGTGTACGGTTTCGACAAATGCGGGCGAGTGGCAGCGTGAACGTCTGTCCGAGCCGAGCACCACGTGACAAGCAGCCCCGACGATCAA
The DNA here is from genome assembly GCF_030380805.1 of Rhizobium sp. S163. Lineage (NCBI taxonomy): Bacteria > Pseudomonadati > Pseudomonadota > Alphaproteobacteria > Hyphomicrobiales > Rhizobiaceae > Rhizobium > Rhizobium sp. S163. The sequence continues at coordinate 242,930 of NZ_JAUDSA010000014.1, read as the reverse complement.
AGCCTGGAAATAGAGTTCTGACAGATAGCTTCCGACAATAGACATTGTGCGAAAGCGTACGCTCAGGCCCGTAGCAATTGCAACGCGCTGCGCGCGCCACATGTCATCTGGATGAACGCGAAGCAAGAAAAGACCGCGTTGATTGTCGAGGACGAGCTTCTAATCGTGCTTGAACTTGAAGAAACGCTACAGGAGCTCGGATATGACAAGGTTGTGACCTTTTCCAAGGTCGATGCAGCCATGGCCTGGCTTCAAAAAGCGGTGCCCGATATTGCGATCACCGATTACCACCTCAGGAACGAGGTCGCTGATGAGCTCATCCGGGCTCTTGCAGCATCGACAGTGCCGACCGTGGTCTACTCCGGTCGATCGCTGGATATTGAGGCCGACAGTGACGTTCTCAAGGCTTGTGAATGGCTGATGAAGCCAGCGGACGAACGAATGCTTGCAGCCGCAATTGCGCGTGCCTGCAGGCTTGGCGAGGTTGCGACCATTCCCTAACCAAGCTTTTCCTCAGTGCCACGCGGATCCCACCGGACGCATAAGCCCGCTGGTTGTTCGGGAACTTTGGCTGGCGCTAGCGGTTGAACTAGGTCCGAGTGGTTGACCTGGTCAAAGAGCGCGGTGAAGAGCTCAGGAAAAGGATACGCGAAGGAGCCGGCATGTCATTCATGACGATCGACCGCTTGAAGGTGACCAATCACCTTCTCAAGCAGCTTCCCGAAGCGGCTTATGGAGCCCTGGAGCCGCATATGGAGCGGGTAGTGCTGCCTGTACGCGAATTCCTGGTCGTACCAAACCGCAGGACCGAATTCGTCTATTTTGTCGAATCGGGGATAGCATCGGTCGTGACCGTCAGTGCAAACGGGCAAAGCGTCGAGGTCGGACATCTCGGACGCGAGGCGATGGCGGGGGGGCATGTGATCCTCAAAGCGGACCGCACACCGACCAGCACCTACATGCAGGTTCGAGGAGAGGGGATCAGGGTTCCAGTTACGGCGTTCACCAAGGCGTTGACTGCTAGTGATGAAGCACAGGCTCTCTTCTTGCGTTTCATGCAATATCTGTCGATCCAGGTCGCTCAATCCGCGCTTGCGAACGCTCGTTACGACGTGCCGGCGCGGTTGGCTCGCTGGCTTCTCATGTCGCATGACCGGATTGATTCCGACGACCTTCCGCTGACCCACGAGTTTCTGGCGTTGATGCTTGGTGTCAGGCGTTCCGGGGTCACCGACCAACTCCACATCGCGGAAGGGATTGGCGCGATCAAGGCGACACGCGGTAACATCCGAATCCGTGATCGTGGCAAGTTGCTGGAGATCGCCGGAGATTGCTATGGTTTGCCGGAGCGCGAGTACGCGCGCCTTGTGGCGCTCGACGAGCCGGTTATATAAGCAAACCTGATCGGACAACCGATGCCAATCTACTATTTTCACCTCGTTGGCAAAGATAGGGCTGGAAACGAGACCAGGGTCGAGGATCCGGAGGGAACGAACTGCGCCGATCTTTCAGGCGTAAGGGAGGAGGCGGTCGCCAATGCCCGGGAGCTGATGGCAAATGCGATCAGGCAGGGGCGCGATATCTCGTCAAGATCGATCGAGGTCCGTGATACCGACTGTCACATCGTGCTGACGTTGCCTTTTCACCAAGCGATCAGCGGGAGCGGCTGACGCCGTTTAGTGGCTTTCGAAACAAATCCTCGTAGATAAGCTCAGGCATGCCATAGCTACCGGCGGCAATCGCCTCGAGCTTCGCCCTGTCTAGAATGCGCACATTCCCGCGGGTCGCCCTGATTGCATGTATTCCCTCGAGAACATGCAGTTCATTGGTAATCCCGGAACGGCGCACCCCCAGCATAAGTGCCAGAAATTCGTGGGTCAGCGGTAGGTCGTCGCGCAGCAGCCTGTCGTGTACCATAAGCAGCCACCGCGACAGCCTCTCGTTGATGCTGTAGCGCGCATTGGCCAAGGCGGAATTGGCGAGTTGGAGGGCGGCGTAGTGGTTGTAGCGCAGAAGCAGTTCGAGAAGCAGCGCATCGCTATCCGCCAGCTCCCGCAGACAGTCGATTGGTAAAGCGTATCCGTGTCCGGCGACCTGCACGAAGGTGCGGTTTGGCGTCGTGTCGGTCCCCAGCACGGTATGGGCTGCCGACATGCCTTCAAAGCCGATATGCCCGACTTCGACGCTCTCGCCATCCGCACTCATGGCAATCATCGATGCTAGGCCGCTTTCGATGAAGTAAGCATGCAGCGGCCGCTCGTTTGTCTGTACGAGGACTTTCCTCGATGACAGTTCAACCTGCCTGAGATGCGGCATCAGGGCGGACAGACTGTTTTCAGGAAGGGCGCATAAGATCCTGTTCCTGATGTCCGTCATTTCAAAGCCTGCCATTGCGATCCCCGAGTCGCCGATCCGCCGGCCCCGGCCACGACAATATGCAAGAAAGGCGTGCCTGTTCCATAGGGCGAGCGCGTCTGTGCGGTTTCGACAATTGAGGGACGGGAGCTGCTAAGCCATTGCTTCTACGTAATTTGCTCTGTCACATCGACAATAGGTGACGGCCCCGCCGGGATCGCTCAGAGAGCGTCGAGCGGATAGGTTATTCCGGCATAATGAACGGGGTTTCCGGATCTGTCGCGAAAGCATCTGCCGAGCGCCATCACGCGCCTCGTTTCGCCATATCCGTCCTCGACGCGATACTCTTCGAAGTAGGGCATGCCGCCGATGACAGCATCGGACATGGAATTGGCCACGCGTCGCCTGTCGTCTGGATGAATTCGCGCGACATAACGGTCGACCGGTAGGCCAACTAGCGTTTCGACGGCATCGAGCCCGAAAAGCCCCGCCAGAGCGGTATCGGCGTAAAGGACATTTCGTTCCAGACACCAGGTCCAGATGCCCGGTTCGTCGCTCGCTTCGTCACAGATCATCGTGTCATTTGCCTTTCCAGCTCACTCCAAGCACGCGGTTCACTCAACCGTGGGGTGGTTGGCGAATAACTGGGACGAGGTGCGACGATTTGCCAGAAATGGTCATGAAACGTACAGTCCAACGTGAATCCAATGCATAGTAGTTCTTCTTGCCATCAGGTCGGCGACCAGTTGTGCCAAGCGACCTCAGGCAAGAACTCTCGCTTCGATGGCGGCGGCGATAACGGCCTCTCTGGCTGCCTCGCACGGTATTTCGGAAATCCGGGCTTCGAGGCAGCGGCGCCTTGCTGTATCAAGCGCGAGTGAACGCTTCATGGGCCAGCGGTAACGAAGGTAATAAAGTGCGTCGTCAGGGCCATGGATGAGTTCGGCATGGCCGCTGCCGAGCCGCACAGATATGGGCGCTGCCCAATGTTGTTCTATGGCTTTGCCCGGTTCGACCGTCATGTTGCACGTCCTATCTGGGACGCCATCGTCCCTTGCGAACTTTGCCGCCTTGACCTCCAACGGCGACGGCGCGCCTGAGTTCCCGGCTCGTAGGTCTTTGCTTTAACGAGCAGCTCGGCAGACCGGTTAATCAATTGACTGTTGTGCGATGTTCAAACTCCATCAGGCAAAATTTGGCCCTTAGCGCATGCGCGATTGCGAACGCGTCTGTGCCGCTTTGCCCCGATGTCCAACGGATTTCGAAAATAGCGGCCTCGTTGCGGTCGTCGATCTCGTGAAGGGCGTTGAAGACGGCAGCCGAGCCAGCAGGCAGGAAGGTTTCCAATTCAGGGATGTCGTCGGCTTTTGAGATCTTGATTGTGACCGAGCCTTTTTCTTCGCATGGCATCAACATTTGCAGGTGTTTCAGCGGCGCGAGAACGATCAGTGTAAGGGCTGTCGCAACTGCGCCGACAACGATCTGGCCGCCACCGAAGCAAAGCCCAATTGCGGTTATCACCCAAAGTGTCGCGGCGGTCGTCACCCCGGTCGCGATATCGCCGCGACACAAAATCGCCCCGCCACCGATAAACCCGACCCCCGTCAGGATCCCGAGCGGAAAGCGAAGGATATCCATGGAGCCGCCAGTATTGAGGCTTGTCGCAAGTATCGTGTTGGCCTGGATCATGGAGATACAGGCTGCCAGCCCGACCAGGGTCGTCGTGCGTAGCCCGGCGGTGTGGCCTCCCTGTTCCCTATTGGCGCCAATCAGGACGCCGGCAGCTAGCGCCGAGCAGATGCGAAGGGCGATGTCCGGCCAACCGGGCGTGATCGGCATCAGATCGAGCACGGCGATCCTACTTTTCTGCGCGGCTGAGAAGGATGCGCATTTCTTCGAAACGACGCTTGCGGTCGCCATCATCGACCGTCGGTGAGTAGCATGTGCTCGAGACGCAAAAGCGCGCCAGATTGTGGGGCTTTTGGGCCTTGTCGAACTCACATTCGAAAATGTCGGTCATCTCGGCGGGTGCTGTTCCCTGTCGTGTCGAATAGGACATGCGAACACCTGGTGGCTTCAATTCTGGGAAGGATTGCACGGTGCCAATGGCGAGCTGATCGGTCATGAAGAAGCTCTTTGCCACAGATTTGCAGGTGTCTTCGAGTTCGCTCGATTGGGCAAGTGCCGCTGCGGGCAGAGCAAAAAGGGCAAATGCAATGGGTATGATCGGCTTATGCACTGGCATGTCCTCCACTGTGTCTTCAGATGGAGGTAGAGCGGTTGCTTCAAAAGCAAATGGTAGGCGGATGTCGGCTGATGCGGCGGCACGCCCATCGGCTTGATGGCTACGACATAAAGCATAACGTTCTAAATTTCAGCGCAGCAGTCCGTCGATGTCGAACTCCGCCCAGCCTCGCAGCGCCTCGGCTTGCTCGTTGGCTTTCTCGTCGGCACTGATGTTGCCTGCGCCGCCCCGCGCCTTCTCGGCTTTGCCAAGCGCCTTCAAAGATCGCGTGAGCTTGGCGGCGTATGCCGCCTTACGCCGATTTTCTGCCTTCGAGATGGCGTCTTCCTCTCGCCAGTCCTCAACGAGGCCGCGGTCAAGGATGTCTTCGACGACCTTCGGATCGAACACGTGAAAGGTAATCCTTCGGGCACGACCGTTTAGTCGGACGGTTCTTGTCCCAGCGCTCGGTAGCCGGCCGTCGGACAGCCAGCGATGACGCTCGCTCGTCTTGATGGTCAAGATATCCTCGATCTCACGGGGGATCACGGGCAGCGTCTCGCAATGCAGGAGCAGGTCTGAAACAACCGCTGTGGCAGCACGAAATTCGCCCGTCGCGCTCGCGGGCATCGCCAGGGTCAGGTCGGTCCCATCGAGATCGAGCAACTTTTTGACAGGAGTTGGCAAGCGCGCTCGCGCTTCAAGAAGAATGCCTTTCGCCCGCACGCCAGAACCTAACGTCGCAGATGGTGGCAGCACCCAGGTCTTGAGCAGCTCTACTTCGTTTTTTTGGTGTTTCGGCATCGTCTTCAAAGATGGGGAGAAGTCCCAAGGGCGTCAAGATGGTTGTTGAACAAGTGCACTGACGGCGACCTTCAGTCATCCGCAAACCGTCCTTCAAACAGATTTGGAATCGTCGGCCGCCCTTGCGCGTCAAACCCAATGTCGATCCTGGTCCGACAAAGCCGATCGGCGGCCGCGGCCCCGACGTTAGGAGATGCCCGCAAGACTGGTGCAGCGCTGCTATTGGCAGGCGATAAAACGAAGCGCGGCAGTTACTTCGAAGTGGTCGTAAGGCTTGGCGAAGAACACCGTACGCGGTGGGATCGCGTGATGGTCGAGGCGGACATGGCCGGAGGTCATCAGGACCTCAATAAGAGGCCATCGTTCCCCTATTACGCCTGCAAGCTTTAAACCGTCCATCGAACCGGCATGTCAACATCGGTGAAGACGATCGTGATGTCGTTGCGTGTCTCGAGAATTGTGATGGCCTCATCTGCGTCTCGTGCCTCGACCGCTTGGAAGCCTGCGTCCTCGACCAGATCAATTGCCATTAGTCGCAGAAGGGGTCCGTCTTCCACCACCAGGACCGTCTTTAGACAGGACTTCTCGAAATGTCCCATCATTACGGCGTATGTTGCAGTTGTTGGAGTGGTGCAGTCATGCACGCCTGGAAGCCGGCAGGGTCATAGCGAACCTCTACCCCGCCGGTTCCGATCAGACCGAGACGGATCAATTTGGACCCGAACCCTTTTCCACTTGGGGAGGTGACGCTAGGCCCGCCGCTCTCGATCCAAGTCAAATGAAAGACGGCATGTTCACCGACACCTTCTACATGCCAGGACACGGCAACACGTCCACTATCGTTCGAAAATGCCCCGTACTTGACTGCATTGGTCGCCATCTCGTGGAGGACCAGTGAAAGCGACAGTGCACTTTTGGGACCGATCATCACGTCTGCGCCCTCGACGTCCAATCGGTCTTCGGGCACGAGGCGTCGCAGTGTCGAGAAGACGACGGATCGGATCGGCGCCTTGTGCCAATATTTGTCGAACAGAATGTCATGGGCGCTGCTCAGGGCCTGAATCCGCTCCTGTAGTGCCACAACATATTGGCGCTCGCCGACCGGTCTGAGGGTCTACGTGGCAATTGCCTGGACCATGGCCAACGAGTTCTTCAAGCGATGGCTCATCTCCCTGTTAATGACCTCCTGGTGTTCTTCGGCGAGCTTCCAGTCGTTGATGTCGGACGCTGCACCAAACCATTCGAGAATTGCGCCTGCCATCTGCCCGTCTGACGCGGTGTTCGTGCGCAAACATCGCCTTAGCTGCAATGGCCTCACCGCTGGCGCGCTCGATTACCGGCAGGTCTTCGACGAAGAGGTATTTACTTTGCCAGGTGATGCTCGGTTGCAGGGTATCTGCAAGAAAGCCACGGCCTTCGAGCTGGTGCATTTCCTTCCAATCGGCGCTCATGCGATAGACGACATCGCTGGTCGCGTTGGTGAACGCCCTAAAACGCGCCTCGCTCTGTCGCAAGCCGTGCTCGGCAAGGACGGCCGCGGTGGTTTCCACCACCGTGTCCATCATTCCGGCGACGGAGCCGTCGTCGCCGCGAATAGGGCTGTAGCAGAAGGTGAAATAGGCGGTCTCGTTAAACCCATGGCGGTCGATGACGAGAGGGAAATTCTCAATGTAGGTGGATTCGCCGCGATAGGCTTTCTCGGCGATTGGCGCAATATCGTCCCAGGCTTCTTCCCACACGTCTGCGAATGAACGGCCGAGCGCCGATGGCTTATCGCCCAGGATCGGGAGAAAGGCATCGTTATGGATCGTAGTCATGGCTGGCCCCCAAACGATTGCCTGGGGAAATTTCGACCCGAGCGCTAGGTCGACAACGGTGCCGCAGCGAGACGATGCCCTCATTCGTTTCATCGCGATCGATGTCTTGGAGGAAGCGGGCTTCATTTGAAACAGACAGTGTTCTGGAGGCAGTTGGCATACTCGCGCAACATACGCAAATCGGCGTGGTCTTCACCGACGTCAATCTGGGCAGCGGGCCGACTGGTCTCGATCTCGCAGCGTTACTATCAAAAACGCGAAGCGGACTTGGTGTTATCGTTACATCCGGGCGACGCCGGATTGCGAAAGCGGATCTTCCAGGCGACGCCTGCTTTCTACCCAAACCCTATAATCTCGAGCAGTTGGTCGCACTCGTGCAGACAATGATGCCGAAGCACACACTGTCTGAAGTGGGCAGCCGCTAGCCGCGGTTCGCTCTCCGCCAGACAGTGGCGATGACATTTCATCATCGCTCAGCAAGTCGGACAAGTGGTCGGGATTTGTGTGATTGGATTTGTGATTAGCCTGAACAGCTGGATTGCGGCCTCTCGCGCCATTGACGACTGGTCAGCCGTGAGTAGGTCTGGGATGAGGGTAGAGCGGTCCATGGATGGACCGCTCTGCGAGCTCAAGCCGTGCGTGATCAGCCACGACGATAGCGTTGACGTTCCGCTTCGATCTGCTCGGCCGTGTAGGGTGTGGCGCTCTCATCAAAGCGTGACCAGCCCTGTTCAACATAGCTTGCACGTCTTGAGGCGTAGTCGACCGGACGTGACTGGGAAAGGATTGATTGGGCCGATCCTACCTTGCTTTCGTCTACTTTTGCTGTCACCACGGAGCCCCCGCGGCGAATTCCTTCGGCATAGAAGTTGGCTTCGTCTTCGGGGACACCTTCCCGGACCATCGCACCAACTATCCCGCCGACTGCCCCGCCTGCTACCGCACCGGCGACAGCACCCGCGGCCGTTGCCGCCAGCCAGCCTGCGGCGACGACGGGCCCGACGCCAGGAATGGCCAACATGCCGAGACCGGTCAGTAGGCCGCCCGCGCCGCCGGCAACTGCGCCGACGCCTGCGCCGGTTCCAGCCCCTTCAGCGGCATAAGATCCCTGTCCTTCGACATCGACGCCGTTTGCCTTGTTCGTCACGATGCTGATGTCGTCGGACGGAACGCCAGCGTCTTCGAGCGCCTTCACGGCGAAGCGGGCATCGTCGTAGCTGTCATATAGTCCAGTTACTGTTTGCATGTTGTATCTCCTCGATTGTCGATTGCCTGCCCAAGGGCGGCCGTTACTTGGCCAATGTCACGTTGCCCTGGAAATCCACAGAGACCGCGACATCGGCCCCGTCCTTTTTGGCGCTGGCGCGCCAAACACCCTGGTCGTCGAGTTTCAAACCAGCCACGTCGGTGTAGCCGGCGCCTTCGATGCGCGCCTTCGCCTGGTCTTCGGTAAAGCTGTTTTTGCCAGCGACGGGCGCCCCGGCATTATGTTCTGTATTAACGGCTGGTGTTGTCTGCGAGGTGGAAGGGGTCTCACTCTGCGCGAAGGCGGCGGTTGCCGACAATAGAATAGCGACAGACAGCGTCGTGATCTTTTTCATTGGGGTCTCCTCGATTTGCAAAGACCCAACCTAGAAAAACACTGATTGTTCCTAAGCTTGTTCGAAATAGTTGGGCTCTGGCCCGATAAAAGCCAGCCAGTGGTGGTCATTCGCGATCAGCTTGCAGCCGAGGCCGCCTCGTTTGAGATTTCGTGCCCGAACCCACCGTGAAACGCAGTCGTCTCCCAGCCAACGTGTTTACGCGCCAGGCGGCACCGCGTTCGATCTATCTGACGAAATCGACTTCGACGCCAGACTTGACCATGCTGGCCAGTTCCTCGGCGTCCCCATTCGTCAACCGGACGCATCCATGCGAGCCTGCCTCGTCTATCTTGTCCGGTTCGGGCGTGCCATGAATGCCGTAGGTCGTTCGACAGATCGATCCATACCGCGCCGCCGGAATTGTTGGGACCGCTTGGTAACTCCAGCTTCTTTGGTTCTTGCCCTGCTGGAAATTGATTTCGGATTATATTCATATTGGGATCGCGCGAGCCGCCGTTGATTTTGTGATGGCCGGTGGGAGAGGGATTATCCTCGCTTCCGATCGTGGCTGGATAGGTGGCAATGATTGATCCGTCTTTCGCGAACGCGATCACCTCGCCACTTCCACGCCGCGTTTCGACCCGGTTGACAGTTGCTGTTCGCGGCGCACCGACGACGGCGACCGCTATCGTGTCGCCGGCCGCAAACGCCACACCGGGGTTCAGCGCACGCAAGAGATCGATATCCATATGGAACCTCTCGGAAAGCTTCTCGTCGACGCTTGTGTAACCAAGACGCGCCGTCTTGGCTTGCAGCGCATAATCTTCCGGGATCCTATCGACGAGATCTGCCAGGTCATCTGGCTCGATCTGGTAGGTGCCGACAACCTGCCTGTTGTCGTTCAAATGTGACAACATCTCGGGATCGATCTTACCGTCCACATCGATCTTACCGTCCACGGGCAAGCCGCGCATCGCTTCGAAGCCCTTGATGGCCTTATACAGGTTCGGGCCGTTGCGGACATCGATCAAACCGCGCGATGCGCCGGCCGAGTCGAGAAGTATCTGGAGACGGACGACTGCCGCATCGGGGCGGCGGCTTTGTCCCGGCTGGATGATCGGGTTGCCCACTCAACATATTTGCGTCCTCAATTGTGGAAGACCGGCAAAAGCGTAAGGGGAGTTTTCGGTTCAAAGAGCGCTCGCAGTAGCGATTGCTGCGATAGACCATGGAGAACGCAACGTTTCCGGGGCGCGGGGTGAGGAGATCGTGTAACCAGGGGGCATCGCCAAAGCCCAATTGGCCCGGTTCTTCGCAACTTGGTACGTTTTCTGACGGTGGCGGTGCGGTTAGGTTTTACTTAAGGAGCATTAGAAAAGATGCATATGTTGCACATGCAGAGGAGAAAGACATACATGTCGCAAATGCATCTCATCGATCACCTCGACACCGCAAGAAAGCTCGCCGAGATCAACCAACGTCCGTTGCTCGTTTATCTGATCGAGCTGGCAAAGGAGGAGGCTTTCAGGCCAAAGCCGGCGCCAGAAGGATCCCGCTGCCCCCATGAACGTCCTTGATAACGAGGAAAGCGGCAGAAGGTCGGAGGCTTCGCCCGTGCGTATAGTTTGGGCTTGGACTTTCGGGGCCGCAATGGCGAGTGCTTCCGAGCCGTTTTTCACCCGGGCCGACACACAGGGCAAAGAAGCCCTACTTGAATGCTGCTGAGGCTTCGTATCGATCGCCACTTCTCCCTGCGACGAAAGGGCTGCGGGTGGGAAGTGCGATGGACCGACATCGTGAAGGTCCTCGACGACGTCACGGGATTCTGCATGCCTCCACACAGCCGAAGCCCCTTGGAAAAACGCACAGCATTCATGACAGTCTTTTCTCCTGCCTAAGCCCGTTGGTTGTCGCCCGGCGTACCTGCGGGCGAGCAGGCGCGGCGATAATCGCTAACGATCTAAAGTCGCCGGACAATAACGGAAAGAGACGCCGCATTTTTCCGGAAACGCCTTCATGTGGAACCGTCTTTGTGTAGATCAGTTAAGCCTGGAGGACCAAGGAGTGAAACAATGTCTTTCAACCTACTGATCGTAGAAGATCAGCCACTTATCGCTTTGAACCTGCAAGATGCGGCGGAAGAGCTTGGCCACCACACGGTTGGAATAGCCGGAAACGTGTATCAGGCGCTGGCACTGTCGAACAACGTCGATATCGCGTTCGTTGACGTCAACCTGGAGGACGGGCCGACGGGACCCATCGTTGGACGTGCGCTTGCCGAAGACGACGTCGCCGTACTCTTTATGACAAGTGACCCGGGTGCGATCCGTGGTGGGGTCCCCGGCGCTCTTGGTGTTATCGAAAAGCCAGTGATGGACCGTGACTTGATCGCTTCCGTTGAGTATGTTGCAGACCGCAGGGCGAGAAGAACAACGATCGTGCCGCCAAAATCTCTCATCGAGTTCGACCCGCCGAATGCTGGCGCCTGAAAGAGGCCGGCCCCGCCAGCCTGCCAGCCTACCAAGATGGCTTTCCCGTCGTGTCTTGCGCGGCGGCCTTCGGCCTTCAGTCCGTGGCGAGAAGACGAACCAGTGTCTCCCCAAGCATCTCGGGAGCAGCCGGTTTGGCGAGCCACACGCCCCGGTCGAAAGCGTCCTTTGCCTCGTCGTCTACCTCGGCGCCGGAATACACAACAAAGGGAATATTCGCCTCTGCCAGTGCTGCGACCGCTCCCGTGCAAAGCCCATCATTCAATCTTGGATCGACCACCGCGACCTGTGGCCGGTTGGATGCCAGCCAAATCAGCGCTTGCGCTTGCGTGTCGAATGACGTCACGGAAGATGCGCCGCAGCCTTTGAGCATGTCTTCGATGTCGAGCGCAATGAATGGCTCGTTTTCGAGGACCAGTACGTCTGCAAGCTTCATCGCTGCGATTGCCTCCTGAGGTCACAACGTTAACCAAGACCCTGGATCGGGCAATTACATTCTAGCGAGTCGCTAGGCGAAGCGCTGTTCTGTACGCTAGCGAACGGTGACATCTTCGGATCTCGGACGTTCTTCCTGAAAATGGAGCGTAAAGATCATGACAGATGCTACCGTCAACCGCCGCGCGACGCTGAGCCGGGCCGAGAAAACAGAAGCCCGGATGCGGACCGACGAGGTCGCACGCCACACGATCGCTGAAGAACGCCGACGCCGGGATGCTAAGACTGAGCGACTTCGGATTGCAAGGATGCAGGCCCAAGAGCAGGCAAGGCAGTTGTAATCGCGCGCAATTCTGTCTCGAGCTATTTTTATCAAAAGTTTAGCTGCTACGATGGAACGAAACGTTGGCGTGCTATTGGCCGCTTTTCGAAGGCTGAGTGTGCGGGCGCGGAGGTGGACCTTTCGTGAGCAGTGGAAATAGCAGCGGCGCTCGAAATCCAGGGGACCGCAGCGTTCAAGCCCGCCCGGCGACGACCTTCCTCGCTTCTGCCTGCACCATGCCTAGCCGCTTCAACTCGTGCAAGGCATCGGGAAGAGCCCGGTGTGCTGGTGATGTCGGCTCCGACGCCTCGATGACACTGGCAACGAGCCCCGCAAGATCGACATTCGCGACAAGGTTGCCGAGGATGGTTGCGGCCGCCTCGGCAAATAGGTCGTCGGATTTTCTCAGTCTCAACGCATGACGTGGGCGGCCTGCAGCCCGCAGCAGGACGCTGAGCCACTTGCCATCCCATGATGGTGAGCTAGCATGAAGAACATGCCCTTCAAGATCCCGCATCATTTCCTCCACAACGAAGGGGATGGATGTTCCCTTTGAAGCAAGCGTTTCGCGCGTAATACCGTGGATCCTTTGGGCATCTGGGGACCAGTCGGTCCAATTCGCCAGCGGCGCAATCAAAAACGATCGCGAACGGCCGTCTTCGAAGACCCATGCTATTTCGATCGGATAACTATGTTTGCTCAAGGATGAGGCTTCGAAGTCGAGGAATACGTTCATGGGAGAGATTTAATTGTCTTAATCCTGCTTTCCAGTTCCTCGCTCGGCTCCAGTCCCAGTTTCAATGCCGGTTAAGGCGCAATTCCTCGGGGCAGACGATCAGGGGCTGCCAGATGCATGGACCGGATCTTGGGGGCGAGATGGTTCGAACAGCATCGCTTTGGACCAGAGCACTGTCAACCAGAATGCTGCATCGTCAATGTGGGGCAACGAAGGCCGCGTCGTCAATGGCTTGGGTTTCGCGCAAATATAGGCGCGGCGGGAACAATCGGCGTGATTGCCAGTTGAACATCGAGTTGCCAGTCGCTTCGGACATTGCTCATGACCTATGCCACCTCTTTACCGGTGCCGCCGACCTATAAAGCGTCCTATCGTTCGCTACCCGCCCATTTCGCCGCTGCCTGCTTCATCGGTGTTCTTTTGACAGACATCGCCTATTGGAGAACGATGCAGATGATGTGGACCAATTTCTCCGCATGGCTTCTGCTTGCCGGGGCGGTGCTCGGCGCGATCGGCCTGCTGGCGGGGCTGATCGACGCCGCAAGAGGTCTTCTAGCCCTGCGCACCGGTGTGGGGTGGCTTTATGTGGCAGGCAGCCTGCTTGTGTTTGCCATCACCGTTTTCAATTCCTTCGTTCATAGCCGTGACGCCTGGACTTCCGTAATGCCCCTGGGCCTGGCTTTGTCAGCGATTACTGTGGTTTTGATGGTGGTCGTTGCGCTGCTTGGAGCGCGCGTGCGCCGGCTGGCTGCAGGAGGGTGGTAGGATGACAAGTATATCTCGGCGATACGTCATCATTGCTGCGGGCCTTGTTGCCAACGCTTTTCTATTAGCACTTGCCGGATGCAGCGACAACGAGCCGGAGCCGACGGAGATCGGAGCCAACCCCAAGCTTCCACCCCAGGCAGAATATTTCGTGCCACCGATGAACGTAGCTAAGGTGATCGGCTGGAAGGATGGCGAGACACCAAGGGTGGCGGCAGGACTGAAGATCCAGGCTCTCGCAACCGGCCTAGCACATCCGCGTTTCGTCTATACACTTCCCAACGGCGATGTTCTGGCGGTCGAATCCACTGCGCCGAAGGGCGCGCCGGCCACGCGGCCCAAGGATCTAATCGTTGGCTGGATACAGTCGCTGGCGACAGGCGGCGGCGGGGCGGTCAGCGGAACCAGCAACCGCATAACATTGCTCCGCGACGCCGATGGAGACGGCGTTGCCGAGACAAGAGAGGTGTTTCTCGATCATTTGAACTCGCCCTTCGGCGTGGCGCTGGTCGGCAGCGATCTTTATGTTGCCAACACTGATCAAATTCTTCGCTATCCTTATCGCGAAGGCGAAACAAGGATAACTGACCCCGGCTCTGTGCTCACCGAGTTGCCGGGTGGACCGATCGATCACCACTGGACCAAGAGCCTGGTGGCGAGCGACGACGGACGTCTGCTTTATGTTGGCGTCGGCTCTAACAGCAACATTACTGAGAACGGCATCGAAGCGGAAAAGAACCGGGCGGCGATCTGGGAGGTCGACCGCCAGACGGGCAGCCACCGAATTTTCGCCTCCGGTCTGCGCAATCCGAACGGGTTGAGCCTGGAGCCGGTCACGAAAGCGCTGTGGACGGTTGTAAATGAGCGTGATGAACTCGGCCCGAACCTTGTGCCCGACTACATGACTTCGGTGAAGGATGGCGGTTTTTACGGCTGGCCATACAGCTATTATGGACAGAATATTGATCCGCGCGTCATGCCTCAGCGCCCGGACCTCGTCGCAAAGGCAATTGTGCCGGACTACGCCTTGAGTTCGCACGTGGCGCCGCTCGGCATGACATTTTATACAGACTCCACGCTTCCCGAGGGCTATCGGGGCGGCGCGTTCATCGGCGAACACGGGAGTTGGAACAGGCATGCCTTTAACGGCTATAAGGTTGTGTTCGTGCCTTTCAAGAACGGAAAACCGAACGGCGTGCCGCAGGACGTTGTGACGAGCTTCCTCAGTGATCAAAACGAGGCACGCGGTCGACCGGTCGGAGTGGGTGTCGACGCCAAGGGCGCGCTGCTGGTGGCTGACGATGTCGGCAATGCGATCTGGCGTGTGACAGCCCAATGAGCCTGCATGAGCGGCGGTTGACGGATCATGAACTGGGAGGAAACACGCTCTGGTACAAGGATGCGGTGATCTACCAGCTCCATATCAAAAGCTTCCTTGATGCCGACGGCGATGGCATCGGCGATCTGAGCGGATTAACGCGCAAGCTCGATTATATCGCTTCGCTTGGGATTAACACGATCTGGCTTATGCCGTTTTATCCGTCTCCGCGCAGGGACGATGGCTACGATATCTCCAATTACAAGGATGTCAGCCCCGAATATGGCTCGGTCGAAGACTTCCAGACATTTGTCGACGCTGCCCATGCGAGGAAGATCCGCGTCGTCATCGAGCTTGTGGTCAATCACACCTCCGACGAACATCCGTGGTTCCAGCGAGCGCGACGTGCTCGCGCGGGCTCGCCCGAGCGGGATTACTATGTATGGTCGGATACCGATGACAAGTTTGCCGAGACACGCATCATCTTTGTCGACACCGAGAAATCAAACTGGAGCTGGGACCCCGTCGCCAAAGCCTACTATTGGCATCGGTTCTATTCTCATCAACCGGATTTGAACTATCGCAATCCCGAGGTGGTCGAGGAGCTCCTGTCGATCATGAACTTCTGGCTGGACAAGGGGGTTGATGGCTTTCGGCTTGATGCCATCCCTCACCTTGTCGAGCGTGAACATACTGACAGTGAGAACCTGCCGGAGACCCACGCTCTCCTGAAGCACATCCGGGCAAGGCTCGAGGAGCGACATCCAGATGTGATCCTGCTTGCCGAGGCCAATCTGTGGCAGGAAGAGGCTCGCGAGTACTTTGGCGACGGCGACGAATGCCATATGGCGTTTCATTTTCCGCTCATGCCGCGCATGTTCATGGCACTGGCAAAGCAGAATGCACGACCGATTAAGACGATCCTGCGTCAGACGCGCTCCATTCCCGACGAATGCCAATGGGCAATCTTCCTTCGCAATCACGACGAACTGACGCTGGAAATGGTGAGCGAGGCGGAACGCAACTTTCTGTGGGAGACCTATGCTGCAGACAAGCGCGCGCGTCTCAATCTGGGTATCCGCCGGCGCCTTTCGCCGTTGATGGATCAGGACCGCCGCCGGATCGAACTGCTGCACATGTTGCTTTTCTCGTTACCCGGAAGCCCGGTGCTTTATTACGGTGACGAAATCGGCATGGGCGACAACACCGATCTCGGCGATCGAGACGGGGTGCGCACGCCGATGCAGTGGTCCGATGACCGGAATTCGGGCTTTTCGAATGCGGCGCCTCACAAACTCGCTTTGCCTGTCATCGATGACCCGCAATTCAGCTATGCTGCGATCAATGTTGCCGCGCAGGACAATGATCCGCATTCGCTGTTGAATTGGATCCGTCAGATGCTGGCGTTGCGCAGACGCCACCGCGCACTCGCGCGCGGCGCGATGCGGTTCGCAAAAACCGACGACGACCGTGTGATCGCCTATCTGAGAACATGCGGTGACGACGTGATCTTGTGTGCTGCCAATCTCTCGAGCGTGTCGCTGGCGGCGAAAATTTCTCTGCCTAAACTCGCAGGCTACGTCCCGATCGAGCTTGCAGGTGGTACGACGTTTCCAGTGATTGGAAGGGACAGCTATTCGCTGACGTTCCAGCCCTATGCGTACTTCTGGCTAAAGCTGACCAAAGCAGGCTAGTTCTCGGTGAACTTTGACGAGCCGGACTGTGCGCAATCTCATTGTGTTTTGGCAAGCTCCGGCCTAGAAATCGTAGACATGTCGAAACGATCAGGCAGCGCCGATTTGCCGCTACACGGCGGACGCGTCCCCCCTTGGCTGGGCGAGCGAATGACCAGGCTTGGCGTCCTCATCGCTGAAGCGATTATCCATCACTATGGCCGCGACGAGTTCCTGCGCAGGCTCTCGCATCCATTCTGGTTTCAGTCGTTCGGATCCGTCATGGGGATGGACTGGCATTCGTCAGGCATTACTACCAGCGTGCTGGGCTCACTGAAGCGCGGGCTGAAGCCGCGTGCCAGAGAGCTTGGGCTCCACGTATGCGGTGGCCGCGGATCCCAGTCTCGCAAAACGCCAGACGAACTGGTCGATATAGGTCATCGCGTGGGGATCGATGGGCTTGGGCTCGCAAATGTCAGCCGTCTGGTGGCGAAGGTCGACAGTGCAGCCGTCCAGGACGGGTTTGATCTCTACCTGCATGGGTTCATCGTTGCCGACGATGGAAAGTGGGTCGTCGTTCAGCAGGGGATGAACGACGCGACCGGCCAGGCGCGGAGATATCATTGGCTATCTGAGGGGCTGGAAAGCTTCATCAATGCTCCCCACAGTGCGATCGAGGGACGCACGCAAGGCAACATCATCAACCTTGCCGACAAGCGCGCAGATCGATCACGGGGTGGACAACTGGATATCCTGGCCTCGCTGGGACCGGATGGCATAGTGCGCGAAGCGTCCGCGCTTGCGCGCAGGCTCGCGCCTGCGCGAGAAGAAGAGCCAGATCAATCGCCTGCCCAGCTTAGCCTGCCGCATCTCGTCATGCCCGCCTATCACGATGTGCAAGAGACGGATGTGAACATGAAGCGACTGCACGGCAGCCTGGCGGCGGCAGCGGATCGCGGGCCCGTCGACTTTCAAGAGTTGCTAATGGTTCCAGGCGTGGGTGCACGAACGGTGCGAGCCCTGGCCCTCGTAGCCGAAGTCGTCCATGGAGCTCCTTGCCGGTTTTCCGATCCGGCACGATTTTCGATCGCCCATGGCGGCAAGGACCGACACCCGTTCCCGGTGCCTTTGAAGGTCTATGATGAGACGATCAACGTCATGAGGTCGGCAGTGTCAAAGGGGCGACTTGGGCGGGACGAAGAGCTTGCCGCGCTGCAACGCCTGGATATCCAGGCGCGCCAGCTGGAGCGTTACGTCACAGGCCCTGATCTCAAGGAGATTATTGCCGGCGAAGTGAGAGACAGCGCAAGCTACGGTGGCCGAAGCGTCTTCGGCTGGGAGGAGTGACAGACCGGTTGCGATGCCGTCACCCGCCAGCTGCCGTCGAGGCTAAATCATGATCTCGCCACCTGTAACCGGAATGACCGCGCCGGTCATGTAACTCCCGAGTTCAGACGCGAGAAGTACGTACGCCCCTGCCAGTTCCGCAGGCTGACCGGCACGACCAAGCAGTGTCTGCGCCCCGAAGTTTGAGGTCTTTGCCGATGGCATGGTGGATGGGATCAGCGGTGTCCAGATTGGTCCAGGCGCCACAGCGTTCACGCGGATGCCTTTTTCGGCGACCATTTCCGCCAGTCCAGCGGTGAAATTTGAGATCGCTCCCTTCGTCGAAGCATAGGCAAGCAGGTGCGAAGAGGGCTGCCGCGACTGGATGGAGGTCGTGTTTATGATCGAACTGCCAGGGCGCATGTAGGGGACGGCGGCTTTGGACAGAAAGAATGGCGCATAGATGTTGGTGCGGAACGTCTGATCCCATTCCTCGACGGTTATGTCGCCAATATCAGCGTATGTCCTTTGAAAAGCGGCGTTATTGACGAGTATGTCGATGGAGCCAAGTTCGCGCATCGTGTGCTGGACAAGATCCCTGCAATGGGTTTCGTGGGTGATGTCGCCGGGGATTACGAGCGCCTTGCGACCGGCTTGGCGGACCCATTTCGCAGTGTCTTCGCCGTCCTCGACCTCGTTGAGGAAAGAGATTGCGACATCGGCACCTTCGCGGGCATAGGCAATCGCCACAGCCTTGCCGATGCCCGAGTCCGCCCCGGTTATCAGGGCGACTTTGCCATTGAGCCTTGCGTTGCCGCGGTACGAGTGCTCACCATGGTCTGGAACAGGCTGCATCTGAGCCGTGGTGCCAGGAGGTTGCTGTTGCTGTTCGGGGAAGGGGGGAGCCGGTCGTCCTTCGTCGCTCATGGTCGTCTCCTTTTTTAAATTGGGCGTCACAGTGTAAACCTCGGGCAGCGGCGACAGTTCCCTGAAACGATGAATTCGACACAAAGCCGTTCCATTAAACAATTGCCTTGCGGGTCATGAATACCAGCCGAGCGTCCGACCGATCCGATGTGCGATTTCGCGACGGTCGCGCCGAAGGCGATGATCGTTAGGTCACACGGGAACAAAGCCGTTGCGATAAAGTTGGGGGTTCTAGCAATGGAGAACCCCGATGGATCACACAAAGCATGTGCGCCTTTCTCAGAGCGAGTTGACGGCTGACAATCTCCAAGGAGCAACCGTCTACGGTGGAGACGATCACAAGGTCGGATCTGTGGATCATATCCACGCAAGTAACTTGGTCGTAATTGATGTTGGCGGTTTTCTCGGGATTGGTACCAAACCGGTCGCGGTTCCGTTTTCCGATCTCGACTGGATGCGCGACGAGGATGGAGAGGTCCATGCCGTGACAGGCTGGACGAAAGACCAGTTGAAGGCGATGCCCGAACATCGCGACTGAGTAGGTTGGCCCGGTCCGACCTCCGTAGCTTCTTTGTTCATGTCCATTCGATGCGCATCAACGCTGCTCGAGCTGTCATGACGGAGGCGGTGGCTCGGACCGGTGGCTTACAGAAAAAGCTCGACGATGCCATGGAAGTGGAAGACTACGTTGCTTTTGCAATAGTCGAAAGGCGGCGGACCCTTGCCGGCCCTCATCGAGGCCGTGATCCGCCTGACGGATCGATGGCCTGAACTCCCTAGTGTGTCATTCTGGTGTGTCATTCGTAGAGTCCCGAAATACGTGACACGCTGCCGAAGCCGGTGCCATCGCCGGCGATGTTGTGCTGGATATTCTCTTTCTGCGGTGGATGCGGCCGAACTGGGAGTGCAGTTCTTCTCACGCAATCAGGCCCTTGAAGACGTCCGCGTTCAATAGGGAGGGGGCGCGGCTCCCTTTCGATCACTTGGTATCGGATTTCGGCGTCGGCTCCAGCTACGGTCGAGCGCAAGCCGTTAGAAGATGTCTGCCTTCAGAAGCTTATCCCACAGCGTGATAGCCACCATAAATGCCAATTCCGATGTAAAATGCGAATGCCGCCAAGGCAATGGCAATACCGATCCAGACCGCACCGCGGCCAAATCGTGCCTTTTTGCGCTTGACTGCAGGACTGTCGATGGATGCTGCCAGAGTTGGTTCGTCTTGCTTGTTCATGTTGATCTCCCGGTTTCGTTGAACGCGTCGTTCAGTTGGAAGACGTTGTAGAGATGACAATTGTTCCCTCTGTTCGATATCGTACAAAAGCCGACGCACACTGGCTGGTCGTTATAGTTGGAGGGCAGGACGACTGCCAAACCGGCCTTACAAGTCATCGTCGCTTGGGTCGCGAAGCAACACGTGCCCGGCTATCCTTGCCTTCCGTCGATCGCTTCATATTTTCCAATGACAAACGCACCATCGCGACGAACTTCCAGGAACAGACCTTGCCAGCAACTATTTCTTCCGGAAACAAAGGCCTCGATATCATTTTGAAGGGTGGATTGCCGTCACGGCGCCTCTACCTCGTCGAAGGAGCGCCGGGCTCGGGAAAGACGACGCTGGCGTTGCAGTTTCTGCGCGAAGGCGTTCGCCAAGGTGAGCGCGCACTTTACATCACGCTGTCGGAAACAGAAGAAGAACTGTCTGCTGTTGCGTTGTCGCACGGCTGGGACATCAAGGAGTTCGATGTTTTCGAGTTCAATTCGGCGTCGGACGTCTTCGGCGAGGGACGTGAACAGTCTATCCTGCATCCATGGGAAATGGAGCTCAGCGAGACGATCCGCCTGATCCAGGACGAAGTCGAGCGGGTCAAGCCGAAGCGGGTGGTGTTCGACAGTCTGTCTGAGATGCGTCTTCTGGCCCAGGACCCGCTGCGCTATCGCCGGCAGGTTCTTGCATTGAAACAGTTCTTTTCGGGACGTGACACGACAGTGCTCCTGATCGACGACATGACCGGGAATGCCGACGAGCGGGATGCTCACCTTCACAGTCTGTGCCATGGCGTCATCACCTTGGAGCGTCTAACGCTCGATTTCGGGGCCGCGCGGCGCCGGATGCAGGTGCAGAAGTTGCGTGGCGTCGATTTTACCGCTGGATTTCACGACTTCACCATTAAGAAGGGTGGCCTTGAGATCTATCCACGTCTCATCGCTGCGTCCCATCACACCACGTTTTCCGGCGAGGTGACGGCGAGTGGTGTCGTTGAACTGGACAGACTTTTGGGTGGGGGCCCAAGGCGAGGCACCAGTACGCTTCTGACGGGACCTGCGGGCTGTGGCAAGACGACGATCGCTTTGCAGTATCTTTTTGCGGCCTGCCAGCGCGGCGAGCCCTGTATCGTCTATGAGTTCGATGAGCGTATCGGTACGCTGCTAGCCCGCGCCAAGGCATTCAGCCTCGATCTCCAGCCTCACATCGAGAGCGGACTGCTGATCGTAGAACAGATCGATCCTGCGGAGATCTCCCCCGGCGAATTCGCAGCCCGCGTCCGCGGCGAAGTCGAGGCGAGGCGCGCGCAAGTCGTCGTGATCGACAGCCTGAACGGGTATCTGGCTGCAATGCCGCAGGAGCAGCACCTCATCCTGCAGATGCACGAGCTGCTTTCATATCTAAGCCAGAACGGCGTCGTCACTTTCCTCATAAACCCGCAAAATGGTCTCGTGGGAAGCATGTCAACCAACCTCAATATTTCCTATATCGCCGACACTGTGGTCCTGCTTCGCTTTTTCGAGGCCCAGGGACGCGTCAGAAAGGCAATATCCGTGCTGAAGAACCGTGGTGGCCAGCATGAAGACACCATCCGAGAACTTCGTATCGACAGCAGCGGCATTCGGGTGGGCGAACCACTTTCGCAGTTCAGGGGAATTCTGACCGGAACGCCCGAATATATGGGCGCGCGCGATCCGCTCATGGAAGATCGCGATCGTGATAGCTGACACGCCGAGCGAGGGCCGCCGAATTCTGGTCAGCGCGCCATTCGGACGCGATGGCGAGAGCGTGGCAACACTTCTGCGCCAAGAGCACTATGACGCCGTCGTCTGTCTCGATATTGGCGAGGTGGCGACGTTGATCGACGAAAGCGTTGGCGCGATCCTGCTCACGGAAGAGGCACTCGTCAAGGATGTCGACAAGCTCAAGTCGGCGCTCGAGGCTCAACCATCCTGGTCGGATGTTCCTTTCGTTCTCCTGGCTGCGCCGCGCACGAGCCGAACGCCGAACGGACGTATGTCACAACTGAGGTTGTTTGATCTGGCAAGCAACAGTGTAGTTCTCGAGCGGCCACTTGGAAGGGCCTCGCTCTTGAGTGCCGTGGCGTCCGCGGTTCGATTGCGCGCCAAGCAGTTCCAGATGCGTGACCGGCTGGAGGAATTGGACGAGAGCGAGACGCGCCTGCGCCTTGCAACCAGCGCTGCGGGCGTAGGCACCTGGGACTTCGACCTCATTACCGGGGAATTGAAGTGGGACAAGCGCTGCAGGTCAATGTTCGGTATTATCTCAGGTCGCGACGTATCCTATGAAGCTGGCTTTCTTGCCGGACTGCATCCCGACGACCGGGAAAGGGCCCACCAGGCTGTTAACGACGCGCTGAGACCAGACGGTTCGGGCGAATACGAGATCGACTACCGCACCATCGGCATAGAGGACGGTGTCGAGCGTTGGATCGCCGCAAAAGGCGGAACGATTTTTATGGAAGGCAAGGCGGTGCGGTTTGTCGGCACGGCCATCGACATCAGCGAGCGCAAGCGGACGCAAGAGGCGCTGGCGAGGTCAGAGGCGGAATTGCGTCGCGAGCGGGAGGCACTTGACGATCTCAATCGAAATCTCGAGAGGCGTGTCGCACAGCGCACTGCGGAGCTGCAGGAAGAAATGGCCGCGCGCGGCCGTGCGGAAGAGGCGCTTCGACAAGCGCAAAAGATGGAGGCGATCGGTCAACTGACGGGCGGGATCGCACACGACTTCAACAACATGCTGACTGGCATCATTGGCGGAATCAATCTCGCCAAACGCCGCATCGCGTCCGGTCGTGTCGAGGATGTGGGCCGCTTCATGGACGCGGCCACCGACTCGGCACACCGGGCCGCCGCATTGATTGCCAGGCTTCTGGCCTTTTCCCGCCGGCAAACGCTTGATGCAACCTCCCTTGACGTTGCAGCCCAGCTCGCTGCGACGAAGGAACTGCTCGAACGAACACTGCCAGAAACGATCACCATTGAACTGAGCGTGCCGACGGACGTCGGATACGCCTTGGCAGACGCCAATCAGCTCGAAAGCGCTCTGCTGAACCTGGCAGTCAACGCGCGTGATGCCATGCCACAGGGTGGACGTCTGACGATCACGGCAGAGCGTCTTTGGATCTCCGGATCGAAAAATGGCGGGCTTGATGCGGGACAGTACGTGATGATCGACGTCGCCGATACCGGTGTGGGTATGTCGCCGGACATTTTGGAAAAAGTCTTCGACCCCTTTTTCACCACCAAGCCTATCGGCCAGGGAACTGGTCTCGGATTGTCGATGATTTATGGCTTCGCGCAACAGTCGGGGGGCGAGGTTCGCATCGACAGCGCACCTGGCAAGGGGACGTCGATCAAGCTCTACCTGCCGGCAACGAGCGATGGTGAAAAGCCGGAGGCAAGGATCGACACAGAGAACCCGTTTGAAGGCAGCGGCCAGACCGTGCTTGTCGTGGAGGACGACGATGCCGTTCGCCTGTTGATATGCGAGGTACTGACCGATCTTTCATATCGGGTTATCGAGGCCGAGGATGCCGATGTGGCAATTCGAGCCCTTAGAGATCAAAAAAAGATCGATCTCATGGTCTCCGATGTCGGTTTGCCGGGAATGAACGGTCGGCAGCTTGCAGACGTTGCCCGTCAGCACAGGCCGGATCTGCCGGTTTTGTTCGTAACGGGATATGCCGAGAATGCCGCAACAAAAGCCAGCTTTCTGGGGGCGAACATGGGCATGATCGGCAAACCCTTCGCCGTCGAGGCGCTTGCATCGAAGATCAACGAGATGGTGAACCCGGTGGGCAGGAGCGAGCAGACGTAGGGCTATGCGCGCTCGATCGGTCCTGCTTGGTCGGCCGCAATGGATCAGGGCGCACACGGTCTTCCCCTGATTGATAGACGGCTGGCGTCGGGCGACCAGGATTTCCTTTTATTTGGGTGTGGTTGGCACTGAACGATTGTCGATCGGTGTCTTGGTGGCAGTGCCGTCGGCGAGCTGGGGCTATGCGGGATGAACTCGGGTTTCCAAAGGCGGCGATATGACCCTAGTGCCGTTCTGGGTGTCGTCGCCGGTTTCCGCGCCGCCTGAATTGTGCCGCTTGAAGAGCCAAATGTTGCAGAGCCGGTTCATCGCCTCTCGGTTCTTTGGCAGATCCGGCACCCGACCCTGCGGATGACCGATCCGATGGGCTGCTATCAAATCATGGAAGAGCGACAGTCGCTCTCGTGCCGCGGCCAAGCAGCTTGCACAGCACGGCGTCCGATCTATCGGACCGTCCCGATCCCAGAACTGTCCGCCAGCGTACCCAAGAACATGGGCAACGGCAGGATGTTATACAGCCGACATATTTCAGCGTGTGAGGGGTGTTCGCATGCCTCATCCGGTACCATTGAAGTCTCATGTCCGTCTTTGATCAATCAACCATGCACAACGGGCTGTTGGCGCGCCTGCCAACCGAAGAATATCAAGAGATCTTTGGCAGTTTGGAAATGATTGACCTCAGACAGGGTCATGTCATTGTCAAAGCAAACGGGCCGATCGACCATGTCTACTTCCTATGTAGCGGAATTGGTTCGGTCATCACGGTCTCGTCTGATGGCAACAAGGCAGAGGCCGGGATGTTCGGACGCGAGGGGTTTTCTCCAACCTCGGCGGGCGTCGGCGGGACGGTGAGCGTCCATGAAGTCCTGATGCAGGTCGCCGGCTGGGGTTACCGGATGACATTGAGCGCGACCCTTAAGGCGATCTCGTCATGTCCTGGTTTCGCAAACCTCCTTGCACGGTTCATCCAAAGCTTTGCGTCGCAGATTTCCTACACCGTTCTGTCGAACGTCAATTATCAGATCGACGTTCGACTGGCCCGATGGCTTCTCATGTCCCATGATCGCGTCGATGGCGACGAAATAGCGCTGACCCATGACTTCATTTCCCTGATGCTCGGTGTCCGGCGACCCAGCGTGACGACCGCCCTTCATGTGCTTGAAGGAGAGAAGTTCATTCGATCCGAACGGGGTCTCATCACAATTCGCGATCGACGTGGGCTGGAAGAATTTGCCGGCGATTCCTATGGCAGGCCTGAGGAAGAGTACCGGCGCCTCATCGGCAAATTTTAGCGCGTCACATCAAGATTGGCGCATGAGACCGTTCTGATCAGGATACGTGCGACCCGTCCGACCGAGGAACTTTTCGTCCAAGGAGAGAGGCGGGCTGGGCCGAGGAGGATGATCCATACTGAAATCGGCCCTGACGGAGACTTCCGGGCCTCAGCCTGCAAGGCCCGATATGATCGCAAACCTTTCGCCGTTCCTCCAGACATCTTCAAGCCTAAGAAGGCTGCAAAGTTCGGCAGTTCTTGAAAGCGGTACCCTGAGAAGCCTCACGCAGACGACGGTACGCTGGCAGACGATCGATTGTCCTTCCTTCATCGACTGGTATTTTTGATCGCATGCAGAAATCGGAAAGCTCCCAGCCGCGCCGACGTGACTCCATCAGTGCTGCCGAGCGTCAGAGACGACTTGAGGCGACCACTGAGTGCGCATTGGCTGCGATCAAAAGCGAGGCAGAAGCGCGACGTCTGAAAACGGAACGCCTGCGCGCTGCGCGTGAGGCCGCTCTGGCCCAAGGCGGCGATCCGTCCTCTGGTCGACCGGATGGCGATACCCAAGATGGTGAGATTTTAGATGAGGGCGGTCACGGCTCGGCCGGCTAGCCTAGTCGAATTTGATGACGTCTTTGAACGGAACCGTGACGAGCAGGTTTCCCTTGTCGTCTGTAATCTCAAATCGCATGCCATCGATACGCTGGTTGTGCAAGATCAGCTCGGCGACCATTTCTCGGGCTGATTTCATCGCTTCCCACCGGGCGGCATCGAGTGACGGAAGTTCGATGCCTTCTTCGTCGACATCGAAACTCTCGTCTGAGCGAACATTGAAATAGAAAAGCATTTTGTCCTCCATGAGCGGACGAAACGAGGCCCGGCGGTCGACTGTTCCATAGAAAAAATGGGTCATGCGCTTGGCAGGGGGGCCACGTCGGTTTCCGGCGCGCTGGCGCCCAGCAAGCGCTCGAACTCGCGTTCCGGCAGCCCGTAGCAACCGGCCGCAAACCGTTCCAAGCCCTTCCGGTTTATGATGATGACCGTTCCACGGTTCGAGCGAATGAGTTTGTGGCCCTCAAGAACGTGAAGGGCGGTCGTTACGCTTGGTCGTCGGATACCAAGGAGGAAGGCGATGTATTCATGTGTGATCTCGAGAACATCTGCCCTTACCCGGTCATGGCACATGAGGATCCACCGCGCCAACCGCTTTTCCACCCGAAACTTGGCGTTGGCGAGCGCTGTGTAGGACACCTGTACAGCAAAAACGTGCATGAATTTTATAAATGGGACTTGCAGCGTGGCACTCTGCTTGGTCGCCTCGCGCATCCTGTCGACGGAGATGCGATATCCACGGCCCGCGACCTGCATCTCGATCAGGTATGGTACGACCTTGTCACCGATGATCGTTGACGTCGGGACAAAGCCCTCGCTCCCAAACATTCCGGCCTCCGCCTTTTTCCCATCGGGAAGCACGCTCATGACTGCGCCGATGCCGCTGTCGGGAAAATAGACGTGTTCCAGGAGCGTATCCGGGCGGGCAATGGGGTAGCGCGAGGGCATCTCTACCTCCTCAAGATACGGTGCGAGGAGCTCGAAATCCTGGTCGCTGAGTGATCGGAGGATCCGATTGGAAATTCGAGATTTCTGCATGCGTTGCTTTGCCTCCGCCAGTCGATTAGGCGCTTAGGTTGACGCGCCGCATTATCAAATTGTCACGACGATACAATCGGCAAGGCCGAAAGACGAAAATGGGAGCAGCGCCTCGATACCGGGCTGCCTTTGTTGGTCCCTTTGTTCCTTTGAACCGCGCGCTACCAGTTGTGTGTAT
Organism: Rhizobium sp. S163; assembly: GCF_030380805.1. Classification (NCBI taxonomy): domain Bacteria; kingdom Pseudomonadati; phylum Pseudomonadota; class Alphaproteobacteria; order Hyphomicrobiales; family Rhizobiaceae; genus Rhizobium; species Rhizobium sp. S163. The sequence goes on along the minus strand of NZ_JAUDSA010000014.1, from coordinate 215,948 downwards.
CGTTAAAGGCGCTATTCGCATCGGCGTTTTTTGCTTCATCATTGCAAATAGGTGGCGGGAGGTCGGGTTGTGGCCCAAACCATTTCCAGCTCGCCCTGATGTCTTTTTGCTCGACGAGTCGCAGCACGAGGAAGTGCGAGGGAATACCGGTCGGGAGAAGGAGGCCAGCGGCGACTTTGCAGGTGGCCCGGCTTTATCTAGCGCCTGGCCAGGCGCCAAAGGCGCATAAGTTCTGATGGAGCCGAGATGCCAGCCTCAAGCACGAACGGGTCGCTCGTTCGAGATAGGGCTGAACGGCTTTTCTTCACAGGAAGGCCATGGCCCATGCCATCGACCGAATAAAGCAGAACCCGCGCCCCGGACCCGATGTTCCAGCGAGATAACGCACCCCACGATGTTTTCTCGACACGTTGAGGCTCTCGGTCGAGACCATTTGCCTCCGTCCATTGCGCGACACAGGCTAGGGCATTCCCCGGGTTGACCGTGCGATCTGATGTTCCCTGCCAGATGCTGATCGGGGGCCAGGTGCGCCGATCGGGAAAGATGTCGTTTATCCTCGCGCCCCAGCCATCCGCGGGCGGTGATGCGCCCGATTTCATCGCGCGCAGGGCCGACATAGCATCACGAACGGCGCCAACAGGCATTCCGGCCACAATAGCGGCGCCGGCAAACGTATCCGGGTAGTTGGCAATCAATGCACCTGTCATTGCCCCACCGGCGGACAGGCCGACGACGTAAACGCGCGCTCGATCGGCACGATGTCGTTTCACGGCATGCTCAACCATCTGTTTGATCGACAGCAACTCGCCGCGATCGCGTGCGACCTCGCTCGGACGGAACCAGTTGAAACATTTTTGAAGGTTGTTCGAATGGGTCTGTTCCGGATAGAGGAGAATGAACCCTCGGTCCTTTGCCAACTTCGAAAAGCCGCTGGCAGCGTCCATGCTCTCCGGCGTCTGGCGGCACCCATGAAGCACCACCACCACGGCCGGCTTGCTCGGCAGGTTGGTAGGTACAAAGGACTTCATCAAAAGCCGGCCGGGATTGCTGCCGAAAGCCGGGGTAGTCTGGAGTGTCGGTCGCTCCGGCTTTGATGGTGTCCGGGCCGGGCCCCATGTCTTCTCCAGCAAGCGTACAGCCTTTCGCTGGGTCTTCAACAATCGCTTCAGCGATCTGGTGGAGCCAACTTTCAAAGGTTCATGCCCTCAAGCTTGGAGAGCAGAGCTTTCAGGCCAGGCTGCGCTGCATCGCGGATCGCGACTTTCAAGGGAAACCATTTCTGCTTGCGCGTGCTCTTTTCGGGGAAATCGGGTTTAGACCCGGCAACATGGAGAAGATGGACGCTGACATGGTAGTGATGCGGTGAACTGTCCTTGTGGTAGCTGAATGAACCGAAGAGCTTGGTCTCGACGGTGCCTATGACGCCCGCTTCCTCGAAGGATTCCCGCCCGGCCGCCTGGGCGGTCGTCTCGCCAGGGTCCAAATGTCCTTTCGGGACGCCCCATCTTCCGTTTCGCCGGCTTCCCACGAGCAAGATGCGCAACCGGCCACTTCCGTTTTTTCGATAGCAGATTGCGCCAGCCTGCTGGATGTCGCGTGCGATTGCAATTTTCGCGGTGGATTGGTCGTCACAGAAAAGCATGGCTGTTCTAGATTTTTCCCTGTCTTTCATCAGATTGCTGTAGCACCGAACTATGACAGTCAGGTCTGCGTTGAAATGGTTCCTCTAACAGTTGGAGTCCAACTTGTCGTCCGAAACCGAAATCAAGCTCGATCTGTCACAGGAAGCGTTCGACGCCATCATTGGTTCCGATCTTCTAGGAGAACCCGACAAGGTTCTCGATCAGCGATCTACCTATTTCGATACCGCTGACCGCAGGCTCTGGAAGGAAGGCTATACATTGCGCATCAGGCAGGTTGGCGACACCAGGACGCAGACGGTCAAAGCGACGGGGCCAAGCCTATCCCTTTTTGCACGGTCCGAATGGGAAACGCCAATCGAGGGCGACGAACCTGTTCTTGATCACACGAGCCCGCTGCTTGGGGAGTTCGGTGGCGATCTGAAGCTCGAACCCGTGTTCGACGTGGTGATCGCGAGACGGCTCTGGAACGTGGTGGAGAATGGCTCACGTATAGAGGTGGTTCTCGATGAGGGTGACGCCATCTCCGGTGATCGCCGGTCTGCGATCAGGGAGGTCGAGATCGAACTGAAGGAGGGACGCCCGAGCGATCTGTTCGTTTTCGCGCGAAAAATTGATGCCGTGGTCAGCTTCCGGTTCAGCGTGCGGTCGAAGGCCGAGCGTGGCTTCGTCCTCGCCGGCGCGCAAAAGACGGTGTTCAAGGCCGAGCCGGTCTATGTGGAGCGAAACATGAATGCCGCGGCGGCGTTCAGGGTGATTGCGCTCGCATGCGTTCGCCAGTTCAGGCTCAACGAGGATATCCTACTTCACCGCCGAAATCCGGAAGCGCTTCACCAGACAAGGGTGGCGCTGCGCCGACTGCGATCCGCCCTCTCGTTGTTCAAGAGTGTCCTGCCGGGTGACGAGCCGGAAAGGCTGAACCAGGAGTTGCGCTGGCTCGCCGCGGTCCTCGGCGAGGCCCGCAATATCGACGTTCTCTTGGCACAGGCATCCGATATTGATCTCGTCTCCAAGCTCAAGACAGCACGTGCGGCCACCTATCATGATGCCGTCGATGCCTTGGGTTCCTCGCGCACGCGCGCCCTGATGCTCGATCTGATCAATTGGCTGGAGTGTGGCGACTATCTTCCGGGCAGTGGACCAGCATCGCAAGATGTGCCTAGCGCACAGGATTTTGCCGCACGCGTGCTGGAAAAACAGCGCAAGCGCCTTAAGAAGGATGGAAGCGCAATTGCAAAGGCCGACGACGAGCACAGGCACGATGTCCGCAAGGATGCCAAGAAGCTTCGATATGCCGCCGAGTTCTTCGCGTCGCTCTTCGACGACAAGCGCAGCGCGCGACGGCACAAGAAATTTCTGGCTGCGATAGAGGCACTTCAGGAAGAACTGGGTGCGTTGAACGATCTTGTAACGGGCCCGGAGGTCCTGAAAAAGCACGGCCTCGCCGACCATCCCGCAAGCGGCAGTGTTGTCTCCGGTCGCGATAAGGCAGCGGTGCTGGGCAAGGCACAGGCTGCGGTGGACGAGGTCCTCGATATCAAGCGCTTCTGGCGATAGCCACGCGCCATCGCGGTTGCGAACCTTTAGAATGAAGCTTGCGAGCCCTGCATAGTTGCAGGCAAGGCTTGCGCCCGATGCGGATATGCTTTGCCAACTTGGTGTTGCCAACGATGAGTTTCAGCACCTCGCCCCACCGCTGATCAAGGATCAGCGCAAGGCAACCAGAACACCATCGGGCTCACATTCGTGGTGATGACGGCAAGCTGCAGTGAGGTCCTACGCAATCGCTGGCGACAGACCCCGAACTGTCTGGGATCCGCGCAGGCACCGACCAAGGCGTGCCCCGCAAGATGTCGGCCAACGAGTGCGTCAAAAAACCGCCCACAGTTTTGATGTCGGAGGGACAGAGGCTCGGCTAACAGGCATTCAAATCTCATTGGTTGCCATGTTTGAAATATCTGACCCACTGCGGAACTACATGCGCGTCGTACGTATCCTCAACATCCACAAGCGCAGGGTGATCGTCCTTTCTGACAAGGTTGCGAAGACGTCCGGCCAGAAGAAAATCCTCCATGTCAGCAGGCTGAAGGCAGCTGAGGCCGAAATAGCCTGCCTCCTCCAGGAAGGAGACGATCATCTGGCGAGGCTGCGTGAAGCATGGCACAGATAAGGTGAACCGGCTGATCTTGCATCGGCAACACCACGGCGACACTTCTTCGCCACGGTCTTAATCGACATCAAAGCCCTTGCGATGCTGAAGCTGAATCCGGAGCGATGCGAGCGCGCGCTCCGTTTCGTCTATCTTGCTTTGCACCAGTGCTTCCTGCCTATGGTCAAGGCCGCCTCCGGCCATTGCGGCATCGATGATCTCAAGCACGTCTGCCGCGCCGACGACGACCTTGGTTGCGCCTCGTTCGATGGAAGGTTCAAACTCTCCGGCCAAAGGCCGTTCGGCTGCCGTAAACTTCGTTCCATCCAGGAGATAAGCCAGGAGCCTCGGATCGGGCACTGCTCGCAGGAGTGAGCGGACTTCGTCGGGCGAAAAACTCGTTCTTGCGATCAGCCGTGAATGCAAAGTGGCATAGCTCATTTTGAGAGACCGAGCGGCGTCCTCGATCCGAGGTCGTTTCTCAATAACGAGGATCGTGTAGACGATGCTGGCGAACTCCTGGCCACGATCTCCCACCACTTTCCTCCGTAAAAATGCGTCCATACGTTTTGATGGTGCTGTTGCCTGATGATGACTATGACCCATTTGCCTGTCGCAAGCACCCCATGCGACGGGACGTTGCCGTCTGCCTGCCCTAACGAGGCAGGCGGCATGGGCGCCGTGCCCAAGCAAAGCTAAATCAATACGAGCCTAGTGTTGACGGGCGGGGTCGACTACAGGCGTGACTTGGTCAGGTCAGTTGAGGTGCCGCATCGATCGCGCAGCGGGGGCGTTCTGCCAACATGTAGTCGGCAAGGTGGATCGAGGAGCGTACAGGGGTCGTGCTGCTGCTCAAACCAGTTAGGGTCGCAGTCTGCAAGCAAGGTGACGTTTACGGTGGCCTTTGCGAAGGAACGCTGGCGATGTCGGGTCTTACAGCGGGTGCTGTCACGGGCCGCAGCCATCGGGCTATAGTCGTTCATGCAATGCACGTTCTTTTGCCTACCTTATTGAGGCCTTCAGTACGGACTTTTGGCAGCCAAAGTACAAGCGGATGTCGTCAGCAAAGCCCAGCTTGCGAAGCGTAGGAAATCAACGAAGTTAAATTGGATTTACTCAGCAGCGATCCTGAGTTCCGCCGCAACGGCATCAAACAGCTCGACCGGAGCGATGATCTCGAAGTCGTCGACCATGTGATGCTGGTCGGATCCAGGAACGGCAAGCGTCCAGTAGTCAGGCTCTTTGCCGAAGATGGTGGAGACCTGAACGATGGTTGCTCGTCCCCTTGCATGCTTGCTTGATCGCGCCCAGTAAAACGCGTCCGGGATCAAACTCGTCATCACACCTACTCCCCCACAGAAGAAGCGACGATACCAGAAATTTTGCAAAAGGCCATCGCTGCCGTTTGACTGTTGCCGTACAATCAACCGATCTCAAGTCGCAATCTCCGAAAAATCAAGCTATGTCTTGGATTTCACTGAGTTGTCGGTCGATGTTCACATTGCGAACATATCTTCCGGCATGCGAACTGGGTCTCGCAAAGACGAGATCGGCGGGCGTGGGCGTGCGTGTTCGTTGCCTTGGCCGCTCGCGATCGTTGCGTCTATAGGTCGGGTGTCGTTGGCCGCTTAGACGCTCAGTGCTGCCGCTCTGTGTTCTGATCTGGAAGGCCTTCACCCGCCCAGCACCTGTAACAAACGAGACCTTGTCACCATGGCAATGACCTTACCCTAGGCGCTCGCCCTTGCGCGAGCCGAACTGGTGTTTGCGCGACGCGCCCGCTTTTGTTCGTACATCGCCAGATCGGCGCGCCGGACCATCGCTTCCATCGTCTCGCCTTCTTCACTGGTGGCATGGCCCACCGAAATGTCGAGTGGAGCATTGGAATAGAACTGGTTGTTGATTTTGAGGAGCTCCTGAATAGTCTCCAGCATGGCCAATGCTGCCTGTCGGTCGGCTCCGGGCATAAGAACCGCGAACTCGTCGCCGCCGATGCGGGCTGCGTGGTTTGGCATGGATACAGCGCCGTTCAGCACTTCGCCGACACGGCGCAGCAGCGCGTCGCCTGCATCGTGGCCGCGTTGGTCGTTGGCGACCTTCAATCCGTCAAGATCAATGATCAAGGCTGATACCGGCCGCAGCGGCTTACGTTGTAGGCGGTTGAGCTCATCCATGTAAAAGGCACGGTTGTGCAGCTTGGTGAGGACGTCATGCTTGCCGAGATATTCAAGATAGGCCTCGGCCTTCTTGCGGGCGGTGATATCGGTCAAGGCGACCTGCACGCGTGACCAGTCGCTTTCGTAGCCTGGGAAAACGGAAAACTGCAAGAGCACGTGCCTCTCCGAACCGTCCAGCGCGTAGTTTATGACCTCGCGTTGGTGAAAGAGATTGCCATTCCATAGTTCTATCAATTGCTCGCGAAATGTTTTTTCCATCTCGTCACGGAAAATGTTTGCGATGCCATGGAGGAGGGTGGTGCGATCCGGCGCGCTGAAGAGATCGAGTGTCGCCTTGTTGACGTCGATCACGCTGATCTCGCTCATGCATTGCGTTACGAATTCCGGATGGACGTCTGTAAATACACGAAAATCAACGATGCCGCGACTGCGCACGTCTTCAACCAACGCTTTAACGCGACTGAAATCCTCGATCCATAGCGACACGGGCGAATGTTCGAAAATACCCTCGGCATAGAGACGGTTTTCCTGTTCGGCACGACGTGCTTGCTCTCGCGCGCTGACATCCTCGGTGGTGATCAGCACCCGCCCGAGCGTCTTTTCATGGCCGGGCAGGACGGAGCCTCGCAGCTGTATGTCGAGGCGGCGACCCGAAAGTGTGTAGTTGACGGCGCTGCCGTCAAATTCGAGGTTGCCGTCCCAAAGGGAGGAAAGCTCGTTGACATGGCTTTGCAGCATCTCGTCACGGAAGATGGAAGAGAGGTTTTCTGTCAGGTGCTCCCGGCTGTCGGCTTCGAAAAGGTCGAGCGTCTTCTGGTTGACGCGCAAGATCCGGATCCGTTGCGAGCAGGCCGCCACGCGGTTCACATCCTCGTTCAGGAAGCTTCTGATATCGGTGATGCCAGCCCGTCTCCAATCTGAAAACTGAGCTGCTACTGCGCTGAAATCCTCGATCCACATGGCAATAGGTGCCAGATCGAAAATGTCGAGGTCAGAAGCTATGCTTGTCATGGCCAATGTCTTTCAATGCAATCAGCGGTCACACCATCGCCTGCAGCGACAGCCCAATCATTCTACGGCGTAATTCTAAAGCTGAGCTTGACGACAATGGGGATAACGGAAGCGCATGTCAGATTTTCAGGGCTCGCCCTGCCTGAAGGCGTCGGCCGCACGGAGGCGGAAACGAAAAGAACGGCAATTTGCCGTCCTCCCCGTCTCGGACAGTTTTACCAATCAGCGCTTGGCAGATCTGAACAGTTTCCAGCGCGAGGGCCGAAACGCAATTCCGCCCTGGGCAAGGCTGCCCGCAGCTGCCGGTGGCAGTTCAAGCTCGATCGGCGGATGTCCTTGGCCTATATCGACCTCGACATGGCGGGTGCCGGCAACCCGGCGGCTGGTCGTCACGACGCCTGAAATGGAACCGTCGCCATTGCGAATTTCGATGTCGTGCGGCCGAAAGTAGAGGCTCGCCTCGCCATCGGCCTCGCCGTCTGCGCGGATGCCGAGGGCTCGGCCGTCGAACCAGATGTCGCCGTTTAATATTGTGACGTCAAGACAGTTCGACTGGCCGACGAAGCCGAAGACGAAGGGGGAATTGGGGTGATCGTAGACGTCGTCTGGTGTGCCGACCTGCTCGATCGCGCCCTGGCTCATCACGACCACACGGTCTGCGAGCTCCATGGCCTCGTCCTGGTCGTGAGTGACGAAGACGGTCGTGTGTCCGGTCCTGTCGTGTATTTCGCGGAGCCATTTGCGAAGATCCTTGCGAACCTGGGCATCCAGCGCGCCGAACGGCTCGTCGAGCAGCAGGACGTTGGGTTCCACCGCCATGGCGCGCGCGAGCGCCACGCGCTGCCGCTGGCCACCTGAAAGCTGTGCGGGGTAGCGCTTTTCCAGGCCGGGAAGCTGGACGAGGTCGAGCAGTTCCAGCGCCCGCCTGCGGATCTCGTCTCTTGGAGGGCGGCGCGAGGCATGGCGCACCTTCAGGCCGAAGGCGACATTGTCGAGCACCGTCATGTGACGAAACAGCGCGTAATGCTGGAACACGAAGCCGATATTGCGCTCCTGAACACTCTTGCGCGATGCATCCTCGTCGCCGAAATAGATCAGGCCATCTGTCGGGCTTTCGAGCCCGGCGATGAGCCTGAGCAAGGTCGTTTTGCCAGAGCCCGACGGACCAAGCAGCGCGATCAGCTCGCCGGAGCGAATATCGAGCGACACGTCATGCAGAGCGGGAAATCGATCGAATTCCTTGCGTAGATTTTGAACACGAACTTCCATTCTAATTCCTCAGTGCCGCCGGCTCGCGGCGATTTCATCGCTGTAACGCATTTCCAGCAAGGTCTTCAAAACAAGGGTGACGAGTGCGAGCAGCGCAAGCAGGGTGGCAACGGCAAATGCCCCGGTGAAATTATACTCGTTGTAGAGGATTTCCACCTGTAGCGGCATGGTGTTGGTCTGGCCGCGAATATGGCCGGAGACGACCGATACGGCGCCGAACTCGCCCATAGCGCGGGCGTTGCAAAGCAGAACGCCGTAGAGCAGCCCCCATTTGATGTTCGGCAAGGTCACGTGCCAGAAGGTCTGCCAGCCGCTGGCCCCAAGCGAGATCGCCGCCTCTTCATCACCGGTCCCTTGTTCCTGCATGAGCGGGATGAGCTCGCGGGCGACGAAGGGGAAGGTGACGAACATGGTCGCCAGGATCAGCCCTGGAACCGCGAAGAGGATCTTGATGCTGTGCGCGCTCAGCCATTGGCCAAGATAGGTGTTGGCGCCGAGCAGCAGTACGAAGACCAAACCCGATATGACCGGCGAGACCGAGAAGGGTAGGTCGATCAGCGTTGTCAGGAAGGCCTTGCCCTTGAACTCGAACTTGGCGATTGCCCAAGCAGCGGCAACGCCGAAGACGACGTTCAACGGCACGCTGATACCAGCGACGATCAGGGTCAGTCGGATGGCGGAAAAGGTTTCCGCGTCCTGCAGGGCCGTGAAGAAGGCGGTCGGCCCTTTTCGGAATGCTTCGACGAACACGGCTGTGAGGGGCAGGATCAGGATCAGTGTCAGGAACACCAGGGAGGCGACGATCAGCGTCCACCGCGCCCATCGATGCTCGGTGACAACGGAGCGCACTTTCACGGCGGGGGAAGCTTGGATCTCATGCGCCATTGCCATATCTCCGTCTGCTCCAGCTCTGGATAAGGTTGATCACGAGAAGCATGGCGAAGGATAGCACCAGCATGACGGCGGCTATACCGGTGGCGGCCGCGTAGTTGTATTCTTCCAGCTTGATGACAATCAGCAGCGGTGCGATCTCCGATTTAAACGGCAGGTTGCCGGCGATGAAGATGACCGATCCGTACTCACCGACACCCCGTGCAAAGGCCAACGCGAAACCCGTGAGAACCGCCGGCGCGAGGCCAGGCAAGAGAACCCGGGTGATCGTTTGTAGACGGTTGGCGCCGAGCGTGGCGGCGGCCTCCTCGACCTCCTTGTCGATCTCCTCCATCACAGGCTGCACCGTGCGCACCACAAAGGGCAGGCCGACGAAGACGAGTGCCACGACGATGCCGACAGGGGTGAAGGCGATCTTGATGCCGAGCGGCGTCAGGTACTGGCCAAGCCAGCCGTTGGGCGCATAGAGCGTCGCAAGCGCGATGCCGGCGACGGCGGTCGGCAGCGCGAAGGGCAGGTCGACCATGGCGTCGATGATGCGCTTGCCGGGAAAGCGGTAACGCACCAGTACCCAGGCGAGCACGATGCCGAAGACGACGTTGACGCAGGCAGCCGCAAAGGCGGTGCCGAAGCTGATCCGCAGCGCGTTCACGGTGCGGGCATCAATGGCGATCGACCAGAATTTCTCCCAGCCGAGTTCGCTCGAGCGCCATGCCAGGCCCGAGAGGGGGATGAGGATAAGAAGGGTGAGCCAGATCAAGGTAAAGCCGAGTGCCATTCCAAATCCTGGAATGACACTCGGCCTCCTGAACCGCCACCGCGTGGGGCTATGTGCTTTCATGCGATGTATTATTGTGCCGGCTTGTAGATTTGGTCAAACACGCCGCCATCGCCGAAGAATTTCGGCTGCGCTTCCTTCCAGCCGCCGAAATCGTCGATCGTTGCAAGCGTCAGCTTCGGGAAGCGGGCGATATCGGCAGGGTCGGCTGCTTCAGGCTTGATCGGGCGGTAATAGTGCTTGGCCGCGATCTTCTGGCCCTCGTCGGAATAGAGGTAGTTCAGATAGGCCTCGGCGACCTTGCGCGTGCCCTTCTTGTCGACATTGCCATCGACTACGGCGACTGGCGGGTCTGCACGGATCGAGAAGCTCGGGGTCACGATCTCAAACTGATCGGGGCCGAGTTCTTCGAGCGAGAGATAGGCTTCGTTTTCCCAGGCAAGAAGCACGTCACCCAGCCCGCGCTGGACGAAAGTGGTCGTCGCGCCGCGCGCGCCGGTGTCGAGAACGGGAACGTGCTGAAGCAGGCTCGTCACATAGGCCTGGGCCTTCGCTTCATCGCCTCCGTTTGCCTGCTTGGCCCAAGCCCAGGCAGCCAGGAAGTTCCAGCGCGCGCCGCCCGATGTTTTCGGGTTTGGCGTGATCACCTGGACATCATCCTTTACGAGATCGGCCCAGTCCTTGATGCCCTTCGGATTGCCCTTGCGCACCAGGAATACGATGGTGGAGGTGTAAGGTGTCGAGTTGTTGGGGAGCTTGCTCTTCCAGTCGGCGGGGATTTTGCCGGTCTTCTGGGCGATCGCGTCGATGTCACCTTCGAGAGCGAGCGTCACGACGTCGGCGTCGAGCCCATCGATGACCGATCGCGCCTGAGCGCCGGAGCCACCATGCGACGCCTGGATCGCCACGGCCTCGCCGGTGTCCTTCTGCCACTTCTGTGCGAAGGCGGCGTTAAAATCCTTATAGAGTTCCCGTGTCGGATCGTAGGATACGTTGAGAAGCGTCTGATCGGCAAAAGCTGGTGCGACAGCGCCGATGGCGAAACTGCCTGCCAAAACCGCGGCCGCGAGAAGCCGGGTAATCCGTTGTGCGTGCATGGGGAACCTCCTTCGTTTGTAATCCAAACTCTACCAAGTTGGTCGTATAATGAAACGAAGATTGTTTCTGTTCCATGCGGCGGTTCCGGAATGGCGTGCCATTTCGTGTCCAGTTTTGAAATGATTGTGCTGTCGAACCTGCGCGACACGTGGCTGCGATTTGAACCTCGCACTTCAGGAATGGCCACGTTTTTAAAACAACCTGCGAGCAGACGCGGGCATTCCATCGCGCCATGAGCAAAAGCCTCGGCGATGGAATTGAAATCCGCCGTGTTCGGCGATTATAGTCCGCCGACGCCGCGCTCGACTCGCGCGGGGAGGCAAGGGAAGGAAGATGCAATGACCAAAGTCCGCGCACTGGTGCTGGAGCGCCAGCATGAGCTCGCTATCCGCGAAATCGATCTGCCTATGGAAACCGGGCCGGGCGAGGTCAAGATCAAGATACACACGGTCGGCGTCTGCGGCTCCGACGTTCACTATTACACGCACGGCAAGATCGGCCCCTTCGTCGTCAACGAGCCGATGGTGCTCGGGCACGAGGCGGCTGGTACCGTCGTCGAGGTTGGCGCCGGCGTCACACATCTGAAGGTCGGCGATCGCGTCTGCATGGAACCGGGCATTCCCGATCCGAACTCGAAGGCAAGCCGGCTCGGCATGTACAATGTCGATCCGGCCGTCTCCTTCTGGGCAACTCCGCCCGTTCACGGCGTGCTCACGCCCGAAGTCGTTCATCCCGCCAACTACACGTTCAAGCTGCCTGACAATGTGAGCTTCGCTGAAGGCGCCATGGTCGAGCCTTTCGCCGTCGGCATGCAGGCGGCTACCAAGGCGAAGATCGCGCCGGGCGACACCGCCGTCGTGCTCGGTGCCGGCCCGATCGGCACGATGGTTGCCATCGCAGCACTCGCCGGTGGCTGCGCTCGTGCGATCGTGGCCGATCTCGCCCAGCCGAAGCTCGATATCGCCGCCCAGTATCAGGGCGTGATCCCGGTCAATATCCGCGAGACCAACCTCGTCGAGGAAGTCTCGCGGCTGACGGACGGATGGGGCGCCGATGTGATCTTCGAATGCTCCGGTTCGCCGAAGGCCTGGGAAACGATCATGGATCTGGCGCGTCCCGGCGGCGTCATCGTTGCCGTCGGTCTGCCGGTCAACCCAATCGGCTTCGACGTCTCGACTGCGTCGACCAAGGAAATCCGCATAGAAACGGTGTTCCGCTACGCGCATCAGTATGAGCGGTCGATTGCGCTGCTCGGCTCCGGTCGCGTTGATCTGAAGCCTCTGATTTCCGAGACCTTCGGCTTCCAAGATGCCATCAAAGCTTTCGACCGCGCGGTCGAAGCGCGCCCGAGCGATGTGAAGCTGCAGATCGTGATGGACTAGGTGCCTGTCGGCTAGCTCGTGCTAGCCGACACTTTCCTAAAAGCCTTTTTGAAGACAAGGGCCGCGCCAGCCACGATGGCCGCGGCCCCAACCCCGATGAAGAGGTGATGATGCAGCGGCAGACGACCGAGGATCTGCTCGATCCCGTGTCCGAAGAGATAGCCGAGTGCCGTAAACAGCTGTCCCCATACAAGCGCCGCGATCGCATTCAACATCACGAACTTTCCGGTCGAGATTCGCGTCGTGCCGATCACGATCGGACTGATCGTCCTCAAGCCGACGAGAAAGCGGAATGCAAGGATGAAGCCTGTCGGATAGCGCTCAAGAAGCGACGTCACCTGGGCCAGCGTCGGCGTCTCCATCAGCCGGCGGACAACGTGCCAGCGGGCCGCATACCGGCCGGCGAAGAACCACATCTGGTCTCCGGCGAATGAACCCGCCGACGCCATCAGCGAGGCCGACCAATAGGTGAGCAGCCCGCGATGGGAGATGATGCCGCCGAGGAAGGCCGCGGTCTCACCCTCGAATGCGGTGCCGAGGAAGATCGCGACAATCCCATAGTGTTCGATCAGATGTTCTATGGACACGATTGATCCCCCGCCGTTTTTGGCCTGCTGCCGTGAAGGCTACACGTTCTTGAGGTCGCCAAGCAATGTCGGGATCAATTCGGACACAGTCGGATGAATCGGTACGGCCCACTTCAGCTCTGGATAGGTCGTTCCGGCATTCATCGCGTCGATGAAACCATGGATCGCCTCGTCGCCCTCTATGCCGAGAATGGCGGCGCCGAGGATCTGCTTGGTTTGCGCGTCGGCGATCACCTTCATCAAGCCTTTCGTCTCGCCCCGCTCCTTGGCACGGCCGACTTTGGTCATCGGCCGGGTCGAGATCATGATCTCGCGACCCGACGCGCGCGCCTGCTTTTCCGATATGCCGACGCGACCGAGCGGCGGGTCGATATAAAGCGCATAGGCGAGGATGCGGTCGCTGAGCTTGCGATCCTCGCCGTCGAGCAGGTTGGCCGCTGCAATCTCGAAGTCGTTGTAGGACGTATGCGTGAAGGCGCCGTGGCCATTGCAGTCGCCAAGCGCCCAGATGCCGTCGACACTGGTTGCGAGCTTGTCGTCAACGGTGATGTAGCCACGCTTGTCGGCGGCGACGCCGGCACGATCGAGGCCGAGATCGTCGGTATTCGGCACACGGCCGGTTGCGATCAGCACATGGCTCGCCATGATCTCGGCGATGCCGTCGGCGACCGAGACTTCGATGCCGTCGGGCTTGTTCTTGAACGCGACCCGGTCCGCGTCCGTGTGGACCATAATTCCCTCGTCGCGCAGAATGTCGGCAATCGCGTCCGAGATATCGTCATCCTCTCGCGAGGCGAGCTTGGGGCCACGCTCGACGACCGTAACCTCGGCGCCGAAGCGGCGATACATCTGCGCGAACTCAAGGCCGATATAGCTTCCGCCAATGACCACCAGATGCCGGGGCAGCGTGTCCAGCGCGATGATCGACGTGCTGGTCAAATAGTCGATGTCGTCGATACCCGGCATATCAGGAATGGCCGGTCGTGCGCCGACATTGAGATAGATGCGCTGCGCGGTCAGCAGTTCGCCGTTGACACTGATCGTCCGTTCGCTTTCGAAGCGCGCATGACCGTAGATGACGGTGACGCCGTCCATGCCCGCGAACCAGCTGATCAGGCCGTTGCGGGCCTCCAGGGTCACTGTCTCGGCTCGCTTGCGCACGATCGCCATGTCGATGCCGATATCGCCCGGGATTGTCACGCCGTAGCCGCCGGCATTGCGGGCCATATAGGCGGCGCGGGCGCTGGCGACGAGGGTCTTGGTCGGCATGCAGCCGGCGTTGACGCATGTGCCGCCAAGATACTTGCGCTCGATCAGCGCGACCTTCATGCCCTTCTCCGCCATCCGGGCAGCGAGGAAGGGGCCGGATTGGCCGGCGCCGACAACGATGGCGTCGAAGCTGCGCATCAGACCGACGCCACAATTAGGATCGCGCCGACAATGGCGACCGCGTCCTCAAGAATTGCCGCGGGCGGATCTCTTCGAAAAGTGCTCGCCAGCTTGCCGCGCGCCGCGGCACCACCAAGCGTGCCCGAGACCGCGCCGAGAATGCCGGCGATGAGCCCTGGTATCAACGATCCGCCTGCGGCGCCGATGGTCGCACCTGACAGCGCGCCCATGATCAGCCGCGCGCCGAACTGCATCGGTACTTTTCTTGAGGGCGTGGATGGCAATTGATCCGTCACCAGTTCGACCAGCGCCAGCAGCGTGAAAATCCACGGGGTCCAGCGATAGCCCATGAAGGCGAGCGGTGTCTGAGACACATCGAACCAGCCGAGTGCTGCGCCCCAGGCGACGGCTGCGGGCGCAGTCAGCGCGCGCAGCCCGGCGATGATGCCGATCAGAAATGCGAGAAATAGAAGCATGCGCAATCCCCCATCGCAGCGCAGGCTCTCCCCGCGACAAGCGAAAGCTTGCACATTGTCGGGTCCGTTGCAATTTGGCGGAGAAGAATTCTCGATCAGTTCGAGAACGCCGCTATTCCCGTTATGGCGCGGCCGAGGATCAGCGCGTGAATGTCGTGCGTGCCCTCATAGGTGTTTACCACCTCCAGGTTGACGAGATGGCGGGCGACGCCGAATTCATCGGATATGCCGTTGCCTCCAAGCATGTCGCGCGCCATTCGGGCGATATCGAGCGCCTTGCCGCAGGAATTGCGTTTGAGAATCGAGGTAAGCTCGACGGGCGGGTGGCCGTCTTCCTTCATCCGGCCGAGGCGCAGGCAGCCCTGCAGCCCGAGCGTGATCTCGGTCGCCATGTCGGCGAGCTTCCTCTGGATCAACTGATTGGCGGCGAGCGGCCGGTCGAACTGCTTGCGGTCGAGTGTGTATTGCCGCGCCCGCGCATAGCAATCTTCGGCGGCGCCGAGCGCGCCCCAGGCAATCCCGAAACGGGCCGAGTTGAGGCAGGTGAATGGACCCTTCAGGCCAGAGACGTTTGGCAACAGGTTCTCTTCCGGCACGAAGACGCCATCCATCACAACTTCGCCCGTTATGGAGGCGCGCAGGCCGATTTTGCCGTGAATGGCAGGCGCCGTCAGGCCCTTCCATCCCTTTTCGAGGATGAAGCCACGGATCACGCCGTCTTCGGTCTTCGCCCAAACCACGAAGACGTCGGCGATCGGCGCGTTCGATATCCACGTCTTGGCACCGGAAAGACTGTAGCCGCCGTCGACCTTTTTCGCACGCGTCGCCATCGATCCGGGGTCGGAGCCATGGTTGGGTTCGGTAAGGCCGAAGCAGCCGATCCATTCGCCGGTGGCGAGTTTCGGCAGATATTTCTGCTTCTGCGCTTCGGATCCAAAGGCATCGATCGGCACCATGACCAGCGAGGACTGGACGCTCATCATCGAGCGGTAGCCGCTGTCGACCCGCTCGACCTCGCGGGCGATCAGCCCGTAAGCGACATATCCGAGACCCGCGCCGCCATATTCGGGCGATATCGTCGGGCCGAGGAGGCCGAGTTCGCCCATTGCGCGAAAGATGCTCGGATCGGTTTTCTCGTGGCGGAAGGCTTCGAGCACACGCGGCGCAAGCTTTTCCTGCGCGTAGGAGTGCGCGGTGTCGAGCACCATGCGCTCCTCGTCCGTCAACTGCTCGACAAGCCGGAACGGATCGGACCAGTCGAAACTCTCGCGGGTGTAATGCATGGTTCATCCTCCTCGATCCATCGGCATGTCGCGGACCCTATTGGGATACTGCCGGGGCGAGGGAGCGTCAACACGCGCGCCCGTCCATGTCGCTCTCGACTGGGCGCGATGTTGACATAGCTATCCTCCCATGGGCCCTCAAATGGGATCGTCTAAATGATGGGAGCAGGACATGACAAAGATCGCGTTTATCGGCCTCGGCAATATGGGTGGGCCGATGGCGACAAATCTGGTCAAGGCGGGGCACACGGTCGCGGGCTTCGACTTGGTGCCAGCGTTGCTTGAGGCTGCAGTGGCAACCGGCGTGCAGCCGACCAGCGATATTTCCGAGGCCGTGAGCGGTGCCGATGTTGTGGTGACCATGCTTCCGCAGGGCAGGCACGTCCTGACTGCGTGGACGGATATTATTCGCGGCATTCGCTCAGGAACGCTTGTCATCGACTGCTCAACGATCGACGTCGCCAGCGCGCGCAAGGCGCATGATATGGCAAAAGCGGCCGATTGCCCATCGCTCGATGCCCCGGTCTCCGGCGGAACCAGCGGTGCTGCGGCCGGAACGCTGACCTTCATGGCGGGAGGAACGCCGGAGAGCTTCGCAAGGGCCAAACCCATACTCGAAGCGATGGGCAAGAAGATCGTCCATTGCGGAGAGGCAGGCGCGGGGCAGGCGGCGAAAATCTGCAACAACATGATACTGGGCATATCGATGATTGGCGTCTGCGAGGCTTTTGCATTGGGCGAAAAGCTTGGCCTCTCGCACCAGGCCTTGTTCGATGTCGCCTCGACGTCATCGGGCCAATGCTGGTCGATCAACACATACTGCCCGGTTCCCGGCCCGGTGCCGACGTCGCCCGCCAACAACGATTACAAGCCGGGCTTTGCAGCCGCCTTGATGCTGAAGGACCTCCGCCTGTCGCAGGAGGCGGCGCTCGCGACAGGCGCCTCGACGCCGCTCGGCGCCGAAGCCGCGCAATTGTTCGCTCTCTTCGAAAAGCAGGGCAATGGCGGTCGCGATTTCTCAGCGATCATCGAGATGTTGCGCGGCTGACGCCTTTCTTACGGCAAGCGCAGGTTCGTGCCGCCGACCCAGGCGGTTGCGATATTGGGTTTCGAGGCGGTGTTGATGATCTTCTGGAGAATCTGTTCGCCGCTATCGAATTCGTCGAACAAGCGCACCGATCCCTTCGGCGCCTTGGTGTCGACAACGATCGCATCGAACAGATAGCCGGGCTTGAACTGGCCGATCGGCAGATCGAGCGCCACGCCACCGCCTGCCGTCGCGATATAGAAGGCATCGCGGAAATCGATCTGCGCCGGCCCGTAGCTGGCACGCGCCTCGGCATCGCGCTTGGGATCGACACCGCTCTCAAGAGCGCGCGACATCAGGATCGCGCCGCGACAATTCTCAAGCATCGAGGCGCTCGGCCCGCCGGAGACATCCGTGCCGAGACCGACGTGCATGCCCTTGTCTAGGGCGGCCTTGAGCGGGAAGACGGCGTTGGCGAAGTAAACGTTGGAGAGCGGGCAGTGGGCGACAGCAGCTTCGCGCTCCCGCACCTTGTTCATGTCACCATCCGTCAGGAAGTTGGCGTGTGCCAGAACCGTGCGGCGGCCGAGCAGGCCGAAGCGATCGAGCGCCTCGGTATCGGTCGCGCCGTAGCGGGACAACACATAGCCATGCGCCCAGTCGCTCTCCGAACAGTGGGTCTGCACGTGGCAGCCGCACTCCTTCGCCAGAGCACCCAGCCCCTCGAGCGTCGCGTCGGTGCAGGATGGCACGAAGCGTGGCGTGATGACAGGAAGTACTCTCTTTTCAACGTTATCAGGATGATTAGTGATGTAATCAATCAGTGCGCGCGTGCCTTCAATGGCTTCGTCCGGCGAGGCGTCGCGGTAGTAATCCGGGCACTCGTCGGCGTTGTCCATCGCCACTTTGCCGATCAGCGCGCGCTGGCCCTTCTCCAGACATATGTCCGCAAGCGATCGCGTCGCGTCCTGGTGCACGGTGGCGAAATAAAGCGCCGTGGTCGTGCCGTTTGCGAGGAGGTCGTCGACGAGCAGGCCGTAGCTGCGCTTTGCGAAGGCACGATCTTCGTAGCGGGCTTCCAGTGGGAAGGTATATTTCTGCAGCCATACCTCGAGTGGCACATCGAGCGCGCTGCCAAGCTGGGGATATTGCGGCGCATGGACGTGAAGATCGACGAAACCTGGAAGGAGATAAGATCCTACAGGCAACGTGACCAGTTCGCCGCCTTCCTCGCGCGCCTCGCGAATGGTCCGGTAGTTCGGATCGCTTGGGCGATGCATGGCGGCAATCGTGCCATCCGCGCCGATATCGATCAGCACCTCGTCCAGGATATCGATCTTTCCGCGCTCCGGAGCGTGAAATCCGGAGGCGCAGAGCGTTTTATTCCGCAAGTCCAATGCTGTATTCCAATCAATCAATGCGTCAGTATCCGCGCACGTGTGCACGAGTTTAAATCTATAGCGAATGGCGACGGGGTCCATCGCAGGAGCCCTGCGTTTTTACAGTGGCTGCCGTGCAATGATGGGACGCTCGCCCATCCGGCCGGCTGTCGCCGTGATTATCAGGCGCGTACGGACCGGGCGGCATGCTGGAGCAACCAGGCCCTGACCTTGGCGACGGATTGGACTTGCCTCGGCCTGCGGAGCGAGACCACGTAAAAATCCGCCTGAGCTCGCATCGTTTGCGCAAAAGCCGGCACCAGCCGCCCGGCGGCGATATCCTCGTTGACGAAGACCCCGCTTGCCAGCGCGATGCCCTGGCCGGCAAGCGCCGCCTCGATAGCATGGGATGTCTGGTTGAAGCGAACGCCCTTCGAGGCGGCGACCGGCCGCGCACCCGCGATCGTGGCGATGAACTCGGGCCATTGATTGTGGGTGTCGTGGAGCAGCACGAAACGCGCGAGATCGGCGGGGTCAAGGCGACCGGTGGGCGGCATCAGCGCGGGGCTGCATACCGGGACAAGCTCCTGCTCGAACAGCAGATCGGCCTCCAGCGAGGCTGGAAACGGTGGTCGCGCCAACCGGACCGCGATATCCACATCATCCGATTGGAAGTTCGCGACACGTTCGCTGGCGAGAATGCGCATATCGAGATCCGGGTGCGCTGCCAGGAAATCCGGTAGCCTCGGAATCAGCCATTTTGATGCGAAAGTCGGCGTGACGCTGATCGTCAACCGCAACGGCTCCGGCCGCAACGTCGCGGTTGCGTCGGAGATCAGTTCGAAGGCACGCCGGATGCTCTCGGCATAACCGCGTCCGGCCTCGGTCAAGGCAAGCTTGCGGGGGAGGCGCTCGAACAGAGCGAGGTTTAACTCCTTCTCCAGGCCACGGACCTGCTGCGCGACAGCTGCCTGCGTGACGCCCAGCTCCTCGGCTGCGGCGCGAAAGTTGAGATGACGGGCGGCGACCTCGAAGGCGCGCAAGCCATTCAGCGGCGGAAGGCGGAAAAGCGGGTCGTTCATTCGATAGATTTTCTACTGGTTCACCCCAACCGAATTGGCTCGAAGCTATGTTATCATGATGGTATCATCTTGCACTGAAGCTGAAAACACGCGCGATGCGCAAGAGAAGCAACGAAAGGGTGGATGTCATGACAGTAGAAAAAGTGGCGCTGGTAACGGCAGGCGGCAGCGGCATGGGGGCGGATGCCGCCAAGCGTCTGGCGGCCGATGGCTTCAAGCTCGCCATCCTCTCGTCCTCGGGTAAGGGTGAGGCGCTGGCCAAGGAACTCGGCGGCGTAGGCGTCACTGGCTCGAACCAGTCGAATGACGATATCAAGCGCCTTGTCGATCTCGCCATGCAAGCCTGGGGCCGCATCGATGTGCTCGTCAACAGCGCCGGACACGGCCCGCGCGCGTCAATCCTCGATATCACCGATGAGGATTGGCACAAGGGCATGGACGTCTACCTGATGAACGTCATCCGCCCGACCCGGATCGTGACGCCGGTCATGCAGGCGCAGAAGTCTGGCGCGATCGTCAATATCTCGACCGCCTGGGCTTTCGAGCCGTCCGCGATGTTCCCGACGTCGGCCGTCTTCCGCGCCGGTCTCGCCTCATTCACCAAGATTTTCGCCGACACCTACGCGGCGGATAATATCCGCATGAACAACGTGCTTCCGGGCTGGATCGACAGCCTGCCGGCAACCGAGGAGCGCCGCGAATCGGTACCGATGAAGCGCTATGGCACAAGCGAAGAGATCGCGGCGACCGTGGCGTTTCTGGCGTCGGAAGGTGCCGGATACATCACCGGGCAGAATATCAAGGTGGATGGCGGACTCGGCCGATCGGTGTGATCGAAACCGCTGACGTTGCGGGGACAAGCGGCTTCTGACGGCCGCTTGATAACCGTCACGTCGCAGGCTTGTGATAGGTATTATCTATCAAAATATTTTTCTTTATCTATTTCATTTATCGCCGACCCCTGTTTATGTTGCGGCGCGAAAGCGGGTTTTCGCTTCGCAGCAATTCTACAGGAGCCTTCATGTCCCTTATCAACACATCCATTAAGCCCTTCAAGGCGCAGGCCTTCAAGCAGGGCAAATTCATTGAAGTGACCGATGCCGACACCAAGGGCAAGTGGGCGGTATTCTTCTTCTATCCGGCTGACTTTACTTTCGTTTGCCCGACGGAACTCGGCGATGTCGCCGATCACTATGCCGAACTGCAGCGCCTTGACGTCGAGGTCTATTCGGTCTCGACCGACACGCATTTCACCCACAAGGCCTGGCACGACAGCTCCGAGACCATTGGCAAGATCCAGTATACGATGATCGGCGACCCGACTGGCACGATCAGCCGCAACTTCGAAGTCATGCGCGAATCCGAAGGCCTTGCCGACCGCGGCACCTTCGTTGTCGATCCCGATGGCGTCATCCAGGCTATGGAAGTCACCGCAGAAGGTATCGGCCGCAACGCTGTCGACCTGCTGCGTCGCATCAAGGCTGCGCAGTATGTGCGCGCGCATCCGGGTGAAGTTTGCCCGGCCAAGTGGGAAGAGGGCGAAAAGACGCTCGCTCCGTCGCTGCACCTCGTCGGCAAGATCTGACGTTCAAATGATAGGCCGCCTTCCGGTTTAGACTGGAAGGCGGCACCCAATACCATATTCAGCGCCTTAAACACGGCGCGGCCATCCATTTTTAGCGGAGTGTCCCATGCTCGACGACAATCTGAAATCCCAGTTGAAGGGCTATCTGGAACGGGTCGTTCGCCCGATCGCGATCACCGCTTCGGTCAATGACAGCGCCAAGTCGAAAGAGATGTCGGAGCTTCTCGCCGAACTGGTCGCTCTTTCCGACAAGATTTCGGTCTTGGAAACGCGTGATGACGGCGAGCGTGCACCATCCTTCGCGCTGACCAGCCCGGGCCACGACATCAACCTGCGCTTCGCCGGCATTCCGATGGGCCATGAGTTTACCTCGCTTGTGCTCGCTCTGCTGCAGGTCGGCGGTCATCCGCCGCGCACCGAGCAGGCAATCATCGATCAGATCAAGGATCTCGACGGCGATTTCCTTTTCGAGACCTATTTCTCGCTCACCTGCCAGAATTGCCCCGACGTCGTGCAGGCACTGAACCTGATGGCCGTGCTGAACCCGCGCGTGAAGCATGTGGCGATCGATGGCGGCGTGTTCCCGGCCGAAGTTCAAAGCCGCCAGGTCATGTCTGTGCCGACGGTCTATCTCAACGGCCAGCTGTTCGGTCAGGGCCGAATGGAAGTCGAGGAGATCGTCTCCAAGCTCGACACCAACTCCGCTGCTCGTGCCGCCGAGAAGCTGAATGGCCGCGAAACTTACGACGTGCTCGTCATCGGCGGCGGTCCGGCCGGCGCTGCGGCGGCCATCTACGCCGCGCGCAAGGGCATCCGCACCGGCGTTGCCGCCGAGCGCTTTGGCGGTCAGGTTCTCGATACGATGGCGATCGAAAACTTCATCTCGGTGCAACATACCGAAGGACCACAGTTTGCGGCTTCGCTGGAAGCGCATGTGAAGCAATATGACGTTGATATCATGAACCTGCAGCGCGCCGAAAAGCTCGTTCCCGGCAAGGACATGATCGCGGTCGAACTCGCCAATGGCGCGACGCTGCGCTCGAGGACGGTGATCCTGTCGACCGGCGCCCGCTGGCGGCAGATGGGCGTTCCCGGCGAAGACCAGTATCGCAACAAGGGCGTTGCCTATTGCCCGCATTGCGACGGTCCGCTGTTCAAGGGCAAGCGCGTTGCCGTCATCGGCGGTGGCAATTCCGGCGTCGAGGCGGCGATCGACCTTGCCAACATCGTCAGCCACGTGACGCTGATCGAGTTCGACAACAAGCTGCGTGCCGATGACGTCCTGCAGCGCAAGCTGCGCAGCCTTCCCAACGTCGATATCCTGCTTTCCGCCAAGACGACGGAAGTGCTGGGCAATGGCCAGAAGGTGACCGGGCTCGTCTACGAAAACCGCATTGCCGGTCAGCGCCACACGCTCGATCTGGAAGGCATCTTCGTCCAGATCGGCCTGCTTCCGAACACCGAATGGCTGAAGGGCGCCATCGAACTGTCGCCACGTGGCGAGATCATTGTCGATCACCACGGACAGACCTCGGTTCCCGGTGTCTTTGCCGCCGGCGATTGCACCACAGTGCCTTACAAGCAGATCGTGATTGCGCTCGGCGAGGGCGCGAAGGCGTCGCTTGCAGCCTTCGACCATCTGATCCGCACGTCTAGCCCGGACGAGGATGCGGTGAAGGCGGCTTGAGGCTGATCGACACGGTTCTGAAATGACGCTTCGCGAGCTGGAATACCTGATTGCCTTGGCGGACCACCGGCATTTTGGCCGGGCCGCCGAAGCGTGCCTGGTCAGCCAGCCGACACTCTCCATGCAGATCCGGAAACTGGAGGAGACCCTTGGCGCTCCGCTGATCGAGCGCACGCCGCGCACGGTCATGTTCACACCGTTCGGCGAGGATACCGTCAAGCGGGCAAGGCGCATCATGCAGGAGGTTGCCGAGATCAGGTCATCGGCCTTGCGCAGCCTCAATCCGGAGGTGGGCACCCTGCGTCTCGGCATCTTCCCGACGCTCGCTCCCTATTTCCTGCCGCATGCGGTGCCGCGCATCCACAGGCAGTTCCCGCGGTTGGAGACGCTGCTGATCGAGGAAAAGAGCGATGCACTCCTAGCGCGCCTTAAAAGCGGCAATCTCGATGCCGCGATCCTCGCTCTTCCCGTCAATGACGACCACCTGAAAGCCGAGTTTCTCTTCGAGGAAGACTTTCTGCTCGCCGTTCCCGACATGCATCCGCTCGCAAGGCGGCAGTCCCTGGTGCTCGGGGACCTCGATCGCTACGACCTCATGTTGCTGGAAGAGGGGCACTGCCTGCGCGACCAGGCGCTCGATGTGTGCCGCTTGTCGGGTGCAAGCGAGCGCACCTCGTTTCGCGCCACCAGCCTGGAGACGCTGCGCCAGATGGTCGGCGCCAATGTGGGGATCACGCTTCTGCCGGAGCTCGCCGCGCTGTATCCGGCGTCGGGCGACATAAGGCTGCTGCGTTTCGAAGGCATATCGCCGAACAGGCGGATCGGCATATGCTGGCGCAAGGGTTCGGCGATGGGCACTTTTCTGGAAAGTATCGCCGGTCTCCTGCGCGACGTTGCCCAGGAGCTGCTTGCCGACATCCGACCGTAGCCGACCGCCTAAGGCGACGTTACTTCCATTCCCACAGTAGCTTGGTCGAGAACGGCCGTGTGCCGATTAGGAGCTCGGGTTGCGTCAGCTTGGCCTCGAAGGTCGCTGCATCCGCGTCACCATTCAGCCCGACGAACAGCATTTTCATCGAAGCGCCGCGCGGCTGGCCCTTCTTCCGGTAGGCGAATTGCACTGCACAGGTCGGATATTCCCATCCCGCCGTCAGCGTCTGCGCGAACGCTTCCTCGCCGAGCCCGTTCGCCCGGCCCGTCGACGCCAGGAACTGGCCTAGTCCGAAGAAGCCGGAAAACACCCGGTAGGCCGTCTCCTGCGACATCTGCGTGCCTTGGCCGCTTGCCGTGTCGCGACGGTAGAACAGGCTGTCCACCTGGCCCTGCTTACGGCTCATCGCGTAGCTGATCAGGTTTTTCTGGGCAAGCAGCTCCATCGTCAGATCGTAGGTCTGATAGCTGCCGGGGTCGGTATGCAGACCGTCGATACGTGCCTTCAGGTCGACAACATAGTCACGATAAAATGCGGCGCTCATCGGCGTTTCCTCATGTTTTCCGGCGCGTGGTAGCAGAAAACGCGGAAATTCCAAGGGGGCCGGCGGCCGGCGCGGCAAGGGTAGCATGTCGCAGATCCGCGACAGAAGCTGCGCGTCACGCGCATAGCGCATAGCTGTTCTGCAGAATTATGCCTATGATTTGAGCGTGCTTGCTGTATAAACAAATCATCGAAGCGATGCACCTCCTCCCGCAGAGCTTCGAGTTGCAGGTGGCCTTATCCTCCTCCCAAGGGTGCCTGCGGGAATGACAGCACTCCTCCTCCCAGCTGTCGTTCGGTTAAATTCGAAAAGCCTGTCGCACCTCCTCCCGCGGCAGGCTTTTTCGATTCTGACCCACGCGTCCTTCAGCTTTCAGTTTTCCGGATCAAACGGTTGCGCCAGCGCGCAAACCGTCAGGACTGCGCGCCTTTCGCTCGGGCAGGTGTCAGCTGATGCCGCCGAGGCAGACATATTTGATCTCGGTGAACTCCTCGATACCGTACCGCGAGCCTTCGCGGCCGAGACCTGAGAGCTTCACGCCACCGAACGGCGCTTCCGCCGTCGAGATCAGGCCCGTATTCACGCCGACCATCCCATATTCCAGCGCCTCGGCAACGCGGAACACACGCGCGAGGTCCTTGGCGTAGAAATAGGAAGCGAGGCCGAATTCGGTGTCGTTGGCCTGTTCGATCACATCCGCCTCGTCTTTGAAGCGGAAGAGGGGAGCAAGCGGGCCGAATGTCTCTTCGCGAGCGACTGCCATATCCTTCGTGACGTTGGCGAGGACGGTGGCCTCGTAGAAAGTGCCGCCAAGCGCATGCGGCTTGCCACCCTGGATGATGTTGGCACCCTTCGCCAGCGCGTCAGCCACATGCTCCTCAACTTTCTCGAGCGCCGGCTTGTCGATCAACGGACCGAGGATCACGCCCTCATCGAAGCCATTGCCGGTCTTCAGTTTGCCGACGGCATCCGCGAGCTTCTTGGAGAAGGCGTCGTAAACGCCGTCCTGCACATAGAGCCTGTTGGCGCACACGCAGGTCTGACCGTTGTTGCGAAACTTCGCGATCAGAGCACCCTCGACGGCTGCGTCGAGATCAGCATCGTCGAAGACAATGAACGGCGCATTGCCGCCGAGCTCGAGCCCGAGTTTCTTGATCGTCGGCGCGCTCTGCTTGTAGAGCTCGGCGCCGATTTCGGTCGATCCAGTAAAGGTAAGCTTGCGCACGGTCGGGTTCGACGTCATCTCCGCGCCGATCGCGGCGGCGGAGCCTGTTAGCACCGAGAAAAGCCCGGCCGGCAGGCCGGCGCGCTCGGCAAGCACGGCAATCGCGATTGCCGAGAACGGCGTCTGCGATGCCGGCTTCAGCACCATGGCACAGCCTGCCGCAAGCGCCGGGCCGGCCTTGCGGGTGATCATCGCATTGGGGAAATTCCAGGGCGTGATCGCCGCGACCACGCCGATCGGCTGCTTCATGACCATGATGCGCTTGTCTGGCTGGTGGCCCGGTATCAGGTCGCCATAGATGCGCCGCGCTTCCTCCGCAAACCATTCGATAAAGCTCGCACCGTAGACGATCTCGCCGGTGGCTTCGGCAAGCGGCTTGCCTTGCTCAAGCGTCAGGATTCGCCCGAGGTCGTCCTTGTTCTCGATCATCAGATCGAACCACTTCCGCAGGATGCCGGCGCGTTCCTTAGCGGTGCGGGCAGCCCAGCCCTTCTGCGCGACGCGCGCGGCCTCGATCGCCGCCTTCGTCTCGGCGCCGCCCAGCTTGGGCACGCGGCCGATGATCTCTCCGGTGGCCGGATTGTTGACCTCGATCGCATTGGCGGGATCGGCATCGATCCAATTTCCGCCAACAAGAGCGGCCTGGCGAAAAAGGGAAGGGTCTTTCAGCTGCATCGCATTCATCCTGTTTGACAAGTTGCCCGCATTGACGCCGGCACTGATCGCCTCAGCGTCTTTCTGGTGCGAAGGATAAACTGGTGTCCCGGCCGGCAAGATCAAATTGGCCGAATTGCCCAGGACTTGCAACTGGAGCCGTTAGTGGCTTTTTCAGTGCCTGAAGCGGCGTGACCGTGGGCCACGCCGGTGTTCAACGGACAAAACGGCGGAGCTCAGGCTTTCTTGGAAGGGCGACCGTGCAGCGGCTCGGCGCGGTGCCAGTTCTCCAGAATGCGGCCGTCGGTGTGGTTCTGCTTTGCCCAGCGGATCCCGTTCGAGATGACCTTGTGAATGGTCTTGTCGTGATAGATCGGGTAGGTCTCATGCCCCGGGCTGAAGAAGAAGATCCGTCCCCGGCCGCGTTGGAAGGTGCAGCCGCTGCGAAACACCTCGCCACCCGAGTACCAAGAAATGAATACCAGCTCATCGGGCTGCGGGATGTCGAAGGGCTCGCCGTACATCTCCGATGCATTCACCTCGAAATAGGGCGGCAGTCCCTCCGCGATCGGATGAGACGGGTTGACCACCCAAACACGCTCAAGATCGCCCTCCGGCGTTTCGCGCCAGGAGAGGTTGGCGTTCGTGCCCATCAGCCGGCGGAAGAGCTTGGAGTGGTGCCCTGAATGCAGAACGAGCAGGCCCATCCCCTTCAGAACGCGCTGCTGGATACGGTCGATCAGCCCGTCACTGACGTCCTCATGTGCCATATGGCCCCACCAGAGCAAGACGTCGGTATCGTTGAGTACCTGGTCGGGCAGGCCTTCATCGGGATCATCGAGCGTGCCTCGACGTAACTCGAAATCCGGATGCGCAATGCCTGCCGCAATTGCACCATCGATGCGATCGGGATAGATCTCCTGAACCTCCTTGTGCAATTGCTCGTGGCGTCCCTCGTTCCAGATTGTGACCTTGATCGTCATGATGTCCTCGATGTTATCAACGTGATTAGGATGATTGAGCCGAGCGGATGACGCGCCCGGTGGTGTCGAACAGGTGGCAGGCGGTGCCGTCTGCTGTCAGCGAAACGCGGTCGCCGGGGCGTACCGCGACATCGCCTTCGGCGCGGACGACGATCGGCTGGTTTTCAGAGCCGACGGTCATGTAGGTCTCGACGCCCAGGCGCTCGACGATGACGACGTCGGCCGTGAAATTTCCCTGGCCCTCGGGTGCGATCTTGAAGTGCTCCGGTCGGATACCGAGCGTGGCGGCACCGTCGGGCACCGTTCCGGCTCCATCGGGCAGGTTGAGCGTCAATCCGATCGGGCTTTGCACGCGCAACGCGCCGGCCTGCGGCTTGCTGATCGTCACGGGAACGGTGTTCATGCGCGGCGAGCCGATGAAGGTGGCGACGAACTCGTTGTCGGGCTTGTGATAGAGGTCCATCGGTGCGCCCTGCTGGGCGACAAGCCCCTTGTTCAGGACGACGATGCGGTCGGCCATGGTCATGGCCTCGACCTGATCGTGGGTGACGTAAACGACGGTCGCCTTCAATTCGCGGTGCAAGCGCTGCAACTCGGCACGCATCTGTACACGAAGCGCCGAATCGAGGTTCGACAGCGGTTCATCGAACAGGATCAGCGACGGCTTCTTGATGATGGCTCGACCGATCGCGACGCGCTGTCTTTGACCGCCTGACAGTGCGGCGGGGCGGCGATCTAGATAATCAGTCAGTTGCAGGATTTCGGCGACGCCTTCGACCTGCTTGCGGATTTCGGTTTCCGGCACTTTTTTCAGGCTGAGCGAGAAGCCGATGTTCTGCGCCACGGTCATATGCGGATAAAGCGCGTAGGATTGGAACACCATGGCGATGCCGCGTTTGTCCGGCGGCACGTCATTGATACGCTTGCCGTTCAGGATGAGGTCGCCGTCATCGATGCCTTCCAGCCCGGCGATCATCCGCAAAAGGGTCGACTTTCCGCAACCCGAAGGCCCGACGAATACGGCGAACTCGCCGTCCTCGACGGTGATGTCGACGCCCTTGATGACCTCCAGGGCGCCATAGAATTTGCGAACGTTCTTGAGATTGATCATCTGTAAAACTCTTTCTGGATATCAGCCTTTGACGCCGCCCGAAAAGGTCTGGACGAGGAAGCGCCGCGCGAAGCCGAAGGCGATCACAGCCGGCAGGAGGTAGATGAAAGCGAGGGCGGCGAGCAGGCCGTAATCGATCTCATTGATGCGCAGGAAAGCGCGAAAGAGGCCGAGGGGAAGCGTCTGCAGCTCCGGTGACGAGAGGAAGATCAGCGGCAGCAGGAAATCGCCCCATGCCGACATGAAGGCAAACAACCCGGCTGCGGCCAGCCCCGGCAGCGCCAGCGGGATCAGGACGCGGCGGATGCGCTGCGTCATCGTTGCGCCATCCATCAGCGCTGCTTCTTCATAGTCGCGCGGAAGGCCGTCAAAAAAGGTTTTCATGATCCACAGCGCCAGCGGCAGCTGCATGGTCGCAAGCACCAGGATCAGCCCGAGGTAACCGTCGATAAAGCCCGTCCAGCGCATGATCGGCCGCGCGTATTCGCCGAAGATCGGCCGCAGGATCGCGCCCTCGGCATTGTTGAGCGTCAGCAGGAACTTGTAGAGCGGCACCACAAGTGCTGTCGGCGGCAAGACGCGGATCAGAAGGATCGCGTAGAGAAACGGCAGCTTCCACCAGGCCCGCGTGCGCGACAAGGCGTAGCCGCCGAGGCCGGCCAGCACCATGACCAGTACCGTTGCGGAGCCGACGACAAAGAGCGAATTGAAGAGCCACTTCGCCCCGTCCTCCTTGGTGAAGACACGCAGATAGTTGTCGAGCGTCCATTGTTCCGGCCAGCGGAGAAACAGCTGGGCATTGCCATCGAGCGAGCCGAGCAAAACCCAGAGGAACGGTACGGCGCAGAAGATCGAGATCAGCGACAGCGTGGCGTAGGCGAGCAGATCCGATCGGGTCTTGTTGGCGTTTTCTGTCGGGGAAAGCACTGTCATGTCAGACCTCCACCTTCATTGCCCGCACGTATGCGATGCCGAGGATCAGCGAGATCACCAGAGTGACGACCGCGACCGCGGCGCCGTAGCCGAGCTGGAAGGCAGTGAAGGACTGGTTGTAGATGTAGATGCTGATGACTTCGGTCGCACCACCAGGGCCGCCGCGCGTCAGCGCATAGACAAGACCGAAGACCGCGATCGTCGAGACGGCGGAAATGAGCATGTAGAGAAGGATCGTCGGCATCATGAGGGGAAGCGTGATGCGGCGGAACATCTGCGATGGCGTGGCGCCGTCCATGCGGGCAGCCTCGTAGATTTCGCTCGGAATGGTGCTGAGGCCCGCAGTCAAGAGGATCATCGCGGTGGCGATGCCGCGCCATGTGTTGACGACGATGATCATCGTCAGCGGGAAGACCTGGAGCCAGTCGGTGGGTGTCACGCCGAAGAAGCTCACGATGCGGCTGAGCGTTGCGTTCTCGCCGCCGGCCAGCATCGAAATCCACATGAAGCCGGCAACGACCTCGGGTGCCGCGTTGGGCAGCAGGATCATCGAGGAGAATATCTGGCGGAAAAGGATCTGCCGGCGCAGCGCAATGGCTGAAATCAGGCCGAGTACGAACTGGCCGATCACCGCCGAGCCGACCACGAAAAAGAACGTCACGATGAGCGCGTTCCAGAATTTCGCGTCATTCAGCAGGCGCATGTAGTTGCGAATGCCCACGAAGCGCGGACGCAGCGCTGCGGCGCCGGTGAGAGCTTCGTTGGTGAAGCTCAGATAGACGGAGTAAAGCGCGGGATAGATCACGAAGGCCAGAAGCAGGACCAGCGACGGCAGCAGGATCGCGAGGAGCTGCCGCTCGACGCGTCGTTCGTGAGAATTGAGGACCATGAAGCTCGCAACCTTGTCTGATGATCGCAGACGCGGCCAGCGGGCCGCGCCTGCAGTCTTGGGCGGAAGTTGAAGGGCTTGAGGCTTATTTCACCACGTCGTCGCCGAGCGTTTCCTTGACGTAATCGACAAGGATCTTCTGGGCACCGGCGGCGTCCGTCTCCTTGCGCAGCAGCGCTTCGGTTGCCCGTGCCACGCCTTCGGCGATGGTGCCGAAGCCGGACGCCTGCTTCAGGAAGACGCCGTTGCCGGCCGCGGCGTGGATCGGAACGAGTTCCGTCAGCTTCTGGAACTCGGCGCTCTTAGCCGCATCCTTGCTTGCCGGAATATTGCCGATGCGCGCGGCGTAGGAGACCTGCGTGTCGACCGAACCGATCTCAAGCAGCGCCTTCGTCGCCAGCTCGACGTTCGCGGACTTCGCGTTAACGGCCCACGGAGCAGCAAGGTTCGCGAGCACATACTGGCCGCCCGTCTGGCCAGGAACTGTCCAGGTGCCGACGATCTTTGTCACCTCTGGGATCGGGTTCTTGCTCTCGCGGCCCCAATCGAAGATGTAGCACCAGGAACCGCACGTAGTTGCCGCAAGCTTGCCATCAGGGAACATCTGGTACTTGGGAATGACCCACGGCTCTGGGCCGAGCAGCGGCTGGGTCGGCATCAGATCCTTGTCGATGAGCTCCTTGTAGACGCCGAAGACGTCCTTGATGCCTTCGCCACTGAGATCGAGTTTTCCATCGGCGTCGACCAGCTGCGGCGTCTTGGAGCCGACGAGCAGATGCTGGAAGCCTTCATCGAAAGCGCCGCTACCCCAGGACACGCCGGCCGGGAAGAGCAGGCCGTAGGCGCCTGTCTTCGCCTTCACTTCAGCGGCGCGATCCAGCAGTTCCTGCCAGGTCTTCGGTTGCTCGGTCGAAATGCCGGCTTTCTCCAGCACATCCTTGCGGAAGTAGATTTCCTGGATGCCAAGCATGAACGGCATGACGTAGGTTTCGCCATCCGGGCTCACGGCCAGCTGCTTTGCGACGTCATAGAAATTCGCGTAGCCGTCCCAGGCGGTGATCTCCTTGGTTACAGGGGCGAGGTATCCGGCTTCGACCATATCGGCCACAGCCGCCGTCGATGGGATCGAGAACATATCCGGCGCGTTGCCGGCGCCAAGCTCGGTGAGCAGCTTCGTCAGGTAATCCTTGTCGGGCGCCGGGTATTCGACGACCTCGACGGTCACTCCGTATTTCTTTTCGATCGCCTCGACCGTCGACTTCATGGCGTCGATGCCGGCCTGGCCGTGATTTGCAATTCGGATTGTTTCGGCATGCGCCAGCGTCGAGACCGCGCTGAGCAAAATGGCGCACAGGCCACCAATGACCGTCTTCTTCAACGGAAGTCCTCCCTTTTTGATTGGCGGCGCCCTCCAGCACCGTTCGAAAAATGTACACGCATTCCTCGATGAGGCAAGATGGATTTCCGAAAGAATTTCCAAGTTCATATAATTCATTGATTTAACGCATTAAAATAGAACTTGCGCTGAGTTTTCCGTTTGTGTAATCGTGTACACAATCATGTGGGAGGAGTTTCATGACACAGAAGTTGCGGCTTGGCGTGATCGGCGCAGGCCTGAAGGCGGCTGAGTATGCGGCGAGCTGGGCGGCCATGCCGGAGATCGAGTTCGTAGCGCTTGCTGATACGACCGCTTCGTCGCGCCAGCGCCTGATCGACGTGTGCATCGCGGCTGGAGCGCCGGCGCCGAAGAGCTTCGAGGACTACCGCGAGATGCTCGCGAAATGCCGCGATGCGCTCGACATCGTCTATATCTCCACCCCGCACGCCTTTCACGGCGAACAGGCGGCGGCCGTCGTCGAAGCCGGCATCGATCTCTTCCTTGAAAAGCCGATGGTCACGACTGTTGCCGAGGCTGAGACGCTGATCGCGGCGCAGAAGAAAAGTGGCGTCACTGTTGTTACTGCTTTCCAGGGCGGCCTCTCGCCGCTGGTGATTGACACGCGCAAGCGCGCGCTCGCTGGAGAGTTCGGCGAGCTTATCGCGATTTCGGGCATGATCTGGGAAAGCTGGGCGGGCAACTATGCAGGTCACTGGAAACAGGAGCCGGAAATCTCGGGCGGCGGCTTCATGTTCGACACCGGCGCACACATGATGAATACCGTCTGCCTGCTGGCCAATTCCGACTTCGCCAGTGTATCGGCCTATATGAACAAGCATGGCGGCAAGGTCGATATTGCCACCGCCGTTTCCGCCCGCTTGAAGAACGGCGCCATGGCGACATTGACGGCCGCAGGCGAGGGGCCTCCTGGCTGCGCCTCCTACATCACCTTCTTCTATTCGAAGGCGATCGTGCGGATCGATGCCTGGGGCGGCTGGCGCGAGATCAGCGTCGGTCGGGTCAACGAGCCGCGCGAAGAGGCCGAAATTCTCGGAAACCCGATGAAGAACTTCCTCGCCATTCGCGCCGGTGAAATGGAAAACACCGGCTCCGTTGAAATGGGTCTGCGTTTCGCTAGGCTGTGGGATGCAATCAAGGAATCGGCTGCAGCCGACGGCATGCCCGTCCGGCCAGCGGAATAGACGTATCGGGACACGAGACATGAACAAGCGGCGGATCACCT
The DNA here is from genome assembly GCF_030380805.1 of Rhizobium sp. S163. NCBI lineage: Bacteria > Pseudomonadati > Pseudomonadota > Alphaproteobacteria > Hyphomicrobiales > Rhizobiaceae > Rhizobium > Rhizobium sp. S163. Next base: position 183,167 of record NZ_JAUDSA010000014.1, on the reverse strand, counting down.
CGAAGGAACTGGCAAAGCTCGCCGGGGTATCCTCCGCCACCATTTCCCGCGCCTTTTCGCCCGATTCCAGGATCGGCAGCGCCACGCGCGATCGAATTTTGTCGGTCGCGCGCGAACACGGCTATCAGCCGAACGCGATTGCCCGTTCGCTGAACAATCAACGATCGAGGTTGGTCGCCCTTGTCGTCAATGCCATTGGCAATCCTTGCGAGGCCGAAGAGCAGCAATTGCTGGTCCACAGGTTGCAGGCGCGCCAGCTGCTGCCGATCATCCTGTGCTGTGCAGATCACGACGATCGCCTGCAACTGATGCGGTTGGCATCCACCTATCAGGTGGATCATGTCGTCGTTTTCTCGGACATGGTGTCGATGCAAGACGCGGTCGATATCTTTCATACGACCAAGCCGATCATCGTCTCGTTCGAACCCTTGGACAACGAAAACGTCTCAAATATTCGCATCGATGGCGCGGCTGCGGCTGACGAGATCATCGAGAAGATTGTCAATGACGGCAAGAAGCGCTTTGCCTACCTCTCCGGCACCAAATCCAGCTGGATCGACAAGCTTCGACGCAAATGGTTCGCGGATGCACTCGCCAGGCGCGGGCTGGCCATCGAGGCCGAGGCCTTTGGCGACTACACCTATGATTCCGGCTTCAAGGAAGCGGTGCTTTTGCTGCACCGCTCGAAGGTCGATGCCATCATTTGCGGCAACGACGTGATGGCGATCGGCGCGCGCGATGCCGCGCGGCGCATGCTCGGCAAGAACACGCCTGATGATATCGCCATCGTCGGCCAGGATGGGATTGCAATGGCTGCGTGGGATTGCAACGACCTGACGACACTAAGCCTCGACCATGTCGCCTTCATCGATGCGGTTGTCGAGCTCATCGAACGTCACGATGCCGATTTGCCGGGGCCTCACAGCATAACGCTGACCTGCAATGCCCGCTGGGGATCCACCGCCTGACCCCATCTGCTCGGCGCCAGGAGGTCGCTGTCTTAGCGACATCTTGACTACGGGGTCCAAACGAAATGGTATGCTTGCCAGACATCATCCAATGGCGGCGCCGCCAGCGTGGCGCCGAGAGCAAATGATCGTGATCAGGCGGCGCAGCATCTTTCTATTCGTGTCGTGGGGTTTCCGCCTCTCTCTTTGCATGACACTGATTGGCCCGGCCGGCGCTGCTGAGACCATCGAAGCTCAGCCGGAGGCAGCCTGCCTCTACACACGCTCGATGACGGGCTCGGCGGAGACGCTTTGCATTCGCAAGGACAGCTTCAACCGCGACCTCTGCGGTGCGATCGAACGGACCGCGAGCGAACATGACCTGCCGCCGGATTTCTTCGCCCGGTTGATTTGGCGCGAGAGCCGGTTCAGGCCGGACGCGTTGAGCTATAAGGGCGCGCAGGGGATAGCGCAGTTCATGCCGGGTACCGCCAAGCTGCGCGGGCTGCAGGACAGTTACGATGTTCTGGAGGCCTTGCAAAAATCGGCCGAATATCTTGATGAGCTCAGGGATCGCTTCGGCAATCTCGGCCTTGCGGCCGCTGCCTACAATGCCGGCGAAAACGGGCTGTCGAACTTTCTCAATGGCGGCGGTCTGCCGACGGAGACCCGCAGTTATGTGATGGCGATTACGGCGCATAGCGTCGAGGAGTGGAAGTCCTCGGCACCCGACAAGGCGGCTGGTCCCCTGGCAGAGGATCAGCCCTTTATCGAAAGCTGCGTGGCGCTTGCCGATCGCCGCAAGATGGCCGCTCCGGTCTGGCGGTCGGAGGGAAACTGGGCGCCTTGGGGCGTGCAGATCGCGGCCAGCGCCGACCCCGATGTTGCCCGTCGCCTTTTCTTTGCGGCGATTGCACGGTTTCCGGCACCTCTCGACCAGGAGCAGCCTCTTATCCTGCGGCAACGTGATCGCAGCTTCGGTTTCCGACCGCGCTACGTGACCCGCATTGCGCGGCAGACAAGGGGGGAGGCTAACGAGGTCTGCAGACAGATCCGCAAGGCCAACCAGATCTGCCTGATATTCAAGAATTGAATATCGGGGTTCCGGCACCCCGTTCGAGAACCGAGACGTTGTATTCAATGGCTATCCAAAACGGCCGTGCATGGTCTTTTGCCTAACTGGATTGCACGGGTGTGCAAAAAATGACTTCAGAGCTCATTTTGTCATGTCACTGTTACGCGCCGGCGATAGCAGAGCCGTAGTCCAAAGGGCAACGCCCGAAACAATGGAGACGGTCATGAACAGACGCGAGTTTCTTGTCACATCTTCGGCGGCAGCCGGTCTGCTGGCCCTGCCACGCTTTGCGATGGCTGCAGATGGCACGATCAACCTCTATAGTGGTTCCGACGCCAACATTATCGACTTCTGGAACAACACCGTGCTTCCGGCCTTCAAAAAGGCGCACCCCGAAGCTGCCGTAAAGGTTACGGATGCAGGTGACAACGCCGGCTTGCATGCGATTGCAGACCGTGCGCTTGCGGCTCTCAAGTCGAAGACGGATCCGCAGTCGGATATCTTTGAAGCGTTCAACCCACGACTGCCCACAGGTGGTATCGATGCCGGCCTCTGGGTCAAGTTCTCGGCCGAGAACATCGATGGCTTCGCGACCGTCAATCCGCTCAGCGTCGACAGCCCGTATTCGCTGCCCTATCGCGGTTCGCAGGTGTTGCTAGCCTACGACAAGACCAAGCTTGACCCCAAGGATGCGCCGAAGACCTGGGAACAACTGACGGCCTGGATCAAGGCCAATCCTGGCCAGTTCATCTACAATCGCCCCGACAAGGGCGGTTCGGGCGGCAATTTCGTTCGCCGCGCGATCCACGAAGCCAACGGTCGCGATCCCAAGAAGTTCACCATCGACAACTTCACGGCTGATTTCGCAAATCAGGCCCTGACGCCGGCTTGGGCGATCCTCAACGATCTCGCGCCGTCACTTTATGAAAAGGGTGCCTACACCTCCGGCAATACGCAGTCGATCCAGCTGCTTGCCCAGGGCGTTGTCACGATGACGCCGGTCTGGTCCGACCAGGTGCTGCAGGCCCTGTCGCAGGGCGTACTGCCTGAGACGACCGGCCTTGTCCAGCTCACCGATCTGGCGCTTTGCGGCGACTTCTCGCGCATGACGGTGTTTACGAACGGCGCCAACAAGGATGCGGCACTGAAACTTGCGGCGTTCATGCTGACGAAGGAAATCCAGGAAGCGATTATCACCGAACTCGGTGGTTTCCCGGCTGTCGCCTGGGATCACATTTCCGACGAACTCCGTCAGAAATATGCCGATGTCATCCCTACCACCATCCCGACCTTCCCGGCCGGCGATTGGGAAAGCAACATCAACGACGGTTGGTATCGTAATGTTGCTCCGGGCATCAGCCGTACCTGATGCGTAAAAGCCTGACATCGTCGCTGCCGGCGCGGGCAACCGCGCCGGGCAAGGCGCAGAATCCGGTTGGGCTTCTTCTGGTCGCCCTGCCGGTGCTTCTGCTCGGGTGGCTGATCGTCTACCCGATCTTTTCGGCCGTGATCACCACCGTTTTCATTGCGCAGGCGGATGGAACGACCTCGGTGTCGCTGGCTTCCTACCGGTTCTTCTTCAGTGATCCCTACAGCCTCGCCAATCTCTGGGTGACGCTGTGGACGACCGTGGTCTGCGGCGTGTTGCTGCTGGTGATCGGCTTGCCGATCGCGCTTTATCTGCGGTTTTCACAGGGGCGTCTTCCAGCCTATGTTCAGGGCCTGGCGATCTTCCCGATGTTCGTGCCGTCGATCATCCTGTCTTATGCGCTGATCCGCACGATCGGGCCCAACGGGACCGTCGATCTGCTGCTCAATGCCGTCGGGCTGCCAAAGATCCCGTCCCCCTATCTGACCCCATGGGGGCCAGTCATTGGTCTGGTTTGGGACAATCTTCCTTTGACGGTGCTGATGCTGACAGCCGGGCTTGGCAATATTGCGAAGAGCTCGGTCGAGGCTGCCCGTGATGTCGGCGCTTCGCCGCTGCGCGTTTTCATCTCGATCATCCTGCCACGTATGGGCAACGCGCTGTTGGTCACGGCGTCCTTCGCCATCCTTGGAATCTTCTCGTCCTTCACTTTGCCCTATGTGCTCGGCCCGGCATCGCCGGAAATGATGGGGCCGTTCATGCAGCGCACCTTCTCCGATGTGAACGATCCGCTGAATGCGCTGACGCAGGCAGTAATTTCCTTCGGATTCTGCCTCGTCTTCGGCATTTTTTATGTGCGATCAATCGCCAAAAATCGGGAGGCGTCGAGATGAGGACGATAGCCAAGTTCAGTGACTCCAAAGTCGATTGGGCGGGCATTCTGTTTGCCGTGCTACTGACGCTGTTCATCGCCGTGCCTCTGGTTGTGGTCGGCACCTGGGCATTTACCGAGGTATGGCGCTATCCGTCAGTCATTCCGCAGCAGTTCGGTTTCCGCTTCTGGTTGCAGACACTGTCTCGCACCGATGTATGGGACGCGCTGTTCTTGAGCCTGCGACTGACGGCGACGGTCACGCTTTTGTCGGCCGTCATCTGCTTACCCGCGGCTTATGCATTTGCGCGCATGTCGTTTCCCGGAAAGAACGTGCTCTTCCTGTCTTTTCTGGCCTCGCATGCCTTTCCGAAGTTCGGACTTCTGGTGGCGATCGCTGGCATCTTCTTGAAGCTCGGCTTGATCAGCACCTTCTGGGGCGTTGTCCTGATCCAGCTGGTCGGGACGTTGATGTTGATGATCTGGATCCCCGTGGCAGCGTTCCAGAATATCGATCGGCGCATGGAAGAGGCTGCCCGCGATGCAGGTGCCGGACCGTTGCGGGTTTTCTGGTCGATCACCTTGCCCCAGGCGGCCCCCACAATCATGGCGGCCTTGCTCCTGACCTTTGTCGGAACATTTTATGAAACCGAAGGCGCCTGGCTCATCGGCGCCCCTGAGATCCGCACCATGCCGGTGTTGATGATCACCTTCATCAACAATCAGATCGTGGTTCAATATGGTGCCGTTTTATCGGTGATGCTCTGGGTGCCGTCGTTCTTCGCTCTGATGTTTGCCCGCCGTGTGGTTGGAACGGGCGCATTTGCCCGCGGCTTTGGCGCGTGACGCTAGGATCGGGCATGGCCCGAGGAAAGGCTTGATATGGCACGCTTGACGATCAAGAACGTCTCAAAGATGTTCGGGACCTCGTTTGCGGTCCGTGATTTCTCGCTCGATGTAGAAGATGGCGAGCTCGTCTGCCTGCTTGGTCCGTCCGGATCCGGCAAGTCGACACTGCTTCGCATGATCGGCGGCTTCGAACAGCCGTCGGACGGCTCGATCCTGATCGACGGCAAGGACGTGACGAGGCTACCGCCGGAAAAGCGCCCTACCGGCATGGTCTTCCAGAGCCACGCGCTCTGGACCCATATGGACGTGTCCAACAACGTCGCCTTCGGCCTCAAGCTTCGTCGCCTGCCTAAGGCCGAGATTCGCGAACGCGTCGAGAACGCCCTGGCGCTGGTCGGGCTTGCAGACTATGGCAAGCGCATGACGACGCAGTTGTCGGGTGGCCAACAGCAGCGCGTGGCGCTTGCGCGTTCGCTGGTGCTGGAGCCGAAGATCCTGTTGCTCGACGAGCCGTTCGCCAGCCTCGACCAGCATCTGCGCGAACGGCTGCGAGAGGAAGTGCGCGACATCCAGCAGCGCGTCGGCATCACTACCCTCTTCGTCACGCACGGCCAGGATGAGGCATTGGCGCTCGCCGATCGTATCGTCGTCATGCGCGACGGCAGCACCGAGCAGATCGCCCCACCCGATATCGTCTACCGCGAGCCACAGACGGAATTCGTGGCCGGCTTCATCGGATCGATGAACTTCGTGAAGACCAGCATTCGTGGTGGCGTCAGCCAGCATCCGGCCTTTCCCGTTACCGTGCCGATCGAAGATGGCGACGTCGTCCTGGCGTTTCGCCCCGAGGCGTTGTCGCTGAAGCCATCGAAGACGCTCTCGACCGCCATCGTCCATCGCAGCATTGATTTCGGCACGCACAAGATCGTGGATATCGACCTCGCCGACGGGACGCGCTTGAAGGCGATGACGGCACCGGATAGCAATTGGGTGAAGGGCGTGGGCATCGAGGCGACGGCTTCCGCTTTCCGGGCTTTCCGCGACAATCAGCTGGTCTACCAATCGGCAACCTCAGGTGAACGACATCATGATCTTATCCTCGGCAACGCTTGATCGCAACGGCATCGCGATTGATCATGCTGGCCACAAGACTTGGCTGAAATGGCATCGCGGCCACCGCTATGCCGGCGACATCTCGTTTACGGGACAACGCATTGGCGAGGCGATGGCGCTGGGCGCCAGCATCGAGATCGACCTGGTGCGTTTCAATGGCGCTGGCTTCGCCGTTTTGCACGATGAGACGCTGAACAAGGCGACAACGGGCGAGGGGCGGGTGTTCGATGCGACGGAGAGCGACTTGCGCGCTCTGCATCTGCGCGACCCCTTCGGCGAGCCTACGGCCCACAGGGTGATGCTGATCGATGATCTCGGCCAATTGCTGAAGCGCGTCGCCCGCGAAAGCGGCGCTGTGCTGCAGCTCGACCTCAAGGAAGATTCCCCCGATATCCGCGAAGAGGATATCGCCGCTTTCGCCGCCGCGATCTCGCCGGTCGCAAAGTCGGTCATTCTCTCGGCCGGCGATCCCGAGGCTGTCGAACGCTTGTCCCAGGCCGTGCCGAACATGCCGATCGGCTACGACCCGTGCCATCACGGTGCGATCGAGCGCCTGAAGCAAAGCCGTGACTTTGACGGTTTCGTCGCAGACGCCGTGGCTGCCTCGCCGCGCGCGCGGATGATCTACCTGCACCATCAACTCGTGCTGTTTGCCGACGATGCCGGATACGACCTCGTTGCGGCCTTCCATCGCGCCGGGCGCAGCATCGACGCTTACACCATCAATTCGGCAATTCCTGCCGCATTGCCGGTCGTGCGCCGCCTCCTGGCGCTGAAGGTCGACCAGATCACCACCGATGACCCTGTTGGCCTGGAGACCCTACTTCTCGGCTAGGGACTCTCGCGCGCCAAGGGCAGGGCGCCCGCGCTGGTATTCGGCCACCGTCGACATCAATCAGGCCCAGTTGATGTGGTGCCTGTTCAACTTCCTGTTCGACTGTAGTAAGCGGGAATTCTCATAATCGGGAATCCATCATGGTCGAAAAGAGCAACACAGATGTGGTTGAGCGGCGCCGTGGCTCCGGCGTGAAGCTGGTCTACGACATTTTGCGCGACGAGATCCTTGATCTGAAACTTGCCCCTGGCAGTTCGGTTGACGAGGTGCTGCTTGCCGAGCGGTTCCAGATGTCGCGAACGCCGATCCGAGAGGCCTTGGTCAGGCTCGCCGGCGAGGGCCTGATCGAGACCCTGCCCAATCGCTCCACACTGGTCTCGAATATCGACCTATTGAACCTGAACACCTATTTCGACGCGCTTGTGCTGATGTACCGGGTGACGACGAGGCTTGCGGCGCAAAACCACAGGCCCGACGATCTGGTCGCCATTCGCGAACTGCACAGCCAATACGCCGCGACCGTCGAGGCAAGAGACCTGCGCGACATGATCGCGGTCAACGCGGCGTTTCATTCGGCAATCGCGGAGGCTGGGCGAAACCCCTATTTCACCGGGTTGTTTCGCAGGCTTCTCGACGAGGGGCGGCGTATTCTTAGGCTTTACTACAACTCCTATGACGAACAGTTTCCGCAACGCTTCGTCGATGAACACGCCGAGATCATTGCGGCGATCGAGGCGCGTGATTTGGACCTGGCGGACCATCTCGGAAAAGTTCACGGCGAGCAGATTGTCGAACAGGTCCAGCGCATGTTCGTTCGCAACCAGAAGCTCGACATCAAACTCTGAGAAAGCGATTGCATTTTTCTTGTCGACAAGAAATATTTTCGATGATATTTCTTGTCGACAAGGGATGGCGTGCGTGCTGCGCCGCTGATGACCCGTCAAATTGATTATGGAGAGCGACATGAAGGCCAGTATCTTTTCCGGTGTGATCCCTGCGTTGATGACGCCCTGCAACGACGATCGGACGCCCGACTTTGACGCACTGGTGCGCAAGGCCAAGGAGCTCATCGCCAAGGGCATGTCGGCCGTCGTCTATTGCGGCTCCATGGGTGACTGGCCACTCCTGACAGACGAACAGCGCATGGAAGGTGTCGAACGCCTGGCAAAGGCTGGCATCCCTGTTATCGTCGGGACGGGCGCCGTCAACACGGCGTCAGCCGTTGCGCACGCAGCTCACGCGCAGAAAGTCGGCGCAAAGGGCCTGATGGTCATCCCGCGTGTGCTGTCGCGTGGTTCGGTCGTTGCCGCCCAGAAGAACCATTTCAAGGCGATCCTTTCGGCGGCACCCGAGCTGCCGGCCGTCATCTACAACAGCCCCTATTATGGCTTTGCCACACGCGCCGACCTGTTCTTTGCGCTTCGCGAAGAGCACAAGAACCTGGTCGGTTTCAAGGAATTCGGTGGCGCTGCCGACATGCGCTATGCGGCTGAAAACATCACCAGCCGCGACGATGACGTATCACTGATGATCGGCGTCGACACGGCCGTTTTCCATGGCTTCGTCAACTGCGGCGCGACCGGCGCGATCACCGGCATTGGCTGCGTGCTTCCCAAGGAAGTGATCCACATGTGCAATCTGGCGAACGGCGCTGCCAAGGGCGATGTCGAGGCACGCCAGCGCGCGTTGGAACTGGAATCGGCTCTCGCCGTTCTCTCTTCCTTCGATGAAGGCCCCGAACTCGTCCTGTTCTTCAAGCACATGATGGTGCTCAAGGGCGACAATGAATATACGCTGCACTTCAACGAAACGGACGTCCTTTCGGAAAGCCAGCGCGGCTACGTCGAAGCCCAGTTGAAGCTGTTCGACACCTGGTACGCCGAGTGGAGCAAGCTCCCGGGTGCGGTTCAGACCTACAAGGCGTAAGCCTACACAAAGTCAAAAGTAAAAAAGGGCCCCACCGGGGCCCTTTTCATTTCGTGCCTTGAGGCCGTGGTCAGGCCACGGCGTCGAGCCCCTTGTCGAGCAGACGCTCCAACTGCTCGGTTTCCGCCGCCGTCAGCACGATCCCCTCGACATCGGATTTCTGGCGCGCTGTGAACCGCCGTTGCGACGGCAGCCGCGCGCCGCTCCCGACAATGGCATCGAACAGCATTTCGGCGCGCGCGAAGGGGTCACCAGTGCGACCGGCAGCGAACGCCTGAGGCGACATCGCGATGACGAGCTCGCCATGCAGCGGCGCAAGCGTGGTGGTGCCGAGATAGTCGAGTGCTTCCGAGCTTGTCAGGTCACCGATCATGATGCCGGCGAGAAGCTCGATCATCGTTCCGATCGACGATCCCTTATGGCCACCGAACGGCAGCATGGCGCCGGCCAGCGCCGCTTCCGGTTCCGTGGTCGGGTTACCGTCGGGATCGATCGCCCAGCCCTCAGGCAAGGGCTTTCCAGCACGACGATGCAGCTCGATCTCCCCTCGCGCGGCGACCGAAGTCGCGAAGTCGAACACATATGGGAAGGCCTCGTTGCGTGGCCAGCCGAAGGCAAACGGATTGGTACCGAGCAGCGGCTTGCTGCCGCCTGTCGGCGCCACGGTCGCATAACTTGGACACATGGCAAGGCAGGCAAGGCCGTGACGGGTGACGGCTTCAACTTCCCACCATAGTGCCGAAAAATGCGTGCAGTCGTTGATGACGAGGGCCGCGATGCCGAACTTGTTTGCTCGCTCGACAAGATGAGGGAGCCCAAGCTCGAAAGCCGGATTGGCAAAGCCGCCGCCCGCATTGACCTTTACGATCGCCGAGGTTTCGCTGCTGTCGACATGCGCCGTAGCTGCCGGATTGACCTTGCCCGCCTTGACGGTGCGCAGAACGCCATCCAACCGGTAGATGCCGTGCGACTTGGCGCCGTCGGCTTCGCCGGCCACGATGACGTCGGCAACCGATTTTGCCTGGAACTCGCTCAGCCCGGCCTTCAGCAGGATGGCCATGACGCGGCTGTTCAGTTCACTCTTGCTTAGACGGACATCTTCCATGGCATAATTCCTTATCGTCGCACCAACATTCCATCCGTAACGTTGAGTTTAAAACGCCGAAAAAGACAAGACGTCGACAAGATTATGAGCAGCGCCGAACATTGGCTTGCTCGTAAGTTCCGCTATTCGCCGGGCTCCTTATTGCGCGTGATTGGACGCCTGAGCCGGCCGGAGTTCCGTTTCGATGACGACGGTCACCTCGTCGCCGACGGACTTGATCTTCGGAGCGAGGCCCCATTCACTGCGTTTGAAAATCAACTCGGCGGAAAATCCGATCTTCGGGCTGTCGGCGGCGGGCTGGCGCGCCATTGAACCGTTGAACGTGACGTTCAACACGGCAGGATGGGTTTCGCCGCGAAATGTCAGATCGCCCGCAACCGTTCCATGGTGCGAATCGATGGCGGTAATCTCTTTCGAGACGAAGCGGATTGGCTTCCCGGCCAGAAACCTGTCTTCGGTGCCAATCTCCTTGTCGAAATCCTCGCGTTCAGGAAAGGGGAAATTCGTCTGGACGGATAGCGGGTCTATGGTTGCTGCGACCGAGGATGTTTCAGGACGTTCTGCGTGCCAGTCCAGTTCCGCCGTCATGCGGGTAAAGCGAGCGGTATAGTTGGAGAGGCCGAGATGGTTGACCTTCCAGATCACGCTTGAATGAGCGGGGTCCGACACGTAGGCTCCCGAGGGCGCGGGATCGTGTTCGGGCTGCGCCGCCCACACGGAGCAGCAAACAAGCGCCGCCACTGCAGCGATCGGCGGGAGGATCCGGTTCAACGACATCGTCTGTTCGCTTTCAATTGTTGGGCAAGGCCCCGCATTGCTTCGGGCAGCATGCCCACTCAGGCAGCATTAGCTGTTACGCTGCCCTTGGAGAAGCTCATTGTCGTTTATCACCGGCGGACAACCGAACCCTGGTGATGCGGCGTTGCCGGCGACAGATGTATCGATGCGCCTCGTGAACGCCAGACACAGCTATCGTCGGCAGACTTAACGCAGCGGGCTCTTAGAACCATCGGTCCGCTTGCCCGCTTCATCTGCTTAGAACAGGATCGGTTCACCACCATCAGCAGGTGCGTAGCGATTGATTTCCATTCCGCAGGCGACTTCGATGAATTTTGGTGCAGACCATGTCATGGTTCTATTCCTTTCGTGCTTGGTTTCAGACACCGCCAGCTCTGCGCGTGGCGGCAACGCTGCTGCGGCAGGACGTTCTATCCTGCCGCAGCGTTTCATACCGGCTGCTGCCCGCATGAATGTCGTGCACATGCAATCATTGCGGTGCACGTCAGCCCACTCGACTTTTCGTCGAGCGGGCAAACCTCTTCGAGATTACTTCGGCAGTGCGAAGGCAATCGTTTCGTCGCCATAGGTGGTGCCGAGCGCGCCGTGGCCACCAGCGGTGATGACGACATACTGACGACCATCTTCACCCACGTAGCTCATCGGGTTGGCCTGGCCGCCGGCAGGCAGGCTATAGCGCCAGACTTCCTTGCCTGTATGGGCGTCGAATGCCCGGACATAATTATCGGTGGTGGCGCCGATGAACACCAGACCGCCGGCGGTCGCCAACGAACCACCAAGATTGGGTGTGCCTGTTGGTAGCGGCAAGTTCTGCGTCAGGCCGAAGGCGTTGTTCTTGCGAGCATTGCCGAGCGTCTTGCGCCAAAGCACCTTTTGCGTCTTGAGGTCGATCGCCACCAGCTGTCCCCATGGCGGCGGGACGCAAGGCACCATGAAGGGGCTGAGCCATGCGCGAAGGGTTGCCAGATAGGGCGTGTTTTCCTGCAGGCGCACGTCGAGTTTCTGGGCGTTTTCACCGCCGCTGCTCTTTTGCTTGAGGAGTTCCTTGCCGTAAGGCGTGTTGCGGTCAACCAGCTGGAAATAGAACGGCATGTTCATCGTGTTGACGTACATGATTTTGTTGACTGGATCGACCGAAGCGCCGCCCCAGTCCGTCACACCGTCGAAGGCCGGGTTACCGATTGAACGTGTTGGGCCGATCGGCGTGAAGATGCCTTCGTTGCGTGCGCGTGCAAAATCGATGCGGCATGCGAGCTGATCGATTGGCGTTGCGCCCCACATATCCTGCTCCGTCAGCTTGTCTGGTACGAGCGAGGGCATTCCCACTGGAACTGGCTGGGTCGGTGAAACTGGAACGTTCGGTGCTGCACCGTTTGTCGTAAAGGGCATTTCCTTGGTCTCAACCAAAGGCTCGCCTGTTGCACGGTTGAACATGAAGACCTCGCCCATCTTGGTCGTCTGGATGAGCGCGGGCGTGCCATCAGGCATGTCAAATAGCGACGGGCCGACCGGCACGTCAAAGTCCCACATGTCGTTATGCACGAGCTGGTAATGCCAGCGCAACTTGCCGGTCGTAACGTCAAGTGCGACGAGCGAGGTGCCGAACTTGTTGTCAAAAGGGCGGCGGAAGGCAGTGTAGTAGTCGGGGGCGGCGTTGCCGGTTCCAAGATAGACCAGGTTCAACTTGGCATCGCCGGTGATGGTGCCCCAGACATTGGGCGTGCCCTTGGTGTAGACTTCACCCTCCGGCAGGCGGCCGGGCAGGGCATCCTCCGAGCGGCCGACGTCCCAGGCCCAGACCTGATGTCCGTCAAGGGGATCGAAGGCGCGCACGACGCCCGAGGGCTCATCCGTGGACATATTGTCGATCACGCGGCTGCCGACAACAAGGCGATCGTTCATGACCAGCGGCGTGGAGGTCGAGACCTGCCAACCACCGCCCCAGGATTTGCCATTGTTGTCCTTGCCAGTCTGGTCCTTGAGATCGATGAAGCCATTCTGGCCGAAACCATCGCAGATCTGCCCGCTATCGGCATCGAGTGCATAAATGCGACCGTCCATCGTCGGCGCAAAGACGCGGGCCTTGCAACTGTCCGCCTGAGGGGCGTCGTAGTAGCTCACGCCACGGCAAACGATGTAGGGATTGGTGCGGGGTAGCTTGGGATCGAATGTCCACTTCACCTTGCCGGTGGTGGCATCGGTTGCGATAACCCAGGAGTGCGGTGTGCAGCTATAGAGCGTGTTGCCGATCTTTATGGGGGTCGATTCAGAGTGATACTCGCGACCCTTGCGATGCAGCTCCATCTCATCGGGCAGGTCGCCCGAATGCGAGCTCCAGGCGACCTGCAACTTGTTGACATTATCCGGCGTGATCTGGGCCAGATCGGCGAAGCGGCTCTGGCCGGCATCATTGCCGTAGTGCACCCACTCCGTCGGGCTCATTGGAGCTTTCTGAGCTGTGATCTGCGTGGTCTCGCCTGAAGCAGGGCCATAGGCGGCGTATAGGATGGCGCCGACCAAGAGCACGGCAACGACACCCGTCACGGCCTGGAAGCCGCGCCAGAAGCGCGGGCTGGCAGCCTTGATGCCGATCCCTAGTCCTGGCAGCAGGAAGGCGGCAAGCAGGACACTGGGTGCGAAGAGCCGTACTTCGAGCTTCCACGGATCAAGCCCGGATTCAACGAAGCTCCAGACCAGCGTCAGGGTCCAGGCGAGGAAATAGATGATAAAGCCGGAATTGCGACCGCGCGCCACCTGAACGCCGCTGACGACCATCAAGAGACCGACGATGAGATAGTAGAAGGTGCCGCCCAGGGTCACCAGCCAGCCGCCATTCGCGGCAAAGTATAAGCCTAGGAGCGATAGCACCGCCCCGAACACAGTCTGCGCGATCTTCGCGCCTCGATTAGATAACAAGATTGCCTCACAGAAAGACACTGCCTTGCGGCAAAAGTCGGCGTGATTGGGAGGCCTGCGCAAATTGACGCAGGCCGAGTGACGCCGCGTTTTGCGCCCTTGCTATTTTCAGGACAAGCAATGATGGCCACGGATGAAATCATATCCGGGCAGATGAATTTTTCTCATTTCGCTTTCGCAAGCGGGCAAAATGTCATAGCGCTGCCACGACGGCGAAACGGACGGGTCGACAACAGATGAAACGGATTCCAATCGGCGGGCTGCATGCTTTCGAGGCCGCGGCGCGGCATCTCTCGTTCAAGCTTGCCGCCAGGGATCTGAACCTTTCTCCCAGCGCCGTTAGCCACGCGATTACCAAGCTGGAACGCGAGATCGGTACGCTGCTGTTTGATCGCAGCCACGGCGAACTGCGCCTGACCGCAGATGGGGTGATGTTCCAGCGGCCGGTCGTCGAGGCCATGGCGCTGTTGCGGGGGGCGATGGACACGCTGTCAGCGCGCCAGTCTGTAGTATTGCGCCTGCATTCGTCTCCAAGCTTTGCAGCGCAGTGGCTTGCGCCGCGCCTTACCAGGTTTTTGATCGACAATCCTGGTTTCGAGGTAACGATTTCGGCCGACACCAAGCCCGTGCATTTCGCTCAAGACCAGTTCGACGTCGATATCGTCTATGGCTTGAGCTCTTCCGACGAGGGACTGGTGATCCATTCGCTTGGGCCGGTCGAAGTCCAGCCCATGTGTACGCCCGAAATGGCGCAAGAGCTACTAACGATCGAGGATTTGCATCGCGTACCTCTGATCAGAAGCATGATCAAGAATGTGAGCTGGTCGGACTGGTTTTACGCCAATGGATCGGCGATGCCGCGCCAGCCGGCACTTCGCTTCGATCGCAGCTTCATGGCAATAGCGGCAGCCGCGGACGGCATGGGCGTATGCCTCGAAGCCGTCAAGCTCGCCGAGCGCGAGCTGTCAAGCGGCCGTCTCGTCCAGCCATTTGCTGGAAGGGCGGTGGCGCTTACCGAAGCCAACCACTTCCTTGTTTATCCCCGACGCAACGAGGCCCGACCGGTGGTGGGTGCGTTTCGCGATTGGCTCCTGGCAGCGGTAAACGAGGACTAGGCGAGTGGATGGGGAGGGAGTTGGCCCCTGACACTTTGACATGGGTGCGGATGTGTGTTTATCGCACGGTGCGAGAATACCAATAGATGGCAATCATTAGGCGAATGTCATTGCCAATGCATCGCTGCAGTTTCGTAGCGTATGTCTGGACACTTAACCGTCAGCATGCCACCCACGCGCTGGCTGGCTAGACCCTGACTTTACAAGGATCTAGCGCTTGCCCAGTGCCCGTTCCATTCTGTCGAGGCCCTCGCTCAGCAACGCTCGTGGGCAGCCGAAATTGACACGGACGTAGTCTCCATAGGCCGCACCGAACTCTGATCCGGCGCTGAACCCCACTTTGCCATGTTCTAGAAAGAAGGCCTGCGGATCGCCTGCGAGCCCTAGTTCGCTGCAGTCGAGCCAGGCAAGAAACGTCGCTTCTGCCTTGATTAGTCGAATAGCGGGGAAACGTAACGCCACCTGTTGTGAGAGATAGTCACGGTTGGCCTGGATGTAGGAAAGCATCCGAGCTTTCCAGCCGGAGGCATGGGTGTAGGCTGCAAGGGTTGCCTCAAGGCCGAGAACATTGACGCTATCGACCATTCCAAGCTTCGAGAGCACGAAGCGTTCTCTGATCGACTTGTTCTGGATGATCGCAAAGGCGGTTTTCAGGCCGGCTATGTTGAAGGTCTTGCTGGCCGCCATCAGGGTGATGGTCCGGTTCGCCGTTTCCTCAGACAGTGTGGCGATCGGGATATGATGGCGACCGTCGAACAGCAGGTCGCAATGGATCTCGTCGGAGATAATCAACGCGTCATTGTCCCGGCAGAGCGTGGCGATCTCGGTGAGCTCGTCTTTCGTGAACACCTTGCCTGTCGGGTTCTGCGGATTGCACAAAAGCAGCGCACGCGACTGCGAAAGCGCTGCGGCCAGCGGATCGACATCCATCACATAGCCGTGCTCGGTTTGTCGTAGCGGCACGTCATTACGCACGAGGCCCCAGTGAGACGGTGCATTGAGGATTGGGCGGTAGACCGGCGTCTGCACCACCAGACCATCGCCGGGCTCGAGCATCGCTTTCAAACCCATATTGAACCCTGGCTCGACGCCCGGCAAAAATACGATGTCCTCAGGCGTGATCGACCAGTGGTATTTCGATTGCATGTCCTCGACAATGCGGGCGCGCAGCTCGTCGCGGGCAACGCCGTAGCCGAGCATCGGATGTTCGAGGCGGTTGCGTATGGCCTCCAAGATCTCGGGTGCTGCTGGAAAGTCCATGTCGGCGACCCACATGGGCAGAATGTCTGTCGGATACTTGCTCCACTTCGAGCTGCCTGTGCCGCGGCGCTCATAAACAGCATCGAAATCGGTCATCGCTTACAGACCCCTGATCATGCCGCCATCGACCCGGATTGACGATCCTGTGACATAGCTTGCCTGAGAGCTTGCCAGGAAAACGGCAACGGCTGCAAATTCCGACGGGTTGCCATAACGGCCAACCGGGATTTCGTTGCGCGACGCTTCCTCGACCGCCTCGATCGAGGCGCCTGTCTTTTCGGCCTTGATCCCGTCGAGTTCGCGAACGCGGTCGGTGGCGATGCGGCCGGGCAGGATCATGTTCACCGTGATGCCGTGACGGGCAACCTCGGAGGCCAGCGTCTTTGACCAGCCGGCGATAGCTGCGCGCACACCGTTCGACAACGCTAGATTTGCGATCGGCTGGACGACACCAGAAGAACCGATCGTAATGACGCGCCCCCATTTGCGGGAAATCATTCCGGCCAACATGGCGTCGGTGATCGAAAAGATGGAGGTCGCCATCGACTGGAAGGCGTCAACCCAGCTTTCGGTCGACTGACCGAGCGCCGGACCGGCCTTGGGGCCCCCGGAATTGTTGACGACGATATCGACGCCGCCCTGGCTCGTCAGCATCTCGACCAGGGCAGCCACCGAGACGGCGTCGGAAAGGTCGACGGCGACAGGTATGATGTTGTCGGTCGCCTTGATCTTGTCAGCGCTGCGCGCCGCTGCAAAGACCTTGACACCTTCTGCTGCGAGGCCGGCCGCGATGGCGGCGCCGAGACCACGGCTGGCGCCGAGAACGAGTGCCTTCTTACCAGAGATCTGCAGGTCCATCAGTTCAAAGCTCCTAGTTTCTTTTCCTGGCGGGCGATCAGCCGCTCGACTTCAGCCACCGCCGCCGCGTTGAGTGCAGCACCGGGGCGACGCTGGGTGGCGCTGGCGATCGCACCGCGCTTGGCCAATACATATTTGCGAACGGCGAGGCCGAGGCCAGGCTGTTGCTCGTAGCGCATCAATGGCAGATAGGCGTCAAAGAGGTCATGCGCCTCCTCATGCCGGCCTTCATTGCTCAGTTTGCAAACGCCCACCATCATTTCGGGGTAGGCGAAGCCGGTCATTGCGCCGTCGGCACCGCGCTGCATTTCTTCTGGCAGGAACACGCCGGCGTTGCCACAAAGGATCGAGACGCGCCGACGGCCCTTTGCCTCGGCGGCACGCAGGTCGGCAACCTTCTGCAAGCCCGGCCAGTCTTCATGCTTCAGCATGACGATGCTCGGATGCGCCTCGAAGATCACGCCAAGCGTTTTCGAGCTGATCTGGACGCCAGTCGCCAGCGGAAAGTCCTGCAGTACGACGGGAACATCGGTGCCGATCGTTTCGACGACATTGCGATAATATGTGACGATCTGGTCGTCGGTCCGCAGGCTGGACGGCGGCGCGACCATGACACCGGCTGCACCGATATCCATGACCGCTTTCGTCAGTTCGCCGATCGCGGCAAGGCCGGGGGCGGACACGCCGACAACGACAGGTTTGCCGGCCGAGCGCGCCAGGGTCCGGCGCGTCACCTCGATCGATTCGGCCTGGGTCAGCTTCGGCGCTTCGCCCATCATGCCCAGGATCGTCAGGCCGTCGGTGCCTCTTTCGTAATAGAAATCGACCATGCTGTCGATGCTGGCTGCGTCGATCGCACCGTTCTCGTCGAAGGGGGTGCAGGCTATGACGAAGACGCCTGAAGTGTCGGCTGTGATATGTGACATGAATAATCCTTGCGAGAGCACTCAGAACCAGGCGGAATTGCCACGGCCGACATACTGGCCATCGCCGGGTGCGTTGACGATATCCGTGCCATCATAGGCGAGCTTGCCGCCGACATAGGTGCGCGCGACGCGAACGCTGAATTCGCGGCCGTCAAAGGGGCTCCAGCGGAGCTCATCATGGGCTCTGGACGCGTCCCACACCTGCGCTTGCGACTTGACAATGGCGATATCGGCATCCGCGCCGACGATGAGCGCTCCCTTTTGCGGCCAAAGGCCGAAGAATTTGGCGGGGCGTTCGCACAGCTGCGCGACGGTCAAGGTCACTGCGTCAAAACCGCGTATCTCGGCTCCGGTATAAAAGGCCGGTAGCAAGGTCTCGAGGCCTGGAACACCTGCGCCGGCATCGAAGATCGATGTTGTGAACTTGTTGTCGATCGGCCAACTCGAATGGTCGGAGCTCACGAAGGCGACGCGGCCGGAGACGACATCATCCCAGAGAAACTCGATCTGACCAGGGCGGATCGGCGGATTGACTTTCATCTTGGCGCCGAGTGCGGGCCCATCGATCTCGGGGTCGAGCCACAGATAGTGGATGCAGAGTTCACCAGTGGCGCGATAGCCGTCGTTCAGATAGTTTTCGACGAGATCGAAGCCGCGTGTCGTCGTCAGGTGCACGATGTGTGCGTGCGCGCCGGCGGCGGCTCCGAGTTCGAGGAACTGGGCGGTCGCGGCCATCTCGGCGGCCGGTGGCCGGCTTTGGGAATGCGCCTCGATGCCATCGCGCCCAGCGGCCTTGGCCGCAGCGATATTGGCGCGGACAATTTCCTGGTCTTCATTGTGCACGCCGAGCGGGATCGCGGTCTCAGCCAGCGCTGTGAAGATCTCCAAAGTCTGGTTGGATGAGATACGCGGAAAGCGGGTAGGGCTGCTTTCGAAGGTCGAAATCTTGAAGGCGACGACGCCCCCTGCGATCAGAGCGTCGATCTCGTCGATTGCCTGGCCAGGCATCACTGTAGCGTACAGCGCGACGTTGGTATGGGCATGCTCGCGGATCGCTGCGACCTTGGCATTCAGCCTTGCGACCGAGTTGAGCGGATCTGGATTGTCATAGGGCATGTCGACAATGGTCGTAATGCCACCGGCCACCGCCGAGCGTGTCGTCGAGCGGATGCCCGGAAGGCCGCCATAACTACAAGCGTGGGTCTGGCCGTCGATAACACCGGGAATGATGAGGTCGGCGCCGGCGTCGAAGCTTTGTGCGGCATCGGGCGCTTCACCGGTGCCGATGGCCGCGATCTTGCCATCGCGGATGGCGATCCAGGCGTTGTCGAGCCGTCCTTCAGGCAGGACGGCAGTGCCGCTGATAACAATATCATAGGTCATGATGCTTGCCTTGCGTATCGAAGGTCGAGGGTGGTGCATGCCAGCGCGACGCCGGCCTGTACCGGATCGATGACGGGAATGCGCAACGCGTCCTGCATCGCTTGGCGATAGCCGCCGAGACCAGCGCAGCCGAGGATGACCACATCAGCACCGTCTTCGTCGCGCAAAAGGCGCGCCGTGCGGGCGACTGTTTCGACCACGTCGCCAGCCATGAGTTCGACAACAGTCATGTCGATGGAGCGATCCCCGGCCAGCCGACCGTCAAAGCCGAGGGCTTTAAGATAGCGGAGGTGACGGTCGATGGAGGATTGCCCGAGTGACACGATGCCGAAATTCTGGCCGAGGCCAAGAGCCGCAAGATAGGCAGCCTCGGCAATGCCGATGACGGGGCGTGTTGTTGCCTTTCTAACGGCAGCAATGCCTGGATCGGAAAAGCATGAAAGCACGAAGGCGTCGGCGTCGGAGATTGCGACGGCTTCGAGGATGTTGGGTATTACCGCCGCCACATGGGCGTCGGTCTCGATACCGGGTGGGGACTTCTGCAGTTCCGTGCAACGGATGTCATGGCAGCTGGCGTCGCGAACGATGCCCAGGCATGTTTCCATCGATCGGGTGACCGAGACGGAGCTGTTGGGATTGATAACGAGAATTTCTGACAAGGCGATACCTGTTGGGGGACAGCATTGCGTCTACTAAATATATTACGTAGTATATCAGAAAATCGACCCTGTCAAAGTTCTGTTGGTCCAGGCATGCCTACGTGAACTGTTCGTGGAAATTGGCGGATTGCTCGCCTATGTTGATGCTGGGCTCGACGGATTGCGCCGCCGGAATCGGAAACGGAGATTGATTTTGATTAAAGCGGACACGTCGAGCGGCAAGCGCGGAAAGTCGCTGACGGAAACGGCCTATGCCGTTCTTCGCGAGCGCATCATCACAGGCGACCTCGCGCCCGGCATGGAGGTCTCGGAGCCGGAACTGGCCGAGCAGCTGTCGGTGAGCAAGACGCCGGTGCGCGAAGCGCTGGCGCGACTTTGCGTCGAAGGTTTCATGGAAGCCTATCCGCGGCGCGGCTATCGTGTGACACCGGTGACGGTGAAGGACATGAACGATCTTTTTGCCATTCGCGGCATGCTGGAAGGGACTGCTGCAGCACTTGCCGCCAAAAACCTTTCCGATACAGATCTCGATCTGCTCGATCAACTCGCCGATGTCAGCTATGTGATCGGCGAGGAGGTCAGCACCAAGACCTTTGTCGATTCCAATCAGGAGTTCCACTCCGCCATCGCGCGGGGCTCCCGCAATCCGCGGCTCTATGCCTTGATCATGAGCCATCTGGAGGAATGCGCGCGGCTGTTTTATATGGGCGCACAGGTCCGCGACATAAATCCGGAGACGAATGACGATCATCACCGCATCGTGTCGGCGCTGCGCCAGCGCGATGCCGAAAAGGCGCGCGACGCCGTGGTCGAGCACAATGAAAATACCCGCCAGGGGATACTGGGCGCGCTTGTCGCAGCGGGGCAGGTGGGGCTGACGCTTTGATCTCTCCTGGTCGCCTCAGGCGACCTTGACGAGGTGGCCGGGTGCCGGCTCGTTGTAGCGGGCAACAGGTGGCTGGTAGTCAGCCGGTCTGACGGCACTGCCGATCTCGCCGCCGGCTGGTGCGCGGCGAATATGGCGGCGAGCCGGATCGGCGATCGGAACCGCGCTCAACAGCCTGCGGGTATAGGCATGTTGCGGATTGCCGAAGATCTGTTCGCGCGTACCAATCTCTACGATCTCGCCGAGATACATAACCGCTACGCGATGGCTGACGCGTTCGACGACAGCCATGTCGTGACTGATGAAGAGGTAGGCGATCTTCAACTGCTCCTGCAGGTCCATCATCAGGTTCACGACCTGCGCCTTGATCGAAACGTCGAGTGCGGAGACAGCTTCATCGGCGACGATCAGGCCGGGATTGAGGGTGAGCGCGCGGGCTATACTGATGCGCTGCCTCTGTCCACCCGAGAACTCATGCGGGAAGCGTCGCGCCATGTCGGCCTGAAGACCGACGCGCACCATCAGA
Organism: Rhizobium sp. S163; assembly: GCF_030380805.1. Lineage (NCBI taxonomy): Bacteria > Pseudomonadati > Pseudomonadota > Alphaproteobacteria > Hyphomicrobiales > Rhizobiaceae > Rhizobium > Rhizobium sp. S163. Next base: position 161,750 of record NZ_JAUDSA010000014.1, on the reverse strand, counting down.
TCCGCGACCTTCTCGCGCGCCTCTTTCGTAGTCGCCAGGCCGTGGGTGACCATCGGCTCGATAATGGCGTCGCCAACCCGCATTCTCGGGTTGAGGCTCGAAAACGGATCCTGGAAGATCATCTGCATATGCTGGCGCTGCTTCAAGAGGCTGCTGCGGTCCAGCGCCCGGATATCCTGTCCGTTGATATGGATGGAGCCGCTGACAGGTTCGACCAGACGCAGCACGGAGCGGCCGGTGGTGGACTTGCCGCAGCCGGATTCACCGACCAGCGATAGCGTTTCGCCCGCGTGTAGATCGAAGGAGACGTTTTCAACTGCATGCACGCGGCTGCTGACACGCCCGAAAAGGCCGGACTTGATATCGAAGCGGGTAACAAGATTGCGGACCTCGAGAATGGGGCGCTTATTGTTCTCTACGGTGCCCTCGATCTCGCGCTCCGGCAAGACGGCGCCGGTGTCCGTATCCGTCAGCGGCAGCGTGGCCGGGAAGGCGCGGCCTTCCATCGAGCCGAGCCTTGGTACGGCGGAGAGCAACGCCTTGGTGTAGACGTTGGAGGGTTTTGCAAAAATCTGTTCAGTCTTGCCGATCTCCAGCGCGCGCGAGCGGAACATCACGACAGTTCGGTCTGCGATTTCGGCGACCACGCCCATATCGTGGGTAATGAATAGAACGGCCATCTTTTCCTCGTCCTGCAGCGACTTGATCAGTTGCAGGATCTCCGCTTGAACGGTGACGTCGAGGGCGGTGGTCGGCTCGTCGGCGATCAGGAGTTTTGGCTTGCATGCAAGCGCCATTGCGATCATCACACGCTGCAGCATGCCGCCGGAGAGCTGATGTGGATAGTCGTCGTATCTGCTTGCCGCGGCTGGAATCCGGACGCGCTCGAGAAGCCGCACCGCTTCAACGCGCGCTTGCCTCTTCGAGCAACCGCGATGGCGGATAATGGCCTCGGCGATCTGTCGCCCGACGCTCAGGACCGGGTTGAGCGAGGTCATAGGTTCCTGGAAGATCATGGCGATGTCGTTGCCGCGAACGTCCTGCATCTGTTTTTCCGGCAGCGACAGGATATCGGTGCCACCAAGCGTGATCTTGCCCGCCACGCGCGACGTGTGCTCCGGCAGGAGCCGCATGATCGACATGGCGGTGACGCTCTTGCCCGAGCCGGATTCGCCAACGATAGCAACTGTCTCGCTCGCCGAGATGTTGAAGCTCACATCGTTGACCACGGGCGTCCACGCGCCATTTCTGCGGAAGGATGTCGTAAGATTTTCGACCGAAAGGACTGTCAAGCGAGGATACTCCGGATCACGGCAAAGCTGGCAGATCGATATTGCAGCGCGTCAATGTGCAAATGTCAATGAAAATACCTCGTAGAATATCACGTAAGATATTTTAACTTGCGATCCGAGGAGCGATCGACGAATCTGCTTCTAAGGTAGATTTAGACAGGATCCTTACCGGATCGATTGGAGGCCGACATGACAGACGCGCAGCGCGAGACCGTATTGCTCACCCCTGTTCAGTTGCAGGCAATGCGCGCATCTGGCGCCGATGTGACGGTGATTGCTGTTCACTCGATCAACCCCTACACAGGGCAGCCTTCATTCAAAGGTAAGCGCATTGAAGGTGCGATCGACACGCAGGCCTATGAGGATTTTCAGTCGCCGTCCACGCTCGAAGGAGGGCAGCGCCCGTTGCCTGAGATCGCCATGCTCGAGATGAAAGCGCGCGCTTGGGGTCTTCGCCGCGAAAGCACGATCGTCATTTACGACGCCGACCGCAGCATGACGGCTGCGCGGGCCTGGTGGGTTTTGCGTTGGGCCGGGCTGCCTGATGTCAGGGTGCTCGACGGCGGCTTTCCAGCTTGGCTGGCAGCCGACCTCCCCGTCACCGAAGCGGTCTCTCGTCCAACGCCGAGCGACATTACCCTCAAGGCCGGTCAAATGGCCGAGATCGGGCCTGGAGAGGCGCTGCGTCTCGCTGTCGATGGCGTGCTCCTGGATGCCCGCATCCGCCCGAACTATATTGGCGGCGCCTCGCTGCCCGGTCAGCCGCCACGCGGGCACATCCCGCATGCGCTGAGTGCCCCTGCGCCTGATAATGTAACAGATTACGGCAATTTCACAGATACCGAAACACTGAAGGAAATGTACCGGGCGCTTGGCGCCGATGGCCACAAACCCGTCGGGGTCTATTGCGGCGCCGGAATGTCAGCAGCACACACGGTCTTGGCCCTCGCGTCGATCGGCATCGATGCCGCAATGTATCCAGGCTCGTGGTCGGCCTGGGTGAGTGATCCCACTCGACCGGTCGCAACAGGTGCCGACCCGGCACGGGCGGCATTAGGCTGAATGTTTCGCAAGAATGCTGCTATGCAGAATAATCTTTTCGCATTTGCACAATAATTAGGCCGCAATCGCTACTTGTTCAAAACGCCGGCAGGCAAGGCTTTACAGCCGGAAAAGCGATGATATATTTCGTGGAATATCAGATGAGGAGTGCCTATAAAGGCTGACGTTAAAGGGCTTGGGCAGACGTTGTCTGCGTCCCTGCCGGACCATGAAAGGGTCGTGCGAATGAAACTGCTTAAAGGACTTGCCGCCGCGGCCTTCGTTGCCTTGCCGATCTTTGCCGGATCCGCAAATGCGCAGAGCGACGAGCAACTGAAGACGCTGGTTGTCGCCGTTCCATCCGATCCCGTCAGCCTTGAGCCCGGCACCAACAAGGCTGAGCCGATCGGCAGCGAGATCATTCTCAATGTCTTCGACACGCTGGTCGCTTGGACCGCCCCGGATTTCAAGCAGCTCGAAGGCCGTCTCGCCAACAGCTGGACCGTTTCGGCGGACGGCAAGGAATTCGATTTCAAGCTGCGTGATGGCGTGAAGTTCCAGGACGGCACCGCCTTTGATGCAGCGGCAGTCAAGTTCTCGCTGGAGCGGACAAAGGCCACCAACTCCTACGTAAAAGCGACCTTCGACCTTATCAAGAACATCGCCGTCGTCTCGCCGGGCGAGGTGAAGATCACGCTCTCCGAGCCCTATCCGGCATTCCTGTCGATCCTCGCGCAGCCGCAGTCGGCAATCGTCAGCCCGGCTGCTGTCGCCAAGTTCGGTGACAAGTTCGCTGCCAATCCCGTCGGCACCGGACCATTTTCCTTCAAGAGCGCGCAGGCCGACACAAATGTCGTGCTGGAAGCCAACCCTGATTATTTCCGCGGCGCGCCGAAGCTCTCGCGCATCATCTACCGCGTCATTCCCGATGCCTCGACGCGGCGCCTGGAGCTCGAAAGCGGCGGTGTCGACGTCGTGCAGCAGCAGGGCCAGCTCTCGGCCATTGCCGCTGAAGACATCGAAGCTCTAAAGTCCAACAAGGACGTCAAGATCATCGAGGCGTCGAGCCAGATCATTCGCCAGCTGGAATTCAACAACAGCAAGAAGGATGGCCCCTTCGCCAATATCAAGGTCCGCGAGGCAGTTGCGCATGCGATCGACTATGACGGTCTTCTGACCGGCGTATTCGGCGGCACGGCCGAGCGCGTCTACGGTCCGCTGACCTCGAACAGCTGGGCGTTCGATCCCAAGATCAAGGATATGGCGCCCGCCTACGATCCGGAGCTCGCGAAGAAGCTTCTCTCCGAAGCCAGCGTCGATCCGTCCACCATCAATCTGAAGCTCTATAGCTTCCAGGGTCCGCTGTGGGGCGCCGTCGCCACCTTCGTTCAGGCCAATCTCGCCGATATCGGCATCACTGCAACGATTGAGCAGACCGAATTTCCGGCCTATCGCGCCTTACAGACCGCAGGTCAGTTCGACGCAGCACTTGACGGTCGCCAGCCCTGGTACAACGATCCCGACGCGCACATCACCATCGGCTATCTTTCGTCGCTTGCCGACACAGCCATGACCTTCCGCATGCCTGAGGACAAGGCGCTTGACGAGCTTATCTTGAAGGCGCAGCAGACCGTCGATATGGATGCCCGCAAGGCACTCTATCAGCAAGTGCAGGAAGAAATCGTCAAGCGCGTGCCAGGTGCCTATCTGTTCAGCCCCAAGCTGATCGTCTTCACCCGCGCCAATGTCGAAGGCCTGGTGGTCAACAGTGCGCCTCCGCTCAACGAGTATTGGGGTGTGTTCAAAAAGTGAGGCGCGGTGCGTCTTCATGACGAGAAATCGATCCGCAGAGGTTCGCCGCTGCGGGTTACTTCCTTAAAGATATGAGTAGAACTGGGCATGGCGACCTTCATCTTGCGCCGATTGATTGCGTTGATACCCGTCATGTGTATCGTGCTGGTCATCGTCTTTTCGCTGGTGCGCTTCATTCCCGGCGATCCGGCCGTGACGCTTCTCGGACCCGGAGCGACGCAGGCGCAGATCGATGCGCTGCGGGCGCAGCTCGATCTCGACCAGCCGTTTCCGATCCAATTCCTGAAGTATGTCGGCGGTCTGCTGCAGGGCGATTTCGGGATATCGCTGAAGACGGGCCAGCCTGTCGCCCATGAAATCCTTCTGCGGCTGCCGGCAACGATCGAGTTGTCGGTTCTTGCTCTTATCGTCTCCGTCATCATAGGAATTCCGATCGGCATTTTATCAGCCACACGTCCCAATTCCGTCTTCGACCATGTGACGCGCGTTGTCTCGCTGGTCGGCGTTTCCATGCCCGCCTTTCTGCTGGCGCTGATCCTGCAGCTGGTCTTCGGCACCTATCTCGGCTGGCTGCCTGTTTCCGGGCGCATGAGCTCCTTCATCGTCGCCGAACCGGTCACCGGCTTTGCGATCCTCGACGGCGTGATCACCGGCAACTGGGCGGCGGCGCTCAGCGCGCTGCAGCACCTGATCCTGCCAACGGCCGTCCTCGCCGCCTTCCTTGCCGCCACACTCGGCCGCTTCGTCCGCAACACCATGCTCGAGGTAATGGGTGAGGATTTCATCCGCACCGCCAGGGCCAAGGGCCTGAGGCGCGGCGACGTGATCATCAATCACGGCCTGCGCAACTCGCTTTTGCCGGCCATCACCGTCATTGGCCTGAAGTTCGCCGAAATGCTCGGCGGCGCTATCCTGACGGAGACAATCTTTGCCTGGCCCGGTATCGGGCGCTACATGTTCGAGGCGATCAAGAACCGCGACTATCCTGTGATCCAGGGCACGACCCTGGTCTTTGCACTGCTTTTCGTGTTCACCTCTATCGTGGTCGATGTGCTTTACGGCGTTCTTGATCCGCGCGTCCGCAAGAAGATGAAGTGAGCGCGATGTCAGAGTTTTTCAGCTTCCTGCGCAAGAACACGCTGGCCATGGCCGGCAGCCTCATCCTGCTCGCTCTCGTGCTGGTGATCGTCTTCGGGCCAATGATCACGCCTTATTCGCCGACCAAGCTAGACGTGCTGCACAAGCTTGCCGCGCCGAGCTTCAGCCACTGGCTTGGTACAGATGCTTTTGGTCGCGACGTCTTCACCCGCATCATGCATGGCGGCCGGGCAACACTTGCCATCGGGGTCGGCGTGGTCGCGATTGCCTTTGTCGTCGGCGTTACGTTCGGCATGCTTGCGGGCTTTGCCGGCGGCTGGACGGATAGCGTCATCATGCGTATCGTCGATGCGATCCTGGCGTTTCCGGCGCTCGTCCTTGCCATTGCGCTTGCGGCGGCTTTCGGCCCCAGCCTGGAAAATGCGATGCTGGCTGTGGCGATTACGCTGGCACCGCAGTTTGCCCGTGTTGCGCGAAGCCAGGCGCTCAGCATCTCGGTCAAGCCCTATGTGGAAGCTGCCGTCTCACTCGGTCTGCCGACACCGCGCGTGCTCTTTCGCTATGTGTTCCTCAACGGGCTGGGTCCGCTGCTGGTGCAGTCGACGCTGGCCCTTGGCAGCGCCATCTTGCAGACCGCAAGCCTTGGTTTTCTTGGCCTTGGCGCGCAGCCGCCCATGGCGGAATGGGGAGCGGACGTGTCGGCCAACCTGCAATTCGTGCGTGGTGCTGCCTGGGTGGCGCTTGCGCCCGGCATGGCGATCCTGCTTGCCGTGCTGTCCTTCAATCTGATTGGCGATTCCCTTGCGGACTGGTTCAATCCCCGTCGTCGAAGCGAACTCGACTGAGGCCCGCAATGTCCACACTGACGATCAGTCTTGAAAAGGTTGATTTCCTGCCACCGACGCGGGTGACCGACGACACCAGCGTACTGACGCTCAAGAACCTGGTGTTCGAGCCGCTTTTGAAATGGCATGACGGACAGGTGCTGCCAGCACTGTTTTCCGGTTGGACGCACGGCGACGACGGCCGGGAATGGCGGTTTACCATCCGCAAGGGTGCGAATTTCCACGACGGAAAGCCCTGTGTTGCCGCTGATGTGATCGAATTCATCGATGGTATTGTCGAAGCGGTCGATACTTTCGGCATGAAGTGGTCTTACGCTCGCTATCTGGCCGATGCAAAAATCACCGCAGAAGGCGACACCACTGTCGTTGTCCTTAACCCCCGACCCTTTGCAGATATTCTCGACATTTTCTCGGAGTTCTACATCTGCAGGCTCGCAAGTGACGGCCAGCCAATCCTTGGAACAGGGCCATTTCGCGTTCGCTCGTTCGAACCCAAGGCAAAGGCTGTGCTCGAGCGTGTCGTCGGCAATGGCGAGCCCCGGGAGATCGTTGCCATTGCCGAGGCATCCGCAGACAAACGCCTTTCGATGCTGACATCGGGTGCCGTCGACGTAGCGCTCAACCTAGAACGCGTCGATGGACGTCTCGACTTCGATGATCGCTTCCAGTGGGGGAAGGCGGTCAATACGCTGTCGGTGATGTTCTACCTCAATTGCCAGGACGGTGTATTCCGCTCGCCGCAGGCCCGACTTGCCGCCAATCACGCCGTCGACACTGGGCGCATCGCAGAAGAAATCTTCCACGGCCTAGCTGTTCCGTCATCGAGCATAGTCAGCCCTCATCATCTGGGCATGGCGACGGCAGGACTGTCACCGATCGTCTTCGATCCAGAGCGCGCGCGCCACTTGTTAGCGCAGGTTAGGGGCAGCAAGCGGATCAAACTGCGCACGCCCACTTTCATGCCCGAGCGAGCCATTGAGGTCAGCCGCTTTGTGGCAACCGCACTGGAGGCTGTTGGCTTTGAAGTGGAGGTCGAAGTTGAGACCGACCGGCCGGAATATGCGCGCCAGATCGGCCGTAAGGAAATGGGAGACATGGCGATTTTCGATTCATCGCCGCACAGCACCTATAGGATCCTGAACGACAAGATCTCGAGCGTCCCGAAGGCTGTGTGGTGGCAGGGCTATGACGACGAAGAGGCGGAGCGCCTCATCGCTTCGGCCAACAGTGCCGTCGAAGCGCAGGCGCGTGAAGCGGCGTACGCAGCCTGCTTGACCTATCTCAACGCCAATCCGCCCTGGCTTTACCTCGTGCATCCCGTCGATGTTTTCGCCGCGCGCGAGGGGATCGCCGGCCTATCCATCGATCACAAGGGCACGTTGATCATCGCCTGAGATCACCTCCTGAGACTATCGCCTGAGATCATCGCCCGCGCATGTGAGGACCGACCATGAAAAAAGACCATTCGATTACCTTCTTCTACTATGACGACATCAACACAGTGGTCTCGTTCTACGAACAGACCCTTGGCTTCGAACTGGTCCTCGACCAGGGCCTCGCACGCATCTACCGGATCGCCGAGAACTGCTACTTCGGCATTGTCGACGGAAATCGCGGCCACCTAAAGCACCAGGAAAAGAGCGCAGTGTTGCTCACGATCGTCTCGCAGGATGTCGAGGGCTGGCACGCCAAACTCAAGGAGGCCGGCGTCTCAGGTCAGTCGGAGATGCTGCGCGGCCGTTTCTGCGAGCATTTCTTCTTTGAAGATCCCGCTGGCTATGCGATCGAGATCCAACGTTTCCACAACCCCGACGTGGCGAAGCTGTTTCAATGACCGGCATGAACGACAGGCCACTTACTCCAAAATTGGAGGCGATCCTTGCCGAAGCGCGGGCGTTTGCGCGGGCGCCGCTCCTTGGTCTTCCAGACGGATCGGTGGCCGATCTCGCAACGGGTTACATCCCGCTCCTCGTCAACTTCACCTTCGAAGACAAGGCAGCCAAGGGGCTGCGCAAACTGGAAGATCAGACAGAACCCGAGCCTCCGGTTTATTTCACGGCACTGGAAATGGTGCGCGACCATGCTGCGGTGATCCTTGCCGGCGAGACCGGCAGCGGCAAGACCAGCTTTGCGCGCAGTCTTGCGTCCAGGCTAGCTGTCGGCGCGTCGGCCTTGCAATCGCAGGCGGTATTCCGGAACGATCTGGGAACCGTGCACAAGGAGCACTGGGGTTTAGAGGGCGTCGTCCCCCTTTATATTTCCGTGACCGGATCGAGCTCTTTCGAGACCCTCCTGGGAGATGCTGGCGTCAGCATCGGCGATCTTATTGACGATCAGATGCTGACTGATACATCAGCCACCGTCCTCATTATTATCGACGCGCTTGAGGCTGCCGGCGAAGAGGGTCCCCGCGTGCTCGCCGATGCGCTGGCGTTCCAAAAGACCCACCCACGGATCCGTCTGCTGGCACTTGGAGAGATATCCGTCGTCAAGAGCTGGCCGCTTCCAGCTGATTGCGTTCGCTACGATCTTCTCCCGCTTTTGAAGACGCAGCGCATCGATGCTGCAGCCCGCCTGGCAGGGCTCGATCTGGCAGGCTCGAATGTCGCCCTTGGCGCTGCGGCCGCCAACCCGGCACAGTTCGCCATGGCGATGGCATGCGCAGATGCTGGGGAAACCGCCGAAGTGATCACGGATCGCTGGGTCGCCCGGATTGCCGGCGACGAAAAGACAGCGGGCCTTTTATGCGGTCTTGCCTACGATGCCTTGAGCGGCAAGAGCGACGATCCCGCACTCTTTCCGGTGACCCGGGTCCGCCAACTGCTGGCGACGCGCCATCTTGCATCGCAATCACCTGAAGAAGCGGTCCAACCCTATCATAAGAACCCAACCCTCTGGACACCGGTTCTAAAGGGACTGGCAAGGCGTCTTTCAGGCACACCGGCAGCCGAAGGGCTCGTGGAGGCCTTGCTCGCAGGCGATGGCTGCGAGGTCCTTCGGGGGGCGCTCCTTGCCGCCGAACTTTTGAGCGAAAGCAGTCGGCTTCGTGACCCCTTGAAGGCACATCTCGTTGCTATCGTGAGCAATGGCGCGCTTTCGGCGCGCGAACGCGAACAGGCGGCTCGTATTCTCTCGCGCTGGGGCGATCCGCGTGATCTGCAGGCACTTGCGGAAATTCCTGCTGGCACCTTCACCTTCGGTTCTGACACGCATCCGAACTCCGAGCCTCCGCATACGGTTGCGGTGGAGGCGTTCCGGATCGGCATCTACCCGGTGACCAACCGCGATTACGGCGCCTTCGTCGAGGCGACGAGCCGCCTCTGGCGCAGTCCTGACGGCTTTGCCGCGGATCGCCGCAATGCTCCTGCAACGGACCTCACCTGGCGCGATGCGCGCGCCTATTGTGATTGGTTGACTGAACGTTGGCGAGACGAGGGACGCATCTTGTCGGATGAGGTCGTGCGCCTGCCGAGCGAGCCGGAATGGGAGCGCGCCGCGCGCGGCGATCAGCCCGACGAGGGCGCCGGCACGATCGTCTATCCCTGGGGTTCAACATGGCAGGACGACGCCTCGAATTCCGAAGAAGCCGGGTTCAACACCACCTGTGCGGTCGGCCTATTCCCGAAGGGCAGGTCGCCTTACGGGTGTTACGACATGGCGGGACAGGTCTGGGAGTGGGCGACCACGCTTTGGGGCGACGACATGGCGACACCGCATTACAGATATCCTTATGCCGACGACGGCCGGGAGGCGCCGGACGCCGGTCCATCTATCCGCCGTGTGCTGCGCGGAGGGTGCTTTTCCAGTGGCAAACTCAAGGCTTGCTGTACCTATCGCGGTAGCCTGGAACCCGATGGTTTTTGGCGTGGCAACGGTTTTCGTATCGTGGTCGCACGGCTCTGAGGATGCGGCGATCTCGCAACGCGGTATCAGGTTGCGGCCATCGCACGACCGGTACTCATTGAGCTTGCCTCGCGATCAGCGTTGCGGGCCAATGGGACAGCATGCGCGCGTGATGAACAACGCTCGAAGGTCCGACCTTTCGCCGATCGGTCCAAATCGAGGTCATATATCGGATGCGCGTTGCCAATCCTTGAGGTGCCATTCCTTGACGGCAACGCCTGTTCTGGAATCAAGCCTGCCAAAGTTAAAGATCAGCAAGACGATACCGAGCGCCACGGGAGCAGCCCAGATGAAATCAGGCGTCTTCAACGGACAGGAAAAGACTGCAGCTCCCAAGAGGAAGAACACGGTGCTTGCTAGCAAAAGACGGCAACGGGTGGAGCGCAAGAATGTCATCAAAACCTCGATCTGGCAGTGACATCAGTATCCACGGTCGCGCTTGCTTGTTACAGACAAGGCGTTTCAAAATTTACGGTGTTTGAAGCATGGCAGTGCCGCCTGTCAGGCTTGAACCAATCAAGAGATTGCTCGCAGTCAACCGCCGCGGCACTTTGAATTCGCAATACGCTTCTTTCCCACTGCGCGCGGTGGCCCCGAAACTAAGGGAGATGAGGTGTTCGAAGACCGCGCCTGCGCCACCACTGGCGTGGATGGCCCATTGGGTTGCGCGGTTGCGCCTCAGTAATTGAGTTTGGGATACCAGTCTGTCCCTCGCCCCGCAGGCGTCAGGTCCAGAATATTCCAAAGAGGTGCGATATCGACGGCTCCTCTTGGATCCTGCCCGGGGTCGGCTGCTTGTGGTGGCATTTCGCCATTGTAGAACACATGGACCTGCTGATCTATCTTTTGATAGACTGTAAGGCCTGGATACTCGTGACCCTTATCATCCAACAGACCCAAATTTCGCGCATACTCGTCGCCTACCGTCTGAACGAAATCGAGGTCACGCCAGCCTCGCTCTATAGCGAACGCCCGCTGACGTTCTACCGGACTCCGGCCAAGTATCTTGAAGGCAACACGTTGCTTGATGTCGGCTCCATTCCCGTTTGCCCCACCAAGGAAGTTCGTACACATAGGGCAGGGGCGTTCACGCTGTGGGCCGAACATCCAGAAATAGGTCAAAAGCGTGTCGTGGGAACCAAAGAGGTCAATCAAACCGACATCGCTGCCGTTTTCGTCCTGGAAACGGTAGTTCTTCTCAATCGCCGGGCCTAAGGGCAGGCGCCGGCGTTGCTCGGCGAGGCGGGTCAGATGACGCCGCACTTCGATCTCTTCCGCCAGTAGGGCCATCCGTGCCTTGGCATAGTCAGGGCTCTCGTTCTCGAACCGTGACACCCGCGTAGCGGCCAGATCCTTGGCAGGTTTTAACTCGGTCATGTCCATGTCCTCACTCCCTTGTCTCGGTTACAATCATCGCGCCAGGTGATCAGTCTATTGCAGGCTCGGCCAAAACGATCCGGTTGTTGTCGGCATCAAAGAAACTCGCAACGGCGCCAAAGGGTCCGCGTGCCTCGCTATTGGGCACGATGCCTTGCGCCGACAAGCGCTGTATTTCGACGGCGAGATCGGGGACGACGATCGTCATCACCCCGCTTCCCGCCCGCGTCTTGTCGCCCCAAAGCTGGAGGCCCCCCGTCGCGCTCAAATTGCGCCATTGCGCCATCTGGGCAAGCGGATGGTCGTCGGCTGGACGACCGAGGAAACACTCGTACCACATCAATGCCGTCGAAAGGTCACTTACGGTTGCGGCAGCAAATATGCCTTGCACGTTCAGGTGTGATGCCATTGCAGTTCTCATCGTTTACATCGTCTCAAGGACGTTTATGGCGTTCACGTTCCGACAGTGATGTCGACTTTTCCGCAAATCTAATCACGATCCGCTCTGCAATGCCTTGGCTTTGTCCCGGTTGCACTGCGTCCTCACCTACTTTGCGTCTGTCGGTGCCCACAGGGCCGTCAGTCCAAGGATGTCCCTAAAGCAGAGGACGTGTTCATGGACACGCGCCTGTGACCGCTCCGATCGCGGTCGTCAGCTCAAAGTACCACCATGAGTGCTGGAGTTTTGGATTGCTCTGATGACAGCGCATATGGTCGAGCTTGCGGATCCGGACAGCGGCCCATCTTGTCCGGGGGCCGACCCAGGACGCTTACGGCCGATATGAAGCCGATTAGCTTGGCTGGCCACATGTCACCTTCAGATGACATAGCCTTGATCAAGTTGGATCAACAGGTGTGAAACCTGTCTTCAACCTCGGCGCTCTTGGTCGAGCGATGGGCTACATGACAGGTGACAGGCGACATGCAAAACTGGGCCCGTAGCGACAAAAGAACTGGGCCCTCCTTAAATAGGGGCTGATGAAGCGGACAGACCATGACATTCTCCGCTGTTTTCACGCGGAGTGAAGCGATGGCGTCGGGGTTCGAAGTTGCTCTTCTTGGGCCGCACCCTTTCCAAATGCAGTCCGTCTCGGCCGCCCCGGGGTGTCAGGCATAGCCCCAACTGCCATTGTCACGTCTCGGGCCGGTCGATCTCGAATACCACCGGCGCATGGTCGCTCGTGTGCTCCCAGCTTCGCGGCTTACGCCGAACGCTCGCTGTCTTCAGAAAGGGCGCGATAGCTGGACTAAGCAGGGCGTGGTCAATGCGGAGACCTGCGTTGCGCTCAAACGCGTTTCTCCAGTATTTCCAGAAGGTGTAGATACGCTCATCTGGATGCAGATGCCGGATCGCGTCGGTCCAGCCCTGTGCCACCAGGTCGGAATATGCTTTGCGAACCTGGGGCCGAAACAAAGCGTCATCGAGCCACCGTTCCGGCTTGTAAACGTCCAAATCCGTCGGAATGACGTTGAAATCTCCTATTAGAAGGGCAGGGACGTCGAGATCGAGCAATTCAGCAGCGTATTCATGAAGGCGCTTGAACCAGTGAAGTTTATAGTCGAATTTCGGGCCGGGTGCTGGATTGCCATTGGGCAGGTACAGGCAACAGATCAAGATGCCATCAACGGCGGCTTCAATGTAACGGCTGTTGCTATCGTCGGGGTCACCCGGCAGCCCCTTGCGAGTTAGGTGAGGTTCTTGACCTCTTGCAAGAATAGCGACGCCGTTCCAGCTCTTTTGACCTTGCCAAACGGCGCCATATCCGGCCCTTTCCAACTCCCGATGGGGAAATTTGCCGTCGGAACACTTAAGTTCCTGCAGGCAAACCACGTCGGCCCTTTCCTCCTTCAGCCAACGAAGGAGGACATCCAGGCGCCCGTTGATGCCGTTTATATTGTAGGTCGCGATCTCCATCACACAAGCTAGCTTTCGCTAGCGACCGCCTGGAAAGCTCTGCTTTTGACGCAACGCGTCGAGCTCCTCGTTCGGACTCATGCTTTGATCGAGCGGATCCTGATGTCGGTCGCCTGTGGTTCGCTGATGTCCAGTTGGAAGTACGTCGTCGACGACGTCGTCAGGAAGCTGTTCCGTCAAATCATATGCGCGCACGCGGGCAGAGCTCGCCTCGCCACTGCGCGAGAAGCGCCCGATGCCGGTCGCAGCGCCGGCTACGGCATCGGCCTGGTATATGTCGCCTTGAGAACCGCTCGGCTTTTGATCGTGCGCAGCGCTCCACCCACCGGTTCGCCAGAGATCAGCGCGCTCATCGATGTCGACTGCGCCATCGTCATCGAGAATGTCGTGGGCTGCCTCGTAGGTCGTGCCATCGACCGAAACCGAGACAAGGAAACCGCCGCGGCGAAGTCCTTCTGCATAAAGGTTACGGTCGTCGTCAGGGAAGAGCCAGTCTCCGAGTTTGAACCAGAAGCTGCCGGCATCGTTGGAGCTGGACGCTTCGCCATCGGCTTCGTAGCCAGCCATCAGCCGCACGTCTCCAAGGCCTGCTGACCTCAGCCTTACGATGGCTCGATCAGCGTCGCTTCGGTTGTCGAAGAAAGCGGTCAGGGCGCTCTTCGCTCTGCCTGTCGCGGAATTTAGTCCGTTGTCACTTGATATACTGGTCATGATTTCCTCCTACGTCTGAGTTGCCAACGAGCAAGAATGGTTAAGGTTCCGCGGGCCTCTAGAGGCAGGTTTACCAGGTATCAACTGGCTCTGGCCCGTCAGGCGCCCGCCATGATTACTCTGCCAATCATGGTCGTCGAGCGTCGACCGTGCGAGTGCCTGCGCGTGTCGGGGGAGGGGAGACGTTCTGCAGGACACAGGATAGTAACGATGATCCCAGGAGCGAGCTTCGAACGATGGCAGGGCGCACCTTACATGGGGTCATTCGTATTTTATTAAATATGTCCGCGAATACTCTGACCTGAGGGGCGATCTAAATCTGGGCAAACGAGTTCACCTCGTATCCACGGAACGGAGACGGCCATGTACCAGCGTACCGTACTAATTGTCGAAGACGAGTTCTTGATCCGGATGGTGCTAGCAGACACTTTGGCTGACGAGGGCTATGATGTCGTCGAAGCAGGAAACGTTCTCGAAGCCGTCGCAGTGCTCGGACATCGAAAGATCGACGCCGTCATCACCGATATTGATATGCCCGGCGGTCTGAGCGGCCTCGACCTCGCGCGAATGATGTCGATCAAGCATGCGAACGTCCCCATCATTATCGCTTCCGGCGGTCGGCTGCTCGGGTCAGAAGAACTACCGGGTGATGCGGTGTTCGTGCCCAAGCCATATGGCATGTCAGCTATGGCGTCGATGGTCGACGAAATGACCTCTTGCGATAGGCGACGCCTGGCCTGATCAGGCAAAGAAACGTCCGGCCGTTCAAATGTTCGGCACTAGAAACCCTTTGCGACGCGTATACCAAGGTGTGGTTGACGCCCTCAGAGGAACAAGTTCGGTTGAACCGGGTTTGATCGTCTCGAAACCAAACTAAGGGATGAGAGATGACCCAGATCGTATTCGTGCATGGCATGTTCCAGAACCCGAAAAGCTGGGACCGCTGGAGCCGTTTGTTTTCCGAGCGCGGATACGAGTGCCTCGCGCCCGCATGGCCGCTACATGACGGTGAGCCTGGGGGCCTGCGCCAGAACCCTCCCAGCGGGCTCGGCGAACTTGGTCTTGACGAGATTTACGCGAGCATCGTCGCCGTCGTGTCCAAGCTTGATCGACCGATTGTTGTCGGCCACTCGGTAGGCGGCCTGATCGCCCAGAAGCTTCTGGCAGCGGACCTGGTTTCTGGCGCCGTCGCGATCGCGTCTGTTGCACCGAACGCGATGCTTGATTTCGACTGGGGTTTCATCAAAAACAGCGCCATTATCGCCAACCCATTGAAGGGTGACGAACCTGTCTTTATGGATGCTGAAACGTTCCACGATGCGTTCGCCAATACGCTGACCGAAGAACAGGCGGCAGCGGCGTTTGTCCAGACCGCGACGCATGATAGCCGCAACGTTCTACGCGATTGCATGGGCGTTTCCGGTAAGATCGACTTGTCGCGCCCACATGCGCCGCTTCTCTTGGTCGCTGCTGAGAAGGACGAGATCATCCCGGCACACTTAAGCGAGAAAAACTTCAGAGCATATGATGACAATGGTAGCGTAACGGCCTTCCAGGAATTTACGAACCGAAGTCACTACATCTGCAACGAGCCGGGCTGGGAAGAGGTCGCGACCTTCGTGGCAAACTGGTTAGATGAAACATTGCCGGCATCATCGCGAGACAATGCGGCGTCGGTTACGCAAACGCCTTCAACCGCCGCTGTTCGATGACTGGGAGACCCTGGCACGGAGCCTTAGGCTGCCGAGGCGCTCCAGTTGTCTGCATTAAAAAAGATGTGCCAGCCGGATTTTGATCAAGCGTTGCCGCGATCACCGCTAGAGATGGATCCTAGATGTCTCAGGGAGATAGAAATGCACATAGACGGCCAGTGCCAGTGCGGACAGGTCGCTTACGAGGCCGACATCGCGCCAGAGGATGTCTCAATTTGCCACTGCGAGGATTGCCAGAGGTTGACTGGAACGGCATATCGCGTCTCTGTAAGCGCACGGCGCGAACAGTTTTGGGTGACGTCAGGCGAGCCGAAGCTATACATCAAGGTCGCCGCCAGTGGACGCAGACGCTTGCAGTATTTTTGCGCCAACTGCGGGTCACCTATCTTTACGACAGGTGAGACGGACGATGCTGCGAAAGTGGGAATTCGGCTTGGTACGATAAATCAACGTCGTAAATTGCAGCCACGATCGCAGTCGTGGTGCTCATCCGCACTATCGTGGACGCAAGACCTTCGCGACCTTCCGCAGCGCGACCGTGAATAGGCAAAGCATCCTCCGACGAATTCGAAATTTGGCATGTTCGATTTTGCTGCAGCGGATCTAGATGACAAGAGATGCCGCGTCGGTCAAAAGCCACGTGCCGGCTTTCCGGTATCCGCCGGTCGTAATTTGTGTGTGGTCTCTGCCGTTGATCGCTCGCATCTAGACGCAAAGTGATCTGGGACACGTAAGCAAACGATGGGTCAGCAACAGGCGGAGAAATTTGTGCTCATAGTTCATCATCTGAACAATAGTCGGTCCCAAAGGGTCCTCTGGATGCTTGAGGAACTCGAGGCGGAATACGACATCCGGCGCTACAAGCGTCGGGTCGACATGCGTGCTCCAGAAGAGTTGAAGAAGGTGCATCCCCTCGGCAAGTCTCCTGTCATCGAAGACGTTGTTGACGGCCACCGGACTGTTTTTGTCGAAACTGGCGCTATCTGCGAATATCTCGTTGACCGATCTGGTGGTTTTCTCGGCCCGCCGGATGGAGCAGATGGTATCCGCCGATACCAGCTATTTCTACATTACGCTGAAGGTTCGGTGATGCCAGTACTGTTTGCGCTACTTGTGGTCTCGCAGGTGCCGATACTCGGCCGCTTTGCCGCCCAGAAGGTGCGGCCGATGCTCAAAGTCCATCTCGATTATATCGAAGCGGAGCTTGCTTCGCGTCCGTGGTTCGCCGGAGATGCGATTTCGGCAGCCGACATCATGATGAGTTTTCCGTTGGAGGCTGTGCGGGCGAAAGTGGGTCTCGAGCATTGCGGGCCTTCGACGAATGCATGGCTGGATCGAATACACGCTCGCCCGGCCTATCTGCGAGCATTGGCCAAAGGCGGCCCCTACCGCTTCATCGACTAGTGTCCCAAGGCGTCAAGCACCTCGTGAGCTTTGTTTGCATTGCCTGATTAGTACTCCTGAGGCAATAACAGGCGTGCCCCTGAATGGCTGCAAGGCTTCCACCCTATCTCTTTTTTTAAGGTAGGCCACGCCGAAGCCATCGACGAAGGTCGGTGAGGCGCTGCTCTGCCGAGACTAATTTGGGAGTGGGTGATCGCAGAGTACGGGAATGACCACCCTCTGTTGGATCGGTTTTCCTGGTGCCGACAGACGGAAACGTTGTGCGCACGACGTGAACACGACGACAAAAGCTGCGTGGATTGGTCTGACCGATCGGCCACGGCCTACTACCTTTTTGGCACGGCGACTTCGCCGTTGTCCTCGCCGTCCCAATAATAGACCGATAAAGCTGACACCTTTATCAAGACTAAATCCGGAGTCTCCGCACCTTCAGGAAACCAGCGTTCCAAACCTGAAACCCAGTGTTCCTTGAAGGTGGCGTTGTCCCGAACGATCGACGCTTTTCCTTGGATCGCAATGAAGATGCCTGGCTTCCCTAAGAGACCCGGCGGCTCCGTGAAGGTCAGCAAGACGTCATCGACGCCCTCGATCTCGCCGATTTTCCGGGTGTGCTCGTAGGAAAAGAACCAGGAGTCACCATTATACTCGACATCGCCATTGTTGCTCATCGGGCGGCTGAAAATCCTTCGCATGCCGTCAGTCGTCGATAGCATGCAGAAATCGATTTTCTTGATCTTCGATGCAAGGTCTTCGAATGTCATCGTGGCCATCGCCATCTCCCATTGTGGTGTAGGAGTTATCGTTCGCGCGACCCGATTGTTCCGGAGACTGCAAACTATTCCTGCGAACGACGTTGCAACAGACGATGAGGGCTCCTCGGGATTGTTGATCGACATTCTCGACGGACACGGCAGCCAGGTAACGGGAATGGGTGAGTATGATACGGTGCTCGAGCCCTATGGCTTTCGCGGGCAACGGTCGGGTGGCCTGGAGCTACCTGCTGAAGCGAAGCGAGGTACAGCCAACGTTGCGCTGGCCGCTAACGTTCCGTATCGCTTGAGCCCGGGCCTCGACGCCGAGTTTCGAAAAGATATTGTTAGAGCGGGTAAGTGCAGTCCTGCGGAAGAATGAGTTCATCGTACGCATTGGCGGCGAGGAGTTCGGCATCCTGCTGGCGACGGCGGATTTGCGGGCCGCCCCTAGACGTGCTGAGGATATATGAGCGCGGATCGCCGAAGGGCGGTAGAGTGGAACGGGAAATCGATGGCTGTGACGACCAGCTAGATGTTGCTGTGTCTAGAGAGCCTGGGGGAGTCAATGAGATTCTGGCTCGCGCTGACGATGGGCTTTACCGGGCAAGCGTGGCGGCAGAAGTCTGGTTGCTCTTTATGGAGAAACGAGCTTGAACACTGGCTAGTGCAGTCGAACGGCAGTTCGCAGCTATCGCAATTGGATCGCGCCGGTAGTCTGTCGATCGACCACGTTCTGACCGAAGGGATTGATCGCAACCAAGATAGTCAGCGTGACAATAAGCGCTGATATGGTCATCAACTGATACTTCATTCGATAATGTCTCCGGATACGCGAACGCAATACCTGTCGCGCAGCGATAAACTGCCATCCGAAACTCAATAAACTGTGAAGCACGAGTGCCCGGGGAAAAATTCGATGTTCGATAGTCGCATGTGCCGCGTCTCCGCGGTGATGGTGGCATTCATAGGGTCGGATGGTCCCGCAGTCAGCCAGGATGTGAGCGAGGGTATTGTCGACACCACTGTCGGAAAATGGCTCCTGACTCTAGAAGATGGTTCACTTGCGTGCCATGTTACGTTGGAGAAGGTCGAGACCATCGGCTGCCGTGTTGTCACCAAAGTTAGACCTTGTGGTCCGCCGTGGCCTGATGAACTTGCAGCCTGGGAGTTTTCCGATGCTGGCATTGTCCTTCGAGACGCCACCCGGAAAGAAATCCTCACCTTTCAAGAGCAGGAGGGCGGACCTTGGAAAATCCCAATTGACGTCTCCCCGGTCATCTATTTCATTCCCGAGCCGGGGAAGACGGATCTCACCTGTTAGCTGAAGATAGGGAAGTTTGCCAACCCGGCATCGACCGACTCAACCTGTGCACCGGCACTCATCTTTTCGTCTGCCTGTGCTCTGGGAGCGATCATTACTATCCTCGCTTTACTTCTCGGCCGACGGCTAAATATGGACCTTGAATGTCAGAAAAAGATGCACTATTTTCTGACGCATGAAAAGCGTCGTGGGTTCTGTGCCGGATCGAATTATGAAGCGCGCCCGTGCTGGCGGGCGCGGCGGCGTTTTCACGCCTAGTGATTTCCTGGATATCGCTGGGCGCGCGGCTGTCGATCAGGCGTTGTCGCGGCTGGTCAAGGGCGGGAAGCTCAGGCGCCTCGCGCGAGGCCTGTACGATTTCCCGAAGGTTCATCCTCAACTCGGGCTGCTTTCGCCTGCCCCAGATGATATCGCGCAAGCGCTGGCGCGCGAGACAGGTTCCCAATTACAGATTGCTGGTGCGCGCGCGGCAAACGACCTTGGTCTTACAACGCAGGTTCCTGCGAAGAACACATATCTCACCGATGGGCCTTCCCGACGTGTTGTTTTGGGCAAGCGCGTAGTCGACCTCCGTCACGCGTCTCCTAAGCATTTGATCGCTCCTGGCAGCGCGGCTGGAACGGTTGTGCAAGCGCTTCGTCATGTTGGGGCGATGCGTGCCGGTGATGTTGTGCAAATCGCGGCGCGCCGACTGTCAGCCAATGACAAAAAGACACTCGCTTCCTCGGCGGTACAAGCGCCAGCTTGGATGAGGCCTACGCTCGTATCAATTGCCAATGCAGCGCCGGGTGAAATCGATGGATAACGTAGCTCTTCTTCCGATCGGTGGTCGCCAATACGATCATCGAGAAAGACTTTTGGGTCTGTTGGACTTTGAAGCGGCTTTTTGGTCTCCATGAGCAAAATGCAGCTACCCTTGTTTTCAAGGGTGGCACATCGCTCTCCAAAGCTTTCAATGCAATCCACCGGTTTTCAGAGGATATCGATCTTTCCTTCGATCGAGCGGAGCTCGGCTATTTCGGTGACAGGGATCCTGAGAAGGAAGGTGTCAGTAAAAAGCGATCGGGCAAACTCATCGTGGCCTTGGTAGATGTGGAGCGGCATATTGCGGAAAAGCTGCTTCCTGCGCTTCGGTCTGCCATCGTCGAGCAGTTAGGTGAGCCGGCGGAAGGTAAGTGGTCGCTGGAAATAGACGCTAGCGATGCGCAGACGGTGAACTTCCATTATCCGACTGCACTCCCCCCCGCAGAATATGACGGGATGGCTTACATCACACCGCGGGTGAAGCTCGAGCTCGGTGCGCGCGGTGATCCGTGGCCGACCGAGTGTAAAATCATTCGTCCTTATGCTGCTGCCGATTTCCCAGGCTTTTTCAAAGAGCCGGAATGCAAGGTAATTGTGCTCTCTGCGCAGCGAACCTTTTGGGAGAAGATAACCGCTTTGCACGCAGAGGCGCACCGTCCTGCGGAGTCGAACACGCCGCAGTATTTCTCACGCCACTATTACGACGTGGCGATGCTTCTCGACACCGAGGAAGGTAAAACCGCAGCAACTGATTTCAATCTTCTGGCAATAGTGGCAAAGCACAAAGCCACATTCTTTCGATCCAGTTGGGCAAGCTACGACACGGCGAAGCCCGGCACGCTGAGATTGTTGCCAAGTGAACTCCGGATCAAAGATCTGCGCGGCGACTATCGCGCCATGGCACCAATGATGTTTGATGAAAAGCCGCTTTCTTTCGATGAGATACTTGCCAAAATCCAAAAGCTTCAAGAACAAATCAATAGCTGAACCAATGTGGCAATTCAGGGGGGGCGTTTATTAGCTCGATCCGATCCATTGACCTGCGGCTCATAGAAGGTCTCGTGGATTCCGTGGAGAAGCTAACCCAAGTGCACCATGCCTGCGCTTTAGGGTAGGGGATCACCCTCCTTCTTCGCGTGCACGACCAAGCATTTTGCCGTTCGGATCACGGAAGGTACAGCTATAGGCGAGGCTCCGGCATCCTCGAAGCCTCGCTTAATTCCTCGCCAAGCTGCGGCAGTGGCAGTACTTCTACTTCGCTGCCGAGAGGATAGGCCTCGGATCCTGGATAAACGACGATGCGGCGAACAGGGTTCAAATCCAGGCAGGCGTTATGGAATCCGCGCTCCACTTTCGGTGTGAGACTTCGCTTGATCTCGATCGCCCAACGGCGTCCGCCGGGCAGGGTGACAATGAGATCGACCTCCGCGCCAGCCGCGGTGCGGTAGAAATTTGTTTGGGTGCCGTTTGGCATTGCGGCATGAAGTGTTTCGATCACAAAACCTTCCCAGCTGGCGCCGGCGACCGGATGACCGAGAATATCCTCAAGCGTTGTCAAACCAAGTAGAGCGTGGAGCAGTCCGGAGTCGCGAACATACACACGCGGCGACTTTACCAGGCGCTTGCCGGCATTGTTGTGCCATGGCTCGAGGCGGCGCACCAGAAGCAGATCCACCATGAGATCGAGATAGGAGGCGACAGTCTTCCCGTCCACGCCGAGCGCGCGAGCGAAGTCTGCCGCATTGAGAAGGCCGGATTGATGGTGTGCCAGCATTGTCCAGAACCGGCGTAGCGTTTCGGCTGGGATCCTTGGTCCAAGAAGCGGAATGTCTCGCTCTAGGTAAGTTCGAATGAAATCAAGCCGCCACCGCTGGCTAACGGCATCTGTTCTGGCCAGAAGACTGTCAGGAAACCCGCCCCTGTTCCACAACGTGTTGAGCTCGGTTTTATTGACCTCAAGGCCGTCAATTGGAGCGAGCTCCAAATATGCGATCCGTCCAGCTAGGCTCTCACCGGACTGTTTCAGGAGATCGATTGAGGCTGAGCCAAGCAAAAGGAAGCGGCCGCTGCGCAGTCCCTTTCGTCGCCCCTTGTCGATTAGTCCGCGAAGATTTTGGAAGAGATCCGGAAGCCGGTGGACTTCGTCGAGAATGACCAGCTTATCTTCGTGACCGGAAAGGTAGAGTTCCGGCTCAGAGAGTTTGGCTCGATCGGCGTCCGATTCCAGATCTAGATAGATCGATGGTCGCTGTTCCCCGATCTCCAATGCGAGCGTTGTTTTTCCGACCTGTCGAGGTCCCAGCAAAGCGACGGCCGGATTGGAATCGATGAGTTCGATGAGTTCTAATGTTTTTCGCCTGCTAATCATCCTTGCAATTATGGAGTTGAATTCCAGAATTGCAAGTTTAATTATTGAAGCAAAAAGGCGGCAATCATCTCAGCATCTAGATAAGCGACGTCAGGCTAATACCTTAAGATCGTGAAACGGCACCAAAGCCGGGCCATAACATTTGCGCGTCGCGTTCGTTGCATCGCGTTGCGCGATTATAGTGGCTGGAGGCCTGTCGCACTGATCGACAGCGGGATTGATTCACCGCCTCCGCCAACGGAATGCCGCGATTAGCGGCTTACGTCAGATAGCCCGACCGCAGCCCATGCGCAGAAAACTCCCTAGGGGCAAGACCTGCAATCGCGGTTCGCCGCTTCACGATCGCGTTGATCGACTGGGAATCCAGCGCCCGCCGCGACAGCGTGCCCCATCTGCCGATCGCCCTGAAGACGCCACCCTTGTCGATCCCGGCCACGGCCAACCAGGCGTTCACGGCGCCTCGGTTTAGTGCTCGGGCAGTCCTTCGATCTGCTCGACGTTGAACACGGAATAGGCTTTGAGGAACGGGATCTCTCGATCGACCTCACCGCCGTCTCCGTCCGCTTCGGATTTGGTGAATACGACCGTCGATCCGATCTCGCCCTTTCGAACAGCGGCGCCGAGTTCCAACGCTTGCTTGAACGTCATCCACATCGACGAAGCAAATCCATGCGACATCTACTCTGACATAGCAGGAGAACGTTCATGCCCGAATACGGTTGGCCGGCGTGGCGGAGCGGGCGAGTTATCCAGCCATGGATCGATGCTCCGGCTCATTGTTTTCGCAATGGCGGCGGAGGTTGAGGCAGCGGGATGGGGCTTAGCGGTCGGCTTGTCCAGCCCTGTGAACATTGGAAGTTTCGGTTGCCGACCATGGTCAAAAAAGGCATTAGCGTTGCACCAACGATTCTGCAGTCTGACGATCTGCAAGTGCGGCAGGAAACCGCTGCATTTCGAAGGGACTATGTTCGACCCAATGCCTGAATATCTAACAATACCCACCCGTATTGACGTCGTCAGCGCTTAAGAAGTCATCGCCACATCCGAGGCGGACTGGGAGCTTTTGCCAGAGTGGGCCTGTGACTGCTACGAGCGTGGGCAAATGGTAGTCGCCGAGACGGGCGTCACAATTTTCAATGGTCCGAAGGCTCTAAGAGCTCGACCGGATGATTTCATTGTCCGCGATCAGGCTGGAAGTTTCTCGGTCTATGACGCAGCAGACTTCGAGAAAAACTTCGTTCGCGCGCATTCCGCACACATTCTCCAGCTGCACGCCGCGTAGTCACTGAGACACGGTTACCAAGCCCGGTTGTTCGGCTTCGCAGGGTGAGGCCCAGATCCTGAAGATATCCTAAGATATATCGTAAGACACAAATATCGGATAATATAGCTTATGGAACTAACTCAATTTTGGTGGTTAGGCCGCCACTAGGTCTAGAAATTACCCGATTTGGCGCGGTCGCGTCCAACGAAGCAAGCTACAGGCGAACGATTGATTGGATTCGTTCAACCAAATTCTCGCCTGAGCTCTTCTAGCATGATCGCCAACTTTGGTCCGCTAACCAGCGTCCCGCTGAACTCCAGCGTCGCCCTTCACCCCTTGACGACGTCGGCCGAGACGATCTGCTGACCTCCCCCCGATCTTGATCGATGAAGGATCCGAGGTCGCTAAAGCCACGTCAAGCGAAACCAGGTTGGCGGTTGCAAGCATTATTGCGGTCATGGTTGTGCGGCTCAATGCACCTCCCGACGAACTTGAGCTTTTACAGCGAAGCTGCGATCCATCTCGAAGGTCATTTCGACAAATATGACTGGGGTTGATCGTCGATCCCACATACGCCATGGGCGGGGGTCTCTATGGTTGGAAATCTTCCATTTGGTCTCCAGCCGTCTGCAGCGCTTGCCTGCCTTAAAATCCGGCGCCTCGCGTCCTATCTATACCGGGCCCCATTCATTTCCGGCCGCTTTTAAATGGCATCGGAATGTGGTAGAAGACTGTCGCTATGGCAATGCATTTTGGAAATCAGATCACCCCTGCGGAATTTCCCGAGCTTAATAGGCTCGCTTGGAATAGGGATCCTCGTCGCCCGATCGACGCGGCTGAGGTCTTTGCACTGTACGAGCGCAACTGGCACTTTGTCGATCGCGACAAACTGACTACGCGTGAAGCAATGTTGATCGATGAACTCGGCGAAGAATTCGGACACGGCTTCAAATTGATGTAGCTTTTTGCCTGATTGGACGCGATTGTCGTCTAAAAGGGCTACAAATGACATTCATAAAACCCCAACATGAAAACATCGCCGAGATCCTCCGCTCCATGGACGGTCGGTTTCTGGAAAGCTGTGGCTGTTACTTTGGTGGCGGTACGGCGATCGTTCTGAAGCACGGCGAATACCGTCAGTCGCTTGATGTCGATTTCCTATGCGCGAACACGGACGGATACCGCGAACTCAGAGTCGCTGCGCAGCGGTCGGGCGCGGCTGGCCTGTTCGGAGCCGACATCAAGGCTGCACGAGAACCTAAGTTCGACCGCTACGGAATCAGAATGTTTCTCCTCTACAGGGATCAGCCAGTAAAATTCGAGATCGTTCGCGAGGAACGCATTCCAGTGGGTGGCCATCTCGATGACGATCTCAGGGTTCCTATTCTTTCGGCTTCGGACATGTTCGCTGAGAAACTTCTGGCAAATGCGGATCGTTGTCTTGATCGTTCGGTTGCTTATCGCGATGCAATTGATTTGGGTCGACTTGTCATGGCTCACGGCGAGATCCCGTTAAGCGCGGTTTCGAAAGCGCAACGTGCCTATGGTGAAAGCGTCGAACACTACGCTGTTAAGATCGTCAATCATCTGCTTCAGAAGGACGAAGTCCGCCAAGCGGCTCGGGTTCTGCAGATGCACAGCGATAACGCTTTTGATGCCATAGCGGCGCTTCGCGCGGACGTGCGCCGGCTGTGGCCCGACGGTGGTGTCGAGGATGACCACACGTTCTGACTGGCGTTAGCGCCTCACGGCCCGGTGCATCGCCTCTTCAAGCCAAACGAAAACTCCGGGAGGACGGGTATCTCACCCCTGTCCCGGAATCCTTGGGGCGCACTCACGGCCATTGGATCTCACATTTTCTCCGGAACTGCGTTAAGCGGCAAAAGTTATGCTCTGGAGTTAGTAGGAGGAAGCATCATGGACAACGCCTCGAAAGAACTTGCCAACGAATATCGACGTCTAGGGGGCCGACGGATTGCGGTGATTGACGATAATCTTGGCTCGTCAAGAGACTGGGATGGCGATCCGCCAGAGGCAGCGCGGTTTTGGAAGGAAAAAATAGCGTCACTATCTGATCGGGAAAGACGCGACGTTGAAACCTTTCTGCCGTCGCTCAACGACGAGAGCGATGAGCCAGGACCCGACTTTACACGCTGAGACCGTTCAGATGGATATTGAAGAGATCATGTTCCCATCAAGTGACTGGGTGCCGAATAATCTTCGGCTCCCGGTCTTGGTCTATAAGCGCGCAGGAGGAGCAGCGGCCGCCAGTTCGTTTGAAGCTATCTTCACTGACAATGGCTGGACCGGAGTTTGGCGAAATGGGGTCTTCAGCTATCAGCACTACCATTCAGGAGCGCACGAAATCCTTGGCATTGGCCAGGGAAATGCAACCCTGTTGATCGGGGGCCCCGGGGGGCGAGCACTGCAGGTCTCACGCGGTGACTGCTTGCTATTACCGGCAGGAACAGGTCACCAAAACCTCAAATCTTCGCCGGATTTCGAGGTAATCGGCGCGTATCCGCATGGGCAGCAAGCGGACATCCAAAGAACGGCTCCGACACCAGATATTCTAAACAAGATATCGAGGTTGCCCATTCCTGATACTGACCCGGTTCTAGGGACGTCCGACGGACTGGTAAGACGCTGGAAACCGTGAAATCGGATGCCAGACGCCGTTATAGGGAGTGGGTTGGAAAAGTTAGCGAACTTTTGCTCGAAATCGTTGGCTAGCTCGCTCGCATCATCAGTGCGAAAAAATCCACGTCATAGTTTCGCGGGCGAGGAAACGGTGAACGATTTCAACTGTACCCCTGCCCTCGACGGCAAACTGAACTCGTCTTCTAGGCTGTCGAGCGCCAAGAGATCGCCAGACACGACACCTAATCGCCTAGGCAGGAAATCTCGGATTGAAGCGCAGGGTGCGCCCCTTGCGGGCTTAATGGCAGGGAGACGAGGCTACGAACAAGAGAGGAACGCAGTTGGCGAAGTCGGCTGCACGCACAGGGTAAAGGGTAGCGAAAGCGATTTCAGCTGTGCAGCTGTTTGTTGCCGGGCCCCTTTTCAGCGGCGACGACGTCACAATGGCGCGGATCTTGAACTGTTTCCTGCAAGGCTTCCGGCTGTCGGTTCCGTTAAGGGAACAAATTACCTGCGAGGGCATTCTCCCGCCAACTGAAGGAGGATGCGAATGAATGACAAACTTTCAGAGCGCGCACGACCCCTGCGTGGCAGGCCGTACTCCCTTGAGGAATTTCGCGCGAAGTATGGCCTAGATAGGCGGGATGCTGATGACCTGTTCAAACGTTTTGGACCTTCCTCCGTCGAGCTTGATCTTCTAATGGCGGCCAAGCGCCGGAGGCCATCGTTCCAGGCCGTCGCCGCCGACATCATACTGTGAAAGATGCTATGCGAAGTGATCGCAAAGGCGTCGTAACAGGCCGTAGCATTCGGACACACCAGCACAGCTTTTTGCTTTCTGTGGGAAGTTACAGAGGAACCTAAATCGCAATTGAAGGTTCTCCATCGGAACAGGAGGCAACCATGGCAGATCCGAATAAATCCCCCGCAGTCCAGTCATACAATGCAGACGAGGCTCGCCGGCGTTCTGCCGACCGCGATGCTCTCGAACAAGGCCTCGAAGATACCTTCCCTGCATCCGATCCGGTGTCGGCGACCCAATCGTCAGTCGCCAGCACCATTGATGGAAATGCCGCGAATGATCGTGATGATGCTCCGCTGGTGGACGAAGCTTTGAGGTCGACCGGTGAGCTCGGCGGTATTGAGCATCGCGGAGGTGTCCGTTCTCTTCGCCGAGACGCTGTGCGCTTGTCGGACCAAGCCTCCGAAGTTGCTAGCGGTGCAGTGGCGGTTGGGAAGGCTGAAGCAAAGTCAGTCCTCCAAAGCGTTGAAGACTTAGTCAAGGAACGCCCGCTTGCTACCGTCGCTATCGTCGCTGCGGTAGCCTGGTTCTGGGGAGCCACCCGATAGAGGCTAAGGCAACAGTTCAAGCGCTATGGCGTTATCCAGTCAGTTCTCTGCGCGGGGAACGGGTCGACGCAGTAGCTGTCACAATTGATGGCGTTCGAGGAGATCGCAGTCATCTTCTCGTCGACCTCTTTACGGGGGAGGTTGCTGCTCCGGAAAAGATCGCTCGCTGGCGTCCGGCGCTGGAGCTTGATGCTCGTATCGTCGATGGGGACGTCTTGGTCTCCTCAGGTGATTGGAACTTCCGGGTGGATGACCCCAATTTGGATATTGCGCTGTTGGACCATTTTGGATTCCGCTGTGCGATCCGTCAAGTTGGAAGCACTCTCCCGACAGACCAGGGTAAAGTCACTTTGTGCCCTCGATATGCCGCAAGCCCACTCCATTTGCTCTCGACCAGGTCACTTTCTGACTTGTCTGGGATCATGCCGCATGCTGTCTTGGACATCCGCAGATTTCGCCCGAATATTGTGATAGATACCAGTGCCAACGAGGACGATTGGATTGGTTGTCAAATCGCCATCGGTACCTACCGTGGCACGATCACGGAGAAAACCAAACGCTGCGGAATGACCATGATCGCGCAGACTGACGTGCCCGAAGATCCCGAAGTCCTGCGCACTGTCGTCCGGAGCCGCCAGCGGTGTTTCGGTGTATACGCTAACGTTGGATCTGAGGGCGCAATATCCGTTGGAGACACGATCTCACTCGAGTGAGCGTTACCCGTAGTGCACGAGAAGATCCGAGTTCGCTACCGCATCGATGATAGTGGCTGCCACCTTGCATCCCATCTCATGAGCACTTGTGATGCCTTGTATGAACGGCATCTTATGCAGCAGGAACGGGACTGAGACACAGTAAAGATTATTTGACAGCCCAGGTTCAACGCGGGGTCGGAAATCATCGTTGATCTCAACGCCACCTGTTCGCCGAGTCTCGTCGGTCGCGCTGGCCTCGGCCTTCCGGGTCTTTGCTTCTTCGATTGCGCCGGTCTGACGAAGGCTCGGGAACGGTAGATCGGAAGCGGAGAGCGCATGCTGTCCAGTAGCGTCGATGAAGGCGTCATACTTGCACTCATCTCCGTCAACAATCACGACCGCTCCTGGCTGTTCACCACCTCGGCTAATGTCGTAATCGTCGCCTAGCGCCTTGACGGACAACTTCCCTGCCTGATGCAGGGCAAGGAGCCGTTCGACGGATTCGTGGGGAACCGTCGCGTAGTCGTCGACGAAAACTGTCTTGAAATCCTTGTGGAAGCGCTTCAGATCTCGGTCATTCAAACGAGGGATGGCAAGCGCAATGACTTCGTGCATTCTGAGGATGGCGTAACGCCACTGGATGGTTTGCCGCTCGGCTTTGTTTTCCTTGGCTTCCGCGAGGTTCTCAGCGGCCCAGACGAAGGGATCGGCGTGTTGTCGCGCTCGAAAGTAGCGGTCGGCAATGTCCTCCACAGACGCCAACGCAAGTCCAATGCGGGCAGCGTATTCAGGATCGGCTGCGGCAAGCTCTCGCCGGAACAACTCGAAGACCTCATCGAGAAGCCGATCCCGCTTTTGCTCAATCAGCAGCCGTATGGCTTCTTGAGTGCAAAACCTGAGAGGCTCGTATGGGATTGGACAATAGAAGTCCGCTTCGGGCAACAAACCCTTACGAGACATCATAGTGATAGAGAAGCCGGTGCTCGAGGCGTCTGGCTCATATCGCAACGTTCCATTGTCGTCCCGAAGGAACATGCCATGGGCGGTGGCGACGGAGACGACTGCGTCGATACCACTAAGCGACGTGCCCAAGACACCAACCTCTACAGCGCCAATCCTTTTGATCGCGGCAGCAGGCCATGGCGACACAAAATAACCAGGTGACGTCTCGGTGTTTTCGGGCCAATCGTGACCTGTGGCCATGACAACGTGGTCGAAGGACATTGCAGCATCGTCGCCACCGTGCCTTTTGAACTTGAGCGTTATGTTATCTTTGCCAAGCTTGATATCGAGAATACGGTGGCTGGCTTTCACATCTATGGAGTGGCCGCGAGAGAGCCCCTGGTTCACCAGTATCCAGAATTGTGCTGCCAGGAACTCGCCAAGAACAATCCGAGGGTAGAACTCACGTTCGCCGATTGCTGACCTTTCGATGCCTAGCTCTTGAAGCTCGCTGTAACTGCGCGACGACAGCCACTCGACGAGCGTCTGCTCAATGCGAGGGATTTCGATGCTGGCGATATTTGCCAGCATAGCGCGGTCATTGATCGCCGGATGGTAGGGCGTACCCTTCCCCGCATCAGGTGTTTCCTCAAAGATCGTAATAGACAGCGGCGTGGCGCTGGAAATCAATCCGGCGAGCGAATAAATCCCGGTGGGTCCAGATCCGATGATGGCGATTTTTGGCATGGTGGCGGGTTAGTCTCTTATGGAAGGGCGGCAGGGAGAGAACAGATAGGGAGCCGCTTGGAAGCGGCTCCTGAAACAATTAGTTGGCCGAGGACCACTGACTGCGGACGTCGTCAGCGCTCTTGGTCAGGTGGACGTGCTGATCAACATGGTCGACCCAGTCGAGTGGAATGAGGTGATGCTGACCATCGTCAGAGTCCGACTTCGTCAGCTTGATGCGCGATGTGCCATCCATGTGGTCTACTGTGCCCACGTGTGCACCATCGGCGCCAATCACTTCCATATGCTCGCGAACCTGTTCTGCAGAAATCATAGTATTGTCTCCTTTGTTTAGATCGCATGGGGGCAACGTCCACTGAGGGGCTTGGTTCCCGCAGGATGGGACCACTGCGGACAGGTCGGGCGCTCGACTGCCACTGCGTTGGCCATGGCGAGAAACTGGAAAAACCGCCATGTTCACCATCCCTGTCGCGTCCAGTTGACACGCTCGTGGTCCCATTAAAGGAATGCCCGTAGAGGCCGCGCGTTCCGCCTACGGGTCGGCGCGTACGTTAGTGTACCAAGCTACACTTGAGTGCGCCTGCCCGGAACTCGTAGCTCGTCCTACGCGGTCGGGCGTCGATGGTGTGTCCGACATTTGTGGACACCGCCAGGGTCGTATCCGTTCCACTGCTATCGGCGCGAGTCATGAATTCGCCATGACCTATAGACTTGCACCCGGTATCAACCATATTGGGGTCACCCACAGTTTGGAATCGTCTATTTAGATCGCTCTTATCGTCATTGCCTGTTTTTCGGTCCATTGAATCGTTCTTACTTCAGACGGAACTAGCGTCTGCGGCCACCAGTTTTAGGCTGCGCTCCGGGATCGCCAACGGTCCATCGTGAGCTCCCAAGTGCCTCTTTCGCATTTGGTGTGATTGTCACCGGTCTACTCGAAAACGTATCGATTTTCTGCTTTGTACAGGACGCCAAGTTCGGTAAGCCTGCAACGAGGCCTTAGGGGCTGTTCCGGTTCAGGCTCAACTTCCACCAGCCCTGCGGCAGCAGCGGCGTTGACAGTTTTCCGCCCTACCTGCCAAGGCAGCTCCTCAAATGAAGAACGATTGAGACCTTGCAACAAAAGCGCCAATCGTACGGTTGGTTGTTGCAGCTGCATGATTGGCTCCTGGTGGATCGCACGAAGACAACCTTCCTCACCAATCGAAGTTCCATTGGGAGCCTACGACGTTGTGAGCGAGATCGATGCGACCTCGTCTTTAAATGACACCGCCTAACGTCTGATCAAACGCGCATTCTGTTAGGGTGAGCAGTTCTGCCGTTTATCTGATGCGCCCTTATCGAGGTCAGAAGAAATCGTCGTGCTCGCGGCGATCGACAAGCGATGTTGCTCGCACGGTCGCACCTAGACTTTCAAGCGCCCTCTGTCCGGGTATCGTCTTCATCCATTGCTGACATTGCTTCATCGGATAGCTGGGACATCTCCTCCGGGTAGATGCCAAAACGTTCCGCGACGTCGGGCGCGTATCGAAGCAGGTCAGGGCGAAGACGGACGAGCGCGAGGTCTTTTGCTTTTGCCTCTAGCATGACGTCGAAATCGAAGTCCGCAACCTGACGCATGAAGGTCGCGAACTCGAAGGGATTGCAAAAATCTGCATGTCTGGTGAAAACAGGAGCCACTGGTTTCACCACCTTCTTCCTCGTCGCTTTGTCGATCCATACCTTCTCGCGCATCTCTGTCCGAGGCGATGAGAAATGAATTTTAGGTTGCTCGCCCGACGGCCACGTTGCCATGACCTTCGCGAACGTCTCGACCAAATCCGCTTTCTCCGGATTTAGACACCAAAAATGCTGATGGTCGAAGATGATGCGGACACCTGTCTTCTCATGGATCCACAATACATCCGCCGCCGAGAACCGAAGGTCGTCGTGCTCCAAGACAAGACGGCGACGCAATGGCTCGGGAAGGGTGTGCCATGTGTCGACCCATCGCTGACTGCTCGCTGGAATGTCGCCGTACGCGCCGCCGACATGGATGACCAAAACAGCCTCGGGCCCCAGTCCCATGAGATCGAGCATTTCAGCCTGACTTAAGAGGTCCCGTACACTCTTGGAGACGAGTTCCGGATCAGGACTGTTCAAAACCACATACTGGGAAGGGTGGAAGGATAGTCGGATGTCAAGGCGACGCGCTTTTTCGCCCAGCGTGGCCAGTTCGGCTTTGCTCTCTTTCACCATGCCATGGAAATGCGGCATTCCAGGATGCGTAGCATAAGGTGCCAAGTCCGATGACATGCGGTACATTGAAATGTTGTGCTTGGCCAAATGGTCGAGAATTTGATCTACGTATTCGAGCGACACTTTGAGATGAGGCATACTTGCAGCGCGTCGAGCATCGTTGCTCTTCAGATCGTCGCGAACCATCACTTTGACTGGAAACCCAAGTCTCGACGTCCGACGCCTCATGCTGCATTCTCCCCCTGGCTATCCTTCTCGAACGCTTGTCCCGCGGCCGGGTTCCCGGGTCACGCCACGAGAGGAACGAACTGCTCGGTCAGAGGTTGATCTCGCAGGCAATGCTTCCTCAGCTGGCCAGCTGATGAGACCCTGCCCGCGCCAATCAGGAGTGTTAAATGTCTCAAGACAATAGTCAGTCCGTCAGTCCAATCCAAGCGCTGTTCGCGGAGCTTGGAATCGTTGATCCGATTGCCATTGCAAACGCTCGGGAGCAGCATGCCGAAGTCATTGCTGCCTATCAGAATGGCAAGCTGACCGAAGCAGCACTTAGGCACAGTCTTGCGAGATCTCCAGACGACGACGATGAGGGTACTCCTAAGGCCGGAAGCGCGGTCACTCGACAGACCGAACGGTGACCTTCACTCACCGCAGTCGCCCTTACCTCGCTATCAATGCTCGAAAAACACTAGCATACTGCGGGTGGGAAAGATCAGGAAGAGCGGCTGCTTCGTTGGGTGCGATCCAGCGCATGTCGGTATGTTCGTCGCCCAATAGTCGTGCCTCCCCTCCTTCCCATCCCGTTATCAGAAATAGATGATAGCGGGCCTTTTTATGTCCAGTCTCTTCCGGTTCCCCCAACTGGGCGAGCGAGGTGTAGCGGCTTGGGGTCAGGCCGACCTCCTCCACACATTCTCGGACTAGCGCGTCTTCGACGCTTTCGCCTTTCTCAACGTGACCGCCCACGACATCCCAGCATCCTGGATACCAATCTTTGTTGGGTGCCCGCCGTACCAATAGTAGAACGCCGTCTCTCATGAAAATTCCACAGGCGAGGTCGATCATGGGAACCCTCCAAGGCCACCGGGTTAACTTTTACTGTGAGGAATGAAAAGAACGACTGTCGGTTCCGGTCGGCTCTGTTTGCCTAACTCAGACGTCGCCGGCGAGCTTGGAAAACATCGACCGCGAGAACCAGCGCCCCGAACGCACAAAGGGCCGCGCAAAGCGTGAACAAAGACCAGTAGCCAAAGGCATCCGCCCAAGTACCTGTTCCGAGCCCCGAAAGTAGGAAGCCGACGCTAATCGTATTACCAAACAGTGCTGATGCTGTCCCTGGCCGGCCATGCAACATACCCTGCACCATCTCCATTCCAACGATGCTGATAATCCCGATCCCCGCAGCCCGCGGGAACTGGCCGATGTAGAGGGACAACATTGTGGGATAAATCACTGCCATCAGAAAATAGCCGCCGAACAGTAGGAAGCCCATAAAGAGAAGCCACCGTTTTCTCGACAAATCGGGCCATGCAACGAAGGCTCCCATCACCACGACTTCCAGACCAGCACATAGGCTAAACAATATCCCCACGTCGCTCTGAGTGCCGATGTCTTGCGCTACCACGATTGACATGGCGTTCGATCCCATGAACATCGCCGTGTGGAACGCCGAGAGTGCCGCCAGCGGTAGGGCGGCAGAAAGCATTACCTTTGTCGAGAAGTGTGATCTATCCTGCTCATCAAAGGGCGTGCCCCTTAGCCGCGAAAACACTACAATGGCGAGAGCTGAAGCCGCTAGTAACGCCGCTCCTACGTACACGCCTTCATATCCCCTTCCCCAAATCAAAGCCGCGCCAAGCGCTGGGCCAATAGTCCAGCTGAGTGACGCGATGAGCCGTAGTACCGCCATCCCACGCGAAACAATCGGCCCACCGAGCTGATCGAGATGGGCCTTCGCCACCGCGAACAGTAGCGCGAAGGAAGCGGCGCTGAGACCGAATAAGATGCCCGCGCCGACAATCAGCAGCCAAGTTTGTGTGATGTAAGCACAGGCAGCGAGGCCCGCGACTTTTGAAAATAGCGAGAGGAGCAATGGCCAGATAACAGGCCTTCGATCCTGGAGGTGACCAAAGATTGTCGTAATAGCGATACCTGTCACAGCAGGCACCGTCAGGAACGCGCTGAGCTCCAGAGGCGACATCCCAATCTTTTGAACAGCAAGCAGTGCCATGTAGCTGCCAGCCATTGCTTCGGCGACCATCGCTAGCAGGATAGCCAACATGACCGGGATGAAGAATGGTACACGCCACAGCCGCGTTACCAGGATATCTTCGCTCTCACCATCGCCTTGCATGACCAACCGGCCCCTTTGTTGATGACCCACCGGTAGGAACGCAGCGGCGCAGGAGGATGTTCAAACGGATGCAATGAGGGTGCCGCTCTGGGGCCATGAGGCCCCTGACTTCGGGTCGAAATACGGACCTGGACAAACGGCGCTCGGTCTGGGCCTCCGTGGGATCTCTAGTCGCTGCCAGCCTTCGCTATCTAATATCTCCCAGGAGTTCCTACCCACCATAAGGCACTGACAAGGTCAGTCTGCCTGGCAATGCGGGGTTCGAGAGCGACATGTCGTAGCCCGGGCGCGTGGTGAAATTGCTTACCGGCGATCATAATGCCCTCGGATTTCCACGCTATTTGATCAAGTGAAGGACCGAAGCGCTGCTTTTATAACCTTGCGTTATATCGCGGATCAACGCGTTATCGAGCCAGATACAACTGGTTGCGAAAAAAAACGTCGATTGCCTTGAGGCGGTCCCAGCTAATCCAAAACGGCTCAAAGCACAGCCTGCAGACACACTGGCTCGTACCGCTGCCGGAATAGCTTGATCTTTGTTTCCCCGGCAAGCAGAGGAAGCCACCACTTTGCAAGCAGGTGTCTTGCAGATGTACGCGCGTCCGCTGCGGGAACAATATTTAATGCAATTTGGTTACCTGTTTCGAATTCATGGAGGATGAGGAATGACCGCTCACCGCGCTCAATGGAAGGGGCATCTGAAGATTGGCCAACTAAGTTGTGCCGTCAGTCTTTACACCGCCGCTTCGACTGCCGACCGTATCAGCTTCCATATGCTGAACCAGAAGACCGGAAACCGGTTAAAACGGGAATTCATCGATAGCGAAACCGAAGAGGTTGTTGAGCGGGAACAACAGGTGAAGGGTTTCGAGACGGGAAGCGGCGACTACATCATGATCGATCCTGAGGAGGTCGCAGCCGTCATCCCAGATTCAGACAAGATGCTGGAGGCAGAAGCTTTCATCATGTGCGGCGAGGTCGATGATGTCTATTTCGACAAACCGTACTACCTGGTGCCCGTTGATGATGAAGACAACGACGCTTTCACCTGCATCCGCGACGCACTGACAAGCACGAACGTGACAGCAATCGCCAGAACCGTTCTGTTCCGGCGCGTGCGAACCGTTCTGATCAGGCCACACGGAAAAGGCCTGATCGCAACCACACTCAATTTCGACTACGAGGTGCGGTCCTCCGAGGAAGCGTTCAAGGGCGTTGCGAAGGTCAAGGTCGAGGGCGAGATGCTGGACCTGGCAAAGCACATCATCGATACCAAGATCGGGAACTTCGACCCCGCCGAGACTGACGACAGGTATGAGACCGCCCTCGCCGCCTTGGTGAAGGCAAAAGCTGAAGGGAAAGCGCTTCCAAAACCAAAGCCGGTGAAAGTGTCGAAGCCCAATGATCTTCTGAAGGCACTGCGAGAAAGCGCTGGGATGAGCAAGCCTTCATCTAAGAAGCCAAAGGCCGCAAACGCAAACGCTGGGAAAAGGAAACTGAAGGCGGATCCCAAGGCGTCGTCCAAGAACACTCAGAAAAAGGCAAGCTGACCATGGCTCCACGGCGTCCGTACTGGAAAGGCTATTTGAAGCTCTCTCTCGTCACCTGTCCCGTGGCGATGGTCCCGGCGACCTCAGAAAGCGAGAAAGTGCGGTTTCATACGCTCAACGAAAAGACCGGCAATCGGGTTGTTTCGCGGTACACTGACAGTGTCACGGGCAAACCGGTCAAAGATAAGGACGAGGTCAAGGGATACGAGCGCGGCGAAGGTGATTACGTCATACTTTCCGATGAAGAACTGGAATCCGTCGAACTGGAGAGCGTCCGCACCATCGACATCGAGAAATTTGTGCCGCGGGAGAAGATCGAGTGGATTTATCTCGACACACCGTTCTATCTGACCTCGAATGAGAAAATAGGAGACGAAGCTTTTGCTGTCATTCGAGAGGCCATGAAGGCTAAGGGCGTCGTCGGCGTCGCTCGCGTAGTCCTCGGGCGTCGCGAACGTGCCGTGATCCTCGAACCTCGCGACAACGGTATTGTCGTGTGGTCTCTCAGATTTGGTGACGAAGTCCGGCCGGAAGGAGAATATTTCACTGGCATAAATAAGGCTTCGGACACCAAAGGCCTCGCCGCACTCGAAAAGGTCATCGAGAAGCGAACACAAAAATGGTCGCCAGCCATGGCGTCAGATCCTATCCAGAATAGCTTACTGAAGCTTATCGCGTCAAAGAAGAAGGCTCACAAGCCCTCGAGCAAAGGGGCATCTGGATCGAAAAAGGCCCATGATGAAACGCAGAGCAACGTCGTTAACATAATGGATGCGTTAAAGAAGTCGGTTCAGAAAGAAATGAAGTCGCGCAAGTCCGCTCAACGCTAAGGGGCGTCGCTCTTTTCGGCTGCTTCGCGCGCGGATCGAAGTCGGTCTGTCTTCTTTTTTCGAGCATCGGCTTCTGACGCTATCGTGGCCATAGCGATTTCGTGTGTTGCTGCGAACCGGTCACGACGTTCTTGGGATGTGAGCGAATTCCGGCGGCGGACATCTTCATGATTGCTTTCAGACATAAACGTAACTTGTCGGCCTCCTGCTGTTTGGCAAGGATTAGTGCGCTACCGTACAAAGGTTCCACCTTGGTTGCGAATTGGAGAGACCATAGGAAGGACGGGTGTTTTGCGGACCGCGCGCCAGGCATGAAGTCGAGCGGTGCGCTGCACGAAGAAAAACCCACGACGTGGAGGCGTGGGCTTTTCACTTCTCTGCTGTTGAGGGGGTAGCAGAGTGAATCGGGTCCCCGAGTTCAACAGGCCCGTTCAGTGAGAGAACGAGGAGCTCAGTTAAAGGTTCCTTGGTTCGTCATCGTTTTCTGGTTCTTGGCTTAGAGAGAAGGATTGCTCTGCCAACTCGTCAATCGCCCGCAGCAGATCGTTTTGCGTTGCTTCCGGATCCGCTCTCACGCCAAGATCTCTTTCGACGTCGCTTTGCGGCGAAGGGTTGACCTCGCCATATGTTGAAATCTGCGTTTCGTGCTCTGTGCCAGGGAATGGCTCTGAAGCAAATTTCCCAGCGACCGGCTCGCGGGCTCTCGAGGCGACGTCTTTCATTTCGATTCGACCATCGATCCATTGCTCAATCAATTCCATGAACCGTGCATCGCCGTCTATAGGGATGCCGAGATCACGGTATTTCGTCGCTGATTTCAAGAATATCAGGCGCCGCCGTTCTCTCTGAGACAGCTTCGAAAGATCGTCGAGGGAGTGGGACATTGGCGTTTGCCTGACGGAGATGCGCACGAGAGGAAGAGAATGGGTTGCCACAAGTGCCGATACACGAACCATGATTGTCCGTGGCTTAGGAGAGCCGAAGGCGACAACTTTCGATGAGACTATCCTCAATATGGGCGCTTAAGATTTCGCTAACATAATGTCCAAATCGTCATTGTCGCGACCACTCAATCAATCAGACGGCCTGCCTTTGCCCTTGTTTAATCGCTTGATCGCCTGCTCCAGCGACCGCTGGCCGTCGCAATAGTCCTGCCACGCAGTGCTATTCTTGAGGATACCTGGCACCGTTCTGATCGTGAACCGCTTCGGATCAAGTCCTACCTTGACCTGCGTCCAGTTGAGCGGCATCGACACTGTTGCTCCGGGTCGGGCTCTTGGAGAAAGCGGTGCGACCGCAGTCGAGGTACGGTCATTTCGAAGGTAATCCAGGAAAATGCGCCCATTTCGCAGGCTCTTCGTCATTTTGATCAAATAGCGGTCCGGGTTGTCTCTGGCCATTTCCTGACAAACGTCATGCGCGAAGGCCTTCCCTTCGTCCCACGTAAGCTTCTTGCCTTTCGGCACCGACAATGGCGTCACGACATGGAGACCCTTGCCGCCGGTTGTCTTGCAGAAGCTTACGAGGCCGAGCTCCTCCAGTCGATCTCGTATCTCGCGGGCTCCTTCTATGACAGTCTCGAAGTCGACGTCAGGGCCGGGGTCGAGATCGAACACCAATCGACCCGGCACCTCGGGAAGATTGGGTTCGCAATTCCAGGGATGCAGCTCTGTACCCCCGATCTGGGCGATGGCCGCCAATCCTTCGACGCGGTCAATCTGCAGGTAGGGCTGTTTATCGCCCGACACTTCAACCTGCTCGATCAGGTTCGACGTTCCCTGCATCGCATGCCGCTGAAAGAACTGTTCGCCCGCGATACCGTCTGGCGTGCGAATGATCGAACAGGGCCGTCCCTTTATGTGATCGATCAGCCATGAACCCACGGCCTCGTAGTAGTGTGCCAAATCAACCTTGGTGACCGGATTCTTGTCCAGAGCATCGGGCCACAGTGGTTTATCAGGGCTGGATATCAGGACGCCCATGACATCGACTTTCGTTCCCTTCCGGAATTTCGACGACTTGGGCGGTTTCGGTGCTTCCGTCTCAGGATCCGGAACATCGGTTTCGTCGGGGCTCGCGGGCTGCTCTGCCTCAACCTCATCAGCAGGCTTGTCTTCGCGCAAACCTTTGAACGCGGCTTGTCGGACCTGGCCGTCCCCTGTCCATCCCGCAAACTCGATTTCGGCAACCAGTTCGGGCTTGAGCCAAATGATATCTGGCGTCTTCTTCGGAGCGCCGATGCCGGTGAACGGAGACTTTTCTGTCTCGAGGTTTCTCAGTTTCGGCAATAATTTGTCGACAACGCTCGCCCTGTAGCCGGTTCCGACGCGGCCGACATAGACGAAGTGGTCGCCGCGGTTGACACCGACCAGCAGGGAACGAAATTTGCCGTTGGCGGTGGCATATGCACCAACCACCACTTCGTGCCCTGCTCGGCATTTTGATTTCGCCCATGTCTTCGTTCGTCCCGACACGTAAGTAGCGTCGGCCTTCTTCGAGACTATGCCTTCAAGCGACAACT
The DNA here is from genome assembly GCF_030380805.1 of Rhizobium sp. S163. Classification (NCBI taxonomy): domain Bacteria; kingdom Pseudomonadati; phylum Pseudomonadota; class Alphaproteobacteria; order Hyphomicrobiales; family Rhizobiaceae; genus Rhizobium; species Rhizobium sp. S163. Next base: position 122,268 of record NZ_JAUDSA010000014.1, on the reverse strand, counting down.
TGCAGGCCGATTTCAAAACCGCGTCACCGCCGGTCTCAAAATGTTCGACGAAGCGTATACGCGGGTCCTCTCCTGCCTCCGACAGAAGAGCAGCCAACCGCTCTTTTCGCTCTGTCAGCGCCAAACCGCGAAGGTCTTGCCCTCCAGCAAACATGAGATCGAAGGCGAAGAAGACGAGATCGTCGGTCTTCCCCTCTGACAACGATGCCTGCAATGCCGCAAAATCCGGTGCACCGTTCTCGTCGAGAGCACATATCTCGCCGTCGATTATCGCGTCCGGCAGACCTTCGCCAGAACCTGCGATAGCAGGATACTTTCTGGTCCAATCGAGGCCCTTGCGGGTCTTGAGAGTGACCTCACCACCTTGGATGCGCATCTGGATGCGATAGCCGTCGAACTTGATCTCGTGAAGCCAGCCTTTGGCCGACGGCGGTCGCTCCAATGTTTCGCAGAGCTGCGGCTCAATAAAGAGTGGCATCGCAGACGAAGCCGCCTTGGTCGCAGATTTCGGCTTTTCCTTGCTGCCTGCCTTTCGTTCGTCGGCGGCAAGGCCTTCGCTGCTATCCCAGACCGCATCTGCCTCGACGGCAACACCTGATGTCATGAACGGCTTTGGCTTTCGGCCTTTACCGGATGCGATGGCATCCATGGTCCGTCCGGAGGCAACAGACGTCTTATTCTCGTCGAGCACCGCCGCGCCGTCTTTGTCGACGGAGAAATCATCCTGGTGTTTGATCAGAAGCCAGTTGGTTCGCTTCTCACCTTCCCTTCCACGCATACGCACAAGGACAAAGCTACCATGCAGCCGTTCGCCTTCAAGGCTGAATTTGAAATCGCCTTTGGCGAGCGCCTGCTCCGGCGTCTTGTCTCCCTCTGGCTCCCAGTAGCCGCGATCCCAGAGCATAACCGTGCCCCCACCATACTGACCCTTGGGGATCGTGCCTTCGAAATCACCGTAGTCGAGCGGGTGATCCTCGACCTCTACCGCCAGACGTTTGTCTTGCGGATCGAGCGATGGTCCTTTGGTGACCGCCCAAGATTTAAAGACCCCGTCCAATTCCAGCCTGAGGTCGTAGTGGAGGCGAGTGGCATCGTGCTTCTGGATGATAAAGCGTCGGCGGTTCGAGGATTTCACCTGTGCCTCTCCGCTAGGCTCAGCGGTCTTCTTGAAATCCCGTTTTGCACGATATTTGGAGAGGTTGTCGGCCATAGCTTCTTCCCGCAATCGATTACGAATCGGAATGCCCAGAATGCAACATCGGTTCCATCGAAAATCGGGGCGACGTCCGCTTCTCAACGTTGGCGCGGAACGAACTGCTCGGACAGAGGTTCACCTTCGAGAGGCAATCAGGCCTCGCAAAGGAGTTTTCATATGGGCAGCACAGCTGACAAGATTTCCGGTAAGGCCAATGAACTCGCTGGCAAGGCTCGCCAAGGTGTCGGCGAAGCGACCAATGACCGTGAGATGCAAGCGAAGGGTATGGCACAGGAAGCCAAGGGTGACGCCCAGCAGGCAAAGGGCGAGGCCAAGGACGCTGTCAAGAAGGTCGTCGACAAGGCATGATGCTTTGGACTGACGGACTGGTTCGCTGGAAGTGCTACCCCAGCGGACCAGTTAAACGCCAACAGATCGCGCGCTCGCAAGTCTCAACGGGCGCAATGGCGTGATATTATAATGCTATAGTCGATCCATTTCACGCCACGCTTGAAAACGTGGCATCATCATCTTTTTGTCGGTGTAGTGTCAACAAGCCGAAGCCATTTCGGCCTAGCTCGGCGGCAACTTCCGAAGCTGTTGTTGGAAACCCTGTGGCTGCGGTTCTATCTAAAACTGCAACCTGGACTCTCAAAGTCGAAATCGTGCGTTCCACCAAAATGAGTGACGCCCAGTCTGCACGAAGAGAGGACCGAGGTTGTCGCTTCTGTCAGCTTAGCTTCGCCGGCCCCTCGGCAGCAAGTGTCTCACCGATGCTTGCTCCTTCGCCGCTCCCTGCGGATAAGGATGTCCCATGAGCGGCAATCAGGTCATTCATCATCCTCTCCGCGAAGATAACTGCGTTCTCATCATCGTGAACACTATCGGCTGACATGCGGACAGTAACAAGCTCATTGCCCTCCCCGTGAAACTCGACCGTGATCGTGCCCTCGGTCGTTCTTGCCACATTTGTACCTACTAAGCGCATCCGCAATCTCCTTCGCGTCGGCAACGCGATCAATAGGACCGGTCGCGCGTATGAAAGCTCTTGGTCATCACTTAGTTCCATCGGAGTCAGACCGCCTTTCGCCATTGGCTTTTTCCCCCGCTGGATCGGGCCAAGGCGATCTGAACGTCAGAAGGGCCAGTTCCCATCCTCCCGGCGGCCACGTCGTTGGCCACGACAGGCGAACGCCGCGTTGCGGAAGCAGTTCCGCCTTTATCTTGCACTACGCCGAAGTTGGTACATGGCTCGGCGCAACCTTTCGCCGTCGCAGAGATTGATAGGTCGCCGAACCCCACGTCCGTTAGCCTGTTCGGACGTTCGGCCACAGAGGAGGGTCGCCTAACATCGGCCCTCCTCGCTAGCCATTTCTCGGGTTGCCTGTCCCTACTTTGGGACCTCTCATGTTGAAAGGCAGTTTTTCATCAGTGGCACACGTAAGGTGAGGCTGCACCGTTCGCAATCCAGATTTGGTCAGCACATCAGAGCAAGAGTCCTGCTGGCACGCGAAAATCAGCAGAAGGAGGTTTCCTGGACCTAGCAGGGGTCCCGTGAGGTTCCAGCCAACTCATCCGGCATCATGCCGGGTGCTCGAATCCCGGTTTACGATGTCCTCGACCGACGAAAGGCCAAGTCCGGTGTCGGAACCATTTCTTGGATCGACGGCAACGAGCTGTTGCCGAAGGAGTTCGAGCTTCGGCCAAGATCCTGCTCGAAAGCGTGGTGCGGATGGTTCACCGCCGGGTGATGCTCCCTTCTCCTGGGATCCGGCGCCCACCCTTTGCAGTAGTCGAACGATGCGAAGGTCTACAAGATGGGTTGCTTCCGACATGCTTTATCTAGAAACCTAGCTGGAGGGCTCTGATAATCCTCGCTTATTAAGCCAACGCAGAACCCGTATTTCTTCATCGTCAAGCCATGTCAGCAACCGCTTGCTCTTTGATTTCAGTTTTAGAATATCTTTCAACTGCCCGGCTTCGAAGTCTTCAAAGACCGCGGGATGTATGTATGAAGAACGGCAGACAGAGCGCGTGTTGACGAGCTTTGAGGCAACGAGATCGATTGCTTCGTTGAGCTGGCGAGCAAGGGCCCGGTTCGTGGTGGCCACCTCTACTGACGCCAGCGCTTCCACAGCCATACATGTCGCGCCCCAGGTTCTAAATTGCCGGGAGCTGAAATCCTCGCCGGTGACTTCCTTTATATACGCGTTTACGTCGTTCGAGGAAATTTGCCGGCATCCCCCATCGTCGCAGATATATTGAAATAGCTGTTGGCCCGGGAGTTCCTGCAGCTTTCGCACAACATTCGCGATCCTGCGGTCGCTGTGAGCCAAGTTCCATTCTTTGCCCGACTTTCCTTTGAACCGGAATTTTACGCTTCCGCCTTCGACTTTGACGTGGCGGCGCCTGAGTGTCGTCAGGCCGAACGAGTTGTTTGTCTCAGCGTAAGCGGCATTGCCGATCCTGATATAAAGATTGTCGAGCATCCAAACGACTGTCGCTAACGCCTTATCCATGTTTAAGCCACGCGAGCGCAGATCCGAATCGACCCTCTCGCGCAGATCAGGCAACCGGCTGGCGAAATCGGCAAGTCGTTCAAATTTCGCCTTGCCGCGCTCGGCGTGCCAGTCCGGATGGTAGCGATACTGGCGACGTCCTCGGGCGTCCGTTCCAATCGCCTGTAGGTGAGAGAATGGATTGGTCGAAATGATCACGTTCGAATAAGCTGGAGGGATAGCAAGCGCGTCGAGCCGCTTGACCTCGGCACTATCAGTAATCCTGCGACCGTCGGGCCGGTAGTAGAGGAACCCTCTTTTGCCCTGTCTGCGGGTTATGCCAGTCTCCAGTCCTGGTACATAAACCAGGCCGGACGAGAGCTTAGTCTCAGCTGCGATCGTGTCAATTTCGGTTAGAACGGTATCCATTTTCCTGAAACTCAAACTTGGCGGGTAGGTTCCGCCCACGACCGATCAACACGACCAGGGCGACACTTCGACGTTTCGGGGTATTTCGTTTCTCGTCGCAGACACTCGAACAATCGCCATGTTGACCGTCGGCCATCGCGTCCGCTTGGCGCGTTGTTGATCTCACCTGACATGAGGAATGTTTGAATCATGAGGACGTTCCCGATCAAACTCTCGATGTCCGCTGGAGGACAAATTGTCAGCGTGGCGATCTGAATTTGAAGGGGGTTCGTCTTCGGGAACGGCCGGTCATAGCCTTGCAAAGCGCAAAAGGTCGGCCTCTGTGGAACGATCATGGGAGCTCTAGGTTAAGGGGGCTCTCGAACCGCCTAACAGGAGCACCCCGCAATGAAAATCGCCCTCGCCGCTGCCGGCCTCGCGGTCATTCTCGCATCGCCTGTTCTTGCCCAGTCCGCAGCTGAAAAGACCGGCGTCAACTCCGTAATGGGCGTTGCGCCCAAGACCGAAGACTTCGTGACCGAAGCTGCGAGTTCTGACATGTTCGAAATTGAATCCAGCAAGCTTGCTGTCGAGCGTTCGCAAGATTCAGCCACGAAGAGTTTCGCTCAGCAGATGATCACTGATCATACGAAAACGTCGGATGAGTTGAAGGCCATGGTTACAGGCGGCAAGGTGAAAGCCAAGATCCCTTCCTCGATGAGTTCGGCGCAGCAGAGCATGCTCGACGACCTTAAGAAGTTGAATGGCGAGGACTTTGCAAAGCAGTATCGCTCGGAACAGGAGGACGCGCATGAGGATGCGGTCGATCTGTTCAAGAGGTACGGCGAGGAAGGCGAGAACTCTGATCTCAAGGCGTGGGCTGCGAAAACACGCCCTGCCCTAGAACATCACTTGATGATGGCGAAGGACTTGAACAAGTAAGATCAAACTAGACCCTCAATTGACCGGACGGGCTGCCTTGAGGCATCAGGGCATGCCAATGCGCCTCGCCATTGCGCAGCCGTCACAAGCTGATGGGCAGCACGAGCCGGTCTTGCATCAGTTAACACGAGAAATCCACCACGCCTGCGAGAAACGATCATGGACGAGAACAGGAACGATTGGACTGCCGCTCGGGCGTACTCCCTTTGGGAGCAGGCCGGACGCCCCTTTGGTCAAGACGAGAAACACTGGTCACAAGCGGTACTCGAACGAAATCTGCTCGAGCGCACACGCGCTTCGAGCGACGGCGCTGAAGTCATCTCGCGCGCGCGTCAAAACGGGAGCGACAGTAGCAAGAGCCGGAGTATCCTTATTGTCGAGGATGATCCCCAGCTTCGATTCAACTTCGTCGATTTCTTCGACCAAGCGGGATACAAGACGTTTGAAGCAGGCAACGCCGACGAAGCGTTGGTCCATCTCAAGAACGACGAAATTGATATCCTTTTCACCGACGTCGATATGCCTGGCAGCTTGGATGGCCTTGGCTTGGCGGCAAAGGTCCGATCTCACTGGCCAGATACCAAAATCATTGTGACGTCAGGGCTTATCACACTCGCACATCATGACGACGACTTGGGGATCTCGTTTCTAGCCAAGCCCACCTCTGGATTCGAGTTGCTCGGGTTGATTGATCCGGATCGCTAGGTCGGAGCCGACGGTCATTCACCGTGAGCGGCGATCGATCGATGAGTTGGACCAAATTGTTCAGGTCCGTCCGGTAGCGGACAGGAACCAACGCATCGCAGGAAGGTTAGATACCGTCCCTGCAGAAACACGGTTGCACGTTTAACGCGCGGCGGCCGTCATGGGACGAACAAATCAACGGAGGATATGATGGCACCGATAAAGACACTCGACGACCTCTTTCTCGACACCCTTAAAGACATATATTTCGCCGAAAAGCAGGTGCTGAAAGCGCTGCCAAAAATGGCCCGCGCCGCACAGTCGGAAGAAGGCAAGGCGGGATTTCTGCAGCACCGCGACGAAACGCAAGGACAGATCGAGCGGCTCGAGCAGGTATTCGACATCCTCGGCAAGTCGGCGCGCGGCAAGACCTGCGAAGCTATCCAAGGCATTCTCGCCGAGGGCGAGGAAATCATGGAAGAATTCAAGGGCTCGCCTGCACTGGATGCCGGTCTCATTTCCTCGGCGCAGGCCGTCGAACATTACGAAATCGCACGGTACGGCACGCTGATCGCGTGGGCAAAGCAGCTTGGTCTAAAGGACGCCGTTCCGCTGCTGGAAGCCACTTTGGCCGAGGAAGAGGCCACTGATAAAAAACTGACGCAGCTTGCCGAGTCGCAAGCTAACGCCGCCGGCAACAGCAAGGCCGCTTGAGGCCCTGAACCGTGAAACCCAAGGCCGCCCGGAGGGCGGCCTTTTCGTAGTTGTCCGTTTAACAAGGGGTATCCACATGGCCAAGCGTCCAGCGAAACCAGCATCCACCGTCTCTTCTGACGTTACCGTTAACATTCACGACCAGCAGCTTCACCGTGGCGCCGGAGGCGAACTCCATCAGTATGCCGAAGGCGACCGAGAGGTGCTTACCACGTCGCAGGGCGGCCCAGTCGCCGACGATCAAAATTCGCTGCGCGTCGGTGCGCGTGGACCACTTCTCGTGGACGACTTTCATTTCCGCGAGAAGATTTTCCACTTTGATCATGAACGCATCCCAGAGCGCGTGGTTCATGCCCGTGGCTATGGCGCCCACGGCTTCTTTGAGACATACGAGAGCCTGTCGGATATCACGCGTGCGGCTGTATTCCAGCGGGCGGGAGAGAAGACGCCCGTGTTCGTACGCTTCTCCACGGTCGCCGGAAACAAAGGGTCTGCCGACCTCGCTCGCGATGTGCGCGGCTTTGCCGTCAAGATGTACACCAAGGAAGGCAACTGGGATCTGGTCGGCAACAACATCCCGGTATTCTTCATTCAGGACGCCATAAAGTTCCCTGACCTTGTCCATGCGGCCAAGCAAGAGCCAGATCGTGCATTCCCGCAGGCACAGACCGCTCACGACAACTTCTGGGATTTCATCAGCCTCACGCCGGAAAGCATGAACATGGTGATGTGGATCATGTCGGACCGGACGATCCCCCGGTCGCTCCGCTTCATGGAGGGCTTCGGCGTCCATACCTTCCGCTTCGTCAACGCCGAGGACAAGTCGACATTCGTAAAATTTCACTGGAAGCCGAAGCTGGGTCTGCAATCAGTGGCCTGGAACGAGGCGGTCAAGATCAATGGCGCCGATCCGGACTTCCATCGCCGCGACCTTTGGAACGCGATCCAGTCAGGCAACTTCCCGGAATGGGAGCTTGCAGTCCAGCTCTTTGACCAGGACTTTGCCGATGAGTTCGACTTCGACATTCTCGACCCCACTAAGATTATTCCGGAGGAGATATTGCCAGTCAAGCCAATAGGCCGCCTGGTGCTCGATCGAATGCCCGATAACTTCTTCGCCGAGACGGAGCAGGTCGCATTCATGACGCAGAACGTTCCACCGGGTATCGACTTCAGCAACGATCCGCTGCTGCAGGGCCGAAACTTCTCCTATCTCGATACCCAGTTGAAACGCCTCGGTGGCCCGAATTTCACGCACCTTCCGATCAACGCGCCGAAGTGTCCCATGCATAATTTTCAGCAGGATGGCCACATGGCAATGCGCAACCCTGTCGGCCGGACGAACTACCAGCCCAATTCACGCGGCGAAGGCCCACGGGAATCCCCCACTCAAGGCTATCGGCACTTTCCCGCCGAGGAGCAAGGCCAGAAGGTGCGGCTGCGTCCTGAGAGCTTTGCGGACCACTACAGCCAGGCTCGGCAGTTCTTCATCAGCCAGACCGGAGCCGAACAGCGCCACATCGCGATGGCCCTCACCTTCGAACTCAGCAAGGTCGAGAATGTGGCAATCCGTGAACGGATGGTGTCCCATCTATTGAACATCGACGAGACACTTGCGACCACGGTTGCGCAGAAGCTCGGGTTCCAGTCGATGCCAAAACCGGCCGACGCTGCCATGCCTACTCGTCAGGATCTGGAGCCCTCGCCCGCGCTCAGCATTGTTGAGCGCGGACCCAAGCGGTTTGAAGGACGTAAGCTCGGCATCCTCGTTTCCGATGGTGTCGACGCGAAGCTTCTAAAGGCAATAACGAAGGCAGTTGTCGCCGAAAAGGCCGTCGTGGAGTTGATCGCTCCAAAGGTGGGCGGGGTCACTGCCGACGACGGCAACTTCATCGAGGCAAACCATATGATAGATGGCGGACCGTCGGTGCTGTTCGATGCGGTTGTCGTTCTAACGTCGCATCAGGCAATCGACGATCTCGTCAAGGAAGCCGCCGCCCGCGACTTTGTCGCTGACGCTTTCCAACACTGCAAGTATATCGGGTACGATCAGTCCGCCATCCCGCTGTTGGAAAAAGCTGGAATTGCCAGCGAGGTCGACGAGGGCACGGTCCAGTTGTCAGGTGGCAAGGACGTCGCGGCCTTTATCGAGGATCTCGGCAAGCTCCGTGTGTGGGGACGCGAGCCGTCTGTAAAGCTTGGGAAAGCTTCGCCGCAGATCACCTGAACTGAAACAGTTCGGGCGCGGAGTGATCCGCGCCCGTTGAACATTTCGAAGAAAAGCTTCGAAGTTACTTCGAATTCTTGTGGCTCTGCTCACCAGCCTTTACGTGCTGCTCATGTGAGCCGCCCTGCTTGCCAGACGAACTTGCACTCTTCGTCGTGGAAGATGCACTCTTGGTTGATCCTGGTTTGGCGCCGCCTTTGGAATGCGACGTGTCCGTGCCTGTGGATGCCATAACATTCTCCTTCTTGAGAGATCCTCACGATCTCGGTATATGAACTTCCACCCGGCGCTCGTGTTCCAAATGATTTTGAAAAACGCGATGGCTTTTTGGGTCGTTTCGGTTCCGGCAGGCATCGTACTTTTATCATCCCGCCGCCGATGCTTTTCGCCGCAGGCCACCACTCACTTGAGCCGCATTTGCTTCAGCACCTCACTGCCTGCGAGAGAATCGTCATCACGTCAAAAGTGACAAGCTACGCAGGGCTCTCAATGATCGCGACCTTGGGGCCGCGCCACGACCAAGAGAATGATCAGCAATATATGGGCGGGGTGGCCGGAGTTCCGATCGGGGAGCAGCGTGTCCCACCATTCAGCTTCTCGATACGCGTATCGCGCCTAAATCTCCGAAGATCCGATTAACCTTTGCGATCTGCATGGAGGAGATGTCTGCAGACACCTCAACGTCGCCCGCGAGTTGCGCGTCGCTACGGTCGGCGCCGCCTCTTGAAGCGTCGCCACCCGAAACCCTTGATCCTGATGTGTTCTCCTCCACGGTGGATTGGACGAAGACGTCGGGTCTCGAAATACCGAGTTGCTGAACGAGGTGCTCCACGGCGATATCCGCAGTTTCCCGCGTTTCGAATGTCGCTCGGATCGTGACGGTGCTATCATCTGCCATCATGTGTCTCCAGTTGGTTCGTCAGGATAAAACTCCCGCAGCTCGTTCTTGTTGCGAAGTTGCGACCTTTTTTCGGCACTTTACCTTGCGGCCCTTCAAGGCGTTTCTCGCAACGTCCATAGGTGTTGAGCTTGCGGACGTGCGAAGATGGCCCGAACTTTGAGCCTAGCGTGGCGCGATCTCGATCCCGGGAATTTAGGCTTTGGCAATCTCGTCTGTGGTCGCCGTGAGGCTGATAGGAATTTATCTTCACATCTGCTTGACTGATGGCAAGCGGCGCACCATGCCGCCATGGTCTCCTGGAGAGAGGAAGTTTCTACCGTGTGATCCAAATGCTGACCTCAGCCAAATGGCCGTCGCTCAAATGGTGAGGAACAGCTTTTTGTATCACCGCTGAAGGATCTGTAGGTATTTGTCTTCGCGCTAAAGGACCGGTACCGATTGGCACACCAATTCAGATGATCGCTAGAGAAGGTTGCTGCATTGTCGCTCGGCTCTTCGATCTTTTGCTGCCTCTGCGGTGCTGGTCTGGATACGGGAACAGGGGATATCGCATAAGTCGACAAAGCAACGGGCAAACGCTCGAACGACTGCGTGGCCCGATCGATCTTTACCGGTGTCGTGGTCCACAAGTCGGAAGCCCCATGGCTCATGCGTGGTGCACTGTCAGGCGCGCTGACGACGACCGAGGCCACCGACGCTGCACCGAAGGACGCACAAACGGCGCAGGCCAAACCAAAAGCGATAGAGGCGATTGTCTTCATAACGTCCCCGAGAAGTTAACATTCTTCGGGCGGATCAACGCTTCAGAACTTAAACCGTTCAAATTATGTGATAAAAATAGTTAACGCTGGCGCAGAGTGCCGGGATACAAAACGAGGAGCGACTTCAAAGCTGCAACGCTCACGACACTAGGGAAACATGATCTCGCTTCGGCTGTTGTCAGCGGGAACGCGGTGCGCGTCGCCGGCGACCAAGGGCGTGCTGGTCCCTCAGTGTTGCTTTTCGAACGTTTCAGCGACTTAAAGAAGCAAATTGTCGAGCTATTGAAAAGGAGGCTTCAGGTTCGAGGACGCGCGCTCGAACGCGTTGTTTCGAAGCCGATGTTTGGAAATTTTCGGGGGATGCGGCGGCCGAAGACCGCCGCATCATAGCATTCAAGCGGTTCGCCGAACCATTCGTGCAACGGCGATGAGTATGCATGCGCCGATGAAGCCCGCGATCAGATAACCGAGCCAACCGCCCAGCACGATGCCAAACAGGGAGAGAATGAAGTTGGCGACGACCGCCCCCACGATACCGAGTAGGATGTTCATAAGGACACCCATGCTTGATTTCATAAACATCTCAGCGAGCCAACCGGCTATACCTCCGATGATAATTGCCGCTATCCAGCCAATACCTGCATCTTCCATGACGAATTTCCCCTGAACGATTGATTTCAACAAACGCAAGAACGTGCGCTACAACCAATTTGTTCCAGATGTGGCCCAAAGCGCCGAAAATGACCGCTTTGGCAGGACGATTCCGGATGCCTTTACGTGCAGGCGCTCTAACGCGGAAACCGGTGGTATCTCGGAAAAATTTGAACGTCTTTGTCAGAGAGCGAACTGCGGGACACCGACATTGCTCCTTGTCGACCCGGCAAAAGGCGGCGGAGCGCCTTACGGCTTACTTTCTCGATAGACAGTGCAAAACCCAAGCGGTGCGCGAGCTAACCATTTAGTGGGATCTTGCAGGACGTGCCGTGTCGACCCACCCGCGTTCTCGGCAATATTTCGCCCCTGCGCGAACGGCCGCCTTCCGGTTCTCGAAGGGGCCAAGCATTTTCACAGTATCGCGGAAACTAACAACCAACGTGCGGTCAACCAGGTCGAACACAAGCTGCATTCCATCTTGACGCTCAACGGTCGGAGAGTTGCTGGGTTTCCAAAAAAAATTAGAACATCGCGCCGACGATTGTCGCATAGTCCCTGGTGAGGGATCTCAACAATTCCGACGTTAGAGCCGCTGCCGCTTCATCCGGGACGGAAGAGTGTCGTTCTTTCGGACGAGCCGGGTCTTTCAGAACCGTGCAGCCGCTCTTTACACCATTGGTGGCGATTTACGCTTGATGGCCGATCATACCAAAAGGCGCTTTCGGCATTGTGGAATGAGAAGCCGGTCGTTGGCCCAGCGATGTTGTCGTGCGGGCTCCGTAGGTCCAAAGCACGTCGCCCAGCTAACTGGGTCAATGTGGGCTTCATATATCGTAAATGCAATGTTTTCGGCGAGATTCTGCATTGGGATTTTGATGCTCGACGGAACAGCTTGCGCCCGATCTCGTTTCCCGCCAAACCGGGGGATCGCAATGAGATACTTTTTCCACATCCGTTCCGACGAAGAATACGACGCGGATGTCGAAGGGATCGAGCTTCCTTCGTTAGAAGCTGCGATAAATGAAGCCACACTCTCCGCAAGAGAAATAGTTGCGGAACGTGTTCTTCGCGATCAACGCATCGATCATATGCGGTTCGAGATCGCAGACGGCCAAGAGCAGATCCTTGGGGTAGTCTATTTTCGTAACGTCGTTAAGATGGACTAGCGCCTTGCCTTCCACCGCAACAAGATCCAACCATCGTTCAAGGAGAGAATTCTGGCGCCGCGCTGAGCTTTCAGTCATGGATCTGGCACCTGGAAGCCTGAAATCGTCAATCAGTAGTGACCGGGTTGGAGGCCATCCGGTCTCTTTGTCTTAGATTTCATCCATCGATGTAGGCGGATAGCTCGTCGGGCTTGCCATTAGGAAAGGCACTCTTCAAGTGATCAAGGAAAGCGGACACGCGAGCGCTGAGCAAGCGTCTCGACGGATGAAGTGCCCATAGCCCGATCTCCGAACCCTTGACCTCTCCCCACTTGGCGACCTTGTTCAACGCAATATCCTGACCGACGAGGGAGATTGGTAATAGGGCTGCTCCGATGCCCATCCTGACAGCGTCGCGAACATTCAGCAATGACGAGAGACTGAGGATGGGTTCAATATGGATGGACGTAATCGAACCGGTATCGGTGGTAATGGCCCACGTCTTCGTCGACGCAAGAGAGCCGCGAACAATGGCGGGAACGACGGCGCCGTCCTTTGGGTGCGCCATTCCTGCAGGTGCGACCAAAACCAACCGGTCTCGCAGGAAGACGCGGCCGACGAGGCTTTTGTCAGGATCGGGATCAACGCGGATGACTAGATCATAGCCTTCCTCGATCATATCGACCAGGCGGTCCTCGGTGGTAACCTCCAGCCTCACTTCCGGATACTTGAGAGCAAAGCTGGCGGCGAGTTTTCCCATTGCCGTTTGTGAAAATAGCATCGGTGCACTGATGCGCAGCCTTCCGCGAGGTTTGTCTCCGCCCGCCGCGATCGCGGAGGCCGTCTCATCCAGTTCAGTGAGGAGCGCTCCAGCCCGTTGGTGAAGCGCCCGCCCCTCCTCAGTGAGTTTCAGCATTCTGGCACCTCGTTCAACGAGCCGCAGTCCAAGACTGGCTTCCAGCTCTGCGACCCGTCGAGAGAGGGTGGCTTTAGGACGACCGGTCGCTCTCTCCGCTTTGCCAAAACCGCCATGACGGGCAACCAGAATAAAATCGGCAAGACCAAGGAGATCCATCAGTGTTCCACCAGTGGGACGGGGTGTCTAGATTATCTGTCTGTTGGATCAACAGTGGGCCATTCATATTCGGGTTGTCAACAACCAACGGAGAACTTCCATGACAATCCTCGTAATCGGTGCAACCGGCCGCGTTGGCCGTCATGTCGTCGAGCAGCTTGTTTCCCGCAGCGCCAAGGTGCGTATCCTAACCCGCGATGCTTCGAAGGCGAACGTCCCGATCGACGTCGAAGTGGTCCAAGGTGAGATTCTCGACCTCGATTCACTACGCAACGCATTCAAAGGTGTGCGCACGCTTTTCCTTCTTAATGGCGTAACGGGCGACGAGTTTGCTCAGGCGATCATCGCCCTTAACGTTGCCAGAGAAGCCGGCGTGGAGCGTGTCGTTTACCTGTCGGTCTTCGATGCCGACCGCGCTGTGAACGTTCCGCACTTCGCCGTGAAATCCGGCGCGGAGCGAATGCTCAAGGCGATGGATTTCAGCGCGACGATCCTGCGCCCGAGCTACTTCATCGACAACGAGGTCATGATCAAAGATGTCGTCCTAACTCAGGGCGTCTATCCTATGCCGATCGGCGGCAAGGGTGTCGCGATGGTGGATGCACGCGATATCGCCGAGGTGGCGGCGATTGAACTGATCCGTCGGGACCAAGCGCCTGGAAAGCTGCCAATAGAGACGATCAACCTTGTTGGACCGGAAACGCTCACCGGAGAAGGCCTTGCTGCCATCTGGTCGGACGTTCTCGGTCGTCCCATCATCTACGGTGGCGACGATCCGAGCAGCTTCGAGCGGAACATGGCGACCTTCATGCCGAAATGGACTGCCTATGAAATGCGCCTGATGGCCGAGCGATATGTCAGTGACGGTATGATCCCGGAAAAGGGAGACGTCGAGCGTTTGGTCAAACTGCTTGGTCGGCCGCTGCATTCCTATCGCAGGTTTGCGTCAACTCTGGCGGGGGTCGATTGACAACCACCAAAATAGACAAGCAATTTGGGCGACATGAGGGCCGGACGCGAAGGTCGGCCCTCTGTCCCGGCGCTACCGCCACGCCGGCAGCGCACAAGATCAGCGCTCCAGATCCTCCCACCAATTTAGATGCATGGGAGGGGCACTGCAATTGGTAAGGAGCCCGGGTCGCTGCCTCTCAGCGAGCTTTGCTTTTCGACCGATGTGTCGGAGGTCTCGCTGGCGAATCCTGCGGACATCTCCCTGTTCAAAAGGCAAAGAACGCAAGGTGGACCTGTCCTCACCCCATCCATCGTTAGCGCCGGAAAGAACGTCAAAAAGGCGGGACCCGGCCGCGTAGCATTGGGTAGCGAGACAAATGGAAACCGAGGGTGGTCTTCTCGATCACAGCCGCCGCGACGCATACGTCGGCTTCACGTCCAGTCATCATCGCTCTCCCCACCTGTCTCTCGCAAACAGGTGAACAGACACAAGGCTTTGCTCAAGCTGTTTCGGACGCCACATGATAAAGCTTTTTCGGCTTTCCGCCCGCACGGAAGTATCCATGACAGGGGGCGTCATTGATAATCCTGTCCGGATTTATTTCTTTCGATACCTAATCACGCCAGTAGTTGTCGATGATGTGGTGACCATTTCCCAAAATGCGCTCCCCGATGGCGGGATCGCCCCCGCGCAACGTCTCAGGATCACCGCCGCATAGGCGAATGAACGCAACCTGTTGTACGGTAAAGGTGAAGTAGTCCTGGTGCGTGGGCTCGAAGTCCAGACCAGCGTCCTTGATGCCGTGTTCGACTTCAGCGGCGGCGTCTGAGATTGCTGTGAATACGGTCTTAAGCATTCTGCGTTCGGCGGCTTGCCTGATCTCGATGAAGCGACGCTGCTCAGGTGTCGGGAGCGTGCAAGTGTTGTCGGTCATGACCATTTCCTTGTGGTTTAATTTGCTGTTGGGGCCTATCTGGTTGCTGGGTCCTGTCGTGCCCGCCGGCGCTCCCTCGCCTTCGCCATCGATCTAGCCGGACGCAGTTCCTCTAAGGTCGGCTGCCACCATCCCCGCAGCCGCTCGTAATCGCTCGGTTCCGTTCGCGCCGGCCAGGTATGAACAAGCTCATCCAAGGTGGCTGCCCGCCATCCGGCCCAAACGCGTTCGTCATCGATACCAGGGTGGTGCTCGGCTACTTCTTCTGGATCGACGAGTTCCCCAGTGATCTCTGTCAAAACGACGATCCCATAGGCGCTGGTCGCGACTGCTCGTTCCAACGGCGGAAGATCGTAACTCGGTACGGGTAATCGCTTCTTCCTTCGTTCAGACACCTTCCGTTTGGCTTTGGCCTCTCCATCGGTTCCCTTGCGGGCCTGGGCGCGCTTGCGTCGCTCCTCAGGCTCAGCTCTCTCTGCTGCTCGTTCGATCACTTCCCATCGATGCTGGAGATTGTCGTAGGAAGCGTAGGGAACTTCCCAGGCCTTCTCGTCGCCATTCCAGCGCGCGAATGGTATCTGCCGAAGCTCGTCTACCACAGTGCGCGAATATGGAGTGCGTATCAGGAAACCAGTCGCGATGACGTCAAGATAGGGGCTGAGAATAGGTTCGAACTGATAGGCGTCGCGGCCTCGCTCCTGCTCGTAGGGATCGTGCCGATTTGCTTCGGATGCGAGCCATTTGTCGATGCGGCGGCGAGCTGTGACGCCAGGAACGGTCCAGGCCTTCAGCGCGTCGCTCCAACGGGCGTTGGGAAAAGCCTCGCGGAACCGGGCGACGATCATCCGGTCGAACGCGAACGACACCGTTTCCTGTGGCTTGTCGCTTGTTACGTTCTTGTTTTCATCAATCATGGAAAGAGAACGGTCCGCCACTAAAGCGGTTTCGGCTACGGGAGCCACTTTCGTCAAAAAAGAGCGTCGAAGTCTAAAAAATCACATTCGTCGCCGCTCTAGGCCTTTTCGTTTCCTCCATTCCTTAAGCACATCGCGGCGTTCGATTGTCTGGAGTTGTTGAAGGTCTCTCAGGCATATCATCGGTTCTCGAACTAGGCATTGACCTTTTCGCGCGGGTTGCCCTCTCGCTTCACGGCGGCCTCGACCTCGCCCTCTACACGCGATCCTTCTCGGCGTTCCACCCACCTCGTGATCCACCGACCAAGAGACGGCGCATGGTCAGGTCAGACGGTCCCGAGGACGTAATGCATGTTGGCACTCAGATCTGATCCGCACTACATTCGATACCGAACCGCGTGAACGGTCATCGGTTCTCCTCGATGGAAAATATCGCGTGCAGCAAAGCGAGATGGCTAAGGCCCTGTGGGAGGTTCCCCAGTCCTTCGCCGGTGGCGGGGTCGATCTGCTCAGTGAGAATTCCAAAGTTGTTGCCGAGCTTTCCCAAAAGCGCTTTCAACAAAACCTCGGCTTGGTCGACTTGGCCTAGGAATGCATAGGCTTCCACCAACCAACACGAACAGGCGACGAAAGCGCCCTCTTCCTTGTCGGCATCCGTGTATCTGTACACCAATGGCCCAACGGCTAGATTGCGCTCGATCGCAACGAGGGTTCTGGACAGCCGTTCGTCGTGCTCGAAACCGAACCGGGTGGTTAGTAAGAGTGAGGCGTCAAGCTTTTGAGAACCTGCATAGAAGGTGTAAGACTGCATTTGCTCTGACCAGCAATTTTCGTCGATCCACTGTTTGACGCGCTCACTTTCGAGCTCCCAGCCGTCGGCGTCGCCGGCAATGTGACCATCACGCGCCAGCTGTGCGGCCTTTGAGAGAGCCAGCCAGCACCCGATCTTGGAAAACGTATAGTGCTGTTCGTCCTCCAGTTCCCAGATGCCAGAATCCTTTATTTTCCATCGCTCCGTGCATTGATCAGCAAGGCGTGCCAGCAATTTCGCCGCGTGGGGATCGATAACGTGCCCCATTTGTGCGAACAGCGATGCGGTTTCGAGGATATCGCCATAACAGCTAAGCTGGATCTGCTCCTTGGCGCGGTTCCCGGTTCTAACAGGAGAAGAGCCCTTGTATCCCGGAACGTCGATGATGCTCTCGTCCGGTACTTCCTTCCCGGCCAGGGTATAGACGACCTTCGGCCTTGGTTCGTCCTTGCCAAGGGTGCGTACAAGCCACCCGAATGCGCCGATCGATTCCTGAAGAGCGCCGGCGCGTAACAGTGCCTTGATGGTATAGGCGGCATCCCTAATCCAGGCATAGCGATAGTCGTAATTTTTATCGCCGCCGATGCGTTCAGGTAGGCCAGAGGTCGCGGCCGCGGCGATCGCCCCGGTCTTCGAGAACACCAAAAACTTCAACGAAAGAGCGCAACGTTTCAGATCGGCCGCAAAGACGCCGTCGTAGGTGAGCTGTTCCGTCCACCGACGCCATTCCTGATCACTGAGATCGATACGCGCGTTGACTTCGCAAAGGGTCGGGATAGCCAATGGTGCCTGATCTGACACAAGAAGGGCAACGCACGTCTCATCACCTGCATGAGCCGTCCACCGGGCAGTGGTGAGAGTATCCTCATCCTCGGTGATTTCGATTTCTGGCTCGTGGCAAAATGTAGTTACGAGATCGCCGATATAGCGAACCGCCGCATTCGAATGATCAATGCGGCGGACTGACCCCCGTGCACATATGGGTGTCAGCCGAATATCGAAGGCGACGTGTCCAGATAAGCCTTCGATCCGCCGCGCCAGCTCGCACCAGGGCAAACGCCCCGCTACCCCGCTGTTCAGAGATTCCGTGATCCGTGCCGTGCCGGTCGCTGTTATAAACACGGTCTCAAGCACGTTGCTGCTCTCGCGATAGCGCCGCTCGATATGAAACGGCTCTCTCGGCGTGATGGAAAACCTGCCGCCAGAGGCGTCGTGCAGCCTGTTGAACAATGGGGGCGAGTCCATGTCGGGCGCGCACCACCAGTCAATCGATCCGTCGGCTCCAACAAGCGCGAGCGACCTGCCATCTCCGATAGCAGCGTAGTGCTCTAGCGGGAGAAAGCCGTGGGATCGCTTCGGAATCAATGAAGTGAGCATCAGGGCAGCGTGTTGCCGCCTGTTACACCGAACACTTCGCCAGTTATGTAGCTCGACTCTTGAGTGGCCAGAAACACGTAGATTGGAGCGCATTCCGCAGGCTGTCCGGGTCTCTTCATAGGAACCTCACTACCGAACTTTTGGATAACGTCCTGCGTTTGGCCACCCGACGTCTGCAACGGGGTCCAGAATGGTCCTGGGGCAACAACATTGACCCGGATGCCCTTGGACAAGACCTGTTTCGACAACGCCTTGCTGAAAGCGACGATGGCGGACTTGGTTGGCGCGTAGTCAAGGAGGGTTTCCGACGGCTGATAAGCTTGGATCGACGCTGTGTTGATGATCGTCGCGCCAGCGGGCATCATTGGCAATGCTGCTTTGCATACCCAGAACAGCGCATAAACATTCGTCTTGAACGTCTCGTCAAACTGCTCAGTGGTCAGATCCTCGATGCTATCGATCGCCTTCTGCCGCCCAGCGACATTCACGAGTAGGTCGAGACCGCCGAGCGCGGCATGTGCTTTCGAAACCAACTCTTTGCAAAATTCTTCGCTTTTCAAGTCGCCGGGAATGGCTACAGCCGTTCGACCTTCGGCTTCGATCAGTTTAACGACCTCATCGGCGTCCGACTGTTCCTCGGGGAGGTAATTGATTGCAACGGCGGCGCCTTCGCGCGCATAAGCAATTGCCGCAGCGCGACCGATGCCGGAGTCGCCGCCCGTGACGAGCGCCTTGCGGCCGTTTAGACGGCCAAGACCTTTGTAGCTTTGTTCACCGTGGTCCGGAAGGGGCTCCATCTTGCTGGCAAGGCCTGGAACGGGCTGAGGCTGCTTCGGGAATTCGGGCTGCGGATATTGAGTAAGTGGGTTCTGAATATCGAACTGGTTGGCGGAAGCCATAAACAAACACCTTTCTGATGAGACCAATCTACAAGCTCGGTCAGCGTAGATGGTTCCGTCGCAATTCAAGGTGTTCACGCAAGAGTTATGGACGAAGTACGCCGTCTCGCTCACGCGGCTGCGCCTAGCTCGTTCGTTCACCGCCTTGGAAGGCTCAGCACATAATCTTCGATGATCCAAGGAACCGGGACAGCGCCGCCGCCAGGTCATTAGGGTTTTCTTCGGCGACGTGATGCCCGCTGTCGATCCCGAAACCGTGAACATCTGTCGCCCACCTCTTCCAGATTTGCAGAGGGTCACCCACAGTCTCAATGAGGTCATCTTTTTTTGACCACAAGCAAAGCAGCGGGCACAGTATCTTCTGACCGGATGCGCGCGTTTCCATCTCATCGCGCCTGTCGACAGTGAGTCCGGCCCGGTAGTCCTCGATCATGCCATGGACTACACTCGGGTCGGATACGGCCGCGATGACGTCCTGGTAAGCGTCTTGACCCATCAAACTCGGCGACAGCTTGTCGTACCAGGCCAATGGGTCCGCGTTGATTGCCCTCTCCGGCTTCTCGGACTGTGCGAAGAAGAACCAGTGATACCAATCCCGAGCGAACTGCCAGTCCGTTCGCTCCAGGTGTTCGATGATCGGCACACTGTCGATGACAACAGCTTTCTCAACTGCGTCCGGGTGGTCTACCGCTAACCTAAATGCGACGTAGCTACCGCGATCATGACCGACTACGGAAAACCGGCTATGTCCAAGGTAGCGCATGAGGGCAACGCAGTCGTTCGCCTTCTCGCGCTTCGAAGAATTGACATTGCCCTCGGCATCTTTCGGCTGAAATGATTGACCGAAACCTCTGAGGTCAGGACAAACGACCGTGAATTGGGTGGCAAGGATGTCAGCAACCTGACCCCAGGTCATGTGTGTCCTCGGATGTCCGTGAAGCAGAAGAAGCGGCCGACCCGCGCCGCCATAGCGAACCCTGAGTTTTCCGGGGCCAACGTCGATGAAATTTAGTTTAAACCCTTCAAACACCGGCCCTCCTCCGCTAGGTCAAGATCGTTTTCGATAATGCAATCCCGTTCAGTGAGGTTGCCCAGAAGCTTACGGGGTTGATCGGAGATACGAGAAACTCGCAACTATGTGACCGCGCGTTCGCAACTTTGCGAGTTCTCCAAACCGCCTATTCTTCAGCAATAATCATTTTGATGTGTGCGAGGTGAGTTTCCAGTGCCGCGAGAGTTTCTTTGGCAAATCCGACGATCGCTTGATTGTCCCCTGACCCGGCATAAGTGCGAAAAATGCCCACCGCCTCCAAATGCGCTTGCGCCTGCGTATCGAGGTATAGGATATCGAAATCCTTGCCCTTAGCGCCTTTCAACTGATCCAACATTTTCTGATGCTTGGGGGCGAGCTCCATAGGCGGCGTCTCCAGCTTTTTCGCCTCAAGCAGTTTTTTCAACTTGTCACCGGCCTTTTTGTGATCGGCGATAATCATCGTTGCCGTATCCTTGATGCTAGCGTTGGTCGCGTCCTTCAGAGCCAGTTCGCTCGACTGTATTTCGAATTCGTTCGCGCTTGCGACTGTCTTCACGAACGAATTCGTGTCGATCATCATCATAGGCGCCGCATCGCCGGTCGGCTCCGGCTTCATCTCGGCGGCCGTCAACGGCTGGGCCAAAAGGGTGGCGGTCAGTGTGATGTACGGGAGGATGCGCATCTTGTTCTCCTTGATCATTTCGCGGACCCAAAAGCTTTGGTGAGATCGGCATTGGCGGCATCGACTGCGGTTTTCGCCTTGTCGATTACTTTCGCCATCCCGAAAAACTCGTGAGTCACCCCATCGACACTGATCAAGTTGACCTTCACCCCCGCCTCTCCCAGCTTCTTTGCATAGGTCTGCCCTTCCGACCGCAACGGATCGATCTGCGCCGTAACTACGGTTGCGGGCGGTAACCCCTTAAGGTCCTTCCTTCCGACGAGGTTTATGCGGGGATCAGACGTTTGGTCTTTCGACGTGAAGACGTTCGAGATGAACCACTCCATATCAGCTTTTCCGAGAGGCAGCGCGTTGGCGTTCTCCTGGTATGACGGCGTGTTCGTGTCGTTGCCCGCGATTGGATAGACGAGCAGCTGGTAGACCGGCATCGTCGTCTTCTTTTCTTTTGCCATCAGCGCCACGTTCGCGGCTAGATTACCCCCTGCGCTTTCGCCGGCGACTGCAACGCGCTTGGCATCACCATTCAGCGTGTGGACATTCTCCACGAGCCAAGTGTACGCGGCCCACGCGTCGTCATGCTGGGCCGGAAATTTGCTCTCCGGGGCATGATGATAGTCGACCGAAATCACCAAGGCTTTTGAACCGAGCGCAAGGGCCCGAGGCGTTGCGTCGTAAGTGTTGAGATCGGCAACTACCCAGCCGCCGCCATGGAAGTATAGTACAACGGGGAACGGCCCTTCGCCTTCCGGGATATAGGCTCGCGCGGGCAGCGCGCCACCAGCGGTGGGGATAGCAAAATCTTTTGTCGCAACCTTCGCCTCGGGGTAAGGCGAGACCTTCTGATCGCGCTGCACGGTGCGAGCAGCGTCAGCTGGACTGGCCTGCGTTCGGGCATCCGAAACGCTTAGTGTGTGAAAAGGCTTGGCCTGGAGTGCGTTCAAGGCGTCGAGAACAGGCTGCATCTGCGGATCGGGCTTTGCCTGACTTGCCATTGCCACCGTCGCGAGAAGCGAGAGAGCTGCGGCGGCACCGAGAGAACGGATTGGGTGGATGTTAAGTGACATGACAGCTCCTTCGAACGAAAAGGTTATTTTTGGGGCGGCTCAATGCTCTGGCCGTAGGTTCCGACAAGCTCTCCCTTGCCGATGACATGCCCGGAGGCAGCCTCGAGAAACGCGTCACGATCAGAGGTCGCTGGGATATCGAGAAGTGCATCGAGGGCCAGCACCTGGAAATGGTAATGGTGTACGGGGTCGCCGACGGGAGGCTTCGGACCGAAGTATCCATGCGTCCCAGAGCTGTTGCGACCTTGGAGCACGCCCTCAGGTTCAACAATCCGCAATTGTTCCTGTAGTCCTTCCGGCAGCTCGGTCACGCCTGCGGGTATGTTCCAGGCCACCCAATGCACGAACGGCTTGATTGGATGCGAATCTGGGTCTTCCATAACAATCGCATAAGACGCCGCACCTTTCACAGCCTTCCAGCGAATGGCTGGCGAGACGCCGTCGGCATATTCGCTGTGCTTTTTGGGAATTGCCGCATCAGAAGCGAAGGAATCGGATGAAACCGAAAGCGATGCCTCAGTCCTCGTTGCCGGGCGATCCTTGGCAAGCGGGACCTCAACGCCCCTCGCGGCTTGGTTTTCCATCGGTTTGGCTGGCGCGGTTCTTGAACCCACCGCCTTCTTTGCATCGCCGTTATAGCTAACGCGA
Organism: Rhizobium sp. S163; assembly: GCF_030380805.1. Lineage (NCBI taxonomy): Bacteria > Pseudomonadati > Pseudomonadota > Alphaproteobacteria > Hyphomicrobiales > Rhizobiaceae > Rhizobium > Rhizobium sp. S163. Next base: position 99,750 of record NZ_JAUDSA010000014.1, on the reverse strand, counting down.
TAAATGACGCCGTTGGCGTCGTCTGCCATCAAGAGCGCTCCATCCTTTGCGACGGCAAGGCCGACCGGCCGGGCAAAATGGGTCTTGCCGCCGTCAGAGAGAAAGCCCGTGAGAAACGGCTCGATGCTCTTGGGCTGTCCGTCCTCGAAACGAATTCGAACGATCTCATAGCCCGAGGCCGGGTTCCTGTTCCAAGAGCCACGCATTGTCGCGAACGCATCGCCCTGATATTCGGCGGGAAAGGCTGATCCGCTATAGAATTTCAGTTGCATTGGTGCGGCATGTGCCACGTAGCCAAGAACCATGGGCTCGCTCTGATCTCGCCATTGTTCCTTCGTCAGGCCGCCGACCGGGGTGGATTGCGGATAGATGTCACTGGCTCCAAAGACATGTGGCCAGCCATACTGTTTGCCTTGTTCCAAACGATTGAGTTCTTCGGGCTGGACCTCGTCCCCGAGTAGATCGATACCGTGGTCGAGACCCCACAGCTCGCCGCTCTGCCGGTTCCAGTCAAAGCCGATCGTGTTCCGCAGACCCGATGCGAAGATCGTCCGGCTCTTGCCATCCGGCGTAACGCGAAGGATCGTTGCGTTCTCTGCATTGCTCTCATTGCAGGCATTGCACGTCGAACCGACGCTGATGTAAAGCATCCCGTCCGGTCCAAACGCCATCACGCGGTTCGGGTGCTGCCCCGCATCCGGGAGATCGCCGATGATCATCTTGATTTCGCCAAGCGTCCCGTCCTCCTTGATATCTGCGACGAAAACTTCCTTGACCGTGACGAGGTAAAGCTTGTTGTCTTTGATTGCCAAGCCGTGTGCCTGCGCTCGGGAGGCGACCTTGATCGGAGCGGCATCAGCCTTTCCGTCGCCGTCAACGTCCTTGAGCAACAGGACGTCTCCCTCTTCGCGACGGCTGACGTAGACGTCACCCTTTTCGGAAACGGCGATAATTCGCGAATTTCCAAGACCTTTTGCGAAGGTCTGTACCGTGAAATCCGTAGGAAGCTTCAGCTGACCTAACCGGTCGCTCGTCGGTTGGACTTTGTTCGGCTTGAATACGTTAGTGGTGATTTGGACGTCCGTTCCGTCGCCCTGCTGGGCCTGTGCTGTCGAAACGAGTGTGATTGCCGCCACAATCGCGACAGAGCCAAAGCGATATCCCATAATTGTTCCTCCGGTGCGCAGGCCAAACCTGCGTCACAGGAACAGGTTCCCGTATCCCTCACCTTATTTGGAAATCCCGTTGCTGGTCACGCGGAGCAGGATCGCAAACATTTGCACGACCGACCTGTGCAACCCTGAACACTCGCAAGCGTTCTCTGTCGCTGTCGGCCTGTAGAGCAAGCCTTCTCAGATTGGCATCTTGAAGTGCGACTAGCCATTCAATCTGTGGAAACGACCTTTGTCCCACGCGCGGAAGATTTTCGTTCAAAGCGCATGTCGACGAACAATCCGTCAGCCTGAGCACGCCCAGACCTCTACAGAGAACGCGGGAATATCCGAGCCTACGCAACGGGAGGTTTCATAAATCTTGGAGCCCACCGCGTCCGGTCGTGGAAGGTTGGTCTTTGAAAGATTTGCCCGAATCTGCAACGTGGCGGTCCCCAGTCGCCAGTCGATAAACAGACAGCCTTCAGGCGCATCAAGCGCAGAACTCGAGTGCTCCGATACGTCTTTCAGCAACGGGACGATCCACCGCTGTCGCACTCCAATCAGAGTTGCTAAAAATTTCGACCAAGCTGCCCCTCCCTCGGTTTCATTATCGTTCCAGTCAAGCTTGCTCTTGTTGAACGTCGTCATGTCGTTGGGGTCTGGGATATCAGAGGCAGAGGCTCCCTCGGGAATGCCGCCAAAGTTTGAAGCTTCCTTTGGTCTGTTGTCGCGAACCGCCTTGGCCATTTCGCCTCCATAGTCCGCAAAGAAGTGAAAAGGCCGAGGTGAAAGATGATCGTCTCCCATGAACACCATTGGGATTTGGGGCGAGAGCATAAGCATTTCGACGAGTGCGCGGTACAGCTGTCGATTGATACCGAGATGCAGCCTGTCACCGAAAGCGCGATTACCGACCTGATCGTGGTTTTGCAGAAAATGTATGAAAGCGGTTGGCAGGAGAGAAGCGGAAGGTGGTGGATTGTCTGTGAGGACGCCACTGCCCGGATTGAGATACCCCTGCGTCACAATTTTTCGTAGAAGCTGCCAAGGGTCTTGGTCGAAGGCCTCGTAGTAGCCCGTCTTTTCGCCGGTTACGGCAACATGCATCGCATGATGGAAATCGTCATTCCAGTCAGCGCTGTACAAACGTCCGCTCAGCCGTTCCGCTGTGAGGTCCGTACTATTTGCCGGGTTTTCTGTTATCAGGTGTATCCTTCGACCATTGATCTCGGATCGCACGCGCTGGGCAAGTTCCTCCAAGATGTGCAGATCGCTTTGATCCCTTATTTGATCGATAGCGTCGAACCTCAACCCATCAAAACGGAACTCTGTGAGCCAGTATAGGGCGTTCTCAACAAAATAGGCGCGCACCTCAGGTCGGCGGAAGTCGATGGCAGCGCCCCAAGGCGTGGAGACGTCGTCTCGAAAAAATTGAGGTGCGTAGTCACCAAGATGATTACCTTCCGGACCGAAATGATTGTAGACCACGTCGAGAAACACCATCACACCATGGCAATGGGCCGTATCGACTAGCATTTTGAGATCGTCCGGAGTGCCATACGCGTTGTGCGGGGCAAAGTGGAGGACCCCGTCGTAACCCCAACCGCGCTCGCCTGGAAAGTGTGCCAACGGCATGAGTTCGATGGCAGTGAATCCGATCTCGGCCAGATATGCGATCTTCTCTGCCGCCGCTTTGAAAGTTCCGTCGCGGGTGAATGTCCCTATGTGCAACTCATAGATCACGGCTTCTTCCCAGTCTCGACCCTTCCAGCGACCGACCTGCCAGTTGTATTTATTGGCGTCCGTTAGGATCGAAGGTCCGTCCAGCGCCATGGATTGTCGTCGCGACGCCGGGTCTGCAATCCTGTGACCATTGCCGAGGACGAAGCGGTAGGCGGTGCCGGCAGTGGCTTGTTCATCCGTGCGATGCCAACCATCTTCGGTTTTCGCCATGGAGATGAGCCTGTTATCAAGCTCAAGTAAGACGCGAGCTTGGGAGGGGGCCCAAATCTGAAATCGTGTACGACCGTCCTTTAAGACGATCGGTCCCCAAGTCTGCTCGGTCTTCATCGCAAAAGCCCCTGTCCCCCGTCGACCCAGATTGGTGATCCGGTGATGTGCCTTGCCTTGTCTGATGCCAAGAACGCGATGACAGCCGCCACGTCCGAACTTTTGCCGGGTCTGCCGCCTGTAATAGGAACCTGGCCTTCCGGCCAGATAACCGGGATAGCGGTCTGCTCCTCCTGACGAAGGGCGGTGTTTGCGTCGATATTCGTCTCGATCTCACCTGGGCAGACTGCATTGATGCGAATGTGATGACGAGCGAGTTCGAGCGCCAGCTGCTGCACCATGGCGACTTGTGCAGCCTTGGTCGCCGTGTATGCAGTCGCACCCGGCGTTGTGAAGGTCCGGGTCCCATTGATCGACGAAACCACGATGATCGACCCACCACCCGAACGCTTTAAAAACGGGACCGCAGCGCGGATTGTCAGGAAGGTCCCGGTAAGGTTCGTGGAGATGGTTTTATTCCATTCTTCCAGCGTAAGATCATCGATGGGAGCCCACGCGCCGTTGATTCCGGCGTTCGCCACGACGACGTCGAGGCCCCCGTAGCGTTGCACCAACTCGCTGGCTGCCTCTTCCATCTGTTTTTGATCGGCTATATCAGCATTCAAGACACAGGAATTTCCGCCGTTTTCGGTGATTTCATGCATCGTTGCGTCAAGATCGTTCTGGCTGTGCCCAAGCAAGCCGACGCAATAGCCTTCTGAAGCAAGTGACTGGGCCGAGGCCCTGCCAATGCCTGATCCTGCACCCGTGACCAAGGCGACCTTCTGCATGTGACCCCCATATAAGTGCTTGGCTTGAAACGCCATCGTTAACTCGGATCCATCGAGACAGTTCCACGTACGCTCGGGTACTGAGGTGCGCGGCTTAGTGACCTAATGGGAATGCGCAAAGTGCACATCGGGAGTTAGCCGACGTTCGCCAGCAGCTCTTCCGTCGAAGTCACCTCCACCTGCACGGAAAATCTCACCCCTAGCAGTTTCAGCGCGGAATCGTGAGTGGCATCAGCTCCGCTACAGACTGCGTCGTGCGGAATGATGACACGGTAACCAAGGTCGATCGCACCCACTACTGTCGCAAGGACACAGACGTCTGTTTCACCGCCCGTGACGATAAGAGTATCAACGCCGTCGTGCGTTAGAAGCTGATGAAGGCGTCCATCAATCCAAGGAGAATAGGTCCGCTTATCAAATATTCGCGCGGGCGGTACAAATCGATCTAGCGCTGGTACCAGATCGATAAGCTCGCGGGGCAAGCGATCCAGCGTCATTTGATCCCATTTCTCGTAGTAGGCCTTCCATGCACCCGGCATCTGGCTCGCCGAGTATGGCGGGATGAAACGGGTGAAGACGGTCTCGGCGGTCAATCTTGCTGCCAATTCTTCGATTTGATCGGATACCTTCGCCATCCATGGCACGTTCCACGCGGTCTCCTCGTTGAACATGCGCTGCATATCGATACATAGGTGAGCCCACCGTGGCATGATCTCCTCCATGTTTTGCTGGTGACTTCGAGGCGACTGCCTATAAACCAAGTCCTAGTAATAGGGCCATTGCCATCAAAGCGATGAGGCCGATCAGCGCCAATCCCGTCGTAACGTAGTCAGAAAATCGGCTTGGCTCCGCATTCCTGATTTCCCCCTTGGTCCCCAAAACAGCGGAGAAGCCGGCCAGCATCCAGCAGATCAGCGTCAACGATCCTAAGATGATCGCCCAGTTCAATGTCATCGCTGAAATCGCTGTCATGCGAGCACCTTCGCAGCAACCGCGGCTTCTATAAAGCTTTCGCGTGCCAGTTCTGCACTTCCGTGCTGGGTTAAGGCTCTAAGGCATCGCAGTATTGCCAAGCGGAATTCCGGGCCATCTTTTGATGGCCACTGGCATCGTAACGCCGATAGCGCGGCGTCTGGGCCATCGATCCTATTACGGGTATAGCCCCTCATCTGCACGTGGACAGGAACCGCCCATCGAAGTTGGAAATCGACATCTATGACGATCGGCATGAGGCACCTCTATCTGCGACCTCATGTAAAACTTCATGGCGGACGGCGAGTTCCTACGGCTAGGGTTTGGTCCGCAACCGCACGAACGCCAGCTTCGCACAACCGGTCAGATATTCATCTGTAGCAAGCCGCTCCCCGTCTGCCCGCTCGGCATCGAACGCTTCGGAGGAATGAAATCCTCCAGCTGTCGGATTGGCGTGTTTCTCTCTCAAACTCCGTGACCTTCACTGCTTCTCACCCGGATATTGGGTTTTGCTCAACAAGCCCGCGAGATGAACCGTGTTGCGTACGAGCATGTCGACGGCTGTTGTCACCACCTCTGGTACCTTGTCGAGGTCTACAAAGTTCTTGCTCCCCATTGCTTCGCCCACCCAGTAGGCGACTGCGTTGGCGGGGATGGTGAAGCCGACATCGTTCAGGGCTTGGTAAATCTCCGCAGAAACGTGATGTGCGCCATCCTCGTTTCCGACTACGGCGACTGCAGCAACACGGCCATAGGAAACCATGCGCCCCTCGTCATCCGTCTCCTCGAGGAATGCATCCATGCGCTCCAGCGCTCGCTTAGCGACTGAAGAGGGCTGCCCGATCCAGATGGGTGTCCCAATTATTAGGATATTTGCATCGAGGATCGCTCGTCGGATATTGGGCCACTCGTCGCCTGATCCTTCGTCGGATGTGACACCTGGTTTGATGTCATGATCAGCCAAGCGGATCGTTTCAACCTCGACATGGTTTTCGCGCAACCGATGCCCAATCAGGTCGAGCATTCGCTCGGTGGAGGACGGCTCGCCTCCGCTAGATTTTAAGGTGCCGTTCAGGGCGATTGCCTTGAGGGTCATTGGTTCGTCTCCTTTGACGATCTCGACGGACCGAATGCGTAGGGTCCGCCCTTTGCCAGGGCCCGATGATAGGCAGGACGGGCGTGGATACGTGTGAGCCAGTTTTTGATCGCTAGGTGGTTATTTCCGAGGAGCCCACGGGCCTCTGCCGCCTCAACCGGGAAGCTCATCATAATGTCGGCCGCGGTGAAATCGGTGCCAGCGAACCAGTCGCGAGCGACGAGCTCCTGCTCGACGAAGTTCAAATGCGCATCGAGCATCGGACGGATACGCTTCAATGCGAACCGGCCGAAAAATGGAATCTTGGATGCGAGGAGACTGGCGAATAGGATCGGCATGAGCGAACCTTCGGAATAGTGCAGGTACTGGCGATATGACACAGCATCACTCCGTGCAGCGGGGACGCCTAATTTGCCGTCTGCCGTGGCAACTAAATATTCGACGATTGCTCCGGTCTCTACCAACACTATACGGCCAGCAGGGCTATTGAGGTCCTCAACGATCGGAGCCTTCCCGAGCGGGTGAACTGCCTTCAACTCGGCGGGGGCCGACATATCTTCATTGCGCTCGTAGAAGCGAATTGCGTAATCGACGCCCAGTTCCTCCATAAGCCAGAGGGCGCGTTGGGAGCGGCTGTTGTTGAGGTGATGGACGATAAACAGGTAAATTCTCCACGGCCAGGACGAACATGGAGAATCTAGGTGGGCCTCAATGGTTCCAATGGTCTTCTGATGCTCAGGAGGATGGCGTCGACTTTCTCGCGACATCAGGGCCTTAAAGTCCCGTCAATTGCAGTGTCCCATCCGGCGGCCTACCTTCACACAGGCGCCGGTGCGCGTTGATCAAGGGTTTGCGGGCCTTTGGTGATCCTCGCGCAGACAAAATCTGGTGAGGCGCTGCCCGCCCCTTCTCCGCCCAACGCCGTCCTCAGCCAAAGGGTCGCGTGGAAGACGGAAGTCTCCGGTCTGCAATTTTGCGTTTTGGTACAGAGCCTGATCGCCAGTCCATTGCGCTACATGAATCAGCAGGAATTAGAAATCGTTGTTTTCAACAAAAATTCCCTGAAATCCCTCCAGACGTTGGCTGGCAAGCGCGTCCTCGTGGTGGAAGATGAGCACTACGCGGCGATCGAGTTACCGCCGAGCAACGTGAAGGCTAACAATCGAAAGTGCCAAGCCTCCCGTCCCCATGCCGTGCGCGATTGACGACTTCGCGAGGAAGCCTAGTTCATTTTATCATCAATGACTTCTATCGGGGAATTCACATGGAGCAGGCGGGAATCGGCTGGATAGCGGCAATCATCGTCGGCGGCATTGCAGGATGGCTCGCCGAGCAATTCATGAAGACCAACAAGGGCGTCATGATGAACATCATCCTCGGCATTGTCGGTGCGATTGTCGCCAACGCCATCCTCTCACTTTTTGGTTTCGTGCTGGGCGGCTCGCTCGGTTTCCTCATTGCTGGCTTTGTTGGTGCCTGTATCCTGATCGCCATCGAGCGAATCTTTCGGCGTTGACGTCATGGCGTCCGCGCGAACAAGATTGCCAGAGGGTGTCGAAGATCACGGCGCCTTCCAGCGCAGGTTCTGGACGGCGCAGCGCGTCGCCTGGATTGTCTTCACTCTGATCCTCGCAGGATGCCTATTCGGTGCCTTTGGTGGAGGTGGCTATCTGTCGCGAACCGTGGTGATCGCCGAGACAGGCGCCGTCGACTACCCGGTGATCACACGCTGGAACGCTCCCGACACCCTCGGTGTCACGTTCGCCCCTTCAACTGAGGATCGAGTATTCTTCGTGGATGGACGCTTCTTCAACATCTTCTCAGTCGAGGGAATCGATCCGCCGCAGAAGGCAATACTCGCAAAGGACGGGCTTGCAGGCTACGTCTTCGCTAGCGATCCCACGAACCCAACGCACATAACTTTCCGGCTTCAGACCCAGGCACCAGGATTGCATTCCGCGAGTTTCGGCGTCGACGGCGAAGTCGCGGAGCCCAAACTCTTCATATTCCCGTAAGGTTTAAACATGGATGCCGTTTTCCGCGGTCTTGCGATCTACTTCGTGCTGTTGATCATCATCCGGCTTTCCGGGCGGCGCACGCTTGCTCAGATGACGCCCTTTGACCTCGTCATCGTCCTCGTCATATCTGAGACAACGCAGCAAGCGATGCTCGGGGACGATTTCTCTATCACCAATGCCATCCTTCTCATCCTGACGTTGTTCACCACCGACATCGCGCTCTCATACGTGAAACGATGGTGGAAAAAAGGCCGGACATGTCATCGACGGTGTTCCAACGGTCTTGGTGACGGACGGCAAGTTTGACGAGCGCGCGCTGCGGGGAAGCCGGCTCGACAGGGAGGATATCATGGAGGCGGCCCGATCTCAGGAAGGCATTGAAAGCGTTGCCGACATCAAGTTCGCGATCCTCGAGGTCAGCGGAAACATCAGTATAATCCCAAAAACGGATCAGTGATCCCCGGTGGAGAGATACCATGTGGACATTTTCCGTTTCCCGCGGCACCCGCTTTGTTAAGCGGTTCGGCCGCCATTTTGCCCGGGCGACTATGGCCTGCGGGCCCGACCGCGCCAGACCGTGCTCGGCACCATGTCTAAATCCTCTTCGATAGAAGCCCAAGGCGCCCATGTTCAGTGGCCCTCCAGTGCATTCTTGGGCTGCTCATCCTCGCGGGGAGCCCGCCATATATTAATGTTGTATTGGCGGCACCATGGATCATTCCGCTGGGAAGAACACGGACTTCCCACTCTATGACGAGAACGGCAACGCGCATCGGCGGCATTGCGGAACGTCACTGAGACGAAAACAGGTGTCGAACATAAGGGCGTGCTGTTTGCAGAGCTCCAGCATCGCGTGAGAAACATCATCGCGATGATCCGTTTCACCGCGCGAGATCGGCCGGTGCAGCGGTCGATGTCGAGGACTACAAGACGGCGCTTTTTGGTCGCCTGAGCCTCAGAGCATTTTTGCTTGATTCGTAGGGAACCAATTGCCGCCATTTACATTTTCCCCGCGCCAATTTGTGAGGGGATCGTGAGTAATCATTTTCATATCAATAGAATAATGTCTTCAGAAGTTCGCCAAGTCCTTCAGGTCGAAGAGTTCGCTGACCGATACGGTTTGGATGCCAAGCAGAAGCGCGATCTTGTCGCCCTATTCGGCCAGTTTGCGACCATTCAGGAGTTACTGACGAATTGTCGCCTTCCCGGGAAGTGCCGCTAAGGACGATACCCGGTCGTCGATGAAACTCGCCGCAAGTAAACAAGCACTTGACCCGCTTCCAGTCACCCAGTCCATCGAAGGCTAAAATGAGCAAGCGCACACTTTTCCAATTCTTCCATTGGTATTCAGCGGGTGATGGTCGCCTATGGAATGAAGTTGCCGAAAAGGCTCCCGACCTTGCCGGAATTGGGATCACCGACGCGTGGTTGCCGCCGGCCTACAAGGGAGCATCCGGGGCACATTCTGTCGGGTACGACACCTACGATCTGTTCGACCTGGGGGAGTTTGACCAAAAGGGGAGCAGGGCAACAAAATACGGAGACAAGGCTGCTCTTGAGACGGCTTGTCGGGCCCTTCTCGATCACGGCATCCGACCAATTCATGACGTCGTGCTAAACCACAAGATGGGGGCGGACGAGAAGGAACAGGTGGTCGTTCGACGCGTCAATCCCGAAGACCGTACGGAGATTGAGGAGGAAAACGTCAACGCGCTTGCCTACACGCGCTTCACGTTCCCTGGTAGGGGGGGGAAATACTCGGAGTTCATTTGGGACAAGCAGTGCTTCAGCGGCGTGGATTTGATTGAAGAACCAAGCGAGACCGGCGTCTACCGGCTGATGAATGAATATGGCGAGGGCCAGTGGAACGATCAAGTCGACGATGAACTTGGGAACTTCGATTACCTGATGGGTGCTGACGTCGAATTTCGAAACAAGGCTGTCTACGAGGAGCTGAAATACTGGGGCCGTTGGTTTTGTGAACAGGTACCGGTCGGAGGCTTCCGCCTGGACGCAGCGAAACATATTCCGGCTTGGTTTTTCAAGGATTGGGTCGGTCATATGCGCGACACGATCGGCACTGATCTATTCGTCGTCGCCGAGTATTGGCACCCCGATATGACGACGCTCTCCAACTACCTCGAGCTGGTCGACAAACAGTTGATGCTTTTCGACGTCGCGCTCCACCACCGTTTCCATGATGCTTCTAAAGCGGGTGGAGACTTCGACATGCGGACAATCTTCGATGGGTCGCTTGTTTCATCCATTCCCGACCATGCCGTGACGCTGGTCGACAATCACGACACGCAGCCTCTGCAGTCACTGGAAGCAACCGTCGAGCCCTGGTTCAAGCCCCTCGCCTACGCTTTAATACTTTTGCGCGAGCAAGGCACACCGTGTGTCTTCTATCCCGATCTCTATGGCGCGGAATACAGCGACATTGCAGACGACGGTAGCCAGCGTAAGGTGGAAATGCCGGCGATTGGCTGTTTGCCTAAGCTGGTCGAGGCGCGTCAGCGGTTTGCCAATGGTGCACAAGTCGATCATTTCGACGATCCGAGTGTCGTCGGTTTTGTCCGTCAAGGAACCGAAACTGAGCCGGGTTGCGTCGTGGTTATGTCGAATGGCGAGGCAGGACAGATTTCCGTGGATCTAGGCCCGGACCTTTCGAATACCGTGTATATGGATTATTTAGGTCACCACTCGATTGAGGTGACAACGGACGACCAAGGTATTGCGTGTTTCCCCACGAACGGAGGGAGTGTGAGCGTCTGGGTTCGGCGAGATACTCTTTAAGCCAATTTGCCGCGATCGTTGGAGGAGAGCGCTGACACAAGAGACCTGCCAGAGGCGGCAGCACTGGTCCGGGGCTTATTCGATCTGTGATGTTTTGGGCTGAGGGACGAGCCCTTGCGACGGTCGTATTTCCACAGGTCACGCAGGTGGCACGTGCCGCCGTCCGCCGTACGCTGGTGCTCTACCGGGAAAACAAAAGCGCCCACCAAAGTCTGGCAGGCGCTTCGAAGACGATCGGAGATGCTTGCTTATCGTGCAGCGGCGCGGGCAACATTATGGATGTCGCTGCGGTCAATCCCGAGATCGTGGAGTTCGCGATTGCTCATACGGCCGAGCTCGGAGACCGTCTGACGATACTTGCGCCAATTGTTGAGAGTGCGTGCTACGTTCATAATAATCCCCTTTCCTGGGCTTTCGAAGCTCAGCTGCCAGTCCTTGGCGCTTCGGTTGCTTCGATGAGTTCTATGTAATGTAGCGCTCGGCGATTTTGCAGCGCTAAGATGTGATCCCAGTCATGCAACGAACGCATGGCGGTGGCGAACTATTTGGCACACCGGTCACGGGCTTTTGCCAGAGCGCGGCCAATCTCATCGGGCCATCGAGCGTGTCCTCGAGGAGGGCGAGGCGTCTGCCGACGGTTCGAGACGTTCAAGACATCGACCGTACTGGAATGAGGACGGTCGATAGTGACACTTTGTAGAACGCGCGCTACTGAACCTGTCACAATGCCTCGATAAGAGAATGCCATGACCGCCGTTCGTCACCTCAACAAGCCATTGACTGGTATCGCTTTAGCCTCAGCTGGCTACTCATGCTTCGCGCTGCAGGATGCCATCGTAAAATGGCTCGTCACAGATTATGAAGTCCCACAGATCTTGTTCATGCGAAGCGCTGTCATCGTTCTGGTGACGGGAATTTTGCTTCGTATCTACCGACACCCTTCGATCCTGAAGAGCCCACATCGTGGAACTGTCGTTCTCCGCGCCGCGCTTATGCTCGGTGCGTGGCTCCTTTTCTATAACGCGGCCAAGTATCTGGGGCTCGCCGAACTTACAACGCTGTACTTTTCGGCTCCCATCATCACTGTGTTCCTGTCGATCCTGGTTTTGAAAGAAACGGTCGGGACGGGGCGATGGATTGCATGCGCCGGCGGTTTCGTAGGGGTTATCATAGCGGCCAACCCGACGCACTCACCCAACCTCATTCCCGCCGCAATGTGTATCGTGGCGGGCTTCTGCTGGGCGTGGAGCACAATCCTGATCCGCATCACAAGCCGCAGTGAAAGCACCCTTACACAGATGTATGCGACCAGCCTGCTCTTTGGGATCGCGTGCGCGGCATCCTTCCCATGGATCTGGAAAACCCCGGACTTGCAGGGCTGGGCCCTCATGCTCGGTCTAGGCGCTGTGGCCACTATCGGGCAATTTCTTCTCTACGAAGGGTTCCGCCTTGCTCCAGCATCTGCGCTGGCGCCTGTTGAGTACACAGGGCTCATATGGGCTTTTGTATACGGCTATGCGATTTGGGCTGAAGTACCAGCCTCGAACGTGTTCGTAGGTGCAGTCCTCATCGTCGTTTCAAGTCTCATTCTTGTTGCCTTTGAACATCACGGTTCGAAGCGCTTGAAACGTTCCGCAGCCGCGCAAGAGACGATCTGAAGGTCGTGGGTCCCGGACGGAGCGAAACCATAGCAGCGGTCGCGAAGCGCGACTGGCGCATTGGTAACGGAGGACCGACGCGTCGTTTTCGCTCCTTCGCGCTTGCACGCTCGTGAGATCCGGACAAAACCTGGTGTCGAACAATCATCGGAGCCATCCGTGTACGGGTATGAACGCGCAAGGTCAAATCCGACTCCCGGCATTGGCTCATTCATCGGAGACCGAACTTGAAGCTGCATGAAGTCGATGCCGCCGCCTGGGCCGATCTAGAACTGGCGGGCAAAGATCCGAACTCCGTCTTGCGCTACGTGAACCTTTGCTCGGTTGATCCTAACGGACATCCGCAGGCTCGCCTGGTCGTTCTGCGGTCTGCAAATGGGGAAACGCGCACAATCGAGATCCACACGGATACTCGGTCTCAGAAATGGCGCGAGATCGGTGCCAACCCATCGGTGACGGTCTTGGCATTTGACCAGGCCCGGGGGCAGCAACTTCGATTGCGGGGTACCGCGGAACGCCATGATCCAGGCAGCCCGCTTGCGACAGACGCATGGGACCGTCTGTCGCCCTGGACGCGCGCGACCTACGCTGGCGGGCCGCCGGGCAACCCGTCAACCGACGAGCGGCATGTGGCGGCTGAACACGGCGATGCAATTGGAAGGGTCAACTTCGGTGTCATCCTCTTCCGCGCTTCCGAACTCGACTGGTTCCAGTTAGGGCGTGGAGCAAATCGGCGAGTGATGTTCTCCTATGGTTCGGGTGGGACGCTCCTGGATACCCATGAGGTCAATCCCTAGCGACCTGGATCTCAGCCCGGCGTCTTCGGGAGCACGACAGTCGCCGACAAGCCTCCCTCGGGCAGGTTGATGAGCGTCACGCGCCCGCCGTAGAGCTCGCAGACCTCTCTGGCTATCGACAAGCCAAAACCGTCACCTGGCACGGTCTCGTCCAAGCGAACACCTGGGTTCATGACTTCAGTGATGTCGTCGCTGTCAATGCCCGGACCGTCATCCTCGATGACAATCGCGATCTCGCCGCCGTCAGCCCTGCCATTGATCCGAACAGACGATTTCGCCCACTTGAATGCGTTGTCGATCATTGCTCCCAGTATCTCGTCGACGTCCTCCGGCGCACACGCAACGGTCAACGTTCTCTCGACGTCGCTCGTGATCAGGAGATGCCTGTCAACGTAGAGCTTTTGCATCATCGCCACGATATCGCCGACGCACGGGCGCAGTTGTGTGGCGGGCGCCAAACCTGCCGCAGATACCCCTGCTCTCGCCCTTCCCAGGTGGTGCTTGATCTGACGGTCAATCCGGTCGACCTGTCGACGCGCTTCGCCTGTCGGATCGGCGTTGTCGTTTAATGCGAGATAGAGACTTGCCACAGGTGTCTTGAGCCCATGCGCCATGTTTGCGAATTGGAGCCTTGTCTCTGCGAGACGTGCCTGGTTTTGCTCGAGCAAACGGTTGATTTGCCCAACGAGCGGGCGCAGTTCTTCTGCCTGAGGCTGATTAAGCTCCCTCGCCCGACCGGACGAGACGTCGGCCAGCTCCTCGGCCAGCCTTCTAAGAGGTGAGAGGCCGTAACGTACCTGCAGCAGGATACCGACAACGAGCAGTCCACCCAACACAAGCATGGCCGGAACGAGAAGCAGCAGTGACCTTAGCACCGGCCTGATAAGAGCCGAACGCGGCGCGGTCGCGATGATCTCGACCTCTTTTCCGGCTGCAAACGACTGCGAGGTGAGGAAATGCAGTCCTTGCCCTCTGCCATCCCGTCCGTCGCCCGAGCGAGGGGATCCGGTCAGCAGGCTCCGCCAGTCAAATGGTTGTGGCGGATTTGACAGGCTTGCGCCTGCAAGAGAACGAGATGTCACACGCTTTCCAGCAGAAGTCACCTGCCAGTACCACCCTGAACCCGGCCGGTCGAATGGAGGCCCGTCGAGATTGCCGGCAACGGCAAGTGAGCCGTCGGCGCCAACCTTCATGGCGCTCCTGACGGCTTCGATTTGCACACTGAGCCGCTGATCAACCTGATCTCTCACGACATTGGCAACAATCAGAGCAAGGACGGCGCAGGCAACCACCAGTGCTGCAGAGGCATAGAAGATTGAGAAGGCGATGAGACGTCCCGCGATGGTCTTCGGCCTTCGTATCCGCGAGACGATCATCTGCCGCCTGCCGTCAACATGTAGCCGCGTCCACGCTCTGTCTCGATCCTGTCCGTTCCAATCTTGCGTCGGAGCCGCGCAATGATGACTTCGATTGAGTTGGAATCAACGTCGGCATCGCCTTCATATACTCTTTCGATCAGTTCTCTGCGGTCTACTATGACTTCCTTGCGCAGCATCAGGCAGGAAAGCACCCGCCACTCGAAGGCAGTGAGCTTCAAGGGTAATCCAGCAAGCTCGAATGTTCCGAGCTGGGCATCGAACGAGAGGTCGCCGCAGGCGATGATGGACGCTGCGTGGCCTGCGGAGCGTCGAACAAGGGCGCGCAGCCGCAGAACGAGCTCTTCGAGCCGGAATGGCTTTGTCAGGAAGTCATCCGCTCCTGCCTTGAACGCAGCAACTTTGTCTGGCCAGCCGTCACGGGCTGTCAAAACCAGCACCGGCAGCGTACGCTCGCCGTCCCGCCACGATTTCAAGACCGTGACCCCGTCAATCTTCGGGAGGCCTAGATCAAGGACGGCCGCGTCGAATATTTCCGTGAGACCGGCATGGACTGCGTCTTCGCCATTTCGGGCGACATCGACAACGAAGTTTTCCGACCGCAGGCTGGCTGCAATTTGGTGGGAGAGATCGGCATCATCCTCGACAAGAAGTACGCGCATAAGCACCCGGACGTTTTGTGTGAACTCACTATGAACTAGGGCGGGTTCGCTTAACTGAAACTGAACCGGGCCATTCAGTCTGCGTGCGGGCCGAAGATCTTATTCTCACCCTGTCAAAACCAACAGGAGACACTGCGATGTCTATCGAAGACAACACGCAAAATGCCCGCCCCGACCACAAGCACGGCCCCCGCAGGCGGCCCGCGATGCACTTTGCCGCTTTCGCCATTTCGGCGTTCGCGGTCCTTGCGGTCGGCGCAGCGGGCGGCGCAACGGCAATGAAGCTCACAAGACCGAGCATTGAGATGGCGCCTTTGACCCCAGTCGTGATCACAAGCCTGAAGGACAGCCGAAGCGTTGTGACGATCAAGGGCAACGTCGCGGAAATCTATGGCAACAAGTTCATTGTGCAGGACGACAGTGGTCGGGCCCTTATCGAGACTGGCCCTACTGGCGATGACGGGAAGCTCGTGGCGGTCGGCGAGCCTGTCAGCGTTCAGGGCAGGTTCGACGACGGGTTTCTTCATGCGAGCTACATCGTGCATCAAGACGGGAAAACTGACGCGCTCCGCCCGCCGCCCCCGCCGCGTCCACACGGTGGTCCGCTGGAAGAGGCCATGCGCCATATGAAGCCGTAGTCTCGTCTTGTGCGCAGAGCCACTGATTTGCGCACTGGTATTGGACGGAACTGGAGATTTCAACGATGTCTCCAGTTCCGGTCTCGTTTCAGGACAGTCCACCTGTTAACTCGGTTCGGCAGTGAGCGGGCGCTGATCACTTGATCCCAGCGGCGACCGGCAAAGCGCTGAACTTGATCTTGAAGGACCGGGGCTGTAGAGAGGCCGCTCGAATAACGCATGGACTACAGACTTTGACTATACGATACCTTTGGACCCTCGACCGTGCTGGTCAGCGGTCCCGCAATGGCCTCGCGACTGAAAACGAACTCCTCGATATCCTCGACAAAGAAGCTCTCCCCTGTGTCATGCCCGCCGATTGGCTCCTGGCGACAATGCAAATGGACATGGAAGGCAGCGGCCTTTCGATACACGAGTCCAAGCACAATCCGCAGGACACGTGGAAGCTTGAACTGAAACTGGCGGCGTAAAGCCGAAAGCAGCACACAAAGCCGGAGTATGATAATGAGTGAACGCACCGTAGAAGATGCAACGAAGCGGATCTATGAATCCCTCCAGGCTGACAATGTCGAGATCGATGAGCGCATCGCAGACCTCAAGGCCGCATTGACGCGTGCGGGTCAGAAAGAGGCCGTGTTCGACACCGCCAAGCTCGTACAGAGCAATCGGGAGGGCCGAAAACGGATGAAGGCTTATTTTCGCCAGCGCGGGGTTGCGGTTAAGTTCTCGGACTGACCGTTGCTTCTCGGGCATTGCGAATGCAAGGATCACGCGGTTTTATTTGCCAGCGCTGCGTTAACGCCGCGATCGGTTGCTGGATAGCGGAACTCCCGCAGGACCGGGCTTCCAACTCAACGCCGGTGCCCCGGCCTCCTTCACAGCCAGTTCGCTTAGCCGCTGATTGAAGCGTGCAGAGGTAAAAGACCATCGACCCCGAAGCCCGGCCTCTGTGCCGGGCTTTCCATTTGCCATTAAGTAGCGCTTTTATCCTGCCCTAGTGAGTAGTCGGACCGCGCTTGGACAAGCGAATGAGGGAGCGATCAATCAGGGTGGTGCGATCGTATTTGGCTGGACGAAACAAGAAAAGCCCGCACAGATGCGGGCCATTCAGATTTATCCGGAATTTCGAAATCCGAGTAAACGTGCACAAGCGCATACGACGGTGCACTTTTTTACGAAACGCGCCGCGCTCAACCGCCTAGGACGAACCTCGAGAATGCGAGAGAGTTTTTCGCATCCTCATCCATCTTGGCCTCGTTTGCACCGTTAGTCAGATCGCGCCACACGCGAATGTCGGACCCGATCGTCCCACCGGTCTTCACGAATGGCTCCATTACGACTGCACCCGTATAGTTGATTTCACGAAGCGCCAGGCCAATCTCGTGCCAGGGAATTCGTCCCTTTCCGGGGACGCGGCGGTTGCTTTCGCCGGTGTGGAAATGCCCAAGCAGCGGGCCAGCGGTACGGATGGCATCGCCGAAGCTGTCTTCCTCGATGTTCATATGGAATGTATCGAGCATCACCTTCACGTTCGACTTGCCGACGTCTTTGACGAACGCCACGCCTTCAGCGGCAGTGTTCAGGACGTGGTTTTCGAAGCGGTTCAGCACCTCGATGCAAAGGTTGATGCCCAGATTGTTCGCGAAGTCTGCGATACCATGAATGCCTTCGACGCCGCGGGCCCGGTCTCCAACTTTGTCGACCGGCTGCGAGTAATCGACCGGCCAGTACGAGTGAAGCGCGCCGCCGATGGATTTGATGTCAAGCTTGGCAACGTTGTTGAGGGTCTGCTCGAAGAAGGCCTTGCCGGCCTTGCGCACGTTGGCATCGGGTGACGACAGGTTCTTTGTCTTGGACGGACCGATGCCGGCCGTCAAGATGATGCCGTTGTCCATAGCGCTCTGTTTGATCGCCGCCAGATCCGCATCGCTGTACTCGTTGATATGATGGGCCGCGACTTCGATGATATCGAAGCCGAGCTTGGCCACCTTCTCGACGTAGGGACCGAACTTGGCGCTCCATTCATGCTCCCAGTAGGAGTAGTAGATACCGTGTTTCATAAGAGCCTCCTTGAGGTTTCAGCTGTCTCTGGTTGAAGGCTGGCAGGTCAAAGCACCGACGAAGCCGGTGGCAGCACCTGCAGCCGAAAGGGGCGAACCGAAGAGCTCGGTTCGTTTGGGCGATTAGTTGTTGTCGATGCGTCGATCGGGCTCGGCGCTGCCCGATATGATCGCAAGGCCGTTCGGGAGATCGTTCTCCTCGACCTTGCGGTTAATTTCCTCTGGATCGAGCCCATAGGACCGCCACCGATCCTGAAGGCGCTTTCGCAGGTTGTCTTCGATGACATCTACGAAGACGGTGAAGTCGAAAATGGGCTCGAGCCTGTCCCATGGAGCCTGGCGGGAAAGCAGATAGTTTCCTTCGCAGACGATGATTTCAGTCGACTGCGGTATCAGGCTTGCGCCTGCACGGGCAATTTCGATCGAGCGGTCAAAGACCGGAACGGCAACGACATCGTCTTCGTTGACCTTCAGCCGCTCCAACATCCGACGGAAGCCATGTGCATCGAAGGTATCGATGGCCCCTTTGAACGGCCGCCGCCCCATCTGCTCCAAGACGATGTCATCGAAGTGATAGCCATCCATGGGGAACAAGGCCGCATTGATGCGCTCACCCGTGAGGGCCTTCACAACCTTATCGGCAATGGTCGATTTTCCCGATCCAGGGGCGCCAGCAATGGCAATCAGGATCCTTTTGCCGTCATTTCGTGACAGACGTTCAGCCGCAATTTTCGCAATCACGCTCGCGTTTTCTTCAATCGTGCTCACGCAATTTCTCCCTTCTCTCGGGCTTGTCGCTACACACCGAATTCCGACAGTCCGTATTGCGCAGCCTTGCCACGCAGGAAGGACAGACCACCTCCCATAACTTCCTCCACGTCGCGCGCCACCGGACGCCACGTAGAGATGTCACCGGCCATCTCTTTCGGCATGCTGACAAAACTTTCGAGTACCAGAGCGCCTTTGAACCCGATTGCTGAAAGCGCAACAAAGATCGGATCCCAGGGGACGTTGCCTGCGCCCGGAGTTCCGCGATCGCTCTCCGACATATGCATGTATTTGAGGTGGTCACGGGCAGCGAGGATGCCGTTGGCTGCTCCTTTTTCCTCCATGTTCATGTGGAATGTGTCGAGATGCACGAACATATTGTCCATGCCGATACGCTCGACCAGCGCCACGGCTTGCTCGGCCGTGTTGATCAGATGGTTCTCGTACCGGTTCACAGCTTCGATCCCGAGCAGGATCCCCTTGGACTTTGCACGTCTCGCAGCAGCTCCAAGCGCGCGGGCCAGGTTGTCGTACTCAGCCTGTGTCGGCAGCGAACCGGTTCGCTCATTGGTTCCGCCGAACGTGACGCCGGTCAGCGCCTCTGCACCCATCTCGGCTGCCTTGTCGATCGCGGTCTCCAAGTGGTGGATCGCGGCATCGGGCTCTCGCGACGCCCAGGCTCTTTGCGGAAGCACAAGCGAGCAGGCTGCCCGAATATTGTTCTTCTCGAGAAGCGACCGGGTGTGCCCGGCGTCGACTGCGGGTGCATCGAGCAAGGGTATTTCGATGAAGCCCAGCTGGTACTTCCTCGCGCCGGCAATTGCCCGCTCGGCACCCGCGTGGTCCCAGTTCATCGTCCACATGCTTGCGTGAATTCCAAAACCTTGCACGGTTCAACCCTTCTTCTTGTGTGAGGCCATGTAGGCCGAAGCGATGGTTCTCGCGGCCATGACAACGATCATCAGAACGCCCCATAGTGCGGTTGCGAGATGTTGATTTGCTCCCATCAGGTTAAGGCCCGACGACAGGAGCTGAAGCACGATCAGCGCGACAAAGACGGGCAGAACTCGTCCGAAACCACCGAACGGATTGATCCCGCCCAGAAACGCCGCCAGCACCGTGATCAGCAGGTAGGATTCACCGTGACCGACACGAACCGAGTTGAAGCGCGCGAGCATGATCACGCCAGCGACCGCGCACATCACACCTGAAAGCGTATAGACGAGGACGAGAATGCGACGCGTATTCAGGCCAGAATACTGCGCTGCCTCGATGTTCGACCCGATCATCAGAAGGCCGAAGCCCAGTTTGAAGCGTGTCAGCAAGAGCTGCCACAGGCCCACGCAAACAATGAAGATGAGGAGCGGTATCGGCAGGCCAAGAATTTGCCCGTGCCCGATCGGAGCGATGAAATCCGGGAAGCCGGAAACATCACCACCGCGTGTCAGAAACTCGCCCAGACCACGCAAGAATATCATCATCGAAAGCGTGACCAGGATCGGATGGGCACGGGTATAGGCGATTGCGGCTCCGGTCATCAGGCCGGCTGCGCCGCCGGTGGCAATTGCTGCCAGCACACCGAGCAGAAACGCGGATGGTGGCGCATCGACGCCGCCGTATGATTGCATCACCCAGGCCGCGGCAAGTCCCGACAGATTGGCGGTGAAGGTGACCGACAGGTTGATGCCGCCAGTCAAGAGAGGAAGCAGCATCGCAAGTGTGAGAAGGCCAAGCTCGGGAAGCTGGAATGCGACGGAGCCGAATGTTGCAGCGGAGATGAAGTTGTTCGCTGCAAGACCGAAGATGATTATCACGGCCAGGAACGCGATGGCTGGGCCTGTCATGTCAGCGCCGAAAGTGGCGTTGAACCTTTGAGCTATGGCTTTCATCGGTGTGTGCTCCCCCTGCTGGTTCCCTTGGCAAGGAACGGCAGAAGCTTGTCGATCCGTGCGGAAGAAAGCGTAATGGCGATGAGAATGATCGCGCCGACGATCATCTTGAATGCGAAAGGTGAGACCCCCATCAGGTTCAGGCCGTTCTGTGTGATCGAAACCATCAGCACACCCAGGACACAGCCAATAACCGAGCCCTTGCCACCGCCAAGACGGGCTCCGCCGAGAACGGTTGCGGCAAGGACGTCAAGCTCACGACCGTAAAGTGCGTTTGGAACGACCTCCTCGGCATAGTGAGCCTGCATTAGGCCGGCGATCCCCGCCATGAGCCCAAGCCAGCCGAACGAGATGTAGTGCATGGCTCCGATATTGATGCCGAAACGGCGCGCCCCCTCTGGGTTGTCCCCGAACGCGTAGAGCTGCCGGCCAATAGTCGTGCGCGAGATCATGAACCAGGTCGCGACGCAGCAGATGATCATGACGACGACTGGCAGCGTGAGCTCCACCCATGACCCGTCAGGCATCTCACGTTCGAAGAACACGACGCGTGTCGTCAACCACTCGGGCAGATCATAGATCGACACACCCTTGGTGAAAAACATCAACAGTCCAAAGAAGATATTGAACGTAGAGATCGTCGCGACGATCGAGATGATGTGGAGCCGGTACACCAGCGCGGCGTTGATCAAGCCGAGGCCAATTCCGACAGCGCCGGCGATGATGAAGCCTTCGGCCCAGTTTCCGCCTCCCAAGGCGCCGAGCGCCAGGGCGGTCACGTACTGGACTACCGATGCGGCAACGGCAAAGGAAATGTCGATGCCGCCGGAGATCAGAACGACCAGCAGTCCAACGGCAAAGATGATATTGACGGCTGACACGTTCAGGACGTCAAACGCGTTCGAGACAGTAAAGAAGCGATCGGTCTGAAAAGAAAGGACGACGCACAGCACGACCATGACCGCAAGAAGCGTGAATTCTGTTGTGTGTCCAAGGATTAGTCTACGCATAGACGGCGGCCTCCAGTTCGGCGAGCGACACGTTGCGCGGGTCGTAGGTCGCGTGGATCTTGCCTTCCACCATGTGAATGATGCGGTCAGCATTGAAGAAGACCTCCGGCGGTTCGTCCGAGATCAGGATGATCGCAAGCCCTTGCGCCGCAAGCTTGCGCACGATCTCGAAGATGCCAGCGCGGGCACCGACATCGACGCCAACTGTTGGAGCATCGAGGATGAGGATCTTGGGACCAATGGCGAGCCACTTGGCGATTGCAATTCGTTGTTGGTTGCCGCCAGACAGCGTTCGGATGGGATCATCTGGCGTACCAATCTTGACACCCAGCGCCTTGACCCAGTGGTCGACGACACTCGCCTTCTTGGTCGGCGAGATCATTCCGCCGGACAGGAGCTTGTCGAGCGATGCCATGACCAGATTGTCGGCAATCGACTGTGGCTGATTAAGCCCGAGTGCAAGACGGTCTTCGGACAGATACGCGACGCCTGCACGAATGGCGTCCCGATTGGAGCCGAAGCTTACACGCTTGCCCTCGATCGACATTTCACCCGCCTGGGGCCGATGCATGCCAAAAATGGTCAGGGCAAGTTCTGTGCGCCCGGCACCGAGCAGTCCGGTGATCCCAAGGGTCTCACCTCGCCTCAGGTCGAACGACACGTTCTCAAACTCGCCTGCGCGGGTGAGGCCTTTGACCGAGAGGACGACGCTTTCTCCGTGATGATCGGACGCGATCACCGAACTGTCGAAGTTTCGACCCGTCATGAGTTCCGTGACCCGGGACTGGGTCATCCCTTCAACTGGGAAGACGCCGACAAGCGCGCCGTCACGAAGGACGGTCATCCGATCAGAAATTTCGAGGACCTCGGCGAGGCGATGCGAAACGAAGACGACGGCGACACCTGATGCCGACAGGTTCCGTACGATATCGATCAGGTAATCGGTCTCCGACTGTGTCAGCGATGCGGTCGGTTCATCCATGAAGACCAGTCGAGCTTCGCCAACCAATGCGCGAGCGATGGCGACGATCTGACGCTGTGCGATCGGCAATTCTTTCAGAGGCTTGTCGAGATCGATACTGACCCCGAGGCGGGCCAGCGCCTTTTCGGCAGCCTCTTCAATCCTGCGCTTGTCGACGAGACCATATTTCCCATTGACCGCATACTGAAAACCGATGTTTTCGGCGACAGTCATCTCCGAGAACAAGGCCAGGTCCTGCCAAATGACCTGAATGCCGAGCGATTGGGCCAGCGTCGGTGTCATCGCACTGATCGGTTGGCCATCGAAGAGGAATTCGGCACCGTCCTGGGGCTTATAGACGCCGGTTATGATCTTGATGAGGGTGCTCTTGCCGCAGCCATTCTCGCCTGCAAGGCAATGGACTTCGCCCGGATTGACCTCGAACGAGACCCCTTTGAGGGCCCGTACGCCACCAAAGGTAACTTTGATATTCTTGAGTGAAAGGAGCGGTTGCGCGCTCATAGCATATCTCCCTGTTCTGCCGCGCGATCGGCGGGTCCGCAGGTGCCGGTAATCTTGGATTAGAGGTCGCGAGGAGCAGGCTCCCCGCGACCCAGGCCTGGGCTTGGGGAGGATCAGAGGCCCATGGCAACTAGCTTGTCGATGCTACCCTTGTCGATGGTCAGGAGCTGGTCGACAATGATTGTATTGCCCTCGGGATTGATCTTGCCGAGACCTTCGATGTCATCGCCGGCCTTGGGAACCTCGCCCTTGGAGATGCGGTCAGCGAGCGTCACGAAGACCTCGCCGGCCTGCTTGGGGTTCCACATGAAGCCGCCGGTCAGCGCGCCCGATTTGATGAGCTTGGCGCCCTGCCCTGGCGAGAACGGACCGATCACGAAGACCTTGCCGTCCTTGCGGCGCTCTTCAACTGCGCGGCCAGCGCCGATTGGGCCCTGCGAGCCGAACGCCAGGAAGCCTTTGAGGTCGGCATTGGCAGCCATGAGGTCGAGAGCGGTCGAGCGGCTCTTGTCGACGTCCTCGGCCACGCCATAGCGGTCACCAACAAGCTTCATGTCAGGATAGTTAGCCTTGATGTAGGCAATGGCCGCATCGGCCCAGGCGTTGTGCAGCGGAACCGTCAGCGAACCGACGAATACCGCGTAGGAGCCTTTGCCGCCCATCTTTTCTGCCAGAAGCTTGCCGTGGGCCTCGCCGAAGCCCTTTGCAGACGCGAGTTCGAAGTCCCAATCAGCACCGACCTGCTTGGGGGATTCATGCGTGATGACCTTGATACCGGCTTCCTGGGCCTTTTTGAGAACAGGCTCCAGAACCTTGGCATCGTTCGGTACGACACCGATGTAGTCAACCTTTTGAGCGATCAGGTCTTCGATGGCGCGAACCTGAAGAGCCGGATCGGCGCTGGTCGGACCGACCATGAAGCCTTCGACGCCGAGCTTGCTGCTCTGCTCCTTGATGCCAGCCTCCATGGCGTTGAACCACGGGATACCACCGATCTTCACGACCACGCCGATCTTTGGCCCAGCGAAGGCGGCGGATGCAAGAAGCGTCAGCGAGAGGCCGAGCGTGACTGCGAGCATTCTCTTCATGGATTTCTCTCCTCCGGTACTGACAAAGGAGATGCGCCACACGAGCCCCATGCCTGTGTGCTAAGCGCTTTCGGCTCCATGACAGAACCTCCTCCCTTGCCGCTTTCCTCAAAGCGTCCATCTTGTGCACAATCGTTCTTGCTTTCTTGCACAATCGTTCTTGCTTTCTTGCACAATCGATGGTGCAATAACCATATCATTAAAAAGGGTTTCGTCAAGAGGATCGATTGTTCTAAATGGTGGAGGCCGATGAGGAGATTCGGAGATGTCTGAAAAAGAGCAAAAGAAAGCAACGATTTACGATTTGTCGGTTGCTTCCGGAATATCGCCGTCGACCGTCAGCGCAGTGCTCAATGGCACTTGGCGCAAGCGCCGAATTTCTGAGGAAACCGCTGACAAGATCATGTCGCTCGCCAAGGCGCACCGCTACACCGCCAATCTTCAGGCACGCGCGTTGAGGAGTTCGCGCTCAGGTCTCACAGGTCTTCTCATCCCCGTCTACGATACGCGCTTCTTTTCCTCGATGGCCCAGACGTTCGAGGCTAAGGCGCGTCATCGTGGGCTGGTCCCGATGGTGGTTTCGGGTCGGCGCGACCCTGAGGAAGAGCGCAGAACCGTCGAATCATTGATCGCCTATTCCATCGATTCGCTGTTTGTGGCCGGCGCGACTGATCCAGATGGCGTTCACCAGGCATGCCTGCGGGCAGGCGTGCCGCACGTCAACATCGACCTACCTGGCCGGTATGCGCCCTCAGTTATCTCGGATAACCGTCAAGGCGCTGAAGCGCTGACGACAGCCATTATTCGACACGCCGAAGCGACCGGCCCGCTTGCTGCAGAGGACGTATTTTTCTTCGGTGGACGCGCTGACCATGCAAGTCGGGACCGCGTGATTGGCTTCCATGCGGTCAAACAGGCGATCTTCGGAGGCGAGGTGCAGCAGGATGACATCGAGGTGACAGGATATTCACCGGGTATGACGGCCCTTGCCTTCGAACACTTCTACGAACGGCATGGAAGGCTGCCGCGCTGCTTCTTCGTCAACTCGTCGATCAACTTCGAGGGGCTGTTGCGGTTCATGGGCCGTCATGATGGCGAGGCCTTCGGGGACATCGTCGTGGGATGCTTCGACTACGATCCTTTCGGGTCGTTCCTTCCTTTCCCGGTCTACATGATCAAACCTAACGTGTCTGAGATGCTTGATCGAGGCTTTGACCTGCTGGAAGACGAGGATGCAGAGCCGCAGATCATTATGATCGAGCCGCAGCTCGTACCTCCTCGCACAGCGCTCGAGGGGCCGCTTGATGCGATCAAGGATCCTTCGCCCACGAGCTAGCGCCGGCTCCAACTGACGCTACGTCTGTTCGTGCGAGGCCCTCGCGCGCGGAAGTTCGCGGTCGGTGCTTGTTCTTCAATCTGGATAGCGTTTGGCTGAGCAACAGCGCCATCAACCTGTGCCACTTAGCAAACTGTTAACTGGACCGTTTCTTGCAATGCAGCTTATATTAGCACTTGCAGGGAGAAGGTGTCATGGAATGCTACAGATCCGAGACGTTTTTATCGCTGACCCTGGTCGTCGAGCAACGGACGGTCAGAATCAGGACATTGCTCGACGCAGCGAATGCCCTGCTTACCCACTGGGCCGATGATGACGGTGAAGAGTATGTGGTTGCTGTCAAAGAGTGCCTTGATGCAATAATGGGAAAAACGACCGTCGAGATTGCCAGAGCGGCATTCATCCGGGCGGTGGACGAAGCTGGCATGCGTATCATCACGCTCGTGCACTCTGAAGGCACACCCTCGCCAGGCGCAAGGAGCGCTGCGTGAGGCGCTGGATGGCCGCGCCGGACACTTTCGCGACGTGCCGATGGGGTCCCTTTGTTCAAGCTAGTCGTAGGTCGAGCTGCGGGTAGAGTTTCTTCAGGTTCGGGAGCGACTTTGTCTGCCAAGGATACTGGCTCGTCCCTTTTATGACCAGTTGGACCGTCGGGTTTTTCCGAGCCTCGATCGTCAGTTTTGCCAGAAGGTTGATGCCGGACGAGTTCAAAAACTCCAGTCCCGTCAGATCAATGATGACGCGATCGTGCTCGGCTCCCAACATCCCCGAAGCCAGCGCAAAGATCGGAGCATAGGCGTCCGGTCCGGCCAACCGTAAGACACCGTCAAAATAGACCTCGTTGCTTTCAGCCCACACTCTGAAGTCTTCGTCTCTGATTTCCATCGTTTGCTCACAAATTTGAGGTCAAGGGAACTGCAACGGCGGCCGTCGTCGTTAACATGACACGGTCTGTCTCATGGGCGCTGAACTCCCACGTCATTTTGGCACCGTAGTCACTGAGAAGGGTCAGCAACCCCAGGCCCGACGTACTGCCGTCGGAAAGAGCATTCGCTTCAATCTGCCGGATCAGCAAGTCGCCGGGATCATCGTCGAGGATTTGATCGAGTTTGCGCTGAAACACCTGCGATGTTACCCCATCTATCGGGTTTCGGACACGTAAGAGGAACTCGGTATCGCTGAGGCAAGCCTCGATTTCGATTTGCGCTGGCAACCTGAACTTGACAGCGTTCTCGATCAATTCGTTTGCAAGATAGCTGATACTGTGGTGGACGTCGTTGTAGCTTTCCTTTTTCGACGCGAACGGTATCGCCATGACTTCCGCGATGAAATCTGACGTGACGCCTGAATGCCTCCAGCCCAATTGCAACGGGCCGTCGATGAGTGTCAGGCGTGCCCCGCCTTCGAAGTTCAGGTCCACCAGCTCGACGGAACCGTAGATTTTCCTCGCCATACCTCACCTATGCCTCAGTACGAGAAGCGTGATATCGTCGTGGATCTTGTGAGATCCCACATATTCCATCAGGGTATTCGTGATCCCCAAGACAATTGCGTCGGCACTTTTGTCTTTCAAGCGCAAGGCCTCCGCGCAAAGGCGATCTATTCCGAACAGCTCCCCGGCGCTGTTTTCGGCCTCCGTCACGCCATCGGTATGAAGTACAATGATATCATCCTGTTCGAACGGAATTCTGATCGAATTTACGAACGGAGAAATATCAGCTTCAAGTCCGATCGGGAGGCCGAGATCCATGGTGTCGATCCGTTCGAGCGTACCGTTGGAGCGGATCACGATCACTTCTTCATGCTGACCGGACAGGATCATCTCCTTGCCATCGTAATCGAGAAAGGCCAGCGTGACGTGCTTGTCGATCTTGGTTCGCTCGATGTTTTTGTAAAGGGCGCTATTCAAGTCGGTCAGGAACTTCACTGGGTCGGTGTTTCCCGCTTCCTGAAGCGCTCTTGCGACGGACTGCACCATCAGCATTAGAACGCCGCTTTCCAGGCCGTGACCGGTGACGTCACCGATGCCGATCTTCAGACGGTCACCGCTTTCGAGAACGTCGTAGTAGTCGCCGCCAACCTCGTCTGCGGCTCGCATGTAGGCGGCCACTTCAAGCGTTCGCGCGGATTTTAACTCCGCCTCCAAGGGGAGAACCATCATCTGGATCCGCTCGGCAACCGCCAACTCTGAACCCAGGCGGCGGTTTTCCCTCTCAAGCTGGGCGTTGAGAGCGGAAATTTCCTCCTTGGCGTCCTCGATTTCGGCGGTACGTTCCTCGACCAGTTGTTCCAGGTTTTCGGTATGGAAGCTGATATCCTCTGCCATCTTGTTGAACGCCTCGGCGGCTGCGCCAACCTCGTCACGGCTGGTTACGGCCACGCGTGCCGAGTAGTCCTTGGCTTGAATCCTTTGCGCGGCGCTGGCAAGTGCACTGACGCCAGCGGTTATTCGCTTCGATGCAGCAAGGACTGCCACGGTGACGATCAGCAGCGATCCGAGGATCGCCAATATCTGGTAGGCAACGATCCTGTTTGTAGCATCGGTGATCTTGCTCTGTGCGGTGACAAGAGAGGCGTAAATTTCCTGTTCCGGAACCACGATGCCAAGCGACATGGTTTCCGATCGCACCGGCCCCGTCGACCACAGGTTGGTCGCAGGCAGCTTCTTCATGATGAGCATGAACGGCACTTGGTTTCCATCGACATTGAGGAGCAGATGTTGGATCCCCTCTTGTTGATTGAGGGCCAGTTTCGCGATAGCCGGCTGTGTACTTGTTCTGAGCGACCTCTCGACGCCGGTAACGCCGCTCCCCTTACCTTCGCTGGCGGCATTCACCCCGATTGTGTTTTCGCCCGTCTTGTTGATCGCGATGACGTTGCCATCGGACATCGCCAGGAAACCAAAACCACTCTGCGCGACTTTGACGTTTTCGACGATCTGCGCCAGTTGATCGAGCGTGATGTCCGCGCCGACCGTACCGACGACATTCTTCCTGTCGGCTGTCCATAGGGGATGAAAGAAGCTGACGATCAGCTTGCCGGTAATTGCATCCGTGTAGGGCGCCGTTTGCGTGATGTCGGAGGCGGTCGGTCGCGTCGAGGGGTCTATCGCCCAAGCCTGCCATGATTCATAAAGTCCTGGAAAAAAGAACTCCCAGAAATTGGCATCGTTATGCCCCGGATAAAGGCGATCAAAAGTCTGTGCCTGGTCCGTATAGGGTGATGTGCGGAAAATGGGCCGCTCCTTGGGCCCGATGTAATACATCTGCAGCTTTGACGAGCCACTTCTCAAGAGACTGGGAGCCACAATGTCCAAAACCGCGCTGGTGTCGATTTCCGCCTGAACGTCCGGTCGAGGCAAATGATCCTGACCCAAGAGATAACCCCAGACACTGACCACGGAGGCGGCACCGGGGGCGTTTTGCGCCCACCGGCCTTTCGGGTCATATGTGACCCGAGTACTTCCCGGGTAGGCCATCGCCGCAGACATCCCGATCTTAGCAGCCAGTGCTGGGTCCGCGATCTGGTTCTGCATGATCCCGGCAAGGACCGTCACGTCGCTATGGACTTGATCGATGAGTAGCGAGACCTGCGATGCGGTCGAACTCGCATATGACTGCAGGTAGTCCTGGCTGGCACTCTCCAGACCATGGCCGACCTCGGTCGCGGCATCGCGAGAGAGCCGTTGAACGTTCCAAAGAGCAAGCCCGCCGCTGACAACAAGGTCAAACAAGACAGCGCCGCCGACCAGAAGAACGAACTTGGCTCGAAATGAACCCCAGCGTATCGAGGGCTTAGCGGTTGTCTGATCCATCAGTGAGGCTTTCTGGCTGAAGCCGCCCAGATGGGCCAGCCTGCATAGCCTTTGGGATGTAGTGCTGCTGTTCGATGGTCGACGAAGCCCTGCCTGAATCTCCTGATAAACTCGGGCGTATCGCCTCTGCGCACGGCCATCTCACCGGCATAGACGTTTTCCCAGGCCTCGATCACGTCCGCAAAATCCTGAGGATCACCATCCATGTTGGTGACCATGAAACTCTCAACCTTGATGTCTTCAAATCCAGCCTCGGTCAGCAGCCGCCGGCTCTTGGGGCCCATCTCCACGTCCATGTCGAAATGGGCGAAAAGTTTCGCAACCTCGGCGTATGTCCAGGCAATTGATTCGGCGTGCGGCTCGCCGAGGCAATGGGAGTTCTTTTCGTTGGTAATGTAGACCCTGCCGCCTGGGCGACATATGCGGTAAAGCTCGCGCAACAGGATCTCGGGCCGATCAAAGATCTGGAGAGAGTGACGACAGGTCACGAAATCAAACTGATCGTCGGCCAGGAGCATTTGGGAGGCGTCGCCATAGACATACTCGACCTCCGTCAGGCCGAACTCCTTGGCAACGCGACGCGCATATTCAAGGCTTCGCTTTGAATGATCAAGTGCGACTATGCGGGCGGGCGCGAACTCCTTGTGTACCAACGCGGCGAAATCGCCGATGCCGCAACAGATGTCGGCGATTTTTGCGCCAGTTTCGAGACCATGGCGTGGAAGCATGTGACGCTCGTGTCGCCAGGTCATTTTGGTCTGGGTCCGCAGAATTGGGATGAAGCTCTCATCTTCTACAAAATCTTGCCCCGGGTAAAAGGCGGAGTCGTAGACCTCTACGGCGAGGTTTTGCCCTGTCTCCGCGAGCGTCTGGAACAGCCTGGTGGACCATGAAATCACGCTGGAGGTTACAATGACGATCCGCAGCTCTGCGCGAACCGAAACGAGGCAAGTCCTCAACGCCTCGAAGGCGGTGACATTGATCTGTGTCAGGCGTTTTACATTGAGGTAGGCAACTCCGTCGCAGCGTCCGAAGCTTTCGACCACGAGGCGAAGAACATCCTTGATCTGTGCCGAGGATTGCGGCCTCAGCTTCCCGACGAGGGCCACTTCTTGATTTGTGGGATCGAAACTTGCTGCGAACTGGGATGCGTTGGGATTCACGGCTGCTCCTCGTGCCAGAGGAACCCCGCCGTAAGGGCTATTCCGTCAGGTGCTTCCTCTGCCGCGGCCAATTGGACCTGACAAACATCCGCGAAGCCTGCAAGGCGGGATACGTCATTGATGATGACGCGACCGAGATCTTGAGCCAGCGCTGCTTTCTGCGCTCTACCATCAAGCCCCATGCAGATGGCAGCCCGGGCATCGGCTGCGCAATGAAAGCTCAATTTGATGCGAACAAGCCCGACCTCCCTGTAGAGTTCGAACTTTACGGGCCCCGTCACGGCTGAGGTCTTAAACGCCAGTTCGACAAGCTCGTTGACCGTCACTGACATGAAGTTCGAATAGCGTGCCGGATCGCCATGTAGCTGGCCCACAATGTGCGATAGATAGTCTGCAACTTTGTCGCAAAGTTCCCATTGTGACTGGAGCAGAGCGGCATCGAGCTCCAATGTCGCCATTGGGCCGTAGCTGCTTTCAGACTTCGCGACCGCGACTGCTGCCATAAAGAGCTCCACGCCACATCAGGTTGAGGTTTCGATGTTCATTCCAGATCGATCTTGGCCGGCTTTCTCGCTCAAGAAAGGTGGTGACCCAAGGCCCTGGTTCATCGTCGCCAGGAAGCTCTTCATCGCATTGACCTGGAGCGGCGGGCTGATCACATATCCCTGGATACGATCACATCCGTGGCTGTTTAACCATTGGACCTGCGCGGGCGTCTCAACGCCTTCTGCTGTGACAACCATTTCCAGGTCATGCGCCAGCACGATCACGGATCGGACAATGGCCTGGCTTTTTGAATTGTTTTCCAGATCTGAAACGAAGTATTTGTCTATCTTGATCGTATCGAACGGAAAGTTTTTGAGGTAGCTCAGCGAGGAGTACATCGTCCCGAAATCGTCGAGCGAGATGCGGATTCCCAGGACACTGAGCGTATTGAGTGTGTCGAGATTGTCGACCGTACGTTCGAGCAGAACGCCCTCCGTGATCTCCACCTCGAGACGGTCCGCCGCCAGGCCTATCTCGTCAAGTGTCTGCGATATGCGATCGGTCAGCCCGTCTGTGAGAAACTCGGCGGGAGACACGTTCACGGCAAGAGTGAATTCCTCTGGCCATTCAAGCGCCTCGCGACAGGCTTGCTCCAAGACCCATGAGCCGATCTCGGGCATCAAACCGTCGTTTTCGGCAATAGGAATGAAGACAGACGGAGGAATAGTGCCCAATAGTGGATGATCCCACCTGAGAAGCGCCTCGAAACCCGCAATCCCCTTGCTTCCCACGATAGGCTGATAGTCGATCGAAAACTGATGTTTTTCCAAAGCCATGCGCAGGCTTCGCCGAAGCATTTCGCGCTGTTCGATGACATGGAGCATGTTTGCTTCGAACGCGCTTGCGCGTCCACGTCCTTCTGTCTTGGCCGCGTAAAGAGCGACGTCAGACGCTTTCATCAGCTTTTCCGGATCGCTGCCATCTCTCGGTGCCAAGGCAATTCCGATACTGATCCCCACAAAAACCGCGATCCCATCCAACGTGAAGGGCGCTTTGAACGCGCTTACCAGTCGTTCGCCGAGTTCACGACTTTGACCGGAGTGGCCTTGTCCGATGGAAATGACTGCAAATTCGTCTCCAGCCAGCCTGTATGCCCGCTCATTGTGGCCGAGGCAGCTTGCGATCCTGCCGGCGGCAAGCTGAAGCAATTTATCGCCTGCCGGATGACCGAGTGTATCGTTGACCGGTTTGAAGTCGTCCAGATCCAGCTGCATCAAGGCAACGTTATCGGCAGGGCCACTTATGGCCCGCAGAGCCTGGGAAAGGTCAGATGAGAACTGGCGGCGGTTGGGTAGCCCGGTTAACGGATCATGCGTTGCCTGATGGAGTAGCGTCGAGCGATCTTCAGTTTCCATGGGGCGGTCAGCTTCGATCAGTCCAACGAGATGACCGATCGCGAAGACCGTAACGTCAATCAATCGGCCATTGCCAAGATCGCGAGCAAGCCGAAGGGGCTCTTGCTTCCCTTCCTTGAGGTATCTGAGGATATCAGCCCTATCCAAATGCGGATATCGTTGCTCGAGCGATATCGTGGGTGTGACGTTCATCACTTTGGTGAAAATGGTCGAAGCATCAACGAGATTCAGATGTCGATCAAAAATATCGACCCTGTTGGTGTTCCCCGTGCGGTCCGTGTCCGGCGCGGACGCCGACCAGTTGGATTGGGGTTCTGTCATTCGTCGGCGGCTCCTGTCACTTTCCGAACATAGACTCAGGACGACAAAGCACTTTTAAAGTGCATACATTAGCAGCCACTCTTTTAACATATCAAAAATAGCAGCAAGACATTTCTTACCTGCGACAACCTGCTAGCGAGGATGTAGGGTAAACTCCGCTTTCGTCACCTCTTGCAGTTTGGGGTCGAGCGCGGTGTCTTCGAGGATGTTTACGGTTCGGTTAAGGTAGGCGATCGGGCGATGGACGGTGGATGGCGTTTTCCGCGTGTGGGTGCACACACGTTTGACGTGACGTCACCATTTAATGTCGAACCAAGGGCCTTCCCAGATAAAAACCCGGCGCGACACCCTATACGAGCAACCCAAACGGCTGTCCGCTTCGTCATTCAGGAGGAAGTTGGCGCCTGCCGGTAGGAGAAATCGTCTCGACGCCGGTGAGATGGCAGCAGGGCCGGCGGCCTAACCGACAGCCACGGAAAGCTCATATGTCGTCGATGCAACCACTGCGCCGCGACCGGAAGCCTTGGCCTCATACAAAGCGCGGTCGGCCCGTCGCAGAACCTCTTCGCAGCTTTCGCGACTTGCGTTTGTGACGTCAGCAATTCCAAACGATGCACCGATCACTACCTTGGCGGCGGACAGCAAATACGGCTGCGAAAGAATCCAGGACAGGCGGCGGCAATGCCAATCTGCATCAAGGAGCGGAATATTGGGCATAAGGACGGCAAATTCGTCACCACCCAGGCGGAAGACGACGTCGTCTTCCTTGCATCCGCCGCCAAGGCGCTGAGCAACCTGCTGGAGAAGTTCGTCACCTGCCGCATGTCCGTGCCCATCGTTCACGGATTTGAAGCCATCGAGATCGATGCACACGACCGTCATCGGACACTGCGAACGCAGTCGCTCGAATTCGGGTGCCAATAGCGCCCGGTTTGCCAGCCCGGTCAGGAAGTCATGCGTTGCAGCATGGCGCATGCGCTGCTCGGATTCCAAAATCGAGCTAATGGCCTTCCTCGAAAGCCTGAGCGAAAACAGGCCGCCGGCAACAAGGACCACCGTTACCACGATCGCCAACGGCAGTGACTGACGAAGAAGGTCCTTTGCGGGCGTCGGCGATCGCCACGAGAGCACCTCTGTCTGTCCGTCCGGTCGCGTCGCTATTTCCACGCGAGCCCGGTCCGATGCAACCGTGCCCAGGGGGCCGACGGTAGGATCGTCAAGCACAAAGCGATTGCCAAGGAATTCAGGAAGGCTCCCGGCGATCGGGACCGCGGATACGAGAACGGGAGCACGACTGCTGCGCGGGACAGACGTATGGAAGTCGGACTGAAAAAGGCTGGCCGTAAGCATGACCGCGTCGTTGTCCACGACTTCGACCTTGCTGAATGCTATGGGGCTTGGGATGCCGGTGGGCCTCGATTTGGCCTCCGCGGACCTGACTTGTTCGACGAGAACGCGGGCATCATCCACGATGACCTGAGGTCCGCGGGCGAAGAATGCCCGGTCCTTGATCTCATCGGCGGTCCTCGAATAGATCAGGGCGTCGTCTGCGTTGAGGATTGCTGCAAAACGGGTCCTGGAGGTTCCGATCAACGATTGGCCGATGTTGCGGTCGGCCCATTCGGGGTCGAATGTGTTGTCGAGTTTTGCGATCGATTCGTCCCAGATCGTCCAGGCCGTCAGTGCGAATTCGAGGTCGGATGTCCATACGGCGATGTTTCGCTTGACCAGCGTCTCCTGGCGCTGGCGGCTTTCGGCGTCCAGTCTGGCGACACCTAATGAAGGGATAGCTGCCAATCCTGCGATGACGATCGCCGTCAAGATGAGCGCTGGTCCTACCAGCTTTAGGTGAGCGAAGCGTGTGGTCAATTCTGGCATCCTGGGCTTTCTGGACGCCTGTCATAGTGCTTGTCGGTTTCGGGCGGGTTACCGCGGCATTCCATTTTGGTGAGTGCGGTTAATTTCCCGTCTGCAACGGCAGCCAGGCAATCCCACCGTGGAGGCCAAATCGTGAGCATCGCCAAGAGGTGAGCGATGATCGGGGCGGGGTGATAGCCTCCCCTCGCCCGTGGATTTAAATGCTTTGATCGCAGGGGATGCGGCAAACAAGCTGGAGCGATTGCCAAAGCCCCGGCGCAGAGGCGAGCCAGTAGCGAAACGGACAGGCTCCGGCACTCAATGGGAATTGGCCCCTCCCAGGATGATCATCCTGCCGAAGTCATCTGCAGCAGATCAATGGTGGGTTTGCGATGCTGCGGCCGATCCGCCTGGAATTTCGCCATGCGATCCAACGTCGTCACCCGGCCCCTTGAATTGCTCAAGCCGCTCGGAAACACTGGCGACGTAGCTGATCCCCTGCTCGAGGAGTATCTCGGCTGCCCTGAAGTTTTCGGTTGTTGGTCCGGTACCACAGCCCCGGATCGAGCCTGCTAGATAGGCTGCGTTACGGGCCGACTGGGTGTCGCCAACTTCGTCAGCATCTTCCGCAACGCTTTCCAGCGCCTGCGCAACGAGCAACATCATATTCGCTCGCTCGATAGCTGTCATTTCGTTCAATGTGCGTGCGGTCATCTGTGCCACCCATTGTTTCGCCGTTGCAAAACGTGTGCTTTGCGGACGATTTCTTCGTTGTTGTGGAGACATTCAAGGACATTGACCTGTCCGTATCCACCAGATGGCCATCGAAAGTGGCGGTGGCAAGGCCGTACCCATGCCGCCTAGACAGCACAGTCATGCGTGAAATGGGTAACAGCGCGGCTTCAAAACGCCAGCGCGCACTCGCCGACCCTTCGTCACCTCTCGGATAAAGTTTGTCGTCGTTGCGAACGCGAATCCTAATCGGCACTCCTTCGCCAAGCTGCTCTCGTCTGATCCGGAAGCAACATCCGTCCAATCCGGAATGCAGCGTCGGCCAATCCGGAAGCTAGCTCCGTCCAGATCGGATTCTAAGGTCGTCTATTTCGGAATTGCGCGCGGTCCGGGGCGCCGGTTTCGCGGGGCACTAGCGGGTCGGTTGCTCGCCCTTACCTAAACATGTTGACTTCACCAGTTATGAGAACATAATAGGAACATCCTTGTTCAAAAAGAGGACGGCCGATATGACATCATTACCAATCAGGCGTCTGCGGACCGATGAAATAACCGGAACGTATTGGACGCCCCCAACTACGGCTACACTGGCCGAGATCCATCCCAGGCTCATGGCTATCGTCATCGTGAAAGCCGATAGCCGCGACTGGCAACTATATTCGGCGAACGTCTTCGACATGGAGTCTGGCGGGCCAATTGGCTATTTCGAGATAGCGCGCGATCCAGCTGGCGGCCGAGCATGTGGCCTCTTCAGCGAAATCGGCTCCCAGAACGCAGCTCCCGTGCCAATCTGGTTTGATTGCAGCGAAGACATCGATGCCACCGCACGTGCCTTCCACCGTATTCTAATCGCAGCCGGTCAAGTTCTATAAGAGTGAGCTTCGGTCTGTTCCAACCAATCCTGCCACTGCCGAAGAGGAAACGTCCATGAGTGACATCCATCGCAAGGTGCTTCAGCACGCACCAAAACTCGTCGCACGCAAATGCCATTGTGGCGATTGGGCGGGGTTTGGATTTTGCAATGAGGATCGTCAGGAATGGTGGTGCTGGAAGCACTACCCCTACAAGACATCAGCCAGACTGGAAGCTGCCGAGATCGCAGCAAAGCTCGGCAACCATGCAGCGTAGATCGGAAAAATGATCAGTTCGATGGTCGTGACCGGCGTTAACGGTGCCGAATGCGCGACCAACGGCTGAAGCACTCCATGCGCGAGACTTGAGCAACCGCGATGGTAACCATCCCGAAAGGTTCCATTAGCACGAGCTTGCGAACAGGCCGGTCAATGCTAAAGTGCATCGTCACGGCGGAATTTTGATTGACAATCGAGGAACTGATCGACCTTCAGGAAGCGGGTGCGCGTGCGCGCGTTCTCGGCCTGAACGCCTACGAAAATCCGTATCTAGCGCCCGATCGAAGGCCAGCTGGTGATACAGCCGCGCTTGAAGACTGGCTTGCGCGCCACGATGCATGGAAGTTCGGCTGGGAGGCAGAGGATGCGAGCCGGGATGGCCGCATCTCGGTTCACTTCAAGGCCTTGCTTGCCACCGCTATGGCTCAACCCAGCGGCACTTGAGTGCGACGTTACCATTTGCTCTCGAGCGATAAGTCGGCAGGCGTCCAGACGCGAGCAGATGAGGTGCGCGCGTATGGATGAGAATGTGCCACCGGCCTTTATTGCCGACAAAGGTGTCGGGCAGAGCGGATGCCCTCGCGACCTGCATCCCCGTTTTTTTGTCATGTAATTCCGGCATCAACGAGGAACTGTGCTCCTGTACATCCCCGAGCATCGTCGGATGCGAGGAATAACGCCATCGCCGCGACGTCGCGAGCAACCAACCTGATCTTGATCGCCTGCATCTTCATGATTTCAGCTTCACCCTCGGACGTTCGCCAAAGTGCATCCTGGCGCGATGTGGATATCGCCCCCGGGATAATGCAGTTCGCGCGAACCCCACTTGCACCCAGCTCTCTGGCAAGCGTCTTGTTCAAGCCAATGATTGCTGCCTTTGAAGTCGTGTAGGCGACCATTCCCGGGCGACCTTTCATGAAGGAGGTCGAGCTCGTGAACAAAATACAACCCTGCCCTCGCCGTTTCATCCCGGCCGAGACAGCTTGAGCGGCAAAGAACTGATGGTCGAGGTTGACAGCAAGGCGATCGCGCCAATAATCCGGCTCCACTGCAAACATGTCATGTCTGTCGTCATTGCCGGCATTGTTGACGAGAACGTCGATTGCTCCCTCCATCTCTTCGATTTGAGAAATGACGCGACGAAGCGCATTGATGTCGCGCAGATCGCAATGATGGAATGTGCCGCCGACTTCAGTCGACACATTTTGCCCGGCGCCTTGATCGAAATCGATAAAGTGGACCCGCGAGCCCTGTGCGAGGAAAGCGTCTACGAGCGTTGCTCCGATGCCACTGCCGCCGCCGGTGACGAGCACCACCCGCTCTTCAAGGCTTCGATAGCGCGTAAAGGGACTATCTTGCATTGCGTGAGGTTCCTCCCGGCGTGTGAACTCCAATTTCGGAAGCGATGGCCTGCGTCCACCCCTGTGTCTTCAGGTCGCTCCTGATCCGCCATTTGAGGATTTCGGTGATCAGCCCCTGCTTGATCCCTTGATGGTCCTGATCGTTCCACAGATCGTTGATCTCCAGTGGATCTTCCTGGAGATCGAACAATTGTCCTTCGTCGTTTTCAACGAAGTGGACCAGCTTGTAGCGGCTATCGCGGATCATCGTCATGAACTCGGTGCCGCTCAAAATGCGGTCGCCTGCATGTTCGCAGTAGACGAACTGCCGCGGCGTGACCTCTTCACCCTGGAGATAAGGCATGAGCGACCGAGCCTCCATCCAGCGTGGTACGGAAAGCCCTGCAAGCTCCAGTATTGTCGGTCCGAAATCGAAGAGCGACACCAGGTCATCGACCCGACGCCCCCGATCAACACCTTTCGGGGACCAGACGACTGCAGGCACCCTGACGCTCTGCTCGTACATGGTCCATTTCTGACTGTGCCCATGGTCGTTAAGGCAATCTCCATGATCGGACGTGAAGATGATGATCGTCTCGTCCAGAACACCTCGCCGCTCGAGCGCTTCGATCAGCTTTCCAACCTGGTTGTCGATCATTGAGACGTTGGCGAAGTAATGCTCGCGTTGGCGGCGCAGTTGCTCATCGCTGGGGTTCTGAAGGTGGACGACCGCATCATGGTCGACAGACAGATGTTGTTCTCGAAGTTTCTTGAGTGCGGAAGGCTGACGGTCGATCGCGTCCCGGTCTATGACCGGCATGGGAAGGGGGCGGCCGTCATAGAGGTCCAGGTACTCCTTAGTCGGATCGTAAGGCGGATGGGGACCGGGAATTCCGATCTGCAGAAAGAATGGCTCCTTCCCCTGATAGCGGTCCAGCCACATGGCGGCGAGTTCAGGTACGAAGTTGTCAGAGTGGAGATGTTCCGGCAGTTCCCAGGTAAAGGCACCCAGGCGCTCACGGTAATCTTCCCGCCTGCGGTACGTTACCCGGCTCGGCTTTTCCAGGCCGTGCGTCCAGAATGCCTTGTCCCAGGTGTCGAGGTAGAACGGCAAGCGATCGGTTGCACGGTCCTTGTTTTCGACGACATGGCGCTCGTGGAACCCGAAGGGCTCCTCAAAGGGCGACGTGTGCATCTTGCCGACATTCACGCATCGGTATCCAGCATCAGCCAACTGACGCACCCAGCTGTGGGTCCAACGCTCATCGTTGCGAAACACACCATTGGTGTGGGGGTAAAGCCCCGTGAACAGGCTTGCTCGCGACGGCGCACACGACGGCGAGGTGACATACATGTTGCTGAAGCACACCCCCTCGCGCACCATTCTATCGAGGTTCGGCGTGACCATGTGGTCAAATCCAGCCGCTGCAATCGTATCGAAGCGCTGCTGGTCTGTCAGAATGAAAACAATGTTTGGGGTCTTGCTGGTATCGGCCACACCCGTTCCTCCCATGGATCAGTTGGTCGTCAGATCGAACGAGTGCTGTCGCGAGCAACGAGCTTACAGTCGAGCGTCATCGTCGTTGAAGGCTCATCATCGATACGGGCGAGAATTGCCTCGGCGGTCTTTTCGCCAATCCGCTGGCGATCCGGTCGGACGGTGGAAAGAGATGGCGTCATGCAGCTTGATGCTTCGCTGTCGCCGAAGCCGATGACTGAGATGTCTTCGGGCACGCGTTTGCCCAGATCCTTTAGCGCGCGCAAAACACCGAATGCTATGACGTCACTATTGCAAATGATGCCGTCGATACCGGGATGCCTCGAAAGCAATTCCCTTGCGAGATGATCGCCGAGGTCTGGCTTTCCGGCTTCCGGCCTGGTGGCAAACACAAGATCGCCCAATCCAGCGGCTGTGATTGCCTGAGCAGCTCCGGCAGCGCGCTTTTGCGCTCTGGCATCGTTGTCACGCATACTGCCTAGGAACGCCAGCGACTTACAGCCACGCTCGATCAAATGACACGCCTGTGCCGCGCCAATTGCCAAGTGGTCCATCCCCACTGCGGTATCGATGATATCACCGCCAATATCCCACATCTCGATGATCGGCACACCCGACGCGCGAAGGAGCTCGGTTACCTTGGGGGGATGATCGACACCGATGATCGCAACAGCAGCTGGCCTCCAGCTCAAGATGGACCGAACGAGTGTCACCTCCTGGTCTGGATCGTAACGGGTATTTGCGAGCATCACTTGAAGGTTGCTCTTCAGCAGGGCGGACTGCAGTGCGTCCAGGATCGACGCGAATTCGGAGTGATAAAGCGAAGTGACGACGACACCCACAATGTCGGATCGCGTCCCGGACAGGCCGCCTGCCAATCTGTTTGGCACGTAATTCAGTTCATCCATGGCCCTGGTGATTTGTCGCCGTAATTCGGTACGGACGGTGTTGGGCGCGCGAAGAGCCCTTGAGACCGTATTTACCGATACGCCGACCATGGCCGCCACCGAGGCGAGCGTCGGTGGAGATCCTCTTCCCTGATGCTCTGACGTGTCTTCCACCTGCTTCACCGCGAAAATGATACCGTTGCGTTAACGGTAACTTTATGCCATCGTTTTGCTCAGGAGACAAGTTGGTGGCGTGAAACTCCGCCGACTTGGTAGGAGAAAAACGGGAGGCCGCCATTGGCGAACAAGCCCAATATCATTTTGATCATGACCGATCAGCAGCGGTACGATTCGATCGCAGCGCTCGGCTTTCCATATGCCATCACCCCCAATCTCGATGCGCTGGTTGAAAAGGGTGTGACCTTTACGAACTGCCATATAACGGCACCAAGCTGCGTTCCGTCCCGCGCCAGCCTCTTCACGGGCTATTACCCGCACACAACAGGCGTCCTGGCGAACGGTCAGCGTTGGCAGCATACCTGGGTCGAGCAATTGCGAGATGCAGGCTATCGCTGCGTCAACGTAGGCAAGATGCACACCATTCCTTATGATGCGGATTCCGGGTTTCACGAGCGTTACGTCGTTGAGAACAAGGACCGGTACATGGAAGGCCGGTGGTACTTCGACGAATGGGACAAGGCGCTCGCCGCAAACGGCCTGGTAAAGCAGCAGCGGGAGACCTATCGTGAGCGGGACGACTATGCTGAACGCCTTGGCTGCTTCGATTGGGAGCTGCCAGAGCAACTTCATTCGGATGCGTTTGTCGGAAACATGGCAAAGTGGTGGGTCAACACCTATCCGGTGACGCAGCCGTTGTTCCTCCAGGTCGGGTTCCCCGGTCCCCACCCTCCATTCGACCCGCCGGCGCGCTATTCCGAACCATTCCTGAAGCGAAATGACCTGCCTCTTCCCAAGCCAACCAAGGAAGAACTCGCATCCCTCCACCAGGAACTGAAGGACAAGCGGCTGCATGATGTCGAAGTCGATCACGACTCCGTCTTGTGGAGCCTTGATCCGACACCTGACCAGATGCACCGTCTGTGGGCTCACTACCTTGGAAACGTGACGCTTATCGACGAGAAAATCGGCGAGTTGCTCGAAGCTCTCAATGAACGCGGCTATCTGGAAGACGCCATCGTCATCTTCACCTCTGATCACGGAGAATGCCTGGGCGAGCATGGGTTGATCCAGAAGTGGTCGATGTATGACATCGTCACCAGGGTACCGACGATTATCTGGTCCACTGCAGGCCGGTTCGAAGGCGGCCGTGCGATCGACGGACTGTGTCAGCTCTTCGATCTCGGGCCGACCATTCTGGAATATGCGGGGTTAACCCCTCCTTCGACATTCGAGGCTGAAAGCCTCAGATCCGCATTGGAAGGTGACGACTGGAAGCCTCGCGCCCACGTCTTTTGCGAACAGATTGGCGACGTGGCAATGGCAGGCGGCGTCGAGTTCATGACGGCAGTTCGCGATCAGCGGTGGAAGCTG
Organism: Rhizobium sp. S163; assembly: GCF_030380805.1. Taxonomy (NCBI): domain Bacteria; kingdom Pseudomonadati; phylum Pseudomonadota; class Alphaproteobacteria; order Hyphomicrobiales; family Rhizobiaceae; genus Rhizobium; species Rhizobium sp. S163. The sequence continues at coordinate 57,915 of NZ_JAUDSA010000014.1, read as the reverse complement.
GTGCACTTCAAGGGATCGGATGACGGCCAGCTGTTTGATCTCCTGAACGATCCGAAGGAAATCAACAACCTGTGGAACGTTCCTGACTACTTGGATCAAAAACGGGCACTTTTGGATGTGATGCGCGACTGGTTGATCGGCTCGAACTTCAAGACCAGAGACCTGACGGTGGCAAGCCGATGAGCTATTCTTCGTCGATAGCATCGGCATCCAGCAAAGCATCACCGCCTGCGGATATGATCTATATCGTGGGCGGCACATTTGCCATGGGTGAAACCCGCTTTTACCCGGAAGAGGGTCCGGTTCGCAATGTGACCGTGGGCGACTTCTTTATCGACGCCGTGCCGGTTACCAATCGGCAATTCTCCCGCTTTGTCGATGATACCGGATATATGACGACCGCAGAGGTTCCACCCGATCCTGCAGCCTACCCCGGAGCAGATCCGGCAATGCTGGTCGCGGGGTCGCTGGTCTTTAAAGCACCGCGCAATGCGGGCGAGATGCGGTTTTGGGGTGACTGGTGGCACTATGTTCCAGGTGCATGTTGGCACAGGCCCGACGGGGCAGCCGCGCTGACAGACGCTCAGCTTGATCATCCTGTGGTCCATGTTTCCTTCAGCGACGCGAGCGCCTATGCCGACTGGGCGGGAAAGCGCTTGCCCACCGAAGCTGAGTGGGAGTTTGCAGCGCGTGGCGGACTTCCAGGCGCCGCTTATAGCTGGGGCGAAGAATTCGAGCCTGGCAGCCAGGTGATGGCAAACATCTGGAATGGCAACTTCCCGATGGCTGACACTAATGGCAAGCAAGTGGGAACATCGCCGGTCAGATCATATCCAGCGAACGGGTATGGCCTTTTCGACATGATCGGAAACGTTTGGGAGTGGACTGCCGACTACTGGGCAGAACGCCACCCCTCAGCACCGTCGTGCTGCAAGCCGTCGACATCCCAGCGCTCCCCGTCCGAGGCAAGCTTCGATCCGATGCAGCCGAACATCAAGATCGCGCGCAAGGTCCTGAAGGGTGGCTCTCATCTATGTGCCCCAAGCTATTGCAGGCGCTATCGTCCGGCAGCCCGGCAGCCGGAGATGGTCGATAGCGCGACATCGCATCTGGGTTTCCGCTGTGTTGCGCATACCGACAGGAGGTCGCAATGAGTATCGCTGTGAGCTCGCCGATCCCGGCGCCGAGGTCGAGTTTCTTCCGATCCCGCGTGGGGATGGTGGCCATCAACGCAATCAGTATCGTATGTGGAATTGCGGCCTGGTGGATCGTCACCGCTTTTGGTGTTGTCGGATTGCCAACTCCAGCTCAAGTGGCGGTTACGGCCGTCAGTCTTGCTCGGCAAGGGCTGCTATGGTCGGACGCCCTGGCAAGCCTTGCTCGCGTGTTCACCGGATTTGCCCTTGGCATCGCGCTTGCTATTCCCGTTGGCTTCCTGATGGGCTGGTACCGTATCGCGCGCGCTATCATCGAGCCGTACGTCCAGTTCTTTCGCACAATTCCGCCCCTTGCCATCATTCCACTGGCGATCGTCACGCTTGGCATTGAAGAGACGCCGAAGATATTCGTCATCTTCCTCGCTTCATTCCTTTCGAGCGTGGTTGCGACCTATCAGGGCGTCATCAGCGTGGACAAAACGCTGATCAATGCTGCCAGGGTTCTCGGCGCGAACGACTTCACGATCTTCCGGCGGGTCATCGTACCGGCGTCCCTACCCTATATCATGGTCGGCGTGCGTATCGGCCTTGGCTCGTCGTGGGCAACCGTGGTTGCGGCCGAGCTTATTGCCGCTCAGTCGGGGCTCGGGTTCCGCATGCAGCAGGCCCAACTCTACTATGATCTTCCGACGATCTTCGTGAGCCTGATTTCGATCGGCGTTCTCGGTCTCGTCATGGACCGCATCGTCATGGCGATCGATAGCGTCCTCACATCCTGGCAGGAGAAGCTATGACGACGAAGATCTCGTTTCAAAATGTTAGGAAGACGTTTGACATCGCCGGCCAGACGTCTTTCACCGCGCTTGAAGGCCTGTCGCTCGACATTCAAGATGGTGAGTTCATCACGGTGGTGGGCCCCTCCGGCTGTGGCAAATCGACAGCCATGAATATCGCTGCCGGGCTGACGATGCCGTCGAGCGGACAGGTGACGGTCGATGGCATCCCCGTAAAAGGCCCCGGCCCTGAGCGCGGTGTCATTTTCCAGCAGTATGCACTGTTTCCGTGGCTGACCGTTCGACAAAACGTGGAGTTTGGTCTGCAGATCGCGGGCCATCCAAAGGCCGAGCGCGGCAAGATCGCCGATCACTTCATCGATCTGGTGGGACTTTCGGATTTCGCTCATGCCCTGCCGAAAATGCTGTCTGGCGGGATGAAGCAACGCTGCGCAATTGCGCGCGCCTACGCCGTCAACCCAAAGATCCTGCTGATGGACGAGCCTTTCGGTGCCCTGGACGCCCTTACCCGCGTCCAGCTTCAGGATCAGTTGCTGACCATGTGGAGCAAGGAGCGGCGCACGGTGATGTTTATCACCCATGACGTCGACGAAGCTGTCTATCTCGCACGTCGCGTGGTCGTCATGGCAGCGAGGCCTGGCCGCCTGCATAAAATCGTCAACGTCGACCTGCCCTACCCCCGCACCGAGGAGATGCGCCTGTCGCCGGCTTTTTCGGAGCTACGAAACGAGGTCTGGCGTGCCGTCTATCATCCAGTCGCCGCATAGATCGAACAAAGCATCATCAGTTGTCTAAGGAGGAATGAACATGCTGACGAAACGAACTTTATTGAAGTCGGCTGCCGGCATTGCCGCTGCCAGTGTCTTTTCTATCGGCGGACGGGCAAGTGCCCAGTCTTCCGATATGAGCATTGGTTACATCGCCGATTTTCCAAATGCGAGTGTGCTGGCGATTGCCAAGGATCAGAAGCTGTGGGAAGCGGAAGGCATTGAGCCTTCTGTGAAGGTTTTCACAAATGGCCCGATCCAGATCCAGGCAATGGGCGCAGGTAGCTTGAACTTCGGCACGATTGGTCCCGGTGCCCTTTGGCTGCCAGCAAGTGGCAAGGCGAAGGTGGTCGGCGTCAACGATATCGGCTTCTCAGACCGCGTTATCGTTCAATCGACGATCAGTTCGATCGCAGAGCTTAAGGGCAAGAAGGTCGGTGTGCCGCAGGGAACGTCCGGCGACATGATCTTGCGAATGGCTCTTGCCAAGAATGGCATGACGATCTCCGACATCCAGATGGTTCCCATGGATCCGTCGACGATCGTTGCGGCATTCACGTCGAAGCAGATCGAGGCTGCCGGCATCTGGTACCCACTGATTGATACGATCAAGCCAAGGGTTCCAGACATGAAGGAGCTTGCTTCCAACGAGGACTTTTATCCGCAGACGTCGTTCATCAATACCTTCGTGGCTCGAAATGAAATCGTCGAGCAGAACCCCGATGTCGTCAAGAAATTCCTCCGTGTCATGAAGAAGGCAATGGACTACCGGGTTGCCAATCTCGACCACTCGATCGAGCTGACCACGTCTTTCCTGAATGCGCCGAGGGAAGTGACGGAGAAGGTCGCCAGAAGTCGGAAGATGCTGACAAGTCAGGAGTTGGACACGTTCACGAAGGACGGGACGGTCAATAAATGGCTGACCGACTTCAATAAGATGTTTCGGGATTTCGGGACGGTGAAGGATCCGCTGTCGCCTGAGAAGTACTTCACAGCAGACCTGTTTACAACTGCCTGATACCGCTTCTGCCCGCCGTATGATTCCGACGGCGGGCTTTCACCACGTCTCCGGCCGTGCATATGGCCGGCCGGCTCCGGTGCCCACTGCGCCCGCTACATTCAATGACCGTCATAGTGCCGCCACAGAGTTCAGACCAATCATCCAAATACACTGGATGGGCACGCATGAAACGATTGGCCTTCATACTCTCGATTGTCCTGCTCACCGCGGTTCACGCCGGAGCACAAGTCTATGTCCCCTATGATGGGTATGACGACCCCGGTGGATACAGCTACGACGATCCATATGGGTCCTATCCCCCTCCTCCTTACGACGAGCAGGAACCGCGATATCAAGGACCGCCGTATGACGAGCCTCGCTACCAGGCGCCATACCGACAGCCTCAACAGCCCACCGTCCGTGCGTCTGGCGGCACGATCACGATTACAACCCACCAGCACACGCTGGTCTACACAACGTCACAAGGCGAGGAATTCGCATACCCGATTGCTGTGGGCCGACAAGGCAAGCAATGGTTCGGAACGACGCGTGTGGTCTCAAAGAAAGAGCACCCGGAATGGCGCCCGACGGCCAGCATGAGGGCAAAGAACCCGAGACTTCCGGCGGTCGTGAAAGCAGGCCCCCAAAACCCGCTTGGAACCCGTGCAATCTATCTGGCGGATGGTTTGTTACGCATCCACGGGACCAATGATCCCTCCTCCATCGGAACAAACGCTTCAAGCGGTTGCTTTCGAATGTACCAGCAGGATGTTGAGGAGCTCTACGAGATGGTTCAACCGGGAACGCGGGTTATCGTCAGGTAACTCACGCGTCAACCGTCAGACGACGTCGCGTCCCAACTACCAGCCGTCGGCGGCACCCCACGCCGTGTGACCACTGTTAGCCAGCGCTCATCGCTTCGCCGATTGCATAGTAATGTCCACCTGCGACGTGGTGTATTGTCCGCCATTTCGGATCAGCCGTCTCAAAATGCCAGCGTCCGTCCCTGAATACTCTGTCATCTGCCCAGGCCGCAGAAACCTCCCCGACGAACAGGTCGTAGGCATCCTGAATGTGGGGTTCGGGTACGAGCTGACACTTAAGCCAAGCCGAGCAGCCCTCAACGAAAGGAATGGTTGAACCCGGCACTTCAAAAAGCCGGACACCGGCATTGATCAATTTGTCCGGTGCATCATGCATGCTTTGCGTGCCGAGGGCCTGTGCCAGGTCGAGCTGCGCGACGGTCGGAAGCTGCACCACAAACTGGCCACTGCGTTCGATGAGCGAGCGGGTATGAGCACTCTTGTCGATAACGATCGTGAGTTTCGGTGGGTCGAAATCGAGACCGCAACACCAAGCTGCTGTCATGACATTTTCAACACCATCGTGTCGCGCCGAAACCAGCACTGTCGGTCCATGATTGACAAGCCGATACGCTCTGGACAGGTCAACTGATTGGAAATGGTCGTTCACAGGCGCCCCACAGATTGATGGATATGGGCGCTATAGCAGACGCAAGCGAAAGCGGAAATCGCACCTCTCCATAGAGACCTGTGACGAAAGGTTGTTGTCGCGCTACGAATTCCTATCCTAAGGCGCAAGAGCTCGTCTTTAATATCGCTGAGGTTGATTTTAACATGAAGAAAATCTTCCCTGCTCTCCTTGGAGGCCTCTCCGCTGGCGTCGCAGCCTGGCTCGCTCAAGACCTTGGTCTGTCTCATTGGGCCGCCGCCATTTCCGGCGCGAGCGGTGCTTTTCTTGGCGTCGCCATCGCGCACGCTATGTCATGACGGATCCGTTCCGCTCCCTCGGTTTGGACTTCGATGCATAGGCGCTGACCCAAGTCCGACACCCATAGCTGAAGCGTCACCGGGAAGACGTTAGCAACGAGACACTCCTCGACCGCCAGGTGCGCGCCGCCTCCTTGGACACTGGTCAGGAGTTGGCAGGGAAGACTTTCAAAGGCATTGATGAAAGCCCAACGCGATGCGCATCGCCCAACTGCGCCGCCTCGGATGCAGCGACTGCATAGCTGCAATGCACAATAAATGTTTTCCAAATGGTCAAAAATCAAGCAAAACGATCACAGCTGATGCGCACGACGGTCTACTCCCAGTTCCGTTGCAGCAGCTGTTCCCCTCTGGAGGTCCATTGACCTTCACACTTTATGGGCCGCGGTGACGCTGGCCCATTTTTTTATCGACGCGTTTGGGGTGCGACGTTGACTAGCGCGATAGGCGCTGCTCGTCGTCGACGAGGATTCCCCAAGGGTGTGGATGGACCGGCGAGCCAAGATTTCGAACTATTGAACAAACTGCTTGGAGCGCGTTTACCGCAGTTGGGCCGTCAAAAGTCCTTCGCCACTCTGCGTTTATACTCCTATATTTTACCAATGAAGTTCAATCGGTTATCGCCTTCCCTTCATAACGCACACGAAAATTTCTTCGTTGGAAGTCGTCTGCGAAGCAGACGAACACCAGCTCAAGATCGTGTTCAGTATCTTGTCTGCCAAGGAGACTAAGTGAGGCGACGATCACACCATTGTACCCGCGGGTCAGACGGAAGGCGGCGTTGCGCATCTCATTTACGTCAGGATCTTCGCGCACTTCGTGACGGTCATAGATAATCCAGAACCGAGCTACGTCCCAAGTCAGCCGCAGCATTTCCTTGACCTGCTCGAGAAACTCTCCGGCGCTCATCGAGGGCGCCCAAGACAACGTCGTCTCGCCAGCGTCACTTACGGCATTGAAGTAGCCGTCATATGGATATCCTGAAGCGAGCGCCGCGTCGATCGTCGCGAAAGCAGAGTTCTCTGTGATCGTCGTCTTGAAGAGGATTGCCATGGAATCGGTACTGAAATGCAAGGAGATTGTTAGCGCAAGACTACATGCGGTCGATACCGGGAGCAACGGGGCTCCCGCCCATCAACGGCGGAACATTGCCCTTGTCTTTGAAGGGACCAAGCGCCACTTGTCCATCCTGCCTCTCTGGCTCACCCCATCGCTCTCGATAGGCTCATAATGTTTCACATAGTCTTCGGGCTGCCCTGGATCGTCATCACTTTACGTTTCATCATGCCGCTGCCATGGGCATGGCCCCTCAAGATAGTCATCGCGGGCCTGCTGCTGATTGCATCTCAATACCATTTGATCAGTCGAATTTCCTCAGGGTCGGTCTTCTCGCCTGAATTTCCGCGCGCTCTGGTTATCGGCTTTAACGTGCTCTTCGGCGCGATCGTTATGCTCGCACTGTTCCAGATTGCCCTCGACATTATTACGCTCGGCGTTGCCCTCGTTAAGCGAACCTCCCCGTCCGTCTCATCTGAGGTCCGGTATGCATTAGGGATTGTCGCGCTTGGTCTCTCCGGCTTTGCAGTCACTCAAGCCGTGCGCCTTCCCCCGCTCAAGGCTATCGAAGTCGCGATCCCGAACCTCCCATCGAACTTCGAAGGCTATCGGGTACTGCAACTGACCGATCTCCACATCAGTCGTTTGTTCCCCAGATCCTGGGCTGAGGAAGTGGTGAAGCGATCAAATGCGCTCCAGCCGGACCTTACGCTTGTCACCGGAGACTTCATCGATGGCAGTCTTGACGCTCGCCGAGAGGATATTGCACCAATCGCGGGGCTCAAAGCACGTGACGGCGTTCTCGCGATACCTGGAAACCATGAATACTACTTCGGCTACGCGGGATGGATGAAGCATGACACGGAGATGGGGATCCGCATGCTCCTCAATCAACACGCCGTCATCGAACGCGGCGGACAAAGAATTGTCGTTGCTGGTGTGACCGATCTCGCGGCTCTCGGCACGACTTTCCCAAGACCTGATCTCGATAGAGCACTGAACGGAGCGCCAGCCGGGGCGCCGATCATCCTGATGGAGCATCAACCGCGGATGGCAAAAAGGTCGGCAGCGAGAGGCGTGGCACTCCAGCTTTCCGGCCACACTCATGGAGGCATGGTCCGCGGCTTGGATCTTCTCGTTGCCCGCGCGAACGATGGCTATTTCTCCGGCTTGTACCAAGTCGGAGACATGAAGCTTTACGTCAACAACGGCACCGGTCTTTGGCCAGGGTTCGCTCTCCGCCTGGGTAGACCGTCAGAGTTGACTGTCATCACTTTGCGCCGGGCATTGTAGTTCGCACTCACGTCTTGACTGCCGCGCCAGTCAAGACGATGCTTGTCTCATGCTGATAACGCGTCTCCATATGGTCTTGAAGAAAGCCGTCCTCATCGCAGGACCTTGACCCCCGGCTTGGTCGCGTCGCGCCTGCCGAGGGGCGCGCGTTTCGATTGTTGAATCGGACTACGCAGAGCGACAGAAATCCCAGCTATCCTCGAATTCACGCTGCAAAGCATGCCGCCAAGACCATCTAGGAGTACCCGCATGGCATCGAAGACCACGCGCAAACCCGCGATCTCAATTGCTCGCTCGGAGCATCAACGCCTTGTGAAATTGGCCGAGAGCCAAGCCACTCGCAACCCGGAAGTGTCCGAAGTGCTCTTAGTAGAACTCGAACGAGCCCATATCGTTGACGACGTAAAGCTGCGAGCCGGCGTTGTGCGTATGGGATCGACGTTGCGATACACCAGCGACCTCGGCGAGGACAGGCAGGTCACTCTCGTCTACCCTGGTCAAGCCGACATAGCAGAAGGGAAAATATCCATCCTCACGCCTATCGGTGCTGCGCTCATTGGCTTGTCATCCGGCCAGTCCATCGACTGGACTGCTCGCGACGGCCGGGTGCACAGGCTTAAGGTGGAAACCGTCGTCCAGCAAGCAACGTCTTAACTCCAATATAACACTTCGCGCCGTCTGCCTTGGACGGCGCGAAGAGCGGTCGTTGTCAAGACTGCGACTGGACCGTGTCTGCTGCGTCTTTGATGACCTTGTAGACAACTTCAGGCTGGGAGAGCATCGGAACATGGCTGCTGGAAAGGACAGTTGTCTTTGCTTTCATCCTTTCGGCCAAAAAGTGCTGAAGATCCGGATGAACCGTCCGGTCTTCGGAACCGAGAATGTAATATGTCGGCTTCGACTTCCATGCCGCACCTCGCACGGGCTCCTCGAACAGGTTCGCCAATGGCGCCATCTGAGCGGCCCAGACGAGCCTCTGTTCAGCCTCAGGAATATCGCCTGCAAAATCCTTCAAGCCCGATTGGCGCAGAAAGATCCGTCCATCCACCACCTCAACGTGGTCGAAGATTGGCGTTTTTGGATATTTGCTCTGGTCGAGCTGTGACGGCTCGCCATCCTCCGGGGCGAGCGCACAGATATAGACCAAGGCAGAAACCCTCGGATCAATCCCTGCGGCAGTGATCACGCTCCCTCCGTATGAATGGCCGACGAGGATCGCCCGCCCTTTCGCGCGATTGAGCGACGTGCTGACCGCCGACGCGTCATCGGCCACGGTGTTTAGAAGGTTTTGGGTTGAGATGACCTCGTAACCGTCAGCGATCAAAAGATTGATGACCTTACTGAAGCACGACCCGTCGGCCCAAAGGCCGTGGGCGAAGACAATGCTTGGCTTCTCGGACATGCGGTTCTCCTATGACGTTTCCATTAAGGCTCTCATTGCCCAGCGTTAGACGTGCAATTTGACGGAAAGTCGCGGCCGGATGACCTGTCCGGGATGCTCGTTAACAACGCACGCTGCCGGCAACTGCTTGCACATGACCCCAAGGAAGTAGAGCGCGAACCCAATACAGCAACAGGACCGTCGGCAGCGGTACGGCCGATCTAACCGAGGACCTCTTGCCCGAAGCACGAGCGCTGTGCGCAAGGCGCGGTCACGTCTATATGAAGGAGGCTCACCTCGAGTGGCGCTGCGGCTGGAAACCAGTTGGGCTGTCCACTCGACTGCAGGTCCGTCTACGTCATGTGGGGCCCGCCGAACCACGACTTTTTGGGTTGCAGGCGGCCGGCTTAAAGCACGTGCCGCGCTGGCAAGTCGCATTGGTGAGCTCCTTTATCCGCCGTCCGCTGACGCCTTAACGTCGAGACGCATCGCCGCGACCACGCGACAGAGGTCATTCCAACAGCTACTTGCTCATAGAGCAAGGCAGTACATTGCCGTTTTATGGCGGCGTAACCTTCACAAATTTACTTTGATTCGCGACGGTTTCTGCCGGATACTCTTCAAAATATCTTTTCTAACTTCATGAATACGAGCCTGCAAAACCTCACAAACGCCGGAGGATACGTATTTTATGTTTGATATGAGAAAATTTGCTCTTTCCGTAATGGTCTCGCCTTTGAAAAGGGTGCTCACCAACACTGCTGTGCAGAAAATGCTCTTCAATGCCATACGATTAAATCGGCCGCAGATTGCGGATCTCATCCTGAACGAGGATGCTCGTTTCCTCAGCTACTGTCTCGCTAGGCGAACTTGGTCTAGGGCGCAGATCTTGCAGGATTTGTGGGTGTGTTTCGAACTTGGGGAAGTCCACGGAGGGTATTTTGTGGAGTTTGGGTCAACGAATGGATTGAAGAACAGCAACACGTGGCTCCTTGAAACGAAGTTTGGGTGGTCAGGTATACTGGCCGAGCCCAACCCCGTCTGGCATCTGGAATTGGCATCGAACAGAATAGCTCACATCGACCATCGGTGCGTCTCATCGAAATCGAAAACCACTGTGACGTTCCTGACGACCGATTCTTCGGATCCTGAATTGAGCTCGATCGCTGAGTTTTCCCAAGATGATCATTTTTCCGATATCCGTAGTCACGGAGCGGCAATTGAGGTCGAGACGATATCGCTGGAGGATCTCTTGAACACGTATGACGCACCTGAAGTCATAAACTACCTGTCTATCGACACAGAAGGCAGCGAACTGGACATCCTCTCTGCCTATGGCTTCGAGCGTCGTTTTGATCTCATTTCAGTTGAGAATAACCCTAAGACAGAGGCAGTGATTGAAGATCTTCTGCAACGACGAGGATATCGAAGAGTATACCGGCAATTCTCTCAATGGGATGGCTGGTACGTGTTCGAGGGGCTGCGACAGAGGCAAACATCCGTTGTTGCAGCTCCAGCGTCTTGATCTTCCAGCGCGGTGACCTGCCCGTCAGCGCAGCCGCGCGGGGGCTTTGGCATCAGGTGCTCCCGGGGCTCTGTTGGGAACCAGCGCGTTGATGCAGGTGCGAACAAGAGATGGCCGGCGCAGCCTGACCATTTTTCGATCCATGGCTCTGCTGATTTGGAAATCCTTCCAGTTGAATGATCCGATGCACAACGAAGCTCAAAGCACTTCTTCACTAGGGTGCGCATTGAGCTGACAAATCACAATGCAGGGGGGGGGCTAGTAGCGCGTATGTGTTCGAGCAATGCAACCTGATACAAACCCATTCGTGCCGTGGATAATCAAAATACAAATGGCGCTATTTACAGCATGATCTCGCGACGATACTGTGAGTAGATCCCAGATCTACTAGGGAGATTCAGCCGCATGCCGAATGTCTCTGTTGTAATGGCGACGTACAACGGCGCTCGCTTCCTGGATGAGCAGCTTGCAAGCCTGCTCCGGCAGACGCTGATGCCATCAGAGCTCATAATTTCCGATGACGGATCGGCTGACGAAACAATTGCGATCGTCCAGAGATTTCAGATGGAAGCGCCTTTTCCGGTCCGCGTAATCCGCAATCCGGAGCGTCTGGGCTACGGTGCGAATTTTCTTAATGCGACCCGTCAAGCGTCGGGCGATTTCATCGCGTTTTGCGACCAGGACGACATCTGGCTTCCAGGTAAACTCGAGGAAGCAGCGAGTGCACTTTCGCGGTATGACTGCGATCTCCATGTCCACACGGCCAAGGTTATTGACGGTATCGGCAGAGAAACCGGGCTGTTCACGCAGTCCATAACGAAGACCGAAATCGTTGGCCCTCTGAGCCTTTCGCCTTGGGGCGTCTTTTACGGGTTCTCGATGGTCTTTCGCAGGGAGTTGTTCGAAGCCATCGATCCAGCGCTCCGGAGCCGTCACACCTTTGAGTTTGATGGGCTACTTTCGCACGATCTGTGGATATACTTCCTTGCGGCGAGCGTCGGTAGAACGATAATGGATTCACAGCCTCTGGTCCTATATCGCCGTCACGCCAGCAATCAAACGCCAAGTATAACGGGCACATTTGTCGATCGGATGGCACGCCGCATTGGCGTGGCGGCTCACCCAATGCTGAGACGCGATGAAATCGCTGAATCTCGATCAGTGGCACTGGAGAAATTGTCGAGCGTTCAGGGACCTAATCGATATAGCGACAAAGCGAAAGTAGCGTCGATTTACTGGCGACGGATCGCCGAACACGAGCGTCAACGGATTGCACTTTACAGCTCCTCAAATACCGCCAAGCGTGCTTTCACGTTTTGCAAGATAATCGCCGGTGGGGGCTATCGACCGATTTCGAATGGCGGGCTGGGATTTCCCCTTTTTGTAAGGGACGGTGTGTCGGGACTGTTGCGACTTCGTCGACAAAGGCCATCGACCTGATGTCGGCCTCCCGGTTACATCATAATGTTCTCTATAACCTCGCGGGCAGCGTGATCCCAATCCTGGCGGCTCTCGTTACGATCCCAATTTACATCAGAACAATTGGTGAGGTGCGCTATGGCCTGTTATCGCTCATATGGCTGGCATTCGGATATTTTGGGATATTCGATCTTGGGCTATCTCGAGCAGCCGCGTATCGGTTGTCCGCGCTTCGAAAGCAGGACCTCTCAGTGAGAGTGAGCGTGTTCTACACCGCCTGCAGTCTCAGCCTTTGCATGGGGGTGTTCGCATGCTTTGTATTCCATCTTATTGCGGTGCCGCTTGCAGAATACTTCACTGTCGATCCGCTGTTGCGCGCTGAGATCCTGCGCGCCCTGCCCTTGATCTCGCTTTTCTTTCCAATCTCATTACTTGGCGGAATATTTGGCGGGTGCCTACAAGCAGAGGAGCGCTTTCTCGTGCTGAACTTGCAACAGTCTGTCGGGTCAATCCTTGTTCAGTGCCTGCCACTCGCTCTGACGTTTTTAATTCGCCCTAGCTTGGAGCTAGCTGTTTTGGGTGCCGTCGTCGCTCGCTTCATCAGCGTTGGCTGGCTGGGCGTTAGCTGCTTCAACTGGGCGCGTGCAGCAGGGCGAATAAAAGCTAGCTTTAGTCACGTGAAAGACCTGTTCGCCTACGGAGGCTGGATTACTTTCTCTGACATGATAGCGCCCTTGCTGAACGGCTTGGACCAGATGATTATTGGCGCAACCCTCGGACCCAGGGCAATCGCACACTATTCAGTGCCTTTCAGTGTGGCATCGAAAATTCTAATTATCCCGGCATCGTTCAACCGCGCCGTTTTCCCGCGTATGTCCGCAATGCATACTAAGGACGCGCGCGAATTGAGTAAGAAAGCTCTTTCGATTGTCGCGCACGTGATGGCGCTGCTCTCGGTGCCAGCAATTATTCTGGTTCAGCCCGCACTCGAAATTTGGATCGGCAAGGATTTTGCCAACGAGGCACATCTGGCAGCTTCAATCCTGATCGTTGGAATGTGGTTCAACAGCATTGGCTACATTCCGTGGACCTTCCTCCAGTCACAGGGTCGGCCCGATGTTGTGGCGAAGATCCATGCTCTTGAACTCCTGCCGTTTGTAGCGATGCTCTATGGCCTGATCTGGTTGTTTGGATTGCCAGGTGCTGCGCTCGCTTGGTGCCTCCGGATTATTCTGGACGTTGCGCTTCAATCTTGGTTTGCGAAGTTTCGCTGGTCAGACGGACGATCTGTGGTGTTTCCAGGGATAATGGTCATCCTTGCGATGCTGGTGACAAGCTTTCATCCAGCGCTGGCGTGGTCACTGATTTCGGCAGGTATGCTATGTTGCGCTGTGACTTTAAAGATGATGCAGGAGGAGGATCTGGTCCTCTACACCAGACCAGAGTTTTGGCGCCGAACTTAAAGGGGATAAAGCCGGTGTCAGCAGCAATACACCCTGCGATCTTCTCACGGTACCCGGTGGCTGCCAGACCAGGTATAGTACGCAGTGTGTTTAAAGCGATCCGTTTTGCAGCAATGGCATGCCAATCGTTCGCGAGTGATTTGCCATGGGCATAGAACCAATTGGGATACTGACGTTAGCACTCGGATTCATCTGCCTTTCAATGGGCCACGAACGAGGGGTTGTCGTATTTATTACGCTCACAGTACTCGGGTCGGCGGCGGCGATTTTGGTCGGCTCAGCTAACGTCCAGCCCGCCCATCTTTTTCTCCTCTTTCTGTCTATCTCTACCTTTTCGCATCCAAAGCGGTTTTCAATGGCCCTCCGTGCGTTGAGGTGTCCACAACCGGGTTTCTGGCTTGCATGTCTCTTATTCTACGGAATAGCCACCGGATACTTTGCGCCGCGTTTGCTTGCGCGCATGTCGGAAATCGTTCCCCTCGGGGCGCCCTATTTCCCATCCACCGACGGGATTTCGCCGTTGGGTCCGGTCTCGAGCAACTTCACGCAAGCTGTTTACCTATCGGCCGACCTCCTTGCCTTCCTTCTTATAAGTGCGATAGGGGCGACGAAGTCTGGCTTTCGAGCGGTGGTAATTGGGCTTATGGCATTCGCTTTCGCCAATGCAGCGTTCGGTTTGTTGGACATGGTAACACATGGAACCTCGGGACAGGATCTCTTCGCCTTCATCCGCAATGCACAGTACACATTCCACGAGAACGAAGAGGTTGCCGGCATTCGACGCGTCGTCGGATCATGGCCAGAGGCCTCGGCACTAGCTGGTATTTCTCTCGGGCCACTAGGTTTCACAGGCACGATGTTAATCTGCGGGCGATTGCGCTTGTGGAGCAGCGTGCTATTTGCGACGTCCGTTTTTCTTGTCTTGCGATCAACGTCATCTGCTGGGCTCCTTGCACTGCCTGTCTGCTTGCTCCTTCTTTACCTAACGGCTCTGTCGCGCTCTGGAGCCGGGGTTGGAAAATCCACAAGCAATGGAATCGTCTTACTCACCCCACTTGCTCTCATCGTCGCCGGTTTGATCCTTGCTCTTGACGAGGCCCTTTACTGGAGAATTTACGACTATGTTGACCTTCTTCTTTTCAGCAAAGCGAACTCGGATTCAGGTCTAACCCGCTCTGCCTGGAATTATTACGGTTACAGGAATTTTCTGGATTCCTTTGGCCTCGGTGTCGGTCTCGGAACCGTCAGAACGTCAAGTTTCCTGGTGGCACTTCTGGCAAATGTGGGTATACCTGGAACGCTGTTCTTTGGGCTATTTACAATGATGTCCCTGATGAAAAAGCTCGATCCAGTCGCAACTTTTGAATCAGATTCCCGCGCGGCCTCTAGAAATGGTTGCCTTTGCCTGCTGGTGGGAGCGTTCATCGTAGGGCCGACGGTCGATCTCGGCCTTCTATTCTTTGTTTTTGCAGGTCTTGTTAGCTCGTCTATTGAAAACGATACAATCGCTTCCCCCGTAAGATATCAGCCGAGGTCCCGTGCGACCTGTAGCAGCGAATTCAAAGGATAACCTCAGCAATTAGCCCTCTCCTCGCCAATGTTGAACGCATTGCCGTTACCTCGAAATAATTACTTCAAAAAACCCAATATTTGCGATTTTCAATTACAAGCGATGCCTAGCGCAGAAACAGTCATACGCAACTTCGTAAAGCGAGCGTCATCAAAAATATCATCTAAAGGACGTCTATAATTCAATATAAGTATGTTCTTAATAATAGACGTTTTTGCAGCGTGTTGCTATCATGTCCGATGTAAGCGATCGTGATCGCTGCCTTTTACCTAATGGGTGTTCCTCGATGTTCCTTGGGCCGCCCCGCCTTTCTGTGTGAGCAACGTCTTCGCCGTGGCTGGCACTAAAGGCTTTTCGCGGAGGTTAGCGTTGCAAAGCATTTATACCTCCAATCAGTACGCTGAGCTGAACCCCACATGGCATGAGGAAGACTCTCCGTGGAAGGCCAAGCAGATCGCCGAAATTATTGCCAGAAACAATCTGACTTTTGAGAGCCTGTGCGAAGTGGGATGCGGTACCGGCGAGATACTGTTAAATCTTAGCCGTTCATATCCTCACGCAAAGTTTGACGGATACGAGGTTGCACCAAACGCTTATCACAGGGCACGCCTGAAGGCGACCGACAATGTTTCGTTCCATTTGAAGGATATTCTCAGCGATCAGACTGCCCGCTATGACGTCCTTGTCGTCGCCGATGTCATCGAGCATGTGGAAGACTACATCTCATTTATCAAGGGACTGCGGCCGCTAGCCCGCTACAAGATCTTTCACATTCCCTTGGACCTTTCGGTCCAGTCGGTAATCAGGGGCTGGCCGATCACCAATCTCCGGCGCAACGTCGGGCATCTCCACTATTTCTTCAAAGAGACCGCGCTGGCTACCCTTTACGACTGCGGATATTCCGTCGTCGATCACATGTATACGGCAAGTCGTATCGAATTGCCGAAGCAAGCCTTCAGCAGCAAATTGATGAGCCTACCAAGAAAGTTGCTTTATCCTCTCAGCCCGGATCTCACAGTCAGGATATTAGGCGGTTACTCTCTGCTCGTATTGGCTGAATGATTTGGAAGCTATTCGCATCGATATGACCGACTGTATCTGCTTGCGGAAACAGTTTGCGAGCTCAACTGTATACGCGGAAGTAGTCAATCCGCATGTGGGTGTGAAGTTGGTCTTCCCTCAGATCCGATGGATAAGGGATGTCTGATCTCATTGCGAGTGTCAGCAAGGGCCAAAAAGTGTCGCCATCCAAATCGAGATTTGCGGACCTGTGAATTGGCCAGTTGGCAGGCTCTCCAGTGCGGGTATCCATGACCGGCTTGCGTTCAAAGTATGGCACACACTTGTTCTCTTCAACGAGGATGCCATAGCGGCGATAGTCTGTCGTCAGATCAACGCCAACAGAAACTCCCGTGCCCTCGTGATGCTCGCCCGGCTGCCCCCACTCATGGAGGTAGCTTCCGTATTGCGATCGTTCCCAGCCCTTATGCTCGACGACATCGAGCTCGATGGACGTCTTTGGATCGAGAATGCTATGGTCATTCATTAGCCAGAAAGCAGGCCACGTCAGTGGATGACTTGGAAACAGCATTCGCGCTTCAAAATATCCCTTTCTCCACCCTTGGGTAACCGTGCCGTCTTTCCTGCCTGTTTGGATGTTTCCCGAGATCCACTGAAATTCGCTGGTGTTGTTTCCGTAGTAGGCCGGCACCGACATTGGTTTCCCAATGTATTTTGCCGAGATCTGAAGTGCCTTGCCGTCTTGCGCTTGCGGGTCATCAACGATGCTGTAAGGGTTAAAGCCTTCTTCGCCTGTTCGTCGGGCGAAGGCCGAGCGTCCGTAGAACCCCGCGTCCCACGTCCCCGCTTTCGGCCCAGCATTCCAGACAGCCCAATCCAGATCTGAGAACGGATCATCGAAAACCAGGCTGCGTGCTGCCGTTGGATCATCAGAATCCGCGAATGCTGGAGCACCAGGATTTGCCCATAAACAGGCTGCGGCAGTAGAAATGAACCCTCGCCTCGATATCAAAGTCAAGCTCATAGGCATTCCCCGGAGGTTAGTTACACGGCACTACCTGGCAGCAGCGCGCAATGCCCTTGCGTGGACGTCTACTACCTGGTCCTCACTGTACTGGTCTATGAAGGACTTGCGGAATTCGGCCGCACCTTTTTCGGCGACCACGTTGTCACAATAATCGATCATCGCATCGACCAGCGAACTTTGTTGATCAGGCTCGACTAGGCGACCAAGCCTTGGATCGACGAGGATGTCGCTTGGTCCAAATTCACAGTCCGTCGAAATGACCGGCAGCCCAAAACGTAACGCCTCACAGATCGCCAGAGACCATCCCTCCCAACGAGAGCTAGAAACATAAATGTCGCTTGCCGACAGCGCTCGCTGGGGGTTGTCCGGATGATGCTCTATGGCAACAACCTCGTGGAGGCCGAGACGGGCGATCTCATTGCGCAAGTCTGCCTCCCCCGAGCCGTGTCCGACGATTTTCAGGCGGACATGCGGGCGTTGAGCATAGACTACCGCAAAGGCGCGAATTAAAATGTCTTGGCCTTTTTGAAATGAGAAGCGCCCGACATTTACAAAGGTAACGAACCCCGGCTCGCCACCGGTCGCCGCCTCGACGCCATCGAATTTTCGCACGGGGTTTGGCACCCAACATTGCGGGGTTTTGCTTGCAAACATTTCACGGAAAGATGCCAGCTGCCGCGGTGAGGTCCCAAAGACATAAGAGGTACGAGCAAGAAAAAAGTTCTTCATTAAGAAAAAGAGTATCTTTGCCTTGAAGTGGCTGCACTCGCGCTTTGGGTTGCCATGGAGATGGACCGCGAAATTCCTGCGGATACCAAGGCATGAAATCATTGCTATGACGGCTGGCTCGATTTGCGGCACGACCACGAGGTCGTAGTGCTTCGCCTTTATGACATCACGAAAAGTCTGCATCAACTGAAGCCTGCCGCGGGGCCGTCGATCGATTGCGTTGTATTCGGTCTTCGTTGGCCTGTTCTCGTGGGTGGAAGTGTAGAGTACCTCCACCTCGAAATCGTCGGCATACTTTTGTGAAAGGCTGCAGCAGATCGTGTCGACGACACGTTCGATGCCGGCGAAAGATTGCGTACCGGGTTGAATATAGAGGATCTTTCGGCGTTGTACCGACGACGAGTTGTTCTGTTCGAAGCTGGCGGCACTCACTCCCATAACAAGGTCCTTTTGGGCCAATGGCAGGGCATCTCGGGACTGGGCAATCTCGTCTTGCGACAATAACCCAATGGTGCATACGCGATTAAATATTGCTGGACGGCGGCGCGGAATGCAAGAATAAATAAACAGCGTGATCGAATTATCGGAGCCCAGTTTGAGCGTTATTCAGACTTGTACTTCGATTGGATTTGTTGGTGAGCACGGCCTTTCTTCGCGCTTCGTACATACAGCACGTAAAATGCGCCGTGGGTAAAAAGATATCCTGCCTCCAGCGCCACGCCAATCACTGCACTCCAGGCAAGGGTATGGATGACTTCCCAGCCCGCAGTGATGCCAATAAAAAAGTACGCCGCGATCACGACGACAACAATCAAGGCGAAAATCAAGACAGGCAGGCGCAGTGCGCAAACCGCACCGATCACAAAGCAAACTGCGATAGCCCAACCCATAGGCTTCTCCGATCTCGCAACCATCAACCAAAAGTTGGGCATATCGGTGACACAGGGAAGCTAAAATTCTCTGAAGGCCAGTCAAGAATCCAGTTGAAACTGCAAACAATCAGTTACTGTCAGACTTGGCCACACCTTTGTCACGCTCCCTTCGGTCTACGCGTATGACGTCGCCCGGAATTACCGGATCATTGTCGCTCACGATCAAGGTCTGATTACTTCCATCGACAACCCTGTTGATAGTTATCTCGAACGCATAGGGCGCGTTGTCTTCTTCCAAGGTGAGCATTGCTGCAGGTGCGCGCACCTCAAGATTTCTCAACAAAGCGCTTGTTGTCTTCAATCGCTTGGCATTCGATGCAAAGCGATCCCGCAACTCCGCCGCTTCCGTAAGAGCAGCGACGCGATAACGATTTTTGACATCCCCGATGTCCTGGTCGACTTTCGCCAGATTTTGTTCTGTTCTTAGGATGGCGAGTGAAACATCGAGGTTGCGGCTCTCCAGATCGGCCACATTTTGGGTGGCGCCAAGCTGGCGGGCCGACACCGTCAAACCTTGTGAAATCAGCTTGTTGACCGAGCCTAGATCTTTGTTGGCAAGAGCGATCTGCTTTGCGATCGATGCAGCTTTCTCTCTAAGGGCGGAAATCTCCTGCGTCGCCAGCACCTTGGATTGGGCAAGGGCATCGATCTCAGTATTCATGGAGCGCCTCCGTGTATCGAACAGCGCGGTTTCCTCATTCATCATGCGATCAATACCTGTTTCGCCTTTGCGCGAAGTAAGTTCATTGGGAAACTCGATCTGGGAGGCCTCCCTGATGGTCGCGTCGACCCGCGACTGACGAGCGATGAGTTCAAATCGCTCGCCTTCAAGCGCGCCAAGTTCGCCACGATCTGAAAGAGCGTCGCGCTGTAAACCGATCATGTTGGAATCTGACTGGCCGATGCCCCCTGCCATGCTGAGGGCCTGAACCACGGTCAGTCCTGGGCTGAAATTATACTTTCCCGGTGTCGTCACCATCCCGGTTACGAAAAGCGGCCGGTACGACGAGATTTCGACCGAGGCTGTCGGTCTCTTTTGCAGTCCGACCTGATTTTGCAGGCGATCGGAAATTGCATTGGAGATTTCTTCCACGGTTTTGCCGGAAGCCTGCATGGTTCCAATGATGGGTAGCGAGAGGTTTCCAGCTGCAGAGACCGCGAACTCTCCATTTAACGGCACCCACTCGAAGGGAACGCCAGTGCTTGGACGCCACTCAAATACTCTGATTTTGACAGCATCTTGGGGCCCCAGCCGGTAGTCCTCAGCTGCGTTCGCAGGCGCATGGCCAATAACGATGGCCACCGAGAGCGAGGCGAAGAGCCTGGCTACTCTCGACCACAGTTGCCGGCGACCTGTTGACTGGGGCAGTGCATCTCCGTACATGCGTTACTCCATATACCCGGGACCATTGTTGGGCTTATGCAGAAACCGCAAGTTCGGTCCCTGTTGCCCGCTCGATGAAATGACGAAATCGGTTGGCGAACACTTCACGCCGAAAATCCGAGGCGCGCGAAACCGCATCGGCAGGATTGAAATCCAGTCTGTCCATTCGCTGAACGGCGTCGGCGATGTCTTCGACAGTCTGCTCCTTGAAAAACACACCTGTCTTGTTGGCGATCACAGTTTCGGTGGCGCCTCCGCGCCCGTAGGCGATGACTGGCCGGCCGCTCGCCATGGCCTCCACTGGCACGATCCCGAAATCCTCCTCGCCTGGAAAAATCAGGGCCTTGCAGCGGGCATAATGGTACTTCAGAGCCTCGAACGGCTGAGAGCCGAGGATTGTCACAGTAGGGCCTGCGATATGCTTGAGATGTTCGAGCATTTCTCCGCCACCAATGACAACCAGCTTCATCTTCAGACGATTAAACGCTTCGACAGCGAGCTCCGGTCTCTTGTAACTAACAAGCTCACCGACCATCAGGTGGTAGTCACCGAGCTCCGATGGCGCAACAGAACCAAAAGCCGAGGTGTCGACAGGCGGATGTATAATCGACGCCTCACGACGATAGTAACTGCGAATGCGATGGGCGACGGTCGTTGAATTGGCAACGAAATCATCGACTCGGTTTGCTGTCGCGACGTCCCAAGTCCTTAGATAGTGGGCAAGCGGCGGCATCATCATACGCGTCATCAAGCCGGAACTGTCGTAGTACCTGTTATACATGTTCCAGATGTAGCGCATAGGCGAGTGACAGTAGCATATGTGTAGCGCCGGTGACGTGGGGATGATCCCTTTGGCAGGTCCAGACTCGCTGCTAATGACAAGGTCGTAGGCGCTAAGATCGATTTGCTCGAGTGCCATCGGCATCAGCGGCAGGTATCGCTTGTACATTTTGCTCGCGTAGGGCAGCTTCCCGATGAAAGTGGTTTCGATCCGATGCGATTTCAGGGCGTCGGAAATAGCACGTAGATCGCATACGTGCGTATAGATGTCGGCGTCCGGGAAGATATCGCACAGCGCTTCGAGGACCTTTTCGCCGCCGCGCATCCCCACCAGCCAATAATGTATGATTGCTACACGCACGCGACACCCCACAAAATACATATCCGGAATTGCAGCGTGTAAAGCGGTACAAAAGTACTTTATGCCTATGATATATTCTGGCTGAGGTTGTATCCATGTAAAGATAAGAACTTAGAGCGATAAAACCTCGCCACATACCCGCAATGCACTTGGCGATAGTGCTACGCGTTTATTTTATTGTCAATTCGATTTACAATTGTTAACGTTATTGAGCTAGCCCAGCCTGGCATTCTCCATACCAGACAGTACACAGTCCATCTAATAGTACACAGTTATGCTATTTGGGAGTACGCGGATGAGGGAAATAGATTTCTCCCGAAAATTCGGGCGTTCGAATAAAACTCAACTGCGGCTGGAGAGTGCTCCGCAGCTTGGGATCGGCAAAAGAGGCAGCGGCTCAGCGCTTGGCGGTGTTGCCAAATATATTCTCGATACAACGTTGGCTGTGGCAGGACTGGTGGTCTTGCTGCCTATGATCGCAATGCTCATTGTGATCGTGCTGATGTTGCAGGGCCGGCCGGTTTTTATCGCGCACCGTCGCATCGGCAAAAACGGCGTGATGTTTGCTTGTTTGAAATTCCGCACCATGGTCATCAACGCGGATCAGGTTTTGACGCGTCACCTCGCTGACAATCCCCGCAGCAGAGAGGAATGGAACGCGACGCGCAAACTTCGCAAGGATCCGCGTGTCACGCCGTTCGGGGCGATCATGCGCAAGAGCAGTGTCGACGAAATTCCCCAACTCCTCAACATCATTCTTGGCAATATGAGCCTGGTCGGGCCTCGACCAATTGCCGCTGGCGAAGCCGAACTATACGGCGTTCATTATGCCGATTACATCAAGGTTCGACCTGGCCTGACCGGGTTGTGGCAGGTGAGTGGGCGCAATGAAACGACCTATGGCGAACGTGTGCAGCTTGATGTTCGCTACATTCGCGAGCGCACGATCTTGGGCGATCTCGCCATTCTGATCAGAACGATACCTGCGGTCTTGCGTTCGCGCGGCAGTTACTGAGGTGCAGGATGCCCGTGCGCCTTATAGCTATTCTCGGGGTTAAGGTCCCAAGCGTTTTCGCGCCTGAAGGGCGGCACTTTCGTTGCCCACAAAATTCGAAAGGAGAAGGGTTGGAGTACAAGAGGCTCAATCCCAGTCTGGCGGATCCGGTCGCCACTTCGGGTTCTTGGCTAAGGCTAGGCAGAGCCCGGATATGAGCGCTCCCTACGCGATCAACGGCCGATTCTTGACCCATAGTATCACTGGTGTGCAGCGCTACGCCCGCAACGTCATAGCCGCCATCGATGCCTCTGATCGTGGCGGCCTTTGCGAGATCATTGCACCCAAGACGAGCGAAGAATGCGAATATTTACGGCTGCGTGTTGTTGCGCGCGGCCACCTCAAGGGGCATGTGTGGGAGCAGATAGAATTGCCAATGATTGCCGGCGCTCGCAGGCTCCTAAATCTTTGCAATACGGCCCCTGCCAGCAAGAGCGATCAAATTGTTTGTATCCATGACGCCAATGTCTTTTCGGCGCCTGGAAGTTATAGCGTCGCGTTCAGGACGCTCTACCGCAACCTTCTGCCGGTTCTTGCGCGCCGGTCGGCGCGCATCGCGACAGTGTCACATGCCGCCGCGCGCCAGCTTTCCAGATATCTGCCGGTCAAGCTTTCGGACATAGCCATATTGCCGAATGGTCATGAGCACGCTCTGTCATGGGACCCCAGCCGCGCCATCGCAGCACCGGCATTGCGATCGCCTATGGCGGGACGCCCTTATGTTCTGGCTCTCGGATCCAAAGCACTCCACAAGAATATCGCGCTCGTCATGGATATTGCGCCGGAACTTGACAGGCTCGGGGTCGACATCATCGTGGCGGGCGGTGGCGAGGGAATCTTCACGCAGCAGTCGCTCACCAGCGGCTCAAATGTAGAGTTGTGTGGCCGCGTGTCGGACGATGACCTGGCCTATCTTCTCGACCATGCGCTGTGCCTGGTCTTCCCCTCCATAACGGAAGGGTTTGGCTTGCCAATTCTCGAGGCGATGGCGCGGGGTTGCCCCGTTATTTCCTCAGATTCTGCAAGCATGCCGGAGGTCTGTGGCGACGCAGCTTTGCTGGCATCGCCGTTCGACCCTGCCCGATGGATTACGCACATCCGCTCTGTGCTACAGTCAGCAAATCTTCGTGACGACCTCATCGGTCGTGGCTTTGAAAATGCCAGGCGGTTTTCCTGGAAGCAGACGGCCGAGGGATACATGGATCTGCTTGCAAGCCCGTCTCATGCATTGTCTACGCATACATCAACGAAGCGCCCCTCGGCCCGTATTGCTGCCGTTTTTGCCACACGAGGCAGGCCTGAGATTGCCGAAGCCACTGTGCGACATTTCCTTCGAACACAAACACAACCTCCCGACTGTGTCATCGTCTCATGTGTCGATGCTTCTGACGCCGGGCAGCTCGCTTCCATGCCTTCGATAAGAGTAATTACAGGACCATCTGGACTTGCCGCCCAGCGGAACACTGCACTCACGAGCCTCCCGCCGGCAACCGAAATTGTCGCGTTCTTCGACGATGATTTTGTGGCAGATCACAAGTGGCTTTCGGCCGCCGCGACTGTGTTTCGTGACGAGAGCCACGTGGTTGGTTTCACTGGCCATGTCGTCAAGGATGGCATTAAAGGTCCCGGTATTTCCCTTGAAGAGGCTATCGACATCGTGTCTTCGGCCGACGCGCCGCAAAACTTATGGTCTGAGCCCTACAGTCCATACGGCTGCAACATGGCGTTTCGAGTAGCCGCGATCGGTGATGTTCGCTTCGACGAGCGGCTTGTTCTCTATGGCTGGTTAGAGGATCGGGACTTCGCAGCCGCACTTGCTCGCAAAGGCGGACGTTTGATCAAGTGTTCACAGGCATTCGGCGTCCATATGGGTGTCAAAAGCGGCCGGATGAGCGGGCAACGCTTGGGTTACTCGCAGGTCGTCAATCCCATTTACATGATGGGAAAAGGAACGATGAGCCTGACCGGCGGCACAAAGCAAATATCGAAGAATTTAGCGAGCAATATTGGCCGCCTATTTTGGCCAGAGCCTTTCATCGACAGGCGCGGCAGGGTCAAAGGCAATCTTCTGGCGTTTGCAGATATCGCGCGAGGTCGCCTGGAGCCAGAGAGGGCAGCCAATATCTGCACGCAGACACCGAGCCGAAAAACCGGCCATTGGCAGGAGACGCGATAGATGTTCAACAGACCAAAGCCGATCGATGTCACCTCCCCTTTATGGCGCCTGGAGGGCCTCAATCCCGACACCGACACTGATGGTCCGCTTTCTCTTCTGAGGTTAGTTGTAGCCCTTTGCCTGCGTCATCGGCTCGTTCTTGCGGCCTCTTCGGTCGCCGGGTTCCTGCTGGCGGGGATTTACGGTCTTGCACTACCGTCGACATACACATCGGTCGCCACATTGCTTCTTGAGCCACGGCAATCGGTCGCCTTGGGCCAGGATTTCAACAGCCAACAGGGTCTCGACCTTAATCGGGCAGATAGCGAGTTGCAGACAATCCGCTCCGAGCGCTTGCTTTCCTCTGTGTTCGAAAGTCTGAGCCTTGAGAACAGTCCGGAACTGGGTAAACATTCCTCTCCTCCGACCGAACTCACCCCTTCAACATTGCGCTTGTCTGTCACGCCGTCTCAGCTTGGAGCAGAAAAGGGGTCGCGCCAGCTGGCGAATGGGGACGTCAATCTCGTCACCGATGCGCAGCGAGCGGCATTTGTCAATTTTTCTAGGCGTCTTGTCGCACGCCGTGTGGGACAGTCATTTGTCATTGAGGTCGAGTATTCATCCGCTGACCCGGCAGTACCGGCTCGGGTCGCGAATGCGGTCGTGTCGGGTTACATTTACCAGGCAATCGCCTTCAAAGAACAGATTGCGCGGGCAGGAACCGAGGCACTACAAGGTCGCCTGGATAGTCTCTCGAGCCAGATGGAGGCAGCGCGCATTGCCATGCGTGAAGGAGCGCTACCCTCCATTCCCACACCGGATGCTGACGCGCGCGTCATCGGCGCTGCCTTGCGCCCGCTTGGCCCTTCTGCACCGCGCAAAACGCTGATTGCAGCGCTGGGCGGAATTCTCGGCTTACTGGGCGGCATTGGCTTTATTGCAGCCCGAATGGCCTTTGATAGAAAGGCCCATAACGCTCCCGATCTTTCGCGCGATAGTAGAATTGCCTGCCTTGGATCCATCCCGATGGCGCCCTCACCTGAAATCCCATTGAAGGTCGAACCACGGCATCTTGGATATGTAAGCGCAATCCACAATCTTCGCACATCGCTCGAGATCGCCTCCACAGGTCGTCGTAGCGACCAGAACATGGCGATCGCTTTCGTGTCCTGGTCGTCGGGAGCGGGAGTGAGTTCTGTATGCACGAGCCTGGCCCAGCTCATCAGTCGCAGTGGGCGACGCACGACGCTCTTCAAGAACTCATTAGATTTACGCACGAAGTCGACCGAATCTGACCTCGCCTGCCCTGCATCTCTGGTTGATATCGCACTCGCAAACTTTCAGTTCGAGAACTTCACGATTCAAGAAGCCGACGGTCTTGTGGTTGTCCCCATTCACTCGCGTGACACGAGTGCGAACCTGTTCACCGATTTTAGGAACTCTCGTATTCAGATGATTTTAGACGCAGCGCGTCTGCAAGGCGATGTAATCTTTGACCTACCGGCATTGCACGAAACCATGGATGCGATGGCGCTTTGCGCCTATGCCGACGCGGTCGTTGTCGTTGTAGCGGCCGAAGAGACAACCATCGAGGAGGTGACGGAAGCCGTCCAGTTATTGCGCCGAAGGGGCGCAAATGTGATTGGCACCGTTTTAAACAAGGCACTGCAATGACCGGAACTGAGGGCGAGTACGGTTCGACCCAGAACGTACCCCGCCCCCGCCTTGCCGTCATCATCACCTGCTGGAACTACGCAGACTATGTCGACGAGGCGATAAGAAGTGTTCTCGACCAGAACCGCGAAGACTGCGAGCTGATCGTTGTCGATGACGGATCGACCGATGCATCCTGGGACCGGATCAGGCATCACCCAGTGTCGGCCTACCGTATCGAAAATTGCGGACAGCGTGCGGCCTGCGCATTTGCTGTCACAAAGACACGAGCTCCGTTCGTGCTATTCCTCGACGCTGACGACGTGCTGGTGCCAGGCTCGCTAGCGACAATCATCTCAAAACTCGACGATAGCGTCGCAAAGCTCCAGTTTCCTTTGTCTCGTACCGATCGTGACGGCGTGATCATAGGGGATCCTGTTCCACGCTTGAATGCATTCCGCGACACCGGCTCGATCGCGCGAGATGTACTAAGGCACGGGACCTACAAAAGTCCTCCGACCTCTGGTAACGTTTTCCGGCGGGACCTTTGCGCAATGCTTGATGACGCAGATTACGAACGCGCAGTCGATGGCATCCTGATCTTTGCAGCCCCCTTTTTTGGCGATATCGTCAGTCTGGCGGATCCGCTTGGCCGATACAGGGTGCATGACCGCAACGAGTCAGGTCTTGGCCGAGCGCTGGACGCACAGGTTCTAAGACGCGAACTGACGCGTCATGTCGAAAGAATGGCCCATCTGCGCCGAGTTTTGGCGCCGCAAGGACGGGCCGGCAAACTCGTAGATCCTCAAAATACGCCGTTTTTTCTGGAACGCACAATCTACCTCGCAATTTTGAGCGGCCAGCGTGTCCGGCCCACCATCGTCGGTCGCTTACTCCGGAAAATCTATACGACCGACAACTCCCTCGGCACCAAGTGTGCGATAACAATTTTCCTGCTTTTGATGACCATTCTTCCAAACCGTGCGGCGCGCCGTGGGCTGTCTTACAGGCTTACAGCGGGGAAACGATCCCTGGGAGGGTTATTACGTGCGCTGTTGGGCGATACTCCCTCATCGGCGGAACGGCCGATGCAGTCTTCCAGAAAAATCTAACCGAAATGGATAGCAGATCCAAATGTCGTCTGTTGTTCACCGTTGCCTTCGGGTCGATAGCCCGCGCATTATATGGGCTAACTCAAGCGCCGGTAAAAGTGCAGACTTGAGCCGAGGGAAGTCCCGCGCAATGGCTGCTTCCCGCCAGAGATGAGATCTCACCGACTGCAATTGTCGAGCGATGCTGTTGTTCTCGGCGGCATTCAGGATGTTTTTGCTCTCGGGGCGCCCGAAATCAATGGATCTATATCCTGCGCCGAGAATGTTCACGTCGCGCGGAGTGGGATTGATGATTGCTTGCTTCAAGCGTGTCCATGCAACAGGGGCATCGCGCAGAATTTCCGTTCCATTGTCAACGCCGTCGATATAGTCGAGAACGCCCGACAGAAGTAGATTGCCGGCTGCAGGGTCAATTTTTCCATACGCAATGTCACCACAGTTCGCCTCGATCTTGCCGTTACCGGAAGCCCAGAGCTGCCGGGCCGATGGGACTGAAGGTTCAAACAGGCTCTCGATGATGTGCCAGTATCTCAGGACCACAGTCTCAACTTTGAACGGGTTGTAAAAATTGTCCTCGACAACAAGCCCAGATACAGAAGGGAAATGCTCTTCGGTCAGCCCTTTGTAGTTGCACCTGGCAAACTGTATCGTTTCGAAGTTCCGGTTTGGAAGCCCTGCGGCCAAGAGCCTTTGAGTACTCCCGTAAAGCCCGGTATCGCATAGGATGATGCGCTCGCAGGTCTCGAACATTGTGTCTAGATGCCGTGTGAAGAGTGAATTCTGCAGCGTGACATCGGCAAGGAGATCTTGCCCGACATCGGTGCCCAAAATACCAAAGAAACTGGCCGCGTTGAAACGCTGGTTCCACGCTGGAGGCAGGTCATAAGTCCGGCCGCCTACAAACGCCGCCACTTCAGCGAACGTGTTATTCGCAAATTCTCGCCCAAGCTCGTCAAGCACGGCTGGACTGCGAGCTTCCAAGGCGACACGAGCGGCAATAAGTCGTGAAACCAGCAGATTTTCGCGACGGATCGACAGCGGCAGCGAGAGGCGGCTAATCAGTCGCTCAAAAGCCTCACGTATCCCGATCCCGCCGCGCGCGCAAAATGCCAACGCTGTGCTTTGGCTTTCCGCCTGTCTCGCGTAAAGCCAGATCATAAGACAAAAGTGAGCGACAATCGGCCCGAACACGTTGCGCCCGAACGACGTCTTGTCGCTCAGGTCCGGCATTTGATAGTTCGGCGTACGCAGTTGACGTTTCAACCGTCTCAATGCCTCAGCTCTGGCCCCGTCCGCCTTCGATACGTAAAGCCGAAGGCGACCCTTCGGGATATGGATTGTCTTGATACCCATACTATGTGGGACGTCGTGATCAGCTAATTCGTCGTCGCCAATATGCAGCATACGCGATACGCAAAGCTTCTCTTGCGACAGCACATGAGAGAACAAGCGTCCTGATCGCTTGCTTTCGCCACATTCGGCGCTGGAGTAGACTTTGTCGATCAGGCCCGGACCGTGAAAGTGCTCTATAAGTTCCGTCAGGCGGTCAACTGAGAGCGCTGTGTCAGACAGAGCAATAACGCGCACACCAGCCTGACGTTGCTGGCGAAGTGCCATCGCTAGCGCGCCGTTGGCAAAGAGCGACATCTTTTCGATCGCGAGTTCGATGTCGATACGCGTTTCAGCAAGCTTTTTCGGCAGACCAAGCATGTCAAGCTGACGCCCGATAATTTCGGTTAGCCTGACTTCCCCAATGCCGCCGCCGACATTGAGTGCGCGATAAGCGCATCGTTCTGCCGAAAGACGGGCCTGCAACAACTCTTCAACGCCTACGGACAAGCCTCGTTGCCCGAGCAACCGAGCAAAGCGTTGCTCGCCCAGTATCACGCGGGATCGCAGCGCACGCGGATGCCTGATTAAGAGCGTATCAAATACGTCGCTCGAGATCAGCTCAACGCCGGCAAGTGGACCACAGAGAATATCGAGGTTTTGCCGCGACACTTGGCCCCCTTTTGCCGCTGGTCGTCCAGGGTTCAGATCCGCCACCCCTAGGCGCTCACAGAGAATATACTAACAGCACCAAAATATGCCGCAACCCATGTAGTAAGATTAAATTCGAAACAATAAGTCGATATCTCAACGAAACTGCGCGGCAATATAGTATTGCTTATCTTGTGGCACGATCTATAGTTTTCTTTCCGTCATGATTGCAGATCGATCGACTCTTAAAATATCCTATAATAACATTATTCGTGGCGCTGTAAGCTACTATGGAGCGTGGCATGGATGACACAAGCCCGCATATGCCTTTAGTCTCTACTGAAAGGTTTGATGCTGTCGTTCTCGGCGCAGGCATATCGGGGCTTGTTGCAGCCTCCATCTTGTCCGGGAAGGGTGAACGGACGCTGATTGTCGATGACTATGATCACGTCGGCGGCAATCATATGGATTGGATGTCGAAGGAGGGTTACACATTCGACGTCGGCAGCTTGATATTTCAGGATGATTCACCGCTCCTGCGTCACTTCCCGGAACTCCTCCCGCTTTATGTGCCTATCGCACCCACATGGGGTCGTCTCAATCCGCAGGGAAAAATCACAGCTTATCCGATCTCTGTGCGTGACGACATAATTGCGGCCGGTCCGGTTGCGATGGCGTCGATGGGCATATCTGTTCTCTACGCAAGAGTATTTGGCAGGAAGATGAACAACGCCCGAGACTTTGCCCGGTACTGGGTTGGGGCGTATTTTCTACGCCGATCCGGCCTGGAGACCTATATGTCTCGCTTTTATGGGATAGCGCCTGAAAAGATCGATCTTGATCTCGCACGCAAGCGAATGGGCTGGATTAGCGAGCACGCTTCAATCGGCAACATAGCGAAGAAACTGATGCGTTCGAAGGTAGCGTCTACACCTACAAACCGCCAACTGGCCCGACCAAAAGAAGGATTTTCCAGCCTCTACGACATGGCCATCCAGCGATTGAAGAGTGCGGGTGTGTCTTTTTGGCTGTCAGCGGCGGCTCGCAGCATCGTCAAGACAGATGATGGCTTCGAACTTCGACTGGAGAAGGGTGTCGTATCAACCGGTCGCATCATCTCCACGATACCCATTCCCCACCTCGAGCGTCTTTGTGGTTTTCCATCCAAGTCAGCACTCGATACGATTACGCTAATAACTCTTTATTTCAGCTTCGCTGGACAACGCGGATTTGCACAGTCGATCATCTACAATTTTTCTCATGGCGGCGCCTGGAAAAGATTGACCGTTTATTCGGATTTCTACGGCCGCGTAAACGATCGTGAATACTTTGCGGTTGAAGTTGTGGCCGGGCAAGTCGGTACTGTTGCCCAGGCTGAGAGCGATTTTCGCAATCATGCTTCTTCCAACGCCCTGTTTACTGGCGAGCTCACGCTGGCGGGAAGCCAGATACTCGAAAGTGCTTATCCGATCTACCGCCAAGGCGCGGCGCAGCGTGCCGCTGAGGCAGTCAAAAGCTTGCGAACTTTCGGCATTGAATCAATAGGTCGCCAAGGTGGGTTCAACTATCAGCCCACAGCACGTGTTTCTACAGTGGAGGTTGAAGCAGCTCTGGGGGGCTAATCGGTTTCAAACGTGAAGCAGCCTCCAAATGGTCAACCGATCTACCGGTGGCCACGTTTAAGTCAAAGGTCAGCGATGCGTATTATGCATGTACTCAATCACCTTCGACGGTTGAACGGGCACGTTCATGCTGCGGTTGACCTCGCATGCGCTCAGGCGGCGCAGGGTCACGTTGTCTCTATTGCCAGTGGCGGGGGCGATTTCGAAGCCTTGCTTCAGCGCAATGGCGTTCAAACATTTCATGTTGATCACAAGCGCAGCTTTGCCAATCTCGCAAAATCCCTCGTTTATCTCCGCGGTCACGTCCGCAGTTTCGGAGCAGAGATCGTGCATGCCCACATGATGACAAGTGCAGTTCTGGCATTTCCAGTCTGCCGGCTCAGCGGCATCCCTCTGGTCACCACCGTTCACAATGAATTTGAGCGCAGTGCGATTTTGATGGGAATTGGAACACGCGTTATTGCTGTGAGTGACGTAGTGGGGGCATCAATGCGAAAGCGCGGCGTCCCGGCCGCGCGACTGAGTGTGGTATTGAACGGGACGATCGGTTCTGCGCGCATGCGAGACCGCGACTTCAAACCGGCGTCCCTTCATTCGCCCAGTATACTCTTCGTTGGTGGCCTTCATCCTCGCAAAGGACTGCCGGATCTGCTCGACGCGTTTGAGATCATTCATCGCACCGCGCCCAACGCCCATCTTTATGTTGTCGGGAACGGACCACACAGGCAAGAGTATGAGAACAAGGCCGCGGCCCTCTCAAGCGCGCCGGCCATAACATTTGTTGGAGCCACGAACGATCCGTACCCTTACATGGCGGGTGCAGATATCTTCGTCCTACCGTCTCACGCAGATCCGGCACCCCTGGTACTATCGGAAGCGCGAGAGGCTCGATGCGCGGTCATAGGAACTGAGGTCGATGGCATCCCTCAATTGCTTGAACATGGAGAAGCCGGAATTCTTGTCCCGCCCAGCGACCCTTCCGCATTGGCCGCTGTCATCCAGCACTTAATTGACACGCCTGGTCAAATTGAGGAATGGAAAACGAAAAGCCAGTCCAAGATCGAGTACCTGACGATCGAACGCGTCGCTAACGAAACGCTACAAGTTTATCAGGCCGCACAATCCAATAATTCGCTTTGGTAGAACATAGACATTGTGCACCCGACATCCGAGTAACAGTATTTCCTAATTTAGATGTATAGAAGTATCTGAGGATCGAGGCGATGATATGCCGATCTTCTTCACGAATCCGTGATTTCTTAACCGTTTGCATCCAGCAATGCCGAAGCTTATTCGATCTGGAGCTATCTGATGAATGCACACCCTCCACTGATAAGCATTATTATTACTTGCTACAACTACGAGGCATTTATCAGGCAGTGTATCGAAAGTGCACTTCGGCAGACCTACCCCAATGTCGAAATCATCGTTGTCGATGACGGGTCAACAGATCAGTCGTGGCACATTATCCAAGACTACCGACAGAAGATCACTGCGGTACGGACCCAAAATCGTGGCGCACTGCGCAGCTCGCTAACTGGTCTTAGTCTTTCGACGGGAGATTTCCTTCACTTTCTCGATGCAGATGACATGTTGGAACCGCGCGCCCTGGCCGAAATAGCCATCCACCTGCGGCCAGAGGTATCGAAGGTTCAGTTCATGCTGATCCCGATCAATAGCGATGGGGACGTGATCGGAGACCCATTTCCAAGCCTGACGTTCTCCGAAGAATCGTCGTTGCTCATTCAATCAATTAACCGGAGAGGCTACTATAATACCCCCCCAACGTCGGGTAACATTTACCGTCGCGACGTCTATAGCGATTTGGGAGACCTCAGTTATGAGCGCGCGATTGACGGTGTTCCCTATCTCTTGGCACCGTTCATCGGACGTGTAATCTCGCTCGATCAGCCTTTGGGCAGATATAGGATCCACAACGCCAATCTTTCATCCTTTTCGACGCTTTCCAGCGACCGAATGGACGGATACATGAAACGCTTTCTTGCAAGACTGAGACACCTTAAAGAGCTGGTCGATGCGCGCGGCCTGAAGGATAAAATTCAACTGCGCCACGACTACGCATATATTCAGGAAATGAAAATGCTGAGCGTCGTGGCATCTGGAAAGCGTCCAACGGCTCATTTGCTGGCATCCTACCGATCCGCGATCCATCGAGAACATGAAACGCTTTCAAAACGGTATGCGTCATTGGTGTTTGCTGTCGGGTTGTTCGCACTGCCAGACGAAGGTCGACGGCGGCTCGCCTCTTTCCGTTTGGATCCATCACAACACTGGAAAATCAGATCGCGTCTGAAGCAAGCGATAACCGTTTCAAATTGACTGCCGCGTCGCGCCGCGCTTTAAAACCAGAACGCCACTGGCCACGAAAGAATTCAGGTGCAACGTAGCCGGCGTGCTTGCGCTATGGTCGCTCCAGGATTCGGAACGGGTTGGTCGCACATAGGTTGTTGATCCCAAGTTGATGACTGAGCATCTTCTGGAGAAAGTACCGCGGCGACCCGTATTGTCGACCGGGGGACCTTACAACGGGGATAAGCGAAAACAGCGAAAGATCAGAGAACCGGTAGACCGTGACGAAGCCTGTCACAAGAAGCGGGAACTCCGGACTGTCACCCCGATCTCCTGCAGCGCAGGAACCAGACCAGGATGTCGAAGAAGCTCGATTGCCGGCGTTGCGTCAAGCTTGCAGGTCACCGCACGATCGTAAACCGCGAGACAATGGGCACCTGTCAGCCGCGAGCCGTACAGTAACCCATCGACATCGAAGGTACCGTAGACGGTTTCACTCAGTTCTTGACCATCGTTGTGGGCTTTTGCGCGGGCAGCATCGGTGCTGACGCCGAGCCTCAGAAGTCCGGTAGTTCTTAGATCGAGGACCATCAACGGGTCGGTTGCAGAGACCTCGGCTACCGCCCAATCGTCGAACTCGGTTTCGTCAAGCACCCGGTCGCTGCTCCTTTCGAAGCGGCAATCGCCGTCGGCAGATCTTGTGCGATATAGGCCAGACGAAACCTCCTGTGAGGGCTCGAAAAGCGGCTATTGCCGAAGCCCATGCCAAGGGGCGTCACCATGTGGCCCCGCGGCAAAACGCGCAACCAGGCTTTGGGCCGAAACTCGACCGCCAGATCGTTAGCTGTTGCGGGATCGAGCTTCAAAGTCTCAACCAAAATCACGCGCAGCCGCGGAAAGCACCTCTTGCAGACGGCCACTTTTAAGAAGCTCCAGCGGCGTGTTGCCGATGTCGGGCTTTGATTGGATCAACCATTGCCACGCGACGCGGGGATTGGGGATGATCCTCGTCACCTGAGCCATGCCTTCAACCGGGCGCCCATCGACGAACTGCGCCAATGGAAACACATGCTTGCGCTCGCCCTTCAGCAGGCCAATCACAGCGCCGCGTGTCTGCCAGTCGTGTAGGGTCGATCGCTTCGTACCAATCGTCCTTTCGATCTCGGCTGGTCCCGCGACAGGCCCGGCCCATTCTTCGAGACGAGCGGGGTGTGCAAAATCTGCAAGGCGGCGCCTTCCTTCCTCACGGTCGATAGGCGCGGGAAGGCCGGCACCTTGACTAACCTCCACTGATTTGCTCACCGAAAGCGGCACAAGGCGGGTGCTTGGGTCTACGACAAGAGCAGCGACAACGACTTCGACGGCTTGCGCCAGTTGATGTTCATCTGCAACGATCTGCCGTTGCTGATCGGCGGCTAGCCGTGCGGTTGCCGCAGTGACCGCGGCGACGACGCGTCCGGTAGCGGCGAGCGCCGTCTCGGAAAGACGTGGGTTATGGCGGGCAAGGACTTCGATGACATCGGCAACGACGGCCGAGTTCAACCCGCGAAGGGAGCGTGCGGAAGATTTACTGATGGTCGTGGCCATGTTTCCTACTCCTTCAACAAGCAATATAAATAGTGCAGATTGTCCGGAATGTCCAGATTGCGGCCTTCCCCGGTACTGGATCACCCTGTAAAGTTGGCTCCGCGCTCGATCTTCGAGGTAAGCAAACTCGTCTTGTGGATGCACACCTCCGAAACTGGAGCTGCACGAATTGGATTATGCCGAGATATAGCTTGCATTCTCTCCTGCGCTGCTCGGTAATGCACCATTATGTCGAACAGGAGGAATCGATGGCCAAGGGTCAAGCTAGAAGCAACAAAGAGGTCCGCAAGCCCAAGAAAGACAAGGCTGTTCCTGCTGCTGCGCCTGCTACTCTCGGAGCAAAGGCGGTCGAGTCGACTAAGCAAAAAAAGCCATGAACTAAGCCAGCCTTCCCGCGGCCTGCTTCTGCCGCGTGTCTGATATAGACCTTCCGGAATTCGGCTTGGGGAAGTATCCTGGCACCCATGCACTGCGCATGGGAAGGCCTTCCCTGCAGGATCAGCCAGTTCGGGTCGGCACAATTGTCGTCTGCGCGCCGCGCAGCGACACCATTTCCGACAATTTTGACGCGGCACACTCATGCCTGTGCCCAGCGGGGATGGCGAGAACGCAACAGGCCAAGGCCAACGCGCTCATGGATCAGCCTTCCTGCACGGTCTGCTCTAGACGAGCACAGGGGTTTAGGAAACAGCATGGCCGTTTGCTGTTGCGTATCGGTCGAAGCAGGCCGCCAGCGCCGAGACATCCGATACTGCCGCGACCGCGCATCACCACTTCTGGGTATGCCAGCCGAACCCGATCGGTCTATGTCGACGTCGTGGCACACACAGGAGTATCCACATGAAAATTGCTGAGGGTTTGAGCGTCGCGATTGGCATTCTTGCGGCTACATCGCCGGCGCTTGCAATGGACGATGGTACGATCCAGCTGAAGAGCACGAGCAATATCGAGCGCCAGCAGGTCGCCTATGATTGCGCCGAGGGAGGGAAGCTTGGCGTCACCTACGTGAATGCCGACCCCAACTTTCTTGCAGTCGTCCCATTGCCGGGTGAGCGGCAGCCAATTGTTTTCGTATCGGTGATGTCAGGTTCCGGCGCGCGCTATGCATCGGGCAAGTTCGTCTGGTGGACCAAAGGTGCAACGGCGCGCCTCTTTGACATTACCGCCGGTGAGAACGCACCTGCGGTAATGACATGTACAGCGAAAGGCTGAGGTCTAACGTCTATCAACAGTTCTGGCGATGCGTCAGCGCTTCCGCAGTCGTACCAATCTGCAAGCCGGGCCAACCCAAACCGAACGCAGGAAACCTCCATGATCGCTCTAGCCATACGGTTCGTCTTGACGAACCTTCCGCTACTACTTTTCATCATCGCCCTGGTCTGCGCAGCGCTTTCCAGATCGACTGTGCATTGGTCACGACGCTATCTCTCGTGGATCCTGCTGCTTTCAGTTGGTGTCGATGGCGTCTGGGCCGGAATCTTTCACGTCTTTTTCCCAGCGATTGCCTCGGCCCAGATCGGTTGGCAGCCAAGTCCTTTCGAATTTGAGGTCGGGATTGCCGATATCGCACTCGGCAGTGTCGCCGTAATATCCTTCTGGCGAAGCCTTTCGTTTCAAAGCGCGATCGCGACCTACGCGATCATATTTTATGTTGGCGTCACGATCGGCCACTTCGTTCAGGCCTTCGGGCACGCCGACTTCGCGTCGGACAATTTTGGCGCCCTCCTGGTGCTGACAATCTTGCGCGCGGTCGCGCTCATTGGTCTTTTAAAGATAACGTGGAGTGTGGCGGCTGAGCAACGAGTGCAAGGCCTCGCTGATGCGCGCTAACCGTCTTCAAGGCAACCGTTGGATCGCAACGGCAGTTGGCGGCTTGTTTCTAATCGCACTTGGGATTGTCTTGGGCGCTGACCAGTTAGGATACGTTTTGCCCTATCGATGGGCGTCCCTCATCCTTCTCGTTCCAGCCTTTAGCGCCATAACAGACGGCGTGCGCATTGCAGGCGGAGCCGGTTGGCGAAGTGTCGCAGCGTCGACGCGCTTTGTCACCGGAGCGATCTTTGCAACAATCGGGATATCGCTGGCATTGCGGCTCAACACAGGGCTGATCTTGCCTGGTTTGATCGTTGGACTTGGGATTGTAACAACGATGCGGGCACTGTCCGGCAAACTGCTCTGACGATAGCGGTTGAGACGTTATCGGGAGAAGGCTCCAAGTAGCGCACCCATTCGTTCGAAGTCACGAAGGTTGGCGGCATCGGTTTTGCGTAGAACTGTGCGGATTTGCGTGCGGACGGTATCCAACGACACACATCGATCCTTCGCGACGGTTTCGGCCGTCTGCCCGCCAAGAAGAGCGGCCGCGACCGCACCTTCGGCAGCACTCAGACCAAACAGCTCGCTGAAGATGGACGCTTGAGTTGCGCATGGTTGTGATAATTCGTTCATCAGAAGAAGGACCGGTGCGGCTCCAGCGGCTCCAGCGGCACCAGCGCGCAGTGGCGAAGCGAATACGGCAAGCTGGCCTGCCCTGTCACTTTGAGGAGCATCATACTCGAAGCGAATAGCGCCACCCTCGCCTGCGCGAGACGCTTCCTGGACAAGCTGGCGAAGCCTTGCTCCGTCGCGTCTGTCCAGTACGAGGCGTGTGCGACCGCCCGCCGCGAGTGTAGAAAACGAAATCGGGATTTCCTTGCGAGAGAGCATCGTTGTGGCGGAGGCATTCGCGAAAAGAAGGTTGCAATCGCCATCCACCACGAGCATGTTGCCGGGAAGGGTATCGAAGGCCGCATAGAGAAGGCGCGAGGCCTGTTCTTCGCGAAACGAGGCTTCGCGCAGGCGAAGGCCCCGCCGGACATGCGGCATGAGGTCACCGAGCGCTGCCCTTTCCCTGGATCCGAACGCTCTGTCTCCGCGGAAGAAGCTTATGATCGTGTTGTCGCGATCCCCGACAAGCCCGATCATCATATGCTCGCGACCATTGTGCCTGGCAAAATCCTGGTAGAATTCCGATCCCCTGTAGAGACCGTCGTCTACGACCTCGTCCACAGATACGACCGTCTCTCCTCTTTTGGGGTCGCAACGCATGTCGGCAATTGCTGAGCGGATCGGATCGATATGAAGATAGTATCTCGTGTAAGGGTCCGAGCCTTCATCGCAGGGCTGAAACACGTTCGCGGATCGACCATCGGCTGATTTGAAGCGAAGTGTTCCGGCGTCGGCACCGAGATATTCGAACAGCTCTTTGCCCAGCGAAAACCAGTCGCTATCGCTGCCCGAAGCCTCGTAGATATCGTTGATAATCAAGCTCTCGTTCATGATCACCGCGCCTCGAAATGCCTGAATGCAACAGCCGCCAGCGTACTGGAGGGCTTCAAGTATTCATTCTGTCTGGCATGCGTGGAACATGTCTACTCCAAGAGCAAAAGCGTCCGTTACTTCTTCCGCGGCGGGGGCTGCCGTATGAGACATCACTTATATACTCCCCACTGAGTTGCATCAACGCTCCTGTCTGCGACATCATGATTAAGCAAAAGCGACACCCGTCCAGCCAAAATCAATCCAGAATAGCGCAAACATTCGATCGACACCGATCGCGGGCGCAGTCAGGCCTAGCTTAACTCGCTGCGCTGAGTGTCGCGGCCTCCTACAGCCCCGCTTGCACGCTCTAGCGGTTCAAAGAAAATGGCAACCGGTCGGACAAGGTCCCCAGAACTGGCTTGGCAGACGGCTTGTGCCTCGCCACATTTATCTGGATCCTGGAGTACCAGGGTAGTTTCTAGACCGATCGCTTCCGGTAAGAGCGAGGTGTCTTTCAACCGAATATGAATTTCAGATCTTTTGCGAGCGATCGCCACTGCATTGAGCCATCGTGAACTGCTCTATATCGCCCGGTGATTACGCCACGCAGGCAGATGAAGAAAGACGAAATCCTAAACTTCGAGAAGACCAAGCCACGATGTTGCTGATGAAGAAGCGCCGCCCTGTAGAACGCATTCGCCTTCATGCGGTCGAATGCGGGAAACCTCTCTTCGACATCATCCGGAAACAACTCTAGGATGTTTAGCATCGACTTTGTGGCTGCGATATATGGTAGCTGCTCCGCAAGAAAATTGCCTCGAGCAGGCTGCTCGCGTTTACTTGGCACGCCGTACACATTCGAGGCATGCTGGCGGTAGCCGACAAGCGGTTCAGCAATCTCCACAGTTTCTCCCAGTGTCTGCGCCAGAAAACATGCCCACCGATCATGTGCGATAAGATGGCGAGGATCAATGAAGTCGACAAATCGATGAGCTGGCGAGACAAGATCAAGCACATCGCGCCTAACAACAATGGAAAACCCCCAAAACGTGCCCCAAGCATTGTATTGGAGCGTCCCGCGCTGTTTCGTGGTTGTGATCCCCTGATTGAACGAGCCAATATTCCGACCGGTTTCATCGAGCAATGAAGCCTGATGCACGATCATCGTCACCCGGGACCCTTCGGTGTGAGCGGCAACCTTTTCCAGCTTTTCGGGGTGCCACACATCGTCCTGGTCGCAAAAGGCGATCCAATCGCCAGTCGCCAGTTGGTAAGCGCCAAGAAAATTATCGCGAAAACCCAATGCTTTCGGATTGCGATGGAAAGTCACGGGGAACGGTGCATTCGCGCAGAACTCCGCAACAATTTGCGAAGTGGCGTCGGAAGAGTTGTCGTCGCAGATCACCAGTTCTGCAGGCAACAGGGTTTGCGCACAGATACTCTCCAACTGCTCGGCTAAATATTTGCTTCCATTATATGTTGCGAGAACAATGGATATTTTCGCTGCCATGCTCTCTCCACGCTCAGAGATGACACGTAACTCCGGCAACATTCCGGCCATTCAAGGAAACTTGCAAGGCCTGCACCAATGCCAGGCCGACAAGAAAGCGGCCAGGGCCTCAAGATACCGATTTTATCATCGTCAATCGGCCCTCCTGAAACAGTCCGGTGGTATTGCGCTCCGATATCATCAAGCCTCACAAAAACTGTCCAGCCGCCGTCAGGGCCCTTCCCGCCCCTATTTCGATCCAGTCCTTATCAGCCCTAGCCGATGCCGCAAGCGCTGGGCCAAGCTCCCGACTTTAGCCGCCGGAAGAAAAATGCGGATGAAAATCCAAGAGAGAAAGTTTGGGCGGACATCAGATCTACCGTCAGTTTATCTGCAAGTTGTAGGCGTCAACTTCGTGCCAGCGTCCGCCAATCTAAATGTGTTCGCGCCCACTCTGATATGGCGCCTCGGCATTTGCAGCCTGCGCGCAGTCTGCAGTCGCCGCATCGATGAGATGACTAGTGACCTTTCTGATAGCCGTTCTAGCCGTTCCATCGGCCCTGGCGCTTTCTTGTCGGTTGCCAATATCCTCAGCGAACCGGCCAGGCGTCACCGATGCACGCATGTCTGAGCGCCTGAACCAGATCGCGCGGCCACAACGCAGCGGGGGATTGCCGGCGGTAAAGACGATCTGCTCATCCGCGCGCATGCGCAAAACCTCATGCGGCTGGATCAGAGGACGGGGAGCAAGCTGCCTGGAACGTGTGCGCGAGGATCCGCGCGGCTGGCTGCTTCGGCTGACCTGTTCAATCTCGACCGTGGTCATGCCGCACCGGTGCGAAATATAGTCGGCCGTTTCAGGATCGTTGATCGCCGAGAACGAAATCCAGCTGGCACTCTCGAACCATTTACTGGAAGCATCGCGGCCGCCATAGGTTTCCCGCATCTGCCCGATCGACTGGTAGATCATCGTCAGGGTGATCCCATATTTTCGGCCAGCATCGCGCGCGGTCTCGAGAATGCGCATGTAGCCAAGACGGGCAACCTCGTCGAGGAGGAACAAGGCGCGGCCGCCCATCTTGCCATCGCTGTTATAGATGGCATTCAAGAACGAGCCGATGATCACACGCGCCAGGCCGGCATGCGTCTCAAGGGTCTTGAGATCGATATTGATGAAGACGTCGGTATTGCCCTTCGCAATGGCGTCCGTCGTGAAGCTTGAGCCCGAAACCAGCGCCGCGTAGTTCGGGTAGGAAAGCCAATGCGTTTCCTTGATGGCGTTGGCATAGACACCACTGAAGGTCTCGGGCGTCATGTTGACGAAGGCGGCAACGTTCTCGCGCACGAACTGCGACGTTGACCCGTCATAGATGTCCTGGAGCCGCTGGCGGAGCTTCGGTTCGGGCTCGGAGAGATTGGCGCGAACCCGACGAAGTGTCTGATGCTCTTTTTCCGTATGGCCGGACAGGCAGACATCGGCAATGATCGCGGTCAGCAACTGCAGGCCGGAGGCGCGAAAGAAATCGTCGCGCACGCCTGAGGCACGGCCGCTTTCGCTCATGATCCAGGAGGCGACGGCTGCGATGTCTTCCTCCTTCGTGCCCCCGAAACAACCGATCCAGTCAAGGACGTTGACGCCGACCTCCGGGCGTTTCGCGTCGAGCACGAAGACATCGCGACCGGCGTTTCGGCGATGCTCAGTCACCATGGGGGCGACTTCGTTTGAGGGATCGAGCACGACCAGCGTCCCGCCCCATTTCAGGGCGGTCGGGATCGTCACCGAGGTCGTCTTGAAGCCGCCCGAACCGGCAAAGACAATGCCATGCGAAGAACCGAAGCTGCCATCGAAACAAAGAAGCGAGGATCTTCCACCTGCACCCCAGGTCTCTTTGCTGTCTGCGCGAAACGATCGGGCGGCGACACTGTCGAGGTCAACCCGGTAGCCTTCGCCGACGACGATGCCACCAATGGCGGGAAAAAGTCTTGCCGCCTCCGTCATCTTCATCCACTCGGCTTGACCATGAAGCGCCCGTCTCCCGACAATCCGCCTGGGTGTCGGCCGGGCAAAGGCGGGATTGCCAACAAATGCGACGCGCAAAGCGAAACTCCCCACGATTATGACCGCTGCGGCGCCGCATAGGGTAGCCGGATCGAGATCAGACAAGAGGGACTGAGTGTTCGTCACGTGCTCTGGCAAACCCGCAAGACGGATCCATTCCCGCGCCGTCGCAATCGCAATTGTCACAGTGGCGCCCATCACAACACCCCATCCGGCGAAGCGAATGGCAATCGCGCCTGCGGTGGCGAACAGAAACGTCACACCAGCGAGTGCCGCACCGACGTAGGGCAATGCGATACCGATACGCGCGAGTGCGAGGTGCCCGGCCTCTGTCGTTGCGAAAGAGGCCAGCCATTGTTCACCCTCTGAAAGGCCCTTGGTGGTGGCGATCATCGCAAGGCAAGGTGCCGCGAAAAGTGCGAGCTTATGCATCGTCCTTGCCGAAGGCTTCCTCGCCGATGGCCGTCAGACGTTGCCGTTCACCGTCGTCAACCTCCAGACGCTTTCGAAGATCAATCAGCGCGCCAAGCAGGAGCGATCGCATTTCGGTTCGAAGCCCGGCCTTGACGACCAGGCCACCCAGTTCGATCTTGTCGCGCGTTTCCTTCTTGCGCGCCTGGAACGTCTTGACTTTGCGCATGCGTTCAACCCTCGCCAATGTTGCTTTGAGCCGCACCAGTTAAGAACGAGGACGCCGCTGGAGCGTCGGCTGCGGCTTCCCTCCCCCAGGCGTTGACGGCAAGTCTTGCCCTTCGAAACCGCCTCACCAGATCCAGGAACGCCCTTTGCAGATCGCCCTCGTCGATCGACAGATCCCCAATGCCGGCTTTCAGCGCAATGCGGCCGATGCGCTCGGCCTCGCGGCTCTCGGCCCGTTTCAACTGCTCCTGGAGCCGCGCGATTTCTTCGCGGATTCTCGCAGATGGTTTCGTCATGTCAGGTCGGTCCTTTCGTGGCGCTTCTGGTTTGAGCGGCATGACAGTCCCGTAGATCAGCGTGCCGTTCTACTCGCAGATGTGTGGGTTGGCGCAATCAACCCGGAGGGGCATGATCCATTGCGTCTCGAAGGAGCGGATCTGAAAGTCGTGATTGGAGCTGACCACCACGGCGCTCTGCCTCATTCCTTCGCCGTAAATTGTCTGCCTCAAGCGCCTCAGCTCGGATGGGCACGCTCATCTTGCCGTCGCCCGGCCATTGCCGAGCCATCGCCTTCACCGCTCGCGACAAACGCCTGGATCTCTTATGCAATCAGGAGCCGCCTCCGTGCCTGTCCCGCATTTTTCCGTCAACGTCGTCGCACGCAGCTCCGGCCGCAGTGCGGTCCTGTCGGCG
This sequence comes from Rhizobium sp. S163, assembly GCF_030380805.1. NCBI lineage: Bacteria > Pseudomonadati > Pseudomonadota > Alphaproteobacteria > Hyphomicrobiales > Rhizobiaceae > Rhizobium > Rhizobium sp. S163. The sequence goes on along the minus strand of NZ_JAUDSA010000014.1, from coordinate 14,814 downwards.
GCATACCGGCATTGTGCAAAGATGACGTTCGAGCGGGAGGGACTGCTGGTCGACTATTCTCGAAAGCAGGGTCTGATCCACCAGGAGTTCGCGGTTCCGCCCAACGCGCCCGAATGGCTGAAGGATCTGGTTGCCGGTCAACCGGTTGCTGCTGCCTCCGAGCGGTTCTGGAACAAGCTCGAAGACTTCGAAAGGCGCCAGGACGCGCAGCTCGCCAAGGACCTCACGATCGCCTTGCCGCGAGAGCTCGACGTAAAGCAGAACATCGCCCTCGTGCGTGACTTCGTCGATTGCCATGTCACCACCCGGGGAATGATTGCCGATTGGGTCTGTCATGATGCTCCCGGCAATCCGCATGTGCATATGATGACAACGTTGAGGCCGCTCACCGAAGATGGCTTCGGCGCGAAAAAGGTTCCGGTTCTTGACGCTCGAGGAAATCCGCTGCGAAGCGAGGCCGGCAAGATCGTCTATGAGCTATGGGCCGGTGGCCTCATGGAATTTAACGCGCTTCGTGACGGCTGGTTTGCCTGCCAGAACAGGCATCTTGCCCTTGCAGGCCTCGACATCCGTATCGACGGCCGATCCTTCGAGAAACAGGGCATCGATCTGTCACCCACCATCCATCTTGGTGTTGCAACAAGGGCGATTGAACGCAAGGCTCATGAAACGGGCAAGCAAGTCCTGCTCGAACGGTGCGATCTACAGAAGGAGCTGCGGGCAGAAAACGCCCGGCGCATCGCGCTCAAACCCGGCATCGTTCTCGACCTCATCACCCGCGAAAGAAGTGTTTTCGACGAACGAGACGTGACGAAGGTACTTCATCGCTACATCGATGACGCTGTGCTTTTCCAAAACCTGATGGTTCGCATCCTCCAGGACCCACAGACACTGAGGCTCGATCGCGAGCGCATCGACTTTTCCGCTGGACAGCGCATACCTGCGAAATACACGACCAGAGAGCTCATCCGCCTTGAAGCAGAAATGGCCAACCGCGCGATCTGGCTTTCGAAGCAGTTCTCGCACGGCGTGCGCAAAGTGGCGCTGGAAACCGTCCTGGCACGCCATCAGCAACTCTCAGACGAACAGAGGACGGCAATTGAGCATGTGGCAGGCGGCGAACGGGTTGCAGCCGTCATTGGCCGTGCCGGCGCTGGCAAGACGACGATGATGAAGGCGGCACGAGAGGCGTGGGAAGCTTGCGGATACCGTGTCGTCGGCGGTGCTCTTGCCGGTAAGGCGGCCGAGGGGCTGGAGAAGGAGGCAGGGATCAGATCCCGTACATTGTCCTCCTGGGAACTGCGATGGAAACAGGACCGCAACAAACTCGACGGCAAGACGATCTTTGTTCTCGATGAAGCCGGAATGGTCTCCTCACGTCAAATGGGTGATCTCGTCGAGACCGTTGCGAAGAACGGCGCCAAGCTGGTCCTTGTCGGCGATCCCGAACAGCTTCAGCCGATCGAGGCGGGGGCCGCTTTCCGGGCGATATGCGATCGCATCGGTTATAGCGAAATCGAGACGATTTACCGGCAGCGCGAGCAATGGATGCGGGATGCCTCGCTTTGCCTTGCCCGCGGTAATGTGGCTCGCGCGCTGGAAGCCTATCGATCGCAAGGAAGACTGATTGGCGCGAAGCTCAAGACTGACGCAATCTCAAATCTGATTGCCGACTGGGACCGCGATTATGATCCTGCGAAGTCCTCGCTGATCCTTGCGCACCTGCGCCGCGACGTCCGCAAACTGAACGAGTTGGCACGCCAAAAGCTCGTCGAGCGCGGCCTGGTCAATGAAGGCTCTGCATTCAAGACCGCCGACGGCTTGAGGACGTTTGCTGCCGGAGACCAGATCGTGTTCCTGAAGAACGAAGGCAAGCTCGGCGTCAAGAACGGCATGTTGGGCAAGGTCATCGAGGCTGGTGCCGGTCGCATCGTCGTCGGTTTCGGTGGAGGCAACGATCAGCGCCAGATCACCGTCGAAGAGCGCTTCTACAACAATATCGATCATGGCTACGCGACCACGATTCACAAGAGCCAGGGTGCAACGGTCGATCAGGTCAAGGTCCTCGCCTCCCTCTCGCTCGATCGACACCTGACCTATGTTGCCATGACCCGTCACCGCCAGGATCTCGACGTCTATTTCAGCGAGCGATCATTCGCCAAGGCTGGTGGGCTTGTCCAACTGCTGTCGCGGAAGAACGCCAAAGAGACGACGCTCGACTATGCCGATCGTGGCTTTTACCGCCAGGCGCTGCAGTTTGCCGAAGCCCGAGGTCTGCATCTGGTCAATGTCGCCCGCACGCTTGTTCGCGACCGTCTCGAATGGACGCTGCGCCAGAAGCGGAGCCTTGCCGATCTTGGCCTGCGACTTGCCGCCGTTGGCGTTCGGCTTGGCGTTGTCGCCTCGTCTTCCAGAAACCAGTCCGCGAACACGACCAGGAGCGCAAGACCGATGGTGTCAGGCATCACGACCTTTCCGAAATCGATCGAACAGTCTGTCGAGGACAGACTTGCGGCTGACCCCGCACTCCAGAAGCAGTGGGAGGATGTTTCCACCCGCTTTCATCTGGTCTATGCCCGGCCGGATGCTGCGTTCAGGGCCATCAACGTCGATGCGATGCTGACCGACGATGCTTTGGCCGCCTCTATCCTGTTTAGCATCGCCAACGAGCCGCAAAGCTTCGGCGCGCTGAAGGGGCAGACCCGAATGTTCGCAGGCAAGGCCGAGCGGAAGGCGCGCGAGGTCGCTCTTTCCAACGTGCCTGCCCTGTCGCGCAACCTCGAGCGCTTCATCGAGATGCGGGCGGCGGCCGAGCGGAAGTATCGGGCAGAAGAGCACGCGACCCGTAGGACCATGTCGATCGACATACCGGCACTGTCGGCGAGTGCAAGATCGGCGCTTGAACGTGTCCGCGACGCCATCGACCGTAACGACCTGCCCGCGCGGCTTGAATATGCGCTTGCCGACAAGATGGTGAAAGCGGAACTCGATGGCTTTGCGAAAGCCGTCGCAGACCGGTTCGGCGAACGAACCTTCCTGGGCATTGCGGCAAACGCGGCCAACGGTGAGGCCTGTCGGGCGCTCACTGCCACGATGCACGAAACGCAAAAGTCGGAAGTCCAATCGGCCTGGAGTGTCATGCGCACCGTTCAGCAGTTGGGCGTCCATGAACGGGCGACCGAGGCAGTCAGGCAGTCTGAAGCAATGCGCCAGGCAAGCGCTAAGGGTCTCTTACTGAAATGAGAAGCCTTGCCACCCAGTCCAACGCCACACTGAGATCAAGGCGGAGGCCCCGGATCGCCCTTCTCCTCATCTCGATCCCGGCTGCCGCGAGTGCTTTGGCCTTCACGCTTGACCTTCGCATCAATTTTACCCCGAGCGAACCGCTCGGCATCTGGCGCATTCATCCGCTCGTGCGACCAGTCAAGGTCGGCGATTTGGTCTTCGTCTGCCCGCCACAGACCGCTGACATGGCAGAGGCACGCGGCCGCGGATACCTGCGAGCCGGACTTTGCCCGGGCGGCTATGCTCCGCTGATCAAGGCGATCGCAGCGACCTCCGGCCAGAGGATCGACATCGGCCGGCATGTGCACATCGACGGACGGGAACTGCCGCACTCGTCGCTGGCTTCTAAAGACGGCAAGGGTCGGATACTAAGCGCCTTCGCTGGAGGGACGGTCCCGGCAGGACAGGTGTTCATCCATTCGAGCTTCGCAGGATCGTTCGATTCCCGATATTTCGGGCCGGTTCCAGCGTCTGGCATCCTCGGATTTGCATCGGAGGTGCTCACCTATGCGCCGTGAACATCTTTTCGACGTGGCACTGGTCGCATCGGCAATCGTCACCGGCATGGTCGCCTGGAGTGGCGAGCCGTTGGCTCTTCCATTGTCGATGGCCTTCCCGATGATCTGGTCGCTCACGCGAAACAGGCTTATGGCCGCCGCAGTTTCTGCCGCATATTTTCTGGCGGCGTCGCGCGGGCTTCCGCAGGGTGTCGCAGCGTACTATGGCGCGGATCTCCTGCCAGGCTTTTTGCTGTGGCTGACGGCTTCCTCGGGATTTGTCGCCATCCACGCACTCTTCTGGACGCCCAGATCCGGCGTCCGGCGCGCGAGCCGCTACGGCGCAATCATGCTTTTGATGGCAGTGCCACCTTTCGGCATACTCGGCTGGGCTCATCCCCTGACGGCAGCCGGCATTGTTTTTCCTGCGTGGGGATGGACGGGGTTAGTTGCGATGGCCGCAGGTCTTGTCGCCATGACGACCAGGCTTCGCCTGGTTGCAAGCGTCACCATGACCGGCTTGTGGCTCTGGTCCGCCATGAATTGGACGACACCTGACCGACCAACCGCCTGGCAAGGTGTCGACCTGTTACTTGGTTCATCGCTGGGGCGCAAATTTGATCCAGGCCGGCATTACCTGCTCGTCAGAGAAGCGAAGGCGGCTGGACGTTCGGATCGTGATGTCGTCATCCTCCCTGAAAGCGCGATCGGCTTTTGGAACCCAACGGTCGAGCGGCTTTGGGTTCGCGCATTGCGCGGATCCGGTTTGCGGGTGCTGGCTGGCGCCACTGCGATCGATGAGCACGGCTATGACAACGTGCTTGTAGAAATTTCCGCCGACGGAGGGCGCATTGCCTACCGTCAGCGAATGCCTGTCCCGGGATCGATGTGGCAGCCCTGGCTGGTGCTGACTGGAGAGATTGGTGGAGCACAGGCCCATCTCTTTGCAAACCCGATTACCGAGGTCGCAGGCTCGCGGGCAGTCATACTCATTTGCTACGAGCTCCTGATCGTTTGGCCGATCATCCAGTCAATGCTCTACGACCCGGAGGAGTTCGTTGCTGTCGGTAACGGCTGGTGGACCAGAGGCACCACCATCGTCGCCATACAGCGCGCCAGTGCCGTTGCCTGGTCACGCCTCTTTGCAAAGCCTCTCGTCTTGTCCTTCAACATGTAGCAGAGGAGCCGTTGATGCTGGACGCCGCACTCATCAAGGAATGTTCCGATCGATCGCTTAAACCCGCCATCGTTGAGCAGTTCATCAACGCCGCCGGCTCAAAGGATCCCCTTGCTGTTACGGTCAAGGCCGGAAGCCGGCTGATACTTTTTCCGAAGCCGAAGACTGCCGAGGAGGCTCTTGGGATCATCCGTGAAAATGTTGGCCATGCGGTCGTCCGCGTAGGTTTGACGCAGCTGCCCGCAGGCGTCGGCTTGAACGATCCGGCGCAGCTTCAATCCGATCTGGTCGATCCCTGCAAGAACCTGAAAGTTGGTACGGCAATGTTTGCCAAGGTGCTGCGCATCGTTGCCAAATGGTATGGCAACCCCAGAGACGATGTCTTCCCGCAGGTGTTCGAGGATGCAATCTACGCCTGGCGGAGCGGAAGGTTTGAAGGCGACAACGTGTTTCAAGCTGAAGATGTCGCCGGCGACGCTCAGGTTTCCCCGAGCGTTGGCCGCAGTGAGGAGGAAGAGGCCGGAGCCAGCTCGAGCAATACGTCAGAGCGAGAAGCCTTCGCTTATCCTGAAAACGCCGAAATGAGGATCGACATATCACGCATAAACGGCCGGGAGTGAGCGATGTGAACCATGAATCAACTCGCCTGCCACCCGGCGGCGACCCATCAAGCATTCATTTGTTCGAATGGCGTTGGCTTTGTTGCCAACGCATCTGGACAATGGCATGATGAGATGGTTGCAGCGATCCTTATAGAACGTTCCAAGACTGTGCTGCCCGACGGAGCGATCGTCGCGATCGTTATTTGGAAGGTGCCGGAGCCAGTTCCCGGCAGTGCCCATTAGTTCAAGTACAGACTGTTTTACGGTCAGGACGGGCAACGTGTCGTGGGTTCGATAATGAACGAGGCAAGGGCGATCATTGTCACGTTGATGGTGACGAGATCCCTTATCTGTTTACGACAACCAGTACCCTCCTGTCCGATTTTCGAAGGGAGATTGTCAAGAGGAGGCGGTTAACATGAGAGAAGCCTTGATCCAGATCCGGGCAGACAGTGACGCTGTACTGGACGAAATCTTCGATAGGGCTGCTGGTGCAATGCGTTCTGGACATCCCTCTGACCCAGTGGCGGTCTTTACGTTCTCGTCGCCGGCACAGCTCTTTTCCATTATCTCGCCCAAGAGGTGGGAACTGATCGAGCACCTTCAAAAGATTGGTCCGTCCAGCATACGCGGGCTTGCTCGGTCCGTTGAGCGGGATGTGAAACGCGTTCATGATGACGTTTCGTTGCTGTCCGAATGGGGTATTTTCCAGCTAACAGAGGATGGGAAGGTCTGCGTTCCCTACGACGTGATCCACGCTAACTTCGATCTGAGGGCAGCGGCCTGACCAGGCGACGATGCGTGCGGCGGCGGCCGGGAGCTCCTTGAGCCCCTTTCACTGTGAGCTCCATAATCGCTTCCACCCAATCAATCGCTTGAACATTGAATCCTCAGCGGGTGAAGCGTGGCGCGCAATTTGGTGTCCCCGGCGTGGGAAATGCGGCCGTGCTTATCATCGAACCACACTAGAAATGGCGCGGCGTCAATCCGAAGCTGGCTCCGTAGGCTCGTAAACACATCGAGCGGCCGGGCTATCAACCGCATCCCAAGCTCAGCCATTCTTAGATTGCAAATCGATTTGCAAATCGATTTTTTCTATGTTTTACTCATCTCATGAGCACAATCGCGAAGGTCGCAAAACGAGCTGGAGTATCGCCGACGACGGTGTCGCACGTGTTGAACCATGCTGATCGAGTTTCTCAGTCTCTGCGAGAACGCGTGCTGGTCGCCATCGAAGAACTCGGATACGTGCCAAACCCTCAGGCTCAGTCCCTGCGAACCGGGCGGACCAATCTTGTGGCAATGCTGATCCCGGATATCCGCAACCCTTTTTATCCAGAACTCGTCAAGACCGCACAATCGGAGCTTGAGACGGCTGGTCTGGACATGCTGATCTTCAACACCGATGTGCCGGGCGGCCACTCCCAGGAACACAGTCGCGAATATATGCGTCAAATCCGCAACCGCCGGATTGACGGCCTGATCGTCGGCGATTTCGCGTTGCACGGCATGCATAGCGACCTCGTCAACATCGACATTCCAACGGTCTTCATCGGCGACCTGCCAAATCAGGCCGTAGACAACCTCAAGATCGACGACTTCGGCGGAGGTCGACTGATGGGAGAGTATGTCGCCTCAAAAGGCCATCGGCGGGTCGCCCACGTGACCGGCCCATCATTCTTCGCCGAAGCGATGGCGAGGGCTGAGGGTTTCGAACAAGGATTGCGCGACGGTGGCGTTGATCCCATCGACGACCTTCGGTTCGAAGGTACTTATCTCGCCCCTTCAGGCAAGGCAGCAGTCGAGTGGCTTCTCGATCGCCACGGCGATGACCTTCCCTCATTGGTATTCTTTGCGAACTTTCTGATGGCTTCTGCAGCGCTCGCTGAATTTTACGATCGCGGGATAAGCATCCCACGCGACATGGCGGTGGCCGTGTTCGGCGATCAGGCGCAGCTTGAATATGTGAGGCCCAAGTTGACCCGTGTTGGTCGCTCGCCATCTGTGCTGGCGCAACGCGCGACCGAGATGTTGCTGGAACGCCTTTCTGGAAAATACGACGGACCCGCGCGTTCCGAGGTCATAGCCTGCGATCTTCAGCCTTTCGATACCGCATGAGGAATTGGTTCACGCGGACCGGATGAGGAGCCGGATCCGCCAGGTCATTATGGGAGGATAAAAATGACTGACACCAAGAACGAACGATTTGGTATTTCGCGCCGTCATCTGATCAAGCGCAGTGCATTGATCGCGGGAACCGGGCTTGCAGCGAGCATAGGCGGCTTCCCGTACATCAATAGACTGGCGGTGCGCGCCCAGGAAGCTCCCTTGAAGTTCTGGCAGTTCTACGCGCCGGGCGGCCAGGTGGCCAGTCAGGTCGACTGGTTCACGAAGATGATCAGCGACTGGAATGACAGCCACGACCAGAAGGTCGAACTCGAATACGTTCCGAACGCGGAATATATCAATGGCCCGAAACTCGCGACATCCTTTGCTTCAGGCGAAGGGCCGGACGTCTTTCTCATCTCGCCTGGCGACTTTCTGCGCTACTACAATGGCGGCGTCCTTCAGGATCTGACACCCCATATCGACGATTCAACGAAAGCCGATTTCCCGGAAAGCGTAATTGCCAACCGGATGGTCGACGGGAAGATCTATGGCATCCCCATGGAAGTCGAGCCAATGGCTATGTACTACTCGGTCAAGGCATTTGAGGAAGCGGGGCTCAACGAGAATGACGTCCCGAAGACCTGGGACGAGCTGCTTGAAGTCGCCAAGAAGCTGACGACACCCAATCGGTACGGCGTGCTATTTGAGACACAGCCGGGCTACTACCAGAATTTCACCTGGTATCCTTTCCTCTGGCAAGGCGGCGGCGAGTTCCAGGGAAAGGATGGCAAGAGCGCGTTTGACTCTCCTGCGACCGTTCAGGCGCTGAAGTTCTGGCAAGATGCCGTCAAGAGTGGTGCAGCGCCACGCCAGGTGCTTGGAAACGGCGCAAACGACACTGTTGCCAATCTTGCGGCCGGCTACTGCGCCATTCAAAACGTCGGTATCTGGGGCATCTCTCAGCTCGCCGGAAATGCCAAGGACTTCAAGTACGGCGTCTTCAAGCTGCCGACGCCTGCAAACGGCAAATATTTGACCGTCGGGGGTGGCTGGGCCTTTGTTGCCAATGCCAAAAGCAAGAACCCCGATGCGGCTGCGCAGTTCTGCGCCTGGGCGTTGGCATCGATGGACAAGGGATCGGTTCAGCGTGTCGCCGACTGGTGCACAAAGGCAAAGTCCGACATGCCGCCGCGCAACAGCGCATTGAAGGCCGGTGGCGATGCCTTTGAGAAAGGCAATATCGGGATCTTCGCCAAGAACATCCACCCCGGTACGCGAGCAGAACCACGCGTTCCGCCGGAAGTCTACAAGATCATCTCCGACGCTATCCAGCAGACCCAGCTTGGCGGTGCGGATCCGCAACAAACGGAAACGGCTGCATCCCAGCAGCTCGACGCCTTCCTTGCGTCTTACAGCGGCGCCCCGATCCTCTAGTCGAAAGGCAACCGCCGTACGCCTCCAAAACGTGCGGCGGTCATTCAAGAGGACATTCAAGAGATGTCAATTATGGATATAGGCACCAGGACAAACCAGCGCCGGCCCAAGGCGCATAAAGGCTTGTCGGCCAAGCACCGGGAATGGATCGCTGGGTACCTCTTCGTCGCCCCTGACGCGATCGGGTTGCTCGTGTTTCTCGGCCTGCCGATGGCTTTATCGTTGTTTCTCGCGCTCTATGAAGTCAACGGCTTTGGCGGTTATCGCTTCGTGGGCATGGCCAACTTTGTGCGAATGGCCCACGATCCGCTATTCTGGTCGTCTGCGCGGGTCACAGCGCTTTATGCGGCAATCCTGGTGCCTCTTCTTTATGGTTGCGGTCTCGGACTTGCACTTCTGGTGCAAAAAACCAACCGCTTCAATGCTGTCATGCGCTCGATGTTCTTTGCCCCTCACATGGTGAGCCTTGTCGTGGTGGCGCTCGTCTGGCAATTCATGGTGGTCGACAAGATCGGCGTCATCAACAAGGTTACGCCTTTCCTGGGAATCGATGGTATTTCCTTTCTCGGCGATCCGCAGTTTGCTCTGCTGACCGTCGTTTTCGTCAGCCTGTGGTTTCTGATGGGCTTTTACATGCTGATCTTTCTCGGCGGCCTCCAGGACATACCGCGGGAATATTATGAGGCCGCCACCATCGACGGCGCGGGCCCGGTCGCCTGCTTCTGGTACATCACGCTCCCGCTTTTGAAACCAACGAGCTTCTTCGTGATCATGGTTTCGATGGTTGCGGCTGTCGCCGGTTCCCAAGCCTTCGATATCATCTACGTTATGACCAAGGGCGGGCCGGCCAACTCGACGTCAGTTCTGATTGTCTACATCTATCAACAGGCCTTCGCGTTCGGCGCATTCGGCTACGCGGCTGCAATGTCGTCGATTCTGGTGGTCGTTTTGATGCTTGTGACCGCAATCTTCTTCGTCATGACGAAAGGAGGCCGTTTCGACCATGACTAGGCAAAACACCTATTCATATTCCACACGATCCCAAGTGACGCTGGTGCGCATTGTCTGGATGGCCGTGACCGCAGTACTTGCACTAATGACGCTGTTTCCGCTTCTGTGGATGGTGTCGATTGCATTCAAGACGCCGGCTGAATCCTTCTCTGCAAATCTCATCCCGTCACAGCCGACATTTGAGAACTTTACCTACGTCCTGACCGGCGTGCCGTTCGTGCGCTACATGCTGAACAGCTTCTTTGTCTCTGCGACCGTCACGGTCGTTGCATTGTTCTTTCACACGATGGCCGGTTACGCGCTTGCCCGATTGCGCTTCCCCGGCCGCGAACTCATCTTCCTAGCGATTTTCTCAACCTTCCTGGTGTCGCTACCCGTCATCATCGTGCCCTTGTTCGTCATTGTCAGGGCAATGGGCATGTTGAACACCTATGCCGGACTGATCATTCCGGCAATCTTTAACGCCTTCGGTATCTTCCTACTAAGACAGTACTACCTTTCGCTGCCACGCGAGATCGAAGAAGCCGCCGTCGTCGATGGCGCCGGTCACTGGCGCATATATTGGAGCATCATCCTGCCACTCAGCCGTCCAATCATGTCGGCTTTGGCGATCCTGTTTTTCCTGGCGAACTGGAACGCATTCCTGTGGCCGTTGACGATCGCCTCCAAGCCCGATCTGTGGGTGGTTCAGGTGGGGATTGCAAATTTCAAGAGCCAGTATTCCGCATCGTGGAACTACATGATGGCGGCATCAACCATCGTGGCGATCCCCACTCTCGTCCTCTTCGTCATCTTCCAGCGACAGATCATGGATTCGCTAAAGACGAGCGGCCTCAAATAGCTTTCTCATTCCAAGAGGAGATTTCAATGACCCAAGCCGGCATCTCGCCGCTCCGCGGCCTCGCCAAGCTGAGAACAGCCAAGACACGCCGTTTTTCGAGCTACGATCGAACGGGAGGAAACGACGATCGGTTGCACATCGAGCCCGGAAAGACAGTGGTGATCGGCGAACACGCCGGCGCAGGTATCGTCACACATATCTGGGCAACGCTTGCCTGTGAAAGCGAGAGCTTCCTGCGCAAGATCGTATTACGCGCTTACTGGGATGGAGAAGCAAACCCCAGTATCGAAGCACCAATCGGTGATTTCTTCGGCATGGGGCATGGGCGGACGGCCAATTATGCCAGCCTGCCGATGCAGGCGAGCCCCGAGGATGGCAAGGCGTTCAACTGCTATTTCCCGATGCCCTTTTCAAGCCACATGAAGTTCACCATCACCAACGAAGCCGAGGATGACCTTCTCTTCTACTATTACATCGACCTGGAACTTCATGACCAACTTGAAGACGGGTTCGGCCGCTTCCATGCCCAGTATCGCCAGGCCCGACCCGAGGGCGAAAGCGAGAGCGGTCTGACCAACGAGCAGTTTCTGTTCGGCGGAGAGACCACCGATGGTTCGGGGAACTACACCATTCTCGACGCAGAAGGTCAGGGACACTACGTGGGTGTTCTGTTCAGCGTATATTCCCGTCGCCGTTCCGATGTCTGGGATTGGTATGGCGAAGGAGACGATATGATCTTCATCGACGGCGAGCCGGGGATGTCTGTGCCTGACACCATAAGAAAGCCAGATCCGCGGATCGGGCCGAAGGCTACGCTGATTGAGCCCCGCGATGTCAGTTCTCAAGGTGCCAACGACGCCTGGCCGCCGACGCTTCACGGAACCGGAACTGAGGATTATTTCAACACTGCCTGGTGCCCGACGCAGGAATACAGCGCTCCCTATCACGGCATCATTGCCGCTGGCGGACCCAACTGGACAGAGCCTGTGTCGCTATATCGCTGGCACATCGAAGATCCGGCGATCTTTCAAAGGCAGATCCGCGTGACAATCGAACACGGTCATGCCAACCGGCGCTCGGATGACATTTCTTCCGTGGCTTTCTGGTATCAATCCGAGCCGCATAAACCGTTCGAGACGCTACCTTCTGCTGCGGATCGCGTACCGACGTTTCGCCGCCCCTACCAGAATTGGGCCGAGGCAGCGAGGAAAGCCAAATCAGAATAGGATGGGTTGGCAACGATCGCTCTCTCTATCCTGGATGCTGGATATCAGCGCTCGGCACTTGGGTTCGCGCCGAGCGCTCGACTTCGCGAAAGGCTTTGTCAGACATTCGAATGCCAAAGCTCTCACGGGGATCGGATCAAGCAAATGCCGATCACAGGCTGAGGTGTATGGGGCGACCCTACGGCAAGGTCTTCACACAGCCTCGTGGGAAACTTGAGCAGCGCCAACGGCTTGAGTGTTCATCGCAGGTAATCTTGACGTCTGGGAGATCGATTTGATCGATTCGGCAATCGCTTGCCCTGCCCTGCCCTGCCCTAGGCTCTTGGACGTGGCTTTGCCATCCACTCTCCGCACAATCCGGCCCACGCAATCGTTCGTCAGGACGCCGAAGAAAATAATTAGGACAGCTGCAGTCAGACGAAGCAACCTCCACTTCCATCCGACGTTATCGGCATACAAGGCCGGCCGGCTGGCTGCGCCCGTCTATGGTGGAGGATGCGATGAAGGAAATTAGTGACTGGCTCGATGAGAATGTGAATGACGAGGTAAACCTCGGCGACGGCGCGGATGTCGGACAACAGGCAGACTTCCTGAGAGCCGAGGCTGAAGCTGCAGGCTACTCTGCTGACGAGCTCAACCGTGCATGTGGCGGCGACATTGCAGAATACATCAGAAACCGCAGAGCAGATGCCGGCGACGGCAAAATAGCGGGCGACGTGTCCCCGATCCTTACGCCCGGCTTCAACCAGCAGTGACCTGAAGCATATCGGCACTCGGCCATCCATGCACACGGTTGATCATCGAAGAGGCGGACCGAATGAGTGCCTCGCACACTTTTCGGTCCACCTTCTTTCGGTCGTAAGCGGTGTTTTCCTCCCATATTGACCAAGCGCGGTAGGCGGTTCTGAGAGCTACCGCTGCAACATCGACGGCCGCAATGCGCCAGCAGCGGACATCTTCGCTAAAGAATGTAGCGTCGTTCTACGGAGCAGGGCAGCGCTGGAGGCGCTCCCCTCGCGCTTCGGGCACGACTTAGCAATTCCTGGAGGGGAACGTTTTTTGCCAGCCATAGCGCGGAGCTGCGCCGCCCGGACTTGGTCCTTGCACTTCTCTCAGCCACGTGGAGCCTTATCTACTCCCGTCGCCAAAAAAATGTGCCTTTGTAATATGGTGTCCAATGAAAGGATCGCTGCTTGACGCCAAGCCGCTTTTCGGTCGTTCGAAGACTTGGCCCTCAGCGTTTAACCATGGTAGGCGCGACCGCAGTCGGTCGCTAACTGGTTCATTGGTGGTTTCAATCTCAAGACTTTTGAACTCTACTCCCCAAAAGGTCTTATCAAGCGCCACGGGATTTATTTCAAAAATAGATTTTGGTTGTCGCTCATCTCGAAACGATACGAAGGCTGGCAGTCGGCCAAAATACTGAAATGGCAGCCGCCCAGATGCTTGAGAGATCACGTGAAGGTCGTCGTCGCTCAAGCCCCCCACGCTATTTTTAACACCTAGTGACCGCAGAACGGCCGTCTCCCAAACCTGGTTTAGTTCGCCCGTCTTCAAATGCTCAATTGGCAAGATAAAGAAGCTGCGCCCGCCTGGCAGATCGAAGATCAAAGCCTCGCCGTAAAGCCGAGTCGCGCCGCCCGCTCCAGACAGACTGTTCTTTACGCGAACATATCTTGCCTCCATAACCGTAGATGCCTGAACAAGCTTATGGTCCACATTCACGGTCGCAATGACACGATAGCGCACCACAGCGACTTCCGAATCCGCACAGCCGAACAAAGGAAGAGCAACTAATCCAGCGAAAGCGCTCCGCCTGACCAACTTACCTAGAATCAGAACGAACTTCACTGTCTCTCACCGTCAGCTTAATCGGGAAGTACTTTTATCAGCGACCGGTGCCTGAATAATGAGGAAGATCAGTACAATTTTCGAAGTCCGCTAAGGGCCGACAGCAGACCCTTAGGGATGTGTTTGCCCAGAGTAATTCCACGGCATAAGCTCGTGAATCCGGCTCTGCTTGTGGCCATTTACGATGGAGGCGAGCGTGGTGGTCAAGTAGGCCAGCGGATCGACCGCATTGAGCTTGCACGTTTCGATGAGCGAGGCGATGGTTGCCCAGTTCTCTGCTCCCGCATCGTGGCCAGCGAAGAGAGAGTTCTTGCGGTTCAGCGCTATCGGCCGAATGGTTCTCTCAACGCTGTTATTGTCGATCTCGATGCGACCGTCGGTCAGGAAGATACACAGGCCATCCCAGAATTTGGCGATATAGGCGATTGCTTCGCCGAGCGGCGACTTTCCAGCGACGCGGGAACGATGAAGCGTCAGCCATGTCCGCATATCGGCGACCAACGGCGCTGACCGTGCCTGCCTTCCAGCGAGGCGGGCGTCGGCGTCGAGACCGCGCAGCTCTGCCTCGATGCGATAGAGTTCGCCGATCCGCTTCACCCCTTCCTCGGCAATCGGCGTCGAGCCGGTGCGGGTGATCTCGACCAGCTTTCGCCGAGCATGCGCCCAGCAATAGGCCAGCCGGATGTCGGACCCGACACGATCTGGCGCGATCAAGCGATTATATCCCGCGTAGCCATCGACCTGAAGGACGCCCGCAAACCCTTGCAATATTCGTTCGGCA
>NZ_JAUDSA010000013.1:0-11900 GCF_030380805.1 Rhizobium sp. S163 | reverse complement strand
TTACGACGCGTTGCGTCCGCCGATCAGGTCCTGCTGGATGCTAACGGGCTGACCCAACCGGGCCTTGTAGACCTCGTAGTTCTCTATCACCCGCTGCACATAGTTGCGCGTCTCGGGCAGTAAACCTCATAATTCGGCTGCTGCGGGAAACTTATTCCCGGCGCGGCTCCCAGCCCTCAGAACCACGGCTGAAGCGGTTTCCCAAGGAACGTCCCGAGAAGACCGAAAGGCTATGGAGCGGCTTAACGCTCCGCCACAGGCGACGGTGAGGTCGTGCTGTGGTCTCCACGTCCATGGTGGAGACAGCCTCTGTGTGCGAGCCACCTTCTCTATCTCCTACAGGCTGAAGCTTGCCCCCGCTCTTACGTGCCTTCCTTTCCACATGGGTAACGGTCGGGCGCATCGGTCGGGATTGCCAACGCTCGTGTTGAAGCGTTGGTCCATTCAGCCTTTCAGAGAATTTCATGCCTCGTCTTGCGATGACAAATGCTGCCGCCTCATGGGTCGATAACCCGTAGCGTCTTGCAAATTTATATCGGCCCACTCGGGTGGTATGAGCGGATGCAACGACGGAAAGCGGGATACCTTGCCGGGCCGACGCCGACGTCATTGCCTTGGTAAATTGCGCGTAGGGATATAACGCCACCCTACGTGCATACGTCTTATCGGCGAATGCCCGACGCGACGACCGAACCTGGGCGAAATCGAGCTTTTCGATCACTAGAGGCACGTGGAGTGTCTTAACGAATGCCGCAATTTGCGAACAGACCTTCCGGATCTTCTCCTTTGTCTGATTGGCGGTGCCACCTGCCGTCGGGCAGGCAAACGTGTTGGTCTTGATGAGGTTACCTGCGCCATCGACCATTGCCGCGACGATCTTTCCCGCGTTCCAGTCAAGGCCCACGGCGCCGTCATCCCAGCAAACGCGCGGGACGTTCGTTTCTTCGTACACGGTGACCGACACCTTCCAAGACACATCGTCTTTGTGGAATCGGACCGTTACGGGTGCCCCCTTATTCAAAGCCCGCTGGATGCTGTCACGACCGTGATGGAAGTTGAGACCTCTGACGTCGAGGATGTAGATGATGCGGCCTTTGACCACCTCGCTCCGGTCTGCTCCCGCCGCCAGCGCAGCGGGCAGCCTAAGCTCGAGGTCGTAGAGGCCCCTTCTTACATGCAAACGCGCGTACCTGTTCCCAGAAGGCGTACTTTTGTCGCCCTCCAGAAAAAACTTGCTGGAAAGGGCTTCACGCCACGCTCTTTGCCACTCCTCATGCGATGAGAAACCCGATGCCTGGAGATGATGCTGGGCAAGAAAAAGCTTACCTGGCGCAAAGTGGAGCCTTGGCTCCGCAGTCTCACACTCCGCTCGCTTCAGTCGCGAGGCGATCTTCTGGATTTTGCGCTTCGCGAAATGGATGGATCGCAAAATATGAGACTTGCGGGCTGCGAGAATTTTCAGACGCCTTTCGCAGTGGAATTTTCGGTCAAGTGCATTCTTCAATTTCCGCAGCTGAGCGGCCGTTAATTGCTGAGGCCGGCTGTCGAATGTATATGCCGCTTCTGCCAAGCGCTTTCTCGTTCGAGCCGCTTGCTGATCTGTTTGGGAGATCCTCTTTTTCTTGATCTCGAGGCGTAAACATTCCTGCCAGAGGCGGCGCTTCAATTGGTCCCGGTGGAGTTTAGAGACAGAATGAGCAGATTTGAGCCTGGCCAAAAGTTGGCGGTGAACCATGGCTACCACTGCTGAATGGACACCAAACTCTCTGTGCACCGATGTTCGCAAATCACCTTTCCACGCACGCCCCCTGCGCAGTCGGCTGTAAATGGTACGCTCGATTGTCCCCAAGAGGGCCGCGTACCGCTCTATAATGTCGAATTGCTGCGCCGTCAGGGCTAAACGTGTTTCAAACGTCCGATACATTCTGACCGCCCGGCTGGTGAAGTCTCGGTCTTAAAGGTATTCCCGTCCCCTTCCCGCGGCAATGTTCCCGACGCTATCCGAAGGACGTAGGGGTTCGGGCTTCTACCGGGCCGCATCCGAGCTCAGTTCGACGCTTTACTTAAAGCTGCTCCTCGACAATGAGTTTCGCTCGAGTTTCAGGTCTAGTTTTATCGCGGTTTTCGCTTCCCCCGCTAACGGAGCAGGCGCATCTTGTCGCGCCAGCCTCGCCGCTGACACGAGATCGCTCGACGGCGCCCCAAACCGGAGTCGTGGTTCGGAGAATTTGAAAAGTTGAAGCGAGACCGATCTTAGATGAAGGAGCTACGAGTTGCGAGCACCCGTGGGCCATAACGGCTGAATGAGGATGCGCAATTTTGCGAAACGTCTAGCTCATCCTGTTAGGGAAACCGATGACGCGGAGGCGTCTCGCGTTTGCGACCACTCCATGGGATCTCGCACCTTTACCTCGGAAATTAGAGCATGTCGCGCCAAATCAGGTTCGAGATTTTCAAATCAGCTGATCCTTCATTCTTTTCGCCTATAGGAGAAGCAAGACCACGGCAAGCCACACCCAATCGAGTTGCGTGAGCGTGTCGTTGCATTTGTAAATGAAGGGTATAGCCACCGTGAAGCCGCTCGGCATTTCCGGGTTTCGACTCGTTTCGTCAACAACGTGATGATCCTGCATCGCTCAACCGGTTCTCTAGGCGCCGCCAACCAGGGCCATCCAGTCTCGATCCACGCTTCGAAGACGCGACCGTTCATTACAACTTGTGCCAACACTATCGCCCGGCGAAAAGGCAGAACAGTTGCTCAAGGTAAAAAGCGCAAGGCTTCTCTTCCTGCCGACCTATTCGCCGAACCTCAACCCCATCGAAATGGCATTCTCGAAACTCGAGTCACTCCTTCGAAAGCGGGCCGCTCGAAGCTTCGCTACAATCACCAAAGCGCTCGGCGACATCATCAACCTCTTCTCCGTCACCGAATGCCGAAACTTCTTCAAAGCAGCAGGGTATGAGGCTGAATAAATGCGACACGCTCGGTGGTTGCGGCCAAGACCGGGAGAGTACGGCAGTCAAGTGGCGCGCTCGCATAGCCAAACCCCAGAGACGGTAACACCATACTCAAAGAAGCTAGCGTGGACGTTGTATCAAACCCGCCGAACCATCGATTTCGCGATCTCGACGATATCGTCTCGCGACGCGGTCGGATCCTCCTTCGACCACGCAATGCCAAGCCCGATCTTGAAGTCGATCCCCCTCACCTTCTTGAGCACGAAGCTGCGGTTCGGGATATCGGTCGTCCACTCGGGTGCAAAGCCGATGCCAAGACCGGCAGAGACGAGAGAGACCAGCGAATAAGTGTCGTCACAGCTATAGGCGACGTTCTTCGTCAGATCGTATTCCTCGAACTTCTTATTGAAGTACCGTTCGGTGAAAGAGAGGTTCTGCCGGTTAAAGGCGATGATCTTCTGATCGCGTAGGTCTTCGATCGAGATCTCGTTGAGCGAAGCCAGAGGATTGCTCTCGGCTACCGCCAAAAGATAGCGTTCGTGGGCAACGGAGAAGAAGCGCAGCGATCCGATGTTTTCGACCGGCCTGATGAAGCCGAGGTTCAATTGCCCCGTCTCCAGCCCGCGAATGATGTCTCCGGTGTTGCCTGAAGCAATGTGAATGCGGACGTCGGGAAACTTGCGGGCGATCTTGCCAAGGAACAGGGGCAGCATGCCCATGGTGGCTGGGTAGACGGTACCGATCTTGATCTGGCGAATGCGGCTGCCGCCTGCGGCCCGTGTCAGCTCGGTCGTCAGCTCCATCTCGCTGAGGATGCGAACGGCCCGGTCGTAGAAGGTCTCCCCTGCCCTCGTCAGCTCGACCCGACGAGTGGAGCGGATGAACAAGGAGCAGCCCAATTCCCTCTCCAGCGCCATAACGTGATTGCTGAGCGCTGGCTGGGCGATGTTCATCTTGATCGCAGCCCGCCCGAAGTGGAGCTCCTCGGCGACGGCTCGAAACAGGGATAGTTGGCGAAGTTCCATAGAAGCCTCTCCGCCGCCTGTGAGCATTGTTGCCACACTGCTTCGCAAAAGATAAGTTTAACCTTGATAACATCTGCAACTTATCTTTTCAACATTAAAGTTTCGAAAAACAAAAGTTTATGCTCACACCCTCTCAATGTCGCGCCGCAAGAGCTCTTCTCGATTGGACCCAAAGCGAACTCGCCAAGCGGACCTCAATCAGCGCTGTGTCGATCCGCGCTTTCGAAAAGGGCGGCGACATGCGCGAGAGCAACCTCCGGCTCCTGACGCTCACTTTTGAAGCTGCCGACGTCATTTTTGAAAATGAAGGCGAAATGATCAGCGGCGGCGTTGGCGTACGATTTCGAGGCGGGCCGAGAGACTTAAGCCAGTGAAGATTGTATGCTCGGGTTGATGACAACCCCACTGAGGAGCAGATAGGAGCACTTTTGGCTTCTACACGAAGTGGAGCTAGCCAAGACCGCGGGAGGGCTCAGACACGGGGCATAGATGCCTGTGCTCGGGGTGCATCTTAATTCGTCACTCTTTGCACCTCTGAAAAAGCTCGCAGAGGCGATACGATCCACTAAAACCTTTGATAGTCTCGGTTACTCTTCCTTGCTGACGGATATCACTCGCCAAAAGTTTCGGTCCTGACCACATTGAATCGGGTCTGCGAGAGGAAAGTTCGAGCAAATTAGCCAGTCCACACTTTATCTATACGGTGAAGCCGGCTCACGCCGCCTCCCCTTCGTCGTCATCATCACCGGTGATGCGGGGCTGCAGGTGATGCAGGTAGTCTGCTGCGCGCTGTGCATGGGCTGCGGCCTGAAAGATGGCGCGCTTGTCGCCACGAAGCACGTTCAGCCATCCATCGATATAGCTTGCATGATCGGCCCTTGGCTCAAGCTCCGGGGTGATGCCGAGATCGGCGCAGAGGAATGCACTGCCAAGTTCGGCAACGAGCTCTTCACGGGCACGTTCCGTGCGGTCTTTGGCGTAGCGGGACAAATCGCGATCCAGACGAGCGGGTGTTGATGTCCAGTGCGTCATTTCGTGGCTGAGGACGGCAATGTAGCTAGCCTCATCGACGAAACTGTCGAGAAGAGGCATCTGAATGTAGTCTTTGGCGGCGGCATAGTAGGCGGACGACCCGCCATGGCGGATGAGTGCTCCGGTATTGGCAAAGAAACGTCCGGCCATCCCGATGCGATCAAACGGATCGGATAGATCGACATTTGCCTGATGCTGTCCATCGAGCCCCTTGATCTGGTCGGTGTTGAAGACGGTATAGGCTTTGATGAAGGGGATGGTGCGTTCGACATCATCGCCTTTTTCGGCTGTCTCGGTGCGGATGATCGAACTGGCGAAGACGACGGTCGTGCCGGTCTCGCCCTTGCGAACGGCGGCTCCCAGTTCCAGTGCCTGACGATAGGTCATCCAGGTCGACGAGGAGAAGCCGCGTGCGATTGCCTCAGACCAGAGGAGAAGGACGTTGATGCCGGAATATGGCTCGCCATTGTGGCGAAGTGGACGGGTAACGGTCTGTGATGGCAAGGCGCTTTGCCATGGCTGGGTCCAGGGGCGCACGCCGCGGTCGAGTTCGGCGATGATCTTGTCGGTGATGCGGCTGTAGATATCGGATCGCTGGTTGATGTGCTCTCTTGTCATGTCGGCCTCCGCTTGAGGTCGCGACCATCGCGACCTGCTACGGCGGTCCGAAAGCCGGGCTAAGAGCGGCGGCCGGCACCCGCAGGGCCGAAACGCAGAGCAGGACGGCGAAGCCGTTGCAGCCGCCGCGAGCCTGGCAGGACCAAAAGCCGGGGCAGGACGCGGTGGCGCTGCCTCGAAATGGCGGTGAGAGGCAGGAGCTACGCTTGGGGCGACTGACTAACCTCGCCGCNCCCCCTCACCTTCTTGAGCACGAAGCTGCGGTTCGGGATATCGGTCGTCCACTCGGGTGCAAAGCCGATGCCAAGACCGGCAGAGACGAGAGAGACCAGCGAATAAGTGTCGTCACAGCTATAGGCGACGTTCTTCGTCAGATCGTATTCCTCGAACTTCTCATTGAAGTACCGTTCGGTGAAAGAGAGGTTCTGCCGGTTAAAGGCGATGATCTTCTGATCGCGTAGGTCTTCGATCGAGATCTCGTTGAGCGAAGCCAGAGGATTGCTCTCGGCTACCGCCAGAAGATAGCGTTCGTGGGCAACGGAGAAGAAGCGCAGCGATCCGATGTTTTCGACCGGCCTGATGAAGCCGAGGTTCAATTGCCCCGTCTCCAGCCCGCGAATGATGTCTCCGGTGTTGCCTGAAGCAATGTGAATGCGGACGTCGGGAAACTTGCGGGCGATCTTGCCAAGGAACAGGGGTAGCATGCCCATGGTCGCTGGATAGACGGTACCAATCTTGATCTGGCGAATGCAACTACCACCTGCGGCCCGCGTCAGCTCGGTCGTCAACTCCATCTCGCTGAGGATGCGCACAGCCCGATCATAGAACGTCTCCCCTGCCCTCGTCAGCTCGACCCGACGTGTGGAGCGGATGAACAACGGACAGCCAAGCTCCTTCTCCAGCGCCATGACATGGTTGCTGAGCGCCGGCTGGGGCGATATTCATCTTGATCGCGGCCCGGTCGAAATGGAGCTCCTGGCGACGGCCCGGAACAGTTAAAGTTGGCGCAGTTCCATTCGATCGACCGTCTAAAATCTACAATCACAGCGTGAGCTTAACCTGATTAGTATACAATAGCCAGTTATTTAATCGTTGTCGTCATGTGCAGGTGGGGTATGACGCCTCGTGAGCTATTAGCTTGGAATGTGAAGAAGTTGCGCGTTGAGCGTGGGTTATCCCAAGAGCGCCTCGCCTTCGAAGCCGATCTTGAGCGCGTCTCTATTTCGCAGGTCGAGCGTCTGCGGATAAACCTCGGAGTGGATTCTCTGGGGAAAATCGCTGCGGCGCTCGGCTGTAAGGTCTCAGATTTGCTTGCTGAGCCAAACCCTGGGGACGAAGCCCCAATTAATCTACGACGTGGGCGCCGTAAGTCGTGAGATCGTATGTCTATTTGCGCGACTGAGTTGGCCCGCCATAGTGTGGCCTCACGAGAGTTAGACGGTGCCGGCACCACGCCACGCGAATACTTGCATCCGAAGCGCATAAAATTGCAGACACCAACGATCCGGCGCAAAGCCTGTGGCGACCGCCGCTGGGTGATCCCGCAACTACGCAAAGCTTGCGTAGACCTTAGGAAAATTCGGTCTGTTGTCACATGGCATGAGAGCGGGAGATTTGAGTTCTCGGAAAACCAATAGTTGGACCGGCACGCCACCGTGTGGTCACCTTGGCTGAGGGTGGCCCAAATACTGTACCGCCTAAGGTGTTGCATTTCCACCACTGGTCTGATCGGGGTACTTGTAATATACGAGCCGACGTTCATGCCAGCAACTTAGAGGTAAAGTTGTGATCGTGGGCTGTTCGATTCTCTCGGCGACATCGGTCGCCGGCCATCAAAGTCTACGAACTTTGCGTAGTCTGCTTTCAAAACACGGACGAATTCAAGCGTTGCCGAGGGCTTATTCAGAATGAAATTTGGGACAAGCGGGCTTCGAGGCCTTTCCGAGGATCTGAAGGGCCGGGCATCGGCGCTCTATGCGAGGGCGTTCGGGCGCTATCTCCTCGAAAGCGGCCGGGCAAAGGCCGGAGACCCGATCCTTATTGGCCGTGACTTTCGCCAATCCAGCCCTGAGATATCAGCCGATTGCATCAAGGCGCTCGACAAGCTCGGCTTTGCGATGATCGATTGCGGCACGGTGCCGACGCCGGCGCTGGCGCTCTATGGCCTGCATCTTAGCGCCGCCTCGCTGATGATCACCGGCTCGCATATCCCCGCCGATCGCAACGGCATCAAGTTCTATCGGCCGGATGGCGAGATCGACAAGGCCGATGAAGCCGCAATCACGGCGGCGGCAACCGATCTCGACCGCATTGGCTTTGATTGGCCGCTGGACGACCGGCAGGCCGAGGATCGGTCGGCCGAGTGTCTCGCTCTCTTCACGAAGCGTAACGCCAGCCTGTTGCCCTCCAACGCACTTGCCGGCCTGAAAGTTGGCGTCTACCAGCACAGCACCGTCGCCCGCGATCTCATGGTCGACCTGCTCAAGCACTTTGGTGCAGAGGTCACGGCTTTCGCGCGCTCCGAGCACTTCATTCCCGTCGATACCGAAGCCGTCTCGGAAGAGACCATTGCACTTTTGAAGCAGGCTGCACGCGATCATGGCCTCGACGCCATCGTGTCTGCCGATGGCGATGGCGACCGGCCGCTGGTGACCGATGAGACCGGCACCCCGCTGCGCGGCGACCTCCTTGGCCTGATCGCCGCCAACTTCCTCGGCGCCGATGCCGTGGTGACACCGGTGACTTCCAACTCCGGCATTGAAGCATCAGGATCGTTCAGCGTCATCCGCACCCGCGTCGGATCGCCCTTCGTGATATCAGGGATGCAGGAGGCGATTACGTCGGGCAAGACCGGCGTCGTCGGCTTCGAGGCCAATGGCGGCACGCTGGTGGCGAGCGCTTTCGAGGTCAATGGCACCACGCTGCTGGCCTTGCCGACCCGCGATTGCTTCCTGCCTGTTCTGGCGACACTGGCGCAGGCGGCCGCAAACAAGCGCCCTCTGTCGGTCATCGCATCGGGCTACGCGCTCCCCTTCGCCGCCGCCGACCGGCTGGAGAACTTCCCGGTCGAGACCAGCGCCAGGCTGATGGCCCATCTGCGCGCAAGCCTGGATAATCTCGCCGACTTCCTGAAGCCGATCGGCCAGGTTGCAAGCACCAGCGATATCGACGGCCTGCGCGTGACGCTCACCGACAACCGCATCATCCACTTCCGGCCCTCGGGCAACGCGCCGGAAATGCGCTGCTATGTCGAAGCCGAAACGCAAGGCGCCGCCACTGACCTCCTAGCAAGCGGCCTTGCGCGCATCTGCGCCTTTGCCGGTGCACACTGATCAAAGATGAAAGACCATTTCGAGGACACGACCCAGATGACGCAGAAGATCGTTCCGGTTATCATGGCAGGCGGCAAGGGCACGCGCCTGTGGCCACTGTCGCGCGCCACCGCCCCCAAGCAGTTCATCCGCTTCATCGGCGACACCACGCTGTTCCAGGAAACCCTGCTGCGCGTCTCCGACAAGACGCTCTATGAACCGGCGATCGTCATCACCAACGAGGAGTTCCGCTTCCTCGTCGCCGAGCAGGCCCGCGAACTCGATATCTCGCTCTCGAGCATCCTTCTGGAGCCGATGGCCCGCAACACGGCCGCAGCGGTTGCCGCAGCCGGCGCACTGGTGCGCGACCGCTTCGGCGAGAGTGCCATCATGCATGTGCTCGCCTCCGACCACGAGATCGATGCCGACCAGGTCTATTTCGACGCGGTGCGCGCCGCGATTGCCGCCGCATCCGCAGGCAAGCTCGTCACCTTCGGCATCAAGCCGACGGAACCGGCAGCCGGCTACGGCTATCTCGAAGGCGGCGAGGCTCTCCCGAGCGGCGCGCTGACGGTCAAGCGCTTCATCGAGAAGCCGCCGCTCGCGAAAGCCGAGGAGATGCTGGCATCGGGCGGCTTCTACTGGAATTCCGGCATGTTCATGTTCCCGGTCGCCAAGCTGCTCAGCGAAATGACCACCTTCGCCCCCGCCGTTCTCAAGGCTGCCAGCGAAGCGGTCGCCCAAGGTGTCAAGGATCTCGACTTCATCCGCCTCGACAAGGCGGCATTCGCCGAAAGCCCGGATATCTCGATCGATTACGCGGTCATGGAGAAGACAAAGAACGCAGCCGTCGTTCCCTCGCCCTTCCAATGGTCGGATCTCGGCAGCTGGGATGCAATCTGGAAAAGCGGCAATCCTGACGAAAAGGGCAATGTCGCCGCCGAAAACACCACCGTGGTCAACACGCGCAACTCGCTGGTCATGACCCATGGCGTGCATCTCGCGGTCAACGGCATGGACGACGTCGCCGTCATCGCCAGCGAAGATGCCGTCTATGTCGGTCACCTCAAGGACAGCCAGGACGTCGGCGCCATCGTCAAGATGCTCGCCTCCAAGCCGGCAACATCAAAGCTCACCGAGACGCACCCGACCTCCTACCGCCCCTGGGGCGGCTACACCTCGATCTTCAACGGCGACCGCTTCCAGGTGAAGCGCATCTTCGTCACGCCAGGCAAGAAGCTGTCGCTGCAGAAGCACCACCACCGCTCCGAGCACTGGATCGTCGTCAAGGGCACGGCGGAAGTGACGATCGGCGAGAACGTGCAGATGCTGCGCGAAAACGAATCGGTCTACATACCCCTTGGCGAAGTCCATCGCCTCGCCAACCCGGGCAAGATCCTGCTCGAGCTGATCGAAGTGCAGACCGGCTCCTACCTCGGCGAAGACGACATCATCCGTATCGTCGACGAGTTCGGCCGCAACTGAGGCAACTAAAAAGTAGATTGGGTGTACGCTCTCGGAGTGCTCGCCGATCAAGATATTTGAGTGAGGATGCTGAAGAATTTAGTCTTCGTCACAATTGGAGCGAGATGCGAGTTCTACATTTTTTCAAGACGTATTGGCCAGACACTTTCGGTGGGGTAGAGAGGACCATACACGCGATCGCTAAAGGGACGGCTAGATACGGGGTACAAAGTGACGTGCTTTCGCTCAGTGACGAACCTGAGCGAAATACGCAAGAGTTCGACGGTCACATTGCTTACAAAGCCAAGCTCGATTTTGAATTTGCTTCAACAGGTTTCTCCCGCGAGGTGTTCGGTAGGTTCGCGGAATTGAGCGAGAAAGCCGACATCATTCACTATCACTTTCCTTGGCCGGTTATGGATGTCGTTCATCTTGCCTCTCGCCTTAGAAAGCCCACAGTAGTCACCTATCACTCCGATGTCGTTAAGCAGCGGATCCTTCTGCGGCTATACAGACCGGTGATGCATCGTTTTTTGGAACGCGTTGATCGAATTGTCGCTACATCACCGAACTATGCAGCGAGTAGCCACGTGCTACAACGCTATGGCGACAAGACCACGATTATCCCACTGGGCCTTGATGAAGCTAACTACCCGCCGCCCCCTGAGCACTTAAAGGACCAGTGGCGAAGAAGGCTCTCGCGTCCTTTCTTTGTATTCGTAGGCGTATTGCGGTACTACAAAGGAGTGCATTTCTTATTGGAAGCTGCTCGATATACAAATGCAGACATTGCGATCATCGGCACGGGCCCTATGGCGTCTTCACTGAAGGCCTATGCCAATGATCTTGGTCTCTCTAATGTTCATTTCCTAGGCGCGCTTTCTGATGCTGATAAATCTGCTCTGCTAGACCTAAGTATCGGCATGGTCTTCCCCTCGCATTTACGCTCCGAGGCATTTGGGCTTTCACTTGTCGAGGCATCAATATTTGGCAAACCGTTGATTTCTTGCGAAATTGAAACTGGCACAAGTTTTGTTAACGTACACGGTAAGACGGGTTGGGTCGTGCCGCCCGCAAATCCTCCGGCCCTTGCGGACGCAATGAGCTCCTTAGTCCAAAATCCAGACAGGGCGAAGGTATTCGGCGACGCGAGCAGGGAGCGGTTTGAGAAACTTTTCTCCGCTGAGCAGATGGCAGCTTCCTATCGCGACCTGTACGAGGTTTTGCTAACTTGGCGGAATTGATCAGCGATGCCAGAATGGCAAAGCTCTCTCCTGCTCGGACACCATCATCCCTCAGACATCAGACCCCGGCCGACTGTGCCGGGTCCATCGCCGCAACCGGCTCCATCGCTGCGCAAATGAACGCTTCGCGTTTCCGCCTGTTGGTAACCATCCGGGCTAGGCCGCAGACCTTATGTATTTAGCTCATCAGCGATGATGCGTTCGATCTTTTCCGGATCACATTGCTCGTCGATAAGGAACTGCCGAAC
>NZ_JAUDSA010000012.1:0-673375 GCF_030380805.1 Rhizobium sp. S163 | reverse complement strand
GCCAGCGTTCGTTCTGAGCCAGGATCAAACTCTCATGTTGAGAATTCAATCATTGGCATTTACGTCACGTTCTGAATCGACGAGAACTTCACACCTGTCCTCTAAGCATCTAGGCCGAAACCCAAACACCAAAGACCAGTGTAACTTCTCTTGATAAACGTGACCGCCAAAGTCTCTTTCAAAGATCAAGTATCTCTACCCGATCCGCGAACTCCGCCGCCCACGTTTCTCTTTCTTCTCATCTTCAATTGTCAAATAACAGACCAGTCAAACCAGTCGAAATTCCCCGTCCCAAACCCTAAGCCCGGGACCAATCAGCATCGCAGCCAATCAAAGAAATCCAGAGCGAAAGTCACCGTCGCCAGCAGCGCCGCCGCCCTCGTTCTGTGAAGCGGCTTATAAGGCTCCTCACCCAAACAAGTCAACAAGCCTTTTTCAAAAAAACGCAGTTTCTGGCAAGCGACTGAATTTGATAGGGAATTTCCAGGGGTCTTGTTTGGGTGTAGGAAACGGCGTTGAAGCCGTCGAGGTTATCCCCTCCCCCGGCCTGCTCAAAGACCAGACGCCGGCTGACGGTGGCATGAGCAGGATCGATCTGCCATATAGTGACGCGCACCATTGAGGTTCTGATGCCGTTTCGCTTCATACATACCGCCGATATTCACCTGGACTCTCCCTTGCGCTCGCTCGCGCTGCGCGATGAAGCGCTGGCCGAACTGATCGGCAACGCCACGAGGGCGGCTTTCGTTTCGATCATCGACCTCTGCCTGGGAGAACAGGTCGACGCATTGATCATTGCCGGCGACCTCTATGATGGCGATCAGACGTCTATGAAGACGGCGCGTTTTCTGGCCAGCCAGATGCAGCGACTAAATGCGGCAGGGATCGCGGTCTACAAGATACGCGGCAACCACGACGCGCTTTCTAAGATCACCCAGGAGCTCGTACTCCCTGAAAACGTCAAGGTGTTCGGCGGGCGCGCCGAAGCCGTCGATCGGGTCAAGGGTGGTCTCGATATCGCAATCCACGGCTTGAGCTTCGCCAAACCGCAAGCGCCGGAATCGCTGCTGCCGAGATTCAAGGCACCGGTCGTGGGCGCGATCAATATCGGCATCATGCATACGAGCCTCGCCGGCGCGCAGGGGCACGACGTCTACGCTCCCTGCAGTGTCTCGGAACTGCATGCCTCTGGTTTCGATTACTGGGCGCTTGGGCATATTCATCAGCGGGCACACCATCACGGCGCGCGCACGGTGATCATGCCCGGCATGCCGCAGGGCCGCGACATCAACGAGGCCGGCGCGAAGACCGTGTCGCTGGTGACGATCGCGGATGACCGGACGATCACCATCGAGGAGCGCCTGACCAGCGTTGCTCAGTTCGAGCGGGTGAGCGTCGATTTTACCGGCATCTCCGAATGGCGCGAGGCGGCGGGCGCCATCGAGCTGGCGCTTGCGCGACAACGCGAGAAGACTGCCTCGCCCCACCTCGTCACTCGCTTGCGGCTCAACGGGCAGACGCCGCTATCGTGGCGGCTTCATCGCGATATCGATCTTTTGCGCACCGAGGCCGAGGAGCGCGGTGATCGTATCGGTCAGACCTGGATCGAGAAGCTGGAGCTTGCCGTGCACACACCCGAGGAGGTTGGCAAGGCAACTGCCGATCCCGTCATTGAGCTCGGCCAGCTTATGCGCGACCGGGTCATCGCGAGCGCGGGTTTTCGCGACGAGATCGGCGAGATGGTCAAGGACCTGCTGGCGGACCTGCCGCCGGAGAGCCGTCGATTTGCCGGCGACGACCCAGCGAGCTTCGAACGCTTCATCGATGAGTTGATGCTTGACGGCGCCGACGACATCACCGCGCGGATGAAGACCTGGGATCACGGAGAGAACTGATGCGCCTTCGCCGTCTCGACCTGACCCGCTACGGGAAATTCACCGATCATTCGATCGACTTCGGCCAGACTCTCGAGGGCAAGCCGGACCTGCACATTATATACGGCCTGAACGAGGCCGGAAAATCGACGACATTCGATGCCTTTCTCGATCTGCTTTTCGGGTTCGGGGCCACTAGCAAATACGACTTCATTCATCCCTATAACACCATGCAGATCGGCGCACGGCTGGAGTTCGACGGCGGCGACCACGAACTCGTCCGGCTGAAGCGTCGGACCGGCAGTCTCGTCGACAACAACGGCCAGCCGGTTAACGAGGGCATGCTGTCGGCAGCACTCGGCGGGATCGGGCGCGATGCCTACAGGACAATGTTCTCGCTCGACGACCACTCCCTGAAAGAGGGCGGCCAGGCGATCATCCAGAGCAAGGGCGAGTTGGGCGAATTGCTGTTTTCGGCGAGCTCGGGGTTGGCTGGCCTCAACAGGTCGCTGGTCATGGCGGCGGAGGATGCGGCGGCCATTCATCGCAAGCGTTCGTCGAGCACCAAACTCGCCGAGCTGAAGCGAGCACTTGAGGCGCTGAAGAACGAGCGCAATGCCATCGACACCTTCGCGACCGCCTACTCCGTGCTCGCGACAACCTTGACGCAGGCCAGCGCATCCTACGATGCGGCTAACGCGGAGTTGGTTGAGGCCAAGCTCCGGCAGGCGGAGCTGAACCGTATTCTCGCGACGCTGCCGCTGACCTCAGAACTCGATCGCCTTGCGGCGGAGTTCGCCGGTCTCGGCGAACTACCGCGCCCACCGGCCGATTGGTTCTTGCTGCTGCCGCAGCTTTCGCGTGATGAGACGCGGTTGCAGGCGCTCGCGGAAACGGCCGAACGCTCGATTCGCCAATTGTCGGATGAGATCGACGGCATGGTTGTGGATGAGCAGGCACTATCGATCGCCGCGGTTATGGAGACACTCGAGATCGGACGAGCGCGCTATCGGGCGGCTGCGGACGATCTGCCAAAGCGCAGAATCGCCGTCGCCGAGCAGGAGGGCATCCTGTCGCGGTCGCTGTTCGATCTCGACCAAGCGGGACATGCAAATCCCGAGAGGTTGTTGCTACCAGCACCATCCATTGGCGCCATCCGCGACTTAATGGAGAAACGCTCTGGGATCGACGCCGAGATCGCTTCCACGGAGCGCGAGCTCAAGCGGGCCAACGATACGCTCAATCGCTTGAAGGAAGACACGGCCGAATTTGACGGTGAAACCGAGCTGGAACCGGATACGCAATCGCGCATCGAGAATGCGCTGGCGAGACTGACGGATACAGACCTTCTCTCGCGTCTCGCCGTCGAGGAGCGCTCCTATCGCCAGGTGTGCCGCAATCTCGACGATCGCATTGCGCTGCTGGTGCCTTGGTCGGGCGATCTAGACGAGCTAGCTTTGACGAAGGCGGCTGACACACGGCAACTAGATATGTGGCGATCACACGCGGCGTCGATCGAAAAGCGCGTGAGCGAGCATCGCGGCAAGCTTCGCGACCTCACCGGCGAACGAGCCGCGACTTTGGCGCGGATCGCTGCGTTTGCGAGCGAGGGCACCGTCGACGACAGCGCGGCGCAGGCCCTGCGTAGCGCGCGCGATGCGGCTTGGCAGAGCCATCTTGCCACGCTGGACAGCGCCACCGCTTCGACATTCGAACGGGCCATGCGGCAGGACGATGCCGCAACGGACAATCGGTTGGCCCGCGCCAAGGATTTGGCCGAACTCCGGCAGCTGAAGCTCGCAGCCGCTGCCAGCGCGGCCGCCATCGATCGGCAGCAGGAGCTGCTTGCGGAAGGGCTGGCGGATCACGATGCCTTGGCGGACAAGATCGGCACTTTTTTGCCCGATGCCATTGAGGCCGGGCCGGATGCACTGGAGCGGCTGGTTGCGCTTGAGAGCTGGGCCGGCAGGCGAAATACTACGCTTTCGGCCCGGGACGATTTGAGGAAAAGCGAATATGAACTCGAGGCGCTCCGCTCCGAACTCGGGCGGCATAGCACAGAGCTTGGGGCAGCCCTCACCGAAGCCGGCGCGCGGTTTGATGGCGACATGCCGATCGCAGACCTGACGCGAGGGGCGGCGAGACTGCTGGCCGACAGCAGGAGGCGGGAGGAGGTGCGCGCCAACCACCGGAAGGCAATGAGCGGGCTGACGCGCGATATCGCCGAGCGGGAACGTGACCATCAGCAGGCTGTCCTGATCGCGGATGCATGGCGTGATGCCTGGTCGGAGGCGCTGTCAGTCACATGGTTTGCCGACAAGGTCACATCAGTCGCCGCCGTCAGTGCTATTCTCTCTACCCTTTCAAGCCTGCCCGGCGTCTTGAAGGAACGTCACGATCTGGCGCAGCGCGTGTCGGCAATGGAGAATGACCAGACGCAGTTTCGGACCGAATTGGCCAACATCCTTGGGCAACCAGAGGCCGACATTCATTCAGCCGATGTGCTTGCCGCCGCCAATGCGCTTGTCGAACGCTACAACACCGCCTTGCGCGATCAGCAGCACCGCGCGGACAGACAGGCCACGCTCGAAAAGCTGCAGACCGATCGCGAGGCACTCGACGCGGAGCTTGCCGTTCACAACGCCCGCAAGGCGGAGTTGACGAGCTATTTCGGCGCCGACACGCTGGCGGCTGTCGAAAACTACCTCGAGGCGGCCAAGGAAAGGAACCGGATCGAGAAGCGCATGGCGGAGCTTCGCGAGCAGATTGCGCAGGGGCTGCGCACCAGGACCTTTGAGGATGCTGCAAGGCTGTTATCGGAGACTGACGCTGTAGAGGTCGAACACAGCGCGCTCAATCTTGCCGCCCGTATCGAGGATCTGACGGAGCGCGCGCGGGAGCTTTACGCCGACATGACCCGCGCCAAGGACAAGCTCGATGCCGTGGGCGGCGACGACGCGGTTGCCCGTATCGAGGCGAAGCGGCGCACACTGCTACTCGATATCGAGGCGCTCGCCATCCGCTACCTGACGGTTCGAACCGGCACGCTGGCGGCCGAACAGGCGCTGCATCTCTATCGCGACAAGCATCGCAGCTCGATGATGAACCGTGCTTCACGGGCGTTTCAGACAATCACCGGCGGCAATTACTCTGGCCTCGCGACGCAGCCGGACAAGGACAAGGAGATCCTGATCGGCGTATCGCGCGATGGTGGATCGAAACTCGCAGATTCCATGTCGACCGGAACGCAGTTCCAGCTCTATCTGGCGCTCCGGCTGGCCGGTTACGAGGAGTTCGCAGCCGTTCGGCCGGCCGTACCCTTCGTCGCCGACGATATCATGGAGAGCTTCGACAATCCGCGCTCCGAAGAGGTGTTCCGCCTTCTCGGCGAGATGGCGAAAGTCGGCCAAGTGATCTATCTCACGCACCATCTGCACCTGTGCGAGATCGCCAAATCCGTCGTTCCCCAGGTGAAGATCCACCAGTTGAGCTGAGCGCTCGAGCGTACTGCGGTGCATCTTGCACCACCGCGCTTGACCTCAAGCCAAGTGCTTCCCAGGTATCGTTGAGCCCATCCGAATGGCATGGGCGCAGCAGGAGATAGCACGATGCAGATTACCTATCACGTCGGACAGCACGATGGTGGCTATGGATATCGCCTTGGCGATGTCTGGTCCGAAACATTTCCCACGCATAGCGCAGCACTTGCCGCGGCAAAGGCCGCCGCGAGCCGACAGCATGTCGAAGGCCGCGATGCCGAAATCCAGTATCAGACCGCTGATGGTTCGTGGCATACGGAACATGCCAGCGGCGGCGATCGCCCCGATACAGAGGTTATTGACGATCGCTGAACGCTGGGCGACCTTTCGCCAGAACTTCTCCGACACAGGAACATAGAATGGCCACGACACCCCGACGCCCCGTCAATGCAATGGACGCGGCGGAAGCCTTGTTCAGACCCGCCAAGAAGCAGCCGGCCGCTGCCGTCGAGCGGCCGGCAATCCCGAATGCGAAGGAAATGGTGTCGATCAAGATCGACAGCGACGTGCTGGCGTTTTTCCAGGAAGACGGCCCCGGCTGGCAGGAGCGGATCAATGACTGCCTGCGCGCTGCGATGAAGGCTGGCCGCTGATTGCCGGACGAGCGGTGCGCGTTGCCGTGGTGCTAGCCGAGATGCTTGGCAGGGGGCCACGGCGATACGTGCTGCGCGGCAAACTCAGACTAGCGCTCGCCTTCAACGGGGGAATTTGGGCATGAATATGACGTGTACGTAAAAGGAAATATATCGGATCGAATATCCCTTGGTACGGACACTTTCTTATCGAAACGCGCCGATCCGTAGCGATCGGAACCGAAAGCAGCGCTAACGACCTTGACAGCAAAAGCCTTGCGCTCAAAAGCCGGGGCATATGTTTGCTTAAGGTTATCGGCATGAAACTCCTCACGTCACTCTCCGCGTTTGTCGGCAAGACATTCGCCCTCTGGGTCATCCTGTTCGCCGTGCTCGGCTTCCTGCTGCCGGATGTGTTCAAGCATGTGACGCCCTATATCGTCACGCTGCTCGGCATCATAATGTTCGGCATGGGCCTGACCATCTCCGTCGATGACTTCCGCGAACTGAGCCACCGCCCGGTCGAGGTCGCGATCGGCGTCGTCGCGCATTTCGTCATCATGCCGGCGCTCGCTCTGCTCTTGACCGTGCTCATCCCGATGCCGCCGGAAGTTGCCGCCGGCGTCATTCTCGTCGGCTGCTGCCCCGGCGGCACATCGAGCAACGTGATGACCTATCTCGCCAAGGGCGACGTGGCGCTGAGCGTCGCCTGCACCAGCGTCACCACCTTGGCAGCTCCGATAGTCACGCCCTTCCTCGTCTGGATGTTCGCAAGCCAATACCTGCCCGTAAACGCCATGGCGATGTTCATGAGCATTCTGCAGGTCATCATCCTGCCACTGGCGCTGGGCTTCCTGGCACAGAAGGTGCTGCCGCGCCTGGTCGAAAAGACCGTGCCTGCCCTGCCGCTCGTAAGCGTCGTCGGTATCGTGCTGATCGTCGCGGCCGTTGTCGGCGCCAGCAAGGGCGCAATCGCGCAGTCCGGCCTTTTGATCTTCGCCGTCGTTGTCCTGCACAACGGCCTCGGGTACCTGCTCGGCTTCTTCGCCGCCAAGGCGTTCGGGCTCAATCTCTACAAGCGCAAGGCGCTGGCCATCGAAGTCGGCATGCAGAACAGTGGCCTTGGCGCCGCGCTCGCTACCGCATATTTCTCGCCGGTGGCAGCCGTGCCCAGCGCCATCTTCAGCGTCTGGCACAATATCTCCGGCGCGCTTCTGGCGAACTACTTCTCCAGTCGGACCGATGACGCCGCGGAAAACAAGCCGCTCGAGGCATCCTGATCTCTCACCGCAAACGCCACACAATCGATCGAATGGCCCGCCGAAAGCGGGCCATTTTCATTTTCCGTCACCCGCCCGGCAGGGCCTCACGATAAAATAACCAGTTGGTGAATTGTTTACTTGAACGGCCGGTTCGAATCGTCAAAAGTAAGCGCGCTAACCAATCCCGTCATCGATTTGCCGTCCCTTGCGGACCCGCGCCGATACACCTCTATTTTGGAATGATACCGTGAGCAGCGATGCTTTGAACCGTGTAGCGAAGCCGTCGGCTTCGATGGCAAAGGCGACTGCGGCAGGATGGGGCAAGGGCCTCTCCACGTTGGTCCGCATCACCGTCATGGCCTTGCGCCACCCATGGCAGTCCGGCCTTGCGATCGGCGCCACCCTGATCGCCTCTTCGTTCCAGCTGATGATCCCGCGTTTGCTCGGGCACGCGGTGGATCACACCCAGGCGGTCGTCGAGGGCGGCGCTGCTGGCCTTGTCGCCCAGGATGCGCTGCTGACGACCGCCTTGTTGTTGCTCGGCGCCAGCGTCATGCGCGGCGTCTTCACCATGGTGCAGAACTACTACAGCGAAAGCGTCGGCCACCACATGGGCTACGAGCTTCGCATTGCCTGCTACGAAAAGATCCAGCGGCTCTCCTTCAGCTTCCACGACAGCGTGCACTCGGGCGACCTGATCACCATCGGCCTGCTCGATCTGGAAGGCGTGCGCATGTATTTCTCGACGGCGTTGGTGCGCATGGTGCTGCTGACCATGCTGATAGGCATCGGCGCCTACATGCTTCTGTCGACCGACGTGGTGCTCGGCCTCCTGGCGCTGAGCTTCGTTCCCTTCGTCGGCTGGCGTTCATCGGTGACCCAGCTGCGGTTGCGCGCCACATGGTTGGTGCTGCAGGAGCGGCTTTCGGTCCTGACCCGGATTATGGAAGAAAACCTCGGCGGCATTCGCGTCGTCCGCGCCTTCGCATCCCACGCCTATGAGATGTCGAAATTCGAAGCGGCGTCCAAAAGCGCGCTGGAGCTCGCGCATCAACGCGTCGGGATCCGCGTCATCAATACGAGCGCCATGACCTTTTCCTTTTTCGCCGCCATGGGCCTCGTGCTCTGGGTTGGCGGCGGCAAGGTGATATCGGGCGAAATCACGGTCGGGACGCTCGCATCCTTCCTCACCTTCATGACCATCCTGCAGATGCCGGTGCGCCAACTCGGCCTGATGGTCAACGCCTTCGCCCGCGCTTCGACCTGCGGCACCCGACTGTTCGAGCTGCTCGATCTCGAGATCGCCGTTCGCGATGCGCCAGATGCGAAGGAGATGAAGATCACCGAGGGTACGCTTCGGTTCGAGCATGTAAGCTTCAGCTATCCAAGCACGCCAACACAACAGGCGCTGCGCGGCGTCTCCTTCGAGGCGAAACGCGGCGAGACAATCGGCATCGTCGGCCCACCCGGTAGCGGCAAGTCGACGCTCGCGCATCTCATCCCGCGCTTCTACGATGTCACCGGCGGCCGCGTCACAATCGACGGCCAGGATGTCCGCAAGGCGACTCTTCAGTCGTTGCGCCGCTCCGTCTCCATCGTGCAGCAGGATTCTTTCCTGTTCACGACATCGATCGAGAACAATATCGCCTATGGCGACCCATGGGCAAAGGAAAGCCGCATCGCCGGCGCCAGTGAAAGCGCGCAGCTGCACAACTACGTGCTCGGGCTGCCGACGGGCTACGACACCGTCGTTGGCGAACGCGGCGTGTCGCTCTCCGGCGGTCAGCGCCAGCGCCTGTCGATCGCCCGAGCCCTGATGCTGAAGCCCGCGGTGATGGTCTTCGACGATTCCACGGCCGCGATCGATGCCGCGACCGAGCAGCGCATCCGCTCCGCGATGCGCAAATACGCCGCCGACCGGGTAACGATCATCGTCGCCCACCGGCTGAGCTCGCTGATGCATGCGGACCAGATATTGTTCATCGAAGAAGGCGAGATCGTCGAGCGCGGCACACACGAGGAGCTGCTGGCCGCGAACGGGCGCTACAAGGCGCTTTACGATCTGCAGGTGCGTCCCGGCGATGAAGCTGTGAGCGCCTAGGGAGGAAGACATGGCCGAGGAAATGGAAACTGAACGCTCCGACGTTCGCGAGGACGGACGCCGGCCGCCGCGCGCGGTGGTGGGATCGCAGCGCGTCGAAGAGGAGATGTTCGGCAAGGCCTTTGACGGCAACGTCATCAAGCGGATATGGGCCTTCGTTCGCCCCTATCGGCGCGACGTCGTGCTTTCGGTCTGCGCGGTGCTGACGTTCACGCTGATGCAGCTGATGATTCCGCTGATTATCCGCTATGCGATCGACCATGGCATGCAGCAGGATGGCAGCCATTCGGCGCTGACATGGGCCGTCGTGGTCTTCCTCGTCGCGATCATGATCAATTACGGGGCGAGCTACGCACAGGAGACTCTTGTCGGCGGCGTGGCGGAGAACGTGCTTTTCGATATTCGCCGGCAGATGTTCTCGCATCTGCAGCGCGTCTCGCTGTCCTTCATGGACAAGACCGAGGTCGGCCGGCTGATGTCGCGCCTGCAGGGCGACGTCAATTCGATGCAGGAATTCCTGGAAACATCGGTTCTCTCGGTCGGCGATATGACGCTGCTCGTCGGTATCGTCGGCGTCATGCTTTATCTCGATCCGAAACTCGGCCTGCTGACGCTTTCGGTTCTGCCGATCCTGTTCATCGTCCGCCTGTTCTGGTTGCCGCTTGCCCGCAAATCCTTCATGGCAGCGCATGAGACCAATTCGGTGGCGAACGGCGCCTTGGCTGAGGCGATCCATGGCGTGCGCGCGGTGCAGAGCATGGACCGGCAGGGCGTCAACTTCACGCTTTACGACGACAAGGCGAAGGCAAACCTTCTGACGCATCTCACCGCAGCGCGTTACGCGCAGGTGATGGTGCCGATCGTCGATTCACTGACGGGCGTCGCCATGGCGCTTGTCATCGTCGTCGGCGGCGCGCGCGTGCTCAACCAGGCGCTGGATGTCGGCGTGCTCGTGGCATTCCTCTTCTACATCCAGCGCTTCTTCGACCCGATCCGTTCTCTTACGCTCCAATACTCCGTCATGCAGCGCGCCATGGCATCCGGCCAGCGGTTGACCGAAGTGCTCGATGTACCGAT
Source organism: Rhizobium sp. S163 (assembly GCF_030380805.1). Lineage (NCBI taxonomy): Bacteria > Pseudomonadati > Pseudomonadota > Alphaproteobacteria > Hyphomicrobiales > Rhizobiaceae > Rhizobium > Rhizobium sp. S163. The sequence continues at coordinate 662,950 of NZ_JAUDSA010000012.1, read as the reverse complement.
CGACATCAAGGACGCAGCCGATGCGGTGGTTCTCTCCAAGGACATGGACGGCTCAGTCGAGTTCCGCGACGTGGTCTTCGGATATAATCCGAAGCATCCGGTGCTCAAGGATGTGAGCTTCAAGGTCAACCCGGGCGAAACGGTCGCTCTTGTCGGCCCGACCGGCTCGGGCAAGTCGAGCTGCATGTCGCTGATCCACCGCTTCTATGACGTGCAGCAGGGGCAAGTGCTCGTCGGTGGCCACGATGTCCGCGCGCTTACTCAGGATTCGCTCGGCGACCAGATCGCCATGGTGCTGCAGGAGCCGTTTCTCTTCACCGGAACCGTGTTCGAAAACATCCGTTATCACAAGCACGACGCGACGCGGGAGAAGGTTATCGAAGCAGCCAAGGCAGTCGGCGCGCATGATTTCATCATGCGGCTGCCCGAGGGATACGACAGCATACTGGGCGAGCGCGGCGGCAATCTCTCGCTCGGGCAGCGCCAGCTTCTGTCCTTCGCGCGTGCGCTGGTGGCCGACGCGAAAATCCTGGTGTTGGACGAGGCGACGGCGAATATCGACAGCTATACGGAGATGCTGATCCAGAAGGCGCTGGTCAAATTGCTGGAAGGCCGCACCGGACTGGTGATCGCCCACAGGCTGGCGACCATTCGCGAAGCCGACCGGATCATCGTTCTGCAGAACGGCGAGTTGGTCGAGAGTGGCAGCCACCAGCAGCTCATGGCGAACCGCAAGCTTTACGCGCGGCTATACGACCTCAACTACGCGTCATTTGACGATATTCCGGAAACAGTTCTGGAAGAGACGGCAGCAAGCGGACCGGCGACCTAGCCTTATCGGCGATCCAAACAGAGAAACGATTTCGACACGGAGGATGTTCAATGGATTATCGAAAGCTTGGACCAAGCGGGACAATCGTCGCGCCATACTGCCTGGGAACGATGACCTTCGGCGCGGAGGCCGACGAAGCCACCTCGCACAAGATACTCGACGACTATTTCAAATGGGGCGGCAATTTCATCGACACCGCCGACGTTTATAGCGCCGGCGTTTCGGAAGAGATTATCGGTCGTTGGCTTAAGGAGCGGCCGACCGAGGCCCGCCAGGCGGTGATCGCAACGAAGGGACGGTTTCCGATGGGAAACGGCCCGAATGATATCGGGCTGTCGCGGCGGCATTTGAACGTCGCGCTCGACGACTCGCTTAGACGTCTCGGCGTCGAACACATCGATCTCTACCAGATGCATGCATGGGACGCCCTGACGCCAATCGAGGAGACGCTGCGTTTCCTCGATGATGCCGTCTCCAGCGGCAAGATCGGCTATTACGGCTTTTCCAATTACGTCGGCTGGCATATCGCCAAGGCGGCCGAAATCGCCAAGGCGCGCGGCTACACCCGGCCGGTGACGCTGCAGCCGCAATACAGCCTGCTTGTGCGCGATATCGAACTCGAGGTCGTGCCGGCTTGCCAGGATGCGGGCATGGGCCTGCTGCCTTGGTCGCCTCTCGGCGGCGGCTGGCTGACGGGCAAATACCGCCGTGACCACATGCCGACGGGCGCGACTCGGCTTGGCGAAAATCCGAAGCGCGGCATGGAATCTTACGACCAGCGCAACGCCCAGGAGAGGACTTGGGACATCATCGGCGCAGTGGAAGACATCGCAAAGTCCAAGGGCTGCAGCATGGCGCAAGTGGCGCTCGCCTGGACCGTGGCGCGGCCGGCCGTGACGTCTGTCATCCTTGGCGCCCGCACGACGGAGCAACTGGCGGAGAACCTCGGCGCGGCCAAGATCAGCCTCTCCGACGAGGAGATGCGCCGCCTCACCGAGATCAGCGCGCCGCACCCCTTCGACTATCCCTACGGGGTCGGTGGAACGAACCAGCGCCACCGCAAGCTCGAGGGCGGGCGGTAAATCATTAGTCAGCGGCGGCATATACCGCCGCTGCCTTGTACCTTCAGATACGGACGCCAGTCGCGTCGTCGAACAGATGCACCTGTGCCGGATCGATGGTAACGCCGATCGTCTCGCCGCCGCGGGCCGTGCTGCGGCCCGTTTCAACGATCGTGAGTTCCGGTGTAGTCGCCGCGGTGATGAAGGTTGCCGAACCCGTGGATTCGACGACGTCAACGGGGATGTCGAATGTCCCCTGCCCTGTCGCTGTGATGCCGATATGCTCCGGACGGATTCCGACAGTGACCTTGCGGCCCGGCTGGAGCTGGCGATTGCTCAGCAGCGTGTGCTTGACCGTTCCGAGATCTATCGCCAGGCCGCTTCCGTCCGCCTGCACGACACCAGGAATGAAATTCATCGCCGGCGAACCGATGAAGCCGGCCACGAACTTGTTGGCCGGCGTGTCGTAGAGCTCGAGCGGCTTGCCCTGCTGCTCGATGACGCCCTCGCGCATGACGACGACGTGGTCAGCCATGGTCATCGCCTCGATCTGGTCATGGGTGACGTAGACCGAGGTCGCGCCGAGCCGATCGTGCAGCGCCCGGATTTCCTTGCGCATGTGAACGCGTAACGCCGCATCGAGGTTCGACAACGGCTCGTCGAACAGGAACGCCTTGGGGTGACGGATGATGGCGCGGCTCATCGCCACGCGCTGCCGCTGACCGCCCGATAATTCCCGCGGATATCGCTTCAGTAGGTTGGAGAGACCGGTGGTCGCCGCCACATCGGCCGCGGCCTTCTTTGCTTCGGCCTTGGCGACACCGCGAATGCGCAGGCTATAGGTCAGGTTTTCCTCGACCGTCATGTGCGGATAAAGCGCGTAGGACTGGAACACCATGGCAACGTCGCGCTTGCGCGGCGGCACGTTGTTCATCAGCTCGCCGGCGATCTTCAGGTCACCTTCGGAGATGCTCTCCAGGCCTGCCAGCGAGCGCAGCAGGGTGGACTTCCCACAGCCCGATGGACCGACGAGCGCCACGAAGCTGCCCTTGGTGATCTCAAGGTTGATGTTCTTCAGCGCATGGAAGGCGCCATAATGCTTGTTGACGCCGCTGAGCTCGATCTGATTGGTCATTTGAGGGCTCCAGAGGTGAGGCCGGATACGATGCGGCGCTGCAAGAGAACGAAGATGGCGAGAACGGGCGTCACATACATCGTGGCGTAGGCCATGATATTGTTCCACTCGCTGGTGTTCGGTCCCATGAAGGAGTTGAGACCGACGCTGGCTGGCTGAAGCTCGGCTTCCTGGATCATCGACTTCGAATAGACGAACTCACCAAAGGCCTGCATGAAGATCAGGATCGCACTGACGAGAATGCCGTTGCGGGCCAGCGGCAGTACGATATTGAAGAAGGCGCCGAAACGGGAGTTGCCGTCGACAAGCGCTGCTTCCTCAAGCTCCATCGGCACGGCCATGAAGGTCGCACGCACCAGGACCACGAAGAACGGCATGCTTTTCGCGGCGATCGCCAGGATCACGGCGAAGCGCGGATAGTCGAGCAAGCCGAATTGCGAGAAGCCCACGAAAATCGGCGTGATCATCAGCGATGCCGGCAGGACCTGAAGCATGAGGATGAGGAACAGGCCGATATCCACCCACATGTTGCGATAGCGCGCCAACACATAAGCACAGCCGACGCCGAGCACCGTGATCAGCGCCACGGAACCGAAGGCGATGACGACAGAGTTCCAGAGATAGCGCCCCATGTTCCGGCTTTCCCACACATAGGTGTAGGTTCCCCATTGCGGTGAGGATGGCCAGAAGCTCGGCGGATTGGCGAACATCTCCGAGCCACTTTTCAGCGCCGTGATATACATCCAGTAGAGCGGAAAGAGATAGATTGCCGCCAGAACGATCGCGATGAAAAGCATCAGGCGGTTGCGGTTGGTATCGCTCATCCGCGCACCTCATGTTTTGTCGACCGGACATAGACGATCGAGGCGAACATCACGAAGACGATCATGATGACGGAGATCGTGGCGCCCTTGCCGAAGTCGTATTGCCGGAAGGACAGGTCCCAGGCCCAGTACTGCGTGACGTTGGACGAATTGTTCGGCCCGCCATCGGTGATGGCCGCGAACAGGTCGAATTGCTGTAGCGTGAAGATCAGACCCAGCGAGACAATGGCACCGATGGTCGAGCGCATCATCGGCAGCGTAATCGTCCAGAAGCGCTGCCAGGCATTGGCGCCGTCGAGTTCGGCTGCTTCATAGAGATCGCCAGGGATGGAAGACAGGCCGACCGAGAGCAGGATCATGTTGAACGACGTGCCAAGCCATATATTGGCGATGACGACGGCCCAGAGCGAGAAATTGGGGTCCGAGCGCCAGAAGATGTTGGAGCTGATTAACCCGCTTTCGCGCAGGATGAAATTCAAGACGCCGAAGTCGCCCGATAGCACCCAGTTCCAGATCGCGCCGACGACAAGGCCGGGCATGACCCAGGAAACGAGGAACAGACCTCGCAGCCAAGAGGCGCCCGGGAAGTTCACCCAGAAGAACAGCGCCAGGCCGAAGCCAATCAGGAATTGGCCGGCAATGGAGCCGACGACGAACAGCACAGTGTTATAGATGATCGGCAGCGTTTCGGGCTGCTTGAACAGATCGACATAGTTCTTGAAACCGACGAAGGGGCGCACGAAGGTCCCGAGGCTGAACATGTCGACCTCCTGGAAACTCATGACGATGTTATAGACGAGCGGCAGGCCCGCGAGCACGAACAGGAAGATGAGCGGCAGGGTGACAAGCGTGATATCGAACCCGCGGCCATCGGTGATGCTGGAAAATAGCCTCTTCATGGATACCCCTTAAGCTCCGAACGGGGCTGCCTGGCGCTTGCGCGGAAGACAGCCCCTGCCGGGAGGAAACGGTGGGATGGCGAAAACGCCATTGGGGTCGGACAGGCGGAGCGCGTCGCGCACGCTCCGCTTGCCCTGATATGTCACTCTTCGACGGCCTTGATCTTCTCGGCGGCCTGATCAAGCGCATCCTTCGGCGACATCTGGCCGGTCAGTGCGGCCTGGATCGCATCCTGGATTGCCTTGGAGATCTTCGGCCATTCCGGCGACGGACCGCGCGGCTGAGCATATTTCAGCTGCTCGACGAAGGTCTTCAGCGCATCGTCCTTCAGCTTGTTGCCAGTCGGCGGGATGGCGATGTCGGAGCGAGCCGGCAGCTGGCCGAACTTCTGGTACATCGTGTCATCCTTCGAGGCGAAGAACTCGAGCGCCTTGAAGGCTTCCGCCGGATGCTTGGAACTGGAGAAGATCGCCCAGTTGTAATCGCCCATGGCCGAAGACCGCGTCGCGCCTTCTTGCGGAACCGGCAACAGCGCAGTGCCCCAGTCGAACTTGGCGTCCGTCAGCATGCGGTCGATTTCCCACGGACCGGAGATGGCCATGGCCGCATTGCCGGCGTTGAAGGTGGCGGTCGCGTCCCACTGGCTGCGAGTCAGCGTATCAGGAGAAGCAAGCTTCTCGTCCATGATCTGCTTCCAGACCGTCAGCGCCTTGACGGCACCGTCTGCGTTGATCGTCTTGTAGGTCGCACCGCCCATCTGCGCCCAAGGCAGGAACTGGAAGGTGCCTTCCTCGTTGGCCTTTGCCGAGAAGGTCAGGCCGTAGACGTTCTTCGACGGATCGGTAAGCTTCTTGGCGTCCGCAACGAGCTCGTCCCAGGTCTGCGGCGGCTTCTCAGGATCGAGGCCAGCGGCCTTGAACATGTCCTTGTTATAGTAGAGCGCGATCGTGTTCGTCGCCTTCGGCACGCCGTAGAGCTTGCCGTCCCAGGTGGCGGACTTCAGCGGTCCGGGGAAGTAGTTCTCGGGCTTGATCACGGTCGACTTGGCGATCATGTCGGTCAGGTCGAGGAAGGCCTTGCGGGCAGCGAACATCGCGTGGTTCGGGTTGTCGATGGCAATGATATCGGGCGCCTTGCCGGTCGAAAACGCGCGCATCGATTCACTGACGACGTCGTCGAATTGGATCTGGCGATATTCGATCTTGATGCCGTTGTTCTGATCGTTGAATTCCTTGATCAGGTTCGGCGCCGGCTGAATGTCGCGGTCAAGCGACCAGAGGGTCAGGGTGACGTCTTCGGCCTTGGCGGCTAGGCCGAAGAGCGACACGCCCGCCAGCGCAAGTGCGCCGATCATTGCAAATTTACGGATAGCCATGGTTCTCCTCCTTTGTGGTTATCCTAGATCGAAGGCCGGCAATTCCTCCTTGCCGGCCGCGATATCATCAAACCGGATCGACGACGAAGTCGCCGCCCCGGGCATGCTTCAAATGGTTCAGCGCATGAACTTGGCCGGTCATCTCGAGCGCGTCGCGATAAACAGGATCGTGCCAGCCTTCAATGTCGATGGATCCCGACCAGCCGGCGAGGCGCAGTTCCGAAATGATGTCCGTCCAGTTGCTGTCGCCAAAGCCCGGCGTGCGCATGAACACGAACTTCTCCTTACCGAAGATGCCATGCTCCTTGATGACATCCCAGCGGATCGTTGCATCCTTACCGTGAACGTGGAAAATTTTCGACGCCCACTTGCGGATCTGCGGCAGCGGCTCGATCAGATAGACCATCTGATGGCACGGTTCCCATTCGATGCCGATGTTGTCATCAGGCGTCTCGTTGAAGATCAGCTCCCAGGCATCCGGATTGTGCGCGATGTTCCAGTCGCCCGTCTGCCAGTTGCCGTCCATCGCGCAGTTTTCGAAGGCGATCTTCACGCCCTTGTCGGCAGCGCGCTTGGCAAGCTCGCTCCAGATTTCCTTGTAGCGCGGCAGGCTGTCGGTCAGCACCTTGCCACGGATACGGCCGGTAAAGCCGGCGACGCAGGTGGCGCCGAAGTGATGCGCATTGTCGATGCAATCCTTCCAGCCCTGGAGCGTGTCGAGATCGATATCGGTGGTTTCGAGCGGATTGCCAAACATGCCGAGCGTCGAGATGGTGATATCACGGTCGCCGATGGCGTCGACGCAGCGCTTTCCGAGTTCGGCAAGGTTCTGGCCGTTGGTCGTCTGCCAGAAGAAGGGTTCGAAGCTTTCGAAACCCATATCGGCGATCTGGCCGATCCGCTTGTCGGCGCCGCCCTTCGACGCGCTGACCATAGTTCCGATGCGAATGGACTTGGCGGGGTTGCTCACAATCTCAATCCTTATGCTGAAATTTCGATACGCTTGCCGGTCTTCGCGCTTTCGATCGCGCCGAAAACCATGGCGAGGCTTCTGATATTGTCGGAACTTGCCGTTTCCGGGCGCTTGCCCGTCTTGATCGCCTCGACGAAGCTCGCAATCACGCTAGCGTGGCCGTGCGTCTCTTCGTCATGTTCGGGTGCGGGGACCTCGACCGGCGTGAAGCCGTGCAGCAGCCCCGGGACCTGGCCAGCGGTTGCGGCCTTGAAGCCCTCTTCGCCATCCCAGGTCAGCATTCCGTTGGAGCCGACGAGGCGCCACTGGCTTTCCCAGCTCGTACGCTCGCCTTCCGCGCACCAGGAACCGCGATAGGTGAAGACGACATCATCGGCGAATTCGAAGGTCGCATTGGCGGAAGCGCCGTGCCGATACCAGGAACCCTTGGGATTGCGCTCGACGCAGTAAACGGCAAGCGGCTTCTTGTCGGCGACGAAGCGCGCGGCGTCGAAAGTGTGGATCGCCATGTCGAGCAGCAGCACGTTCTGCATCTCTTCGCGGAAACCGCCGAAATGCGGCGCCAGGAAGAAATCGCAATGGATGCCTGTGATATCGCCGATCGCACCGCTTTCGACGAAACGGCGCATGCGGCGAACGCCCGAGATGAAGCGGCGGTTCTGAATGATGGCATGGACCTTGCCGGTCTCGGCGGCGAGATCGATAAGAGCAGCCCCTTCGGCTAGCGAAGTCGCCATCGGCTTTTCGCTCAGCACATGGCAGCCGGCCTTCAACGCCGTTGACACCACGTTGAAGCGCGCGCTCGGGATGACCACGTCGAAGACGATGTCGGCTTTTGATTTTGCGATGACGTCGGCGAGATCCGTGCCAATCACGGCACCGCTCAAACCAAACTCCTCGGCAAGCTTTTCAGCCGCCGCAGGATTGACGTCGACGAGGCCCTTGACCTCGATCTCGGCTGCGAGAGCCGGGGTTTCCTTGATGGCGCGCAACCACCCCTTGGACATGGCTCCGCAACCGCAGAGAACGGCATTCAATGTCACGATTTCCTCCCGTGGACAGTTTCCGGCTTTCCTCCCGAAACTTGCCCCGTAAACGTTTACGATACTAAGCGGAAACGTTTCTCGCTGTCAATCCCACTCGATCAGACAAAAAATGCTGCGAAAAACATCTGCAAATGCGGGGCCTTAACACCGGCTGCGCCGCAGCGCAGCACGAAAAAATTTCGCACTGTTTTGCACCGCGTTCCGTCGGGAACACAGGTGACCGGATCAGATTGCGATTCTTCGGTTAGCGGATCAGGATCGCGCGGAAGTCGTTGACATTGGTTCCCGTCGGGCCGGTCTCGAACAGGTCGCCGATCGCAGCGAAGCCGCTATAGCTGTCGTTGCCATCGAGAAGTCGGCGCGGATCGAAACCGGCGGCGCGCAATCGTTCGACGGTTTTCCCATCCGCGAAGGCACCCGCGTTGTCTTCGGACCCATCGATACCATCGGTGTCAGCGGCAAGCAAATGCATGTCGTGACCCTGGATCGCTAGCGCCATCGCGAGCGCGAACTCGCCGTTGCGGCCGCCCTTTCCGCCCTTGCCTCGGAGCGTCACGGTCGTTTCCCCACCGGAAAGAATAACGACCGGCTTTTGGAATGGCCGATCTTTGGCAAGCACTTCGCGAGCGATCGCCGCATGTACCGAAGCGACATCGCGCGATTCTCCCTCGATAGCATCCGACAGGATGGCGGCTTCCACCCCGAGCGATCTGGCAAGCGCGGCTGCCGCCTCCAGCGAGACGCCGGCCGAGGCAATCACATGATGTTCGTGGCGGCCGAAAACCGGATCATCCGGGCTCGGCGCATCGGCAGTCGGCGTGGCAAGGAAATCGAGCGCGGCTTGCGGAAGCGACATCTTGTACTGCGCGATGATGTCAAGCGCATCGTGCCGCGTCGAGCGATCCGGAACGGTGGGGCCGGAAGCAACATAAGCAGGATTGTCGCCGGGGATGTCCGACACAACCATGCTGACAACACGCGCCTTGGTCGCCGCCGCCAGCCTGCCGCCCTTGATCATGGAGAGATGCTTTCGCACCACGTTCATCGCGGAGATCGGCGCGCCCGAGGCGAGTAGGATCTCGTTCATGGCAATCTCGTCTTCGAGCGTCAGCCCCTCAGGCGGCGAAGGCAGCAGGGCGGACCCTCCCCCGCAAATCAGCGCGATGACGAGATCGTCCTCACCAAGCCCGCTCACCGCATCCATCAGCCGCTTCGAAGCGACGAGACCGGCGTTATCCGGCACAGGATGCGAAGCTTCAAGGATCTCAATGTTTCGGGTCTCGCAGCTATAGCCGTAACGCGTCACCACGACACCCTCGAGGGGACCGTCCCAGACACTCTCGAGCGCCTGCGCCATCTGTGCAGCGCCCTTGCCGGCGCCGATCACGACCGTTCGCCCCTTCGGCTTGGCAGGAAGATGGGCGGTGAGGCCCGTGAGCGGGTCGGCCGCCCTAACAGCGGTGGAGAAGAGATCTTTTAGGAAATCGCGCGGTTGCATGGGCTGGCTTTCGAGAAAATTCAACTGTCGAGGCTGAAGGCATCGCTTTCGCCCGCAACGAGCTCAAGCGGCCAAATCGTGTTGCGTGCGCCATCAGGATAGAAATCCGCATAGGCAGGCATGGTCGCGAGCAGCGTTTCCGCAAGCTCGGCGCCGAGATCGCGCAACGACATCCTGAAACAGGTGAGTGTCGGCTGCAGGAACCGGGCACGCGGCTCTTCGCGAAAACCGATGACGGCGAGATCTCGACCGGGGACGATGCCCGCCTCGACCATGCGTCGGTAAAGCCCGATCGCCATCAGTTCGTAGATCAGAATAATCGCCGTAGGCCGAGGATCAAGGCGGATGAGTTCGTCACCGGCCTGATATCCACCTTGCTCACTCGACTTCGCGCGAATGACGAGTTCGGGATCAAAGGCAATGTCGTGACGTTCCAGCGCGCTACGATAAGCATCGAGAAAAATGTAGCCGAGATTGACGTCTGTTGATGGCACCGCGATCGCGATCCGTCGATGCCCCTTGGCAACGAGCCGATCGACGGCGCAGGCTGCGACGCCTTCGAAATCGAGGTCGATCCAGCTATAATTGCCGCCGGACGAGCTACGGCCGAGCGCAACGAAGGGTATTTTTGCCTTGGCCAGGAAGTCGATGCGCTTGTCGACGCGTTGCGTGGCGGAAATGATCAGTGCATCGACCACACGACGCGCCACCATGCGCTTCAGATACTCCTGCGGGTCCTCGTCACTCGGGCAGGGCAGCATGATGAGATCGAGCTTGTGGCGTGAAAACACGCTTTGCAGACCGCCGGTCAGGCCGAGGAAAAAGTTGTCGGCGTTTTCGACCGTTTCCTTGCTGGACTCGATCATCAGGCCGATGACGTTTGTGGTTCCCTGCCGCAGGCTTCGGCCCGACTGGTTCGCCACATAGCCAAGCTCTTCGGCCGCCGCCAGCACTCGCTTGCGAGTCTCCTCATTCACATCAGGTTTGCCATTGAGCGCCCGCGACACGGTCCCGATCGAGATATCGAGATGCTTGGCCAGTTGGCGAATTCCCCTCATTCCGACAATCGTCCTCCCAGTGGCGATGGCTAGCCGACCTTATGTGACACACCAAAACCGATCCGGAAAGGACCAAGGGCAACGATATGTAGTGGAGCCAAAGACGGCGGGCCGACGATCGCCAACTTTCGCGCCTCGTCTGAGCTCTGCCTACTACCGATGTGGCGATGGTCGCGAAACGCCGTTACGGAAAAAGATCCGCATCTCTCATCAGCGGCGCCTGCGCGTCCTTGGATGAAAGGATGGGTGTTGTCGCGATCGGCCAGGCGATGTTGACCGTCGCGTCGTTCCAGATGATGGCACGCTCGTGTTGCGGCGAGTAGAAATCTGTCGTCTTGTAGAGAAACTGCGCGGTTTCAGACAGAACCACGAAGCCATGCGCAAAGCCCGGCGGGATGTAGAGCTGGCGTCTGTTGTTCGCCGACAGGATTTCGCCAACCCACTGCCCGAAGGTTGGAGAGGACCGCCGCAGGTCCACGGACACATCGAAGACCTCGCCTTCGACCACCCGAACCAGTTTTCCCTGAGCTTGGCTGATCTGGTAGTGCAGCCCGCGTAGCACGCCCTTGGCCGACTTGGAGTGATTGTCCTGAACGAATGAAACCTCAGCTCCGACCGCTTCGTTGAAGCGGGCCTGATTGAAGCTTTCGAAAAAGAAGCCGCGTTCATCACCGTAGACGGTGGGCTCGATCAGCAGGACCTCGGGAATTGCCAGTGAAGAGACTTTCATCGGTCAACCTGCCTCCGTCAGCAGTCGCATCAGGTATTTCCCGTATCCGTTCTTGCAGAGCGGCGCCGCCAGTTGCTCCAGCTGTCGGCCGGTGATCCAGCCGTTGCGAAACGCGATCTCCTCCGGACACGACACTTTCAGCCCTTGACGTCGCTCCAGCGTCGAGATGAATTGCCCGGCGTCAAGCAATGAATCATGCGTTCCTGTATCGAGCCAGGCGTAGCCGCGGCCCATGATTTCGACGGTCAGGCTGCCGTCTTCCAGATAACGCCGGTTCAAGTCCGTGATCTCGAGCTCGCCGCGCGGCGAAGGACGCAGCGACTTGGCGAATTCAACGGCGCGTTCGTCGTAGAAATAGAGTCCCGTCACCGCGTAGTTCGATTTCGGCTCCGCCGGTTTCTCCTCGATCGAGACCGCCCTGAAGCGCTTGTCGAACTCCACGACGCCATATCGCTCCGGATCGAGCACGTGATAGGCGAACACCGTTGCGCCTCGATCGACCGACATGCCGCTTGCCAAAAGGATCGGCAGGTCATGGCCGTAGAAGATGTTGTCGCCGAGCACGAGCGCCGACGGCGCTCCATCGAGAAACGTCTCACCGATGATGAAGGCCTGCGCCAGACCATCGGGCGATGGCTGTTCGGCGTAGGAGAACTTGACGCCCCAAGCGCTGCCATCGCCCAGCAGCTGCTCGAAGCGAGGAATATCCAACGACGTGGAGATGATCAGGATGTCGCGGATGCCGGCCAGCATCAGCGTGCTGAGTGGATAATAGATCATCGGCTTGTCGAAGACAGGCAGCAACTGCTTGCTCATGGCAAGTGTCGCCGGATGAAGACGAGTGCCGGATCCACCGGCGAGAATGATGCCTTTTCGGGTCACAGCGCCCACCCCCGTTCCTTCAATTGATCAAGTACGCGATCGACATGCACCGTCCATTCAGGCAAGGTGAACCCGAGGGCGGAACTCAAAGCATTCGTGTTGAGCGACGAATTTCGCGGCCGTGCGGCCGGCCGTGGAAACTCTTCGGTCGTAATCGCCTCGATATTGGCCGGATCGACAGCCGAGACGAAGCCGTGCTCGATCGCCTTTTGGACAATATGCTGGGCAAGTCCGTGCCAGCTTGTTCGTCCGGACGCAGTCAGATGATAGGTTCCGTCGGCAATGCCGCAGCGCCGATGCGCGGCAATTGCAAGCACGGTGACATCAGCGAGCACCTCGACGGCCGTCGGCGCGCCAAACTGGTCCGCGACGATTCGCAGGTTCGGACGCTCCCGCGCCAGGCGCAGAATGGTTTTCACGAAGTTCGTGCCATCAGCAGAGACAACCCAACTCGTGCGAAACAGCAGATGCCGACAGCCGGACTCGACAATCGCCAACTCGCCGGCACGTTTCGACTGGCCGTAGATATTCAACGGATGCGTCTCGTCGCTCTCGCAATAAGGCGTTTCCTGGCGACCATCGAAAACGTAGTCCGTCGAATAATGCACCAGCAGCGCGTCGCTCCGGCGGGCGTAATCCGCCAATTCCTTCACGGCCTTGTGGTTGACGCGAAACGCCGCATCGGCATTCGTCTCGGCAAGATCGACCTGCGTATAAGCCGCCGCGTTAACGATGATATCAGGGCGAACCGCATTAAGACGCTCGGCGATGACTTCCGGCTTATCGAGATCGAGTTCGTCGCGCGCGAAGGCGACGAGATTACCGAATGGGAGCAGCGCGCGCTGAAGCCCGCGTCCAAGTTGACCATTCTTTCCGAGAAGAAGCACGGTCATGCGTATTGCTTCTCCACCCAGTTGCGGTAGCTGCCTGAGGTTACGTTCTCGACCCAGTCGGCATTGTCGAGATACCACTGGACAGTCTTGCGAATTCCGCTCTCGAAGGTCTCAGTCGGACGCCAGCCGAGTTCGGCCTCGATCTTGCGCGCATCGATCGCGTAGCGCCGGTCGTGCCCGGGGCGATCGGTGACGAAGGCGATCTGCTCACTATACTTTTTGCCATCGGCTCGCGGCTGCAACTCGTCAAGTACCGCACAGAGAGTTGTGACGACATGAAGGTTGGCGCGCTCGTTCCAGCCGCCGATATTATAGGTTTCGCCAAGACGTCCGGCTTCCAGCACACGCCGGATCGCGCTGCAATGATCCTTCACGTAGAGCCAATCACGGATCTGCAAACCATCGCCATAGATCGGCAGAGAACGGCCTTGGAGCGCGTTGTGGATCACTAACGGAATGAGCTTTTCCGGGAAGTGCAGCGGGCCATAATTGTTGGAGCAGTTGGTGGTGACGACAGGAAGCCCATAAGTATGGAAGTAGGCGCGAACCAGATGGTCGCTTGCCGCCTTGCTAGCGGAGTAAGGGCTGTTGGGCCGGTAACTCGTTTCTTCGTTGAAAGCAGGATCGTCAGCATCGAGCGTCCCAAAGACCTCGTCGGTCGAAACGTGCAGAAAGCGGAAATCGGATTTGGTCTCAAGGCCAGTCCAATAGGCGCGCGCGGCTTCCAGCAGACGAAACGTGCCCAGAATGTTTGTCTGAATAAAATCTTCCGGGCCGTGGATCGAGCGATCCACATGGCTTTCCGCGGCGAAGTTTACAACCGCGCTTGGCTTGTATCGCGTGAAGAGATCGCTCAGAAGCGCTGCGTCGCCGATGTTGCCATGCACGAAGATATGGCGCGGATCCTTCTCCACAGACCGCAAGTTATTCAAATTTCCGGCATATGTCAGCGCATCGAGATTGACGATCGGCTCGTCGTGTTGCACCAGCCAATCCAATACGAAGTTCGAGCCAATGAATCCGGCTCCCCCAGTGACAAGTATCATCGCCTACGCACCTCTCAACCAACGCAAACACCAGGATTGACGACGAAATCTCAGTAGACGTTGCTCCGATCCCGCAAGCCGATCGCCGTCATCACGACGATCCTGAGATCAAGCCACAACGACCAGTTGTTGATGTACCAAATATCATGCCGCACGCGGTCAGCCATCCTGTCGACGGTCGGCGTCTCGCCCCTGTGCCCATTGATCTGCGCCCAGCCCGTCAGGCCCGGCTTCACATGCCGGCGAGAAGCGTATTGGGCGATCAGTGTTCCATAGAGATCGTCATGGGCCAACGCATGTGGACGCGGGCCGACCACGGACATCTCGCCGCGCAAAACGTTCCAGAACTGCGGTAGCTCGTCGATGCTAGTCGAGCGTATGAAGGCACCGACACGGGTTACGCGCGCATCGTTGCGTGTCGCCTGGCGGATAACGCCGGAATCTTCCATCACGCTCATGCTGCGGAACTTCAGAATCCGGAACGGCTTACCGTTGTGTCCTTTGCGGCACTGCATGAAGAAGACAGGGCCACGACTATCTAACTTGATCGCCATCGCCACCAGCAAGCACAGCGGAAGGGTAACGATCATCGCGCCCATGGAAAAGGCAATATCGAACAGTCGCTTCACGATACGCTCGACCAAGCCAAGCGGAGGCCGGTGGATCTGAAATGCGCGGCTCTCGCCGATATCCTGAGCGAAACCCTGGGCGATATCGCCGACCAGGCCCGAAAACATGACGCTGACAGGAACGCAGAACTCACGCAATGCCGACAGGCACTCTTCTAGAACGGCGGCATTGGCATAATCGCCCCAGACGATCAGGACCTCATCGACCTCGGCTATGCCATTCTTCTGAAGTCGCTCTTGTAGCAGGCTTGGAGCCTCGTCGGCAGCGCGAAGGTGCATAGTATGCTTGATGGATAGCCCGCCCAGCGCAGCCTTGTGGATGAAAGGATCAACCGGCGTCGAGTCTGGGCATATTAGTAAGACGCGCCGGGTCGGGAAAGATGCATGGGCAACCGCGCGGTTCAGGTAGGAATACCAAGCGAGCCTCAGGGTCGTCAGCGTGCCAAAAGATAGAACGGCGGCCGATAGGATGGCGCCGCGCGACACCGTTGTTCCAATCTTGAGGAAGAAAACAATCGCAAGAAGAAACGCAACGACCGCTGGTAAGAACGTGCAGATAATAGCCATCTGCCGGCGAAACGACAACAGCCCGGCAGGACGGTAAGCATGAGCGCCGCCCATAGCCAAGACGAAAACCGTGGCGACAAGCAGGCCGATGCCCGCAAATCGCGACAAGTCGCCATCCATCCCCAAGAATACTTGCTCGTACAACATGTACCCACCGGCGCTTGCAAAGAATAGCGCCGCGAAATCAAGAACAGCCGCGACATAGGTCGTCGCGACGGCATTGAAGCTGAACCACAGTCGATCATTTCTGGCTGAAAGCCGCGCGTTCCAGCTGTGTTCCACTGGCATGGTCATAACGTTTATCCTCAACCCGCCAGTCTAGTTAACACAAGATTAATACGCCCAACAATTCGCCCAGCAATACTCCTTATTTAGTATTTCGCAGCCAGAGTATGTTTTTCTCCGATGTTTCGTCGAACATACTACTTAGCGTGGGAGTAACTCTCGAAAACACAAACCAAGAGTAGGCGATTTATACGCCAACAAATTTCGACCGTACTGGTAGTATATGTCTGATGTGGCATGGACCCTGAGCGGGAGGACGCGTAATCGAGCCAACGATTGGCTAGCGACAAGCCACGCCACGAACGGCCTTACAACCTCGGGCCAGACAGCGATGCTTACAATGAAAGGCAGGCCGTTCATGCGCTGTAAGCGCGCCCAGTGTCGGGACCGACCTGCATTGCTCATTTAGTATTAATACTTCAAACTTATACTTCAGATTTATTCGAAACTAGGGTTGAGACGGCCCATTCCACTGCGCCATCACTCTTCGAACTGATCGTCGTCATCGTCATCAGAACCAAATGACCGGGCCTGCATTTCGGCAAAACTATGCTGATAGGCACGTGACTTTATCTCGTTGCTGATCAGAACGATCCAGTTATGCGCACGGCCGCTGCCGGATCCATTTTCGGGCATGACAAGAGCCATGCAGGTCATCACGCGCGGTCCGGTCTCCCGATAGGGCTGCATGCTCCAAGCGAAGGGCTCATCCCGCTGTTGGCGCTTGCGAAATGTAACGCTGCGCTTGCGTGCGCTCTTCCACGCCATCGTCATCGACCTCGGTTATCGATGCCACAAACGCAGAACTGCCGCCTTCCCCCATCGGGCGCCTGATGGATCGATCGAAAAGCAACCGGCGCTGTAGGCAGCAGCCGGTATGCGATCGTGGCTTTCCGACCCGGGATTGCGTGTCTCGCGCCAACGCGCATGATCTCCCTAAGTTCATCTGTCATCAGCGTGCGCCTCAAATGTCATCTCACTCATGTCGCGATGAAGAGCGGCTTGCGCGCTCGGATATCGTCCCGCCGCGTGGCGGCAGCACCCCGCGAAGAAGCACGCGATCGGTGAGATTTTCTCAGAATGGAATGTCGCCGACGAGCAACTCCATCCGCCGATCCGCTGCTGAGTAGCGGCAGCGCGAGCTCAACTGTAACGTGAGCGGAGGCAGACGCGATGACGAAGGGGCTATCGGAGCGTGAGCGATAACGTTTTTCGTCTGATCCCCCATCGAGAGAGGTGGCGATTCTCATTGTCTTTCGCATATCTCCCCCCGGAAAGCACGCAAACAACACCTCCGAAAAAGATTTTTCCGGACACAATACTTAGACTCTAAGGAAGCCGCACTCGACGATATTGCTCTCGTTCACTTTATTATTAACTTGGTACGATGCTAAGCGCAAAAATTCACCGATGCAATAGTCAAAATTCATTACGGAAACAGTGAAGACTGACGCAAGCGGCAACGGCAATATCGCTAGCACAAGCGCAAATATCAGGGGTAGGTATATTTGTATTGTCGCATCATCACTTTTGATATACAGGCAAATACAATGAAATTACTTTGAATAAAGAATTCCGTAAGCATATCAACCGGAAGTGTTCTTGAAGCTGTTCTATCGGCTCGCATAGGGCGACGGGTGGTGACGGTTCTCTGTGAGAACTGATCAGGCAATTAGACGCCGACCAGCAAACCGCACAGCGCTTCCGCCACAAGCGTAAACTGGGGTAACCAGTAACGACCGCGCCGATAACGAGGTTGACCGTCGAGATCTCAGACCAGATGAATAGCAAGTCGAAGTGTCCAGACGAGGCCGCTGCATTGACACTGCAAACGATGACGAGAAGGAAGCCGGTCGCCATCATCTGATCGTAGGCGCTATTGGCGCGACTGACGGACGAACAAGCACTGTGCTTCACGCCCTGCATAAGCCAGCCAACACCATGATGACTGTCGGCACAAGGCTAGGCGAGTTGTCAGGATCGGTGGCGATAATGACGCCGGCAAAGCCCGTGAAGCTGCACGGGGAACAAAGACCGGTATTCTCTTCGGCAAACGCTCAAGGTACGGGCGCGCTCCACGCGACCTGTGCACGCGAGGTTGCCTAGACGCGCGATATTGCATAGGAGGCACAGTCGTAGTGTATCAATGAACAGCATTGAACTTTGGCGGAGAGAACACGTGACCGACAAGAGCACATCAATTCCCTATGCTCTGCTTTCATGGATACTGTGGCCAGCGCTGTTTTCAGCGGGACTGGTCGGAGCCGGTTTCGCCTTTCGGAGCACAGCGCCGCTGCTGTGGTTCAACGCGGTCTATCTGGCGATCGTCTGCTTGATCGCCCTCTTCGAGCGCGTGATTCCTTTCGAAAAGGAATGGTTGCAGCGGGACGGCCAGACATTTAATGACGTCGCGCACACGCTGCTGAGCAAGGGCGGCGTTCAGCTGGCCGCCGCGCTGGGTGCGACCGCGCCGATGGCTGTCGCGACCGTCGCCCATCCTTTGTTCATGAGCTTACCCGATGTGTGGCCCGGCAGCTTGCCGCTGGCTCTTCAGGTGGTTCTTGGATTGGCGATCGCCGAGCTCGGACTATACGTGGCCCACCGCGCAGCGCACGAGATCCTGTCGCTATGGCGCTTTCATGCCCTTCATCACAGTGTCGAGCGACTGTGGGTCGTGAATACCGGCCGGTTCCATTTCATGGACTCGCTGTTCAAGATCGCACTCAGCCAGCTTCCGCTCTATCTCCTGGGCGCGCCGCTGCCGGTGTTTTTATGGATTGGCGCCGTGACGGCCTTCATCGGCCTTCTCACCCACTGCAATATCGACGTGCGGACGGGCCCGCTCGACCTGGTCTTCAGTACGCCGGGCCTGCATCGCTGGCATCACTCGCGCGTATTGGCAGAGGGCAATACGAACTACGGCGAGAACCTGGTTTTGTGGGATCAACTGTTCGGCACCTATTTCAATCCCGACCGTCGCCCGCCAACGGATATCGGCATCAGCGGTCGTGTCGCCGACAACTTTATTGGCCAGCTGTTCCAGCCCTTTTCGAAGAAGGGCTACCGACAAATTCTTGGCCGCCGGGTACACCCCGACGGCCAAGAGATAAGAACAGGTGATGAAGGATCGCGGAACCCGTCAGGCGCCATCAGCGAGAACGATCCGCTCAGCACGGATGGCACCGCCTAGCCTGGCTTAGTCCGCCGATGCGTTCCAGCGCGAGTCGGACTGGAACAGATCGTTCAGCTTGTAGGCGACCTCAGTACGGTTGGTTGCCTTCAGCTTCTTCATGATGTTGCGAATGTGAACTTTGACGGTGCTTTCGCGCAGATTTAGTTCATAGGCGATGATTTTGTTCGCCTTGCCCTTGCGCAACGCCTGGACGACTTCGGCCTGGCGCAGCGTGAACATGCGTGACAGCTCTTTCTGGCGCGGCGCGTTGTCGACAGGAGCCGACGACGTGAAGGTCTTGCCCGCGACGATGAAGGTGCCGCCGGCGACGGCGAGCCCAATGGCTTCCACACAGACTTCGATACCCACAGAGGTGGGAATGAAGCCACGAGCACCGTGCTCGATCGCCCGGAGCGTCTGGTTGAGATCGTCGCCATCCGCAAGGATAACCAACGGCGCCGGTGCGAGTTCGGTTGCGATGCTGGCGATCTCTTCATAAAGAGCGCCATCGCTCGACGCACGGCCGGTGATGTTCAGCAGGACCGCCTTGACGCGCTGCGTTGCATCTTTCTTTCGCCGCCATTCCGCCACCGAGCCCACCGCGCAGGCCTTCATGCCAAGACCGTTCTGCGTCAACGTCGTCGCGAGGCATTCGCGCTCGAGTGTTCTGCCGTCGATAATCAGCAAGCACCGGTCCTCGCCGATAACCTTTACTTCGCCCAGTTCGCTGAGAGCTCTGGGTGCCACGGCAACGGCCTGAAGTCTGTTGACAGGCGTGCGTCCGCTTTCAAATTCCGAAGGTACGTAATTCATACTAGCCTCATACTCAATAGTGTTAGAGGTGACCATTCGCAACGAAATGCAATACTCGGGGGACATCGGCGTGTATTAAGTCAGTAAAGTAGTTTATCCGTTTTGGATCACTTATCGCGTGTGGTTTCTACTTTATTAAGAACCTACATACATCAGTAGTGACAATCAATACAAAATATTTCGTCAGCGTTAGATTAAAAATGCGCAGTATATAAATTTGTACCGCCAAAAGATGAAAACAGGAATTATTTTTTACTCCGAAGCAAAAACCTCAACCAAGAAGCGTACGGCATTTATTCTTTAGAAATACCGTTTCTTAACGATAATAATCGTTTGTGTTTTCGCCTCAGGGTATAGTGCCAAAGTCCGTACTGTTCTGACATAGACGAAGCAACATCATCCCTAGTAAATACTGTAGCAACTCCTCTGTAACGGGATCACGAAACTAAGCTAATCCAATTGGTTAATCCCTCGTTTACCCTTGAGGCGCGGATGTCAGGGCGATCTTCGACGATATTGGGCGCTGTGGATAACATTACGCCTCGCCGCGCGCCGATCATCGGACGCGCAGACACACGGCCGGGCAATTGCGCGGCTCGAACGCCTAAGTCTCGCGGTTTTTTTACTGTCGGCCTCTGAAGCGACGCTGATAGGTCGCATCATAAAGAGAGCTTTCGCGAAAATCGGTCGATGACAAGGATGGGCCGACAAAGATGATCGCCGTCCGCTCGATCGGCTGCGCGGCCACCTTGGCCTCGATATCGCCGAGCGTCCCGCGCACGATCCGCTCATCCTGCCAGCTCGCCTTTACGACGATGGCGACGGGGCATTCGGCCCCGTAGAGCGGCGAAAGATCGCTGACAACCCGGTCCAAAGCATGAATGGCGAGGTGGATGGCAAGCGTAGCGCCTGTGGCGCCAAACCGCGTCAGGGTCTCGCCATCAGGCATCGGCGACGCCCTCCCCGATACGCGGGTCAGAACCAGGCTCTGCGCGACCTCGGGGATGGTGAGTTCGCGCCCGAGCGCGGCCGCCGCTGCGGCAAAGGACGGCACGCCTGGTGTCATCGTGTAGGCAATGCCATGCTTCTCAAGGCGGCGGACCTGTTCGGCGACTGCACTCCAGACCGAGAGGTCGCCCGAATGCAGGCGCGCAACATCCTCGCCAGCATTGGCGGCACGCAGATATTCGGCCTCAATCTCATCGAGCGACATGGGGGCGGTATCGACGATCCGCGCTCCCGGCGGGCAATAGGCGAGAAGATCTGGCGAAACGATCGAACCCGCATAGAGGCAAACGCGGCATTTTCCGATGAGGTCGCGGCCGCGCACGGTGATGAGATCCGCGGCACCCGGGCCAGCGCCGATGAAATGAACGGTCATATCCTTGTCCTCAATTCTTGACCCAGTGCCACTGCGTGACGGGCATTGCCGGGCGCCAGCCCGTCATCGCGCCGATCGCACCGGCGCGGGAAATATCGATGCGGGTCAACGACCCGCCTAGGCTGGCGCGCAAAGCCAGCAATTTCGCATCCATCTCGAGCGTCACGGCATTGGCGACCAGTCGGCCGCCGCTTTTCAGCGTCGCGATCGCCTCCTCCATTACCCCATCCTCGCTTCCCCCGCCACCGACGAAGACGACGTCGGGTTCGGGCAGCGACTGCAACGCCTGTGGTGCTGCGCCTTGCACGACCGCAAGCCCCGGCACGCCAAAGGCGGCCGCATTGCGCGCAATGCGCTGCGCCCGCTCGCTAGATTGCTCGATGGCAATGGCCCGAAGCGACGGGTCACACAGCATCCACTCGATGCCGATCGAGCCGGAGCCGGCGCCGATATCCCACAGCAGTTCGCCATGGCGAGGCGCCAGCGTCGACAGCGTCAATGCCCGGATCTCGCGCTTGGTAATCTGGCCATCATGCTCGAAGAGCGCATCGTCGAGGCCGGGCGCAAAGGCCAACACGCGCGCACCCTTGCCGGCCACGATATCGATGGCGCAGACGTTCAGCGGATCGATGTCCTTAATGTCAAATGCATCGGCTTGGCAGGTCCTGACGCGTTCACGCGCGCCGCCAAGCGCTTCCAGCACATGCAGCCGCGACCGGCCAAAACCATTGGCCACGAGCAAAGCCGCGAGCTGCGTCGGCGTCTCCTGATCCGAGGTCAGCGCGATGATGCGCCGGCCGTGATGCAGATGAGGACGTATGAGATCGAGCGAACGCCCATGCAGCGAAACGCTAGAAACTTCCTGCAATGGCCAACCCAACCGCGAAGCAGCAAGGCTGAAGGATGACGGCGCCGGTATCGTACGCATCTCCGTGGCATCAACGCTCCGCGACAGTGTGGCGCCGACACCATAGAGAAACGGATCACCCGAGGCGAGCACGACGACAGGCGAGCCACGTCGCGCGATGATCGCAGCCACCGAACGCTCGAACGGGCTTTCCCACGTAAGGCATTCGCCCTGAATGAGACCGGCCACCAGCGCTTGATGGCGAGCGCCGCCGAAGACGACGGAGGCAGCGGCGATCAGCCGCTTGGCTTCATCGCCGAGCCCTGCTGGACCATCCTCGCCGATGCCGATAATAGTCAGCCAAGGTTGGCCGGGAGCGGAAGACATATCAGCCATGAGCAAAATCCGCATTCTGATGCTTGGCGGCACGACCGAGGCAAGCGCGCTCGCCAAGGCTTTTGCCGCTCAACCGCGCTACGATGCCCTGCTGTCTCTCGCTGGCAGGACCGAAAAACCCGCTCCGCAGTCCCTGCCCACCCGCGTCGGCGGATTTGGCGGCGCGGAGGGGCTCGCGAGCTTTCTGCGTGACGAAAAATTCGACCTGCTGATCGATGCCACGCATCCCTTTGCCGCGCGCATCTCGCAAAACGCCGCGGAAGCTGCCGCAATAAGCGGTCTTCCAGCCTTCTGCCTTCGTCGCGCGCCCTGGCAGGCCGAGGCGGGCGACCGCTGGCGGCATGCCGCGAGTGTCCAGGACGCGATCGCGCAAATCGGCAGTGCGCCGCGCCGCGCGTTTCTCGCCATCGGTCGTCAGGAAGCGCATAGGGCGGATGCCGCCCCGCAGCACCACTATCTTATCCGAAGCGTCGACCCGGTCGATCTGCAACCCCAGCTTCCCCATGCACATTATCTTCTCGATCGCGGACCCTTCGATGTCGAACGCGAGGTCGCGCTGCTGCGGGAGCACCGCATCGATGTCGTCATCACCAAGAACAGCGGCGGCTCGGCCACCTATGCCAAGATCGCCGCGGCGCGCGCGCTCGGTATCGAGGTGATCATGATCGGCCGCGCAGAAGCGCCCGCCATCTCCACGGTCGCCACTGTCGACGAGGCCTTGTCGATGATCAATCACCTGCTGCCCCCGGGCTGAAGCGAGGGGTATAGATGAGATCAGCCCGGCCCTTGCGTTCGATGATCTTCGTCTCCGCCGACCCAATGATCACGCATGTCGCCATATCGGCCGTCGCGGCATCCGCGACATCGAGCGGCTGAACGGAAATACGCTCATCGGGCCGTCCAGCGGCGCGGCCGAAGATAACTGGTGTCGAGCGGGGCAGCTTTTCGCGCAGCAATTCGAACGCCTTGCCGAGCTGCCAGGGGCGCGCCTTGCTGATCGGATTATAAAGCGCGATCACAAAGCCGCCTTCGGCTGCTGCGGTCAGACGCTTTTCGATCGTCGCCCAGGGCTTCAGATTATCGGAGAGCGAGATCGCGCAAAAATCATGGCCAAGCGGGGCGCCGACACGGGCGGCGACTGCCAGCATAGCGGTGATACCCGGGAGGATAACGAGATCGACATCCCGCCACGCGTCTGGACCATTGTCGACCGCCTCGCAGACCGCAGCCGCCATGGCGAATACGCCAGGATCGCCACCAGAGACAACGCAGACGACCGCGCCCTCGGACGCGGCCCGCAACGCGGCGCTCGCGCGATCCAGTTCCTCGCGATTGTCCGAGGCTTGACGCGTCTGGTCGGCCCGCAAATTCAGGCGATCGAGATAGGGGCCGTAGCCGAAAAAGACCGTGGCCTTCGAAACGGCTGCATGCGCCTCCGGCGTCATTTGATCTGGATTCCCCGGACCGGTGCCAATAACGAAAAGCTGCCCGCTCATCGGTTGCTCTCCCATCCGGGAACGAGGACCAACGAAAAGTAAGGCGCATCGCCTTCCGGCCGGTCGGCGAGCTTGACTATTGCCGCGTTGGCCATGGTGCCGCGCTCGACGTAGACCGCTTCGGCAAGCCTTCCCGATGCCTGCAGCGCGCGGCGGATCTTTGGTAGGTTGCGCCCCACCTTCATGATTACCGCGGCTTGCGTATCGGATAGACGGCGCTCGAGCTCCTGCTCGGCCATCGTCCCGGGCAGAACCGACAATACGTCGTCGCCCTGCACGATCGGGATGCCGGCGAGAGACCAACAGCCGGACATCGCACTGATGCCGGGGATGACCTCGGTAGGATAGCGGTTGGCGAGGCGTACATGCAGGTGCATGTAGGAGCCATAAAACAGCGGATCGCCCTCGCTGAGGACGGCCACGGTTCGGCCAGCGTCGAGATGCGCGGCGACAGCCGCCGCCGACTCCTCGTAGAAATCGGTGATCTGTCGCCGGTATTCGGTTTCGTTCTTTTCGATCTCGGTGGTCACCGGATAGTAGAGCGGCAGCATAACCGCGTCCTGCCCGATCAGGTGCTCGACGATCGCCCTGCCGTTGCCGCTTCTGCCGCGCTTGGCGAAATAGGCAATCACATCGGCCGCTTCGATTGCCTTGACGGCCTTGACGGTGAGCAGTTCCGGATCGCCGGGACCAGTGCCAACGCCGATTAGACGACCGGCGCAGCTCATAGACCAGGCCTCGCCAAGGCGTTGACGGCCGCTGCCGTCATGGCGCTGCCACCAAGCCGTCCGCGCACGATCGCATAGGGAACGCCGTAGGAATTCTCAGCCAAGGCATCCTTGGATTCCGCCGCACCAACGAAGCCGACAGGCATGCCGATGATCGCCGCCGGCTTCGGCGCGCCATCGCGCATGAACTCAAGCAAGTGGAAGAGCGCAGTCGGCGCATTGCCGATGGCAACGACACTGCCGGCAAGACGATCCTTCCAGAGATGAAGGGCGGCGGCCGAACGTGTGTTTCCCGTTTCCTTCGCCAATTCTGCGGTGCGCGGATCGTGCAAGGTGCAGAGGACATCGTTCTTTGCGGGAAGCCTGGTGCGGGTCACGCCGTGCGCCACCATTTCGGCGTCGCAGAAGATCGGCGCGCCGGCATGGAGCGCCGCGCGCGCGGCGCTGACGAAATGCGGCGCGAACACGAAATGCTCGGCGGCTTCAACCAATCCACAGGCATGGATCATGCGCACGGCAACGTCGGCCTCCTCGGCGGAGAACCGCGACAAATCGGCCTCGCTGCGGATAATCGCGAACGACCGTTCATAGATGGCGTCACCGCTGTGGATGTAATCGTAGTCTGGCATTCCTAGTCCTGTCGCAGTGCTCGCGTAATCGTGGCCGTCCCCACCCTGTCGAGACAGGCCCTAGCAGATTCGCCAGCTTGTCTTTCACTTTTGATGAGACGGGAAAGCCTCTCTATAGCGGAATTGATGTCACTACCAGCAATCTGTGCATCAGGCGCATCCGACGCTAGGCCATCGAGGACAAGATGGTAGCCGTCTGCGGCTCCCGAGATGGTCAGAGCACGGCGTGGGTGGGCGCAGCCCTTGGCGCAGCCGGACAAATGCAGGTCGAGCGAGCCATCCAACGCCTCCGGACACCGCTCGATCAGCGTCTCCGCTAATGCCTTGGTGGCGTAGAAGCTCGACGCGCAAGCGCCTGCACCGGCACAAGTGGCGATGCGCGATGAGAGATCGTCGCTATCGGCGGATAGACCGAAGCGCTTCGCCGATAGCCGCACTGCCGCCGCGCTCTCTTTGTTCAATCCTGTTATGAAAAGGCCGCGATCGGGCGCCGGTCGGATGTTCGTCACATCATGGCTTTCGACGAACGTCAGAAACGCCAGAAGGTCGTTCGCGTGTATTTGCCCGAAACGCGGCTTGAGACCGATCACCGCCGTACAGTTTTCCATTGCAGGGATGCCAACCGATGGCGTCTCGCCCGCGCGCGGATGGCGCGAAATGGCGTGCATATCCGGGAAGACAGATACCAATCGCTCCGGATCGATATCGCGGCAACGTTTCTGCCAGCCGATCGAAAGCAGCAGCTTGAGGACATCACCGACCGCCTCGATCGCTTCATCGGCAGTGCCGACGGCAACCGGACGAGCGCTGGCACCATACCCAGCAATGGCGACCAGCCACTCTTCCGCCGAAAGGGCCAACAGCCTGACATCCGCCGTGACATCAGCCAAATCAAAGCGCCCACCGCCATCGACGATGATCGACAGCTTCGGCGCAAGCCCCGGCGACTGCAGATATTCGGCGAGCCGATCCCGCAGCAGCAATTCCATCGCGGCAGCATCCGCGACGTCACCGAATTCAGCACCATTCAGCGGCGGCAACTCGATCACGGGATTGGGCGACACGATGATGCCGGCCGCATACACCGCTTCGGCGAACGGCTCGACCGTCTCCGGCCGAAGTCCTCTGATCTGGAGGCTGCCCCGCGCCGTGATCTCGAGCAAACCGTTACCATGCAGCAAGGCGGCTTGTGCCAGTTGCGCGCACTGATGAACCGTCAGGACGCCACCCTGCGGACGCAGGCGAGCGAGCAGGCCATCGCCCGTCGGCATCGGCCGCGCGAGAGTCGGACAGGCACCGCGCCGCGCATAGGCTTGCGCGGCTTCGCCTGCAATGTCCGTCTTGATGCGCTCGTCGAGTGCCATCTCGTCATTTCCTTCCGCCCGGCGCCTGCATGATCGCGACGCACGGGGCAAAGCCATTGCCAGTGTCACAGATCGTCGAAATCGCGACCCTTGCGCAGCAGGTAGATATCCATGATCCACCCGTGTCGCGCCCGCGCTTCGGCGCGCAACTTCACGATATCCGCGGCGACATCGCCAAGCCGTCCCGAACGCACGATCTCATCGTCCGTACCGAGATAGGCGCCCCAGAAGATCTCGGCATCCGGATCCTCGATCTTGGAGAAGGCCTGCTCTCCATCTAGCATGACCACGGTGCTATTCGCCCGGTTCCCATGCTCGACAAGCCGGCGCCCCGTCGTGATCTCGACCGGCTTTCCTACCATGTTAATCGGAATGCGGTGGCTTGCCGCCAGCGCCTGGATGCTGGTGATCCCCGGGATGACGCTGAAGTCGAAATCAACGGTCCCGAGTTCCCTTGCCCGCTCGATAATGCGGATCACGCTATCATAAAGGCTCGGATCGCCCCAGACGAGAAAGGCGCCAGCGCCGCCGTCGGGGAGATCGTTGATCAGGCGCACAAAAATCTGCGCCAGTGCCGCATGCCAGTCATCGACGCTTTCGACATAGCTGCGGTCTGCCGTCTTGCGGTGCGGAATCGCGAACTCGACAATCCGGGTCTTCGGATTGGCGACGAAGCGCTCGCAAATCTCGCGGCGAACGGAAGCAAGCTTCTCCTTCTCCTCGCCTTTCGTCGGCAGGAAGATCATGTCGGCGGCGTTCATCTTGCCGATGGCCTGGATGGTGACGTGTTCGGGATTTCCCGTTCCGATACCGATGACATAAATGTGGCGCACGCCGGCTCTCCCGATCAATTCTCCCTGCTTTTGACGCACATGGTTCGGCGCTGCAAGGGCATGGATCAAATGGCCAAGTCCAACAGGCGGCAACGCCCGCCGATGTGCCCAACAGCACCCGTGCGCAAAACAGAAAAGCGGCCGGACTTGCGCCCGGCCGCTTCCCTATGGTGAACACCCAATCCACGATCCTGTCACAGAGTGCGGATCGGGCGTTCTGGCGCTTCCTTTGCCCCCAGAAGCGCCATAACTCGACTATTCGCGCTCGCCCGTGAAGTTGAGCAGCAACTGGAAGATGTTCACGAAGTTCAGGTAGAGCGACAGAGCGCCGAAGACGGCAAGCTTCTGGTTCGATTCCTGATCGTAATTCTCCGAATACTGCTCCTTGATGTTCTGCGTGTCGTAGGCGGTCAGGCCGACGAAGACAACGATACCGATGACCGAGATCGCAAACTGCAGAGCGCTCGATCCAAGGAAGATGTTGACCACGCTGGCGATCACCACGCCGATCAGACCCATCATCAGGAACGAGCCCATGCGGGACAGGTCACGCTTGGTCACATAGCCATAGAGGCTGGTCGAGCCGAACATCGTGGCGGCGATGAAGAAGGTGCGTGCGATGCTGGTGCCGGTGAAGACCAGGAACACCGAAGCCATCGACAGGCCCATGACGGCACAAAAGGCCCAGAAAGTCATCTGCGCGGCGCTTGCCGACATCGTCTGGATCTTGAACGAGAAGAAGAAGACGAAGGCGAGCGGCGCCAGCATGACCACCCACTTGAGCGGCGACTGGAAGATCGGCACATAAAGCGCCGGCGTCGAGCCAACGATGAACGCGACGATGCCGGTGATGACAAGACCGATGCCCATGTAGTTGTAGACGCGCAGCATGTGCTGGCGAAGACCCTCGTCGAACATGGCTTGCGAGCCAACGGCCGCACCGTAACGCTGCTGATTGATTGGGTTCATTGAGATCTCCTCGAGTGAACTAGTAAAGGGTACGGGCAAGCCCATCGGCTGCCTGATCCAGTGAGATGGAGCGATCCGCGGTCACCAGCGCATAGGCGACGTCACCGATCTGCCAATAGGCTGCCTCGGCGCCATCGAGCGCGATATGGTTGACCGACTGAACGGAGAAAACGCCCGGACGAACGGCAAACAGCGACAGCTGCTTCTTGTCGGCCGTGATCGACATTTCGACGCTCGGGCCGAATTCGGACGGGAATATCTGTACGTCCGAGATCGTCCAGCCACCCGGAAGCTGCGGCATGACGATGCCGGTTGCAGCGCGAATTTCATCCGGCTTATAGCCTTCCGCCGGCTGCGACGAGACGGACTGGCGCACCAGGGCTGTCTTGTAGGCCTGAACGGCGTCCTCGACATAGGCGGGCGCCGGGACGGATGCAGCCACTTCAGTTGCGGTAAAGGCACCGAACGAGGTGTGCGCTACCCAGCCGGCCGCCACCATGACGCCGACGGCAGCAACGCGCTGCATGGCGTGGAAGATACGACCGTAAGCAAGTCCGCGCTCGAGACGGCGCGCAAGATCGCGCGTTTCCGCCCGGCCCGAGGCGCCTTCATGAGCGAGCGCCAGGCGCAGTTCGCCGCGCATACTCAGATCGGCCATGACCTTCGCGGCCGTTTCGGGATTCTCGGAAAGATAGGATTCCACCTGGATGCGGCGGGTCACATCGAGTTCGCCATCGACATAGGCATCGAGATCGGCGTCGATAATGGGATCAACTGCTTTCATTTCCGCCTCCTTCGATTAACCTCAAATGTGGTGCACGCGGTGTCGCTTCCTCGATTTCGCGCAGGTGGGCGCGGGCGCGCGAAATGCGCGACATCAATGTACCAATCGGAACGCCGAGCGCTGCAGCAGCTTCCTGATAGGAGAGGTCTTCAATCGCCACGAGATGGAGGGCCTCGCGCTGCTCTTCCGGCAAACGGAAGAATGCATTGCGCACCTGCTGCAGACGCACGGCATGTTCCTGCGCGGCTGGCAAGGACTGCTCGGCCTCTACGGCGGCCTCATCGTGCCGTCGTGTCAGCGATCGCCCCTGTCGGACGCGGTCGATGTGAGCGTTATGCACAATCGAGAGCAACCACGTACGCAAGTTACCGCCACTGCGGAAGCTCTGCTTCTTCTCGTATGCCCGGACCAAGGCATCATGGACCAGATCTTCGGCGTCATCCGAGTTGCGCACCAGGGAGCGCGCGTAGCGCCGAAGCGCTGCGAGCTGACCGATGACATCGAATGGGCGTTCTTTCCGTTCCATAATTGAGTATACGAAGCCGCGCATTGTTTTATTCCCCGCGGCCGCGATTTTTTCTGCTTTCTCATCGTCCAGCGACCGAAACGGCCAAACTCATGAAGAATATCAAATTAAAATCAATACTTTAAGCATCGCTCGGAGATGCCACAAATGCACGCAAATTGTCAGGCATGCTGCTCGTCCGACAATTCCTCGAGGATGGGACAGTCCGGTCGGTCATTGCCGTGACAGGCGTGGACCAGGTGCTCAAGCGTGTGCCGGAGTTCGCTGAGCTCGCGGATCTTGCGGTCGATCTCGGTGAGCTTGGCCTGGGTCAACTCCTTCACATCGGCGCTGGCCCGGCTCTTGTCTTCGTAAAGCGCCAGCAGCTGCCGGCACTCCTCGACTGAAAAACCGAGCCCTCGCGACTTCTGCAAAAAGCGCAGTTTGTGAACATCGGCAACCGCGTAGTCGCGGTAGCCGTTGTCGTTTCTATCGGGGCGGATGAGGCCGATATCCTCGTAATATCTTATCGTCTTCGATGGCAGGCCGGACCGTGCCGATGCTTCACCGATATTCATCGCAGCCTCCTAAAGCTTGGCGGCGCGCAGCCGCAGCGCATTGCCGATGACCGAAACGGATGACAGGCTCATCGCCGCCGCCGCAATCATCGGCGAAAGCAACAGACCGAAGACGGGATAGAGAACGCCGGCGGCGAGCGGCACGCCGAGCGCGTTGTAGCCGAAGGCGAAGCCGAGGTTCTGGCGAATATTGTGCATCGTCGCCTCGGCCAGACGCCGCGCCCTGACAACGCCGTTGAGATCGCCCTTGACCAGGGTGATGCCGGCGCTCTCCATCGCGACATCGGCCCCCGTGCCCATGGCGATGCCGACATCGGCCGCGGCCAGCGCCGGTGCATCGTTAACGCCGTCGCCGGCCATGGCGACCACCGCCCCCATGGCATGCAGCTCGTCGATCAGCGCCTTCTTGACCTCGGGCAGGATGTCGGCGCGCACATCGTCGATCCCCAGGCTTCTGGCGACCGAGCGCGCCGTGCGCTCATTGTCGCCAGTCGCCATGATAATCTTGAGGCCGCTCGCATGCAGCGCCTTGATCGCGGCGGCCGTTGTCGGCTTGATACGGTCGGCGACAGCCACCAGCCCGGCGAGGCGCTGGTCGACGACGACGAACATCACGGTCTTGCCTTCGTCCCGCAATGATTGCAGCTGCTCCCCATGGGCGGCGACGTCGATGCCGAGATCGGCCATCATCGCTGCGTTGCCAAGCGCCACGGCCGCCTCGCCGATATTCCCGCGCACGCCTTTGCCCGTTGCCGCCTCAAAGCCCGTGATATCGGCCAAGGCGATCCCGCGCTCTTCCGCGCCCGACACGATAGCGGCCGCCAGCGGATGCTCCGATCCTCGCTCCAGGCTGGCGGCGAGTTGCAGCAGTTGGTCTTCTGCCACGTCACCGAGTGCCACAACATTTGTCAGCCGGGGCTTTCCTTCGGTGAGCGTGCCCGTCTTGTCGACGATCAGCGTATCGACCGTCGAAAAACGATCCAGCGCTTCCGCATCCTTGATCAGCACGCCCTCATGGGCGCCGCGACCGGTGCCGATCATGATCGACATTGGTGTGGCAAGACCCAGCGCGCAGGGGCAGGCGATGATTAGGACGGAGACGGCGGCGAGCAGCGCGTGAACCATGCGCGGCTCGGGACCGACGAGAGCCCAGATCGCGAAAGCGGCGATCGCGGCGGCGACAACGGCCGGGACGAAGAAAGCAGAGACGCGATCGACGGCGCCCTGGATCGGCGCGCGCGAGCGCTGTGCCGTGGCGACCATGTCAACGATGCGCGACAGCGTTGTCTCCGCACCGACCTTTTCGGCCGTCATCACCAGCATGCCGTTCTTGTTGATGGTACCGCCCGTCAGCGTATCGCCAACACTCTTTTCGACGGGCATCGGTTCGCCTGTCAGCATGGATACGTCGATCGTCGATTGCCCCTCGCTGACCGTGCCATCGACAGGAACCCGCTCGCCCGGCCGAACGCGCAGGCGATCTCCAACAACGATATCGTCGACCGGCACATCGGCCTCGCTGCCATCGCGGCCAATACGCCGCGCGGTCTTCGGCGCGAGATCGAGCAGTGCGCGAATAGCCGAGCCGGTCCGCTCGCGTGCCTTCAACTCAAGCACCTGCCCGACGAAAACCAGGGCCACGATAACGGCCGCCGCCTCGAAATAAACGGGCACGGCGCCGCCATGTCCACGGAACGTATGCGGAAAGATGCCCGGCGCCAGCGTGGCGGCCAGACTATAGATGTAAGCCGTCCCGACACCGAGGCCAATCAGCGTCCACATATTCGGGCTGCGATTGACGAGCGACGCCCTGGCGCGGCGGAAGAACGGGAGTGCTGCCCAGAGCACCACGGGCGTGGCTAGAACAAGTTCGGCCCAGGTCGCAAGCGGCTCGCCGAGCCAATCGCGCACAGGAAGGCCGATCATCGGCCCCATCGTTATGACAAGCAGCGGAACCGAGAGAATGCCGCTGATCCAGAGACGGCGGGTGAAATCGATCAGCTCGGGATTGGGGCCTTCATCCATGGGCGGGATGCCCATTGGTTCAAGCGCCATGCCGCATTTGGGGCAATCGCCGGGATGATCGCTGATCACCTCGGGATGCATCGGGCAGGTATATTGCGTCCCCTTCGGAGCAGGTTTCGGCTGCGGCTTTCTGCCATTGCGATAATCCGCCGGCGCCGCTTCGAACTTCGTCCTGCAGCCGGCCGAGCAGAAATAGTGCTTCTCGCCCTCATGCCGCAGGAAGTGCTTCGCGGTCGCACGGTCGACGCTCATGCCGCAGACCGGGTCCCTTGCTGTCAGATAATCCTGCGGCGCAGCTTCGAATTTGGTGCGGCAGCCCTCGCAGCAGAATAAATAGCGCCGC
Organism: Rhizobium sp. S163; assembly: GCF_030380805.1. Classification (NCBI taxonomy): domain Bacteria; kingdom Pseudomonadati; phylum Pseudomonadota; class Alphaproteobacteria; order Hyphomicrobiales; family Rhizobiaceae; genus Rhizobium; species Rhizobium sp. S163. The sequence goes on along the minus strand of NZ_JAUDSA010000012.1, from coordinate 630,353 downwards.
CCTTGATGCTCGAACGACGGCTTGCCGGCAGCGGGATCGACCGTCATGCCGCAGACGGGGTCGCGGACCACGACGTCATCCGCCGGATGATGATGGTGGTCGCTGTGGCCGTGGTGATGTGCGTGGGTGTTATCCATGAGTATCTCCTGTGCCTGACAAGGCAGTGGAGATACTTATCAACCTTCCAGCAACTGGAAGGTCAAGCGCAAAATGCGCTTGTTTTGACGACGGTCAAAACCGCCTCAATCGATGAACACGCCGACGCTTGCGGCGCGACCCATCGCATCGATGACGGTCAGCTTGGAATAGCCGCCGCCATCGGGCGTCCACTGGTTGGTGCGCCGCCGCGACAGGTCGGGTAACGGCTTGCCGTTGGCGAGCCATCGAAAGGGCGCTCGGCCACCCTGGAGCTTCAGCATCAACGGCGAGAGTTCGCCGCCCTTTGCCAGACCCTGGGCCCCGAGATCGACATGCGCTCCTTCAGGCGGATAGACGATCTGCGGCGCCGGCTCGCGGCCGGATGTCGCGAGCAATCCGCTGGGATTGATCGCAAACCGGCGCTGGCTGATCGGCAGCTGCGCCTGCGCGATGCGCACGGCGCCCGATGGCGGGCGCGGCAGCGGCGTCGTTGAGATGCCCGACTTGGCAAAACCCTCGAACAGGATCGGCGCGGCCGTGCCATATCCGGTCAGGCCGGGCGAGGCGCCGCTATCCGGACGACCGACCCAAACGCCGAGGACATAGCGACCGTCATAGCCCACCGACCAGGCGTCGCGGTATCCGTAGCTCGTGCCGGTCTTGTAGGCGATGCCACGCTGCGGCGCACCGGCGGGCGGTATGACGCCCGAGAGGATATCGGCGACATTCCACACCGCGACCGGTTCAAGCAACGCCTCGCCTTCGATCTCTCCGGGCTGGCCGGATATGCCGTCCCCGATCCTGACCGCCTGCCCTCGATTGGCGAGCGCCGTATAAAGCTGCACCAGATCCTTGAGCGTGAGGCCGACGCCACCAAGCCCGATCGCCAGCCCCGGCGTTTCGTTGGGCGGCAGCAGCGGGCGCACTTCGGCGCGGCGGAAGCGGATGAGGAGCTTGGCCGGGTTGACGGCATCGAGCAGCTTGACTGCAGGCACGTTGAGAGAGAGTTGCAGCGCATCGCGCACTGTCACGTCTCCCTGGTAGCTCATATCGAAATTGCGCGGCCGGTAACCGAAGAAATCCGCCGGCCGATCCTCGATAATCGTCTCCTGGCTAACCAATCCCTCTGCAAAGGCGAGGCCATAGATGAACGGCTTTAGCGTGGATCCCGGCGAACGCGGGACGCGCGTCATGTCGATCCAGCCGGATCGGCTGGCGTCGAAATAATCGGCAGAGCCGACTTCGCCGACGATATCCCCAGTCTGCGCATCCGCCATCACCATTGCCAGCGACAGCTTGGGACCTAGCTTCAGCGCGGCCGCCTTGGCGACAGCCTCCAGCCCCTCCTGCACCCGCTTCTTCAGCGTGGTCCGGTACGGCGACGCATCCGGCGCCATACGCAGCGCGGCTTCGCCGACATGTGCCGCGAGCGCCGGCAGTTGCATGCGTTTTGCCGGCACAAGCGTCGCCTCGGCGCGCTCCGCCTCCCCTTCCCCGATCGCGTCTACGACCGCGACGCGCTCCAGCACGCGCTTGCGCGCCGCTTCGGCGGCCTTGAGGTTGCGATCGGGGCGGCGCTTTTCGGGAAGCTGCGGCAATGCCACGAGCAACGCTGCCTGCGCCACCGTCAGACGCTTCGGCTCCTTGCCGAAATAGGCAAGACTTGCGGCTCTGACGCCTTCCAGATTGCCGCCATATGGCGCATGCGTCAGATAGAAATCGAGGATTTCATCCTTGGACAGGCGTCGCTCGAGCTGGAGCGCACGTGCGACCTGCAATAGCTTGGCCGAAAGCGATCGGCCCTGGCGCGGCTCGATCAGCCGGGCAACCTGCATCGAGAGCGTAGAGGCCCCCGAAACGATGCGGCCGTTGGTGACGAGCTGGAAGGCGGCGCGGCCGATCGCACGCATGTCGATGCCGCGATGCTCGTAAAAGCGCCGATCCTCATAGGCGACCAGCATACGCAGGAATTGCGGATCAACATCGCCAACGGTCGTCTTTAGACGCCAGCGCCCCTCCGGCGTCGCGAAGGCGCGCAGAAGCTCTCCGTCGGCATCCAGCACCTCGGCGGATACGCGCGCCTTGTCGAGCGGCGGCGGAAATGCCTTGTCCGCCGCGTCGAGCCCGATCAGCCCGGCGCCGGCGATTGCCATCGCCGCCACAAGGCCGATCGCGATTTTCCGCCTCAGTCTCATGGCTGTGCCGCCACGACCTCCATCTTGCCGGTTGCCGTCCGCGCCGAAAGCTGCGGCCGGTACATGTCCTCTACGTTCGCCGCCGGGTGGTCGTAGACGCCGGGTGTCACGGCGCGCACGACGTATGCGACGTTGATCTCCCGGTTGTCATCGGCGCTGCGGTTGAAAGCAGCGACGAAACGATCGTTGCGGAACTCGGTATGCGCGGCCGTCACATCGCCGATCCAGTCAAAGTTGGTCAGCTGCGCGCTGTCGACCAGGCTCGGATTGTCGATCTGGAAACCGGCTGGCAAGAGATCGGTGATGACGATGCGCGACGGCCATTTGTTGCTCTCGGTGACATGCAGCACGACGACATAGCGCTCGTTCTGCTTTGCCTCCGAGACATTCGCTTCCTCGCCATCCAGCGTGTAGTAGCTGCGCTCGATGGCAAAGCCATCGCCACCAGCCGGCAGCGGCGTCACCGGTGCTGCAACGGTCGTGACAACAGCCGAAACGGCATCGCTCGTCTGGTTAGTCAGGGTCAGCGCGTGATCGGCCAGCGCCTCGCCATTCATCCGCGCCATGTAGGCACCGTTGTGGAGCGCGCCGTTGACGTCGATCTTCAGCGACTCGTCGCCGCCCTGGATCGCGCGGGCGGCGAGCAGCATCCAGGCCTGTTCCTGGGTGCTGGTGTACTTGCTGCGCTCCCACTCCTTGGCCACTGCCTTCGCCAGTTCCGGCACGATCGGCGGCACCGGCCGGCTTTCGGCGGCGAGCGCGAGGATGGCGGCGCCGTCTCTAAGCACCGAGCCATAGTCGGTGCGCGACAGGTTGACCTTGGTGACCATCGACTGGGCCGACATCTGCAGCGCGTCGACGAAGATGTTCTTCGACCGCGTCGCATCGCCGTAGAGCGCCAGCGCGGCCGCGATATGGGCCTTGGCGAGCGGTGTCGGGAAGTCGTTGATCATCGTGTCCGCATAGTAGCGCAGATCGCTGATCGCGGCCTTCTTGTTGCGCGCGAGCACATATAGCGCATAGGCGATCTGATCGCCCTGATCCTTGACATTAACGTCATAGCTCAAGGCGTTCTGCAGGTTCTCCAGCGCCTGTGCGAGCGCACGATCCGGCACATCGTATTTCTGCTCGCGGGCCCGCGTCAGGAAGTCGGTGACGTAGGAATCGAGCCAGAGATCACCGCTATCCGGTCCCCAAAGACCGAAGCTGCCGGCGGATGCCTGGTAGGACAGGACACGATAGATGGCATCCTGCACGCGCTTCTTGATATCGGCATCGCCATCGAGACCGACCTGCTCGGCAAGCTCGCTCAGATAGAGCAGCGGCAGAGCTCGGCTGGTCGTCTGCTCGGCGCAGCCGAAAGGATAGCGATCGAGCGACATCAGCAAGGCCGGGATGTCGAAGGCAGCCGAGCGCGTGACGTTGACGCTGACCGATGCGCCCGGAAGAACGCTATCCGCCAACAGCGCCTTGTCGATCGTCAGCTTCGCGCCCGGCTTCAGCGCCAGCACACGACGCTCCGTGACCGGCAATACCGCCGGCCGAACGGGGACATCGAGGCTCTGGTCGAGCGACAGGCCGGATGCATCCGAGAGGTTAATCGAAACGACGCCGTTGCCCGGCTGCAAGCCGGTCACCGCCAGCGTCACCGCCTGCTTCGCACCGGCATCCAAACGGATCGTCTGCGTGGCCTTATCGATACCGACAGCGTCATTGCCTGTGACTGCCAGCTTGTAGTCGCCTGCGGGCGCATCGGTATTGGCGATATCAAGGCGCAGTTCAGACTTGTCCCCCGGCGCCAGGAAACGTGGCAGGCTGGCGGTGACGACGACAGGATCACGAATGATCACGTCCTGCGTCGCATGGCCGACACCGGACTTGGACCAGGCGACCGCCATCAGGCGCGCCGTGCCGTTGAACTGAGGAATATCGAAGCTGACATGCGCCTTACCTTCGGCATCCAGCTTCACCGGGCCGGAGAAGAAGGCGACGAGTTTCTGCGTCGGAGGGCTTGCCTGCAGCGCGATCGCGCCGCCATCGCCGCCGGTGCGCAGTTTGCCGGTGGCGCCGAGCGAGCCGTCGATCAAGCGGCCATAAAGGTCGCGGATCTCGAGACCAAGCTGGCGCTGACCGAAATACCATTCTTCCGGGCTCGGCGGCTCGTAGCGCGTCAGGTTGAGAATGCCGACATCGACAGCGGCAACGGTGACATAAGCGTCCTCGTTTGCGCCGGCACCCGCAACGGCGAGCGTGATCGGCAGCGGGCCGCGCGGCAGCATCTTCTCAGGTGCCTCGATCTTGACCTGCAAGGCCCGATCCTCAGGATCGACCTTCAGCCATTTCACGCCGATGGCGCGCATCGGCATGTGGCTGTCCTGGGCATCGCCCGGACGGAACAGCGTCGCGGTCACATAGGCGCCGGCGCCCCAATCGGCGGTAACGGGGATATCCACCTCGCCACCCGTCTCGCCGATCGCCGCGTTCTGCGCGGCAACCAGGGTTTCGGTACCGGCGGCGATCATCAGTTCGCCTGCATAGCGCGAGGAGACCTTCAGCTTCGCGGTCTCGCCGACCTTGTAGCTATCCTTGTCGAGCGCGATCTCCAGCCCATCGGGCGTTTCCGTGGATGTTGCCTGCACGAACCAGCCGGCGTCGAATTCGACGCTGGAGGTCGGGCCATCGGCGTCGGTGCTCTCGACCTCGAGGCGATAACGGCCCCACTGCACGGGCGAGGCGATCTTGGCGCCATCGATGCCGGCATCGACACTGCCGTTGCCCACCTGCTCGGCGGTATAGACCGGCTCGTATTTCCAGGCCGTGCCGTCGCGATACCATTGATAGTCGCGGTTGAGCTTGAAGAGCTTCCAGCGGAGCCCCTTCATCTCCTCCTTCGCACCATCGGCGTTGACGCCGATGACGGTGAAGTTGGCGATCGAGTTCTCGCCGAGATCGCCCGAGAATTCCGGCTTGATGCCGATCATCGGCCCCTGGTTCTGCACCGGCAGCACAAGCGAGCGCTCGATCGCGCGTCCGCCGGCTTCCTGCATTCGAATATAGACGGTCGCGTTCAGAAGCTGCGTCGTTGCGGGCAGCTCGCCGACCGTCAGATCGGTAACGCCTTCGCCCTTTTCGTCGAGGTCCGGCAATCCCTCGATCGACTGGCGCGAATCCTCGCTCGCCTCTTCATCGGCAAGGCCGAAGAAATAGCCCGGAAATGCATCCGCCTGGTGTGTCGGCTTGATGACGACATCGCCTTCCAGCGTCAGCCCGGCGGCGGGCGCGCCATAGAGATACTTGCCAGAGATATTGATCGTTGCCGGCGTGTCCGGTCCAATCACCTTCGCCTCGGTCTTCAGCTCCATGTCGGTACGATCAGGCACGAAATCGTCGACCAGGAAACTCTTGCTGGCGATCGGCGAACCCTTCGGGTCGGTATGGATGTTCATCGTCCAGGTGCCGCGCATGGCATTGTCCTGCACGGCGAAATCGACATTGTAGCCGCCGAGATTGCTGGTCTGGCTGACGATGCGGCGGTCTTCGACGCCATCAGGGCGCATGAAGATGAAGGTCAGCGGCAGATTCTCGATTGCCTTGCCATCCGTATCGCGCGCCAGCGCAGACGCGTGGACCGTTTCGCCGACGCGGTAGATGCCGCGCTCGGTGAATGTCAGCACGTCGATTGCGCCCGGCGATGCGCGCCCGGTGACGCCGCGATCGGAGAGGTCGAAACCGGCTCGTGTCATGTCGAGGAAGACGTAGTCCGACGTCCCGTTCTTCGCCGTGATCACGGCAGGCGTCAGCGCCGATGTGCCGCGGATCAAGCCGGCGGTGAAGGTGGCGCGGCCATTGTCGTCGGTCGTGGCGGTACCAAGCACCTCGTTATTCTTGGCAAGCAACTGCAGCGCGACACCAGCCATCGGCTTGGCTGATGCAAGCGAACGGGCGAAGACGTTGAGGCCGTCGGTCCCGGCATAGGTCGTCACGCCGATATCGGAGACCACGAACCACTGGGTGGCCTGCGAATTCCATTCCTGGTCCGGCCCGGTCGGCGATGTCGCGGTCAGCACATAGACGCCGGGCTTGCGCTCCGGCAGCGCCTCATCGACGGGGAAGCTGGTGACGACATCCTTGTTCAGGTCATTGGCGATGTCGATCGCACCCTGCCAGACAAGCTCGCCGCTTTCGTCCTCGATCCGCTGGGCGCTATAGCCATCGAGCTGGGTGAGGAACTGCGAGCTGGTCAGCAACGGCGCGATGCCACGATCGCCGATGCGGTAGAGCTTGAGGTTGGCCGAGGCCATGTTGACCGAGACGATCGGGATGCCGCGGCGCGCCGTCGATGGCAGCACGAAGCTGTCGCCGGTGAAGCGGACGCTTGCGGTGCGGTCCTTGACGTAGATATCAAGGCTGACGGGCGCCTCCAAAACCTCGTCGACCGACGAGGGAAGACCGGTGCGGAAAGAGATCTTGTAGTTCTCGCCGTGCGTCAGGCCCTCGACGCAGATCTGCCTGTCCTTGGTTTCGAGCGCCTTCGGCGAGGCGCCATTGAGCGTCACGAAAGGGGTATAGTCGGTGGTCTTGACCAACGATTCCGAGAAGGTGACGCATGCGCGCGGGGTGGCGCTGTCGGCATCGACGGTGTGATCCGTGATACGGAAGCCCTGCGTCGACTTCAGCTGCAGGTAGGCGGCCTGGACTTCCTTTGAATTCACCAGCGCCAGGCTTGCCTTATAGGCGTTCAGCGCGGCCCGGTAGTTCGCGTTCTTCTCCAGCGCCACCGCCAGAACCGCAAGCGCATCGGCGCGGCTGGTCGTCGTCCGCGTCAGGTCGTAGCCATTGATGGCGGCGAGCACGGCCTGGGCATAGATCTCGCTGCCATTGTTGTCGTCGGTCTTGACGAAGCTGTCGCCCGCGCGCGCCGTTTCCAGCCACAGATCCGCATTATCGGGCGTGAGCGCGAGCGCGCCCCGGAAGGATTTCAGGGCATCGACGACATTGTTGGCCGTGAGATCGATCCGCGCGTTGGCGATGAGACTGTCGGCGGATTGGCCCTGCTGGTCATCGGCGAGCTCGAGATTGGCTTTGTCGTCGCGCGCCTGTTGCAGCACATCGCCCGAGAGGAAGCCGATGCGAGGTGCTGCCCCGAGGTCCGGCTCCTGACTGCCCGCTGTCTCGACGATCTTGCCGGCGATGGCGCCCGGGAAGGCATTCATCGTCTTGAAGTCGGATTTCAGGAAGCACCAGCTAGCCTTGGGGTTATAGGTGAAGGCCTTGCACGACTTGTCGCCAATGCACGAGGCCTTGCACTGGTCGAGCGTGACATTCTGCTCGCTGCGCAGATCAAAGCCGAAATAGTCGGCATCACGCACGGTTTGTATCTGGCGCTTGCTGTCCGCGGAAAAGGCGGGTGAACCAATTAGAGCGGTCGAAAGAACAACGGTTACGGCTGTCAAGAACGCGCGTGCGAACATAGGTTCCCCCCAATATGCTGGCGCCTCATTTGGCGGCAACTCTCCCCACTCGCATCCCTGTTGTCAACTCGGATGGAGCGTCGCCCTGCAGTAAATCTCAATCATGTAACAACACCATCAAGACCGGCTGTGGATCTCTGAGAGAGCATTCGTCACGAGAGGCCGAAATTAGCATTTTGTTAATACTAACAATACCTTAACTGAAAATAAAGCTGTCCCGCGCCGGAACATATCTGTTGCCGAGCCGTTTTCCGTCCGAGTTCTGGTGAAAATGAGTAACAGGGGGCCAAGTATGGGCACCGGCGTTGAGTACAGTTCACAGACTGAAAATAGCACCAAGCAGCGCGTCCTGATCGTCGAGGACGAGCTTTTTATAGCCCTTGATCTCGAGGAAACGATAAAAGAGATGGGCTTCGATGTCGCCGGTCTGGCGAATGGCCGCGATCAGGCGCTGCAGCTTGCACGTGACGCCGATATCGCCTTCGTCGACGTCAACCTCTCGGATGGGCCGACCGGCCCTGAAATCTGCCGCCGTCTGGTGGAGGAATTCGGGGTGACGGTGGTGTTCATGACCGGCAATCCCGAGGCCGTGGCGGACAAGCTAAACGGCGCGCTTGGTGTCGTCACCAAGCCGGCCATGCCCTCGACCGTGCAACGAACGCTGAGAAAAGCAGCGGAACTTCGCCGCGGCTTGAATTAGAAAGGCCGAGTTGCCTCCGCGAAACATGGGATGAGGAGCCGATGAAGGTACCTCATCCCGGAGCACAGAGCGATCAGATAAGACCGGTCAGCAGGCCGACCCCGGCCAGCGCCGCGACACCGCCGGCGGAGCGCGTTACGAAAGCGCCTTGAGCATCACCGGCCCGTGCAATCGCAAATCCCATAGCAAGACCGATGGCGTGCAGCGTGGCCGTCGCGATCATGAAGCCGGCGGCGTAAGACATGCCTGCGGCGGCAGCCGGCATTTCGGAACCATGCGCGTGACCATGGAAAATGGCGAACAGACCAACCAGACCGGCGGCAACGGCAACAGGCGCACGAACGTTGAGCGCGATGACCGCGCCGAGAACGATCACGGAAAGCGCGATCCCGGCCTCAACGAAGGGGATCGAGATACCCATCATGCCGAGCGCTCCGCCCAGGCCCATAACGGCGACGAAGGTGGCCGGCACCATCCAGACGGCACGGCCGCCAAGCTGCCAAGCAACAACGCCGACCATGATCATGGCCAGGATATGGTCGAGCCCGGACATGGGGTGGCTAAAGCCATGCGCAAAGCCGACCGCCTGGCCGGCGCCCGGATGGGCGAATGCAAGCGATGGCGCGAGCACGAGGGCGGCAAGCGCGGCGTTGAATTTGATGCTTTTTGAAAACATGATCGTCCCCATTATCGGTGTGCAGTGTTGCGCCGAAAATGACATGGAGAATCAAGGCTTCAAAGCGAAAAAACAGGCTGCACCGTTATTTGACGTAGGTGGGTCGTGCTACTGTTTTCGCGTCTAGCGTGGCTGCAGCGTACCGAACCAGGCGACGAGGGCCACGACCACGAGCCCCAGCACGACCTCGGTGATGACGCAGATCTTCAGCTGAAGAAGAGAGTGATCTCGAGCAAACTTCGGCACGAAGACATAGCGGTTGATGACCGCAATCAACACCATTGCCGCCACCACCGCGATCTTTGCGCTCAGCAGACGCTGATAGCTGAACGACCAATCCGACGGCACGCCCCCTAGGATAAGCAGCGTGTTCGCGGCGCCTGAGAGAAGCACGAGCGCAACTGCGACATGCCCCGCGGTCGAAAACCGCATGACCGCGACGCGCGCATCGGCCTGCAGCGTGCCGCGTCCAAGCATCGACAAGATCAAGAGGACCGGCACGAGCGCACCCAGCCATGCACCGCCGGACAAAAGATGCGCACCGTCATTGATGCGGTGGAGCACCCTAAGCCAACCGCTGTTCATCGCTGCGTGGCCGCTCAGCGTCAGGCTGAGCAGCAGGAGTGCAGCGAATACGGCTCGTCCCATTTGCCGATACCTGTACGGAAGAAACACCGTCGCGCCAAGCAGGACCACGCCGGCGGCCTGGACCATCCAGGCCTTCCCGACATCCGTCTGGGTCAGCACGGCGCCGAGCATCTCCGGCGTCAGCATATCGGACCACCCGTCGCCGATGATCGCCGTGCGGAGCGGCAGCATGGCAACGGTGGACGCGAACGCGACTGCGATTGCAGCCACGCTCAACCACCGCAGCCGGTCGCCGACGACACGTGCCAGTTCGGGCGAAACGAGCGCGCAGAGATAGGCGGAGCTACCCCAGATCAGGATGACTGCAGCATCGAAGAGAAGACGGCAAAAAACGAGGGCCGTATCCGGCGTCACGGCTTGACCGTGAAGCCATAGCTACCATTGGTCTTGTGGCCATCCGTCGACAGGACATGCCAATCGACGACATATCCGCCGGCATCAAGGCTCCCCGAAACGGGCACCGTCAGCGTCTTTCCGTCATCCGACAGCTTGGCGTCGCCGGTCGGAACCTGCTTGTCACCGGCACCGGCAATCGTCGCGCCCGAGAAGCGGAGGTTAAGCTCCTCGGAGAAATGCAGTTCCACCGCTGTGGGGGACACCTGTACCGTGGCCTTATCGGCGGGAACACTTGACGTGAGGTGCGCATGGGCGCTCGCCTGCCCTGCGGCAACAAGAGTGGCAACGAAGGACGCGATAAGGAATTTGCTCGTTCTAGACATAGGATTGCTCACTGTAATGATTTTCTGATTGTCGATGACAGTCTAATACCTGCCGACTATTGCGGCTTGGACATACCGCTCATCCCGGAATGACCATCCATCTTCATGGCGCTAGCGCCGCCTACCGCGAATTCGACAGCGACCTGCCCGGCCTTTTCGAAGGTCAGTGTCGCCCTGACCGTTTCGCCTTGCTTGAAGGGCTCGGTGACGTCCTTGAACATGACGTGGTAGCCGCCCGGCGTGAGCTCGACTGTCTGCCCCGCAGGAATAACAAGGCCGCCGGCGACGAGGCGCATGGTCATGACGCCGTTGTCGACGTTCATCTGGTGGATTTCCGACGATTTGGCACGCGTCGAGGTGATGCCGACGAGCTTGTCGTCGGCATTCCCCTTGTTGGTGATGCTGAGATAGCCGCCACCGACTTTCGCACCGGGCACCATGGCGCGGGCTTGCGGATTGGAAATCTCGATGTCGCCTGCAGTGACGATCTGTGCGCCGGCAGGTGCGCCGAAAGGCCCTGCGAGAACCAGACTAGCCAGAAGGACTTTAAACTTCTTCATGATGATTGTTCCTGCCAGAGCGACCGCTGTTTGCTGAACTCGCATGACAAATGTGTCGTGCGGCATCGGCAGCGGACGGATGAGTGGGACAGTGGGATTTCTATGCGGGATCACCGGCTACGGAAGACCGCATAGCAGCTCAAATGAGAGCGGCCATCAACGGTGGGCCCCTTGGACCGCCACCGGGGAATAAAGGCCGGTTTCCGGTAGCCTCGGCGCTAAGGCTCGGGCCAAGATAGGTGGGGATCGAAGCGCTTGGCCATGCGACGAAAACGGGAGCGGCCAACACAGTCGACGCGCTGATCCGGCAGGCCTCGCAGCCATGTGCATGAAGCTTGCCGCCGTCGTGCTCCGTATGCGTCTTGTCAACCGTGCAAATAACCGGCGCGGTTCCGTCAGGTAGAATGTATTCGGAAAGCTCATTGGAAATGAAAGCGCCATTGGCAAAGGCCGGCACCTGATGCGCGAAGCCGACGAGGGCCAGCGCAACGGCGCAACTGATACGTACCAGCCATCGAACTATGCCTGCTTCCGCCGCTTTCAACTAAGTCCTCGCCGCTCACTGCATCGTGTTTACGCAAAATACCGGCAAACCTCAATGCGACAGTTTGAGCAATTGGCAGGCGTATCTGTATCTTTCAGCGGATCACGGGACTTGGCGCACGGAACCTGACCAGGACAATGCAGCGCGGCCGAGCCTCGTTCTGACCACGCGCGGCAGCGCTTCCGGCGGCAACAGTTCGGCCAATGTCTTGAGCGAGTAGAGCCCCGTGGCGGCGGTGGCGGCGCAGCCCATCGATGCGGCCAGCCAAGTCGGCAGGAACTGGAAAGCGAGAAATATCAGGCCCGACATAGGAAGGTAGACCATGACGAGGATACGATTGATCGCCGAGTAGCGAAAGCCGGTATAGCGCCGCGCGATCCAGTAGACGAGAATACTGTGCCACACATAGAGGCCAAAGAAGGCGATACCGGCACCCATCGTTCCGAAGGCCTTGATGCAGATCCAGGCGAGACCGACATGAACGACCGTGGCCGCAACCTCAGTCCAGAAGAATATCCGCTGGGCGCCTTTTGCCAGAATGATGAAACCGATGGGCCAGGCCACGATGCGAAGCATCATCCCCAGGCAGATCCACCGCAAGAGATCCACGGCCGCATAAAAGGCGGGCGAGTAGAAGACATGCATGATCAGTGGAGCGAGCGTGAGCGTGGCAAGCAATCCGGGACCGGCAAGGAGCACGCTCACCTGCGTCTGTTCGTTGACCAGACGATTGCATTGGGCGTTGTCATTGGCGACACCCGTCAGCCGCGGATAAAAGTCCGTTCCCATCGCCTGCAGGATGAAGCCTGCATATAATCCACCCAGCGACCACGCGGCTTGATATAGCCCCGCCGCGACGATGCCTGCCTCATCCAAGACCATGATGCGGATGGCGTAGGCGCTGCCGAAGGTCAGGAAGCCGGTGATCATGAAGATGAAGCCGAGCTTGAACAGGCCGGCGGCTTCGAAGCGCAGATCCTTGAACGACAGGCGGCACGGGTTGATTTCTATCTTGCGGCTGTACCACCATGACGTGGCGAGCGTCGCCGCAGCGATGCAGACAAGCGACGCAACGATACCCTCTTCACCGTAGAAGTAGATGATGGGTATGCTGATCACCGTACTGTAGAAAGCACCCAATATGCCGAGGCGTGCAAGGCTGGCGATGTCGCGCACACCCTGAACAAGGGCCGCCTGCCCTCCCGACATGACCTGAAACACGATCACGATGGACAGCAGCCGCATCGCCGTCGCATGCTGGTCGTCGCCAAATGTCCATCTGGCGATCGGCGCGGCAAGCAGCGCCATGACAAGCGTTCCGAGCAGCCCAAGCACGACCGAGATACGCCTCAGGGCAGTCGCTGTTCTGGCAATCCGATCCGGGTCGTTGCTGCCGACGGATTCGGCAATTTGGCGGACACCGCTGGCGTTCATCCCGAAGCCCGCTATGGCATGAACGATGTCGATCGTCGCGTTGTAAAGGCCAATCAGACCCACGCCTTCAGGTCCCAGCAGGAGCGCCATCGCCTTGTTGCGAATAATCGAAAAACCGATACTCACAACGGAGGACCCGCCGATCAGAACCGTGGATTTTAGGATCTGCGTGTAGCTTTGTCGTCCAGTCGCGTTTGCATCCCTGGCCATCAAGGCACGCTACCCTCTAATGGCGCGCGTTCGGCATACCGCGCGAGCGAACCCGCGATACGGCCGTGGCTGTTGCGCGACGAGAGCCTGTTCATCGGCTTGCCTGATCCGCCCCGGGAATCGCAGAAACCTGCTCGACCGGCTTCACTGCTTGCAGGGAAGGTCGAGTTACCTTGACGACATCGCCGGGCATGAGTGCAGAAGTCTCCGATGCGGAGATTTCGTTTATCGTCCCGTTTTCCCTGCGCACGATAACGAAACCCAAGACGGGCTTCTCATCCTGCTTTACGGCTCCGCCGAGAGACGACAGACTGTCCAACACCAGTTTCTGGCTGGTCTCGCGCTTGAGCTTAAGCTGAACGAGTGCGGCTCGTTCAGACTGGAGATCTGATGCGACTTCCGTCTTTCGCTCGTCGTAAAGCGCTTGCAGATCCCTCGTCGTCTGGCTGATGCTTTGGCGGGCTCGCATAATCGCCGTGCTGATGTCCAGCCGGGTGTCTTGATAGCTTCTCAGTGCACGCTCGACCTCACCCTGCCGAGTCGCGACCACGGCGCCCTTGGCAACGAGCATCGCGGTGCTATCGACCTGCTGCTGGATGGATTTGATATTCTCGTCAGTACTTTTCGTCTTCTGTTCGAGAACGCCGATTTCTTCGTTGAGGAGATCCCGCAGCTCGGCGAACGACTTGGCTTTCCGATCAACCGCGTTCGCCCTGGCTTCGAAAATCACTTTCTCCTGATTATAGACAGCCGCGGCGAACGGATCAGCCTTGTCGGGCTGCTGCGAGAAATTGACCGAGGTCGCGCCGGCCATCTCCGCTTCCAAGCGGACAATTTTGGCGTTGCTGCGGGTGATAGCGTCGTCCAGCTCCTTCAAGCTACCGGCCAACCGCGTCACTTCGCCAGCGCCTTCAAGCGCCAGAGGCGCGCGATACTCGCCGCCGCCCAAAGCAAGCGCCTGCAATACAGTCAACCCCGAGCTAAATTTGTACTCACCGGGTTTGGATACATCCCCAACGACATACACAGGTGAATATTCAAGTATCTGGACGGTCGTTGCCGGCGCATCGACCAGTCCGATCTTTTCCTTCAAACGGTTGGCGATTTCAGCGGCCAGACCGTCGTCGTCGAGATTACCAACGGCAATGCTGCCCAGCACCGGGACAGACACCGTGCCCGCATCCGAAATGGTGAAATCGCCTCCGATCGAGCCCCATTGTTCATAGACGCCCTTGGTCGGCATCCATTGAACAACGCTCAACCTGATCTTCGTATGAGGCGGAAGCGGAGCGCTAGCGGCGACGCCGGCAAACATCGCCGTTCCCAGCGCAAGCAGGGTTGGCAACCAACCCAGCCGCTTTGGATGATGACGACCTGTCGAAAAACACTTACGTTGCATGACCATGCTCGATCATTCCTCACCGTAATGCGAAAACGCTCAACATACTGCGCACCTCGCCGAGTAATTCCTTATCGCGCACCCAGCAATATCTCGCCCAGGGACGCAGGGTTCATTGAATTTCGTAGAATTAACATTCATTGTATTACTGCGAGAGATCAATATGCCCGCTCTACCAATATAGACTAGTTTCGTCTCATTCTCTTGGCGACAGAAAGAATATTTAATTCGCATCGATAACTAAATAACTGAATGAATCAGAAATATATGCCGGTGACGACATAAATACGCACGACTCCGAACTATAAAATCATCAATTACAAACTTATCATGCAGTCAAATTGCCAGTAAGCGACACCCTGACCAAAGGTACTAGCAACCCGAGCGCGGCATCCACTATCGATGAACTACCCTCGGCTGGGGAACTGACCGAAAATGAACGCAAGATAAAGCACGTTCAGATTCTCAGGATCAGTCAGGCGAACTTGTAATGGGTGATATTGATTTTCGTTTCTACTTGTCGATCCTGCTAAGGCGACTGCCGCACATCATCGCTCTCACCGTCGTCACGACAGCGCTTGCACTGGCGATTGCTCTGCTGATGCCAAAGTCCTACCAGTCAACGGCAAAGATCCTCGTCGAGGCTCCACAGATTCCGACAAATCTCGTGAAGTCGACAGTCCCTACCAGCTCTCTTGAACAGCTGTTGATCCTTCAGCAGCAGATGACGACGGGCGACAATCTGGTCCAGCTCGCCGACAAGTTGGATGTCTACGGTAGCGAAAGGCAGGAGCTATCGACGGATGCAGTAATCAAGGACATGCGTTCCCGCATCACCTTTGATCAACTACCACTTGGCGACGGAGCAACGACGGTTTTCAGCATCATCTTCGAAGCTGGAACGCCGGAATTCGCGGCGAAGGCCGCCAACGAACTCGCTTCTTCGATCCTGCTGGGCAATCAACGACAGCGTACTGACCGAGCCGGCGATACGTTGCAATTTTTCAACGAAGAAGTGAAGCGGCTGGATGCCGAGCTGAATCGAATCGAGGCCGAGCTTCTTAAATTCAAGACCGATCACAGGGATACTCTTCCAGAGAGCTTGGAGTTCCGTCGGCAGCAACAGGCGAGCCAGCAGGAGCGACTGGTGGCGCTGGAACGTGAAGAAGCGGACCTCCGCGCGCGGAGAAGCTTGTTTGCGGAAAATGCCTTCACGACAGGCAATGTCGGTCCGCTTAGCACGGAGCAGCAGATGCTCTTGGATTTGAACAAGGCCCTGGCCGAACAGCTTGCGATCTTCTCCGAAGACAGCCCCAATATTATAAGCCTGCGATCGCGCATTGCGACGCTGCGCGGCAAGGGTGCGGCAAAGGCAACCGGTCAGGCCGGCAAACAGGGCGTGTCGGCTCTCGATCTACAGTTGGCGGATATCGACAAGCGTCTGGAGGCGATCGACCGCGATCGCACATCGCTGACAAAGAGCATCGCCGACATCACGAAATCCGTAAGCGAAACCCCCGCAACCCAAACGGCGCTGAACGTCATCGAGCGCGATCTCGGCAATATCCAGACACAGTACAACACGGCAATTGCACGGCGGGCTGAAGCATCGCTGGGCACCCAGATCGAGGCCCGCTCGGACGGCGGACGCTTCTCCTTGTTGGAGGCAGCCAAGCCGCCAGAAACGCCGGTGAAGTCGAAGCGTCGAATAGTCATTCTTGCAGGCGCCGTTGGCGGGATCGCTCTTGGCTTAGGGCTTACGTTCCTACTCGAAATGATGAACCGCACGATCCGCAGACCATCGGAACTGAGCCAGCTCCTACAGCGTCAGCCGCTTGGCGTCATTCCGTACATCGGGTCACCGAGCGAGACGACCGGCGGCTTCTACAACAAGAGGTTTGCGGCAGCAGCCGTCTCGGCGAGCATCATCCCCGCCTTCCTCCTGATCATCCACTACTTCTATGCGCCGTTGGCGAGCGCTTTTCAAAGGCTGCTATCCGGCTTCATGAAGCCCGGTTCGATGTAACACGAAACCGCTGAGAATGGCCGGCTACATCGAACAAGAGAGTTAAGGCAAACCCAATGGAACAGACCGTGGTATCGTCATTTTCGCAAGCGCTCCAGGAGAAGAGTAACATGTCCCCAGCGCCTTCGCGGGAAATCAGCGACCTAGCCTGGGAAAAGCTTCAGCCGTTTACCCCGGATGCGAGTCTCGTTGCGAAAAACCGTATCGTGACGGTCAATCGCTCAGACACCGCGCACACCGCCTTCGACATGATGCGCACCAAGATCCTGCAGAACATGCGGGAGAACAATTGGACATCAGTGGCTATTACATCGCCAACACCCGGTTGCGGCAAGACCTTTAGCGCACTCAACCTTGCGTTCAGTCTGGCGAACCAGAAAGACTGCCGCACTGCACTGCTGGATCTCGACATGAAACGTCCCCAGGTCGGCAAGACGCTTGGAATTCGCGATGCCGCATCGATGGAATCGTTCCTGCGAGGCGAGCTACAGGCCGACGACATCTTTCGGCGCCACGGAGGCAATCTCGCCATAGCCGCCAATAAACAGGCCGTCCAGTTTTCCGCCGAACTGCTACAAAGCGCCGCGTCGACCCAGGCGCTGCAGGACATGCGTGAACGGATGCGCCCCGATGTCGTCATTTACGACCTTCCGCCGATGCTTTCGACGGACGACGTTCTGGCGTTTCTGCCGAATGTCGATTGCGTAATTCTGGTTGCTGCCGCTGAGCAGAGTACGCTCAGCGAAATCGACATTTGCGAACAGACGCTTGCCGAAAAGACAAGCGTCCTCGGCGTCGTGCTGAACAAGTGCAAGTTCAGTGCCGAAAAGTATGGCTACTGATCGAACCAGTTCGATGCCACGCATCAAAAAGCCAGCCGGCTAATTTCGCTGCAGGTTGATCTCACTGGTCACGACCTGCTTACCGGATGCGGGGTCCTTGTCGACCGTTCTGATCCTCAGTGCGTTCGCGCCGGAGTGCCGGATCGTCATGGTCGCAGCACGATCGCCGTTGACGATCCTCGACCAAGTGACCGCGAGCTCGATGGCATCGCCTCGCCTTGCGCCGTTGAGTGACGAAACCCTACCTGAGGGACCAATATAACGGCCGGAGTAGCTGCCGCCGGTAGCCGTAAGCTGCGCGGACACCGCGCGCGAAACGACCAACATACCGGTGCACTTGCCATCCATCGACAACGCTTCACCATTGGCTTTCGACTGAAAACTACAGTTTAAATTGATCGGGGATGAGGCCGTTGTGCGCTTCATCATCCCGCCGCCGGTCCAACTGCCGGCAAGCGACTTGAGAAACGGTGCCTCGTTCGCGGTTGCACCTCCAGCAGTGCAGACAATGAGCGCGCATAAGGCGAGACGATATATCCCCATGACATCCTCCCGAAGTCCAATCCGGGAGAATGCATGAAGACCATCAATGTTCCGCGTTTTTTCTGCGCCGCCTATGCGAAGGCGGGGAAGAACGCACTCATCGATCAGACGATGGAAAGGCTGAGACGCGTTTCGTTGCCGAGAACGATGTCGATCGGGCCGCGCGACGTCAGCTCGATGGCTCCGCAGAGCGTACCGGTGGTGATCAGGGCGCCCTTCTTCAGCGAGGTGTGCGGGCGCAGCTTTTCATTCGCGTAGGCCATCAGCCATACCAGCACGTCGTCCTTCGGATGGCGCGCGATGCCGTCATAGATCACCTGTTCACCATGCGTCACCTTAAGTGAGGTATTGCCGATGGTGTCGACGATGCATTTCGGAAGCGTAGGACCGAGAACATAGCCCTTATTGCCGATGCGTTCGGCCAGATAGAGCAGGAACGACACCTGTCCGCTCTCCACAATGCTGCTGGCCAAAAGCTCTGCGCCAAGATGGCAGTCCGCGATCGCCGCGACGATCTCATCGCGTGTATAGTCACCGCTCTGGCGGACCGGAAGATCCTGGCCCAGGCGGACCGCGACTTCCGCCTCGAATTTCATGCCCGGACGCCAGGAAATCGACGCGCCTGAAACGGCCTCAAAATAAGGATGCAAGGGCGCGAGGACAGGCTCACCCGAGGGCGACATGGCGACCTTCCATGCGTGTGTCGAGATGCGCTCTTCGGCGGCAAGAAAATTCTGCGCATCCATCGCTTCGCGTAAAGTCGCGGGCAATGCGAAATCCGCCGTCGGCGCTTTTTCGCCTGCCTTTTCAAGGCCACTCAATCGCGCGGCCAGCGCCCGCGGATCGAAACCCTCGCCGGATGAAACTGTCATGTCGTACTTTCCTCACCTAGTATGAAATGCGCTTCAACTCTACCGGCATTCATAGATGGCGCAAAGAGGCGATCCGGAAAGAGTCTTATGCTAGCGCGGCGTACCAGCATCGCCGATACTCCGGCAAGTGAAAGATCTCGCGCGGAGGAAAATGCTTCTCTGTACCTGTCATCGGAGCAATTCCGGTGAGAAGTGCGGCACCTGCGCTCGTGCCCGTCGAGCCGGGAACGGCGAACACATCCCGGCCGGTGAGCGCAGCGACCACATCGAGATAGGTCTCATTCAGCGAAAACGGCCCCTCGACGACAACGGGACCGCCGGCGCCGATCAAGCCCAGGCACGCTTCGGTCATCAGCGCCAGATAGAGGCAAACCGCCGCGTAATGTTCGCCAGCGCTCGCCGCTTCGGCGTTGACCCAGCGCCGCTCCTTGCCTTGGAATGGACCGGACCCGGGCGCCACATTCGGCAAGAGCATCATGCTTTTTTCGATGACATCAGGCATGGCCGCGACCGCTTCCTCGATAGACACGGGCCCGATCTTAGCCGACAGGATTTCAAATTCGCGACCGCCCATGAAGCGCGACGACGGGACCGCCCGACCGTAGGCATCGACATTGGCAAGCGTATCGCGCTTCGGATCGAGATGGTCGAGATCGCCACCCACGCCGAAGTTGACCACCCACGTGCCTGTCGAGACGACAGCAAACGGGGCTTGCCGACTGACCAAATGCGGCAGCAGCGAAGCGTTGGAATCGTGGATGCCGCAATAGACGGGAACTGGTTTTGAGAGGCCGATCTCTTCCGAGATCTCAGGGAGCACCGGGCCGAGCGCGTCGAAGGCCGAGCGGATCGGCGCCATCAGCGGTCTTATATCAAGCGTGTCGACGAGGCTGGAGTAGCTCGATTCGCGCGGGTTCCACAGATCCGTATGACAACCAAGCGATGTTACCTCGTTGGCCGCGATACCAGTCAGCCGCGCCGCCCAGTATTGGGCGTAGGTGACGATGGTGGCGACATTGGCGAACGCCGCCGGAAAGGCCGACTGCTGATAGTGCAGCTGCGCTCCGATGTTCAGGCCCATCGACTGGCGCGGCGAATAGGTTTCGTCGAATGATGGGCGCAGCGCCGTATAGGCGTCGATAATCTCGCGTGGATATTCTTGCTCATAATCGAGCACCGGCATGGCGAGCGTACCATCCGCAGCAAGCAGAGCGGCGCTGGCACCATGCGTGGTGATCGAGATCGCATCGAAACCGGGCGACACGGCAAATTGCTTCAGCGCGTCTAGCGCAAAGGCCCACAGCGCCTCCACATCGTAATGCGGATAGAGACCGGATTTGACCACCACGTTCGGCGTCTTGACGACCGCAACCTCAGCGCCGGTGGCGCTGTCGAGCACAACGACCTTGGCATTCGTCTTGCCGATATCGAGAACCGCGACGCGGGCGTAGATCTGACTTGATGTCATGGCATATGAAAGACGGTGACGAGGTCGGTCTGGACAGGCGAATTATCCGGATTGGTGGCCATGATATCGCGCATATGCGCCCACCACCGCTTCATCACCGGGTGCTCCGGCAGGCTCGACAGGGTGTTGTCGCTGGTGCGCGTCAACACGCCGAACAGCGTGTTCGTCTCGCGGTCGAGATGAATCGAGTAATCGCTGGCGCCGGACTGGTGCAGCAGCTCGACCAGTTCCGGCCAGATTTCGTCGTGGCGCTTGATGTACTCGGCTTCCATGCCGGGATTGAGCGTCATCTTGAAGGCGTGTATTTCCAGCGTCATTTCGGACTCATGGCTTTGATGCGGCGAGCGATGATCGGGATCGCGATGGTGATGATCAGCAGCAGGCCGATGAAGATCGACATGACGATGCCGGGAACGTTGAGCAGGCCAAGGCCGAAGGTGACGAGGCCCATGACGAAGGCGGCGATGACGACGCCACCGATCTTGCCGGAACCGCCGAGGATCGAAACGCCGCCGAGAACGACCATGGTCACAACCTCGAGCTCCCAGCCCTGCGCGATCGACGGGCGCGTCGAGCCAAGCCGCGAGGTCAGGCAGACCGAGGCGATGCCGCTCATCACGCCCGTCAGCATGAAGAGGATGAACTTCACTCTCTCGACGGGGATGCCGGAAAAGCGCGCGGCGAAATCGTTGTTGCCGATCGTGTAAACTTGGCGGCCGAAATTGGTAGCGTGCAGCAGGATGGCGAACAGGATCGCCAACACGATGAAGAGCACGAACTCGAAGGAGAAGACCCAGACGACATATCCCTGGCCAAAGAAGGCGAATTCCTCGGGATAGTTGCCGTAGGCCTGATCGCCCAGCACGATATAGGAGATACCGCGAAACAGGCTCATCGTGCCGATGGTGACGACGATGGACGGCAGTTTCATCACGGAGACGAGGAAGCCGTTGAACATCCCGCAGAGCAGGCCAACGCCGACGCCGATGGCGACAAGACCCGGCGCACCGACACCCGCCTGCGCCGCGGCCCCCATGGCGGTCGAGGCCAGCGCGATGATGGCGGCAACCGACAGGTCAATCTCGCCGGATATGACGAGCAGCGCCATGGCAAACGCGATCATCGCTTTCTCGGTAAAGTTGAAGGTCGCGTCCGAGAGGTTCCAGGCGTCGAGGAAGTAGGGCGATGCCAGCGAATTGAAGATGAAGATGACGACGGCCACGCCGAAGAGCAGTACTTCCCAGCTGGACATGATCCGCTTGAATGGCGTTCCCAGGCGATCCGGGATGACCCGTTTGTCGGTGGGCGTGGAAACGACGGTGCTCATGCTGCCACCTCTGCTGGAGTTTCCGCGGCGGCCTTGTCGCGCAAGATGATGCGGCCGCGATTGCGCTCGCGCCTTGCGTTGAAGACGACTGCGAGAATGATGACGGTGCCCGAGATCGCCATCTGCGTGAAGGGCGAGATGCCGATGACGGGAAGGGCGTTCTTGATGACGCCGAGGAAAAGCGCGCCGAGCACGGTGCCAAGCACCGATCCGACGCCGCCGGCGATCGATATGCCGCCGATGACGCAGGCAGCCACGCTATCGAGCTCGAAGCCGTTGGCGATATCGACATATGCGACCGCATAGCGCGACACCCAGAGGTAGCTCGCAAGACCGGCAAGCGCGCCCGACAGAACGAAGGCAAGGAACTTGGTCCAGCCGACATCGATACCGGCATAGACCGCCGCTGTCGGATTGCCGCCGGCGGCATAGGTAGAGCGGCCGAACTGGGTGTATCTCAGTACGATATAGATCAGCGCGACGATGATGATCGCGGCCCAGCTCAGCACCGGCATGCCGAGAACGACGGTGCGGGGAACGTTGAGGAAGGTCGGCGTCATCTGATGCGCATTGACCCACTCGCCGCCGGAGAGCACGAATGCCATGCCGCGATAGATGGTGAGCGTTCCCAATGTGACGACGATCGGCGGGATCTCGAGTGCCCAGACGAGGAAGCCATTGATGGCGCCGAGGCAGGCGCCAATGAGGATCGCGGCGAGGATCAGGACGATCAGCGGCAGATCCGGATGCGCGGCGTTCAGCATCGCAATCGCCATGCCGGTGAAGGCGAGGTTGGCGGCAACGGACAGGTCGATCGACTTCGTCAGGATAACCGTCATCTGCGCCAGCGCCAGGATGATCAGGATCGACGTGTCGTTGAAGATGCCGGCAAGGTTTCCAGGCGTTGCAAAGCCGTCAGCGCGGCTCGAAAAGGCGGCGATCATCACCGCGATGATGATGAAGAGCAGCGTTTCGCGTTTTCTCAAGAGTCTGGACATCAGCTATCCTCAAGCGTTACCGGTGGCAGCGCGCACCAGCGTTTCCGGCGTCAGGTCC
Source organism: Rhizobium sp. S163 (assembly GCF_030380805.1). Lineage (NCBI taxonomy): Bacteria > Pseudomonadati > Pseudomonadota > Alphaproteobacteria > Hyphomicrobiales > Rhizobiaceae > Rhizobium > Rhizobium sp. S163. The sequence goes on along the minus strand of NZ_JAUDSA010000012.1, from coordinate 607,525 downwards.
TTGCGCTCGAAAAGGCCGGCCGACAGGCCCTCCTTCATGACAAGCACCCGATCGGACATTCCGATGATCTCCGGCAGCTCCGATGAGATCATGATGATGGAGAGGCCCTCGGCGGCGAGCTCGCTGATAAAGCCGTGCACGGCCGCCTTCGAGCCGATGTCGATGCCCTTGGTCGGTTCGTCGAGAATGATGACCTTGGGCATAGTCGCCAGCCATTTGCCGATGACCACCTTCTGCTGGTTGCCGCCGGACAGAGTTCCAACTGGAACCGAGAGTGCCGCCGCGCGCAGATCGAGCCGCTCGGCATACTTGCGCGCCAGCGCGAATTCATTGGCCGCCTTCAGGAAGCCTTTGCGCGAGGTGCGCCCCAGCGATGGCAGCGTCATGTTCTGGTAGATCGGCATCGGCAACGCCAGGCCGTGGCGGCCGCGCTCTTCCGGTACATAGACGATGCCCGCCCTGATCGCATCGAGCGGCGAGTTGATGCTGATCTCCCGGCCATCAAGCGTGAGCTTACCCGACAACGGCTTGGTGATGCCGAACAGGGACTGACAGAGTTCGGAACGGCCGGCGCCGATCAGGCCGTAAATGCCGAGAATTTCGCCCTTGCGAAGCGTCAGCGAGATATCGCGGAACTCTGTCTGGTGACAGTATTTCTCGACCTGCATCACCGGTCCGCCGATCGCGACGTCGATCTTCGGGAACGCGTTCTCGACGTCGCGGCCGACCATCATGCGAACGATCTCGTCCTGCGGTGTGGCCTTCAAATTGCCGTGGCCGACGGCGCGCCCGTCACGGAAGACAGCGAAGTTGTCAGCGATCTCGTAAAGCTCGTCGAACTTGTGGCTGATGAAAAGGATGGCTTTGCCCTGCGCCTTCAGGCCTTCGACGATACGGAAGAGATCGTCGATCTCCTTGCGCGACAGGGCGGCGGTCGGCTCATCCATGATGACGATGCGGGCCTCGATCGATAGTGCGCGCGCGATGGCCACGAGGTGGCGTTGCGCGATCGAGAGGTCCTTCAGACGGATCGTCGGATCGATATTGCTTTCAAGCGAGGTGAGCAGCGCCTTGGCGCGGCTGTTCATCAACTTCCAGTCGATGGTGCGCAAACGCGTGCGTGGCGCATGGCCGAGGAAGATGTTTTCGGCAACCGTCAGCTCGTCGAAGAGCACGGTTTCCTGATGGATCGCGGTGACGCCAACATCGATCGCTGCCTGCGCATTGGCAAACGTCGTCGGCTTACCATCGATGAGGATTTCGCCTTCGTTCGGACGGTAGATGCCGGTCAGGATCTTGACGAGCGTGGACTTGCCTGCACCGTTTTCGCCGATGAGCGCGGTTACCTTGCCTGGGTAGAGCGCGATGCTGACGTTATCGAGCGCCTTCACGCCAGGGAAGATCTGGGAGATGCCACGCATCTCGAGAATTGCGGGTACGTCGTTCGTCGCGACGCTAGCAACAGGTTGTTGAAGGGCGTTGTTCATCAGCGCTTACCAGTGTTCATTGGGAAGGGCCCGGCGGCAATACCGCCGGGTTTTGTCTGTCCGCGAAAGGCTTAGAAAACCTTCGAGAACTGATCGATGTTCGACGCATTGTAGATGAACGGATCGGCCATTGCGGCTTCGCCCTTGTCGTCCACCTTGATCTTGCCCATGCGGCCGGCTTCGATTTCGGTGCCCGGCGCTCCGGTCGCGTCACCCTTTACGAGGTGATAGGCGATCTGCGTTGCGGAGTAGCCGAGGTCGATCGGGTTCCAGATCGCGAATTCCTTCGTCGCACCCGACTTGATCGCACCGGCCATTTCGGACGGCAGGCCGAGACCCGTGACATAAACCTTGCCGACGAGACCCTTGTCTTCGACGACCTTGGAAGCGGCCAGAACGCCGACCGTCGTCGGAGCAACGATGACCTTGACGTTCGGGTTCGACTTCAGGAGGCCTTCGGCTTCGCGGTAAGACTTGTCGGAGAGGTCGTCGCCATAAACGGTGGTGACGAGGTTCAGACCGTCGAAGTCCTTCAGCTGCTTCTTCATCTGGTCAATCCAGATGTTCTGGTTCGTCGAGGTGGTGGTTGCAGACAGGATCGCGAAGTCACCCTTGCCGCCTTCGAGGTGATCCTTGACGAGCGTCAGGCACATCTTGCCGATCAGTTCGTTCGACGACGGGTTCAGCTGCAGGATACGGCCGTCCTTGTTGACACCGGAATCCCAGGAGATGACCTTGATGCCACGCTGCTTGGCCTTCTTTAGGGCCGGTACGACAGCGTCGGGGTCGTTGGCGGAGATCGCAATGGCGTCGACGCCCTGCGCGATCAGCGAGTTGATGACTTCGATCTGGCCTTCGGCCGTCGTCGAGGTCGGGCCGGTGTAGATCACTTCTACGCCGCCGAGTTCCTTGGCTGCTTCCTGTGCGCCCTTGTTGGCGGCTTCAAAGAAGCCGTTGCCGAGCGACTTGACCACGAGGCCAATCTTGACGTCCTTGGCGCTTGCTGCACCAGCCATCAATGCGACGGCAAAGGCGACGCCCACCGCCAGTGTCTTTGCGAGTTTCATGCTTTCTTCCTCCCACGTTGATTGACTTGACCACATCCTGCCGGCGCCGTTCAGGCAACCGACGAGGAATCCTCCTTTGCCTGCGAGACCACGCTCGCAACCACGAGCTTGACGCCCGCATCCTCGATCATCCGCACAGCCTCATCGGACACGACCTCGTCCGTGATCACGGTCGTGACGCGATCGAGCCCGCATAAAATGAGGCTCGAGCGGCGATGAAACTTGCTGGAATCGACCATGACGATCAGCTCGTCAGCCTGATGCATCAACTTCTGCTCGCTCTGAATGATCTGCGCGTCCGCTTCCATGATGCCGAGCGGACCCACGCCCTGCGCACCGATGAAAAAGCGCCGCGCATAGAAATTGCGGATCGCGTCATTGTCGAAAGGCGACAGGATCAGGCTCTGCTCGCGATAGATCACACCGCCGGGAACCGTCACCGTGTTCTTCGAGTGCTTAACCAGATGTTCGGCGATCGCGAACGAATTGGTCATCACCTGCATGCGATGCGCCGCCATGAAATGCACCATCTGGAAGGTGGTCGTTCCGCCGTTTATGATGATGGCGTCACCAGGATCGCAGAGATCGACGGCCGCGCGCGCAATTGCGCGTTTTTTATCGGAATTGACAGATTCTGACACTCGGAAAGGCCTGCCGGCGAGATTGCCGAGCTGCGGCGGATGCACGGCTTCTGCCCCACCACGCACGCGCCGGATCTTTCCCTGCACGTGAAGCGCCGCGATATCGCGCCGGATCGTCGCCTCGGAAGCCTCGGTCAGCTCAGAAATATCCTGAACCGTCACGACCGATTTTTCCTGTACGGCGCTCAATATAATGCGATGGCGTTCGCGTTCGTGCATGGGTTCCTCCTGCATCGTTTATTTCGCAGTTGTGACAATGTGTCAATCACAAACGATCATATTTTTACATATTGCGTTGCAACATAATCGATTTTGATCGTTTTCGATTGACAACGCTGCTTTTGATGAGCGATACCGTCCACGCAAAGGACGCATTTCTCATTTCGCGTTCTGAAGAATTCTACATGGGAGGATGACATGGCGGCAACCGTCCGGCTTCTGGATAACCGTTGGGATGACTCGTACGCTGCAGGCCTGGATGAGCCTGGAAAGCTACTCTATCGCTCGAACCTGCTGGGTGCTGACAAGCGTATCACCAACTATGGCGGCGGCAACACGTCTGCCAAGGTCATGGAAACCGACCCGCTGACCGGCGAAAAAGTCAAGGTTCTCTGGGTCAAGGGTTCCGGCGGCGACGTCGGCACCATCAAGCTCGACGGCTTTGCCACCCTCTATCAGGACAAGCTGGATTCGCTGAAGGGCATCTACAAGGGCGTTGAAGACGAAGACCGGATGGTCAGCTTCCTTCCTCATTGCACCTACAACCTCAACAGCCGCGCCGCCTCGATCGACACGCCGCTGCATGGTTTCGTGCGCTTCACGCATGTCGACCACATGCATCCTGACGCGATCATCGCGATCGCCGCTTCGAAGAATTCCAAGGAGTTGACGCAGCAGATCTTTGGTGCTGACATCGGCTGGCTGCCGTGGCGCCGCCCGGGCTTCCAGCTCGGCCTCGACCTCGAGGCCTACGTCGAGGCGAACCCGAATTCCAAGGGTGTCGTGCTCGAAAGCCATGGTCTCTTCACCTGGGCCAACGATGCCAAGGCTTGCTACGAACTGACGCTCGACATTATCAACAAGGCGATCGTCTGGTTTGCCGAGAAGACTGAAGGCAAGACGATCTTCGGTGGCAACGCCACTGAGAGCTTGGCCGTCGAACAGCGCCGCGTCATCGCCGCCCGCCTGATGCCTGAAATCCGCGGTCGCATCGGCAAGGCGGAACGCAAGCTCGGCCACTTCGATGATCAGGACGCAGTCCTTGAATTCGTCAACTCGAAGAACTTGGCACCGCTCGGCGCGCTCGGCACCAGCTGCCCCGACCACTTCCTACGCACCAAGATCCGCCCGCTAATCATCGATTTCGACCCGGCGAAGCCGGATGTGGATGCGATCGTTGCCGGTCTTGATAAGGCGCTCGAAGACTACCGCGCCGACTACGCGCGCTACTACAACGACTGCAAGCATGACAATTCGCCCGCTATGCGCGACGCGAACCCGGTCATCTTCCTCATTCCCGGCGTCGGCATGCTGTCTTTTGCCCGCGACAAGGCAACGGCACGTATTGCCAGCGAGTTCTACGTCAACGCCATCAACGTCATGCGCGGCGCGTCGACCGTCTCCGAGTACCAGGGCCTACCTGAGCAGGAAGCCTTCGATATCGAATACTGGCTGCTCGAGGAGGCCAAGCTTCAGCGCATGCCGAAGCCGAAGAGCCTGGCTGGCAAGGTTGCCTTCGTCACTGGCGGTGCCGGCGGCATCGGCCGCGCGACGGCGGCCCGCCTGATCGGCGAAGGTGCCTGCGTGGTGCTGGCCGATATCGACCAGGAAGCGCTCGACAGCACGAAGGCCGATTTCGCCAAGCAGTTCGGCGCCGATGCCGTTCGCGGCGTCAAGCTTGATGTGACCAAGGAAGACGGCGTGATCTCGTCCTTCGCGGAAGCCTGTGTCGAATTCGGCGGCGTCGACATCCTGGTTTCGAACGCCGGCATTGCATCGTCCGCGCCGATCGAAAACACTGAGCTTTCGATGTGGAACAAGAACATCGACATCCTGGCGACCGGCTACTTCCTGGTTTCGCGCGAAGCCTTCCGCCTATTCCGCAAGCAGAACCTCGGCGGCAACGTCGTCTTCGTCGCCTCCAAGAACGGCCTAGCGTCGTCGCCGAACGCTGCTGCCTACTGCACGGCCAAGGCTGCCGAGATCCATCTCGCCCGTTGCTTGGCGCTCGAAGGCGCGGAAGCGGGCATTCGCGTCAACACCGTCAACCCGGATGCGGTTCTGCGTGGATCGAAAATCTGGAACGGCGAGTGGCGCGAGCAGCGCGCGGCATCGTCGAAGATCGAGATCAACGAGCTGGAGGAACACTACCGCAAGCGCTCCATGCTGAAGCTTAACGTCTTCCCTGAAGACATCGCCGAAGCGATCTACTTCCTGGCGTCCGATCTCTCGGCAAAGTCCACCGGCAACATCATCAATGTCGATGCCGGCAACGCGCAGAGCTTCCCGCGCTGATCGCTATCGCCGGAGGATCACCCAAACCGCATGGATGATCCCCGGCACGTAGCCGCACAGCGTCAGCAGTATATTGAGCCAGAACTGCAGGCCGATTCCGACCTGCAGGAATACACCGACAGGTGGCAGGATGATCGCGAAAAGAATGCGTATGATGTCCAAGGTCGCCTCATTACTGATTTGAGTATTTCATGCATCGAAACGCGGACAGGAGCCGGTTGGTTCGATGCCACACGGGAGGAATTCATGGCCGAAACCAAAATCGCGCAGGATGTGATTGCGCAAGAAAACGAAAAGCGCGCAGCCGCGCTCAAATCCGATTACGAAGCCTTGGGCGCCAACCTGTCGCGCCGTGGCGTGGACATTGAGGCGATCACGCGCCGCGTCTCCGAATTCTTCGTCGCCGTTCCATCCTGGGGCGTCGGCACCGGAGGCACGCGCTTCGCCCGCTTCCCCGGCACCGGCGAGCCGCGCGGGATCTTCGACAAGCTCGACGATTGCTCCGTCATCAACGAACTGACCCGCGCCACGCCGAACGTCTCGCTCCACATTCCGTGGGACAAGACCGACGTCAAGGAATTGAAGGCGAAGGGCGATCAGCTCGGCCTCGGCTTCGACGCCATGAATTCCAACACCTTTTCAGACGCGCCCGGCCAGGCCCATTCCTACAAGTACGGATCGCTCAGCCACACGGACGCGGCAACGCGCGCGCAGGCCGTCGAGCACAACATTGAATGCATCGAGATCGGCAAGGCGATCGGCTCCAAGGCGCTGACCGTCTGGGTTGGCGACGGCTCGAACTTCCCGGGCCAGAGCAATTTCACCCGCTCCTTCGAACGCTACCTCGCCTCGATGGCCGACATCTACAAGGCGCTGCCTGACGACTGGAAGCTGTTTTCCGAACACAAGATGTACGAGCCGGCCTTCTATTCGACCGTCGTGCAGGACTGGGGCACGAATTACCTGATCGCCCAGACCCTCGGGCCGAAGGCGCATTGCCTCGTCGACCTCGGCCACCATGCGCCGAACACCAACATCGAAATGATCGTCGCCCGCCTGATCCAGTTCGGCAAGCTCGGCGGCTTCCACTTCAACGACTCGAAGTACGGCGATGACGACCTCGACGCCGGTTCGATCGAGCCCTACCGTCTGTTCCTCGTCTTCAACGAGCTGGTCGAGGCCGAGCAGCGCGGCGTCAACGACTTCAACCCGGCCCACATGATCGATCAGTCGCACAATGTGACCGATCCAATCGAAAGCCTGATCAACAGCGCCAACGAAATCCGCCGCGCCTATGCGCAGGCGCTGATCGTCGACCGCAAGGCGCTGGCAGGTTTCCAGGATGAGAACGACGCGCTGATGGCAACGGAAACGCTGAAGCGCGGCTATCGCACCGATGTCGAGCCGATCCTTGCCGAAGCCCGCCGTCGCGCCGGTGGCGCGGTCGATCCGGTCGCCACCTACCGCGCCAGCGGCTATCGCAAGAAGGTTGCCGCGGAGCGCCCGGCTTCCGTGGGCGGCAGCGGCGGCATTGTCTGAGGTCGAAGAATTGCTCGAGCCGCCGCGACAATCGTGGCGGCTCGATTCTTAATCAGACTGCTCCGCGCGTCTCGACATAGAGCGCATAGACCGAATGGCTGGACGCCATATAGAGGCGGTTCTTCTTCGGCCCGCCGAAGACGAGGTTGGGGCAGCGTTCCGGCAGCTTGATGAAGCCGATCGCCTTACCGTCCTTGTTGAAGATCTTCACGCCGTTGAGGTCTTCCGGCTTTGCGCCGGCAGCACCCGAAGAGCCCCATCCGCACCACAGATTGCCATCGACATCGACGCGGAAGCCGTCGAGGCCGCCATTGTCGTCGGCGGTGATCAACGCCTTCTTGTTAAACAGCGAGAAACCGTCCTTGCCGACATCGTAGGACCAGATGATCCGATAGGGCTGCGCGCGGCCTTCGACTATATAAATCTTCTTCTCGTCTTCAGAGAAGGCAAGGCCGTTCGGACCCTTCAGCTCGTCGGTGACGAGGTTCAGCTTTCCATCCGGCGAGATGCGATAGACCGAATGCGGCAGCTCCGGTTCGGCCTTGTCGCCTTCCCATCCGCCGGCAATGCCGAAGGTCGGGTCGGTGAACCAGATCGAACCGTCCGACTTGCAGACGATGTCGTTCGGCGAGTTGAGTTTCTTGCCCTTGTAGTTGTCAGCCAGAACCGTGATCGAGCCGTCATACTCGGTGCGGGTGACGCGGCGGGTCAGGTGCTCGCACGACAAAAGCCGGCCCTGCATGTCGCGGGCATGGCCGTTCGAATAGTTCGAATTCGGGTTGAAGACACTCCAGGTCTCGTTTGTCTCGTCATATTTCATAACCCGATTGTTCGGCACGTCGCTGACGAGAAGATAGCGACCGTCGCCGAACCAGACCGGGCCTTCCAGCCAGCGGGCGCCGGTGGCGACCTGTTCCAAGGAGGAACTCGCGACGCGATACTTGGCAAAGCTTGGGTCGAGAATCTGGATAGCCGGATCCGGATAGATGGGCGAGGGCGTGAAGCCGATCGACTGTGCGGCTGCGACCTTCGGCAGAACGGCACCCGCCAGTGCGGCTCCAGACATGGCAATGACGTTACGGCGTGTGTAAACCACTAGGCATCCTCAATATGATTTGTCTCAAATAGGCCCCACGACATCGCGGGTTACGATCAAAACAGTGACCGCGGGCCCATGTAGATCGACCTATCCGTGTGCCGCAATGATACTCTTGGATCGTTTTCCCAACTGGTTAACCAGCCATGACCACATCAGCGTCAGCTTCGTAAACGCCGCCAAGAAGAAGATCGAAGAAAATTAGCCAGCATAAATATAAGCTTATTCGTTCGTCTCGACATGCTTTGATCAAAAGCAACTCCACTGCCGATTCCGTTCGCTTGCCTTATCGAGGTCAGATTTCTTTAAGGATAAGCGCCTAGGTTGAAACCAAGATATCGGGATGCCCCCTCGGTGTTTTGCGCATGATGCGTTGTCCCACAGCTTCCAATGTCACTTTTTCTTGCGAACGAGTTCCGCTCCTCCGCAGGCGGCCTGATGCCATTTCACCACGATTTCCAAGGTGCCTCATGTTGAAAAACCTGAAGATACAAACCAAATTCCTTATTGCTATCGCCATGCTGGGCCTCGTTTCCATGGCGGGCTTGCTTTACCTCACCAACAAGTTTAGCGCGGCCAACCAGCAGTACACCGGCTTCCTCCAGAACGAGAGCCAGGCAGCGACCTTCAGCGCGCGCGCGGCAGCTGGCATCTGGACGTCCACGACATGGCTTAGCCGTGCCGTCGCGCAGGAGCCCGGCACCCCTGCCTTCAACGATATCTCCAAGCGTTTCGCCACAGAGTTCGATGGCGCGCGCAAGCGACTGTCGCAAGTCTCGGAATTGGTGCCGAGCCGCAAGGGGGCAATCGACGAATTGCTTGCCGGAGCCGACGGTTTGAAATCTCTGGGCGACGAGCTTCTCGCGGCGCATGGCACCGGAAACACCGAGCAGACCCAACAGCTTTCTGCAAAGCTTGATGACATGATCGTCGGTCTGTCGCCCAAGTTCGGCGCCAACAACAAGGCAATGGCAGACCTTCTGGAACAGGGCGGCAGCCAGCTGTCTGCCTCCGTTTCCTCCACCATCTTCTATACCCTTGTCGGCCTAACCCTTGGCGTCATTGCGGCAATCGCCATTGCCATGGTCATCGCCCAGAAGGGTGTGACGACGCCGATGGCCAAGCTGCGCGAACGCATGGAAACGCTGGCGTCCGGCGAGACCGGCGAAGAGGTTCATGGCCTCGACCGCCGTGACGAGATCGGCCAGATGGCTGCAGCTGTTGCGGTCTTCCGGACCAATGCGATCGACCGCATGCGCATCGAGCAGCAAGCCGAAGCAGCCCGCTCGATGAGCGAGAGCGAGCGCCTTGAGCGCGAGGCAGAGAAGGCCAACGAAGCCGCAAATCTGCATCGCGCGATCAAGGCTCTCGGCGGCGCCCTCGGAAATCTTGCCGATGGCGATCTGAACTGCCAGATCGACACGCCGTTTACCGGTGACCTCGACACGCTTCGCCAGGATTTCAACGCGGCGGTCTCCAAGCTGCACAACGCGCTGCAGGCTGTTGGCGCCAATGCGAGCGCCATCAGCGCAGGCTCAAGCCAGATCCGCGCTTCCGCCGACGACCTTTCCAAGCGCACCGAACAACAGGCCGCTTCCGTTGAAGAAACGGCCGCCGCGCTGGAAGAGATCACGACGACAGTCAAGGATGCTGCCAGCCGCGCAAGCGACGCCAGCCAGCTGGTCGCCAAGACGCGCGAAGCCGCCGAACGCTCCGGCGAGGTCGTCCGTAACGCGGTCACCGCGATGCACCTGATCGAGCAGTCCTCGAACGAGATCAGCAACATCATCGGCGTGATCGACGACATCGCATTCCAGACCAACCTTCTCGCTCTCAACGCCGGCGTCGAAGCAGCCCGGGCGGGAGATGCCGGCAAGGGCTTTGCCGTCGTTGCCCAGGAAGTGCGCGAACTGGCACAGCGCTCGGCGCGCGCGGCCAAGGAGATCAAGGCGCTGATCACCGCCTCGGGTTCGCAGGTCGAGTCCGGCGTGGAACTGGTCGGTGAAGCCGGCAAGGCGCTGGATGCGATCGTCGCCGAAGTTCAAGAGATCAATCGCCATGTTCACGCGATCGCTGAAGCCTCGCGCGAGCAGTCGCTTGGCCTGCAGGAGATTAACACGGCCGTGAACACCATGGACGAAGGCACGCAGAAGAATGCCGCAATGGTCGAGGAAACGACCGCGGCCAGCCACAGCCTCGCGCATGAAGCCATGGCGCTGGCGCAGCTGATGTCCCAGTTCAAGCTGGACGGCGCCGTTGCCAACCAGGGGCGGCCGAGCTTCGCCAAGCCTGCGGCGACGACCGCCAGCCACGGCCCCGTCGCCTCGCCAGCACGGCAACTGGGCCAGAAGTTGACCAATGCGTTTCGCGGAAACGCCGCGCTCAAGCAAGAGCCGGAATGGTCGGAATTCTGAGCCATATTGCTTAGGAAACGGAGCCTAAGAGGCTCCGTCTTTTCATGACTGCGCAGCGTACAGCGTTGCTCGCCACAAACAAAAAAAGCCGCCGCCAATGTGGCGACGGCTTTCGGGGGGCAGGGAAGCCCAAGGCGTTAGCAATAGTTGCAGACAGCAGCCGGATTGCTCTTGATCACGTCGATGAATTTCTTGACCGGATTGGCGCGCTGTTCGCGCTTCACCGCCGCAGTCTCCAGGAGCCGCTTGAAATCTTCAAGCTTCACGCCGTCGGCGCGCATCACCATGGCGATCAGGGGGTCGCGAAGGGCTTCGGATATCGTCAGGTCGTCTCTGGTCTTTCTCATGGCTCAGTCCTCCTTTCGTGGGCGGTCGCCCGTGTTCCACTTCGGCCGCGCTGCCCTCTCGGCAATTGACTTCCGCGAAAAGTGGTGTTACCGGTAAGTAACAATGCATTTGTTACCGATCGGTCACATGGATGTCAAGGACATTGTCCGCAGAAAAATCAAAAACTTGGACAGCTATTCTGCCTGCAGGCACTGATGAAAAGATCCCTCCTAGGGAACGTATCGTCTCGACCGCGGCGGAGCTGTTTCGTGAGCACGGGATCCGTGGCATCGGCGTTGATGCCATCGCCGAAGGCGCTCTCACCAACAAGATGACGCTCTATCGGCACTTCGGCTCGAAGGACGAGCTGGTGTGCGAAACGCTGCGCCGCGCCTCCGATAAGGCCGAGGCGATCTGGCGCGAGCTGGAAGCCACGCATCCCGATGATGCGCGCGCCCAGCTGCTTGCCTGGATCGAACTCAGGACCCAGAGCCTTTGCGGCGATCAGGTCGGCTGCGATCTGGCGAACGCCGCGATCGAACTCAAGGGTGAAGGCCACCCGGCCTACAGCGTCATCGAACGCCATAAGGCGGAGCAGCGCGACAGGCTTGAGGCGCTCTGTCTCGCCGCCGGCGCGCGCGAACCGCAGCTGCTGGCAGACACACTGACCCTGCTTCTGGAAGGCGCCCGCGTCACCCGTCAATCGATGGGCAAGGACAACTGTTGCGGCCACTTCTCCAAGGCGTGCAACGCTGCTATCGCGGCGTTTGCCTGAGCGCCGGTTTCTGCGCTTGGAACTTTCGTGGGGGAAACTCGTTTTCAACCAGATGTGGAAACACGGTTGAGCGGGAAGATGAACTACATTTATCTCCATCGCCTGTATGCCAAACGGGCGGAGCTTGAAGCCAAGCTTGAACTCTATGATGCGCGCGATTGCTTCGGTGACGAGGATGTCAACGACGGCACTGATCGTGAGTTGCGTTCTCGCATCGAGGAAATCTCGGCGGAAATCGATACGCTCGAACATTCTCGCGTTGGCTAGTGCCGTGAGTTATCGGCCTGCATCGAGCAGTTCGATCGTGTGATGGTCGAACGCTCCATCGTAGAAATGATCTATCACTTGATGGAAAGGTGATCCGTGATCGCTGACCGCCGCGAACAGCGTCATTGACGATCGGAGCTTATGATCATCGGGAGAGCCAAACACCTCATGCGCGGATTTTGCATTGATCGACAATACTGCGTCGACGCAGCGCACAAGGCGGGCGCCGAGGATGGGATCTGCCAGATAGGCCGAGGCTTCGCCGGCCGAGCGGATGGCATATTTCTCGGCCATTGACGACGTGCCGAGACCTGCCATCTGCGGAAAGATGAACCACATCCAGTGCGAGCGCTTGCGGCCATTCCTGAGCTCCGCAAGCGCGCGATCATAGACACCATTTTGAGCTTCGATGAAGCGATCGAGATCGTAGTCGATATCAGCGGACATGATGCCCTCCCCGACTAGAACTAGGTCACGGTCGCCCGTTTCTCCAGTTTAAGCCGACAAGTCCTCAAGTTTAAGCCGACAAGTCCTCAGCAGGACTTGTCCGGATAGGGGCTATGCTCCCGGCAATAATCCAGCGACGGGCCGGAATCCGAGATCGCTCCGACAGGGGCGAGATCGACAGCCGATGCCGTCGAGGTGTTCATATGCGCGACATATCCCGCCGCGCCAAGAACCAGCAGGGCTCCAACGATCAGAAACCGTTCCGATACCGATGGTCGGCTGGTTGCCTTGATGTGTTCCACGTATTCGCGCTCGCCCATACCGTCCAACTCTTCGTCCGTTGCATGATGATGGACCGTGTCGCCGCGAGGGGCGCTCCAGCTGTCTACATCTCTCATTGTCTTGCTCCTGAAATCCGCGCGAGGTGCCTATAACATCCCTCGACCCGTGGCGTCTTTCGCGCATTCCCGATATGTGGTGGCAACCGCCACGGTTGAAGGCCGGATACGCAAACTCAGTGTTCATAAAATCGAACCAATCGGTTTGATCTGGCTTCAAGGGCTTGGCACTTCGAGGAAACTCGGCTTAGGTCGGGTATTCATCCAGACCACGGACACTGACATGACGAAATCATTTGGTGCGATGTCGATCGCACAACTTTCCGTTCTTATCCAGAACGGCGCCGCCGACCCGGTGGAGGTCACCGAGACCGTGCTTGAGGACATCAAGGTGCACCCCGATCAGTCGATCCTCACCGAATTGCTGGCCGACCGCGCGCTTGAAGAGGCCAAGGCGTCCTCGGCGCGGCTGAAGGCCGGCCGGTCGCGCGGCTTGCTTGAGGGCATTCCCGTTGCCTGGAAAGACCTGTTCGATATCAAGGGGCGCGCGACGACGGCCGGCTCCAAGGTCCTGCGGGACGCCCCCGTGGCAGAAGACGATGCAGCGGTCGTAAGCGCGCTTGCGCAGGCCGGCATGGTCGCCGTCGGCTGCACCAACATGAGCGAATTCGCTTTTTCCGGCCTCGGCATAAACCCGCATTACGGCACACCGCACAATCCGCGCGGCAAGGATGAGCCACGTATTCCCGGCGGCTCCTCCTCGGGCGCCGGTGCCGTGGTGGCCGCAGGTCTCGTCCCCGTGGCGATCGGCACCGACACAGGCGGATCGGTCCGCATCCCCGCCGCCTTCAATGGCGTCGTCGGCTACAAGGCAACACGCGGGCGCTACCCCATGGGCGGGGTCTTTCCGCTGGCGCGAAGCCTGGATTCGCTCGGCCCCCTTTGCCGCACCGTTCAGGACGCAATCTGGGTCGACGCGGCCATGCGCGGCCTGACCGCCGCGCCCGCCATCACCCCGAGCTCGCTCCGCGCGCTGGATGTGGTCATTCCTGATAATGTCGTGTTCGATGGCGCCGAGGCCGGCGTCGTCGCAGCCTTCGAGCAAAGCGTGGAGTGGCTGATCGCGGAAGGTGCTTCGGTCACCCGCGTCACCATCCCGGCCTTCGACGAAATCCTCGCCCTCATGGGCAAGTACGGCAGCCTGGTGACTGCGGAAGCCTTCGCGCTTCATCGCGAGCGCCTTGCCGGGCAGGAGGCCGATCAGATGGACCACCGCGTCGTGCAACGCACCCGACTTGGCCAGACGATCACGATGCCTGACTACATCGCCATTCTCGAAGCGCGCGAGCGACTGATAGCGGAGGTCGACCGCATGGTCGGCGATAGCATTATCGCCTACCCGTCAGTCGCCCATGTCGCGCCACCGATCGCCGCCCTGGAAGCAAACGACGATCTTTTCTTCGCGACCAACGGCAAGACCTTGCGCAACACCATGCTCGGCAATTTCCTCGACTGGTGCGGCGTGTCGATCCCCTGCGGGACCGGCGACGCGGATATGCCGGTCGGCCTGCTGCTTTCGGCAACCGCCGGCCGCGACGAGGCGCTGCTTGCCGCCAGCCTTTCGGCGGAAGCTGTGTTCACCGGAGATTCCGTTTGAAATTCCAAGGCGTTGTTGCCTAGATAGGGTGGGAACGAGGAGGAATGCAATGATCGAGGATATCGAGAACGGACGGTTCGCCGTCTCCACATGGTCGCTGCACCGGGCGCTAGGCGCGGTCCATCCCTATAGCCCCGATCCGGCCAAGAGCGGGGCACCGCAGGAGCCTTACGGCCCCGGCAGCGTCGAACTGATCGACGTTCCGCGCCAGCTTGCCGATCGCGGCATCCACAGGCTGGAGATCTGCTCCTTCCATCTGCCGAGCCTCGACGCGGACTATCTACGGCGGCTGCGCGCAGCCCTCGATCAGTCCGGCGTCCTGCTTCAGACCTTGCTGGTCGAGGACGGCGACCCGAGCAATCCCGCAACGGCCGAGCGCGATATCCGCTGGGTCGCCGGCTGGATCGAGATCGCAACCGCGCTTGGCGCGAGAAACATGCGCGTCATCGCGGGGAAACAGCAGCCGAGCGACGAGAACCTCGCTCGCTCGTCGGGACATCTCTCGTGGCTGGCGGAGCAGGCCGAGGAGAGCGGCATCCGCGTCGTCACCGAGAACTGGTTCGACCTCCTGCCGTCGCCGCGAGAAATGAACTGGCTGCTTGACGATCTCGGCGGCAAGGTCGGCCTCAACGGCGATCTCGGCAACTGGTCGGCGCCGGACAAATATGCCGGCCTTTCGGACATCATGCGCCGCGCCGAGATTTGCCACGCCAAGGCCAATTATACCGCATCAGGCATGGATGCCGAGGACTACGGCAAGTGCCTGGAGGCATGCCGACAGGCCGGATATGCCGGTCCCTACACGCTTATCTACGATTCGCCGTTCTTCCCCGACGAATGGGACGGCATCCTTCTTCAGAAGGCCTTTATCGAACAATTCCATCAAGATGAGCAGCGCGCCACGGGCTGAGCTGCGGAAGGAGACTAGTATGCCTGGTTCAACTGCAATCAACGACTTTTCAAAACGCCTCAGGTCGGGCGAAAGCGGTGGTCTGATTTCGGCGTGGATCGGCATACCCGATCCGCTGTTCGTCAATCATCTCTCGCAGGAAGCCTTCGATGCCGTCGTGCTCGATATGCAGCACGGCGTCTGGGACATGGTGTCGGCCGCCAATGGCATCGGGCAGGGTCGATTGGCCGGCAAGCCTGTGATGGCGCGTATTCCCGTCGGCGATTTCTCGACGGCCTCGCGGCTGCTCGATGCTGGCGCGTCTGGAATTATCGCGCCGATGATCAATTCGATCGCGGATGCGCATGCCCTGGTCAAGGCGACCAAGTACCCGCCGCTCGGCGAGCGTAGCTGGGGACCGACGCTGGCGATGAACCACACCGGCCTCGCCGCCACGAACTATTTGGCGACGGCGAATATGGAGACTGTCGCGATCGCCATGATCGAGACCCGGGCAGCGCTCGATGCCGCCGATGACATTCTCGGCGTTGACGGTATCGACGGCGTCTTTATCGGCCCATCGGACCTTTCCATCGCACTATCGAACGGTGCGCATCTAGCTCCCGACACGGCTGAAATGGATGTCGTGCTGAAGCAGCTGCTCGCCCGTTGCCGCGCGTATGGCAAGTTCGCATGCATCTTCGGCAGCAACGGCGAGCGCGCCGGGCAGCTGCTGAAGATGGGCTTTGATCTCGTCATTGCCGGCGCGGACACGCAGCAGCTTCGCGCCGGCGCCGCGAACGCCATCGCCACGGCCCGCAACGGGCAGACCGGCTAGGCTATTTCTTCTGTGCCAGCCAGATGACGTGGCGCGCGCCGCCACGTTTTCCGTTAGCGCGCGAATTGACGGCCTCGACCGCAAAACCACTGTCGCGCACCCGGCGCGTGAAGCTGGCGTCGGGGCCGGATGACCAGACGGCCAGCACGCCACCGAGACGCAGGGCCTCGCGTGCGGCCTTCAGCCCGGCGAAGTCGTAGAGCCCGTCGTTCGATTGACGGGTCAGTCCATCCGGCCCATTATCGACATCAAGCAGGATGGCGTCGAATTTAGCCCGGCTCGAACGGATGAGTTCGGACACATCCCCCTGATAAATGCCAACGCGGGGATCATCAAGGCATCCCTTGAAGACTTCCGCCATCGGCCCCCGCGCCCAGCTGACGACGGCGGGTACCAGTTCGGCGACGACAACGGTCGCATCGTTGGGCACGACGGCCAGCGCCGCGCGAAGCGTGAAGCCCATGCCGAGACCGCCGATCAGGATGCTCGGGCGCGGCCGGCCCTTGAGCTTGTCATAGGAGAGCGTCGCGAGTGCTTCCTCGGAGCCGGAGAGGCGGCTGTTCATCAGCTCGTTCGATCCGAGCATGATCGAGAATTCGCTGCCGCGCTGCTTCAGGCGCAGTTCGCCAGCCTCGCCGGGAATTTGAGCGGAATCGAGCTGAATCCAGGGCAGCATGTCTTAGGCCTCGCGTTGAGACGCCCCACTAGCACAAAAGATCGCGCCAACGAAACGCAAACACGAGGCTGCACAGCAACGCTCCGTCAGGTCATTGTCCGTCGATGCACGCCGGATTGGTCGACTTGCGATTGGCAGCATTGCGTTGGTGCGGCGGGCAGCGCGTCCACTGGACCGGGGCACTGCCTGCGGTGCTTCCCGTCTCAAGTGAATCGAGCGGAATGGAAAGGCCGCTAGACTGTTCGTCCTGCGGGCCGGTTCCGAGTGGAGGCGAGCCATCAAACCGACCGCTGCTGTCCGTGCCCATGTTCATCTGCGCGAATGCACTGCCGGCAAAGCCCATGATGACGATTGAGGTGACTGCGAGAAGCTTGCGCATGCTGGAAACTCCTTCACGTTGAATACCATGAAGAAATAGCGCGCGGCCGGTAATGTTCCAACCGCGTGCTAATACCTATTTTGCGCGAGCTCAGCGCGCGGCCCAGTTGGCGCCCCGGCGGAAAATAGTGCGCATTTCCGGCACGGAAAACTCCTTGGCCTGATGGCCGAGCGAGGAATAAAAGACGCGTCCCTTTCCGTATTTCCGCTTCCAGGCGACCGGCATCACCACGCCATCGATCCAATAGGCGTGATCGCCGGTAAAGGTCGTCGTCGCCAGCACCTCGTTGGAGGGGTCGACATGCATGTAGTACTGCTCCGACGTGTAGTCGAAATCGGCAATGCCTTCCATGACAGGGTCATCGGGGCGGGTAATGTTGACCCGGTAGTCGATGATGTTGCCGGGATGCGCGACCCACTGACCGCCAACGATGAACTGGTATTCCACGCATTCGCGGAAACTGTCGCCGGCTCCGCCATGATAGCCGGCCAGACCGACACCGCCTTCGATCGCGGCCGCAAGGTTCTTGATTTCTTCCTTCTCGATCTTCGACATGGTCACGATCGGCACGACGAGCGAAAGGTCGTGAACTGAAGGGTCGGCGAAAGCCTCGGTGGTATGCTCGACATAGACCTTGAAGCCGTCTTCCTCGAGTATGTCCTTGACGATGGCGGCGCATTCCTGCGGCTCGTGGCCGCTCCATCCGCCCCAAACGATCAGTGCTTCACGCATTAAACTTCCTCCTCAATAATTACTTGCCCAGACGTCCGTCGACGAGGGATTCCGACATCGGCGCCGGTCTTTCCGTCTGCGTGGTGATCGCCACGGTGCGGCCGGTGTCCGATGCGGTCTGGAACGCTTCCATGACCTCCAGCACGTGCAGCGCCAGGCTGCCGTTCGCGCGATGCGGCCGGCTCTGACGGATCGCATAGGCGAGATCGGCGACACCGATCGATCGGTAGTTTCCGTCGGCATAGGGCGCGGTCAGCGGCTGGCTTTCGAACGAGCCGCCCTTGCGTAGGAGCTCGACTTCACCGCCGAAGTGATTGGGATCGGGCACGATCAGCGTTCCCTCGGTTCCGTAGACCTCGAGCGGTACGTGCTTGTGACCGGCGACATCGAAGCTCATGCCGATCTGCACGACGGCGCCGTTGGCAAAGGCCATCAGGCCGGACACATGGGTCGGCACATGCACGGGGATATGCTCGCCGTTTCGCGGCTCGCTGGTGATGACGCGCTCCTTGCGCGGCGTCACCGCGAAGCCCGCCACCTGCGCCACGGGCCCGAAGAGATTGACGAGATCGGTGATGTAATACGGCCCCATATCCAGCATCGGCCCGCCGCCGACTTCATAGTAGAAGGCGGGATTGGGGTGCCAGCGCTCGTGGCCGGGGCACATGAAGGTGGCCGTACCGCCCACCGGCTGGCCGATCACGCCCTGATCGATCAGCGCGCGGGCCGTCTGGTGGCCGCCGCCGAGGAAAGTATCGGGTGCCGCACCAATGCGGAGGCCCTTCGCCTTGGCCGCTTCGGCGAGCTGCTTGCCTTCGGCGAAGTTGATCCCGAGCGGCTTTTCCGAATAGGTGTGCTTGCCGGCGGCAAGCGCCTGCAGGCCGACAGCGACGTGCGCCTTCGGAATGGTCAGATTGACGATGATCTCGATCGAGGGATCGGCGAAGAGTTCGTCGACGCTTCTGGCCGGCACGTTGAACTCAGCCGCCTTTGCCTGCGCGAGCTCGCTGTTCAGATCCGCCAAACCCCTGATGTCGAGAATGGGGAAAGACGCCATGGCCTTCAGGTACGCGCCCGATATGTTGCCGCATCCGATGATGCCTATGCCGACTTTATCCATGATTTCCTCCCATAGATTTTGGTTCTGAAAGCGTCAGAGCGCCGGGCCCGTGGTGTTCCACGGCGACTCGTAGAGTTCGTAAAGGGCGACGGCCGCAGCCCCCTGTGCCCAGAAGTCGTCGCTGGAATCGTCGAAGACGAGTTCCGCGACGCCCCTGAGCGATGGTGGGATGGCCAGCGCGTAGGCATTTCGAAGGCTCTCCAGGAAAGGCTCTCCAAGCGCCAGGCTGGAGCCCACCAGGATGACGCGCGGCGGCGCGAAGATGGTCACGATATTGGCAACCGCGACGCCGACGGCCTCCCCCGCCCGGATCGCCGCGCTGATCAGCGCGTTGTCTTCTGCCTTGATCAAGGCCTGCGCATGCGCCATGCCGCGCCCGAGCCGGATCGCCTCGGCAAATCGCCCACCCGCCGGCTGCTCGCCCAGAATTTCGCTTTCGCCCGCCTGGCTCGACAGCCGCACGATGCCGCGCGGTCCCATGCCAAGCACTAGATCGCCGAGATTGTGGCTGAGGCCGCCGGCGCCGCGAAACAGCTGGTTGCCATGGAGCACGCCGAGCCCCAGCGTCTGTTCCAGCGAGATCAGGACCATGTCTTCCAAATCGCGCGCCTTGCCGAACCAGTGATGCGCCAGCGTGATGGCATGCGCGTCGCTTTCGACAATGGTCGAGGTGTTCAGCCGCGTCGTCATCTCAGCGGCGAAATCGACATTGACGTCCCGAAAGATGGGGCTGCTGCGGATATGCCCTGTTCGATGCTCGATGACACCCGGCAGGCTAAGGCAGACGGTATCGACATCCTCCAGCGACAGGCCGGCATCGACGACGCAACGCCGCACGCCATCCTCGACGAGGTCGGCGATAACCGCGATCGGCTGGCGATCGATCCGGATCGGCAGGGTGAGATTCGAGAGCACGTCGCCGCGAAAATCGGTGACGACGAAGACCATGCGGCTGGCTGCGATCTTGGCACCCACGACACGCGCCGCATCCGGATTGAGCTCCAACATGACACGTGGCCGGCCGCGCGCCGCTTCGTTGCGGATATCGCCTTCGTGGCGCGGCAGGATGAGGCCATCATCCAGCAGCGAGGCGGTGATGGCCGACACCGTGGTGGTCGACAGCTGCGTGCGCTCGCTGATCTCGACGCGCGCGATCGGCCCATGTCGGCGCACCGTGTCGAGCACGTTCAGGCGATTGATCGCGCGCATCAATTCCGGGTCTGCGGTCTTCATCTATTCGTGCACGGCTCTTGTGGCGACCGCCGAAGCAGGTCGGTATTTTTGTCGGAATGCGAATTAAATAGCGTGGAGATTCAGCCCTCTGTCAAGGCTAATCTGCCAAATTCAGCCAAGGGAGTTGACATTCTGGCAAAGCTGCCGATCATTTAATCCGCATAAGGGATAAAATTGTAGAGGACGATTTTCCCTTGAGGAGGAGACCTTATGTTCAATCATCAAAGGGCGAAAGCCCTGTTCAATAGTCGCGCCTTTACCCGCTCGACCGCGACTGCGCTCGCGCTTCTGATTGCCGCCGGCACTGCCGCTGCCGACACGACAATCAAGTGGATGCATCTCGAAATCGACCCGACCTATCTCGGCGTCTGGCAGCAAATCGTCAAGAATTACGAGGCCGAGCATCCGGGCACGAAGGTGGAGATGCAGTTCCTCGAAAACGAGGCCTTCAAGGCGAAGCTGCCGACGCTTCTGCAGTCCAGCGATGCGCCTGATCTCTTCTACAGCTGGGGCGGCGGCGTCCTGAAACAGCAGCTCGCGACTGGCGCCCTGCTCGATCTCAGCGAAGCGATGAACGCCAAGGATGGCGCGTGGGTGAAAACCTACAACCCGGCCTCCGTCAAGGGCCTGAGCTATGACGGCAAGATCGGCGCGGTCCCTTATGCGGTCGGCACCGTATCCTTCTTCTACAACAAGGAATTGTTCGCGAAGGCCGGCGTCGATGCCACCACGATCAAGACCTGGGACGACTATCTGGCCGCAGTGAAGAAGATCAAGGACGCCGGCATCGTGCCGATCGCAGGCGGTGGCGGCGAGAAGTGGCCGATCCACTTCTACTGGAGCTATCTCGTTATGCGCAACGGCGGCCAGCAGGTCTTCGATGCCGCCAAGAACGGCCAGGGTGAAGGCTTCAACGATCCGGCGATGATCAAGGCCGGCGAGCAGCTCGCCGAACTCGGCAAGCTCGAGCCATTCCAGCCCGGCTACCTCGGGGCCACGTGGCCGCAGACGCTCGGCGTCTTCGGCGACGGCAAGGCGGCGATGATCCTCGGCTTCCAGAACACCGAGGCCAACCAGCGCACCAATGCCGGCGACAAGAAGGGCCTGAACCCCGACAATATCGGCCGCTTCGCCTTCCCCGCCGTTACTGGCGGCGCCGGTGCTGTCACCGACACGCTGGGCGGCCTGAACGGTTGGGCCGTCACCAAGAAGGCGCCGCCGGAAACGCTCGACTTCCTCGCCTACCTCACCAATGCCGAGAACGAGCGCACCATGGCCAAGGCCGGCATGATCATCCCGGTCGCGGTCGGCGCAGAGGATGGCGTGACCAACCCGCTGCTGCACGAATCGGCCGAACAGCTGGCACATTCCACATGGCACCAGAACTTCTTCGACCAGGATCTCGGCCCCTCGGTCGGTCGCGTCGTCAACGACGTGTCGGTCGCTATCGTCTCCGGACAGATGACGCCTACCGATGGCGCCCAGCAGATCCAGGATGCCTTCGAGCAGGATCAGTTCTGATCAAGACCATCGCGGCGCGAGGCACGCTCTCGCGCCGCAATTTGATGTCTGGAATGTGAGGTCCCCATGGCCAATGTCAGCGCCGCCACCGCAATCAGACCCGCGCGCATACCGGCCACCCAGTCCGCCCGGCGCAAACATCCGGCCGTTGCAGGCCGCCTGCCCGTGCTGCTGCTCTTCCTGCCGCCGGCGCTTCTGTTGTTCTCGATTTTCGTGATCCTGCCGATGGGCGAGGCCGCCTGGTACAGTCTTTACAAATGGGACGGCTATGGCTTGCCGACGCAATATGTCGGCATGCGCAACTTCGAACTCCTGTTCAAGAACGGCGCCTTCCTCACCGCGCTGAAGAACAACGCGTTGATCATGGTGATCTCGATCGCGATCCAGATTCCGCTGGCCATCTGGTTGGCGATGATGCTGGCGCACCGCATCGCCGGCGTGGTCGTCTTCCGGCTGATCTTTTTCCTGCCCTACGTGCTCGCTGATGTCGCGGCCGGCCTGATCTGGCGCTTCGTCTACGACGGCGACTATGGGCTCTTCGCCTCGATCGCTCATCTGCTCGGCGTCGAGACACCCTATGTGCTGGCCGACAAGGATCTGGCGATGTACGCGGTACTCGGCGTGATCGTCTGGAAATACTTCGGCTTCCACATGATGCTGTTCATCGCCGGACTGCAATCGCTCGACAAGAGCGTGCTGGAGGCCGCCGAAATCGATGGTGCCAGCGGCTGGCAGCGGTTCCGCTATATCACCCTGCCGCTGCTTGGATCGACGGTGCGCCTCTCGGTCTTCTTCGCCGTCGTCGGCTCGCTGCAGCTGTTCGACCTCATCATGCCTCTGACGGGCGGCGGTCCGTTCAATGCCACGCAGACGATGGTGACCTTCCTCTTCAACTTCGGCGTGGCCCGCATGCAGGTCGGGCTCGGAAGCGCCGTCGGCGTCGTGCTTTTCCTGATCTGCGTAACGCTCGCCTTCAGCTACAAACGGATATTCATGCGCCATGACTGACGTCGTTTCATCCGACCGGCTCAATGCCGGCACCAAAGCCTATCTCTACACGTCGCTGGTCATCATATCGGCCATCGTCCTGATCCCGCTGGTCACCACAGCGCTTGGCGGCTTCAAGGATCTGGGCGACCTGCGCACCAATCCGTTCGGCCTGCCGGTGGAGTGGCATGTCGAAAATTACACCGACATCCTGTTCGGCGATCGCTATTGGCGACAGATGGTCAACTCGCTGCTCATCGCGGCGCTGACCGTTTTCCTTACCGTATCGGTATCGGCGATGGCGGCCTTCACCTTCGCGCATGTCCGCTTCTTCGGCGCAGACTTCCTGCTGAATTACTTCCTGATCGGGCTGATGTTTCCGGCCGCGACCGCCATTCTGCCGCTCTTCATCCGCATCCGCGATCTCGGGCTGCTCAACACCTACTGGGGCGTGGTGCTGCCGCAGGTGGCCTTCGGGCTCGGCATGAGCATACTCCTGTTCCGGAACTATTTTCGCAACCTTCCGGAGGAATTGTTCCAGGCGGCCGTCGTCGATGGCTGCGGCTACATGCGCTTCTTCTGGCATATCTGCCTTCCGCTTTCTCGACCGATCATTGCGACGGTCAGCATCATCTCCTTCGTCGGCAGCTGGAACAGCTACATCCTGCCACTGATCATGCTGAACTCGGAGAAGATGTACCCCTGGCCGCTCGGCATCATGGTCTATCGCGGCGAATTCGGCACCGCTTGGCAGCTGGTGCTCGCCTTCATCACGCTGACAATCATGCCGACCGTCATCGTCTTCTTCCTCGCGCAGAAGCACATCATCGCCGGCTTGACCGCAGGCGCGGTCAAGTCGTGATGATATCGCGATGACGTTCAGCCAAACACGAGACCGCCGTCGACGATCAGGTTCTGGCCGGTAACCGCCCGCGCCCAGGGGCTGGCGAAAAACAGTACGGCGTCGGCGACTTCCTCCGGCGTCGTCACACGGCGCAGCGGTGTGCTGCCAGCGATGAGGTTGAACACCGCCTCGGGCGTTCCGGCGCTGGCATCGGTGGTCCGCAGCAATCCACCTGAGACCATGTTCACGGTGATGCCATCAGGTCCGAGTTCGGCCGCGGCCGTGCGGGTCAGCGACAACAACGCACCCTTCGCCGCCGTGTAGTCATGATATGGCACGACCGGTTTCTGGAAGAGATTGGTGCCGATCGTGACAACGCGCCCGAAGCCGGCAGCGGCCATGGCCGGGCGGGTTGCCTGCATGAGGTTCAGAGCACCCTTCACCGCCGTATCAAGCTGCTTGGTTATCTCCTCCCAGCTGAGCTCGCCGAGCTTCGGGCGTGCATCGCCGTTGAAGCTGAAATCGGCGAGCGCATTGTGCACCACAGTCGTCGGTGCCCCCAGCGTGCGCGTGACATCCGCCACCAGTTCGCGCACGGCCGCGCCGTCGCGGATATCGGCCTGAAAAGCATGCGTCCGCTCGCCGAGGCTCTTCGCCAGCGCCTCGGCTTGCTCGCGGCTGTTGCGATAGTTGATCGCCACCTTCGCGCCCTCGCGGGCAAAAGCCCTGGTGATCGCCGCGCCGAGCCCGCGCGCGGCGCCCGTTACGATCACCGTCTGCTCACTGATCGGCAATGTCATTTCGCGTCTCCTTCCTCTGTCGTCCAAAGTTCGTGAAAGTGCTGGACCGGGCCATGTCCCGAGCCGACGTCGAGCGTGCCGGCCGCAGCCACCGCGCCGGCGAGATAGCTCTTTGCGGCGGCCACCGCATCTGGCAGCGTCGCGCCTTTGGCGAGCTCGGCCGCCAGCGCGCTCGAAAGCGTGCAGCCGGTGCCGTGGGTGTTTGCGGTCGGAATCCTGGCGGCCTCGAACCAGGCGAGGCCGTCTTCCGTTGCCAGCACGTCGGGGCTCTGGTCGCCCTCGAGATGGCCGCCTTTGACAAGCACGGCAGCGGGTCCCAAAGCGCGCAGCGCTTCGGCCTGCTCGCCCATCTCCCGGCGGCTCTCGGCCACATCGGTGTGGAGCAACGCGGCTGCCTCAGGCAGATTGGGCGTTAGCAGAGTCGCAAGCGGCAGCAGCCGGCGCAGAAGCACATCGACCGCAGCGGGGTCGAGAAGCTTCGCCCCACCCTTGGCCACCATGACGGGATCGAGCACGATCGGGATGCCGGGATGAAGCTTGAGAACGCCGGCGACGGCATCGGCGATTTCAGCATTGGCGATCATGCCGATCTTCACGGCATCGACCCGGACATCGGCAAACACGGCCTTGATCTGATCGGCGACGAAACCTGCTGGCACGAGGTGAACGCCGGATACGCCTTGCGTATTCTGCGCTGTCAACGCGGTGAGCGCCGCCATGCCATAGACGCCGCGCGCGGCAAAGGCCTTGAGGTCCGCCTGGATGCCCGCGCCGCCCGATGGATCGGATCCGGCGATGGAGAGAACGTTGCGGATCATCGTGATCTCCCTTGAATAGCCTCTGAAAGCTCGCGGGCGGCGGCGCGAGGATCTGATGTGCCGCAGATCGCCGAGACGACGGCGATCCCGTCGGAACCGGCAGCAAAAACACCGCCGACATGCGCCAGCTTCAGCCCGCCGATCGCAACGGATGGAACCGGGCAGACAGCGACGAGACGTGCAAGGCCGTCGAAGCCGATCGGCTGTTTGTGATCCGGCTTGGTCGGCGTCGCGAAGACCGGGCCGATGCCGGCATAGTCGACCAATGCCGGATCGACAGCCCTCGCCAACGCCTCTGTCTCCACCGACAGGCCAAGGATCATGTCGCGCCCGACCCGCTCGCGCGCGGCACGCACGACCATATCGTCCTGGCCGACATGCAGACCATCGGCGCCGATCGCGACGGCCGCCTCGACATCATCGTTGACGACAAGCAGCGCGCCCGTCCCGGCGAGCGCTTCCTTCAGGGCAAGGCCGGTGTCTATCATGCGCGCCGTGGAGGCGTGCTTATCGCGGAGCTGCACGACAGTGGCGCCACCGGCGGCGGCGCGCCTTGCGGTTTCGACCATGCCGATGCCGGCGCAGAGCTCGGGATCGAGGACGAGATAGAGCGAGAGATCGATCCCGCTCATAGCATCCGCACCCGCGCATTGTTGTCGATCGCGGCGCCGTCTATCGCCGCTAGGGCATCGAGGAACCGCCACGAAAATGACCCCGGTCCGTCAGTGACCCGCGCCGCCTCTTCGCCGGCGACGGCGAACATGGCGAGTGCCGATATCGTCGCTTCGAACGGAGCACCGGGCCTTGCGGCGGCGAAGGCACCGACGAGGCATGTCAGCGAACAACCGAGCGCCGTCACCTGCGGCATCAGCGAAGAGCCGCCCTCGATGCGGCAGGCGCGCGCGCCGTCGGTGACGAAATCGACCTCGCCGGTCACCGCCACCACGGCCTGATGCTTGTCTGCGATATGGCTGGCGGCAGCTTCCGCCTGCTCCACGGGGTCGCGGCTATCGACGCCCTGCCCCCGGCTTTCGCCACCGGCGAGCGCGATGATCTCGGACGCGTTGCCGCGAATGATGGTCGGGCGAAGCGCCAGCAGCTCCGCGACGGCCTGTCTGCGAAAGGCGGTCGCATAATGGGCGACAGGGTCGAGGACCCATGGCTTGGCGTTTTCGCCCGCCGATCTGGCAGCGGCACGCATGCCGTTCAACCAACTCGACGAGAGCGTGCCGATGTTAACAGTCAGCGCGCCGGAGATCGCCGCGAACTCGCCGGCCTCTTCCTCTGCATGCACCATGGCAGGCGAACCGCCGGCTGCGAGCAGCACGTTGGCGGCGATGTTCATCGCAACGAAATTGGTGATGCACTGAACGAGCGGCCTTTGCGCGCGCATGGCATCGAGCATCGAACCGGGAGATCTGTCGTCTTTCATCATGCCCCTTTCGGGCGGGGCAAGACGCGGGGACCCTGATAGCACTGCCGAAGGGTCCGAGCGACTCCCTCCGCCAGCATTATCTGGTTCAGGTTCAAAGGGTACTTCTCAGTCTGCCGTCGGCAAACGCCCCTGTCTCTCAATGGGTCTGTTTTGTCAGAGAAGCCGACCGCTGTCACGCGCAAAATGACAGGAGCCCGGAGCTGGCAATCAGCCGCCGATCAGGCGCCGTTCTCCTTGATCGCTTCCATCGCAACAAAGGTCGATGTGTTGGCGACGAAGGGAAGGCTGGAGATCTTCTCGCCTAGAACGAGGCGATAATTGGCGATATCGGACGTGCGTATTTTCAGGAGGTAGTCGAATGCGCCCGCGATCATGTGGCACTCCTCCACCTCCTGCAGCTTGCGAACCGCGACGTTGAATGCGTTCAGCGCGTTCTCCCTGGTGTCGGAGAGTTTCACCTCGGTAAACGCCACATGGTTGCGGCCGAGCTTGTTGACGTCGATGATGGCGCGGAAGCCGAGAATGTAGCCATCCTCGATCAGCCGCTTGAGCCTGACCTGGCAGGGCGTGTTGGACAGACCCACGCGTTTGGCGAGGTCGGTCACAGACATCCTGCCATCGGCGACGAGCGCGTCGAGGATGCGCTGATCGAATTGGTCGATTTCCCTGACATTTCCCGCGCTCGCCACAATAATTTCCTCCAATATGAATATTGAATAGCGAACTAAAGACTAGAACGTTCCAAATCAAGTGAAATTGACTTCTCGAAATCTGCTAGCTTCGCGACATCAGCGGATCAGGAGCCCAGCATGGCAATCACCACCGACGCGGCAGCAGTCGAAGTCACAGTAGAGCAGGGCAACGGCTCTGCAAATCCCTTTGATGGATTTGCCCCTCCGATCCGAGAACAGAGCGATCTACGCCGCGCCATCACGGCTGCCTACCGCACGCCGGAGACGATCTGCGTGCCACGCCTGGTTGAAGCAGCCGCCCTCCCCGATCACGTCAGGAAAGCCGCTGCCGACACCGCCCGCAAGCTGATCGAGGCCCTGCGCGCCAAGCACAAGGGAACTGGCGTCGAGGGATTGGTGCATGAATATTTGCTCTCCAGCCAGGAGGGCATCGCGCTGATGTGCCTGGCCGAGGCGCTGCTGCGTATCCCCGACACGGCCACGCGCGACGCGCTTATCCGCGACAAGATTTCCGAGGGCGACTGGAAGGCGCATCTCGGCGGCGGCCGCTCGCTCTTCGTCAACGCCGCGACCTGGGGTCTCGTCGTGACAGGCAAGCTGACATCGACGGTCGCCGATCGCAGCCTTTCTGCGGCTCTGACCCGATTGATCGCCCGCTGCGGCGAGCCGGTGATCCGCCGCGGCGTCGACATGGCGATGCGGATGATGGGCGAGCAGTTCGTTACCGGCGAGACCATCGACGAGGCGCTGCAGCGGGCAAAGCCGCTCGAGCAGCGCGGCTTCCGCTACTCCTACGACATGCTGGGCGAAGCCGCGACCACGGGCGCGGACGCGAAACGCTACTACAAGGATTACGAGACCGCGATCCACGCCATCGGCAAGGCGTCTGATCGGCGCGGCATCTATGAAGGCCCGGGCATCTCGATCAAGCTTTCGGCGCTGCATCCGCGCTACGCACGCACGCAGAGCGCCCGCGTCATGGACGAGTTACTGCCGAGGGTTAAGGCGCTGGCGCTGATCGCCAAGTCCTACGACATCGGCCTCAACATCGACGCCGAGGAGGCCGACCGCCTCGAACTGTCGCTCGACCTTCTGGAAGCGCTCTGCCTCGACCCCGAGCTGGAAGGCTGGAACGGCATGGGCTTTGTCGTCCAGGCCTATGGCAAACGCTGCCCGTTCGTGCTTGATTTCATCATCGACCTCGCGCGCCGCGCCGGCCGTCGGATCATGGTGCGCCTCGTCAAGGGCGCCTACTGGGATGCGGAGATCAAGCGGGCGCAGGTCGATGGCCTCGCGGACTTCCCTGTTTTCACCCGCAAGATCTACACCGACGTTTCCTATGTCGCCTGCGCCAGGAAGCTTCTGGCGGCGACCGATGCCGTCTTCCCGCAATTCGCGACCCACAACGCTCAAACGCTGGCAACCATCTACCAGATGGCCGGCTCGGATTATTATGTCGGCAAATACGAGTTCCAGTGCCTGCATGGCATGGGCGAGCCGCTTTATGACGAGGTGGTCGGCCGGCAAAACCTGAACCGCCCCTGCCGCATCTACGCACCCGTCGGCACCCACGAAACGCTGCTTGCCTATCTCGTGCGTCGCCTGCTGGAGAACGGCGCCAACTCCTCCTTCGTCAACCGGATCGCCGATCCAAACGTCTCCATCGACGAACTGATCGCCGACCCGGCCGAGATCGTCTCGAAGATGCCGATCGTCGGCCAGAAGCACGACAAGATCTCGCTCCCCGGCGAACTCTACGGAAGCCGCGTCAACTCCGCCGGCCTCGATCTCTCCAGCGAAACGGTGCTCAACCGCCTGTCCCATCTGCTGGGCGAAAGCGCCACCAAGGGCTGGCGCGCGCTGCCCAGCCAAGCGACCGACATCAACGGCGCCCGCGACGTACTCAACCCCGCCGACCATAGGGACGCGGTAGGCCAGGTTCGTGAGGCAACGCCATCCGAAGTCGCAGCAGCAATGCAGGCGGCGAAGGCGGCAGCCGCATCCTGGGCCGTCGTCTCGCCCGCAGACCGTGCGGCGTTGCTCGACAGCGCGGCCGATATCGTGCAGACGCGCATGGAGACGCTCCTCGGCCTCATCATCCGCGAAGCCGGAAAGTCGGTGCAAAACGCCATTGCCGAAGTGCGCGAGGCGATCGACTTCCTGCGCTACTACGCCGAACAGGCGCGCCGCACGCTGGGGCCGTCACACGCGCCGCTGGGGCCCGTCGTCTGCATCAGCCCATGGAACTTCCCGCTGGCGATCTTCAGCGGCCAGGTCGCGGCCGCCCTCGTTGCCGGCAACCCAGTTCTCGCGAAGCCCGCCGAGGAAACGCCGCTGATTGCCGCCGAGGCCGTCAGGATCCTGCATGAGGCGGGCATTCCGAAGGATGTCGTGCAGCTGGTTCCGGGCGAAGGTAGCGTCGGTGCGGCCCTTGTCGCGGCGCCGGAGACAGCAGCCGTCATGTTCACCGGCTCGACCGAAGTTGCCCGGCTGATCCAGGCCGAACTCGTCAAGCGCCTGTCGGCCGACGGTAAGCCGATCCCGCTCATCGCGGAAACCGGCGGCCAGAACGCGATGATCGTCGATTCCTCGGCGCTTGCCGAACAGGTCGTGGGCGATGTCATCGCATCGGCCTTCGACAGCGCCGGCCAGCGTTGCTCGGCGCTGCGCATTCTTTGCCTGCAGGACGACGTCGCCGACCGCACGCTGACGATGCTGAAGGGCGCGCTGCGCGAACTGACGATCGCCAACACCAATCGCCTCTCCGCCGATATCGGCCCCGTCATTACGGCCGACGCGAAGGAAATCATCGAGACCCACGTAAAATCGATGCAGGCGCTTGGCCGCCAGGTGGAACGCATCGAGCTGCCGACAGAGACACAGCATGGCACATTCGTCGCCCCGACGATCGTGGAGCTCAACAACATCGTTGAACTGAAGCGCGAAGTGTTCGGGCCGGTGCTGCATGTCATCCGCTGGCGCCGGCAGGATCTGGACCGGCTGGTCGATGAGATCAACGCCACGGGCTATGGCCTGACCTTCGGCCTGCACACGCGCCTCGACGAGACGATCGCCCGCGTGACCTCCCGCATCGCGGTCGGCAACGTTTACGTCAACCGCAACGTCATCGGCGCCGTGGTCGGCGTTCAGCCCTTCGGCGGGCGCGGGCTTTCCGGAACTGGCCCGAAGGCCGGCGGACCGCTCTATCTCGGCCGCCTGGTGAATACACCGCCGATCCCGCCTCAGCACAGCTCGGTCTATAGCGATCCGGCGCTTTCGGATTTCGCCAAGTGGCTCGACGAGCGCGAACTGCATGAAGAAGCCGAGATGGCCCGCAATCTCGGCAGTCAGTCGGCGCTCGGACTGGAGAGCGAGCTCACCGGCCCCGTCGGCGAGCGCAACATCTACGCGCTGCACGCGCGCGGAACGATCTTCTGCGCACCGGTCTCCGAAGTCGGCCTGCATCGCCAGATCTCATCGGCCCTGGCAACAGGCAACAAGGCATTCATCGAATGCAGCGACAGCCTTCGCAGCAGCCTGAAGGACCTTCCATTGAGCGTCTCCCAGCGTATCCACTTTGGCAACGGCAGGAGCACGAGCGAGATTCTCTCAGGCGCTCTCATCGAAGGCGACAGCGCCCGCATCGCCTCGATGCAGCAGGAAATCGCTGCCATGTCCGGCCCGCTGCTCCTGACGCAGGCCGCCTCGACGGCCGAATTGGAGCGCAATCCGGAGGCCTATTGCCTCAACTGGCTGTTGGAAGAGGTTTCCACCTCGATCAACACCGCCGCTGCCGGCGGCAATGCAAGCCTCATGTCGATCGGCTGATACGCAGCGGCGTTCTGTGGAAACAGGGCGCTGGACAAGCAATAGCAGCACTGGCCCTCGCGACGTCGCCACCTTCAGTAGAAAGGTGGCGACCTTGGAATGACTTCTTTGTGAAATGAGCCAAGCCGAGGCAATTCGTTAACACCGCATTAACGATCTCGGCGCTAGCTGATGCGTACTAACAATTCGTATGCGCGCTATCTGGCAAGCTGGATCCGATGTCCATTCTTCAAACTCTAGCATCCAGAAGCGGGCGGCTCGTCAGCCTGGAATTCGGCTCTCGCGATGGTGGCAAGCGCCTGGTAAAGCCACGCCGTAAGGCGCCCACGCCGAGATCGCGCCTGGCGATATTGGGCACCGTGCTTGTGCTTGCCTACGGCGTCATCGGCGGCAAGCTCATCTATTACGGCGTGCACGGCGACAACTCCACCTCCGCCATCCTGCCCAAGCCTTCGTCGGTCGCATCGCGCCCCGATATCCTGGATCGCAACGGAGAGCTGCTTGCGACCGATATCCGCACCGTGTCGATGTTCGCCGAACCGATCAAGATCGTCGACGTCGATGATGCCGTCGAAAAGCTCGCCACCGTTTTTCCCGATCTCGACAAGCGCTCGACATTTCAAAAACTCTCCAACCGTCATTCGCACTTCGCTTGGCTGAAGCGCCAGCTGAGCCCCAAGCAGCAGAGCGAAGTGCTGAAGCTCGGCATTCCCGCCATCGGCTTCCGCCCCGAAGTAAAGCGCTTCTATCCGGGCGGCCGCACCGCCGCGCATATCCTCGGCTATGTCGATATCGACAATCACGGCGTCAGCGGCATGGAGAAATATCTCGACGACCAGGGCCTCTCCGCACTCGCCTCGACGGGCCTCACAATCGCCGGCAGCCTGGAACCGGTGAAGCTCTCCATCGATATCCGCGCGCAGAACGCCGTGCACGACGTGGTGGCCGATGCGATCGGCCGGTATCAGGCGCAATCGGCCGGAGCCGTTATCCTTGATATCTACACCGGCGAGGTGCTCGCCATGGCTTCGGCGCCGGACTTCGATCCGAACGATCCGCAAGCAGATGGCGACAAAGGCTGGCTCAACCGGATGTCGAATGGTACCGACGAGATGGGCTCCGTCTTCAAGACCTTCTCGATCGCAATGGCGATCGACACTGGGAAGATCAAGCTGTCCGATACGTTCGACGCCAGCACACCTCTCCATTACGGCGGCTTCACGATCCACGACGACCGCGACGTGCCGCGGCGCGTGTTGTCGATCCCCGAAATCTTCCGTTACTCGTCAAACGTCGGCACCGCCAAGATGATGGATGTCGTCGGCATGGATATTCAGAAAGACTATCTGACCCGCTTCGGCCTGCTCTCGAAGATGCAGACGGAGCTGCCGGAAGTAAAAGCGCCGAGCCAGCCGAGGGTCTGGAAGAAGATCAACTCCCTCACCGCCGCCTTCGGCCACGGCGTTGCCACGACGCCGATGCAGACGGCAGTCGCCGGCGCGGCTCTTCTGGATGGCGGCGAACTGATCGAGCCGACCTTCCTGCCGCGCACGCGCGAAGAGGCTGCGAAGACCGAGCAAGCCGTCGTCAAGAAGAGCACCAGCGACACCATCCGATATCTCTTCAAGCTGAACGGCGAGCAGGGCACAGGGCGAACCGCCGATGTCCCCGGCTTCCATGTCGGCGGCAAGACCGGGACGGCCAACAAGGTTATCCACGGCGTCTATTCACACAAGCTGAGCTTCAACTCTTTCCTCGCGGGTTTCCCGATGCAAAACCCGCGATACGTGGTTTTGTCATTCGTCGATCAACCGCTGACGGGCTTGCAAAACCTCAACTTCGCCGCCCAAACCGCAGCACCGATGGTGGCCGATATCGTCAAGCGGGTCGGGCCGATACTGGGCGTTCAGCCGGATTTCGGACAGAACCTGTTGGTCGGCTACTGATCGGATGCACTACGCTCCGACCGCCAGTATGGGTGGTCGGAAGCCTCTTTGGCAGCGCCTAGACCAGATATTTCTTGAACCAGGCCACAGTCCGTTCCCAGGCGAGCTTGGCGGCGGCTTCGTCGTAGCGCGGGGTCGAGTCGTTGTGAAAGCCGTGGTTCACACCGGGATAGACATAGGCCTCGTAGACTTTCTTGTCCGCCTTGAGCGCCGCCTCATAGGCCGGCCAGCCGTCGGTGATGCCCTTGTCGAGTTCGGCGTAGTGGAGAAGCAGCGGCGCCTTGATGCGCGCGACGCTGTCGGCAGTTGGCTGACGGCCGTAAAACGGCACGGCGGCACCAAGTTCCGGATAGGCAACGGCTGCGGCATTGGCGACGCCGCCACCGTAGCAGAAGCCGGTAATGCCGACCTTGCCTGTGGTCAGGTCGCTCTTCATCAGAAACTCGATCGCGGCAAAGAAGTCGTTCATCAGCTTCTGCTGATCGACCGTCTGCTGCAGTTCGCGGCCCTTCTCATCATTCCCCGGATAGCCACCAACCGACGTCAGGCCATCAGGGGCCAGCGCAATGAAGCCGGCCTTGGCAACGCGGCGCGCAACGTCTTCGATATAGGGGTTGAGCCCCCGGTTTTCATGCACGACAACAACGCCCGGCACCTTCCCGTCGGCCTTCGCCGGCCGAACGAGATAGCCGCGCACGTCGCCATTTCCGTTGGGCGAGGGATAGGTGATGTATTCAGCGATGATATCAGGGTCAGTGAACTCCACCTGCGTCGCCAGCGCATAGTTCGGGCTCATCGAGGATAGAATTGCAGCGGCGGTCAGGCCGCCGACGGCGAACTTGCTCGCCCGGTCGAGGAACTCACGCTTGGTGATCCTGCCATGCGCGTAATAATCGTAGAGTTCAAGCAGTTCCTGGGGGAAGTCCTTCGCGGTCAGCCGATTCATGATTGATCCTCCATCCATCCGTCTCAGTTGCAATACTACACGACCGTTTTCCCTCGTCAGTTCAACATTACGCTACCAGCAGTGCTCAACGACGCCTTAGCCGGTCGAAATACAGGAGCATCGCCAGCCCGATCACACCGGCAAGCGCGCCGATGAAGGCCGTGCCGGAATAGCTGCTGACCGCGGTACCAATGGCAAAGAGCAATGCGCTGAGGCCGGCGCTGATGAAGATGTTGACGGAAATGAGCGCGCTGCCCAATCCCGGTCGCTCCGCGATAAGGTCCTGCAGATAGGTGATCGGGATGCTGATCAGCGCAGCCGCCCCAATGCCGCTGATCAAGGTGAGCGCGTAGACATGCCAGGGCGTTGACGCGAAGCCGAGCAGCGTGAGATAGACGACATAAATGCTCGCGCCAATCGCGAGCGCCGTCACGTGGCTCATGATCCTCTGCGCCCGACCCCACACGATGATGAAGACGACTTCGAGGAAGGCGACGATGCCGATGAGGACGCCGAGGTCGGCGACCGTCCCATGCGCGGCGCCGGTGACGATCAGCGGCAGGATGGCGCCGTTGACATGCAGCGTGGAGCTGATCAGCGCGATGGCGATGACCCGGACGAGCACCGGCGGCGAAACGACCTCGCCGAGCGCCGCCAGATAGGAGAGATGGCGGCTAGCGGCCTTGTCGGTCCCCGTCTGGCGTGGCAGGAAGATGGCGATGAGGCCAAAGCAGGCGGCGCAGGCGATGCCGGCAAACAGATAGGCCGGCAGCATGCTCGGCGACCGGGCGAGCAACACGCCGGTCAGGCCGGGCACCAAGACCCACGATAGAGACATCATCGCGCGCACACCGGAATTGACCCTGGCGACGTCATCGCGCGACATGCCGGTTGTCCTTCGGCGGACATTGCCGAAGAGCAGCGAATTCAGCGAGCCATAGACCGGCAGGAGCAGCAGTGCGCTGACCACGAAGGTCGCCTGATGCGGCAGAGTGTAGATCGCACCATAGCCGAGCACGCCGAAAAGCGCGGTCGCCAGCATCATGGTGCGATATTCGCCAAGCCGGTCCGCCAGATTGCCGAGCAGGATGCTGACGGTAACGTTGACGGCAGCGGCCGAGAAAATCAGCGCGGAGTAGAGCCCGTTGCTCAAGCCCAGTTCGCGGATGCCGACGACGGATTGATAGGGAGAGGTGGCGGCACTCGCGACGCCGAACATAAAGAGGGCGAGCATGCTTACCCGGATGGTCGGGTCGCGGAAGACGGCGGGAAGGAAGCGGGTCATGTTCGAATTCGTGGCGGTGGCGGCGGACGCCGTCTTGGGCGAACGCGGCCTGGCGGGTCTGGTATAAAACCGAGACCGCCAGGCTGTCAGTTATTTTCTATCAATCGGTCCATCGCGCCGAGAAGCGCGCTTGCGGGATGTAGCTGAAATCGCGATCGAAGGGGAATGCAGGTCGCGCGCGGCGGTTACTGGTGAGCCCCTCGATATCCTGGTTCACCACGCCCTGTGTCAGCGCCATCAGGTTCGGATTGGCGATCGGCGCGAGTTCCGGTGAGAGGTAGCCGGATTTGACGACCAGAAGGCGGACGGCCTTCGGATCAAGCCCGAGCAGGGTGAAATCGGCGATGTTGTGATACGGCCGGCGGCGCGCGGCGAGCACGACGGTGATCCCGCCGATGCGCACGACCGCCTGGCGCTCGGCTGCCACGCCGGTATCGGAGACCAGCAAGACCTCCGCCTGCACCTTGGCCGGCGTGCTCGATCCATCGAGGCTACCACCGATGGTCACCGCGAGCGTGGCGCCCTTGCCGGCGGCAAAGCATGCCTCGACGGCGGGACGATCCGTAATCCCCGCGATCAGCGCGCCGGCAAAGCCACGCGTAATCAGCGCGTTCAGCACGTCGGCACGATCACCGACGCCGCCACCCGTCGGGTTGTCGGCGGAGTCGGCGAGGATCACGGGCGACGTCTCGGCCTTCTCAGCGATATCGAGCATCTCCGCCAACGGCCCGGTGACGGGACCGAAGCGGAATTCCTCGCGTGCGTTCCAATAGGAGAGTGCGATCTCTTCCGCAGCCTTGGCCGCGGCACCCTTGCTGGTCGCGGTGATGACCGCGCAGGCGGTCGCGCGCGGCTCGTCGGCCCAGACATAGCCGACCATCAGGTTGGCATCGAGAACGCCGGCGCGCTGGTCGAAGACCGGCAGCGCCTCATAAAGCGCCTTCGCCGGCTGGTCTTCCGTCGATGTGCGCTCGCCAGGCCAGAGAACCGGCACCGGAGCCCAGGCAACGCCGGGACGCGTGCCGCTCTTCAAGGCATCGACCAGCATCGACCACGCCCGCACCATGGTCTCGCGCACATCGATATGCGGCGCGGTCCTGTAGCCGGCGAAGATATCGAGCTGATCGATGATCTTCTGGCTGACATTGCCATGCAGGTCATAGCTCGCCGCGACGACGACATCGGGCCCGACAACCGCGCGAGCAGCCGAGATCCAATCGCCCTCGGCGTCGTCCATGCCCTCTACATTCATCGCGCCATGCATGGCGAGATAGAGCCCATCGACCGGCGAGGCCGCCTTCAGAAGGGCGAGGAACTCGCTCTTGAAGGCTTCGTAGGCGGCGCGTGAGACCGGGCCTCCAGGCACGGCGCGCGCATGCAGAAGCGGCAGGTGCTCGATGCCATCGGCCTTCAGAAAGTTGAAATACTCGGCCCCCAGAAGGTCCGCACCCTTGAGGACGCGAAAATCCTCGACGGCCATCAGCACCGGCGAATAGGTGCTGCACTCCGTATGAATTCCGCCAACAGCGATCCGCATCGTCAGCTCCTTAAAGTTTCGGGCTCAGCGGCACGATGGCCGAGAAGCGATCCCAGTTCTTCTTCGCCTTCGGTGTCCAGGCGGCCTCGGCAATGGCCGGCAGGCGCGGGAAGACGAGACGGTTGAAATAGCCGCGCGACAGGAAGTGCTCGGACCAGATGCAGGCCTGAACGCCCTTCATCCTGTCCTTCAGCTCTTCGGGGAAATCGCCTTCGGCTTCATAACCATAGGTGTGGGCCGGCGGCACCGTGCCCGCCCAGCTGGCGCCGGGTTCCTGGAAGGCCTCGGCCTGCACCATATCAAGATAATAGGCCTGGCCGGGGGTCATGACCACCTCGTAGCCTTCCTTGGCGAGCTCGATGCCAACCTGCGGGTTCTCCCAGGCCATCAGCAGCGTATCCTTGGCCGCGACGCCGCCGCCATGGGCGACCTCGTTCCAGCCCGCAAGCTTGCGCCCTCGCGCCGTCAGCATCTCCTTGACGCGCTTCAGGAAGTAGGATTGCAGCGCGAAGGTGCCCTCGATGCCTTCCTGCTCCATCAGTTTCTTGGCAAGCGGCGACGCCAGCCAGGAACCGTTCGCTACCTCGTCGCCGCCAATATGCAGATACTTCGACGGGAAGAGCTCGACCATCTCGTCAAGCACCTTTTCGAGGAAGGTGTAGGTCAACGGAATGGCCGGGTTCAGCGCGTTGTTCGGATAGCCCTGAACCGAGTGATAGCTGTCCGGTGCTTCCTGTCCGTCGGTCAGCTCCGGCAGCGCCACGAGCGTCGCCGTGCTGTGGCCAGGGATATCGATCTCGGGAACGACCTCGACGCTCAACGCCAGTGCTTGCGCGACGATCTCGCGGACATCGTTCTGCGAATAGAAACCGCCGACCGGCTCCGCGCCATTGCCGAGCTGCGGCAGAAGCGGTGCGTCCGGTCCGCGCAGCACGCCAGTGGTCGTGAGCTCCGGATAGGCCTTGATCTCCAGGCGCCAGGCTTCGTCATCGGTCAGGTGCCAATGGAAGATATTGAGTTTCAGCCATGCCAGAATGTCGACAAGCCGCTTGATATCGGCTGCCGGATAGAACTGTCGCGAGACGTCGAGATGGCAGCCGCGCCAGCTATAGCGCGGCTTGTCGACGATGGTGCCCGAGATCGGGAAACGGAATGTACCGGGGCGGCTGCGCGCGCCCTCGAGCAGCTGCGCAAGCGACGTCAGGCCATACTGGCGACCGGCGGCGTCCGCATAGGCAAGCGTGATTTCGTCGGCCGAGAAGGTGAGCTTGTAGCCCTCGGCAGGAATCGCGGCATCGGCGGCGAAACGCAGCGCGCGGCCCTGCGGCGACGGCTGCAGATTGAACGGGGCATGCGCGCTTTCGAAGAGGCGACGTACCAGCGAGGTGACCGTGGACATGGCGCGCAGATCATCCGAGGAAGCGCCGGCCGCGGGATAGAGCACGACTGGAAAGCCATCGCCGGGCTTGGCGTCGATTTCGGCCGGCCACGGCTGGAGCGCGAAAGGCAGGTCGAGCTTGCCTTGCGGCAGCAGCACCGGCGGCGGCTCGCTGACGCGGCCCTCCAGGAGGAGATCGGACACGGCGACCGCGACGTGGCTGCCATCGGCAAGCGTCACGTAGGCCGACTTGGCGCCATCGGTGCAGTGCTTGGCCGGGCGGTGCAGACCGCTCACGGTAAAGGTCCAGCCTACACCCGGCGCGATGGAAAGGCCTGTTGGTGGCGCGAACTCGTGGAAATTGGCGTTGCGGCGCAGGAAGGTCGCGTTCTCGCAAGCCTTCTTGTCAATCACCCGTGTCAGCGACGTATAGACGATCTTGAAATCCGTAAGCGGCGCATCCGACAGATTGAAAAGGGTAAAGGTGAAGCGACCATTTGGACCGCCGTCCGGCTGCCAGCAGCTCTCCAGACGATAAGGGGCCGTGTCCATAACTGTTCCTCTCAGTATTCTTTTTTTGATCAGTAGTCAGCGGATTGGGAGAAGGTGCGGGCAAGCTCCGCTTGGCCCGCGGTAAGGCCGCAATCGACGGGCAGGCAAACACCGGTGATGCCATTGGCCTGCGCGCTTGCCAGGAAGCCGACCGCATTGGCGACGTCTTTCGGATCGACGACGCGCTGCAGCGGATACCAGCGGCGGGCTTCCTCGAAGACATTGGGATTGGCGGCGGCGCGGGCTTCCCAGGCCTGCGTGCGCACCGTGCCCGGCGCAATCGCGTTCGAACGGATGCCGAACTTGCCGTATTCGACGGCGACCAGCTTGGTGAAATGCAAAAGGCCGGCCTTGGCGGCACTATAGGCCGGATGGCCGAAGACGTGCATGCCGTTGACGGAGGCGATGTTGACCACCGAGCCCTGCGTCACCTTCAGGAGATCGGCGACGGCGCTGAAGCAGAGGAACGGCGCTTCGAGGTTGAGCGCATTATCTGCGCGCCAATCCTCCGGCTTCGTCGACTGCAGGCTGACGGCGCGCGCGGCACCCGCATTGTTGACCAGCGTCTTCAGCGCACCGAGCGACGCGGCGGTCTTCGCCATTTCGGCAACGCTATGCTCGCAAGTCACATCGCAGCTGACGGCGACGAAGCGCTCAGCCGAACCCAGCGCACGCGCGGCCTTTTCGGCGGCGGCGCCGTCAATGTCGACAAGCAGGACGACGTCGTGGTCATCCGCGAGCCGGTTGGCGATGGCACGGCCGATATCGCCCGCAGCGCCGGTCACGATCGCTACCGATTTTGTCATTTCAAGTCCTTTCCTGACATGAAATCCTCAGTCCCCGAGCAGCTGACGGTCATCGCCGTCACGGTGGGCAACGAGTTGTTGTTTGATGCGTCGAAGGGTGACCGCCGCCTGCGGGATGTTGTAGGCGACGAGACTGGCCAGGATGTCGACAGCGGCCAGATAGGCGATGCGCGTCGAGGTCGGCCGGAAGATGTTGTTGCCTTCGGCAAGATCGATCGGGATGACGATGTCCGCGGCCTTGGCGACGAGGCTATCGGCCTGCGTCAGGGCGATGGTCGTGACGCCGGTCTCGCGGGCGAGCGTGAAGGAGCGGACCAGTTCGGTGTTGCGACCCGAAAACGACGAGCCGACGATGACATGCGTCGACTTCGCCGCTGCCGCCAGCATCAGCTGCATGCCGTGATCGGAGCTCGCGGTCACATGTAGGCCGAAACGAAAAAGGCGGTTCTGCAGCTCGCTGGCAATCATCGACGAATTGCCGCCCGAGCCGAAGGCATAGATCATCCCGGCCTTGGCGATCTTCTCTGCGGCCTGCTCGATGGCGGCAAGGTCAAGCGAGCGATGCAGCAGAAACAACGCATTTTGCGCCTTGGTGATGATGTCCTGGGCGACGTCACCGGGATCGCGGCTCTTCGGCTCGGGCCTGAGATAGCGCATCCCGACATAGGCCGTGCGCGCAAGCTGAACCTTGAAATCGGAAAAGCTTTCGCAGCCGACACGGCGACAGAAGCGGGTTACCGTCGGCGGCGAGACATCCGCCTTCTCCGCCAGCTCGATGATCGAGGCGTTGACGGCGAATTCAAAGTCGTTGAGCAGAATATCCGCGATACGGGTTTCCGACGGCGAAAGCCGGGCCTTCTCTTCCTGCAATGTCGAGAAAATATCCACGCCCGGCTCCCTTAGGTCTATCGCGCTATTTGTCTTTCGCTTTATACGCGACGCAATCGATTTCGACCTTGCAATCGACCATCATCGACGATTGCACACAGGCGCGTGCCGGCGGATGCTCGCCGAAATACTGTTGGTAGATGCCGTTGAAGGTCCAGAAATCGCGGGGATCGTCGAGCCACACGCCGCAGCGCACAACATGCTCAAGGCCGTAGCCGGCCTCTTCAAGGATCGCGATCACGTTCTGGATCGTCTTGTGCGTCTGCGCGACGATATTGCCGTCGATGATCTCGCCATTTTCCATGGCGACCTGGCCCGACACATAGAGCCAGCCGTCGGCTTCGACCGCACGGGCAAACGGCAGCGGCTTTCCGCCTGCGCCGGTCTGAACAGTGCCATAACGCTTGATGGACATTGACCGATCCTTGCAAATTATTTTCGTGATAAGTTGACAAGTGACCATATTAAGCGGAATTTGGCCAGAGAAAAACGTCATTCATGAAAAGAATTTCAATCGGGAACACCATGCGCGATCCTTTCAAGAACCCCTTCCCCGCCTCCGACATTGCCCGGCACTCAATCTGGGAGATGCTCGTTCACCGCGATATCGACGCTTTCCTGGCCGCCGATTGGTCGATGGTCGAGCACGATTTCGTCGAGGACGGCTTCATCGGCATTGACGGTCGCAAGGAAGTGAGCCCCGACAAGTGGCGCCTCGCCTTCCCGACGCTTGCCGCCTATCGCGACGAATGGGTTCGCCAGGCCAAGGATTTTTCGACGCAATCCTTTGCAGAAGACACCCGCACCGCCATTTTCACCACGACCACGCTCGAGGATATCGAGATTGAGGGCGAGATGGCGCTGGTACGCAAGAAGTTCGACGGTGGCATCGCCAAGACCGACGGCAACCGCGACATCATGCAGTGGCAGACCCTTTATTACTGCCGCCTGCACGAGGGGCGTTGGAAGATCTCCGGTTTCACCGGCTATCTTCCGAACCCGATGGGTTGATCAACACAAGGGCCGATACATTGCGGATTTTCACGGCGGCTCTCGCAACCGAGACCAATACCTTCTCCCCCATTTGCGTCGATCGGCGCGCTTTCGAGGCGTCGCTCTATGCGCCGCCGGGCGAACATCCCGAAACGCCGACGCTCTGCTCCGCGCCGATCACCGTCGGCCGGCGCGTCTGCACGGAGAAGGGCTGGACGCTGATCGAGGGCACCGCGACCTGGGCGGATCCGGCCGGTCTCGTCAACCGCGCGACCTATGAAGGCCTGCGCGACGAAATCCTCGGACAACTTCGCGCGGCGATGCCCGTCGATGCCGTCGTGCTCGGCCTGCATGGCGCCATGGTCGCCGCCGGTTACGAGGATACGGAAGGCGATACGCTGACGCGCATTCGCGAAATTGTCGGGCCCGATATTCCCGTTTTCGCCGAGCTCGATCCGCACAGCCATCTGACGGCCAAGCGTTTCGCCGCCGCCAATGCTTTCGTCTACTTCAAGGAGTTCCCGCACACGGACTTTGTCGATCGTGCCGAGGATCTGTGGCGCATCGCCGTCGACACGCTGGAGGGCCGTGTAAAACCGGACATGTCCGTCTTCGATTGCCAGATGATCGACGTGTTTCCGACCTCGCGCGATCCGATGCGCTCCTTCGTCGACAAGATCATGCAGATCGAGAAAGACGACCCCGACGTTCTCTCCATCTCCGTGGTCCACGGCTTCATGGCCGGCGACGTACCTGAGATGGGCACCAAGCTGCTGGTCGTCACCAATGACCGCAAGGCCAAGGGCGATGCGCTGGCGCGCGAACTGGGCATGGAACTCTTTTCGAAACGCGGCACCTTCATGATGCCGCAGATCGACGAGAAAGAGGCTGTGTCGCAGGCGCTGGCGGCGACCGCATGGCCCGTCGTGATCGCCGATATGTGGGACAACCCCGGCGGCGGAACAGCCGGCGACGCGACAGTGGTGCTGGGCGAACTCCTGGCGCGCGGCGTCACCGATGTGGCGATCGGCACGATCTGGGACCCGATGGCCGTGCAGATATGCATGGCGGCCGGCGAAGGCGCTGAGATTCCGTTGCGCTTCGGTGCCAAGTCCGCGCCGGGCACCGGCAACCCGATCGACGGTCTGGTCAAGGTCATAAAAATAGTGCCGAATGCCGAGATGCGCTTTGGCGAAAGCTTCGCGCCCTTCGGCGATGCGGCACACATCGTGCTCGATGGAATCGATATCATTTTGAACTCGACGCGTGCTCAAAGCTTCGATCCGAGCCTGTTCTCGGTCATGGGCATCGATCCGAGGCAGAAGAAGATCCTCGTCATCAAGTCGACGAACCACTTCTACGCCTCATTCTCGAAGATAGCGTCCGAAATCATCTATTGCGCTGCCGGCACGCCTTATCCTAACAATCCGGCGAAGACGCCGTATCGGCGGGCGCGCAAGGATATCTGGCCCATGATTGCCGATCCCCACGGCGCTTAACATGGAGTAGCCTCAGATGCACAACAGCCCATTTGCCGTCGTCGCCAAGCCCGGCGACAAGGTCGCGGAACTCTCGACACCTCGGCCGATTATCGACGAAGACCGGATGACGGCCAATATCGCCCGCACGCAGGCCTACATGGACGCGCACGGCATCGACTTTCGTCCGCACATCAAGACGCACAAGATCCCAGCGCTGGCTGCCCAGCAGGTGGCGGCGGGCGCCAAGGGCATCAATTGCCAAAAGGTCACCGAGGCCGAAGTTTTCGCCGACGCGGGCTTCGTGGACATCCTCATCACCTTCAACATCATCGGCAGCGCGAAACTCGAGCGTCTCGCGGCGCTGAACGAGCGGATATCCGGGCTGAAGGTGGTCGCGGATAGCGCCTACACCGTCGACGGTCTGGCTACCTATTTTGCTGCGCGCAAGCCGCTTGTGGTGCTGGTCGAGTGCGATACCGGCGCTGGGCGCTGCGGCGTGCAGAAGCCCGCGCAAGCCGTGGCGCTCGCCAAGCACATCGACGCTGCAGCGGGCCTCACCTTTGGCGGGCTGCTGAATTATCCGAAGCCGGGCGCCGCCACCGAGGTCCAGGCCTTTCTTGCGCAAACGCTGAGCTTGCTTGAGGCCGAAGGCATCGCCTGCCCTATCGTCAGCAATGGCGGCTCGCCGAGCCTGTTCGATGCCCATCTGGTTCCCGCCGCCACAGAACACCGGGCCGGCACCTACATCTATAATGACCGCTCCATGGTCCGCGCCGGACATTGCACAGTGGACGACTGCGCCATGCATATTCTCGTCACTGTCGTTTCCCGCCCGACGGGGGATCGCGCCGTTATCGATGCGGGCTCGAAAGCACTGACCTCCGACCTGCTCGGCTTCACGGATTATGGCCAGGTGGTCGGCTATCCGCAGGCGTCGATCACCGGTCTCTCGGAAGAGCACGGCGTGATCGACCTCTCGAAATGCGAGGGGGCTCGGCCGCAGATCGGCGACAAGCTTCTGATCATCCCGAACCACACCTGCGTGGTCTCGAACCTCTTTGACACCATGGTCTTCCATCGCGACGGCGTCGTCACCCGCATCGAGGACGTCGCCGCTCGCGGGCTTGTCTGGTAGTCGCAGCATCGGGTTGGCGGCCGTTCACAGGCCGGTAACGCCGTTGGATAGTCCTCCTTGAAGTTTGCCATATCCGGCGCATCTTATTGATGCGCCAGTATTCCGGCGACGTCATGGGAGATCATTCATGAGAGCTTTGATTGCATTGGGAGTCGCAGGGAGCCTGGCGTGCATTTCAGCCGCGCAGGCGCCGTCGCAATGGCAGACCTATTCCGGTGTCCGTGTCGATTCCGATCCGACCACTCTGGCCCGCTTCGATCACACCTATCCCTATTGCGAGCAGGAAGCGTTTCGCCGCGGCTCGACCGACGTGAACAGCCTGTGGCACGTGACGGCACTGCGCAATTGTATGTACCGCCACGGAATCGTCGACAGGGGCTCCTACTCGTACCCGGCCAACGCGTTATTCTACAATTTCCTCGATCGCTGATGGCGCGACTGCGCTCGCGATCAGGCGAGCGCAGTCGGGTTCAGCA
Source organism: Rhizobium sp. S163 (assembly GCF_030380805.1). NCBI lineage: Bacteria > Pseudomonadati > Pseudomonadota > Alphaproteobacteria > Hyphomicrobiales > Rhizobiaceae > Rhizobium > Rhizobium sp. S163. The sequence goes on along the minus strand of NZ_JAUDSA010000012.1, from coordinate 562,741 downwards.
GATTGAGATCGATATCGGTCAACGCCACATGGCGTTCGAACGCGATTCCAGATTCATCGAAGAGGTGGCAATCCACCGCATTGATGCCGACGAGCATCGGTTGCTCCGGTCGCACGCCGACGCTGCCTGACAGCGTGGCGCAGAAGTTCTCGCCCTCACCATTTAGCGCTGCGTAAGCGACAGTCTGCGCGCCGAGACGCTCGATGACGCTTGGCGTGATGGTGAGCGAGATATCGCCGGATGCAAGCTGGATATGCTCGGGGCGTACGCCCAGGGTCAGCGTCTGGCCGACGACGCCTTCGCGCGGCGTGACCGGCACGGTGAGCGACTGGCCCTTGTATTCTACGGTCACGCTCTTGTCGCCTACGGCGGTGCAGGTGACCGGCAGGAAGTTCATCTTCGGATTGCCGATGAACCCGGCCACGAAGATGTTGGCAGGCTTGTGGTAGAGCTCGAGCGGGGCCCCCGTCTGAGCGATCTCGCCGGCGTTGAGCACCACGATGCGGTCCGCCATCGTCATCGCCTCGACCTGGTCGTGGGTGACGTAGATCATCGTCGCCTTGAGCTGGCGGTGCAGTTTCGCAAGCTCGATGCGCATGTCGGAGCGCAGCGCGGCGTCGAGGTTGGAGAGCGGCTCGTCGAACAGGAAGATCTTCGGCTCGCGCACGATCGCGCGGCCGATCGCCACGCGCTGGCGCTGACCACCGGAGAGCATGCCCGGCTTCTGCTGCAGGCGCTGGTCGAGGTGCAGGATGCGGGCCGCGTTTTCGACCTTGGCCTTGAGCTTTTCCTCTTCCATCTTTTCGACGCGCAGCGGAAAGGCAATATTCTCGAAAACGCTCATATGCGGATAGAGCGCGTAGGACTGGAACACCATCGCGATGCCGCGCTTGACCGGCGGCAGATCGTTGACCCTCAGGCCATCGATCACGATGTCACCCGCCGACGTCGCGTCCAGGCCGGCGATCATGCGAAGCAATGTGGATTTGCCGCAGCCGGAGGGGCCGACGAACACGACGAACTCGCCATTGTTCACCTCGAGCTGAACGCTCTTCAGAACCTCGAAGTCGCCGTAAAATTTCTGAACCTTGTTGAGAAATAACTGTCCCAAAACCTGTCTCCGGTCACCGCCACGCGCGGCGCTTACTCTCGATAGCGAAGGGATCGCGGGTGTTGCGCGCCCGCGATCCCCAACAAAGGCTTACTTGAACGCTTCGATCTCGCCAGCGGCCTTCTTGATGGCGTCAGCCGGTTCGGCCTTGCCTGTCACGACGGACTGGACCATTTCGATCATGGAGTTCTGGAAACCCTTGTAATCGGTGAAGAGCGGCTCGGGACCACCATAGGCGATACCGTCGATGAACGGCTTCCAGGAAGCATCGGCCTTGATGAATTCATCGACCTTTGCCGACGGACGCAGAGGTGTAAGGCCAGCGCCGCCCTGGAGTTCGTATTCGCCCTGCGGCTCGGGAGAGGTGATGTACTTGGCGAACTCGATCGCCTTGTCCTCGACACCAGAACCCTTGAAGATCGCCAGGCTGTCGGTGATGAGCAGCGTGCCTGGGCCCTTGGCGTCCGGACCGAGCGGCAGCGTCGTCACACCCCAGTTGATCTTCGTGTCCTTGAGGCGGGCGGCAGCGCCGGAACCCGCCTGGATCATGCCGACCTTGCCGTCGAGGAAGATTGCACGAACTTCGTTCTGCTCGTAAGCGGTCGGGCCTTCTTCGGAGTAAGGCGTGATGTCCTTGTAGGCCTGGAGAGCGGCCAGAACACCGGGGCTATCCAGCGTGATCTTGCCATCGGCGTCGATGACGGTCGCGTTGTTGGTGTAAACCCAGTGCATGAACTGGTGCATAGTGTTGTCGAAGGTCTTGGCGGACAGGCCGTAGCCCGGGATGCCCGTCTTTTCCTTGATGGTCTTTGCAGCAGCGATTTCTTCAGCCCAGGTTGTCGGTGGCTTCTCGGGGTCGAGGCCGGCCTGCTTGAACAGATCCTTGTTCCAGTAGAGCGCCTTGGTGGAGAATGCGATCGGCACGCCCCACTGGTTGCCCTCGAAGGTTACCGTGTCGACGATATGCGGGTAGTAACCCTTCTTCTCGTCGTCGGTCATTGGAACCGGAACGATCAGGTCGTTCTGGGCGAATTCCTTGAGCGTGCGCGAGCCGACGTAAGCCATCGCGACTGGCGTGCCGGCGGCGGCGAGCGTGGTTGCCTTGTCCTGGCACTGTGCCCAGCCAACGACTTCAGGCGCAACCTTCCAGCCGGGATTCTTGCCTTCCCATTCCTTGATGTACTTCTCGTGGATCGGGTCGATCTTGTCGCCGCAATAGATCCAGCTGATTTCCTTGTCGGCAGCTTCGGCCGTCATGGCGCCAAGCGCCGTCGAGCCGAGCAAGGCCAGTGCCATAAGGCTAGTTTTGAAAGCGATGCTCACGTCAATACTCCCGTTAGTTAGCTGTTCACTTGTTATTGTTTTACCGCACCGGCAGTCAGACCGCCGACGAGATATCGTTGCAGGAAGAAGATGATGACCATCGCGGGCAGAATGCCGACGAAGGAGGCTGCCATCAGCTCGTTCCAGATAACCTCCTGCTTACCGAAGTAAGCAAAGAGCCCCACCGGCAACGGCATGTATTCGGTCTTCGAGTTGAAGGTCAGCGCGAAGATGAATTGCTGCGCGTAGGCGCCGATGAAAGTGGTGATGGCGACGACGATGATCCCCGGCATGGCAATCGGCAGGATCACGCGGCGCAACGTATAGAAGTGACTGGCTCCATCCATATAGGCGGCCTCGTTCAGCTCCTGCGGGATGCGGATCATGTAGGTCCGCAGCAGCCAGATCGCCGAAGGAATGAGGAACGCCACGCCAGGCACGATCATCGCGAAATAGGTGTTGAGCACGCCGAGCGTGCGCATCAGTCGGAAAAGCGGAATGAGCAGCACGGCGCCAGAGAACATGTTGACCGTCAGGAACGCGCCAAGCAGCAGGCCCATGCCGCGAAATTCGAACTTCGCGAAGGCGTAGGAGGCCGGGATGACGAGCGCCAGCACGATCACGGTGACGATAATCGAGATGAAGAATGAGTTGAAGATATAGCGCCCGAAGCCCGGAACGCTGATCCACATGGTGCGATAGGCCTCGAACGAGCCGTTCTCCGGCCAAAAGCGGTACGGCGACGAGAATAGCTGGCTGAGCGGCTTCAGCGACACCAGGAAGCCTTCGACGAAGGGCGCCAGCACGAAGGTGAGGAACACCAAGACACCAAGGTAGATCAGCAGGATTTCCCACCAGCTGTAGCGATCGATCATGGCCGCGTTCTTCATGCGCGCTTCTCCGGGTTGAGCCGACGGGTGACACGGAAATAGGCAAAGCAGAATGCCGAGAGGAAGATGCAGATCAGCACCGCGCGGGCCGCACCCTCACCATATTTCTTCGAGCCGATGGCCGTCTGGTAGGTATCGATGATCATCGTCGTGGTCTGTCCGCTGGGGCCGCCCTGTGTCAGGATCCAGATGATATCGAAGGAGTTGAACGTGGCAATGAGCGATAGCATCGACATTGTGATGATCGACGGCACCATCAGCGGCAAGGTGATGCGGCGGAAGCGATAGAAACGCCCCGCGCCATCCGTCCAGGCCGCCTCGTAGAGATCCTTCGGGATCGACTGGATGGCTGCCAGGAAATAGATGGTGACCATCGGCACGCCGATCCACACGTCGGTGATGATCGTTGCCCAGAATGCCGTGTTGCCATAGGCGAGAAAGGCCACCGGGCCGTCCACGAAGCCGATGCGCTGCAGTATGCCCGAGATCATCCCGAACTGGCCGTTATACATCCAGCCCCACATGAAGATGCCGATCGCCATCGGCACCACCCATGGCGGCATGGTCAGCAGACGAAACAGTGAGCGACCGGGCACCGCGCTGTTCAGCAGCGATGCGCCGAAGGTGCCAATGATCATCTTCAGCGAGACCGAGAAGAAGGTCCAGATGAAGGTGCGGACGATCACGTCTGCGAAGGTCGCGTTGAAGATCTTCTCATAGTTCGCCCAGCCCACCCAATTGGTCACTTTTCTGAGCGACGCATCGGTGAAGGACAGAATGAACGTATCGACGAGCGGGTAAGCGACGATGACCGCAACATAGAGGACTGCCGGAAGGAGAAGGATCCAGGCGAAGATGAGGTTGCTTTTTTGAACGTTCATCCTGCCGCCCTCCTCAAGCCGCTCTGGCGTGGAGCGCCTCGTCGAACTTGTCCCATACGGGACGCAGGTCGACAACCGTCTTCTTGATGCGGGCCTCGTCCATGGAGAGTGCCAGAATACCGGCTTCAAGGGCATTCAGGGTCGAGACGGGCAGCACCGTACCGGTGCGAACGCTGTCGAGAATGTCGGCCGCCATCTGTTCGTCGGCACCATAGTGCTGCGAGAGTTCGGTGGCCGCATATTTGTTCTCAACGACCTTCTTGCCGGTCAGCTGCTCATGCACATCGAGATAGCCGCGCACGAAGTCGCCCTCGGCCATCCCGCGCGAGCCCATGATCGCAAAGCGGCGGAACTGGTCAGGAACGTTGAGGTTGGTATGGAAGTTCATGCCCACGCCATTGGCATATTCGACGATGGCGACCTGGTAGTCGATGATATCGGCATCGCTGTCGAACACCTTGTCGGTGCCCTTCCAGCCACTCGGCTTGCGATGGAACAGCTCGAGGTCATTGATTCCTTCGCGAGCGGGATCGTTTGCCGGCGTAAAGCTCTTGCGGCCGCCGAAGCTTGCGACCCGCTCGGGCCGCGCGCCGGCGATGCCATTATAAAGGTCGAGATCGTGGCAGCACTTCTCCAGCATGAAACTGCCGGAATAACGCTCGTAGCGGCGCCAGTCGCGCATGAAGAATGCGCCGTGATAGGGTTCGATATGCTCGGACGCCTCGATCGAGACGATCTGACCGAGATTGCCGGCAGCCTGGACCGCCTGCAGGTCGCGATAAAGCGGCGAGTAACGCAGCACGAGGCCGACCATCAACCGCTCGTGACCGAACTTGGCCATCAGACGCGCAAGCTCGATGCTTTCGGCGATCGTAGTGACGATCGGCTTTTCGCAGAACACCTTCAGACCGGCTTCGAGGCCGATGCGGATATGCTCGAGATGGAAGAGATTGGGCGAGCCGATCATCAGGAGATCGAGCTTTTCGTTGGCGATCAGCTCCTGCGGCGTCGCATAGGATTTGCCGACGGAAACGCCCTTTTCGACGAGACCCGGCAGGCCCGCGGGCTCGGGATCGACATAGCCGACGATCTCGAAGCTTTCATCAATCGACTTGAAGACGTAGCCCAGATAGCCGAGCCGGAAACCTAGCCCGATAATTCCCACTTTCATGCTGCTCTCGTTCCCATTTACGTAATTTATTTTCGTCAAGTTGAGACAAAAATTCGATCTCGTCAACACGAAACACGGAAAAAGTTGGAACTGTGAAATTAATTTTCATAACGCTTGTTTGACAGGCATTTTGATTTTCATCCTGGGCACAGCGAGCGCCGAACGCCAAATCTGCGGCCTGAGCCGTCCCCACCCTTGGCTTCAAAGGGCAATCAGCCGGAAGTTCCGCCTGTCTTTGAAGCACGTGCACTGTGAGCATTGACAGATATCGTGCCGTCTCTCACAAGTTCGAGTAAACCATTCCAACATCGATTGCGAGGCGTGTCAAATGAACGATTCTACCGCTAAAATCGATGCGTTTGACATGAAGATTCTCAGCGCAATGCAGAATGACGCGACCTTGTCGCAGCGCGACCTGGCTGAAAAGATCGGCCTATCACAAAACGCCTGCTGGCGTCGGCTACAACGGTTGCATTCCCTTGGCCTTATCAGGGGATCGCATAGCGACATCGACCTCAAGGCGCTGGGTTTCGATCTAACAGTCTTCGTCATGATCCGCACGCGCCATCATTCGAAGGAATGGAGCGAGGGTTTTCGGGCACACGTCGAACGGTTACCCGAGGTGATCGACTTCTATCGCATCGGCGGCGACTGGGATTACTTGATCAAGGTCGTAACAAAAGGCATGTCCGGCTACGACGCCTTCTACCAGAAGCTCATCACGAATTTCGATCTCGCTACGGTGACAGGCTTCTTCTCGATGGAGGCCATCATCAATAACCGCCCGGTCGATCTGACGCGACTGCGCTGACGAAAGAAGCGAGGAAGACCCCGGCTGTTATGACAAATGAAGGGGACCTCCCAGCCCCCTTCTATGTCCAGACTTTCAGGCCTTGCCTGGGCGGTTGATCGTCAGGAAGTGCCGGACGACGGGCTTCTCCGGGCCCGAGTGGTAGGCAAGCACCTTCCCTTGCAGATCGGCATCGGCGTTCGATACCCTCTTGTGCTGCCGAAGATGCTCTGCCCAGCTTTCCACCATGAACCACTCGACGATCTTCTGCGGATCCGCAGAGTCTTCCGTCACGCCCCAGCCATAGGCGCCATCGCGGCGGCGTTCGTTCGACATGTCGTTCAGCGCACGAAGGAAGGCCGAACGGTTGTGCTTTTCGACGTTGTACTCGATCAGGATGAGGACCGGTCCACGATCGTGGGCGACAGGCTCGGCGACAAGCGGTTCCGGCCAGTGGCTCGACGGAACCAGATCGGTATCGCCGGCAGGCAGTTTCACACGGTGCATGATGAGACCGGCAACAAGAAGGCCGACAGCACCGATAATGAGTGTAGCCTGAATTCCGACGGCCGTACCGACTGCACCCCAGCCAAGGCTGCCAGCCGTCATCGCGCCATTGAAGACGGTGAGGTAAACAGCAAGACCGCGACCGCGCACCCAGTTCGGAAGGACAGCCTGAGCCGCACCATTGAGCGTCGTCAGAGCGGTGATCCATGCGCCGCCGAGGAAGAGCAGAGCGACGATGGCAACAGCCTTCGGCGGAGCAAGCGACAGGATAGCCATGACGACAGCGGTGATGATGGCCGCACCGAGCAGGAGACCATCGGCGCTGAAGCGTTCACGCAGCTTCGGCATGACGAGCGCTCCGGCAATCGCACCAGCGCCAACCGCACCGAGCAGGATACCGTAGAAGCTTGCATCACCGCCGAGAAGCTGGCGGGCGACGAGCGGCAGCAGGGCCCAGACGGCACTGGCGAAGGCGAAGAAGATCGCGGCGCGCAGAAGCACGACATGCAGCGGGCGGCTGGCACGGGTGTAGCGAAGGCCCGCCCGGAAGGCGCCGAGGAAATTCTCCTGCAGGGCATCATTGGCGTTCTTGGCACGCGGCCACCAGACAAGTGCTGCGATGACGATGATATAGCTCGCAACGTCGGCACCATAGGTGAGACCCGCGCCGAACGCCGCAAGCAGAAGACCGCCGGCCGCCGGGCCGATCGAACGGGCGATATTGATGCCGAGCGAATTCAGCGCCACCGCGCTCTTGACGTCCTCGCGCTTGACGAGCTCAGGCACGATCGCCTGCCAGGTCGGCCCCATGAGTGCTGCGCCGATGCCGCCGAGGAAGGTGAGACCGATCAGAGCGCTGACCGAGAGCATGCCCGTCTGGGCGAGAACCATGAGGCTGATGCTGACGGAGGCGAGCAGCAGCTGCACTGCAATCAGGAACTTGCGGCGATCGAGAATATCGGTCAGTACGCCGGCCGGAATGGCGAGAAGAAAGATCGGCAGCGTGCCCGCCGCCTGAACCATGGCGACTGCGGCCGGCGAGGCCGAGAGATCGGTCATCAGCCAGGAGCTCGCGACATCGCGCATGAAGCTGCCGGTATTGCCGAGAACGGTGGCCGCCCAGAGGACGGCGAAGACGGGTTGAGCGAGTGGAGCGAAGCTGCCCCCGGAGGATTTTGCGGTGCTCATTTTTCAGCTCCCTTGGTGATGTCGAAAATGGTGACGAGGATGAAGGCGCCCGCGAGGCCGAGATGTTCGAAGAAGGCGTTGGTCGCCATCATCCGCTCCATGCCGGCGGGCAGTTCCCAGAAACGAAGCGCGATGAAGGTCGCGAGAACAGTGAAGCCGGCGAGCGCGAGAGCGCCCAGCCAGCGCAGCTTGCCCGACACCACCATGGCCGAGGCGGTCAGCTCGAATGCAATGACGACGACGGCGAAGACGGGCGCCGGGGAAAGGCCGAAATGCTCCATCTCGCCGATCGCGCCGCCGAAATCGAAGATCTTGGTGAGCGGGCCCTGGATATAGGCGGCGCAAAGCGCGAGCAGCGCGGCCGTTCGCACGGCGGGCGCCGAAACGACGTCGGCCAGAAGCCTGCGCGGTGTTGAAGGAGAGTGGCTGGTCATCGTTGCTCCTGCGATCTTGGCCGGTCGGTTCGAGCGGCGCTGTGTTCGTCTGATGGAGCCATATTGGCGGGAACTATTGCCGCCAACAATTGCATCAATAGTTTCGATTTAATTGCGTTATCTGCAATTATTCAGCGGAGCCTTCCACTCCTGCAAAACAAGCCTGGGCAGCGGTCTCCCGCTGCCCAGGCCGATACGTCGTTCGATTATCGCGTCAGCCTCAAACGGCCCAGCAGGAGCAACCGAGTGCGCCGAAGAAGCCCTTGAGATCGGCAATCGGTAGCTTCGAGGTCCAGGCACCGGCGTGGTCGTGGCCGTGGACGCCGCAATCGCTGGCGCAGCCGCAGGTCGAAATGGCCGTGCGGCGCAGCGAGCGGGCACCGGCGCCATCGGGCTCGCCCCAGGCGGCGTAGCCGCCGAACTTGCGCACCGGAGACCAGTCCGGCATGGCGGGCGGGATGTTGCTTTCGTCGTATTTGGCGAAGTCACCCGAGCCGTAGACAATCTTGCCGCCGACCATCGTGAGATCGGAGGTGAGGAACGAGATCTCGTCCTCGGCGCAGGCGAAGAAGTCTTTGCTGGGGACCACGAGATCGGCGAACTGGCCCTTCTCGATGCGGCCCTTCTTGCCTTCTTCGTTGGAGAACCAGGTGACCTTCTCCGTCCACATGCGCAATGCGGTCTCGCGGTCGAGGCAATTGGCGCGCGGATAAAGCTGCATGCCACCGACCGTCTTGCCCGTGACCATCCAGGAGAGCGACACCCATGGATTATAGGAGGCGACGCGGGTGGCGTCGGTGCCGGCCGAGACATTGACGCCCTTGTCGAGCATGCGCTTGATCGGCGGCGTGGCTTCGGCAACGCCGTGGCCGTAGCGCTCGACGAAGTATTCGCCCTGATAAGCCATGCGATGCTGTGTGGCGATGCCGCCGCCGAGCGCCGCGATCCGGTCGATCGAACGCTCCGAGATGGTCTCGGCGTGGTCGAAGAACCAGTTGAGGCCCTCGAGCGGAATATCCTTGTTGACCTTCTCGAAGACATCGAGCGAACGCGAGATGGTTTCGTCATAGGTAGCATGCATGCGCCAGGGCCACCGGTTTTCGGCCAGAACCCGCACGACTTCCTCGAGTTCGCCTTCCATCTCCGGCGCCATTTCCGGGCGCGGCTGGCGGAAGTCCTCGAAGTCGGCGGCGGAGAAGACCAGCATCTCGCCGGCGCCGTTGTGGCGGAAGTAGTCGTTGCCCTGCTTGTACTTGACCGAAGACGTCCAGTTGAGAAAATCCTCTTTCTCGGCCTTCGGCTTCTGCGTGAAAAGGTTATAGGCTAGTCGAACGGTGAGTTGGTTTTCGTCGGAGAGCTTCTGGATGACCTCGTAGTCATCGGGATAGTTCTGGTTGCCGCCGCCTGCATCGATTACACCGGTAACGCCGAGACGATTGAGCTCGCGCATGAAGTGGCGGGTGGAATTGACCTGGTAATCGAAGGGCAGCTTCGGGCCCTTGGCGAGCGTCGAGTAGAGAATGCCGGCGTTCGGCTTGGCAAGCAACATGCCCGTCGGGTTGCCGTTGGCGTCGCGGGTGATCTCGCCGCCGGGCGGGTTGGGCGTATCGCGGGTGTAACCGACGGCGCGGAGCGCTGCACCGTTCAAAAGCGCGCGGTCATAGAGATGAAGCAGGAAGACGGGGGTATCCGGTGCAACCGCATTGATCTCCTCGATCGTCGGCAGGCGCTTTTCGGCGAACTGGTGTTCGGTGAAGCCGCCGACGACGCGAACCCATTGCGGGGCCGGCGTGATCGCCACCTGGCGCTTCAGCATGTCCATCGCATCCGCGAGCGAACGGACGCCGTCCCAGCGCAGTTCCATGTTGTAGTTCAGGCCGCCGCGCACGACGTGGGTATGGTTGTCGATCAGGCCGGGCAGGACGCGCTTGCCCTTGAGGTCGACGATCTTGGTATCCGGGCCGGCGAGCGCCATGATCTCGGCATCGGTGCCGACTTCGAGAAAGGCGCCGTCCTTGATGGCGGCGGCGCTGGCGGTTGGATTGGTGCGATCGAGCGTGGTGATCAAACCGTGGTGAAGGATGAGGTCGGCGAACATGGGAAATGCTCCTGGCTTCATTATTAAGATTGATTTCAACGCTTTGCGCCGGATTGACTGGGCGTCGGCCCCACCGCAAGCGAATCTCCTCTTGCGGTGTCAGCTATCAGACTTGTGCTGATCCTGGCGAGACACGACGACGTCATTGCGGCTCTCGCCCTTCGGCATATGGCCGAACATGTGCGGCTTGATCTGGTTGATCCAGGAGACGGCCGCCGGCTCCCTGGCGATCAGTGTCTTGGCGAAGGGGATGAGCTGCTCGCCGACCAGAATGCCGAGCAGGCCGACAAGAGCCACGATCGGTGGCGCGGGAGAGCGAACATTGAGCAGGCTGTAGACGATACCGACCAGAAGACCTGCGCCGATGGAAAGAAGGTAGAGTTTCATGGGGCCATCCTCGACTCTAGATGAAAGCCGCTTCCGCATCTGGAACATTCGATCCTGCGGAAGCGGCGGTCACGGGTGATTACTTGGCTGGGTTCGGGCCGATGCGCTTGCCGTGGCTGACGCGCTCGGCACCGCCGTGGACATGCGTGACCGCATAGTCGATGCCCATGCCGTAGGCGCCGGAATGTTCCTTCACCAGCGAGGTGACGGCGTTGTAGGTTTCCTTGCGGGCCCAGTCGCGCTGCCATTCGAGCATGACCTGCTGCCAGGTCACGGGGATGACGCCGGCCTGTACCATGCGGTCCATCGCATACTTGTGGGCGTCGACCGAGGTGCCGCCGGATGCATCGGCGACCATATAGATTTCGTAGTCGGGGACATCATGGAGGGCGGAGAGCGCGAAGGTGGTGTTGCACACTTCCGTCCAGAGGCCGGAGACGACGATCTTCTTGCGGCCGCCGGCGGCGTTCTTGGCAAGGGCATCACGAACGTTCTGGTCGTCCCACGAGTTCATCGACGTGCGTTCCAGAATGTCGTTCTCAGGGAACACGCCGAGCAGTTCCGGGAAGGTGTTGCCGGAGAAGCTTTCCGTCTCGACCGTCGTGATCGTGGTCGGGATGTTGAAGATCTTGGCAGCCTTGGCGAGACCGACGACATTGTTCTTCAGCGTCTGGCGGTCAATCGACTGGACACCGAAAGCCATCTGCGGCTGCTGGTCGATGAAGATGAGCTGGCTGTTTGCAGGGGTCAGGACTTCGAGCTTGGACATTTGATTTCTCCGTTTAGATTTTGATTGCCAATTTGGCGGTTAAGGATTGGGATGCCTCCGGCGGTCGGCTGCCTGCCTCAGGCAGCCGTTCGAAGGCGGAAATTGTTGGCGTTAGGGGTGCACGGCAGTTTGCCGTGCGGGGTTATGCTGCGAGCGGAACGAGGTTCTCTTCGATCTGGCCGCGATAGGCTTCATACCGGGTCGGCAGCTTCAAGGCTTCGCCGAGGTGAGCGGTATCTTCGTCGCGATCGAAACCGGGTTCGTTGGTTGCGATTTCGAACAGGATTCCACCCGGCGTTCTGAAGTAGATCGCCCAGAAGTAATCGCGGTCGATAACCGGCGTCACCTGGTAGCCCGTGTCCATCAGTGCCTTGCGCACTTCGAGCTGCTTTTCGCGGTTCTCGACGGCAAAGGCGATGTGGTGGACAGAACCGGCGCCCTGGCGGGCAAACGGCGTTTTCGGCAGCGACGCGATGTCGATGGTGTCGGCACCATTGCCACCGGGAATGATGAACCGCGTTACATCACCTTCGACCTCGGCACGCTCATAGCCCATGAACTGCAGCAGTTCCGATGTGGCGGCGGTGTCGTGCAGGTCGAAGCGCGCACCGGAGAAGCCGCGGATCGCATTGTCTTCCGAGATGCCTTCGGCGAGCCATGGGGCGCGGACGTCTTCGGCGGTTTCGATCAGCGCCAGTCCGTCGCCATCAGGGCCGGCGAAGCGCAGGCGGTTGGCGCCGAAGACAGTGTCGGTCTTCAGACCGACCACACCCTGGGCCGTCAGGCGGTCTTTCCAGAAAGCCAGCGATCCCTTCGGGATGGAGAACTGCGTCTCGCTGACTTCACCGACGCCGGGGCGGCCGGTCATCATGTGCGGGAAAGGAAAGTAGGTCATGACCGTGCCGGGCGTGCCGTTTTCATCGCCGTAGTAGAGGTGGTAGACGCTCGGGTCGTCGAAGTTGACGGTCTTCTTCACGCGGCGCAGGCCAAGTGCGTTGGTGAAGAACCGGTTGTTTTGCTGGGCATCCGACGCCATCGAAGTGACGTGGTGCAGTCCCTTGATTTCCTTGATCATGGCCGTTGCCTTTCTCTGTGGGCGTTGCCGTTTCGATGACCAGAGATGTAACCGGGTTGATTGCATTGCGGAATTGCAATATTTCTCTCGAATGAATTGCGATTTTTGAAATAATTGAGATGAACGACTATAAAGCCCTGAAAACCTTCCTGCTCGCCGCCGAAAAGCGCAACTTCGCCCAGGTCGCCCGCGAGCTCGACATGACACCCGCGGCCGTCACCCGTGCGATCGCGGCACTCGAGGACGATCTCGGCGTTCAGCTTTTCGTGCGCACGACGCGCCAGGTGTCGCTGACCACTGATGGCGCCGTCTTCGCGGCGCAGATCCAGCCGGCTGTCGAAGCGCTTGAGAACGCGCGCAAGGACGTCAAGAACGCGCACAAGTCCGACCAGGGGCGGCTGCGGATCAGCGCGCCGACCTGGCTTGGCAAGACGATCCTCACGCCGATTCTGTCGGGCTTCCGGGAGCGCTATCCGAAGATGAGCTTCGAGGTTTCGCTGTCGGACGGCTTGGTCAACATCATCGACGACGACTACGACCTCGCGATCCGCATTTCATCCGCGCCTTCGGACAAATTCACCATCTGGCGCAAGATCCGGGCGGTGCCGAGGATCCTGGTTGCGGCGCCGGGCAGCCGCTTCACGATGATGCAGCATCCTAACGAACTGACGCCCGACGATTGCCTCGCCTACAGCGGCGAGAGCCGGCGTGAGAACTGGGCCCTTTCGGACGGCGGATCGAGCATCTCGATCGCGGCTGGACGCGCGTTCAGCGCCAACAATGGCGAAGTGCTCGCGGATATGGCGGCCGATGGGGTCGGCGTCGCCATGCTGCCGGGCTTTCACATCGCCGAGCATATCCGCACCGGCCGGCTGGTTCACGTGCTGCCGGGCTGGGCGCCGCAGGAGCTTTGGCTGACGCTCTACTACCCGCCCTACCAGACGCTTCCGCCGCGTATCGCGACGTTCTCGAAGTTTTTCGAGGAGCAGCTTCCGGCGCATATGGTCATGCTCGACTAGCAGGCTTGCGCGCATGGACGCCGTCGCGGGCGGTCGCGCATGAGGAATTCTGACGAATTCGCCGCGCCGTTTGTTGCAATACCGATGCAACAGGCTCTTTATGCGTTGGCCAAAGCCGGAACAGCGGCGAGGGCATCGTCTTACGCAAGATCGCATTCGCAGCCATTCGTTTCCAGCGTCGGAGCCCCCATGACCGCAACGCAATCGCAACTAGACGAGTCGTCCGCAGCCGGTCGAAAGCGACTGCCTGTCGTTCCTGCATCGGCCTTCGGCATCGTGCTCGGCATAGCGGGCCTTTCCAACGCCTGGCGGGCAGCGGCCGGTCATTTCGCGCTTCCTACCACTGTCGGAGATGGCATTGCGCTTCTCGCGCTTGCTGTCTGGTTCGTGCTCGTTTGTCTCTACGGATTGAAGTGGATCCTCTTCGCGGAGGAAGCGCGCAAGGAGATCGTGCATCCCGTGCAGTGCTGCTTCATCGGCCTCATCGGCGTCGCCACCATGCTTTGCGCAGCGATGGTCGCGCCGTTTTCCGGCGCGCTGGCGCTGGCATTCTATTGGATCGGCCTGCTCTGGACACTCGTCTTCGCGATATGGCGGACGGGTGCCTTGTGGCAGGGCGGACGCGATCCGACCACGACGACGCCGGTCTTGTATCTCCCGACGGTTGCCGGATGCTATGTCGCGGCAATCGTCGGCGCGGCACTCGGCTATTCCGATCTGGCGCAACTGGCTTTCGGTGCGGGTTTCTTCTCGTGGCTGGCGATGGAATCCGTCATCCTGAACCGGCTCTTGAATGCAGCGGAACTGGCCGAGCCCCTGCGTCCAACGATCGGCATCCAGCTCGCACCGCCAGCAGTCGGCGCTGCCGCCTATCTGAGCGTGACGAACGGAGCGCCGGATCTGCTGGCCCATGCCATGGTGGGCTACGCCATGCTGCAGCTGCTTCTGGCGCTTCGCCTTTTTCCATGGGTCATGAAGCAACCATTCGCGGCGTCCTATTGGGCCTTTTCCTTCGGTCTGACCGCGCTCGCCACCGATCTGATCCGCATGGTCGCCCGCGGCGAACAGGGCATCCTGTCGACGCTCGCCATGCCCTTGCTCTGGCTGGTGACCGCAGCAATCGCCCTGTTGGCGGCGGGAACGATCGTGCTCCTTTTTCGAGGGAAACTGTTCCCGCTCGCCCGAGCTCTTTAAGCGCGCAACCGCCCTCCCTCGGCATCGAAGAACAGACGCTGGCTGGACGACAGATCGAGTGCAATCACCGCGCCCGGCTCAATATCCAGCCCGGCCCTCTGCTCGACGACGAGGTTCTGCCCGTCTTCGAGCGCACAATAGATGTATCGCGTGCCGCCGAGATATTCGAAGAACTCGACGCGCGCGGCGATCGACCGATCGCCGACCTCGCCGATCACGATATGCTCCGGCCGAATGCCGATCATGAACTCCGTCCCACGCTGAAGGCTCGCCGGCCGCCCCTTATCCTCGAAGCTTTTCGCTGCGATGTCGAAACGTCCGCTCCCCTGGGCGACCGCCTTCAGGAAATTCATCCGTGGCGAGCCGATGAAGCCGGCGACGAACATGTTGGACGGGTTTTCGTAGATCTCCCGTGGCGATCCCGATTGCTCGACCCTCCCGTTTCGAAGCACGACGATCTGGTCGGCCAGCGTCATCGCCTCGGTCTGGTCGTGCGTCACATAGATCATGGTGTTGCCGAGCTCGCGATGGAGCCTGGCGATCTCGATACGCATCGAGACGCGCAGCTCCGCGTCGAGGTTCGACAGCGGCTCGTCAAACAGGAAGACATCGGGCTCGCGCACGATCGCGCGGCCGATGGCCACGCGCTGCCGCTGGCCGCCGGAGAGCTGGCCCGGACGGCGATCGAGAAGATGGTCGATCTTCAGGATGCCGGCCGCTTCGTCGACGCGGCGCTTGATTTCCGCCGCGTCTGTCTTCGCCATCTTCAAGCCGAATGCCAGGTTTTCGCGCACCGACATATGCGGATAAAGCGCGTAGGACTGGAAGACCATGGCGATGCCGCGATCGGACGGGTCGAGATCGGTGACATCCCGCCCCTTGATGCTGATCTCGCCATCGGTCACCTCCTCGAGACCGGCGATCATCCTGAGCAGCGTCGATTTTCCGCAGCCGGAGGGGCCGACGAAAACGACGAAGTCCCCCTCCTTGATGTCGAGATCGATGCCGTGCACGACAGGCAGGCTGCCGTAGGATTTTCGCACGTCCTTGAGCGAGACGCTCGCTGTTTCCATCGGGACCATCGGCCTACTTCCCAGTCTGGAGCCAGACCAGCATGGCGCCCGGCTCGCGATTGTCCCAGAGATGATAGGGCACGAGCGTGACGGTTGCCGGCACCTGCTCGGCCGGACGGGTGCGATAGAGCGAACCGTTCCAGCCGCTGGCATCTTCCCTGGAGACGTCGAGCTCGACCGCAACCGCGCCGTTCAGCCCTTCAATCGACTTCGTCCGGTGACCGGCGAGCTTCTGCGGAACGACGAAGGCGTTGAGATCGTGGCCGTTGTCGGTTTCCTCGACGCAGTAGATTAGTGGGCCGCGGGCGAGCGCGACGCGGCCGACGTCCTGGCGGACTTTCGGCGAGGCGTACTGCGGGCGAAGCTCCAGCGGAAGATCGAGCGCGATGACATCGCCCTTCTTCCAGGCGCGGTTGAGCCGCGCATAGCCGTCGATGACCGACGAGGCCAGATCGACCGTCTCGCCATTCACCTTCAACGAGGCGCCCTCGGCCCATTCGGGAATGCGCAGCGCGAGGCCGAATTCGGCCGTGCCGTCGACATCGACGTCGATGCGGATATCGCCATTCCATGGATAATCGGTGTGCTGCGTCAGCTTGACGTTGCCGCCCTTGAGCTTCGCCTTGACGCTGCTCTCACCATAGAGATGAACGGCGATCTCGTTGTCGGCAACCGCATACATGTAGGAGCCGACGGAGGCAACGAGGCGGGCGATGTTCGGCGGGCAGCAGGGGCAACGGTGCCAGACCCAGCGGTGGTGCTTGCCGGTACTCTCGAGCGGGTTGTCGTAGAAGAAGGTCTTGCCGTCGAGCGCAAGCCCAGTCAGCGCGCCGTTATAGAGCGCTTGTTCCATGACGTCAGCGTAGCGGCGGTTCGGGCCTCGGCCAAGCATGCGGCTTGCCCAGAAGACAAGGCCGACGGAGGCGCATGTTTCGGCATAGGCGGTGTCGTTGGGCAGGTCGTAATAGTCGGTGAAGCCCTCGTTGCTCGCCGCCGGGCCGATGCCGCCGGTGACGTACATCTGCTTGACCGTCAGGTCGTCCCACAGCGTCTCCAGCGCATTGGTCAGCGTATCGTCATGGTATTCGGTGGCGATGTCGGCCATGCCGGAATACTGGTACATGGCACGCACGGCGTGGCCGACGACCTTCTCCTGCTCGCGCACGGGTTCATGCGCCTGGCTGTATTCGTAGGTCTTGTGCACATAGTCTTTCGGATCGCGGCCTCCGCGGATGGCCTCAGTGGTGAAGAAGTGGGGCTCTTTGCCGCGCTCGTCGATGAAGAACTTGGAGAGGTCGAGGTATTTCTGCTCGCCCGTGACGCGCGCCATCTTCACCAGCGCGAGCTCCACTTCCTGGTGGCCGCAATAGCCGGGTATCTGGCCTTCGCCATGGCCGAAGACCGTGATCATGTGGTCGGCATAGCGGCACATGATGTCGAGCAGCTTGCGCTTGCCGGTTGCCTGGTAATAGGCGACGGCGGCTTCCATGAGATGGCCGGCGCAATAGAGTTCGTGGTGATCGCGCAGGTTGGTCCAGCGCTTGCCGGGCTGCACGCGCTGGAACCAGGCGTTCACATAGCCATCTTCCTGCTGCAGCTTTTCATACATGTCGATGATGGCGTCGGCGCGCGCCTCAAGCTCGGCATTCGGCCTGCGGTAGAGCGAATAGGCGATGGTCTCGATCGACTTGCCGAGATCGGAATCCCAGAACATCTGCGTCGAGCCGGTCCACTTCTCGTCGATCGGTATGACGACGCCGGGGCTCGGCTGGTTCACGTCGATCGCCTGGATCATGCCGGCTTTTTCGCAGCGATCGAGCAGGATCGCCGCCGTGGAATCGCACACCGCATCCTGCCACTTGCCCCAGAAGCCGTTGAGCTCGACATCGGGAACGGCGACCGGGCGGAACTGGCTCTTGTTTTCGGTAGTCATTTCTCAAATTCTCCTTTGAATTACTTGACGGCGCCGGCCATCAGGCCGCGCATGTAGAAGCGTTGCAGAAGCAGGAAGACGAGCAGGCAGGGGATGACCATGACGACGACGCCGGCTTGCACCGCGCCCCAATCGATGGCGCCCATTCTGGAAGAGCGCACGGCGGTCATCAGCACCGGCAGCGTGAACTTCTCGTTGCTGGACAAAAGCACGAGTGCCGCGAAGAACTCGTTCCAGGCATTGAGGAAGGCGAAGATCGCGACCGTGACGACACCGGGCAGCACCAGCGGAAACAGCACGCGGGCGAGCAGGCCGAGATCGCGAGCGCCATCTATACGGGCCGCCTCCTCGATCTCCTTGGGCACCGCGTCGAACGCATTGCGCATCATGAAGACGGAGAATGGCAGCTGTAGCGTGACGTAGACGAGCGTCAGCCCGAGCAGCGAATTGTTGAGCCCTAGCCGCGAGAGGATGATGAAGAGCGGCGTCAGGATCGACTGGAACGGGATCATCAAGGTCGCGATGATTAGGATGAACAGCACGTTCTTGAACGGGAACCGGTAGCGCGAGAAGCCGTAGCCAGCGAGCAGACTGATCGCCACCGTCAGCACCACCGTCGCGACGGACACGATCAGCGAGTTGAACATGTGATGCCAGATGCCGGCACCGAACGTATCGAGCGTCCTGTAGGCATCGACGCTGAATTCGCTGATGCCGGTGAGCGGCCATGGCGGCAGAGCGGTTTCGCTTCGCGGGCGGAACGATGACATGAGCATGATCGCAAACGGCGCCAGGAAGAAGACCACGATCGCGGCACCGGCGACGTGATAGCTCGTGGCCCGCCTTGCATTGCGGCGGGCGCGAAGGGCTGTGCGACCGGTCATGGACGATCCTCCCCAACCTTGAGCAGCCAGAGCTGCACGATGCTAAGCGCCACCAGGATGACGAGCAGCGCGATGGAAAGAGCCGCGCCATAACCGAGATTGAACGACACGAAGGACTGGTTGAAGATGTAGTAGACGATCGAGATCATGCGGTTTTGCGGTCCACCTGATGTCATGATGTAGAACTGGTCGAAGGCGAGTATCGAACCGGTGACTGACAGGATGAGCGCGAGCGCCATGGTTCTGCGCATCAAGGGCAGCGTCAGGTGGCGAAAGCGCTGCCAGGCGCCGGCGCCATCGATGCGCGCGGCCTCCGTCAGCTCCGACGGAATGCCCTGCAGCCCGGTCAGAAGAATGATCATCGTGAAGCCGGCGACCTTCCACACGACCATGACGATGATCGTCAGGAAGGCGCTGTCGAAGGTCGCAAGCAGGTTGCGTCGCCCTTGCGTGAGGCCAAGCATTTCGAAGACGGGCGAGAACAGGCCGCTATCGACATTGGCGAGCCAGACCCACAGAAGCGATGCCGATGCAAGGCCGATGACGACGGGGAGGAAGATGATGGTGCGATAGCCCGACACGAAGCGGCGCGGCTTGTCGACGAAGAAGGCAAGCGGAAACGCCAGCGCGAAAATCGCGATCGTGACCACCAGCGTGTATTGAGCGGTGAAGCCAAGCGATGTCCAAAAACGCGGGTCGTTGAACATGCGCGTGTAATTGCCGATGCCGATCCAGCGCGACGATCCCATGAGCGGCCAGCGGTGCAGGCTCATCCACACGGTGAAGAGGAGCGGCAGCACGAAGAACACGGTCACCAGGGCGATCGCGGGCGCGATATAGGCAACGCCCCGCCAGCCCCCTCTCCGCCGCCGCCTGCGCTTCGGAGAGACGGAGATGATTTCAGTCGTCATCTTTGATCTCGTTCAGTTTGTGAAATGGCGAGCGATTGCGATGTGTCGGGTCGGGAGCGCCGGGCGATCCCGACCCTTGAGATCATTGCGCGCTGTCGATGATCGACTGCATGTCGGCCTGACCGTTAGCGAAGGCGCCGTCGACGTCATCGCTGAACATGGCGGCATTGATGAACTGCGACCACGGGCTGTTCGGGCTGTTGATCAGATCGTTGAACTGCAGCGTATAGGGCGTTTTGGCGACCTTGATCGCATCGGCTGCCACGAGGAGGCGCGGATCCTGTCCCTTCAGGACCTGCTCGGCGATATCGGTGCGCGTCGGCAGGCTGCCATTTTTGGCCATGATCGTCTGTCCCTCTTCGGAATAGACGAACTGCAGGAACGTCTGGATCTGACTGACATGCGGCGTGCCCTTGGTGACGACGATATTGTCGCCGCCGGCAAAGGAGGACGGCTTGCCGTCGACGCCGGGGATCATCGTCACGCCGAAGTCGAGCTCCGGATGCTGCGTGATCATCGTGCCGATGGCAAACGCACCAAGGCTCTGCTGGCCGATCTTGCCACCGAGGAACTTCAGGAAGTCCACGCCGTTATCGGTCGCGGCACTGGCAGGTACGGCGCCCGACTTGACGATCGCACGATAGTCGTCGACGGCCTTTCGCATCTGGGGAGTATCCAGTGCCGCGGTCTTTCCATCCTCAGACAGGATATCCGCGCCCGCACCCCAAACGAGGGGCGCGAAGGTGAAGATCATGCAGCCGCCACAGCCACCGCCCGAGAAATAGAAACCGTAGTCATCGCCACCGAGCTTGCGGATTTTCTCGGCATTGGCGGTGATCTCTTCCCATGACGTCGGCGCCTTCTCGGGGTCGAGCCCGGCCTTCTTGTAGAGGCCCTTGTTCCATGCGAAGACGGAGGTCTCGACCAAGAGCGGCAAGCCGTAGACCTTGCCTTCATAGGTACCCTGTTTGACGTGAGCGGGGGCCAGCGCGTTGAAATAGTTGAGCGACTTGGCGAAATCGGTCAAGTCTTCGAGCTGGCCGGCGGACGCAAAGGACGGAGTGTAGATCAGGTCAAGCGAGATCGCGTCGGGCGCCTGACCGCCGGCAACCGCCGTCGCATATTTCTGGACCATCTGGTCCGACGGGATTTCGGTGAGTTCGACCTTGTCGGGATTGGCCGCGTTATAGGCGTCGATGACCGCCTTGAAGGCGCCGCCGCCGCTGCCCGAACGCACCCACATGCTGACGGTTTCGGCCGATGCCGCCGAGCAAAGGCATATTGACAGCAAAGCCGTCGCTGCAAGCATTCTCTTATGCATGATTTCCTCCAAATCATGGGGCAAACGCGCCCCGCCTCCCGTTAGATTTCCCGGTCTCCACCACAGGACTGGCGAACAACCAGCTTGCATGGAAGCTTGCGCAGTCCGGCCTCCACAGCCCGTCCTTCGGCAAGATCCAAGATCGTCAGACCGGCCGTTCGACCGAGCTCCTTCAAATTCATGTCGACCGTCGTCAGCGCCGGCCGCGTCTGGTCGGCGAAGATCTCCCAGTTGTCGAAACCGATGATCGACACATCCTCGGGCACACGGACGCCTCGTTCGCGCAAGGCATCCACCACGCCTCTCGCGATCTGGTCGTTGCCGCAGAAGATGCCGTCCGGCGTTTCGTTGTCGCCACCCCAAAGAATGGCGACGGCCTCATGCCCCCAGGCCTCCGTCCACGTTCCGTGCATGACGAGCGCATCCGGAGCGACGGCCTGGCGAAAGGCATCGGCTCGCTCCACGGCCGAGACGAAACTGTCGGGACCGGTCACATGGACGATGCTTTTGCGGCCGACCTCGCGAAGCCTCTCGACGGCGAGCCGCGCGCCGTCGGAATCATCCGCCGTCAGGATCACGCTTCCCGGCACGCCCTCGGTGAAAGCATAAACGACGGGCACCGGCAGGCCAGCGAGATCGACCGGGAGAGACCTGTCGACCCGCTTGCCCGTCGCGATGATGCCATCCACCTGCTTGTCCAGCATGGCGTCGACATGAACCTTGGCGAGTGCTGGATCATCCTCGATCGCGCAGAGAAAGACCGAGACACCATGATCGACCAGCGCCTCCGAAATCCCCGACATCAGCGGCAGGGTAAAGCGACCATAGGTATCGTTGGTGAGCAGCCCCACGGTGAAGCTTCTGTTGAATAGCAGGCTGCGGGCCAGTGCATTCGGCCGGAAGCCGACGTCGGCCGCGATCGACTTGATCTTCTCGCGTGTCTCCAGCGCCATCCGGCCGGTATCGTTCAGCGCCTTCGATACAGTCGAAACGCTGACGCCCGCAGCCTTGGCGACGTCATGAATTGTGACACGGTTGCTCCGAGCGACCACGCAATCTCCTCCTTCTCTCGGAAGTGAGAAAAGCGTTTCCCAAATGCAAAGTCAACGTGAGAAAACGTTTTCTCATCATTTTCCTGATTTCGGCGCTCAGGCAGCGCTTGACACTTGGGGAACCACCGGCGATCTCGCGATACGATTACTCGAAGCGGACATTCTCGCGCAGGAAAATCCGCGGCCGCTGCGGCGGCGTTATGTCGTCTTCGGCAAAACGGCCGGCGTTGTGGAGCTGGATTTCGATTGCGCGCCGCGCCTCCAGAAAAGGTTCACGGTCGATGATCGCATCGACGACACCGTCATCCATCAACTCCACCCGCTCCGGCGTCACCGTATGGGTGATCACACAGACGGACTGGTCCTTACCGATCGCCTTCAGTTCTTCGGCGAGCACAGGGTTGCCCACCGACATGTTGTAGACGCCTCGCAGCGCGGCGTGGCGGCGCAGGAGCGTGCGGAAATCCTTGCGGATGTTCTCCTGTTCGTAGCTCTGAAACGTCTCGACCACCCGGCAGTTCGGATAGTCCCGGCCCAAGATGTCGCGGAAGCCCATTTCGCGCTGGTCGTGCTCCAGCAGTTGGTAAAGGCCGACGATGACGACCACGTCGCCGCCGGTATCACCGAGAAAACGCCCCATAAGCGCGCCCGCCGTGCGCCCCTCCTGAACGGCGTTCGAGCCGACATAGCCGATCCGGCCGGTGCCCGGCAGGTCGGAGGCGACGGTCACGATGGGGAGCTTGCGCGACAGCTGATCCACCATCGCGGTCACATCAGGGTCATCGAACAGGATGACGACGAGGCCGTCACATTCGGCTGCGGCCTTCGCCAGCGTCTTGATTGCGGCTTCAGCCTTGATCTGCTCGAAATACCAGAAGGTGATGCGGATGTTGTAGCGCTTGTATTGCTGCGCCGAACGGATGAAGCCTTCGCGCAGCTTCACGTAATAGGAATTCACATTGTTCTGCAGCACCACGCCGATGCGGAGGATGCGCGTCGGCATCATCGTGAGCGCGCGGTCGACGCCGAGCGCCCTCGCCGTCTCGATGACCAGCTGCTCGGTCTTCGGCTTGACGCCGCCGCGGCCATTCAGCACACGGTCGACAGTGATGCGGCTGACGCCGGCCGCCGCCGCTACGTCATCCATGCTCGGCTTTCTCGCCACGAACATCCTCCCTTGCTCCTCATTCGTGAGCTTAGTGAATGATGCATTTGCGTCAATATCGGCGTTGCGCCGTGGTGGGCGCGGACCGATATTTAGTGATGTCTGGAGGAGTGAAGGGAGGCACATCATGAGCTGGGTATCAGCCTGTCGTCTTGACGACATCGAGCAGGAAGGCGTCATACGCTTCGACCATGGCGGTCGCACTTACGCGGTTTATCGTTCTCCCGAGGACGAGGTGTTCTGCACCGACGGCCTTTGCTCGCACGAGGCCATCCACCTCGCCGACGGGCTAGTAATGGACTACGAGATCGAATGTCCCAAGCATTCGGGGGCCTTCGACTATCGCACCGGCACGCCGCGCCGGCCGCCGGCCTGCAAAAGCCTCAACACCTACCAGGCGAAGATCGAAGCGGGCGAAGTCCTGCTCGCCATCCCCGCCTGACACCCAGCGAACCGGTAGTATGGAGACAGCCATGTCCTCTATCGTTATCATCGGCGGTGGCGAATGCGGCGGACGTGCCGCGCTGCAGCTGCGCGAGCGCAATTTCGACGGCGCGATCATGCTAGTGGGCGCGGAAGCACTCCACCCTTACGAGCGGCCGCCGCTGTCGAAGAACGGGATCCTCAAGGGCGCCGATCCGAAGTTCATCATGGATGCCGATGGCTACAAGGAACGCGGTATCGACGTTCGCCTGGGCGCCGACGCGATCGGGATCGATCGTTCGAACAAGACCGTCGAACTCTCGGACGGAACGACGCTCGCCTATGACAAGCTGCTGCTTGCGACCGGCGCGCGGCCACGTCCGCTCCCCGGCATCGCCGAACGCTCCGAGCGCGTACTGACGCTTCGCACCCATGCCGATGCATTGGCGATCAAACGGCATCTGCATGAGGGCAGCCGGCTCGCCATCGTCGGCGGCGGCTTCATCGGCCTCGAGCTCGCGGCCATCGCTCGCGGCCTTGGCGCCACCGTCACCCTGATCGAGGGCCTGCCACGCATCCTCTCGCGCGGCGTGCCCGAGGATATCGCCCACGCGGTCGCCTCGCGCCACGAGGCGGCGGGCGTGGAAATCCTGTGCGCGAGCCGGATCGAGACCTTCGAGATCGGTGCCGACGGCGTCTCGATTGGCCTGGCCGGCGGGCGAACGATCGGCGCCGACATTGCGGTGATCGGCATCGGCTCGATCCCGAATGTCGAGCTCGCGGAAAAAGCGGGGCTGGCGATCGAAAACGGCATCATGGTGGATGGTCACCTCAGGACCTCCGACCCCGACATTTTCGCCGCCGGTGACTGCTGCTCCTTCCCCATTCCCGTTTATGGCGGAAGGCGCGTTCGGCTCGAATCCTGGCGGAGCGCCCAGGAGCAGGCGATGCTCGCGGCGGCCAATCTCATGGGTGCGGACGAGCGGATCACCGCCGTGCCGTGGTTCTGGTCGGATCAATACGAGCTGACGCTTCAGGTGACCGGCCTTGCAGAAGGGGCCGTCACCTCGGTTCGGCGAGAGGTTGGCGGGGGCGCCTTCATCATCTTCCAGATCGGTGCCGACGGGCGATTGCTTTCGGCGAGCGGAATCGGTCCAGGCAATGGCATCGCCCGCGACATCCGGTTGGCGGAAATGCTGATCGCCTCGGGCAAGACCGTCGATCCGGCGGCGCTCGCGCAGGCCGACGTCAAGCTGAAGTCGCTGCTGGCAGCCTGATCGCAGCGCGACCGATGCCGGCAGATAAAGCATTCGAAACATCAATGACGCATGCGGGAGGCAAGTCATGGACGATTCAAAATTCGGCAAGAGAGACAAGAGAGGCCATTGGACGCCTGATGGCGTGCTGACGCCGGCGCCGGTCTTCGTGCTGCCGCCAAACCCACTGAAATTCCTGAAGTGGCTGCCGAACTACTTCTTTCCGTGGAACGCCTTCTTCATGGTCACCGCGGCGATCTTCTGGTTTTTCCTGACGCCGGGGACAGAGACGACGAAGACCTTCTCCGTCGGCTGGATCGCGCTCATCTTCGCGCGCAACCTCGCGGCATTCTTCCTGTTCTACGGCGTGATCGAGCTGCGGCTCTACAAGCTTCGCCGCCAGGAAAACCGCTTCAAGTACAATCCGAATTTCCCGGCCGACAAGAAGAACACCGTCTTTCTATTCGGCTCGCAGGCCTATGACAGCATCATTCGCGGCGTCGGCACCGGTGTCACGATCTGGACCGCGATCGAGGTCGTGACGCTCTGGGCATTCGCCAACAACTACGTGCCGATGGCGACGTTCCAGGACAATCCGGTTTGGCTTGCCTGCATCGTGCTCTTCGTGCCAGTGTTCCACGAAGCCTACTTCTTCGCGATCCACCGCGCGCTGCACATTCCAGCACTCTACAAATTCGTGCATTCGGTGCACCACAATTCGGTCAATCCGTCTCCCTGGTCATCGCTTGCCATGCACCCGGTCGAGCACCTGCTCTTCTTCGGTGAAGCACTGATCCATCTGGTGATCTTCTCGCATCCACTGGTCGCCATCTACAATCTGCATTCGCTGGCGCTCGGCGCGGTGGTCGGCCATGTCGGCTTCGACAAGATCGAGGCGGGCGAGGAAGGCGGGCTCGATACCCACGCCTATGCCCACTACCTCCACCACAAGTATTTCGAGGTGAACTATGCCGACGGCCTGATCCCGTTCGACAAGTGGTTCGGCACCTGGCACGACGGCACCAAGGATGGCGACGAAGCGATGAACGCGCGCTGGCAGAAGAAGCTGCAACGCGAGAACGCTCGCAAGGAAGCGCAGGAAGGCAACAAGGCATGACCCGTGCATTGACCGTAGCCGATCTGCGCGCGCTCAAGGGCAAGCGTCAATTCCTAACCATGCATGTCGATAGCCCGGCGGAGGCAGCGGCAGCCGCCGAGGCCGGCATCGAGATGTTCACCTGCGAGGTGGACGAGCAGCTTCCCCGGATACGCAAGGCAGCCCCCACCGCCTTCATCCAGGCAGCCCATGTGCAGGGCGCCATTCATGACGAATCGAGCGCCATCCGCGAAGGCTTTCGCGC
Organism: Rhizobium sp. S163; assembly: GCF_030380805.1. Classification (NCBI taxonomy): domain Bacteria; kingdom Pseudomonadati; phylum Pseudomonadota; class Alphaproteobacteria; order Hyphomicrobiales; family Rhizobiaceae; genus Rhizobium; species Rhizobium sp. S163. Next base: position 536,525 of record NZ_JAUDSA010000012.1, on the reverse strand, counting down.
GCTCGATCTAGGCGCCAGCTGCCTCTACTTCGCCGGCTCGCTGCGCCTGCTGGAAGCGATGGCCAAGGAGGGCATTCCCGTCAGCGGCCATGTCGGTCTCGTGCCGCGCTGGGCCACGTGGACGAATTTCCGCTCGATCGGCAAGACGCCTGAGGAGGCGGCATCGATCTATCGTCGCGTGAAGGACTATGAGCAGGCCGGCGCCTGGGCGGTCGAGATGGAGGTTGTCCCCGTGGCGATAGCCGAGTGGATCACGCGCTCGACGCCGCTGATCACGATTGGAATGGGCTGCGGCGCGGTCTGCGACGCCCAATATCTGTTCTCCTGCGACGTGCTAGGTACAGGCATCAGCCGCGTGCCGCGCCATGCCAAGCAATATGCCGATCTGGCGGCGGAAGAGGCGCGCCTGCAGGATCTGCGCGTGAACGCTTTCCGGACATTCGCCGAGGATGTTCGTGACCGAAAATATCCCGAGACCCGCCATGAGGTTCATGTGGATAAAGAGGTCCTGGTAGCCGCCAAGACGCTCGTTTGAGGCGGCCGGCCGGCGTGAACACCGTCTGCCTTCACAACCGATCTCACCAAAAGTTGTAGATGATATCGGCGTCAGCGTTTATCCGTCCAATCAACCCGGTTGCTAAAAAACCATAATTGCTCCACCTAGAATGTAGACAAACGCGAGCAGTCGGAATTGGATCACAGCTTGATGCGCATTAAATACGGTTTCCTCGGCATTTTCCTGGCGATTGCGCCCACGGCCCATGCACTGGACATGGGACCGGTGCCGGTTCTGGCGCCGCAAAAGCAGCAGGAGCAGGCAGCGCAGCTGAGCGCGCAGTTTCTGACGCGCTACAGCTATCGGCCGGTCGCGCTCGACGATAGCCTCTCCGTCAAGATCATGGATCGCTTCATCAAGTCGCTCGATCCGGATCGGATGATTTTCCTGCAGTCGGACATTAACACCTTCATGGCCGATAGCACCAAGATCGACGACGCCATCAAGAAAGAAGACCTCAAGCTTCCCTTTTCGATCTTCAATGTCTACGAGCAGCGCATTGTCGATCGCATGACCTATGCCCGCGATCTCCTGAAAAAGGGCTTCGATTTCACCGCGCAGGAAGACTACGCGCTGGTGCGCGACGACAAACCCTGGCCGCAATCCGAGGCCGAGAGCAACGATCTCTGGCGCAAGCGGGTGAAAGCCGATTGGCTCCGGCTGAAGCTCGGAGGCCAGACCGAAGCCACTATTCGCGACACGCTCGACAAGCGTTACAAGAACGCGCTCGAGCGCGCCTATAAGTACAAGAGCGACGACGTCTTCCAGTCCTTCATGGACGCTTATTCGACGTCGATCGATCCGCATACCGATTACTTCGGCGCCACCGCATCGGCCGATTTCGATATCTCGATGAAGCTCTCGCTGGTTGGCATCGGCGCGGTGCTGCAGGAGCGCGACGATTACACGACGATCCGCGAACTCGTTCCGGGTGGCCCGGCGCAGCTTTCCGGCAAGCTCGCGGTCGGCGACCGTATCACCGGTGTCGGCCAGGGCGCCGACGGCCCGATCAAGGAAGTGATGGGCACGCGCCTCGATGAAGTCGTGCAGTTGATCCGCGGCGAGAAGGATTCGATCGTCCGCCTGGATATCCTGCCCGCCGATGCCGGCGCCGATGGCGGTCATCGCGTCATCAGTCTCGTGCGCGACAAGATCAGCCTCGAAAAGCAGGCGGCCAAGAAGACCGTTCTCCCGGTCAAGGATGGCGACGTCACCCGCAAGATCGGCGTGATCACGCTGCCGGCCTTCTACGAAGACTTCGAAGCCCGCCGCAAGGGCGACAAGGACTACAGAAGCGCCAGCCGCGACGTCGCCAAGCTGCTGACCGAGCTCAAGCAGGACAATGTCGACGGCGTGCTGATCGACCTGCGCAACAATGGCGGCGGTTCGCTTGCCGAAGCGATCGACCTCACCGGCCTGTTCGTCGGCAAGGGCCCGGTGGTTCAGCAGCGCGGCGCCGATGGCAAGGTCGAGGTTCAAAGCGACGATCTGCCGACACCGGCATGGACCGGCCCCGTCGGCGTTCTGATCAATCGCGGCTCAGCCTCCGCTTCCGAGATCTTCGCGGCCGCCATCCAGGACTATGGCCGTGGCGTGATCATCGGCGAGCCGAGCTTCGGCAAGGGCACCGTGCAGACCGTGGTCAACCTCGACCAGGTGGCGCGCAACGACAAACCGAAATTCGGCGAGCTGAAGCTGACGATCGCCCAGTTCTTCCGCGTCAACGGCGGCACGACGCAGCTGCGCGGCGTGACCCCCGACATCGCCCTGCCCGGCCTCTCCGACCCGAAGACCTTCGGCGAAACCAGCTACGACAACGCGCTCCCCTGGACGCAGATCAAGCCCGCCCGCTACAAGCAGGCTGGCAACCTCAAGATCGAGCTGCCTAAGCTGCAGGCCCTTCACGACAAGCGCGTGGAAAGCGACCCGGACTTCCAGCGTCTTATCGAAGACGTTGCCGAATTGAAGGCGCAGCGCGACAAGGGCGTGATCTCGCTCAACGAAGCCGACCGCCGCAAAGAGCTGACAGCGCGCGAAAATCGGCTGAAGTCTCGCGCCCAGTTGGACGATGGCGTCGACACCACCAACGACGACGGCCTGCAATCCAACGAGCGTAGCCTCACGGCCGACATCGCGCTGGAAAATGCCCGCAAGAAGGCGAAAGACGTTCTCTTAAACGAAGCCACCGCGATCCTTTCCGACGCGGCCGGCTTGCAAGCGGGCGCTCGATAGGTCTGCCATGACAGACGTCGGCGCGTCGCGATACAGTGCGCCGAAGATGAAACGTTAGCACCGGTCTCGTTTGAGGCCGGCGTTTCGATTAGTTCGTCTTGAACCAGACGCTTATCTTGCCGTCATCTCGGGAACATCTCAGCCCGAGGTAATCTCGAACGGCAATGTGACCCAAAGGGTGGAGCGTGCTGTGGGTTGCCGTGACCAGCACGACGGGGCAGCCCGCCGCTTCTGCAGCGCGGGTGCCTGCGGGCGCATCCTCGAATGCCAGACACGCACCGGGTTCGAACCCCAGCCGCTTCGCCCCCAGGAGATAGCAATCCGGATGCGGCTTGCCGCGCGCAACATCCTCGCCGCTGACGATCACCTCAGGCATCGGGATACCCGCGGCAGCAAGCCGTTTCCTTGCCAGCTCAATCGGCGCCGAGGTGACGATCGCCCACTGCTTCGGTGGCAGGCTGTTAAGTAACGGTATCGCGCCGGCGACCGGCACTATGCCCTCGACATCCTCCATCTCCTGGGCCTCGATGCGCCGTGCCTCGTCGACGGGGTCGACGCCTGTGAGGTTGAGACGTTTGAGAACGTCCACGGCCCTGATCCCGTGGATCGTGCGGATCAGCGGCCCGGGTTCGATCCCGTGATCGATCGCCCATCGGCCCCAGATCCTCTCGACCACGGCGGTTGAATCAAGCAGCGTGCCGTCCATGTCGAACAGCAGTGCTGAAAAGCCTCTATTGAAAATAATGTCGTCTGGCACAAGCCCCCCTTTCAAACGACAGGCCGACCGGCGCCGCTCCCCTGCGACGCCGGTCAGCACTCAAACGCGGCGTCCTCAGCCGTAGATTTCAACGAGCGCCTGATAGATCGTCTCGTTGCCAGCAATGACCCGGTTACCCTTGCGCAGACCGTCATCTGCCAGAAAGTCATTGGTTTTCAGGCCGGCAGCGCGGATGACGGCGATGGCGCCGAGGCAATCCCAGGAATTGATGTGGGGCTCGATGTAGCCAAGCAGGCGACCGCTAGCGATGTAGCAGAGCGTCAGCGCGCCCGATCCGTCGCGATAGAACATGCCGCCATTCTTCAAGAAGCGGTCGAACATCGGCAGGAATTCGTCCGGCGTCACGCGCGGCGAATAGCCGACACCGACGATGCCGTCGCGAATGGTGGTGCCGGGATGCTTGCCGACCGGCGCGCCGTTAAGCGTTGCGGGGAAGTCGATGCCGCCGGCGAAAAGTTCGTTGCGCTCTGGCGCATAGACCATGCCGAACTTCAGGATGTTATCCTGGACGAAGGCGATCGAAACGCACCAGCTCGACATGCCTGAAATGAAAGGCTGAGTGCCGTCGATTGGATCGACAACCCATATGCCCTGGCCTTCCGCGAATTTCGAGAGGCCGGTCTCTTCGCCGAGAAAGGCGTCTTCGGGGAAGTGTTTCTCGAGCTGGCCCCGGATCAGCAGTTCGGTGTTGAGATCGGCTTCGCTTGCCATATCCTGCAGGCCCTTGGCCTTGATGGTGAGGCTGTCGCGGTTCTTGAAATAGCCATCGGCGAGATCGCCGGCCTGGCGGATGAGGTTGAGCGCGAACGAAAAGCGCGCGTTGATATCGGATTGAGCAGTCATGGATCTTTGTCCTTTAAGGGGCGGCGAAATCAGTCTTTCCAAAGCCATGCGGCGCCGCGAACCCCGCTGGAATCGCCATGCACGGCCTTGCGGATCGGCGTGTTGAATACGGTGGAGAAGGTTCGTTTCGCAAGCGCCGGCGGCAGGTCGATGTAGAGTTCCTCGACATTCGACATCCCGCCGCCCATCACCAGAATATCCGGGTCGAGTGTGTTGACGACGGTCGCCAGGCCTCTTGCGACGCGATCGACATAGCGATCCCACAAAAGCCCGCAAAGACGATCGCCATTGCGCTTCTTTTCGATGATCTCACGCGCTTTCAGCTCTTCATTCGTGTGCCGGGTGTATTCGGCCTCAAAAGCGCGCCCGGCGACCCAGGTCTCCATGCAGCCATGACGACCGCAATAGCAGGGACGGCCGGGGATTTCGGTGGTATCGGGGAACGGCAGGGGGTTATGACCCCATTCCCCGCCGCTGTTGTTGGGTCCGTGATGCGCCTTGCCGCCGACAGCGATGCCCGCGCCGGCGCCGGAGCCAAGGATAACGGCGAACACGACATTGTGCCCGACGCCGGCGCCATCCACCGCTTCTGAAGCGGCGAAACAATCGGCGTCATTTTCCACCCGGATATCGCGCTGGATGGCGTCGTGCAGGTCTTTTTCGACCGGCCGCCCGAGCAGCCAGGTGGAGCTTGCGCCCTTACCCAGCCGGCTGACCGGTTCGAGCGAACCGGGAATGCCGATGCCGAGCGAGCCTTTCTGTCCTGTCTTTGCTTCTAGTGCATCGATCATCGATTTGATCATCGCGATGCAGCCGAAATAGTCGTGGCGAGGCGTATTCTCGCGCAGCCGCAGCAGCTCCTCACCCTGATGCGTCATGGCCACACCTTCGATCTTGGTGCCACCCCAGTCTATTCCTATAAGCACGATTTTCCTCCCGGGCTCCTTGGGAAAGCCCTATTGCGTAGTGATATCGATTACGATGCGGCCGAGCTGAAGAGCACGTCGCGGTCGCGTGCGTAGTCCGCCAGAAGCGGAAGGCTGGCTGCCCCGAGCACGCGGGCGTCACTGCCTATCTTGCCTTCGACAACTTCCACCGGTGCAACGCCCTGCATTTCCAGACGCTCGAGTTTCTCCCTGGTCTTCTCGACGACGACGGATCGGACATGCGGCGGGAAGCCGCCGTCGATGACGACGTGATGGAAATCGATGACCGAGATGAACGATCCGATCGCCAGCGCGAGACTGTCCGTGGTCTGTTCGATCCAGCGGTCGAGCACTTCTCCGATATGCGCCCAGTTGTCCGATTTGTGCCAGATGAGGCTCGGATCTCCGCCCTCGGCGACGATCATTCGCTCCAAGAGATAGATCGACGCGCACTGGATGAGGCGCTTGGGCTGGCCGCCCGGCGTCATCGAGGGGACGGGCGCCGAGCCGATAGAGCCTGCATAGCCGCGCCGCCCCGGATACAGCGATCCGTCAAGCACGACGCCGCCGCCGATCAGCGTGGCGAAGAAGATATAGAGGAAGTCCGGATATTTGCGGCCCTCGCCGAAGGCGAGTTCGGCGGCGCAGGCGGCGGTGGCATCGTTATAGGAATGAACAGGGAGAGCGAACATCTGTTCCAGTTCGGCTTTCAGGTCGAACTGCTTCCAGGATTCGACCACCTCATGCGGCGCGCCGACCTCTTCCTCCCAGCTCCACATTTCCGACGGAGCGGCAATGCCGATCCCGCGCATGCGGGAAAATTGCAGCCGCGTCATGTTGTCGATAATCTCGTTGACGCCTTGTTTCAGGAAGGCAAGCAGGAGGCTCGGCGTCGGATAGCGGTATGTCGTGCTGATGAAGCGGCGCACGGCGCCCGACAGGTCCATCAGCACCAGTTCGGCGGTGCGGCGCCCGAGCTTCAGGCCAATTGAGAAGGCACCCTCGGGATTGAGCGACATGGGCACGGACGGCTGGCCGACCTTGCCGCGCTGCGGCGTGCCCTTGATCAGCAGGCCCTCACCCTCAAGCTGTTTCATGATCACGGAACTTGCCTGCGTGGAAAGCCCCGTCAGCCGCGAGATCTCGACTTTCGACAGCGAACCATGCGCACGCACCAGCGACAGCACCAGCCGCTCGTTATAGAGCTTGATCCCGGTCTGATTGGTGCCGCGGCTTGGATCGCCCAGGCTTGGCTGACCTTGATCGGCCCGTTCCATTTCAAGCAAGCTCGTCCCCTCCACCAAGACACGCCCTCATTCTAGCGCAGCCATAGCAAAGCGCCGATCGCGCTGCTGGGCAAGTGCTCATCGATGTCTGCACTATCGAAAAGAAACGTACAATCGTCAATAGATAAATCATACCGGATGATTTTTTATCGATGTGAACCTGGAGAAGCATGCTGCCTGCGCGCCGTAAATTGCCGAAAAGCGAGCATTTTGTTGATGTATCTACGTCATTAATAAATCATACCGGCTTATCTATTGACAGATGTTTCCTTTGGTGTTTGCTTATGAAGGTCGGCGGTGAGGAGCCAATGACACCAGACATTCACGGGTTGAGAGAGCCAACGGCCTTTTGGGCATAGGGAGGAACACATGCGAAATCTTATTGCTGGCGCGGTCTCGGGAATTGCGATTACCCTAGCCTTGAGCGCTCCGGCGCATGCGGAAGACATTACTGCGTGCCTGGTCACCAAGACGGAGGTCAATCCGTTCTTCGTAAAGATGAAGGAAGGCGCGTCCGCCAAGGCGAAGGAACTGGGCATCACGTTGCTCACTTTCGCGGGCAAGCAGGACGGCGACGCTGATACGCAGATTGCCGCGATCGAATCCTGCATCGGCAGCGGCGCCAAGGGAATTCTGTTGACGCCGAACGATTCCAGCGCCCTGGTGCCCGTCATCGCCGAGGCCCGCAAGGCCGGCTTGCTGACGATCGCGCTCGACACGCCGCTCGATCCTGCCAATGCCGCTGACGCAACCTTTGCGACCGACAACTTCAAGGCCGGCGAACTCGTTGGCAAGTGGGCCGCCGGTACCCTTGGTGACAAGAGCAAAGATGCGAAGATCGCGCTTCTCAACCTCAATGCCCAGCAGATCACCGTCGACTACATGCGCAACCAGGGCTTCCTCACCGGCTTCGGTGTCGACGTGAAGAACCCGCAGCGTATCGGCGACGAAGACGACAAGCGCATCATCGGCAATGCTGTCACAAACGCCAACGAAGATGGTGGGCGCACCGGTATGGAAAGCCTGCTGCAGGTCGATCCCGAGATCAACCTCGTCTACACGATCAACGAACCGACTGCTGCCGGCGCATTCGAGGCGATCAAGGCTGCCGGTCGCAAGGACAAAGTCACCGTGGTGTCGATCGATGGCGGATGCCCCGGCGTCCAGAACGTCAAGGCCGGCGTGATCGGCGCCACCTCGATGCAGTTCCCACTGATGATGGCGTCGATGGGCATCGAGGCGATCAAGGCCTTTGCCGACAGCGGCAAGAAGCCGGAGCCGACCCCCGGTCTCGATTTCTTCAATACCGGCGTCGAGCTGGTGACCGACCATCCGGTCGAAGGCCTGAAGTCGATGACTTCGGACGAAGCCTTGAAGAAGTGCTGGGGCTGATCCTGCCGCGCTAAGCCAACCCCTGACACGGTCCTCCCAAGGACGAAGCAGGGATGCGCGTGACGGCGCGCATCCCGATGCCACCGCCGTGCCCGCGCGCAAACGCCTTACGGCGCTCCCAGGAATAAGGGATTATCAATGACCAACACCGAAGGACAAGTGCCGCATGCCGACGGCATTGAAGCCAAGAGCGCCGGAGATGCCTACGCCAGGTTCGACGTGGACGATATCGGCATCATCGGCAAAGTGCAGCGCTTCCTGCACGCCTACCCGACCATCATCCCTCTGATCGTGCTGATCCTGTCGCTGATCGGCTTCGGCCTGTTTGCCGGAAGCAAATTCTTCTCGCCCTACAACATGTCGCTGATCGTCCAGCAGGTATCGATCATCGGTGTATTGGCGGTGGCCCAGAGCCTCGTCATCCTGACGGCCGGTATCGACCTTTCGGTTGCCGCAACCCTTGTCCTGAGCTCGGTGATCGCGGGCAATCTCGCCGTAAAGCTCGGCTGGCCGACACCTGCAGCACTCCTTGTCGCGTTTGCCGTCGGCACCGGGATCGGGCTCTTCAACGGCTTTCTCGTCACCAAGATCAAGCTGCCGCCCTTCATCGCGACGCTCGGCACCTGGAACGTCTTTTACGCGCTGAACCTTTATTTCTCGGGTGCGCAATCGATCCGCGGCAGCGAGATCGATGCCGCAGCGCCGACGCTGAAATTCTTCGGCGAGAACTTCTCCGTCTTCGGCACCGAGGTCAGCTACGGCTCCATTCTCTTCGTTATCGTCTTCCTCGTGCTCTGGTATGCCCTGACGCGAACCGCCTGGGGCCGTCATATCTATGCTGTCGGCGATGACCGGGAAGCCGCAGAACTCGCGGGCATTCGGACCGACCGGGTCCTGATCTCGGTCTATGCGGTGGCCGGCCTGATCTGCGCGCTCGCCGGCTGGTCCGCGATCGGCCGTGTCGGGGCCGTCTCCCCCACCAGCTTCTTCGAAGGCAATCTCCAGTCCATCACGGCTGTCGTCATCGGAGGCATCTCGCTGTTCGGTGGAAGAGGTTCCATCCTCGGGCCGCTGATCGGCGCACTGATCGTCGGCGTATTCCAATCAGGCCTGCGCATCGCCGGCGTCGATGTGCTCTGGCAGCTCTTTGCCATCGGCTGGCTCATTCTCATTGCGGTCGCGATCGACCAGTGGATCAGAAAGGTATCTGCATGATCGAGATGTCAAAACCCGTTCTGCAGGCCAAGGGCCTTGTCAAGAAATACGGTCGCGTCGTGGCCATCGATCATGCCGATTTCGATCTGATGCCGGGAGAGATCCTGGGGGTCATCGGTGACAACGGCGCCGGCAAGTCGAGCCTGATCAAGGCTCTGTCGGGCGCGGTGCGGCCCGATGCCGGCGAGATATTGCTTGATGGCGCGCCCATCACCTTCGGTTCGCCGATTGAGGCGAGGAAGGCCGGGATCGAGACTGTCTACCAGACGCTGGCGCTTTCTCCGGCGCTGTCGATCAGCGACAATCTCTTTCTCGGCCGCGAGATCTACAGCAACAACATCCTCGGCCGGCTCCTGCGTCAGCTGGACCGGCCAGCCATGGACCGCATTGCTCGCGAAAAACTCTCAGACCTCGGCCTGCTCACCATCCAGAATATCCAGCAAGCGGTGGAAACGCTGTCGGGTGGCCAGCGCCAGGGAGTGGCCGTTGCCCGCGCTGCCGCCTTCGGCAGCAAGGTGATCATCATGGACGAGCCGACGGCGGCGCTCGGCGTGAAGGAGTCGCGCAAGGTGCTCGACCTCATTCTCAAGGTTCGCGCGCGCGGCGTACCGATCGTCCTGATCAGCCACAACATGCCGCATGTGTTCGAGGTGGCCGATCGGATCCACATCCACCGCCTGGGCCGCCGCGCAGCGATCATCAAGCCGTCGGACTATTCGATGTCGGACGCGGTCGCGATCATGACCGGTGCGATGGCGCCACCACTGGCGGCCTGAGGCAGGCGCGTAAGGAACCCATGATGAAATTAGCATTCAACACCTTCCCCTTCAGCAGCTTTCCAACCTTTCTTCCGACCTACTCGCTGCCCAATACGATCCGCACCCTTGCCGGCATCGGCTATGATGCGGTGGAGATCGGCTGCTGCGCACCCCACGCCTGGCCGGCGCATCTGTCCAAGACGCGCCGGGCGGAGATCCGGGCATTGGCCGACGGCGAGGGCATCGCGATCAGCAGCCTTCTGCCCGCCATCGGCGGCGGCTTTGGCTGCAATCCCTGCTCAATCCTGCATGCCGAGCGGCTGTCCACGATCGGCCACTACACCGATATCGTCGATCTCGCGCACGATCTCGGCGCCGGGATGGTGCTCTTCATCGGCGGCTGGCGGGCCGAAGAGATGTCGCGCGAACAGGCCTGGGCGCATAGCCTGGATTGCCTGCGCAAGGTGGCCGCCCATGCCGCCGAACGCGGCATCACCATCGCTATTGAGCCGACGACGGCGGATACCAATCTCATCGACACGGCCGCCGATGCACGGCGGATGATGGTCGAGGCGGAATGCGCCAATGTCGGCCTGATGTTCGACACTTGCCATATCGCCTATGAGGGCCGTCCGCTGTCGTCCTATGTGACCGACATGGGCCCCAATCTGGTTCACCTGCATGCTGCCGATACCGACCGCAAGGCGATCGGCAAGGGCAATATGGATTGGGATGACCTTCTTGGCGCGCTGGTGTCCGCGGATTACCAGGGCTACTTCACCGTGGAGACAGGCTTCGGCTCCCGCGACGTCGATCCCATCGACGTCGCTAAAACGAGCCGCTCGTTCGTTCGAGACCGGCTTGCTGCCATCGGTGCTTGAGACTATGCCGATACCGCGGTTCACGTGCTCCGCGGCATCGAAGCCTTGAAGTTTGTCGCGGCGTTCACTCCGTTCGCCCGACAGCGTCCAACGCATTCTTCAGCTCATTCAGCCCATGTGGCTTGAGCAGCAGGACCGTCCTGGAACTGTCGTCCATCTCGGGCTTCTTCTCCGAACCCGTCGCAAAGACGATGCCGATCTCAGGCCAGCGCTTACGCACCTCGCGACAGAAATCGTCTCCGGACATGCCTGGAAGACCGAGATCAGTCACCAGCACATCGATCGGCTCGCTTCCAAAGAGCGGAAGTGCCTCCTCGGCGGATTCGGCCTCAAGCACCTCGTGACCGAGTTCAGCCAGCATGTCGGCGGTCGCCATCCGAATCAGCGCGTTGTCCTCGACCAGGAGGACCCGGAGTGTCTTTGATACCGCCGGCGATATGGGCGCGGCTATGGCTGCGATGGACGTGTCTTTTCTGCGCTCGACGTTCTTCTGCGTTTCGTCGATGACATGCCGGATCTTGCGGGCGAGCGCCTCGCGCGTGTAAGGCTTCGACAAAAGCTGCACGCCGGGATCGAGCCGGCCACCGTGAACGATCGAGTTTTCTGTGTAGCCCGAGGTGAAGAGCACGGCGAGGCTAGGTAACCGCTCCTTCGCCTTCTTCGCCATCTCGCTGCTTTTCAGCGGTCCTGGCATGACGACATCGGTGAAGAGCATGTCGATGTGGATACCGCTTTCGATGACCGAAAGAGCGGCCGCCGCATCGCCTGCCTTCAGAACCCGGTAGCCGAGTTCCTGCAGCATTTCGACCACGGTGGTGCGCACGCCCTCATCATCCTCGGCGACGAGAATGGTCTCAGGTCCGCCTTCGACAGGAGCATGCGGATCGATGACCTGCAGGTCTTCCTGTTGTAGCGAACGCGGCAGATACATCTTCACCGTCGTTCCGTGTCCGACCTCGCTGTAAATCTTCACATGTCCGCCCGACTGGCGAACGAAACCATAGACCATGGAGAGGCCGAGACCTGTGCCCTTCCCCTCCGGCTTCGTCGAGTAGAACGGCTCGAACACCTTATCCAAGAGGTCGGGAGAGATACCCGCGCCGGTGTCGGTCACCGAGATCGACACGTACTGGCCGGGCACGACATCCTGGTGCTGCCTTGCATAGGCGTCGTCGACATAGGCGTTGCCGGCCTCGATCGTCAGATTGCCGAAGCCCTCCATCGCGTCGCGGGCATTGATCGCGAGATTAAGCAGCGCGTTTTCGATCTGCATCGGGTCGACCAGCGTGTTCCACAAGCCGCCCGAGACAACCGTCTCCACCTCGACGCCTTCGCCGATCGTGCGCCGGATCATCTCGTCCATGCCGCGGATCAACCGGCCGGCATTGACGACGCGGGGATCGAGCGCCTGTCTGCGGCCGAAGGCGAGGAGCTGGGCCGCAAGCTTGGCGCCGCGTTCCACGCCGGCCAGCGCGTTGGTGATCTTGCGCTGCGCCTTGTCGTTGCCGATAACGTCGCGCGACAGCAGTTGGAGATTGCCCGCCACCACTTGCAACAAATTGTTGAAGTCATGCGCGACGCCGCCGGTCAAATTGCCGATGGCCTCCATCTTCTGGGCCTGCTGTAGGGCAAGCTCGGTGTTGCGGAGCGCGATAGCCGCCTCGCGCTCTTCCGTCACGTCGCGGCCGACCGCATGGATTGACGCGTCATAGGGAACCGCGGTCCAGGAAATGGTGCGGTAGCTTTTATCTTTAGCCTGGTAACGATTTTCGAAGGAGAAGGTCGTCGCGCCCTCGCTGAGCTTGCCGATTTCGGTAAGTGTAGTGGCGATATCCTCGGGATGGATGAAATCGAGGAACGACCGGTTGATGAGCTCGCTTTCCTCCCAGTCGAAGACCGTCTTCCATGCCGGATTGACAGCCGTTATCTTGGCCTCGAAGTCGGCGACCAGCATGATATCTGTCGACAGCCGCCACATCCGGTCGCGATCGGCGGTGCGCTCGGCAACGCGCTGCTCGAGCGTTTCGTTCAGGGCCTCAAGCTTCGCGCGCGTCTCGCGCTGGTCCTCGATATCGGTATTGGTGCCGATCCAGCGGAAAACGCGGCCATCCTCGTCGCGCGACGGCACCGCGCGTGCGATGTGCCATCGATAGGAACCATCGGCGCGCCTCAGCCTGAGGTCGGTTTCATAGGCCTCACCCGACGACAAGGCGGACCGCCAGCGGTCAGCCATGGCGGTGAAATCGTCGGGGTGGACGATCTTGGTCCAGGCGCCACCGTCGAGTTCGCCCGGTGCCGCACCGGCATATTCATAGACGCGCTCGTTGAACCAATCGAGCTGGCCATCGGGCCGCGCGGTCCAGACGTGATTGGGGATCGCCTGGGCGAGCGCGCGGAAGCGGGCCTCGCTTTCTCTCAGTTCGCGTTGCGCCTTGCGCCGGTCGGTCACGTCCTGGACGACGCCGACGAAGCGCAGTGGCTTGCCGCTGGCGTCGCGCTCGAACTCTCCCTTGCGGGCGATGACGCGCTTCTGGCCATTGTCGGCGCGGCGGATGCGGTACTCGACGTTCAAGGGCGAGGCGCCCTCCGCCCGCGTCCTGCCATTGGAGCTGATCTCGCGGTCTTCCTCGACAATCAGGCCTTCCAGCGTTTCGATGCGGACATCGCCGGCATCTTCATATCCGTAGATCTTGCAGAATTCCGGCGTGGCGTTGAGGATATTGGTTTCGAGATCGAGCGAAAAAACGCCGACGCCACCGGCCTCCTGCGCCCGGCGCAGCCGCGCTTCGGCTTCGCTAAGCGCCTGCGCCGTCAGATGCTCCTCCGTGCGGTCACGCAGAACTTTCACCAAACCGACGGGCGTTCCGTCCTCGTCGCGGATGGGGCGGATTTCTCCGTTGGCCCAAAAACGTTCGCCGGATTTGCGAAGATGCCACCGGTCGTGATGGGCGTTGCCTTGCCTCAGTGCCGCCGCCATCGCCTCGCTCGCCTTGTCGGCCGCGCGATCCTCGGGCGTGAAGAGCAGTTGCCAATGCTTGCCGGCGACCTCGTCTTCGGTCCATCCGAAGATGCGGCGTGCGCCCTCGTTCCAGCGCAGGATGATCCCATCCAGATCGAGAGCGAGAATGGCGTAGTCGATGGCCCCGTCCATGATCTGACGGCTCTGCCGCTCGGCTGCCCGAAGCCCCTCCTCCGCCGCGACGCGGTCGGTGACATCGGACCCTTGCACGAAAACGCCGACGATGCTGCCATCCGGTTCCGTTACCGGTTGATAGACGAGGTCGACATATTTGCGTTCGACCGGATCATCGGAGGAGACCTGCAGATCGACCGGCAGCGCCCGCCCCTCATAGGCGACGCCCGACGTATAGACCTGATCGAGTAGTTCGTAATAGCCCTGTCCGTGCAGCTCCGGCAGCGCATCGCGCACCGACATGCCGATAACATTACGCCCGCCGACAAGCTGGTTATAGGCCGCGTTAGTCAGCTCGAAGACATGGTGGGGGCCGTGCATCATCGCGACGAAGCCGGGCGCTTGCTCGAACATGCGCCGCAGCCGCTCCTGCTCGCCGTTGCGCCAGCGCTCGGCCGCCACCTTGGCGGTCGTCTCGACCACGATCGCGATCACCCCGCACGGACGGCCGTCCTCATCCATGACAGGCGAATAGTCGAGGTTCATGAAGACCTGTTCGGGCTTGCCTGTCCGGAAGAGCGTCAGCTCCTGATCCTGATAGGCGAGCGTCTTGCCGGCCAATCCCACCTTCATGACATTGTCGTTGAAGTCGGCGACCTCGGGCCAGCCCTCGCGCACCTTCGAGCCCAGAAGTTGCGGATGCCGGCCACCAGCAAAGACCGAATAGGCATCATTATAGATCATGACGCCGTCTTCGCCCCAGAGCGTTACGATCGGCACCGGCGACTGCAGAATGGTCGAGGTCGTGACCTTCACGGCGTTCGGCCAAAGCGAAGGTGGACCGAGAGAGGTCTTCACCCAGTTGAAGCCGCGGATAAGCCGGGCGAGCTCGCCGTCATGGGCGAGAAAATCAAATTCATCAGGTTTCATGGACGTCGACCGGTTGCTCCCGCCAGTTATGTAGCGGAAACATCGACTTGGGGAAGTGGGGCGGAGCGCAAGCCAGCGCTTTATATTAGCGGCCGAACTGGGGAGACCGGTTAGACGACCAACTCACTGGTTGCGGCGCTTGCCTTCAAGGAGGTCGAGCACGGAATTGGCGGCGTCCATGATGTTGGTTCCGGGGCCGAACACCGCCGCCACGCCATGCTCGGTCAGAAAGGCATAGTCCTGTCGGGGGATGACCCCGCCGACCACGACGATGATGTGCTCGGCGCCCTTCGTCTTCAGCGTATCGATCAGCTGCGGCGCCAGCGTCTTGTGGCCGGCGGCCAGCGACGACATGCCAACCACATGCACCTTGCTTGCAATCGCGAGATTCGCGGCTTCCTCCGGCGTTTGGAACAGCGGCCCCGCCAAGACATCGAAGCCGATATCCCCAAACGCTGAGGCGATGACTTTGGCGCCGCGATCGTGTCCATCCTGTCCGAGCTTCGCGACCATGATTTTCGGCGCTCCACCCAGTGCTTCGGAAATCGCTGTCATCCGCGTCCGCAACTGCTGCAGCTCCGGCTCATCGCTATAGGCATTGCCATAGACGTTTTTCACGACCTCGGGCTCCGCCGTGTGATCGCCGAAAACGCTGCGCATCGCATCCGAGATCTCACCGACGCTGGCGCGCGCCCGCGCCGCTTCCACCGCAGCCTCCAGCAGATTTCCCTTCCCGCTCTCAGCGACCTCGCGCAGCCGCTTCAGCGTTTCCGCCACCTTGGCTGGGTCGCGGCGACGCCGCGTCTCTTCCAGACGCTTGATCTGCGAGGCCCGCACGGCGCTGTTGTCGATATCGAGAATGTCGATCGGTTCTTCGTTTTCCAGCCGGTACTTGTTGACGCCGACGATGATCTCGTCGCCCTTGTCGACCGCCGCCTGCCGCCGCGTTGCGGCTTCCTCGATCAGCCGCTTCGGCAGCCCGTCGTTCACAGCCTTCGTCATGCCGCCGAGCGCTTCGACCTCGTCGATCAGCGCCCAGGCCTTTTCGGCAAGCTCGTTCGTCAAGCTTTCGACATAGTAGGATCCGGCCAACGGATCAACCACCTTGGTCACGCCCGTCTCGTCCTGGAGGATCAGCTGGGTGTTGCGGGCGATGCGCGACGAGAATTCGGTGGGCAGCGCGATCGCCTCGTCGAAGGAATTGGTGTGCAGCGATTGCGTGCCGCCGAGCACCGCCGACATCGCCTCGAAGGCGGTGCGAATGATGTTATTATAGGGGTCCTGCTCCTGCAGCGACACGCCCGATGTTTGGCAGTGCGTGCGCAGCATCAGCGACGACGCCTTCTTCGGCGTGAACTCTTCCATGATCCGAGTCCAAAGCAGACGCGCGGCGCGCAGCTTGGCGGCCTCCATGAAGAAGTTCATGCCGATCGCGAAGAAGAAGGACAGGCGGCCGGCGAACTCGTCGACATCGAGCCCCTTTTTGATTGCTGCCCGCACATATTCGCGCCCGTCGGCCAGCGTGAAGGCAAGCTCCTGCACCAGCGTCGCGCCTGCTTCCTGCATGTGATAGCCGGAAATCGAGATGGAGTTGAAGCGCGGCATCTCCCTGGAGGTGTACTCGATGATATCGGCGACGATCCGCATCGAGGGCTCGGGCGGGTAGATGTAGGTGTTGCGGACCATGAACTCCTTGAGGATGTCGTTCTGGATGGTGCCGGAAAGGGCTGCCCGCGACACGCCCTGCTCCTCGCCTGAAACGATGAAATTCGCAAGGATCGGGATGACCGCGCCGTTCATCGTCATCGACACCGAGACCTTCTCCAGCGGAATGCCGTCGAAGAGGATCTTCATGTCCTCGACGCTGTCGATCGCGACACCCGCCTTGCCGACATCGCCCTCGACGCGCGGATGGTCGCTATCGTAGCCGCGATGCGTGGCGAGATCGAAGGCAACGGAGACGCCCTGCTGGCCTGATGCCAGCGCCTTGCGATAAAACGCGTTGGATGCCTCGGCGGTCGAGAAGCCGGCATATTGCCGGATCGTCCAGGGCCGGCCCGCATACATGGTGGCGCGCGGACCGCGGGTGAAGGGTGCGAAGCCAGGAAGCGAGTCCGGCTGCAAGACAGCGTCCAGATCGGCCTCTGTGTAGAGCGGCTTGACGTCTATTCCCTCGGGCGTCTTCCACACGAGCGTATCCGGCGAGGCGCGAAGCTCCTTTTCGGCAAGCGCCTGCCAATCCTCGAATGTCCTCTCCCCAAGCGTCTTCTTCGTCATCTCAAGCCTCCGCATTCTTCTTTTGCGGCAGGCTAGCATTTTATCCGCGCAGGATGCGAGCGCGATCACGCGATAATGTGGTGGTTGCTTGCGACCTCAAGCGCGCGAGGTTCAATCGCGGTAGTCGAGACCGATATCGAGGATCGGCGCGCTATGCGTGATCCAGCCGACCGAGATCAGATCGACCCCCGATCCCGCGATATCGCGTGCGGTTTGAGGCGTGATGCGTCCGGAGGCCTCCGTGATCGCACGCCCGGCCACGATGCCGACTGCTTCCCGCAGCTGATGCGGGTTCATATTGTCGAGCAGAACCGCATCCACCCCCTCGTCCATGACCTCCCGGAGCTGCTCCAGCGTGTCCACTTCTATCTCGATTTTCAGCATATGCCCTGCTGCAGCCTTGGCGCGGCGCAAGGCCTCGCGAACACTGCCAGCGACGACGATGTGGTTGTCCTTGATCAGCATCGCGTCATTTAACGCGAAGCGGTGGTTCATACCTCCGCCGGCGCGAACCGCGTATTTTTCGAGCGCCCTCAGTCCCGGCGTCGTCTTGCGGGTGCAAGCGACGGCCGCACCGCTTCCGACGACCGCTTCGACGATCGATCCCGTCACCGTTGCGATCCCTGAAAGATGGCTGAGGAAGTTGAGCGCTGTGCGCTCACCGGTCAATATCCCTCTGGACGGTCCGCTGATGGTGGCGATCACGTCACCGGGCCCGACCGGGGCTCCCTCGCGGATATGTCGGGAGACTGATATCGCGGGATCGACCAGCTCGAATGCAAGGGTGGCCGCATCCAATCCGGCGACAACGCCGGGCTGACGCGCTGCCATGACGACGGTCGACATATGATCTTCAGGAATGACCGCAGCAGAGGTGACGTCACCGGCCATCCCCAGATCTTCGGCAAGCGCTGTCCTGACCGCAGGTTCGATGACGAGACGTGGAAGGGATGTAACGTGCATTTCATGCACTCCTTGCAAAGTTTGATGGGCTTGCGGCACGGGCGATCTCCAATGCATGCTCAAGCGTTATCCGGCTACGCTGCGCAACCGGGTGCTTCAGCGGATAGTCGGTTCGCGCATGCGCCCCGCGCGATTCCGTGCGCAGGCTGGCGGAAACGGCGACCAACAAAGCCACGATTGCGGGATCACCCCCGAAGTCGTTGCCTTCAGCCATCGGCAACAGCTCCCCGATCGCCTGCTGGATGCCGGCCGCGTTACGCAGAACACCAAGGTTTCGGGAGACGATCGGGCGCACGGCCCTCGTTTCGGGCGCGCTTGGCATGGGCGGGGTTTTTCCGAGAGGAACCGCCGCCAGCTTCGATCTCATGTCATTGGCCGCGCGCATGCCCATGACAGCGGCTTCCAGCAGCGAATTGCTGGCGAGCCTGTTGGCGCCATGCAATCCGGTCGAGGCGGCTTCACCCGCGACCCAAAGACCAGGCACTGTGCTTCGCCCGGCCCGATCCGTCGCAACGCCGCCCATGTGGTAATGCGCGGCCGGGCGAACGGGGATCGGCTGCTCTGCGGGATCGATCCCAACCGAGCGGCAAGCGGCATGGATCGTCGGAAAGCGCAAGGGGAAGCGCGCGCCGATCGCGCGGCGCGCATCGAGAAAGACACGGCCGCCGCGGGCGATCTCGGCACTGATTGCACGCGCGACAACATCGCGCGGCGCAAGTTCGGCGCCGGGTACATACCTCATGAAACGCTCGCCGCGCTCGTTGATCAGTTCGGCCCCCTCGCCCCTCACCGCCTCGCTGATCAGGGCCAGCGGGCGCCGATTGCCGTCGAGTGCCGTCGGATGGAACTGGACGAATTCCATATCGGCGAGCACAGCACCCGCGCGGGCCGCGAGTGCAATCCCTTGGCCGAAGTTGCCGGCCGGATTGGTCGTCGCCTCGTAGAGGCCGCCAATGCCGCCGGTGGCAAGAAGAATGCGCGGCGACGGCAAGACCATCCCCCCACGAGAATTGGCGCAGAGCAGCCCGGAGAGAACGCCTTCAGTCGTCAGTATCCGCCGCGCCTCCACCCCTTCGATGACAGTGATTGCCGGATCGTCATGGACCGCCCTTGTGAGGGCAGCGATGATCGCGGCGCCCGATCCATCGCCGCCGGCATGCACGATGCGGCGGCGCGAATGGGCAGCCTCGAGGCCGAGCGCCAGGCTCCCATTGCCATCTTGATCGAAGGAGACGCCGAGGCGCTGTAGGGCGGCAATCACGGCCGGCGCCTCTGCTATGATTTCGGCGGCCGCAGTTGCATCGCAAAGGCCATCGCCGGCACCGAGGGTATCGGCCAGATGCAGGTCCACACTGTCGTCCGCACCGATGCATGCCGCAATGCCGCCTTGCGCCCATCCGCTCGAGCTCTCGGCGCCGAGATGTGCGCGGGTGACGAGCACGCAGGGTTCGGGAGAAAGCGTCAACGCCGCGATCAGCCCGGCAAGCCCGCTTCCGACAATAACCGGGCGATCCGCTAGGTTCTTGAGGATCTCGGTCATATCGCCAGCATCCTTTCGACAGCACGACGAGCCGCGACCGCGACATTGGCGTCGACGACGACTTCGTGCTGGTTTTCCTCGAGCGCGGTTCGAATGTTGCGCAAGGTGATGCGCTTCATGTGCGGGCAGAGATTGCAGGGGCGAATGAACTCGACATCGGGATGATGCACCGCGACGTTGTCGCTCATCGAGCACTCGGTCAGAAGCACGACGCGGGCGGGCTTCTTCTCTCCGACATAGTCGGACATGACCGCCGTCGAGCCTGCAAAGTCAGCTTCCGCCACGACATCGGGCGGGCATTCGGGATGGGCGAGCACGGTGACGCCGGGATGGTTCTCCCGAAGCTGGCGAACATCCTCGGCAGAGAACAGTTCATGCACTTCGCAGTGCCCGTGCCAGGCGATGATTTCAACGTTCGTTTCCTTGGCGACGTTGCGTGCCAAGTATTCGTCGGGGATCATCAGAACCCGGGGAACACCGAGCGCTTCCACGATCTGCTTGGCATTGCCCGATGTGCAGCAGATATCCGAGGCTGCCTTCACCGCCGCAGATGTGTTGACGTAGGTGATCACGGGAACACCGGGGTAAGCCTTGCGCAGCAGGGCGACGTCCTCGGGCGTGATGGAATCTGCCAGCGAACAGCCCGCCCCGGTGTCAGGGATCAACACTGTCTTCTTCGGGTTCAGCAGCTTGGCCGTCTCGGCCATGAAGTGCACACCCGCGAGCAGGATAACCTCGGCATCGACATCGATTGCCTTGCGTGCAAGCGCCAGACTGTCGCCGACGATATCCGCGACGCCGTGGAAGATTTCCGGCGTTTGATAGTTATGCGCGAGGATGACCGCGTTGCGTTTGCGCTTCAACTCCAGGATTGCCTCGACATCCTCTTCGAAGCTCATCCACTCCGCCTTAGGAATGACCCGGCTGACACGATTGTAAAGCGACGCGGCAGACACTGCGGTATTCATATCATCCTCCGTTATACTCAATTTGAGTATATTCGGGAGAAATAGATATTCTCACAATGAGCATATGTCAATTGCGGACGAGAGGCAGCTTTGTCCCTGACAGAGCGCGTTCTTCGACAACCGTCTGCCGGAAGCGGAAGAGCTTGGCGGGGCGGCCGCCGGTTTCGCTGGCGATGCCGCCTGTTTCCTCGACAAGCTCCTGCTGCTCGATAAGCCGGCGGAAATTCTGCTTGTGGAGGCAAAGGCCCGCCAACGCCTCGACCGTTCGCTGCAACTGCAGCAAGGTGAAAGCGCTTGGCATTAGCTCGAAGACGACCGGGCGGTATTTTATCTTCGCACGCAGCCGCGCTATGCCGGTCGCCAGGATCCTGCGATGGTCGGCAAACATTGGCCGGCCGAAATTATCGCTCACATCACCTGCTTCCGCCACCAGCCCGGCTTCGTATAGCAGCTCGTATCGCTGCAACGTCAGATCCTCGTTCCAGCCACCGTGATCGAGGCCGAAGGTGAAGTCGGCGCGCTGATGACGCTCAGCGCGACGCCTTGGATCGGCATCGGCCCAAACCCTGAGCTTCTCGATGATCGCATCCAGAACTTTGGGCCGTCCCTGGCGGTGATCCTCCCACGGTAGATATTCGTACCATCCGTGCCATGCCGGACGGCCCGCGCCGGGCGCATCCTGTTCGAGTACCAGCCCGAGATAGCTGATCGAGATCGTCCGTCCGCCGCGGATGTCGTTGTTACGATCCCGGTCGGCGAATGTGTAGAGCTGTTCAAGATAGCCGATCGGGTGGCCGGTCTGCTCCTGGATCCATTCGCGCAAGCCGCTCTGCAGCGTGCGATGTCCAAGCTCGAAAGGGCCGGACGGCAAGGCTTCGCCGGAACGCACCGTCATCACACGTGGCTCGTTGCTGGTGACGGCTGCCACAACAGCCATGAGTTCCGCGTGGGCAAGCCCGATCGTCAAGCAATTCTCCCTGAATTTAGCAACATAATTGCACGCTGGCCGCTTTACCGCCTGCCTGCAACCTTTTGCCCCAAGAGGCCTGCAACGTCGAGCATCCGGTTCGCAAAGCCGAATTCGTTGTCGTACCAGCCGAACACGCGAAGCAGCCCACCCGGCGCGATCGATGTCTCCGGACCGGAGATGATCAATGATTCCTGGCGCGCCCGCATGTCCACCGAAACCACCGGCTTCTCCGTCCACCCAAGGACACGCGACGCGGCGACGGCCTTTTGCATCTGCGCACGCGCATCGGCAAGCGACGGGGTGTCTGTCAAGGAGACCGTGAGATCGATCGCCGAAACGCTCGCCGTCGGCACCCTAATGGCGCGCGCCTCGATCGCTCCAGCGAGCGACGGCAAGACCTTGCCGAGAAGCTTGTGCGCGCTGGTGGTTGTCGGAACCATTGAGAGCGCGGCGGCGCGGCTTCTCGCGAAATCGTCACGCGGCTGGTCGACCGTGGGCTGGCTGCCCGTGTAGCAATGGACAGTGGTCATCTGGCCGCCCACCACGCCCCAGGCATCGTCGATAACCTTCAGCAAGGGAGCGAGCGCATTGGTCGTGCAGGAGGCGTTGGAGACGATAAGGTGATCCCCGAGCATTTCCTCGTTGGCCCCCAGAACCACGGTCACGTCGGCGGCCTCGGCGGGCCCTGAGATCAAGACGCGTTTCGCACCGGCTTCCAGCGCACGGGAAATGAACTCGCGTGTATAGGGTTGGCCCGTGCACTCGAGAAAGACGTCGACACCGGACAGATCAAGCTCGCGGACATCGCGAACATTGTGGAAGGCAATCAGCCTGTCGCCCACCTGCAGCGCCTGTTCGCGGGCCACGACCTCTTCCGGCCAGGGGCCGAAAACACTGTCGTACTGGAAGAGGTAGGCGCAGCTTTCCGGCGCGGCGACATCGTTGATCAGGACGAGCTCGAAGTCCCCACCTTTGCTCAGCAGGATACGCAACACCGTTCGGCCGATGCGACCGAAACCATTGATGGCTATTTTCGTCTTCTGCTTTGTCATCGGCGCGAGGCTCACATTGCTTCTCCCTGCTCGGTACGCCGGTCACGTCGATTTCGCAACATGACCGTGTGCTCCGCATGACGATCTGTTGCAGGCGCGCGCCGCATAGGCAACCACCACGATGTCGCAGGAGCATTCAAGCAATACGATAGCGCTAGCCCGGCCGGGCGGACGGGTTTCACGAGCAGAGATCAGAAGCGAACCGCTAAGAGGGCACTTAAAGCGCGGCGCGACTTGCCGACGTGGCCCTTATCGCACTCAGCGTCTGCGCATCGCGACCGTAGATATCATCGTAATAATGGATGATGCCGTCAGCGGTCGGCCACGCGGTGAAATAGGAGACATAGACCGGAATTTCCTCAGGAACCGGAACGTCCTTCTTGTCACCAGCCGCAATCTCCTGATTAACCGAATCCACCGACGTTTTCAGCACGGCCGCCGCCATGGCGCGCGGGTTTTCCAGACGGACGCAGCCGTGGCTGAACATCCGGTCCTGCGAGGCAAACTTCCCACGTGCCGGCGTGTCATGCATGTAGATGGCATGCGGATTTGGAAATAGGATTTTCAACTGGCCAAGAGCATTATCGGCACCTGGCGGCTGCACGACGGCGATATTCTCCAGCGGCTGTGTCCAGTCGACCTTCGCCGAGGGCATCGGCTTGCCGTTGACGGCGACCTTGTAGCCCTCGCGGTCGAGATAGGACGGATCCTTCTTCAAGTGCGGAAGCATCTCGTTCTTAATGATCGACTGTGGGACACCCCAATCCGGATTGAACTCGACCGTCTTGATCGTCGCATCGAAGAAATTCGTCTGATGGTCCTGCTGCCCGATAACCGCTTTCATCGAGAGCGTGACATCACCGTTTTCGGTGTAGTAGGCCATGTAGGCGGGTTGATTGATGAATACATAGCGGTCCGGAAACTCCTGCGGCATCCAGCGCAGTTCTTCCATCGCCACGGTCACCTTGTTGATGTTGACCGTCGTATCGCCACCCTGGCCGGAGCTTCGCAGCCAGTGCAGTTCCGCCGCAAGCTGCGCGAATTTCGGACTGCTGGGCATGAAACGATCGACGGCCGACATCAGGTAGGGGGCGGCTGCCAATCGGGCAAGCGTCGCCTGCAAATCGACTGGCTTGCGCTTGAAATCGTAATAGTTCGAAAGCTTGTTCGGATCGATGCGGCCCCGGAAATTGTCCTGGAGGAACATCAGCATCTTGTTCGACAGGGAGAGCTCGAATGTTGCCAGAGCCTTCGATTGATCGGCAGAATTTTGCCGACCCTGACCCAGCGCTTCCGCAATGGCGTAGTCGGCTGCGGTCAGTCCCCAGTCGTCCGCTTGCTTTAGGAGCGCCAGCGCCTGGCGGGCTCTAGCGTTCGGACCCTTTGCGTCTACCCAGATCAGCTTGGCTTTTGGCTGGCTATAATAAGCTTCTAGCGATGCGGCTATGTCGCTGTTCATCTGCAGAGACAGACCGCCCATCTCCCGCATGATCTTCGCGGGGTTGCCCGCGCCGCCGTCGAACAGCGTTGAAAGGACGGAATCATCGCCTGCCCGCGTGATGTGAACCAAGCGGCGGTCCGGCACGGCATAGCCTTGCGCCACGGAAGCCTGCGTTGCCGGAGCCACCGACTGCGGCTCGGCGTGCGCACCGATCCCGCTCGCCACAAGCGCCAGCATGCTCACCAGAGTTAGCTTCAGGCGTGAAGCCGACATGTCTGCCATTGAATATCCCCAACACTTAACGCGCAAAACCATGCGAGATGGCACATGTCTTCGCGATCCTTTACCACGGACTAGAAGCGGCAACATTCAGGCAGAACCTTGGCGGATGCAGATCACGAGAGGTTGAAAACGATACTTCGGGCGAGCGCCGCTTTCTGCAAAAAGCGACGTGTAGCGAAAATGTCGCACAAACTGAAGTCGCGGAGGCGGCACCCGAGCGTCGGACAACGCCCGGGTGCCGGCTCACGATAATCAGAAGTCTTCCCAGGCCTTCTCCGCGACCGCCGACGCTCGGCCACCAAAGGCCGTCGCAATCTTTCGCCCGAGCGCCCGCGCGGGCGATGCAACGCCGGGGCTCGTGGGTGACGCCTCCCGCACCACGCCTGCAACGACCGCCGGGCGCTGAGCCTCTTCATCAAGATTGAAGCGCGCGAGCAACTGGTTGAGCGAAGCCGCGTCTCTGGCAAGGCTGTGGCTTGCCGCGGTCGACTGCTCCACCATCGCAGCGTTCTGCTGGGTGCCCTGGTCCATGGCATTCACGGCCGTATTAATTTCCTGCAGACCGATCGACTGCTCGCGCGCCGACTTCACGATCGCGTCCACATGGCGATTGATCTCCTGGACCTCGGCAACGATGACCTCCAGCGCCGTTCCCGTGTTTCCGACCAGCTCAACACCTGAACGGACATGGTCGCCGGACATGATGATCAGCGCCTTGATCTCCTTGGCCGCCTGAGCCGATCGTTGGGCGAGTTCGCGCACTTCCTGGGCAACGACCGCGAAACCCTTGCCGGCATCGCCGGCACGGGCGGCCTCGACGCCTGCGTTGAGCGCCAACAGGTTCGTCTGGAAGGCGATCTCGTCGATGACGCTGATGATGTTGGTGATCTCGCCCGAGGAGCGTTCGATTTCCTTCATCGCCACGACGGCGTCGCGGACGACCAGTCCGGACTTTTCGGCTCCGGTGCGCGCCTGCGCAACGAGATTGCCCGCATCTTCCGCCCGCTTGGTGGCGTCCTTCACAGTGGTGGTGATCTCTTCCAACGCTGCAGCCGTCTCCTCGACGGAAGCGGCCTGCTGTTCGGTGCGTCTCGAAAGATCGTCGGCCGCAGAACGGATTTCATTGGCGCTGGCATCGATGCCCCGCGCGTTGCGACCGACTGCGCGCAGCGCCTCGCTGAGGTTCCCGGCGGATTCGTTGAAGTTCTTCCTCAACGCATCGAGATGGGCGACGAACGGCGTGTCGATGCGATAGGCGACGTCGCCCTGCGCCAACCGCCCGAGTGCGTCACCCAGCTGATCGACGGCGAACTTGGTGTCGGCTTCGTCCCTGGCTTTTTGCGCGTCACGCGCCGCCCGTTCCTGGTCCGAGAGACTGCGATTTGCCTCCGCCTCGTTTTCAAGACGGATTCGCTCGAGGGCGTTATCGCGGAACACGGAGACGGCTCTTGCCATCTGGCCGACCTCGTCACGCCGATCCTGGCCATCGACACCGCCTTCGGCATCGCCGCGGGCAAGCGATATCATTCGTTCGCGCAATTTCGCGATCGGCGCGGTGATGCCGCGCGAAGAGACGAAGAGGGCCATGCCTGTGCTCGCCGCGAACACGATGGTTAGGACAACGAGCGAGATCAAAATGGTCGATCGTGTCTGCTCGGTCAGCGCGCTGGCTCGGGTATTGATGTTTTTCTTCATCAATGTGGTTAGGTCCCGCATATCTGCCAGCAAAGGCTTGATGAGCAGATCGGCGCGAGCCAGGGCGCTCTTCGCCTCGGCATCGCGCCCTTCCGCGCCCAGTTTCACCGCATCGTCCATTTGAGCGGTGAGGTTCTTCGACCTTGCGATGAAATCGTCGATCGCGGCAGTATCCTCGGGGCGGCCACCCTTGGATTGCTCCAATCGGCTGATCAGGCTTGCGGTGTTCTCCTTGTAAAAATCGTTCGCGACTTTGGAGCCCGGATCCTGCACGTCGTAGGCCAGTGTCTGGTAGGCAGCATAGCCGACGGAAACCAAGCTTCTCGTGGAGGCAACAAGATCCACTTCCGCCTGATAGTCATCGGAAATGAACTCGGAGTAGGTGGAATCCACCGTTTTGAATCTGTCGGACATGAAGAGCGTGGCGCCGATGCCCACGACACAGATCGGAATAATCAGGGAAAGAACTTTGGTACGAATAAGCGCATTTTTCAGAAACGACATATGACCTCTACGTGACAGGGATCGATGATCGACTGTCGCGAGGTCGCAATACCTCACTCGCCAATACGGCGCCGAGCATCGGTGTCGCGTCAACGAATGAGACCGACAATCCAATGGTTCTAGCCGCCAATCAATTCATCGATCGGATAGGTGATATCGACATGGCAGAGATCGTGGCCATCATGGCGGCTCGGGCGGATTCTACCAGTTACGAAACTCGGCCCGAGGTAAAGGATTTTTCAGTAAGTATGATCGAAAAGCAGGTCGCCTTGCGGGACACCAGTCAGCACAGTCCCCACGGGCCGACTGGTCAAGCGGTTGCATTCCAAGGCTATTTGTAAATTGGATCGACGTCGCGCCACAATCAGTCTTTGCTGGAATCAGTTTTCATAAAAATTAAAGTATATGGCGGGGAGGGCCGCATTGACGCAGACACGGCAAGTGCGGCAGTGACGGCGCGCATGTTGCGTGACAAACTCGCCGCCGATGGAATCGACCAAGGTCCTTCCCACGCTGAAATCTGAACGAGGAACAATCTTGACCCGTACCGTATATCTGAACGGCAGCTGGCTCGCCGAGGCCGACGCAAAAGTCTCCGTATTCGACCGCGGCTTCCTGTTCGCCGACGCGATCTACGAGGTCACCGGCGTTGTCGGCGGCAAGCTGCTTGAATATGCCGGTCACGCGGCCCGCCTTCGGCGATCCACGGCCGAACTCGGGATTACCTGCCCGCTGACGGAAGAGGAGTTGCTTGCCGTTCATCGCGAGATCGTCCGCAGGAACGACCTTCAGGAGGGCCTCATCTATCTGCAGATTTCGCGCGGCGCCGCCGATCGCGACTTTGCCTTCCCAACCGACGCTACGCCGACATTGGTCCTGTTCACCCAGGCCAAGGCCGTGCTCGACAATCCGAAGGTGAAGACCGGGATTTCGGTGGCGTTGGTTCCCGATCAGCGCTGGGTTCGGCGCGACATCAAGACGGTCCAACTGCTTTATCCGTCGATGGCGAAGATGCAGGCCGCATCCGTCGGCGCCGACGACGCCTGGCTGGTTGAAGACGGCTTCGTCACCGAAGCAAGTTCAGCAACCGCACACATCATCAGCAAGGACGGGACACTGATCACGCGCGGCCTGTCGAACGCGATCCTGCATGGCATAACGCGCCTCAGCGTTCTCGACATCGCCCGCTGCGCCGGACTTGCCGTCGAGGAGCGCGCTTTCACGCCTGACGAAGCAAGGAATGCCGCCGAGGCCTTCATCACCTCGGCGACGAGTTTCGTTCTACCTGTCACCTCGATCGACGGGCAACCGATCGGCGATGGCAAGCCGGGGCCTGAAACGCTGAAGCTTCGCCAGCTTTATATCGAAAACAAACTGGCGAACGCGATCTGATCCTTCCCGTCGTCCATTTGCGGGCGAAAGCCGCTATTTCGCCGGGGTGGGCTCGCCAAGCGAGAGCATCAGGCGGTTCGCCCAGTTGAAGAAGGCGGCGCCGTGAATGACATCGGCGATCTCGAGATCGTCGAGACCCTCTTTGTGCAGCCGGTCGATCTGCTCCGCTCCGAATGCCGAGGGCGTCGCCGTCAAGGCGACCGATGCTTCGACCACGGCTTTCCAGCGACGGCTGGAAAGATCGGCATCGGTGCCTTCGTCGAGAAGCTTCTGAACCTCTTCGGTGCGCTTAGAGTGGTGCGAGGCAAAGCGGGAATGCACGGAGGCGCAGAAGATGCATCCATTGCTGCGTGATGCGGCCGTCGCCGACAGCTCACGCTCGGCGCGCGGCAAACCGGCCTCGGTGTTGTAGAAGATGTCCTTGTCCGTCTTGGTGCGGGCTTCGAGAATCTCCGGATCGCGTGCAAGCAGCATGAAATATGGGGACTTCGCCCGCGAGGCGTCGACGAGGCCGGTCCAGTGCCGTTCGGTGAGCTCTCCCTCTGAAAGCGGTTCGAGCCAGGGCGTCCAGCCGATTTCAGCTTGCGTGAAGGCAGTCGGACGATTTTCAATCTGAGGATGGATGACAATATCGGTCATGACGGCTCCTTATTCCGCGGCGGCGCGTGGAGCGCGCGCCTGCACTGCGGTGCCGAGCGCAGAAAGCGCGGCAACGACACGGATCTGGAAAGAGAGAAAGGCAACGAGCTGCGAGAGGGTGACGATGGCGGTTGTTGTCCAGCTGGCGTTAAGCAGCTTCTGCAACGCATCCGGGCTCGCTTCGCGCGGACGAAAAACAAGGAGATGCGCATGCTCCAGGGCCGCCGACAGTTTGGCGCCAAAAACGGCACGACCAAAATCCGATACGCTGTAGACCGGCCCAGGCCTGTCTTCGACCGACAACGGACCCGTCGGGTAGTGCCCATAGGGCCCCTCGGTTACAGCCTTGATAAGTTCCGTCCTCACCGCAGCCGCAAGGGACGCGCCGCCGCTCGCTTCGCTTAGACCGGCCACGTAGAACTCTGTGGCGCCAGCCGCTTGGTGAAGGCCGGCGACGAAAGCCGCAAGCACAAGCCGCTCGGCGCGCGTGACGTCCGTCTCGTTCACGGGCTCGAAGAGCGCGAGATAGCTCTTCTGGGCGTTGATGCGGGTTTCCGGGCGCTGGTTGCGGATGCGATCAAGAAACGAGCCTGGCTCGATGGCCGCCAGAAGGTCGATGATGTCGGGTGACTGCGTACTCATATGGGTTCCTTTCCTGGTGGCAGCCTAAGCCGTGGCCAAGCGTCGTTCCTGTGTTTTCGCGTTCGCCGGCCTTGAAGTGTTTGGGTTCCAGCCAAGCGCGGGCGCGACTTCGCCGGCGATCAGTTCCAGCGATCGCAGGATGTACTCGTGCGGCGGATCGACGGAATGGACCTGGAAGACGAGATCGGTAACGCGCTCAAGCGCCGTGTCGGCTTTCAAGGAGGCGACCACATCCTCAGGCGTGCCAACATGGACATCGAACGCCCGGATGAGATCTTCAGTCCTGGTGCTTGCCACCTTGTGGCCGCTGGCAATGAAACGCTCCGCGCTGCGGCGAAGCCCTATTTCTGCGAAGTGAAGTGCCTGCTGGCGATCGTCGGCCACGAACAGGCTTCTTGATCCGAGGATACGCGGCGCCCTGCCCTGCGGCAGGTTTTCGAGATAGGCGTCGATGATCGGATTTTGCAGCTCCCAGAGCCGCGTGTCGGGTGCATCCGCTGAGCGCGGCTGTGTGCGCGACAGCATCAGCCCATCACCATCGCGCCCTGCCCGCTCGCCGCCGCCGACCGAAAATGTTGCCTGCCAGACCCGGTCCAGAAGATGCGGCGCGGTGGGATAGAGCCGGCTGTCACCGGCAAGCGGCCGTCCCGCCCAAGCGTCGCGGACGGTTGCCAGGCTTTTGGCATAGACAGCTGCGCGACCACTGCTCTCCAAGCCGAAAGGCAGGAAGGACGTCGGCGTTCCACCCGTTCCGAAGCCGATTTCGAGACGATTGTTCGAGAGAATGTCGAGTACGGCGGTATCTTCGGCCACACGCACCGCGCTTTCCATCGGCAGCGTGATCACGCCGGTCCCGAGCCTGATCCGCGAAGTCCGAGCCGCGAGCTCCGCCAGGAAGATCAGCGGCGACGGGAGACCGCCTTCGTCACCATCAAAATGATGCTGCGCCACCCAGGCGCTGTCGAAGCCAAGTTTCTCGGCATGAACGATCTGCTCGGCAACCAGCCGGTAGCGCGTGGCCGCATCGACCTGATCGAGCACGCGACTGAAAAAGCCCAGGCGCTTCGGCGAGATTGCCTTCGTCATCATTTGCTTCCCGTATTCGTCAAGGTGGATGATCCCCGTGCAGGGGTGAATGTCTTGCCCGGAATTGCGGCGATGAGATCGCGCGTATAATCGCTTGCCGGGTTGCCGAAGACCTGATCGACCGGGCCGCTGTCGACCAGTTTTCCGCCGTTGAGCACCGAGACCGTGTCGGCGATCTGGCGAACGACGGCGAGGTCGTGTGAGACGAAGAGATAGGTCAGGCCGAGCTCGCGCTGAAGATCGCCGAGCAGAGCCAGAATCTGCGCCTGCACCGTCACGTCGAGAGCGGAGACGGCCTCATCAAGCACCAGGATTTTCGGCTTCAATATCAAGGCGCGGGCAATGGCGACGCGTTGCCTCTGCCCGCCTGAAAGCGCCTGTGGCCGCCTGTCCAGCACATCATCCGGAAGCCCGACCTTGGCGATGATCGCATCAACCCGCGCCATTCGCTCGCCTCGCGCCACCGGCTCGAAGTTCAAAAGCGGCTCCTCGACGATGCGCCGGATCGTCTGACGCGGATCGAGCGAGCCGAAGGGGTTCTGGTAAACGAGCTGTATCGTCTTGCGGAAGAGCCGCAACGTCTCGCCGCGCAACTCCGAAAGCGGCAGGCCATCGACGAGCACCCGACCCGACGTCGGCTTTTCGAAGGCCGAGATGATGCGGATGCTCGTCGTCTTGCCCGAGCCGGATTCGCCGACGAGGGCGTGCGTCGTGCCCCGCCGAACGGAAAACGATATGTCGTCGACCGCACAGAAGCGCCCGTCACCGCCGATGCCGAAATCCTTGACCAGGTTTTCGACGACAATGATGTCGTCGCTTCGTTGATCCAGCGGCGACGTTGTCACGATACGCGGGCGTTGGTTGAGTGATGGCGCGTCCAACAGGAGCTGGCGCGTATAGGCGCTCTTGGGGGCGGCAACCACATCCGCGGTGCGACCTTCCTCCTGGATACGACCGTTCTTAAGCACGATCAGCCGATCCGATCGGTCAACCGCCACGCCAAGATCATGTGTAACGAGAAGGATCGCGGTACCATATTCCCGGCGAAGCTCATCGATCAGATCGAGAATGTGTTTCTGCACCGTCACGTCGAGCGCGCTTGTCGGCTCGTCGGCGATGATGAGCGCAGGCTTCAACGCGATGGCGATGGCGATCAGCACGCGTTGCTTCATGCCACCGGAGAGCTCGTGTGGATATTGCTGCGCGCGCAGCCTCGGCTCGCTGAGACCGACCCGTTCCAGAAGCTCGACAGCCTGCGCATAGGCAACCGGACCCGATGCCTTGCCATGTATGGCGAGAATTTCGGCCACCTGCTTGCCGATCGTCTTGACGGGATTGAGCGAATTGCCAGGGTCCTGCGGCACAAGGCTGATGACCGCGCCGCGAACGCCGTCGAGCCGCCGTTGCGGCCAGCCGGCGATCTCCTCGCCGTTCAATCGGATGCTGCCAGCTTCAAGCCTGCCGTTGTCAGGCAGGAGGCCGATGATCGCCTGCGCCGTCGAGCTCTTGCCCGAGCCGGATTCACCGACCAGCGCGACGACCTCGCCGGGATTGACACGGAAATCTATTCCGTGAACGGCAGTCCGGCTTCCGCCGCGGCCTTCATAGCTAACCGTAAGTCCTGCAACATCGAGCACTGGCGATGGCTGGAATGGGTCCCTTGGCAGATCGTTCGGTCTTATCGTCATCTGTCTCCTCCTCCGATTGCCTGGCTGATGCGGTTGACGCAAAGCACCACGAGAACAACGACGACGCCCGGCGCTGCTGTCAGCCACCACGCGGTCGCGATGTAATTGCGACCCTCGGCGATCAGGAGCCCCCATTCCGGCGTCGGTGGCGGCGCGCCGTATCCGAGGAAGCCGAGCGTCGACAATTGCAGGATTGCCGATCCCACCTGTAGCGCTGCGAAGGCGATGACAGAGGTCAGCGAATTGGGCAGGATATGGCGCCAAAGGACGCTCAGAAACCTGCCGCCGCTGCCGAAGGCCGCTTCGACATACTCGCTGCGCCGGACCGTCACGACTTCGGAGCGCACGATGCGGGCGAAGCTCGCGACCGAGGTAATGCCGACAGCGATCGCGGCGTTGAGCGTACCGAAGCCGAGAAGGATGATGATGCTGAGGGAGAGCAGCAGGACAGGGATCGACAGCAGGACATCCACCAGCCGCATGATCACGGTTTCCGTGCGGCCTCCGAGCGAACCGGCAAGCACGCCAAGCGTGGTTCCGAGAGCAAGCCCGATCCCGACGGCCGCCAGGGCTCCGGATAGCGAATGCACGGAGCCATGCACGAGGCGTGCGAAGAGATCGCGCCCAAGTGCATCCGTTCCAAGGATATGCGTCAGGCTCGGCGCTTTCAGCTGCTGGCCGGGAAGTCCCTTGATCGGATCGTAGGATGTAAACAGCAACGGAACGACGGCCCACAAGAGGACGATCACAAGCACGACGACTGCGAGCACGAGGCTGACATCGACACGCTGCCTGCGTGGCGCATTGGCCGATGCCGGATTGCCGACGCTGTCGGCATTAGCGATTTCGAGTGGGCGTTCGGCGACATCAAGGCTCGTCATCGTGCAGTCTCCGGCTTGGCTTTGAGCCGCGGATCGAGAATGGGGTAGAGAAGATCGACCAGAAGATTGACGGTGACGAAAGCAGCGGCCGACAGCACGACGATCGCCTGCAACACCGCCACGTCCTGGAAATTGACCGCCTGCTCGGTGAGGCTGCCAATGCCGTTGAGGCCGAAGACGGTTTCAGTGATCACGGCGCCGGCAAGGAGTTCACCGAACAACACGCCGCCGACGGTCAGCACGGGCAGAACCGCGTTCTTCGCGACGTGCCGCCACAGAACCCCGGCATGCGATGCTCCCTTGGCGCGCGCCACGGCAACAAAAGGCCGCGTTTTGACCTGGTCGATGTTTCGGAGAAGGATCTGTGCCAGCGGCGCGGAAATGGGAACGGCGATGGCAAGCACGGGCAATATCAAGCCTTCCCACGGTCCCGGATTGATCACAGGAACCAACCGCAGGCGAAACGAGAAAATCTGGATCAACATGATCCCGAGCCAGAAGGTCGGCACGGACACGAATAGCGAGGGCACCGACTGAATGATGCCGCGCAGCCTGCCAAAGCCCTGGATGTTGGCGAGGATGGCCAAGAGGACGGCAATCGCGACGGCAACGACGAAAGCAAAGCCGGCGAGGCGGACCGTGGGAGGCAGGTTCGTCGCAAGCTGTGCGCTGACGGCCACGCCTGCCTGCAGCGAGTAGCCGAAGTCGCCGACCAGGAACCGTCCAGCGGTGTGCAGATACTGCGTCAACACGGTGCCGTCAGCTGCGTATGCCGCGCGAATGTCGGCCAGTTGCTCGGGGCTCAGGCCATATTCCGGGTTCTGGAATTTGATCAGCACGGCATCTCCAGGCATCGCCTGCAAAAGGACGAAAGAGATCGTGAATGCGGCCCACAGCACCAGCAGTGCCTGACCTATGCGTGACGTAATGTAGCGGGCCATACCGATCCCTTCGCGTCAGGGGCGTGCCCGGCGAACGCCGGGCACATCGTTCAGTGCGCGGCAATCCAGGTGCCGTAAAAGCTCGGGCGACCGACGGCTTCGAAAGCGACGCCATTGACGTAAGGAGCGCCAGCGAAGGCTTGCGGCTCCTCGAAGATCGGGATCGCGTAAGCCTGGTCGATAACGTAGTTCTGGACATCGCCGGCGATCGCCAACCGCTTGGCGCGATCAGGCTCCGAGGACAGTTTCTCAAGCAACCCGTTCAGCTTGTCGTCGACGAAGGATTTGACCTTGTCGCTGGGCCCGCCTTTCTGGCGAAGAACGTCCCGGTTCTTCGGATAGTATTGGCTCTTGATGACGTCAGGATCGGCGCGGCCGACCATAGCAGGAGAGACCGGCGTCTTTGCGGGATCCAGGTCATCGACGGTCTTGCTGCCAGCGTCGCCCGCAAGGACATTGAGCGTCACGCCAAGCTTTGCCCACTGTTCGGCGACGAGCTGAAGCGTCGCCTTGTTTTGCGGTTGGGGTGGCGATTCATAAGCGGTCAACACCAGCGGCTGCCCATCCTTTTCGCGAACGCCGTTAGCGCCAGGTTTCCAGCCGGCTTCGTCGAGAAGTTTGGCAGCCTTGTCACCGTCATAGGCGAGCTTGGGCGACAGATCGACATAGCCTTGCGCAGTGGAGGCTATGATCGATTTCGCTTGCGGATAGTTTGCCGAGAACAATGTCGAGATAATTTCGGCGCTGTTGGTCCCGTGAAGCAGTGCCTGGCGCACCCTGATATCCGAGACAAGCGGATTGTCTGGCCGGAACACGACGCTGTTGTTCACGCCGCGCGTCGAAGCGGCGTAGATCTTGTAGCCCTGGCTTTCGACCTGTTCTTCGTCATAGGCCTGAACCTGGCGGATGAAGTCCGCCTGTCCCGACAGCAGTGCGCCGATCCGCACGCTGTCTTCGCCGGTGATGATGTATTTGATGCCGTCGAGATAAGCGCGCCCCTGATGTTCGAGCTTTGTCGGGCCCCAGCCGTAATCGGTGCGTACCTTCAGGCTAAGCTCCTTGCCGAGCGTCTCGCTGTCAACGACGAAGGGACCCGAACCGACTATCTTGGTCGCATCGCCGAGCTGATCAAACGGCAGGGCAAGCGTCTTCAGCGACACAAGGCCGGATCCAATGACCGACGTACCCTGCAGGAAGCCCGGAGATGGCTTCTTGAAATAGAACTTCACCGTCAGCGGATCGATGACCTCGGAACGATCATAATTGTTGATCACTTCCGATACCGGCTGTTTCAGCTCCTTGTTGCCAAGACCGAAGGTATCGAAATTCTTGGCGACCGCGTTGGCATCGAGCGGCGAGCCGTCCGAGAAGGTCACGCCCTTGCGCAGCTTGAACGTATACTCGGTGGCGTTTTCGTTCACCGTCCAGGATTCGGCGATCCACGGTTCGATCTCGAGCGTCTTCGGGTTCTGATAGGTCAGCTTGTCGGTGATCTGGTTCAGTACCCCACCGTTCGGATAAAAGCCCCCGGCCGGTGGATAGAGGTTGGTGTGGGGCTGTTGCTCCAGATAGATCAACGTGCCACCTTCCACGGGCTTGACGGGTTCCTCGGCCCAGGCGTGTGCAGCGGTTGCCGCGATCGTGCCGGCAAGAAGAAGGCTCTTTAACGTCGTCGTGAAGCTCATCGATTTTCCCTCTGAAACAGATGAGAAACGATAATTGGATAGGCATATAGTATATAGAATTAGTATTCTATAATCGCCAAACTACGGGGAAATTCTCCGATGCGGTCAGCGCAAACCTTTGGAATTTTACCCCAACACGCCATCGGAGATCCGCTTCGCAACAGCGCGAGCCTGCGTGCGAATATCCGGAACCGCTGTGATCTCCCAGAACTGACCGGCCGTCAAAGCACCCACCGCGTAAAGCGCCGGAGCCCCCGGATTGTCGTGCAGGACGGCCGAAGCGGCGTCTACGCCGATGCCGAGGCCCAGCGTATCCGCTTTGATCACCCCTTGGCGCATCATCTGCTGCAAGAGCGGTGAGTGCCCGATGCCTGCTCGCTCCACACCGGTGCAATTGACCAGCCAGTCGCATTCGATCGTTGCAACGTCATTGGCTGCGCGCTTACGGTAGTGCAGCATCAGCTGGTTATCGACTTGCGAAACGTCCTGAAGATAACCCGCATGGATCGAAACCTGACCGCTTGCGACCATCTCACGGAAGCGATCGTTGACATCAGGCGCCACACGGTGGCGGTGGATGTTCCACCATGGCAGCCCGTGGCGCAGAAACCGCATGCGTTCGGCTTGCGGCAGGCGCTGCCAGAGCGCCTGGGTTCTCGGCCGCAATGTGTCCATGACGCTGCGCCAATCACCGGCGCGCCGACTTTCACTGCGCAACTGACGCAAGATTTCGCTCATCCTATCAGGAAGATCGGCGGGATCGAAATCGGCGGGAGGCTTCGGCGCTCTTGCGTGCCCGTGCGGAACAAGGCCGCGGCGCGACAGCACATCGATCTTGCCTCGAAATCCTTGCGCGAACAGCGCCAGCACCTGATCGATCATGGTGAGGCCGGAACCAAGGATACAGACCCTGTCGGACGCCTCCACGCGGCGAAGCCAGGACAGGCGCCATGGGTTTTCGATTGTCCTGT
Organism: Rhizobium sp. S163; assembly: GCF_030380805.1. Classification (NCBI taxonomy): domain Bacteria; kingdom Pseudomonadati; phylum Pseudomonadota; class Alphaproteobacteria; order Hyphomicrobiales; family Rhizobiaceae; genus Rhizobium; species Rhizobium sp. S163. The sequence continues at coordinate 499,978 of NZ_JAUDSA010000012.1, read as the reverse complement.
CGCGCGCCTCGGCCGGAAGTCTGGAAAGATCGACCGGAAGCGGCGCGTTCCCCACGCCCAGGCAAAGCACGACATGACGCCCGACAATCTCATCACCATTATCAAGCAGAAAGCCGAGCGTCGCGCTGTAGCGCTCCACGCAACCGGTCGCCTTCGCACGGATGAAATCGACCTTGCAGCGTGGTCGCTTGTCCCGCAGCAACGCGGCGAGCGTATCGCGAACATAGAGGCCGTAATCCTGACGCGAGGCGAAATCGCCGTCTCTCAATGGGCGTTTGCGCTCCGTGAGCCAGCTGACAAACGCATCCGGCCTGTCCGGAAACAGGCTCATCCGGCCGGCCGGGACGTTCAGCCTGTGGAGATAGAGTTCGGAACGATAGGCCGTTCCGCGACCAAAACCCGGATCATCCCCCACCACGGCGATCTTCGCGGACGGAGGAAGCAGTTCGATCAGGTTGCAGACCGTGGCAATCGCCGAAAAGCCTGCCCCCACTACCACTACGTCATAGCTCATCCGCATCCCCTGCATTCAAGCAATGACGTGGTTCGCGCGTCGAGAGTTTCAAGGCCGACTTCAATAGACTTGCGCGGCGCGGCTAGTGATTCCGTCTACGCCACCGCCCTACGCGCGCTGATGTATCCCCTGCTCCCATCCAGCAGCGTTTTCGTATAGGGATGCTGGACGCTGCCCTCCAGCAACTGTTCACGCGTTGCGATCTCGACGAAAACGCCGTCCTGCATGACAGCCACGCGGTTGCAGAGATGCGCGATGACAGCCATGTCGTGGCTGACGAGGATATAAGTCAGCTTCGAGCGTTCACGCAGATCCTTCAGGAGATTGAGAATTTCCGCCTGGATCGAAACATCGAGCGCCGATGTCGGCTCGTCGAGCAAGAGAATCTTCGGCTCAAGGATAAGCGCGCGAGCAATCGCCACGCGCTGCCGCTGCCCGCCCGAGAGCTGGTGCGGGAAGCGATGGCGGAAGCCGGGCGGCAGGCCGACGTCGCGCAACACCTGCTCGACACGCTCCTGCCTGCGATCCAGCCCATGGATCTCGAGAGGCTCCAGGAGCGTGCGCCCGATCGTGTGGCGCGGATGCAGGGAGCCGAAAGGATCCTGAAACACCATCTGCTGCTTGGCGAGTTGCGCGCGCGACCGCTTGGGGCCGACCACGTCGCCATCGATCGAAACCGAACCGCTCCACTCTTTGATACGCCCCGCCAGCGCGCCGAGCACCGTCGACTTGCCGCATCCGCTCTCGCCGACAAGGCCGAATGTCTCGCCCGGCGCGACCTCGAAGGCGACGCTTTTGACGACCTGCTTGAAATCATTGCCGCTGCCGAAGGACACGGCGAGATCGTTTACCGATATGATGGACATGTCACGCCTCCGCCCAGCTTGCCTGACGCTTCAGCACTTCCAGCCGATCCCTGGGATGATCGAGACTGGGCAGCGCCTCAAGCAGGCCGCGTGTGTAGGGATGGGTTGCTTCGTCGAGCCTTGAGGCTTCGATCGTTTCCACGACCCGGCCCGCATACATGATGATGACGCGGTCGCAGAAGCTCTTCACGAGGTTGAGGTCGTGAGAGATGAAGATCAGGCCGATGTTGCGTTCGGTAATCAGGTCGTCGAGGATCGACAGCACCTGCTGGCGCACGGTCACATCGAGTGCCGAGGTCGGTTCGTCGGCGATGATCAGCGAGGGCGACGAGATCAGCATCATCGAGATCATGATGCGCTGGCCCATGCCGCCCGACACCTCATGAGGGTAGAGATTGAAGACGCGCTGCGGATCGCGGATATTCACCCTTTCCAGCATGGCGAGCGTGCGCTCGCGCGCCGCCTTCTTTCCAAGGCGCTCATGCAGGATGACGGTTTCGGCAATCTGCTCTCCGACGGTCATGACGGGATTGAGCGAATACTTCGGGTCCTGCAAGATCATCGAAATCCGGCTGCCACGGATTGCGCGCATGTCCGCCTCGCTGGCGGCGAGGAGATCGACGTCCTCGAAGCGCAACTCATCGGCGACGACTTGAGCCGTGCCCGGCTGCAGGCGCATGATCGCGCGCCCGGTCGTGCTCTTGCCGGAACCGGATTCGCCGATGATGCCCACTTTCTCGCGGCCGACATCGAAGCTTACATTCTTGACGGCGTTGACCACGCCGGACAGCGTCGGAAACTGCACCGACATGTTCTTGACCGAGAGGATCGGTTTTGACTGTTCAGGCATTGCGGGGATCCATGATGTCGCGCAGTCCGTCGCCAAGCAGGTTGAAGGCGAGACTGACCAGAAGAATGGCGATGCCGGGAACCGTCGTCAGCCACCAGGCATCGAGAAGATATTGACGACCGGAGGCCGCCATGGCGCCCCATTCCGGCATCGGCGGCTGGGCACCGAGACCGAGGAAGCCAAGACCGGCAGCCGTCAGGATGACGCTCGACATGTTGAGCGTCAGGCGGATGATGATCGACGGCGCGCAGAGCGGCACGATATGGCGAAACAGAATGCGCCCCATGCCCGCGCCCTGCAACTCGGCTGCGACGACGAAATCTGCGGCACGGAACGTCAGCGTTTCGGCGCGCGCCAGACGCGCGATCGGCGGCCAGACGGTGAGCGCGATGGCGATGACGGCATTCTCGATCCCCGGACCAAGCGCTGCGGAGAAGGCAAGCGCCAGAACGAGGCTTGGGAAGGACAGGAAGATATCGGTGATGCGCATCAGGACCACATCGACCCAGCCGCCGAGATAGCCGGCGGTCGCGCCGATCGCAAAGCCGATGGGCGCCACGATGACCGTGACCAGGATGCTGATATAGAGCGTCGTACGCGCGCCATAGACGAGGCGCGAATAGACGTCCCGGCCGAATTCGTCGGTGCCGAACCAGTTGGCGGATGACGGCGGCTTTAGCGCCATGGTCAAATCCTGGAGGATCGGATCATGGTTGGCGAGCAGCGGCGCGAAGGTCGCGATCAAGACGAGCATCAGCACGACGACGAAGCCGGCGAATGCCAACGGATTGGCGATCAGGTTCAGCCACAGGACATAGGCCTTGTGGAGCCGCGCCTGACGCGTCGAGGAAAACTCCTCGTTGATCAGCCAATTGTGCAGGTCGTTGAAGTAACGTGTCGCCATGATGTCACCGGGTACGCGGATCGAGGAACCGATAGGTCAGGTCCGACAGGAGATTGATGGCAATCGAGATGATGCCGATGAGGAGCACGCTGCCAAGCACCGCGTTCATGTCAGCGAAGAACAGCGCCGACGTGAGATACTGGCCAAGGCCGGGCCACGCGAAAACCGTCTCGATCAGGACCGTTCCGTCGAGCAGGCCGCAATAGGCGAGAGCCACGATCGTCAGCAGTTGCACGCGAATGTTGCGAAACGCGTGTCGCCAGACGATCGCCCGCTGACCGAGGCCCTTGGCCTTGGCGGTCAGCACATATTCCTGACGCAGCTGCTCAAGCATGAAGCTGCGGCTCATGCGGCTTAGATAGGCCATCGCGGCATAGCCGAGGATCAGTGCGGGAGCCGCAACATGCAGCAGCGCATCCCGGAAGACTTCCCACTCGCCGGCAAGGATCGCGTCGACGAGGATGGAGTTGGTCGGCCCTTCGACCAGCCCTTCATTATAGACATCGAGGCGGCCGCTGCCTGGTATGAGGCCGAACTTTGCATAGAACACGAGGATGACAATCGTGCCCAGCCAGAAAATCGGCGTCGAGTGGCCCAGCAGGCCGACGACACGCGCAAGGTGATCGACCCAGGTGCCTTTGCGCACAGCGGAGATGATGCCGAGCGGGATGCCGAAGCCGGCGCCGATGATCGTTGCGAGCGTGGCGAGTTCAAGCGTCGCCGGGAAGACGCGGGCGAGATCGCTGGCGACGGGGTTTTTCGTCACATGCGACTGGCCGAAATCCAGGTGCGCGACATTGCCGAGATAGGTGGCGAACTGCACGTAGAGCGGCTGATCGAGCCCCATTTCCTTGTAGACGCGCTCGTAGGTCTCGTGATCGGCCTGATCGCCGATCACGGCGATGACAGGATCGGCGGGAACCATGCGGCCGACAACGAAGGTGATCACGAGCAGGCCGAGCAGCGTTGTCAGGATGACGGCAAAGGATGCCGTCACCTTGCGCAGTGCGCCAAGAGCCGCCCGTGCGCCTGCCGGCGCGTTTCCAGATGTCTGTGAGATACTCACGTCATTCTCCTCGACAGGAAGGGCTTATTCGCCCTTCGAGACGGTGTCCCAACGGGTGAGCCAGGTCGAATGGCCGACATAGCCCTTGACTTCTTTTCTGACCGCCTTCGCGTCCGTGCGCTGGAAGGAGGTGATCAGGGCCGGTGAAGCATCCAGATAGGCCTTGTTGATCTTGGCGTAGAGATCGGCGCGCTTCTGCTGGTCGGTCTCGTGCGCGGCCGCCGTGACCATTTCCTGGATGTCCTTCGGAACCTCCCAGGCAGAGCGCCAGGCGATCAGGCCGGAGAGTTTCGCATCGTCGGCATTGTTCGGGTTCGTCGCATAGGACGCCAGAACCGCATGCGGGTCGGGCAGGCGTTCGCCGGTGCGCGCCGAGAAGATTTCGAATTCGCGGTTGCGGAACTTGCCGATATGATCGCCGCCCTGCAGGTCGAGCTTGATGCCGGCCTTGGCTGCATTGGCTTGCAGCGACTGGGCAACTTCATACTCCGGCGTCACGGGCGTTGCGTAATAGACCTTGGAGAAGCCATCGGGATAGCCGGCTTCCGCAAGCAACTGCTTGGCCTTGTCGATATCGAGCTTGTACGGGTTCTCGGTGCTGGCACCTGGCAGACCGCCCGGAATGATCGTCTGCTGCTTGATGCCGTAGTATTTCATGACGGTGTTGGCGAGGCCGTCATAATCGATGAGATAACGGAAAGCCTCGCGGACCTTCGGCTTGGAGAGGATTTCATCCTTCTGATTGAGCGCCAGATAGTAGAAGCCGAAGCCCGGCGTCTTCTGGATATCGGCCTTGCCGCCGGCCTCGATCGCCGCCAGATCGGTGGAGGAAAGACGCGTCGCGACATCGACGTCGCCGGCTTCCAGCTGCAGTCGCTGGCCTGACGATTCCGGCATATGGCGAAGGATAACCCGGCGCATCTTCGGCGCGCCCTGCCAGTAATCCTTGAAGGCCTCGGCGATCAAAAGGTCGTTGACGCGCCAGGTCCGCAGCGAATAGGGACCGGACCCGGCATCGTTGGTCTGCAGAAATTCGCGGCCCATGTCGCCGTTCTTCTCGTTCTTGGCGAGAAGCTGGCTATCCAGGATCGAGGTCGAGAAGCTGGCGAGCGAGAAAAGGATCAGGTTCGGGTTCCAGACCTCGGGCGTCTGCAGCACGACAGTTGAATCATCCGTCGCCTTGATCAGCTCATCGACATTCTTGTCGGTAATGCCCCACTGGCGAAGATCGACGGAGGGCGCCAGCCCGAGCTTCACCAGGCGGCGCAGCGACCACTCGACATCCTTGGCGGTCAGCGCGTTGCCGGAATGGAAGGTAACCCCGGAGCGGATCTTGAAGGTGAAGGTCTTGCCGTCTTCGGATACTGTCCAGCTCTCCGCAATGCCCGGCTGCGGCTTGGTAATGTCATCGGCGGCGAGCACGATCAGGCGCTCGTAAAGGTTGGCGACGATTTCCGCCGATTCCAGCTGGTTGAGCTCGTTCGGATCCAGACCGCGCATCGAGGACATGTTGGTGGCGATCACCAGCTGGTCCTTGGGCGTTGCCGCCTGCACTGCGAGCGGCATGGCGAGCGTCGACGCCACCATAGCCGATGCCATCAGAAAACTGCGTCTTTTCATCGTCCTATCTCCTCCCTGGTGCGCCGGACCTCGCCCCGAGCGCGAATTTTCATATCGACATCGATCTGAAATCTGGTATATCAGATCTCACAAAACGATTTTGTCGTCAACGGGGGAATTTTCGGGACATGCAAAAAGAGGCATCGACGCAGCCTGGCGCAGACCGCATCGAGAAGATCGACCCGCGCCTTCTGACGACATTGCGCGACCACGTGCACAAGACGCTGCGCACCGCGATCCTCTCCGGCCGCTTTGCACCGGATGAGCGCGTCAACGAGCGGCAGCTGGCCGAGCAGCTCGGTGTCAGTACGACACCCATCAAGGAAGCCCTGCGTCAGCTTGAGACCGAGGGTCTCGTCGAAACACTGCCGCGCCGCGGCGTGCTGATCCGTTTCAACGCAGGCTGGGCCGAAGAGATGATCCTGGCGCGCGCCGCGCTGGAATCGATGATCGCCCACCTTGCCGCCAAGCGCATCGAGAAGGCCGAAGCAGCCAAGCTGGAAGACATCGTCAATCTGATGCGCAAGGCGACCCAGGACGGCGTGGCAGACGACCTGATTTCGCTCAACGAGACGTTTCATGAGCAGATCCACATCGCCTCGCGATGCCAGTATCTCTCGCGGATGATCGAACGGCAGCAATTCTACGACGGCAGCATCCGCCGCGTCATCCATTCCGATCCGCTCGAGCGCGGCAAGGCGCTGGCCGAACATGCCGCGATCGCCGCCGCCATCATCTCCAGCGACAGCGACAAGGCCGAACGCGTGATGCGCGACCACGTCGTCCGCTCCGGCGAAACCTACCTCAACATCGTGTTCAAGAAGAAGGAGGACATCTGACGTGACCGAGGCAATGGAAAAGATCCGCAAGGCCCTGACGGGCATATCGGGCGTGCCCGTGACCCCCTACAAAGCAGATGGCAGCGTCGATATCGCCAAGCTCTCGGCTCTGATCACCGGCCTCGCTCATGCGCGGGTCCACAATCTAATGGCGGCCGGCAACACCGGTGAGTTCTTCACCCTCACCATGGACGAAGTGCGCGCTGTCCACGTCGCGACGATCAAGGCCGCCGGCGGCAAATCGCTGGTTAGCGCAGCTGTCGGTCGTTCGCTGACCGAAGCAAAGGCGCTTGCCCGCGATGCCATCGCAGAAGGCGCCGATGCGATCATGGGCCATCACCCGATGGACCCCTTCGCCGGCCCAAGCTACCAGGCGCGCTACTTCCTGGAGCTTGCCGACGCCAGCACTGTTCCCGTCATCGCCTATGTGCGCAGCGACACTTTCTCCGTCACCGATTTCCGCAAGCTGGCGCTGCACCCGAATATCGCCGGCATCAAGTTTGCATCCGGTAATCTCATGCTGCTCGCCGAAGTGATCCGCGCGACCAAGGATGCGCCGGCGATCTGGGTTTGCGGCCTGGCGGAAGGTTGGGCGCCGGCCTTTTACGCGATGGGCGCCCGTGGCTTCACTTCCGGCCTCGTCAATGTCTTCCCGGAACGCTCGCACGCCATCCACCAGGCGCTGGAGACCGGTGACTACACGGCCGCACGCGCGCTCATCGACGATATCGCCGGCTTCGAGGCGCTGCGCACCAAATATCTCAACGGCGCCAATGTCACCGTCGTCAAGGAAGCGCTTGGCATGCTTGGAACCGAGGTTGGCCCCGTGCGCGTGCCCGGCGTCGAGAGCCTGACCGAAGCCGAACGCGCGGACCTGCGCGCCATCGTCGACAATGTCGCCGAAAAGAGCCGCGCGGCCTGAGGAAGATCCCATGCATATCACCGGCATCAAGACCTACATGCAGCGCGTGGACGACCGCCCTCGCCTGCTTCTCAAGATCGAAACCAGCGAAGGCATCTCCGGCTGGGGCGAATGCTACAACCACGGCCCGGACTGGGCGCTGCCGCCGCTTCTCGACTACCTCTTTCACCAGATTGAGGGCGAAGATCCGCGCCGCGTGGAATTCCTCGTCCTCAAGCTCAACCAGCAATGCCGATTCCCGCCGGGTGCACTTGGCCTCGCGGCAATTTCGGCGATCGATCACGCGCTCTGGGATATCGCCGGCAAGGCCGCCGGCCTGCCCGTTTACATGCTGCTCGGCGGCAATGTGCGCGATCGCGTCAAGGTCTATTGCGGCGTCTATACGGCGCCGGACCCGGAAGCCGCGCGCGACCAGTCGCTCGAGCTGAACGAGAAATACGGCTACACCGCCTTCAAGCTCAGCCCCTATCGCCGCGATCTTCATACCGGCCGCTGGGGCGAACTCGTCAAGGAGACGGGCGACTGGTTCGGCAAGATCCGCGAGATCACGCCATCGCATTTTGACTACGCGTTCGACGCTCATGCGAAGATTTTCGAACCGTATCAGGCCGTCCAGCTTGCAGCCGCCATCGCGCCAAACGATCCGCTTTTCTACGAAGAGCCGATCCGGCCGGAACACATCCCGGCATGGACGGAGCTGAAGTCGAAGGTGACCGTTCCGCTCGCAACCGGTGAATCGCTCTATTCGCGCTTTGAGTTCCTGTCGCTACTGTCTGCCCGTGGCGCCGATATCATCCAGCCCGATATCTGCGTAGTCGGTGGCGTCAGCGAGATGCGGCGTATCGCGGCGATCGCCGAGGCGCACTATGTGACGGTCGCGCCGCATAACCCGATGGGTCCGCTCGCAACTGCTGTCAACATCCACTTCTGCGCGGCCCAGCCGAACTTCAAGGTGCTGGAATTCAAGCCACACGTTCACGCGCCGTGGGCAGCCGATCCCTACATGCCCGTCGATGGCCACATGGAGCTTCGGCCGGATCGCCCCGGTTGGGGTCTGGAAATCGACGAGAAAGCGCTGCAGACGGAGGACTACATTCACTGGGAGCGGAAGATCACGCGTAAGCCCGACGGAGCGACCGCCTACCCCTAATCTCTCGGCACGCCCACACGCGATTGACGAGGTAGACGGCGCTAATGCCGTCCACCTCGAAATACCGCCCCCTTTTTCCTGCCTTGCGCGGGATCTCTTTGAGCAAGCAGCCGCCTTATCGGCGGCATTTATTGAAACAATCAGCTCAGGCCGATCATACCGTCAAAGAAAACGGTGGCTGGATGTTAGCCGCGCCTGACAAAGCAATCTCAAAATTAAAATCGATTAGCAGTCTTTCCAACGCGGCAGAACTGGCTGGATTAGCACTTTTCGGTACTGGACAGTTCCCGATCTCTTTGGTTCATCAACCCCCATCATAGCCGGCTACGCAGGTTTCCGGCTTAAGGTTCGATCCGCCATGAGGGATGAAGTAAAGATGACAGTGATTATCGGCAGTCCGAAGGAGCTCTTCTCTGGGGAAAGTCGGGTGGCGTTGACGCCGTCTTCGGCCGAGCAGTTGCACAAGTTGGGTTACCGCTGTCTGGTTGAGACAGGCGCCGGGGTCGGTGCCGGCTTTTCCGACGACGCCTACCGCGCCGCAGGCGTCGAGATCGCTCCATCGGCGGATGCCCTCTGGTCGTCGGCCAACGTGATCGTCAAGGTCCGCCCGCCGACTGATGCCGAGGCGCGTCTGCTGTCGACCGGCAAGACACTGATCGCCTTCTTCTATCCCGGCCAGAACGCCGCTCTGCTGGAAAAGGTGAAGGCGACCGGCGCCAATGTCATCGCCATGGACATGGTGCCGCGCATCAGCCGCGCGCAGAAGATGGACGCCCTGTCGTCGATGGCCAACATCGCCGGCTATCGCGCCGTCATCGAGGCAGGCAACAATTTCGGCCGCTTCTTCACTGGCCAGGTCACGGCCGCCGGTAAGGTGCCGCCTGCCAAGGTGCTCGTCATCGGCGCCGGCGTTGCTGGTCTTGCCGCCATCGGCACCGCGACCTCGCTCGGCGCCATCACCTATGCCTTCGACGTTCGCCCCGAAGTCGCCGAACAGATCGAATCCATGGGTGCCGAGTTCGTCTTCCTGGATTTCAAGGAGAGCCAGCAGGATGGCGCCGCCACCGGTGGCTATGCAGCCCCGTCGTCTCCGGAGTTTCGCGAAAAGCAGCTGGAGAAGTTCCGCGAGCTGGCGCCCGAGATCGATATCGTCATCACCACGGCGCTGATCCCCGGCCGCGATGCGCCAAAGCTGTGGCTGTCAGACATGGTGGCGCTGATGAAGCCGGGTTCTGTTATCGTCGACCTCGCGGCGGAGCGTGGCGGCAACTGTGACCTGACGGTCGCCGACCAAAAGTTCGTCTCCGACAACGGCGTGATCGTCATCGGCTATACCGATTTCCCGAGCCGCATGGCCGCGCAGTCCTCCACGCTCTACGCCACCAACATCCGCCACATGATGACGGACCTGACGCCCGCCAAGGATGGCAAGCTCGTCCACAACATGGAAGACGACGTCATCCGTGGCGCAACCGTAGCCTTCGAGGGCGCCGTGACCTATCCACCACCGCCGCCGAAGATCCAGGCGATCGCCGCCCAGAAGCCAAGGGAAAAGAACAAGGAGCCGACGGCTGAGGAAAAGAAGGCCCGCGAGGCGGCCGCCTTCAAGGCGCAGACCAAGAGCCAGGGCTTCCTGCTTTTGATCGGCACCGCGCTGCTGCTCCTGGTCGGCGCTTATGCCCCGGCAAGCTTCATGAACCATTTCGTGGTCTTCATGCTCGCCTGCTTCATCGGTTTCCAAGTGATCTGGAACGTCTCGCACTCGCTGCATACGCCGCTGATGGCGGTGACCAACGCGATCTCGGGCATCGTCATTCTCGGCGCGCTGCTGCAGGTCGGTTCGGGCAACTGGCTGGTCGTCATCCTGGCCGCTCTGTCGGTTCTGGTCGCGACGATCAACATCGTGGGCGGTTTTCTTGTCACGCGGCGCATGCTCGCCATGTTCCAGAAGTCCTGATCGGGCCAGGGATATCAAGGGATTTTCAATATGACGATTGGTATCGTTTCGGCCGCCTATATCTCCGCGGCTGTGCTTTTCATCCTCTCGCTCGGCGGCCTGTCGGGCCAGGAAAGCGCCAAGCGCGCCGCCTGGTACGGCATCGTCGGCATGGCGCTTGCCATTGTCGCGACCATCTTCGGCCCCGGTGTGAGCAACTGGTTCATCATTCTTCCGATGATCCTGGCCGGCTCCATCGCCGGCTACTACGTGGCCAACCGCGTGCAGATGACCGAGATGCCGCAGCTCGTGGCGGCACTTCACTCCTTCGTCGGCCTCGCCGCCGTCTTCATCGGCTACAACGCCCACATCGAAGCATGGCGCGTTGCCGGCATGGATGAGGCGGCACGCGCTGCACTCGATGGCTTCGCCGGTATTCTCGCGCACAAGACCCCGGTCGAGCTCGCGATCATGAAGGTCGAGGTCTTCCTCGGCGTCTTCATCGGTGCGATCACCTTCACCGGCTCGGTCGTCGCCTTCGGCAAGCTGGCCGGCAAGGTCGACGGCAAGGCGAAGAAGCTGCCGGGCGGGCATTTTCTCAATGCCGCCGCCGCGATCCTGTCGCTGATCCTGCTCCTGATGTACGCCAACGATGCTGGCGTCTGGACGCTGATCCTGATGACGCTGCTCGCCTTCTTCATCGGCTACCATCTGATCATGGGCATCGGCGGCGCCGACATGCCGGTCGTGGTTTCGATGCTGAACAGCTATTCCGGCTGGGCGGCCGCCGCCATCGGCTTCACGCTCGGCAACGATCTCCTGATCGTCACCGGCGCGCTGGTCGGCTCCTCGGGCGCGATCTTATCCTACATCATGTGTAAGGCGATGAACCGCTCGTTTGTCTCCGTCATCTTGGGCGGCTTCGGCGGCACCACGGGTCCCGCGATGGAAATCGAAGGCGAGCAGATCGCCGTCGATGCCGAGGGCGTCGCATCCGCGCTCAACGATGCCGATAGCGTCGTCATCGTGCCCGGCTACGGCATGGCGGTGGCGCAGGCGCAGCAGGCCGTCTCCGAGCTAACCCGCAAGCTCAGGGCTACCGGCAAGACGGTTCGCTTCGCGATCCATCCGGTCGCCGGCCGTCTGCCGGGCCATATGAACGTGCTGCTTGCCGAAGCCAAGGTGCCTTACGACATCGTGCTCGAAATGGACGAGATCAACGACGACTTCCCCGAGACCGACGTCGTCATCGTCATCGGCTCCAACGACATCGTCAATCCGGCTGCCCAGGAAGATCCGAACTCGCCGATCGCGGGCATGCCGGTTCTCGAAGTCTGGAAGGCCAAGCAGGTCTTCGTCTCCAAGCGTGGACAGGGCACCGGTTATTCCGGCATCGAAAACCCGCTCTTCTATAAGGAGAACACACGCATGTTCTACGGCGATGCGAAGAAGTCGGTGACAGAGCTCGTCTCCCAAATCCAATAGTCTATCCAAGAAGCCAGCGGGCGGCTTACTCGTCCGCTGGCAGAATAGCAGCAAGACCACAGACAACGTTACCCTGGTAACCCGTACGTGTTTCCCGGTTAGACAGGCCGCACGGAACAAAAGTTAACGCCTATCGTTGTTACCCCGAGATATATTCCGGAGGCGGCGATGGCCATAACCTTTAAAATAGTAGCACCTCTTGTTGCGACCGCTGTGTTGGTCGCGTCGTCCATTGGAACGGCCTACGCCTTCAGCATGGCCGGTGCCGCCGATGGAATGCAGGCTCGCTCGCAAGGCGCCGTTGCTGCGTATACCCAAGAAGGTGCCGTCGGGGATGGAGACAATTCCGTCCTGTCACCCGCCGAAATCAGCCATATCCGCTGGTGCGCCGAGCGCTATCTCTCCTATCACGCGACCGACAACACCTACGAGAGCTCGGCCGGCAAGCGCTCGGCCTGTGTTTCCCCTTGAGGGCATATCCATATGCGCATGGCATAGTGAACGCCTAGAAAAACTCTTAATGCGCGATAGGTATCGGGGGTCACATTACAACTGGTTGATCATGAACTGGATTTCCCGCTGGACGGCCCGCTCTCTCGCCCTGCGATTTGTCGTGGTTGGTGGACTTGTCAGTTTGGCGGCGATGTTCATCGTCGGCTATCTGGTGTCGAAGGTCATCGAAGATGCCGTGATTCATAATTCCGGCGCCGCGACCGCCCTTTATGTCGACAGTGTCGTTGCTCCGCTCCTTCCCGACATGCAGAGGGCTGCACTGCTCGACGAGGCGAGCGCGCTGGCGCTCGATGAGACGCTTGGGCAAGGAGCGCTTGGAAAGCGATTGGTGTCGTTCAAGCTGTGGCGCGCGGACGGGACAATTCTCTACTCCAACGACAAGGCGCTTGTCGGAAAGCAGTTTGCCGTCAACGACAAGCTTCGCCAGGCATTCGCCGGAACGCTGGTTGCGCGCTATGAGATCGCCGACGACCCCGAAAGCACCACCGAACGTTCTCTCGGCAAGCCATTGATGGAGATTTACAACCCCGTGCTCCAGCCCTGGTCGGGCCAAGCTGTTGCGGTTCTCGAATTTTACGAGACGGCCGAAGGGCTGGGTGAAAGCCTGACGCGGGCGAGATTGTGGAGCTGGTTTGGCGTCGCAGGTCTCACATCCGTATTCTTCGCCGTCCTGTCAGGACTGGTTTTTCGCGGGAGTCGAACGATCGAGGACCAGCAAAGGGATCTCGCCAAACGCGTTGCGGAACTCTCCGCATTGCTCGCCGAGAACAAGGGGCTGCAGGGTAGGCTACAGCGCGCATCCCAACGCGCCGCATCGCTGAACGAGACATATCTGCGCAGCATAGGCGCCGATCTCCACGACGGGCCTGCACAACACATCGCCTATGCCTCGCTGCGGCTGGATAGCGAATTGCTGATCAGCGCGGAAACGCTGCCCGACGAGCGTGAGAAGGAGCTCACCTGGATCCGCTCCAGCCTCGCCGAGGCGATGACCGAGATCCGGGATATCTGCAAGGGACTGGTGCTTCCGGAGATCGAAAAGGCTTCGTTTGCCGAAATCGTCAACCGCGTCACCGAGGCCCACCAAATGAGAACCGACACGACCGTCAACACGGTGATCGAGCAGGACGGCTCAGAGCCGGTAGCGGCGGTCAAGATCTGCATCTACCGGTTTATTCAGGAAGCCTTGAACAACGCCCATCGCCACGCCGGCGGCATTCAGCAGGCCGTTTGGGCCACCCTTCATCGCGGGCATGTCACGATTGAGGTCAGTGATCGAGGCGAGGGCTTCGATCCGAACCATGTCAGGCCATCGAGCCTCGGGCTTGTCGGGCTCCGCGAGCGGGTCGATAGTCTTGGCGGAACGTTTGAAGTGAAGACCGGGGACAAGGGCACGATCCTGACCATGACCTTCGAACCGATGGAAACGGGAGAGCAGAGATGACGTCCATTACTGTTGGGATCGTGGATGACCATCCGCTATTTCGCGAAGGTGTGACGCGAAGCCTTTCCGAAATCAAGGACTTCCTGGTGGTGGGAGAAGGCGCAACCAGCGACGACGCGGCGATGATCGCAGCCGACAAACATCCCGATGTCATGCTGGTCGATGTGTCCATGCCGGGCGGCGGCTTGAGCGCGATAGGCGAGATATTGCAACACAGCCCATCGACGAAGGTGTTGATGCTGACCGCGTCGGAGGAGATCGACACGCTGCTGGGCGCGCTTCAGAGGGGCGCGATGGGATATGTTCTAAAGGGCGTCGGCTCCAGGGGGCTCGCAGAGGCGATCAGGATGATCCTCAAGGGAGCTCGCTATGTGTCACCAGCCATGTCCGCGAAGGTGGTGGATGTCTCGCTGGACAAGGAGCCATCCAAGAACAGCCTGACGCCGCGCGAACGCGAGGTGATGGACCTTGTGGGCGAAGGCCTCTCCAACAAGCATATCGGCCTGCGGCTTGATCTGCAGGAAAAGACCGTCAAGCACCACATGACGCAAATCCTGACGAAATTAGGCGTTTCCAATCGAACCGAGGCAGCTCTGCGCTGGCGCGGGAAGGGTTAGGGTCTACACGCTCTAGCGAACGAACCGGTTCAGCCGCCGAACATCGTTGGCTGTCGCCTGCCTGTCAACGATGGTGCGGCCTTTCGAATCGCGCATGATGTAGCGACCGCGCCGCAGCGTTTCGGTTATGCCATTGCCGTGGCGGACATCGACACTGCCGTCTGAACGTTCCGTGGCCTTAACGCCTGAGGCTGATGATGCGGAGGGAGACGACGGCGAAGAACTGCCTGCCCTGGCAGAGTTGCCGCTTGCGCCTGCACCTCCGTTGCCATTGCCGTTTCCGTTGCCACCCGCGTTACCGGAGCTGTTTCCGGCGCTGCCCGCGCCATTTCCGTTGCTTGAGCCGTTGCCGTTCCCATTACTGGAACCGTGTCCATTGTTGCCCCCATTGCCGTTTCCGCCGCCGTTGCCGTTATTGCCATCCTTCGCATGCGCGGCATTCGTCGTCGGCGCTTGAAACGGCCCGAAGCTCAGCGTCAGTGGCATCACCGAGATAACAAGGGCGACAGTCGCCCCGCATCCCAATTTCAACAGGCAGCGCCTTGAAAGCATGATTGCGCCCCTTCCGGCCTTGTGCCCTTGTCTACGCAGATGACGGCGCATGGATCTGCGCGGCACCGATCTTTCGCGTCGTTTATTCGACCTCCGGCTGATCGGTCCGCTGCTTGTGGCGAAATTCAAACACCTGCCGCATCTGCGCCAGCCGGAGTTCAAGTGCGGTTCTATCCATCGATGGGGCAAGCTTGGCGAGCTCATCGGCCAGGATGTCCATCTCCCGGAGGAAGAACAGCAGGTCGAAGCCACGTTCGAGTTCGGCGGATGCGTCGTTGGTATCAGGCGAACTGGTCCGCAACGACGTCCGGTCCGCCAACATGATCTCGGCGACCAAACCGCCAGCGTGCCTGGCTCGAATGTTTGTCACGATATGCTCCTGTCAGTGCTGTTGCGGTTTGGCGTGACATTTCCCGCGCCGTCTTGTGCATTCTGTTGCCGCGCGCGGCGGCTGTGCCACGCTGCGGCCTGGCGCAAGCCATCGACAACGCTCGGTACACTCGGTGGTTTGACGACGACGTGCACCCCGTCCCGGTCTCCAACAAGATCAGGATTGCCGGTCAGGTAGACGATGCCGACGTTGAAATGCTCGACCAGATGCCTTGCGATTTCCGGCCCTGTCAGCCCATCGGCGAGGCGCACGTCCAGAATGGCGATATCGGCCTCGGGAGCCAACTCCATCGCTTCGGCGGTGTTTCGGGCGATACCCGCGATTTCGAAACCTTCGGCCATCGCGATGTCTTCCACCATCAGCGCAAAAGCCGGCTCGTCCTCGACAATCAGAACACGCATGATCGCTCCTAATGTATCGTCGGTGACAAATGGCGAAGGTCGGGGTCCGGCGCGTCAAAAATTCCGAGCAGTTTCTCGAACTCAATCAGCACCAGCTGAAATTCCACATCATCCATGGCAGCGATCTGGATAAGCTCCGAAGACGCCCGCGCGATCAGCGTGTCTAGCCAGACGCATTTGTCCGCTCGGATACGGCCCAGCACGTCCTTCCTGATATCTCGCAACTCAGACAGAATGCGAGACACCAGTTCAATGCGCTCATCGTGACCCATCCACTGCAGGCCGTTTCGGGCTTGCCGAATCTCGGCTGTCATTCTCGACGGCATAACCCGCCCTCCTGTCGTATCGATGAAGCTAACCACGACGAACCAGCCGACAACACGGGCTTTGGTCCCAGATGGCTCGACTATTCGTTTGCGGCGACCGTCTGGGCTTCAGCCGGCGGCGTGCACTTGATACGGGGGCCATCGTAGGGCTGATAGGTATTGTCGTCCGCGCGATAGGATTTGTAGCGATTGGCACACCACATCGCAGCGTTTGCCAATGGGTCGGCGGCAGTTGATGACGTGGACGTCATGGCGGCACCGCTCGTTTCCGATGGGGGCTGGCAGACGCGAACTTGGCCCTGGAATGAGCGATAGGAGTTCGTCGCCGGGTCAAACGACCGGTAGTGCGACGCGCACCAATTTAGATGTTCGGCCGAAATTTCAATTGCTGGCGGCGGGATATCGGCGACCACAGGTGCGGCCGCGGCCGGTCGCTTTGCGGCGACCCTCCGGTTGTCAGCCATCGCATATGTCGAAAGTGCGGGAGGCAACCGCTCATAGGTTTGAAGCGCGGGATCGACACGCGTGGGCTCTGCCGTCCAGAGATCGGCGTCCCTCAGACCGCGCAAGCCGTGCTCCGTGTTCTCCGCCATGCCGATCGAGGCCACGGATGCGGCGAGCGTAACCGTGCCCACGACCGTGGCTATTCCAAACGCAACGCTTGCGAGCCCGTTCATTGTCGTCATCCGTTGTTATTGTGTGGGGACATTCGTCTGCCGTCATATCGTCGGCGCCGGATCGATGGGTCAGGCGGCACGGCATGCGCCAAGCCGCCCAACCGAGCGCGATCAATTGATGACCTGGATCACCTTGCGGGACGAAGGTTCGATGATGACCCGCTCGTTGTTGACGATCGCGTAGCCGTATTCCGGGTTTTCGGGAATCGGCGTGACGACGACTGTTTCCGGCAAGGCATGGCCGACGACGACCTTTTCCTGCACGACAACAGGCGCTGCCGGAGCCGGCGCTTCGCGAACGTAGGTGACGACCTTTGCCGGCGGCGGATCGATGATGGTACCGACCACGGCGCCCGTGACGCCGCCAACAGCCGCACCAACGGGACCACCGACGATGGCACCGGTAACGGCTCCGCCAGCCGCGCCATTAACGGTACCCGACTGTGCCATGGCGACGCCGGACATGAGGGTGATGGCTGCGATTGCAGTCGCTGCAAGTTTGAAAGACATTTTCATCTCCTCTTCTTTGCGACGCTCTGTCGCTGGGAGACAAACGGCTGTAATTGCTGCAGGTTCCGGGGTCGGACCTCAGTCGGAGACACGTCAGACCTTGGTCTGATACGGCTTGAACCTGTAGTGCCGAGAACCTGAAATGCAATCCGTCGGCGCCACTAAAGACCGTTGCTGAGCACCCGCTGGCATGCGGGCGCCAGGCGCGCGAAGTTATCGCGCAGACAATTGATGCCGCGACCGCCACCAAGCGGCACGGAGTGACAGAGCGCCCGGAAATCTGGACCGCAGCTGCGGCGCACGACGACCAGCTCTTCTCGCGGCGTGAAAGACGCCATCGGCGTAGCAACCGCCGCCCCACCGCCGGCAGGCGGCTTGGCAGGATTAGTCACGTGGGCTGCCCCGTCTCCACCAAGCGCGCCGACCGCGGCCTGGCATGATGGCGAGAGCGTTGCGCTGTGTTGCTGCAGACAGGCAAGTGCCTGCGTTCCCCCAGGTGTTACGCCCGAGCATTGCGTCATGAAGTCAGATCGGCAGGACGATTTGACGGCATCGCGCTGCGCGGCGGTCGGCTGTTTCTGTGCAGCGGCTGCCGTCGTTGTCGGCGGTGTCACATCCGATTGCGGCGGGGCCTCGTTCGAACTCTTCTTCGGTCCTTCAAGGTTCGAGATCGCTTCGCGACACGGCTTTGACAGCGAAGCATTGTGCTGCTGAAGGCAGGTCAGGGCTTCCATGCCCCCCGGCGTCACACCGGAGCATTGCGCGATGAAATCCGACCGGCAGGCGGATCGAACTGCATTGCGCTGCGCATCGGTCGGCTGCTGCGCCTGCGCGCCGGCAGCGAGGCATAGCACCGAAAGGAACCCGACAACCGAGATGTTCGTCATTGCCGGGATCAAGCTCACATCTAAACGGGCTGTGAAAAAGGCCTGCAAACTTCGCATTGCTCCCTCCCTCTCAGTAACAAATCTGTTGTGCCGCTGAAGCATCAGGCGGACCCAACCCCGAACACCGTCACGCCGATTTGCTATATTAGCAGTATTTAATGTTGATGAGAATACAGCTTCTGGTTCTCCTACGTGCCGCGCAAGTAAGCTAACGCAGAAAACCCGCCGCTCGAAGCTCGAGACCGTGAAACAGCGTCATGTAAAGTGTGCGTCCGCGAGCCCCAATATGCGGCGGGCATGCCGCAGATGCGGGGCGTCGATCATCTGGCCGTCAAGTTGAAGCACACCTTTTTCCGGGTTAGCTTCGAATGCAGCGACGATGGCCTGAGCTCTCTCGATTTCCGCTTCCGTTGGCGAGAAGGCCTCGTTGATGACGGACACCTGTGATGGATGAATTGCCATCATTCCCGTAAAGCCATCGCTGCGCGCCCGGCTTGCATAGCGTCGCAAGCCCTCAAGGTCACCGAATGCCGGGTAGACCGTCTCGATAACAGCGGCACCGGCAGCGTGACCGGCAAACAATGTCAGCGAACGCACCATTTCATAAGGATGGGTATAGCTGCCATCCTCATTCCGCGAACTTGCCGCGCCGATTGCCGCCGGAAGGTCCTCTGCCCCCCAGGTCAATCCCAGCATCAGGTGGCGAACGGCCGCATAGCTTCCGAGCTGAAAGATTGCGGCAGGCGTTTCCGTCGCGATCGGCATGATCGGCACACCGGGGGCGAGCGCCGCCAAGGCCTCGACACTTGCGCCGCCCTCGGCCTTCGGCAAGACAAGTGCGTCAGGCCGGGCATCGAGAATGATCGCGAGATCCTGTTCCAGGAGGCCACCCTCAAGCGCGTTGACCCGCACGAACAGTTTGGCCCGCCGTTCGGCCGATCGCAGGAAATTAGCGACAGCCTCTCTCGCTGCTGGCTTCTCGGCAAGCGCAACGGCATCTTCCAGATCGAGAATCAGGGCATCAGCGGAAAGCCCGAGCGCCTTCTGCATCCGATCTGGACGATCTCCTGGCACAAAGAGCAGTGAGCGCAGTCTCATGCCGACCTCCTTTGTACCAGTGCACTACGCAGGCACCGGCAAACCACTTCGCTGCGCTGATTGATCAATTCGTGCTGGAAGGTGACGATGCCGGCCGTCGGCCTCGATCGGCTCTCCCTTAGATCGGCGATCTCGGTTTCTGCACGCATCGTATCGCCGATAAAGACCGGTTTCGGCATGACCAGCTTGTCGTAGCCCAAATTCGCGACCAGCGTCCCCATAGTCGTATCGCCGACCGAGAGCCCGACCATCAGCGCGAAAGTGAAGGTGCCGTTGACGAGTATCTGGCCGAATTCGCTTGCCTTTGCCGCTTCCGCATCGATGTGCAGCGGCTGCGGATTGTGGGTCATGGCGGAGAAGAGGAGGTTGTCTGTTTCGGTGACCGTGCGACGGATTTCGTGCACAACCCTGTCGCCGATGGTCCAGTCCTCGAAATGACGGCCAGCCATCATGGGTCTCCTTCCAGCTGCATGAGGACACTGCCTTCGACGACTTGTGCCTCGGCAAGGACCTTCATCTCCGAAACGACACCATTGAAGGGCGCGCTCAGCGTCTGCTCCATCTTCATTGCCTCGATGACGACAAGAGGTTGCCCTCTGGTCACCCGATCTCCCTTGGCGACCATGAGCGCGATCACCCTGCCCGGCATCGGCGCGATAATCGCGCCGTCGGAATGGCCGGCGCTTCCGCCGGCATGGCCTGCGCGTAGCGGCCCATAAGCCCAGGCTTCGCCATCCACAAAGAGTACGCCAGCATCGGTCACGGCCGGATCGCCGCCATCGCGCAGTTCCACGCGATAGGCTGCACCGCCGATCTCGACACCGACCTCCCGCGACGGCGGTGCGTTCAACCGGAATCCACTTACCGCAGTCCATATGTCGCCGCCCGGTTTCGGCAGGATCGCCCGCGCGGCTGCTTGCAACACGCGCTCGCTGGGCTCGGCCGGCGGGATGAGATCGGTCGCGTGCCTTTCGATGAAGCCGGTGTCGACCGTGCCGGCGCGAAAATCGGGGTGATTGAGCGTGCGCGCGAGAAAGGCGGCGTTGGTGCGCACGGGCCAGATCTCGACGTCAGCTGCCGCCTGGGCCAATCGCCGCGCCGCGTCCTGTCGCGTTGCGCCGTGGCTGATCAGCTTGGCGATCATCGGATCGTAATAGGCGCTGATCTCGTTGCCCTCTTCGACACCGCTGTCGACCCTGACGCCCATCGGAAACTTGAGATGGTTCAGCCACCCGGTCGATGGAAGAAAGCCGGTGGACGGGTTCTCGGCGTAGAGCCTCGCCTCCATCGCCCATCCGTTAATGGACAGTTCATCCTGCCGCAGAGGCAGCGGCTCGCCGGATGCGACCAGGATTTGCCATTCGACCAGATCCTGACCGGTGATGGCCTCGGTCACAGGATGTTCGACCTGCAGCCGGGTATTCATCTCCATGAACCAGATACGATCGGCGCGAAGCCTGTCTGACGCATCCGCGATGAACTCGATCGTCCCCGCGCCGACATAATCGACCGCGCGCGCCGCCTGAACCGCGGCCTGGCAGACCGCCTCTCGCGTCGACGTATCCATGCCCGGCGCCGGCGCTTCCTCGATGACCTTTTGGTGGCGACGCTGCAGCGAACAATCGCGCTCGAACAGGTGGACGACGTTTCCGTGTTTGTCGCCGAACACCTGGACCTCGATGTGACGGGGCGCCAGGATATATTTCTCCAGCAGCACCCGGTCATCGCCAAAGGCGGCAACGGCTTCACGCCGGCAGCTGGCGAGCGCGGCCGGAAATTCCGCGGTGCTACCGACCCGACGCATCCCCTTGCCACCACCACCGGCGACGGCCTTGATGAGAACAGGATAACCGATCGCATCCGCTTCCCGCTGCAACCGCTCGTCCGCCTGGTCCTCTCCGAGATAGCCTGGCGTGACCGGGACGCCCGCCGCGATCATCCGTTTCTTGGCCGCATCCTTGAGGCCCATGGCCCGTATCGAAGCCGCAGGCGCCCCGACCCAGATCAAGCCGGAGGCCGTGACCCGTTCTGCGAATTCGGCATTTTCCGACAGAAAGCCGTAGCCCGGATGGATCGCCTTCGCGCCGGTCCGCATCGCGGCCTCGATAATCCTGTCGACGTTGAGATAGCTGTCCTTGGCCGATGCCGGCCCGATGCACACCGCCTCATCCGCCTCGCGAACGAAGGGCATGTCGCCATCGATCTCGGAATGGACGGCGATGGTGCGGATCCCGAGCCGTTTCACCGTTCTAATGATCCTCCTCGCGATCTCGCCGCGATTGGCGATCAGCAGGCTGTCTATCACGGTCTCTCCTCTCCCTGCCCTTACGGCTACATGCGAAACAGCCCGAACTGGGCGCGCTCCGGTATCGACGCATTCAGCGTCGCCGCAAAGGCGAGGCCGAGCACATCGCGTGTCTGCGCGGGGTCGATGATGCCATCGTCCCATAGCCGCGCGGTTGCGTAGTAGGGGTTGCCCTCGTCCTCGTATTTCTGCCTGATCGGCGCCTTGAAGGCTTCGGCCTCTTCGACGCTCCAGCTCTCTGCATCACGATGCACGGTCGCCAGCACCGAGGCGGCTTGCTCGCCGCCCATGACGGAGATGCGCGCATTCGGCCATGTGAACAGAAAGCGCGGCTGATAGGCGCGGCCGCACATGCCGTAATTGCCGGCGCCGAAGCTGCCGCCGATCAAAACTGTTACCTTCGGCACCGATGCCGTCGCCACCGCCGTCACCAGTTTCGCGCCGTTCTTGGCGATCCCCTCGGCCTCATACTTCCCGCCGACCATGAAGCCCGAGATGTTCTGCAGGAAGAGCAGCGGGATGCGCCGCTGGCAGGCAAGCTCGATGAAATGGGCGCCCTTCAGCGCGCTCTCGGAGAAGAGCACGCCATTATTGGCGAGAATGGCAACGGGTATGCCCCAGATCCGCGCAAAGCCGCAGACCAGCGTGGTGCCGTAGAGTGCCTTGAATTCCTGCAGCTCCGAACCGTCGACGATACGGGCGATGACCTCGCGGACGTCATAGGGCGTGCGAACATCGCGCGGAACGATGCCGTATAGCTCCTGCGGATCGAGCTTCGGCGGCTGTGGCTCGGCCACCTCGATATCAACCCGCTTCTGCCGATTGAGCGTGGCGACGATGTCGCGAACGATCAGAAGCGCATGCTCGTCGTTCTCGGCGACATGGTCGACGACGCCGGATTTCCGGCCGTGCGTATCGGCGCCGCCGAGTTCCTCGGCGGATATGATCTCACCCGTCGCCGCTTTCACCAGCGGCGGGCCGGCGAGGAAGATCGTTCCCTGGTTGCGCACGATGACGGTTTCATCGGACATCGCGGGTACGTAAGCGCCACCCGCGGTGCAACTGCCCATGACGCAGGCGATCTGGGCGATGCCCGCCGCCGACATCTGCGCCTGATTGTAGAAGATGCGCCCGAAATGATCGCGATCCGGAAAGACTTCCGCCTGATGCGGCAGGTTGGCACCGCCAGAGTCCACGAGATAGATACAGGGCAGCCGGTTCTCCGAGGCTATTTCCTGCGCCCGCAGGTGCTTCTTCACCGTCATCGGAAAATAGGCGCCACCCTTCACGGTCGGGTCGTGCGCCACGATCATGCATTCGACGCCTGAGACACGGCCGATGCCGGCGATCATGCCCGCGCCGGGCGCCTCGTCGTCATACATGCCATTGGCGGCAAGCTGTCCGATCTCAAGAAACGGCGAGCCGGGGTCGAGAAGGCGCTGGACGCGGTCACGCGGAAGAAGCTTGCCACGTTCGACATGCCGCTCGCGATGTTTCGCAGAGCCGCCCAAAGCTGCCTGCGCCGCCTTGGATCGAAGTGCCTCCACCAGAGCCAGATTGTGCGCTTGATTGGCCGCGAACGCTTGCGAGCTGGGATCGACCATCGTCTGCAGCGCCGGCATCAGCCCCTCCCCTCAGCGCCTATGACTTCGCGACCGATCAGCATGCGGCGCACTTCGTTGGTGCCGGCGCCGATGTCGAGCAGCTTGGAATCCCGCCAGTAGCGCTCGACCGGCCAGTCTTTCGTATATCCCGCGCCGCCCAGCGCCTGGATCGCCTGCTCGGCCACTTTGACCGCACTCTCCGACGCGTAGAGAATGGCCCCGGCCGCATCATGCCGCGTCGTCTTGCCGGCATCGCAGGCTCTCGCCACCGCATAGACATAGGCGCGAGCCGAATTCAGCGCCACGACCATGTCCGCCACCTTTGCCTGGATCAGCTGGAAACTGCCGATCGGCGCACCGAACTGCTTGCGCTCCCTGACATAAGGTAGCACCACATCCAGGCAGGCCTGCATGATGCCGAGCTGGATGCCGGAAAGCACCACTCGCTCGTAGTCGAGCCCGGACATCAGCACTTTAACGCCGCCGTTCAGCTGGCCCATGATGTTTTCTTCCGGAACGAAGCAATCATCGAAGACCAGTTCCGCCGTCGGCGAGCCCCGCATGCCGACCTTGTTGATCTTCTGACCGATCGAGAAGCCCGGAAAGCCCTTCTCAACCAGAAAGGCGGTAATGCCTTTCGAGCCGCCATCTGGCACGGTCTTGGCATAGACGACCAGCGTCTCGGCGTAGGGCGCGTTGGTGATCCAGAATTTGGTGCCGTTCAGGCGATAACCGCCATCGACCCTATCGGCGCGCAGGCGCATCGAGACAACATCAGATCCCGCTCCGACTTCCGACATGGCAAGGCTGCCGACATGCGCGCCCGATATTAAAGAAGGAAGGTATCGCTGCTTCTGTTCGGCCGATCCCCAGCGCGAGATTTGGTTGATGCAGAGATTGGAGTGCGCGCCGTAGGACAGGCCGACCGATGCCGAGGCGCGGCTGATTTCCTCGCAGGCGATGACATGTTCGACATAACCCAGCCCAAGCCCGCCAGAGTCTTCGGGTACGGTCACGCCATGAAGGCCAAGCGCTCCCATCTCGGGCCAGATCTCGACCGGGAACCAGTCTTCTTCGTCTATCCTCGCGGCAAGCGGGGCAATACGATCTGTCGCAAACCGATGCGTCGTCTCACGGATCGCCTCCGCCATTTCGGATAACCCGAAATCCAACTCCAGCATGTCGCCAGTCCTCCCAGACTGCGATCATGCTACCGCGACGAATGCGATTAGTAAAATCGTATCAACGCTATGGTCTTCCGGCAGATCGCCGGGGAGCACGATGGGCTACGCCTTCTGGCGCGCCAAGATCTCGGTCGCGACCAGCGCCTGCAGGCGCCACAGGTTGCGGTCGCGGATGCCCTCGGCTTGAAGATCGACGATCGTATTGTGCAGATACTCGGCGCAGGAGCCGCCCTCACCGCACGCCGCCGCGATCAGCGAAGACGCTTCCGCTGCGGGCAATTGTTTTGTCAGTCCGGCCCGCTTGGTGCTGGCCCAGAATGTCAGCGCTTTTCTGACGCCGCTTTCGGTTCTCACCGGAAGCCACCGCACCATGTCGATCACTTCGCTATACTTGATCTCGCGCGCGACGAGAGCACGCAGATCCTGGCGGCGGCGATCGGCTGAAAGCTCGAAGACGATACCATCGCACTGGCCGCCGCGCTCAAGCGCCATCATCAGCCCGGGCTGGTCGCTGGTTGCGCGCCAGCGCTGGATTTTCAGTGAGAAAGACCTGTGCCAGCCGAATGCAGTCGCGCGCTCGCGGCTGGCTGGTTCGAACTCCGGGTTCCAGATCAGGGAGCCATAGGCAAAGACCAGAAGAGGCTCACCTGCCGCTTCACGTTCGATCCTGTCGACGAGATCGTCAAGCTCAGCTTCCGAAAGCGGCGTCCAGCCCGGCTCCGGTCCATCATCACGGACATCTCGGATGGTCAGGGCAACAAGTTCGGGCGTCAGCTGCATGGTGGTATCGATCTGTATCAGGTCAAGGAAATGGAGTAACTGGCCGCGGCAGATGTCTGCCACGGCCAGATCTTTTCGTTAGGACTGCACGAAAGCGAGCAGGTCGGCGTTCAGCACGTCGGCATTGACAGTCAGCATGCCGTGCGAGAAGCCCGGGTAGGTCTTCAGCGAGCCGCTCTTCAGAAGCTTGGCCGACTTCAGTGCGGAGTCCGCGATCGGCACGATCTGGTCGTCTTCGCCGTGCAGGACAAGCGTCGGAACGGTGATCGCCTTCAAGTCTTCCGTCTGGTCCGTTTCGGAGAAGGCCTTGATGCCGTCATAGTGTGCCTTGGCGCCGCCCATCATGCCCTGGCGCCACCAATTCTGGATCACGCCTTCCTGAACCTTCGCGCCATCACGGTTGAAACCGTAGAAGGGGCCGGCTGGGACATCGCGGAAGAACTGCGCGCGGTTGGCGGCGAGCGCTGCACGGAAGCCATCGAACACTTCGATCGGCAGGCCCTCGGGGTTGTTTTCGGTCTTCAGCATCAGCGGCGGAACCGCCGACACCAGAACGGCCTTGGCGACACGGCCGGCCGGCTGGCCGAACTTGGCAACGTAGCGGGCAACTTCGCCGCCACCGGTGGAATGGCCGATGTGCACGGCATTCTTCAGGTCCAGTGCTTCGACGACGGCAAAAGCGTCAGCGGCATAGTGGTCCATATCATGACCGTCGGCGACCTGGGCCGAACGGCCGTGGCCACGGCGGTCGTGGGCAACGACGCGATAGCCCTTCGAGAGGAAGAACAGCATCTGCGCATCCCAGTCATCCGACGACAGCGGCCAGCCGTGGTGGAAGACGATCGGCTGCGCGTCCTTCGAACCCCAATCCTTGTAGAAGATTTCGACGCCGTCCTTGGTGGTGATTGTAGACATTTCAGTATTTCCTTCTTTTGTAGAGCTTGTGGATGCAGCGTTTGCCGCAAAGGTAAAGGCGGGTGAAATTGCCATGGTCGCTGCGGCTGCACCAGCGGAGAGCAGTGCGCTGCGGCGCGTCATGGAAGAAAAATTCTCGGTCATGTCATATCCTGCAATTTTGTCGTTTCAAGCGTCAGACGACGCTGTTGCTCGGCTGATGGGGAGATATTGCCGCGAAACACTCGCGCCAACAATTGCATCAATAATTTCTAGTTTATTGCACTTCCCGCAATTATTGATGCGTCGTGTCTAGAGACCCATCGAAGAAGAGATAGATGGCTGCAATCTTGCCATCCCGCGCCACAATGAAATCGGTGCCGGCATAGGCCGGTGGCTGGCCCGGTGCACCGGCGGACCATCTGAGCCGGCCGGCCTGATCTTGAAGAACCTCTGCCGGTGCGATCGGCGTATATTTGAAATCCGGGTGCATGGCGCGGATCACGCCGGCGATGCGAACGATCTCCTCCCGGCCCCGATAGATGCCGTGCGGCTCTGTGAAGACGGCGTCCTCGTGGAGGATCTCCTCCGCGGCCTTCTGGCGGAGGACGGCATCGCCCTCCCCGAAGATCTCGTGCAGGTTCCGCTCCAACAGCGTTGCAATGTCTGCCATGACTTTTCTCCTTGAGACCGATCCTTAGATCTGAACCTGACCGCCATCGACAAACAATTCGACGCCGTTGACGAAAGAGGCTTGATCCGATGCCAGGAAGAGAACTGCCTTGGCAATTTCCTCCGGCTGTCCGATCCGACCGGCCGGGATCAGGCCGGCGAGATAGTTCTTCGTGTTTTCGGCGTTGTCGCCGTTACCGAAGAGCTCGTTCAAGCCAGCCGTCTCGGTAACGCCCGGGCTGACGGCATTGACGCGGATATGGCGATCCTTGAGATCGAGGATCCAGTTGCGTGCGAAATTGCGGACCGCCGCCTTTGTCGCCGAGTAGACGCTGAGTGCTGGCGTTCCCGAGATGCTCGTGGTCGACGAGGTCAGCACGATCGAAGCGCCATCGCGCAGCAGAGGCAGCGCCTTCTGAACCGTGAACAGCACGCCCTTCACGTTCGTGTCGAAGGTCTTCTCGTAGTGCTCCTCGGTGATGGCACCGAGCGGTGCGAATTCACCGCCGCCGGCATTGGCGAAGACCACGTCGATTTGCGAGTGCTTCTGCTGGACGGCATCATAAAGGCGGTCGATATCCACGAGCTTGGCCATGTCTCCCTGAACGCCTGTCACCCGGCCGCCGATTTCCTTGACGGCTGCATCGAGCGCATCCTTGCGGCGGCCGGTGATGAAGACCGAAGCGCCTTCGTTCGAGAAGGCCTTTGCGGTGGCCAGTCCGATGCCGCTGGTACCGCCGGTGACCACGACGACCTTGTTTTCGAATGTCTTGCTCATTGTCTTTGCCCTTCTCTGTGTTTGGCCCTGTGTTTCGCGGCCCGTTGCCGTTGAGAAGAACATGCCATCAGAACGCTGATGCAAATAGTCGGCAAAAATGCTACCCATCGTTCCATATGGAGAACGATGATGCAGTCTGACCTGAACGACCTCGTCTATTTTGCCGGAGTGGTGGCCCACGGTGGCTTTGCGGCAGCGGGACGAGCGTTGCGCGAGCCGAAGTCGAAGCTTAGTCGTCGCGTCGCGGGGCTGGAAGCTCGGCTTGGGGTTCGTCTGATCGAGCGCTCCAGCCGACGCTTCAGGGTGACCGATGTCGGCCAGGCCTTCTATGAACGCTGCAAGGCGATGGTCGCCGAAGCGGAACGGGCGGAAGCACTGGTCGCGGAAGCGCAGTCGGAACCGCACGGTCTTATTCGCATGAGCTGCCCAACCGGGCTGGTTGAACCTATCTCAGCTCTCGTGACCAAGTTCCTGGCCCAGTATCCGCGAGTGCGGCTTCAGCTCGTTGCCGTGGATCGCCCTGTCGATCTCATCGAAGAGCGGATCGATGTGGCGCTTCGTGTGCGCACCGCGCTGGAGGGTGACGCATCGCTGACGATGCGCTCGCTCGGGAATTCCATTCGCATCCTCGTCGCGACCCCCCAGCTTGCCAGCCGTATCGGCAGCATCAACGACCTAGCCAACCATCCGACGCTGTCGACAACAGACGATCAGAGTGAAGTGAACTGGCTTCTTGAAACTGACGACGGCCAAAGGCAAACGGTTCGACACGAACCGAGGATCGGCTGCGCCGACTTCACCGCGGTAAGGACCGCAGCGCTCGCCGGGTTGGGGGTCGCGCTGTTGCCTGATCACACCTGCAAGCAGGCGCTGCAGGACGGAAAACTCGTGCGCGTCTTGCCGGCATGGCGGGGAATGCGGGGACTGGTACATATCGTCTTCACGACGCGCCGAGGACTGCCTCCGGCGGTACGCAACTTCATCAACGCTCTGGCCGCCAGCTTTCCGAAGGACGCACTTGCGGAATAGCCGGCCACGTGGTTACGGCTAGATGATACCCCACGCCTGAAATCTTCCCCGGCCCGTCATCTCGCGAAGGCCGAGTTCCGCGAGGATGCGCCGCGCGGCCTGGGGTGTGACACCCAAGATCTTGCTCACCATGCCCGATGAGACGATCGGCTTCGCGACGACGAGTTCAACAAGCTCGGGAAGTTTTGAGGACGATCGACGGCCAACGAGTTTCCGCTCCATCATCTGCCGCGCCAACGCCAGCCGATCGTGTTCCTTTAGTCCTGTTTCCGTAGCCGCGATCAGCCCCTGGGCACTGGCCAACAATCGCGTCTCCCGGTCCCGATGCCGTCGACGATCAACGGCTATGGATTTGAGGCCGAGATTGAAGGCCACGAGATGAGCCGCGGCGGTCACGCCCTCTTCTCGCAGGATCGACGCGGCCAGCAACCGGCCGAGCCACGGGGCATGTTGCAAGACGGCGAGCTCTGTCCAAGCATCCAACGCGATCAACGCTTGCAGCACCGGCGGCAGATTGTGGTTCTGCCGCAAGACGCCCCTCCATTCATCGAGCCGCTCGTCCTCATTCCAATCGAGATCATAGGCCAACGATTCGCGCTCGCGGGCGGATGAGCGTGCCGGACCTGTTACATTCGCCAACACCGCTTCGCTTCGTGCCAGCACGGCGTCGATCTCGGCGAGCTCCGCGTCGAACGCGTTGGAGAAGGCACCGTTGTCATTTCCCTTCGTTTCCAAGGGAGGCATCGGGTCGTTTTCGGCTTCGTGGCGATCCTGAGAATAGGCATTGCCCTTCATTGGACTAGCACCGCGCAAGCTGCGCATCCCTTCGGGACTTAACGCCCAGGCGGGCGATTGCGACGCAATCCTTCTGCGCGTACGCAATACGTCGCGCGCGATGGTCAGTTCGTGGCTCGGTGCGCGAATATCTTGTCCGGCGTCGTGGAGTACGAGATCCTCCAGATGAACAAGCTCACCATCGATCCATAGAGAGGCACAAGCGTCAGTGAAATGGGAGCGTTCGATCCAGCCTTGTCCAACCGGCGATCGCCCGATCCGTTCATCCAGCCGCGCCAAGCCAATGCCTGCTTCTGAAACCGGTCTGAGCAGGCTCTGGATGGATAATTTAGTGGAATCGTAACGCATTGAAATCATGGTAAATGATTTCCTTAAGGAACTCCATATCGGAGTTAGCGTTCCTCACTGCGTATGGGGACGAAGCAGCATTGCGAACTCATATAGTGGGCCGCTGCTACTAAAGAATCTTACACGATTCTCTCGATGTTTGCCGCGATTTTCCGCAGCCGAGCGGAGAAATCAACAGATGTAAAAGCATGTGATCATCGTCGCACAAGCCCCAGGGATCTCGGCGAAATGACAGAGTTTCTACGACGAGAGTACCAATGGCGGATGTGGTCAGACGGCCTAAGCGCCGTGAACCAGACTACTGCGGGTCTTCGCTCGACGCTTGCCCGGGACACTTCGGACCGTACCTATCTGATCGAGCGTGCAAGTGAGCGGGCACCGCTCTTTCTACAGGAGGCTCGCCGAACACTTTGTCGGCGAGTCGGTATTGACGAACCCAAAGCCTACGTCTTGCTTGTCTGAACCATTTCGCCGAGCACAGCGCAATTGCGTCTGGCGTAATCGCGGGCACTCATCATGGCGTCTAGCAACTGAGTTCATCAGAACATGTCGGCGAGATTTCCCTTCCAGACGTCGAAACCAGGAAGCACCCAGCCAGCTTTCTTCGTCACTCAACGATATCGGGACGAGCCACGATACGAACCTCTAGCGCCCTCTCCGTCTTCTTATCGAGCAGAGCAGAGCCGAGTTCGACGCGATCGCGGCAATCGAACCTGCACTCGGTTTCAACTGAGTGCAGGTTCGATCTACTATCCCCTCCCCCGTTTTTGGCCTGGATGAAAGCCACTCCGAGGCTCGCTCCTTACAGATAATCTACGACGCGGTATCTGGCGCCCTGTTCTCACCTACTTGGCATCATCAACCGTGCGCTTAGTCTCAACTTTGCCGCTGAGCATCGACACAGCTAGAAACGGGCGCCTCTGTTTGTAGACCATCAAACTCCATTCCAAAACATTGACAGCTGTCAACATTCCTGACGCTCACTCGGTGTCCTAAGCCTGATAGCCCGGGCCCCGGACCAGTCCCCACCATACCTGCCTAGATCGGCTACTCTCAGAACAATTGCGATGAAGCATGCTGAACATCTGCCATCCATTAAACGAACCAGGCACTCGCCCTATCCAAGCTCACGCAAATCTCAAAACCTTGACAGCTGGCAATATTCCTTTCGCCCGTCTCACGACGCCTCCTTCTCCGTTCCGCCATTTGCCCGCAGGAGAGCCATCAAAACCGGGCCGAGCGAAAACTGTTGTCTTTGCGCCCTTGCCGTCAAATCCCTGAGGTAGCCGCCCGCCGAATTGATATGCCCAGCCCGCTGCAAGATGCAGGCCATCATCACGGCGGCGTTCTCTGGCCCCATGATCTCACAGGCGTTTCGATAAGCGCCAGGCGTCACGCCGAGCATTGACCGAACAAGTACCGCAGCCTCCATGAGCTCTCGCCACGTAGAAACCGCACCACCTGGTCCATAGCTCCTTATCTCCGGGCAGGCCCGCAGCACCATGCTCAGCGGAAAGGTTCTTGTTGGCTCATGCTGCCCCTCAGCGCGAACCACAACATTTGCATCTTGCTCTTCGCCGCGTGGTTCAATTTCAATAATGGATTCTGTATTTGAATTCTGTATGTGGCAGCCAAATCCGATGTCATCGGTGCCCATATTTTCGGAATTCAACTTATTTTCCAAAAGATTAAGCACGGTTTGACGAAGGGCCTCTATACTTTCGAGGCTGTTCTGAAGATCATGAAGCGACGGCGTACGCGGAATGGCGCCGACGAGTTCCACGTAGCGCAATTCAATGGCCTCCCAATCGCCGGAAACGTCTTCGACGATGGCGGCCGAAATCAGCTTGCGCACATCGCGACGGCAGATCGACAAGGTCTCTTTCGTTCGCCGAAACAGCGCTCGCTCGGTCGCAATTCGGTCCGATAGCACGGCCAATTCCGATGAGCGGGCAAGCAAAGGCGACAAGTCAAAACCGTAGGCCTGCTCAATATCGCCCGCGCGATCCTTTCGAGCATAACGCTTTCCATTCGCACTATCCCTGCGCAGGATCAGTCCCGCATCAACGAGCGCTGCAAGATGACGACGCAAAGTGGTGCCCGTAATGCCGTGAGCGCGGATTGAAAGCTGCGCATTGGACGGGAACACGATCATCGCGCGGTCCGAAGCCAACTCGCTCTCGGGATAGAATGTCAGAAGTGCATTCAAAACCGCGAGTGCTCTGTCCTGAATGCCAAGCAAATTCCTGGCCTCGGATGCATCGCGGAACACTTTCCACTTATCGACGGATGATCCCGATTCGATTTTTGCCGATGCGGCCTGACGTTTCATCAACGCAAGCGTCATTGGCCGCCGCCCAAAGGGCGTCGTTATATCTCGAACATGCATTTTTTCACCTTTCAAAAGGCAAAAGAAAGCTGTCCACCAAATTAGGTGCCAAAGTGTCTTGACTGTGATTCGGGGAAATGCGATTCTCTAGTTGCTACACAGAGAGAGAGGCTTCCACGACGGCAACGTTTGGGGGCCTTTTTCTTTTGCTAGTTGTCCTTTCCTGCATCAGCTGACAGCTTTGATAGCGATCAGAGCTTTGTTTCCCGCATGGCCGCAAACCGCTCGACAAGCGCCGGCAGCTCCGTTCCAATGAATTTCAAAAAGTCCCGCTCGCGGGCATTCTCGGCCACAAGCCGGATTTCCTTCGGAGTGACCACGTACGTACCGTGACGCGTGCCATTGCTGTCGACGATCGGCGTTGGTGTCGGTCGCGGTTCAGCACTGGGCTTCAGGCTGACCAATACACGCTGGAACCTCTGGTCAGAGAACTCCGCAGGATCACCCTTGAGCGCCAGCGTCTCTCTGGCGATCTCCAAAGATCCAGGCTCACCGGAAATCAGCTTCGCCAGGTCCAGCCATCGTGGCCGGCCGATCTTGGGGGCACGGCCGATTGCTTCGATAATGTCGGCAGGCACGGCGCGATAGACGCTACGCATGCGCGCAAGCTCGGCCGCCTCGATCGACAAGGCGGCATAGATCTCGCGCGCCTTGATACCGGCATCGTCCATGCGTGATGCAAACAATGCGCGCTCGATCCAGGTCAGGTCTTGCCTGCTGGCATTCTCGATGCCTTGGGCCACGACGAGATCGAGGTCGGACATATCGACTTCGACAGCCCTGACGGACTTGTTGAGCTCCTTGGCTGCACGCCAGCGCCGATGTCCGTAGACAATCTGAAAACGCCCCTGATCGGAGGGATGCTTCCGGATCTGGATAGGAACCTTCTGCCCATCGGTCTCGATCGAGCGCTTGAACGCGTCAAAGCTCGCGGCATCGTCGTCAGGGAGACGGTCAGGGTAGGGCGATGGGTCGATCAAAGACGCATCCACGTCACGCACGGTCGCTCCGCCCGATTCCACAAGTGCCTTCAGGCGATCGCGTTCCGTACGAATGTCATCGATCGCGCGATGCGCGGCGCCGATGACGCCTGCACCAACACGATTGCCCGTCGCGGGCGACGGGGCAGGGGGGGCTTCATGGCTGACGTCGGTCGTCTTGCCGCTTTCCAGTTCGGCAGAAAGAAGGCCGAAACTCGCGACAATGGATTTGCGCGGAGACTTGCTCATGGACGCCCCCAGCTCTTGTTGAGAAGCCCGACAATCGCCTCATTGACCGCGTCAACCGCTTCGCGCGCACGCTTGTGGGTGTCGCGTCCGAGTTGGCCCATTTCGAGCTCATAAATGGAGCGCTTAGCCAGGCCGGCTGCCTCCACTGCGGTGCTCTCGATGGCCGTGGGCAAAAGGACGTCGGGACCGAACAGGTGGCGCATCATTGCCACGACCTGCGACTGTGGTGCATCGTTCGGATTGTGGCGGGTCACGAGGTAGCGAATGAAGTCCTGGTCCAGCTTGGCACCGCTTTCGTTCAACACGCTGATCAGGTCACCCATCATGAGAAGGAACTGGCTCATCGAGGCGACATCGAGCATGGCCGGGTGAACGGTGATAATCATGCTCGTCGCGGCATAGATCGCGCTCAGCGTTAGAAAGCCGAGCGATGGTGGCGTATCGAGAATGACGACATCGTAGTCGTTCTCGACCTCGGCAAGGGCAAGCTTCAGGCGTTCGAAGAATATAGCGCCCGATCCGGAGCGGTTGGCAAGAACACGAGGCGTTTCGTGCTCGTATTCCATGACCTCCAAGTTGCCTGGAATAAGATCGACACCATCGAAATAGGTCTTGCGAATGATATCGCGAATGGGCCGGCGCTCCGCTTCGTCGTATCGGAGTGCTGCATAAATAGTCTCGTTGGCACCGACATCCATCTCAGGCTGGGCGCCGAAAAGCGCCGACAGAGAAGCCTGCGGGTCCAGGTCTAGAGCCAGGACGCGGTAGCCGTGCATGGCGAGATAATGCGCAAGATGAACGCAGGTGGTGGTCTTGGCGCTGCCGCCCTTGAAGTTGGCGATCGCCAGAACCTGAAGATGCTCGCCTTTCCGCCGGCGAGGAAGAAAGCGCAGCGCATCCGCCGGTTTCTGTTCCGCGAAAAGCTCGCGCAACTCATTGATCTGGGAGAGCGTATAGACGCGGTGATTGTTCTCGAGCCTGCTGGGCACCGGACCACGCCCTTCACTCGACATCAGCTTCAATGTCGAATCAGGGATTGAAGTGAGCTTGGAGACCTCGTTGGTCAGGAACTGACGAAGCATCTTTTCAGATTTGGGCGGGTACATCCGCATACGCAGTTGCTGGAGCTGCCCAGAGAGAAGACTTGCGTGGCGCAAGATCTTGCTGCCAGCATCTTCCTTCGAAGCGACCACCGATTCCGTCCGTTGTGCTATTGCCATTTTACCCTCTTGGCGGCTCCAAGCCGATTTACCGGCCATTGCCCGCCAAATGGTAGACCACGATTCTCGAAAATCGTCCAGAACTATAGGGTTAACGAAAGCTTAAGGAGGGAGGGGCAGGGTTCACTCAATCAAGGCTAACACAACGAAATCGCTCGAACTTCTCGCTGCCGAGATTTCTCACCACCGTTTTGGCTCGCCAGCGCGCGAAGCCCGAGCCGCCGACAGCCGTATCCTTGATATCTTTTAACCAGCTACCTAACGCGGGATCAACGCGGCGATCTAGGCGATCAAATCCGTGCGCGGATGATAGAAAACTGCGCCCAGTCGACGCGATGTTTCTCTTGATTGCAACCCCAGCCAGCTCAGACGCGCACGCGCAATAAAGATCCGGCTGTTTGGCAAAGGGAGGGCGATTTGAGCAAGTGAAACCACTCGAACGGGTGGTAGGCCCCGCCTGAACGGGGCCCGCCATTGTCATTTCGGCAAGGCAAAGGCGATGATGTAGTCACCGTAGTCCGGGGAGGACCGTGCGCCACCCGCGGTAACAACAACATACTGGCGTCCATCTTCTGGCGAAAGATAAATAAGAGGCGTCGAGCCCCCGCCGACTGGAAGCGGGCTTTTCCACACGACTTCACCCGTTAATACGTCGAGAGCGCGGAGATAATAATCAGACGTGGCGGAGAAGAAGACCAATCCAGAAGCCGTCGGGACCGTGCCACCCAATGACGGCATCCCCAGCTCGATCGGGAGATGCGTTTTCATGCCGAGCGGTCCAAACTGCTCCGGCGTGCCGATGGAGCGGTGCCAAAGCATTTTTTTCGTGCGCATATCGATTGCGCCGATGGTTCCGAAAGGCGGTGTCGTGCAGGGAACGCCGAGGAAGGACTGCACCATGCCGCGCTCTGCGCCGTAGGGCGTGTTGCTGAGAGGCACGACACCGCCGACGCCGGCTTGCGTCTTGCCGGTTTCGGCAGTGCGGCGGATTTCGTCTTCACGCTTGAGAAGGCGTCCCCTCATTGCAACACGCATATCGTTGACGATCATGATGTCGTGCTGCTTGTCGATGGACTGGCCACCCCAATTGGTGGTGCCGTACCAGGACGGGTTCTGAAGATACCATTGCAATTGCGGTGGCGTGTAATCGCCCTTGTAGTAGAGTTCCTTGAACTGGATGCGGCAATTGAGCTGGTCGATGGGTGTGATACCCCACATCGAAGCTTCAGTGAGAACCGCGTCGCGCATCGAAGGCATGCCCACAGAGTAAGGCTGCGTCTTGGAAAGAAACTCACCATTGACCCCTTCGGTCGGAACAGAGCGTTCCTCTACCGCAGTGAGTGGCTTTCCAGTGCGACGGTCCAGCACATAGATCTCGCCGTTCTTGCCGGCCTGGATCAGAGCAGGTATACGTCCGCCCTTGCCATCTGGCATGTCATAGAGCACTGGCTTCGACGGCATGTCGTAGTCCCAGACGTCATGATGAACGAACTGGTAGCTCCACTTCTGTTCACCGGTCGTCGCATCGACCGCGACAACCGACGAGCTGACCCGCTCCGTCTCGGGCGAGCGCATTCCGCCGAAAAGATCCGGCGTGCCATTGCCCGTAGGCAGGTAGACCATGTTTAGCGCCGCGTCATAGCTAGGTGTTGCCCAGGTGTTCGGAGTGCCGCGGGTATAATGTTCGCCTTCCGCCGGCGGGTTCGGTTGACCCGGGCGGCCGACATCCCATGCCCATGAGAACTTGCCTGTTACGGCGTCGAACGCGCGCACTACGCCGGAGGGTTCATCCGTGGACTGATTGTCCATAACCCAGCCGCCGACAATGAGATTGCCTCCGGCAAGCAGCGGCCCCGATGTCGGATTGTAGAAGCCGGGATCGACCTTGCCCATCCCTTCAGCGAGGGAAACTATACCGTTCTCGCCAAAGCCTGGAACCGGCTTGCCGGTATTCGCATCCAATGCAATGAGGCGCATGGTGCCAGTTGTCAGGTAGATGCGCTTCTTTCCAATGGCGTCAGCCGGGAGTGCCGGCACCTCAAGATAGGCCAGCGAGCGGCAGCGGCTCCAGTTGGCTGTATCCTTGACTGTCACTTCCGGGTTGTAGTGCCAGAGTTCTTCTCCGGTATCACCACGCAACGCAAATACCTGGTTGGTAGGCGTGCAGGCGTAGAGCGTATTGCCGATCTGAAGCGGCGTATTTTGATTTTCCCGGCCGTTTCCGGTGACGTCGCCGCTGCGGAAAGTCCAGGCCACCTGAAGCTTGCCGACGTTCTCGCGGGTAATCTGGTCATAGGGCGCGAACTGTTCACCCGATGGTGTACGACCAAAGCCAACCGAGTTGGTAGGCTCGGTGGACGATTTGTAGTCGGCTGCAATCTCCGGGCTGTGGTCGGGTTTTACGATCCAGATGGGGAAGAAAGCGCTGATAAAGGCAGCAGCCAACCCCACGGCGGAAATCCCTGCCAACAGATAAGATGCCTTGCGGAAGGCACCCGACGTCTTCGGGAAGCGAGGAACGACCAGCGCGATCAACAGACCGCCAACGGCGAACATTCCGAGGCGCGCGGCAAGCGGCCAAAACTTAAAGCCGACTTCCCAGAAAGACCAAAGCGCTGTGGCAAGGAAGAAGGCCGCGTAAAGATAGGCTGCCTGAACGCGCAACCTGACCAGCAGGAAAGCCGTGACCAGCAAGACAATACCGGCGGCGACGTAATAAGGCGAGCCGCCAACCTTGAGGAGTTCGCTCCCACCGTAGATGAAATATGCGCCGATCGCAAAGAGTATCAGGGCAACAAGCCAAGATGCTATCCGCGTCGCCAATGAGACGCCCACGGATCGTGGTTTAAATTCAGACGTCAAGTTCTCGCTCCTGGGGCACATTTGGGAGGAAATGCCCCTGGCACACGGCACGCAAGCGACAGGGATGCATCGCTCAGTATAGCTGCGCTAAATGAGTTACCCGTCTACTGGATTGGGATGCCGTGAGAAAGGAACAAGGAAAGTGGCTGCCCCAACTGCCACTTACGCAGCTTGATTAATGGGGCATTCCGCCGCATACAAACAATAGGTTCTAAATCGTGATGAAGCTAGTCTAAACCAATGCCGCGCCTTTCCGTGCCCTTAGCCAATCTTGAAGTCTTTGCCGAAGCGGGCAGGCTGAGCTCGTTTAAGCTGGCGGCCGACAATCTGGCTTTGACGACCAGCGCTGTCAGCCAGTCGATTCGCAAGCTGGAGGATCGTCTGGATTGCCAGTTGTTTTTGAGATCCAACAATAGACTGGCTCTGACGCCCGCAGGCAGGCTCTTGCTTCGACACATTGAGGATGGCTTCGATCACATTAGGCACGGCTTGAACGCGATCACTCCGGACAGTGGGCGCCCGTTATCCTTCTCCAGCCCACCGGGTATAGCCGCGCAACTGCTCGGCCCCGCTCTTGTGGATTTGATGAGCGAACAAGCGACTGACATTAGAATTACGGCAGATGAAACACCCGACTTTCAGTCTTATCGCGGCTTTGATGTCGCAATTGTCTATGGCGCGGGCGCGCGGGCAATTCCCGATATCGAACCGTTGGGTCCGGATACTTTTGTACCGGTTTGCGCCACGCATCTCGCAGAACATATCAGGACGATTGCCGACCTCAAGTCACATTTGCTTCTGGCCAATGAGACGAACGCGGTGACTTGGAAGCATTGGTTCGATTTCAACGGCTTCGATGATGCGAGCATTCGACGGCTCAGTTACAACCGGATCAGCTACATTGTCCCAACGCTTATCAAAGGCGGCGGTGTCGGTCTTGAAGCTCTGAGGCTCTTGTCGCCACAAATCGCACGGGGTGAGCTCGCAATCTGTGCCCCACCGGGCACGCAACCGGTCGTTCAAGACCTCACATTCCTGCACGTGACTGACAATGCAACTCGCCGTCCTCGCGCGTTGAACGTCGCTAAACTTATTCGTGACCGATGCAGAACTGGGGACGATGGCCTAGTTCAGAACGCAACGTTCTAGGCTGAACGAGGCGCCTACCGCGCATTACTCTCGCAATAGTGCTGTAGTCACACAATATCTGTAGGGCTGCACCAGGGCTGAACTAGAAGCCGCTTAAAAAGTTCATCCGTGCATTGTATCTTGGCGATGCTGCTCCAACCGATCTATGCCCCTTGATAGAAGGCTTACACTGAATCGCGTTGCGAGCGAAGGTTGGTGACGACGCGCCTGTTCTGCACCTTGCAGGATCGGTTTGTGCAATCCCTGACTTCGCGGTCGTTGCCATAGCCCTTGGCCCACAGCCGATCCGATGCGACGCCTTTCTCTACTAGATAGGCCATCACCGCGTCAGCACGTTTTCGCGACAGCGAAGTCATCGCTGACCCAGATCCAGAATCGTCGGCAAAGCCCTGTAGTTTGACAAGCCATTGAGGGTTATTATTAAGCCAAACAGCCTGCTTGTCCAATGTCGCCTTGGCGACGGAATCAAGCGTTGCCGAGTCCTGTGCGAAATAGGTGCGACGGCCAACATTGAGAATGAAGTCTTCTTCGCTGCCAGATGCTATATTCTCGAAGCCGGGCGCCGGATCGTTGGTTTGGCCCGTCATCTTCGTTGGCAATGGCTCTTCCACCTCGGCGAGTTCAGTTGTACTGCATGCAGCAAGCGTCGCCACGATGATTGCAACAGCAAGTATTTTCGGCAATCCGGTCAAATCAAACATCAGTGTGATTTCCTCATTCCGCCGAGAGGGGCTGTCTGGCCTGGGCAGCATTTTGCGCCTGATCGGCTATATGTGGCAGCACCTGCACCGCAGTCCCGATCGGACAGCGCTGATAAAGATCGATCGCATCTTCGTTGAACATGCGGATGCAACCGCTAGAGGCATCCCTGCCAATGCTCCCAGGCTCCAAAGTACCGTGGAAGCGATAGCCGGTATCCACGCCGTCGCGCAGCAGATACATGGCACGCGGCCCCAGCGGGTTGCTCGGTGAACCGCCATCGACGGATTCTGGAAGCTCCGGGTGCCGATTGCGCATCTCAGGGGGCGGTGTCCAGCGCGGCCAGAGCGCCTTGCGGTCGATAGTCGCTCGGCCGTACCATTTGAAGCCCTCACGGCCGACGCCGACGCCGTACCGGATCGCGGTCTTGTTCTCCATGATCAGGTAGAGAAAATGATGCGTGGTATCGACAACGACAGTGCCGATTGGCTCATCACTGAAATACTTGACGACCTGCCTATGCCACTTCTTCTCGATTTTCGCGAAATTGGTGCTTCTGAAAGCGACGCCGTTGTCTGTACTGGTACCAGCAAAATAGGACGGAGCCACTGCTACGACCGGCTTTTGGAGCGCAACGGCGCCGACTGAAACCAGTCCACCGAATAGTAGGCTCCTGCGCGTCCACATCATCGGCTATTCCCCCGAAAGCCAAGTAGCAATCGCTCATATAAAGCAGATTTTTTTCCGCTCACAAGAGCAAAAATCGCATACTTCTTCCGTATCGAGGCCTAGAACTCCCTCGCCCACGATCGTAGACGAGCATCGGCGCAACGGCTTCACATAAGAGCAGGTCGCGAAGTGTGCCTCGGTGGTGTCTCCAGTTTATTTCCCCTCATGTGCACCCGACGGCTGACGATGGATAGACTGAACAGCCCAGCCACTGTGGGTAAACTCTGCACCCCAATGACATTAGATGTCAATTTGCGTATGCGATGGGCGATAACCCTAATCTGGACCGGTGTCACAGCGCGTACAGGCGCCTCGGGCGCGGTTCTGCGCAACAACATCGAAGGGACGAATGATGAGCGAGACTGGCGGCTATTTTCCGCGCTGGCGGTTAAAG
This sequence comes from Rhizobium sp. S163, assembly GCF_030380805.1. Taxonomy (NCBI): domain Bacteria; kingdom Pseudomonadati; phylum Pseudomonadota; class Alphaproteobacteria; order Hyphomicrobiales; family Rhizobiaceae; genus Rhizobium; species Rhizobium sp. S163. The sequence goes on along the minus strand of NZ_JAUDSA010000012.1, from coordinate 459,350 downwards.
GCGGAAGGGCGGATCCAGCCCGATGAACGGTTGCCGGCTGCGCAGACGTTGGTGCTGGGACTGCAGCATGTCGTTGCGATGTTCGGCTCGACCGTGCTTGCTCCGCTTATCATGGGCTTCGATCCCAACGTATCCATTCTGTTCTCGGGAATCTCGACGCTGATTTTCTTCATTGCCGTTGGTGGTCGAGTTCCGAGCTATCTTGGTTCATCTTTCGCCTTCATCGGTCCCGTACTTGCTGCGACCGCAGCGACAGCCGGCGCGCCAAATCCGAACATCGCGCTGGCTTTGGGCGGTATCATTGCCGCTGGTGTGCTTTATGCGCTGATCGGTGTCTTGGTTGCGTTCGCAGGTCACCGATGGATCGAGCGGTTGATGCCACCTGTCCTCACCGGTGCGATTGTCGCGGCAATCGGACTTGTGCTGGCACCGATCGCGATATCGAGCGCGTCTGGTATCAATGCTGCTAGCCCTGATGGGAGCCAGCTCTCGCGTTGGATCGCGATCCTGACGTTCGTGGCTGTTGGCGCCATCGCGGTCTATGCACCAGGCATGTCACGCCGCCTGCCGATCCTCATCGGCGGTGCGCTCGCTTATCTCGCCTACTACGTCGTCGCCAACGTTTTGAGGCTTGGCGCTCCCATCGACTTTACCGGAGTGGCTGCAGCGCCATGGTTCGGTTGGCCGCACTTCACAACACCCATCTTCTCTGCCTCCGCCGTGGCTCTAATTGTGCCCGTTGTCGTTATCCTCATCGCGGAAAACCTGGGGCACATCAAGGCAATCGGTGCCATGACCGGACGTAACCTGGACCCTTACCTCGGTCGCGCCTTCATTGGAGATGGTGTCGCTACCATGTTATCGGGTGCGTTCGGGGGCACAGGAATGACGACCTATGCGGAAAACATGGGCGTTATGGCTGTTACACGCATTTTCTCGACACTCGTGTTCCTTGTCGCGGCCGCGGTCGCGATCCTACTTGGTTTTTCGCCGAAATTCGGAGCCCTGATACAGACCATCCCCGCCCCTGTCATCGGCGGCCTTTCGATCGTCGTCTTTGGGCTTATCGCAGCGACTGCCGGCCGCATCTGGGTTGAAAACAAGGTCGATTTCGCCGAACCGCGCAATCTCATCACTGTCGGCGTTGCGCTTGTGCTGGGCGCGGGCAACTTTAAGCTGGCAGTAGCAGGATTTACGCTAGATGGCATCGGCACCGCAACGATCGGTGCGATCCTATTATATCATGGTCTCGGTTGGTCGAAAACTTCAACTACCAAGAACGCGAATCTATAGCGGCAATACATCTGCTTCGCCATCTGCGCGTAGCAGATGTAAAATTGAGGCCGCCTTCATGAGAGGCGGCCTTGTTTGTTCGACGTCACTATTTATTCTACGGCCGCCATAATCTGCAACCGATAATGGGTTGCATTGGTTGCCCGGCGGTTTGGACCACGCCGCAAATGCGGGGTTTTGATGCCCCCGCGATCGCAGCTAGCTTTTCGTAACTGCTCCGATTTTCACCACGGTTACCTCCAGCGTCTGCCAACGCTAGTCGGTTTTCCCCGATATTTAAGGAGCGCCTAGCTAAAACGATGTTCTTTGCTCGGCATTGGTGAGGCGAACGCCGCGTCGCCGATGGTGATGGCCTTGTCGCCGTCGGTGCGAACCAGCAACGATCCCAGCGTCTCGACATCGAGATGGACGATAGAATCCGCGCCCAGCCGCTCGATGTGCCGGACGGTGCCTCGCCACTTGCCGTCGGTCGGCGAAAGCGACAGGTGCTCGGGTCGGACACCGTATATGCGACATCCCTCTGCCTTGGCGATCGCTCCCTCAAAGAGGTTCATCTTGGGGGATCCGATAAAGCCCGCGACAAAGGCTGTCTGCGGCCCGTTGTAAAGCGTCATCGGAGAGCCTACCTGCTCAATATGGCCGCCGTTCAACACGACGATCTTGTCGGCCATGGTCATGGCTTCTACTTGGTCGTGCGTGACGTAGATCATGGTCGCGCCGAGTCGCGCATGCAGTTCGGTCAGCTCCATGCGCATCTGTGATCGTAGGGAAGCGTCGAGGTTGGACAGCGGTTCGTCGAATAGAAACACCTTAGGATTTCGGATGATGGCCCTTCCGATCGCCACGCGTTGTCGTTGGCCGCCGGAAAGCGCTTTCGGTTTCCGATCGAGCAGATGCGACAGTTGCAAGATATCGGCGATTTGCTTGACCTTCTCCGCGATTTCCGCCTTGGGTCTTTTCGCGAGCGAAAGGCCGAAACCGATATTTTCAGCGACTGTAAGATGCGGGTACAAGGCATAGGATTGAAACACCATTGCAATACCGCGCTCGGAGGGTTCTGCGTCGGTCACATCCTTGTCGTCGATGACGATTTTCCCGGCGCTCGATGTTTCAAGCCCTGAGATCATTCTGAGCAACGTTGACTTTCCGCAGCCTGACGGGCCAACGAACACGCAAAACTCTCCGGCGGCAATGGTGAGATCGATGCCCTTGATGACTTCGAGGCCGCCGAAGCTCTTTTTTACGCCGTCGAGAACAACACTTGTCATAAATTATCCTTTCACTGCGCCGGCAGTCATGCCCGCTACGATCTGTCGGTTAAAGAAGATGAAGACGATCAGCGGCGGTATGGTCACAAGCAGGATGTTCATGAACAGCAGATTGAACTGCGTTTGGAACTGTCCCTGGAAGTTATAGAGAGTGAGCTGCACGGTCACGTTTTCCCGGCCGGGCAGGTAGTAGAGAGGGTTGGTGAAATCGTTGAAGATCGCGATCGATTGGACGACGATGACGGTTACGGTCACCGGCTTCAACAAAGGCAGGACGACACGGAAGAAGATCTGCAACGGCTTTGCGCCGTCGATAATCGCTGCTTCGTCCAGATCGCGTGGAATTGTCGCGATGAAGCTCCGAAAGAGCAGCACGGTGAACGACAGGCCGTAGGCAACCTGGATCAAAACCATGCCGGAGAGCGTCTTGAACAGGCCAAGAGCCTGCAGTACCCAGATCGTCGGCACCACGGCAGGCGGGATCATCAAGCCGGCCAGCACAAAGGCATAGATGACCGCGTTCCATTGCGATGGCCGGCGCTGCAGGACATAGCCGACCATTGCGCCGAACAGGACGAGCAATGTGACGGCAGCCACCGTGATGATCGTCGAGTTGAGATATGCCAGCAGCAGCATATAGTTGCGGGCTTGGATCACATCTATGAAGTTCGTCCATAGATGCCACTCGCTTGGCAGGGTGAATTTCAGTGCCGCTGCATCCTGCTTGGTTTTCGCGGCCGTCAGAAAGATGAACAGGAACGGCATCACGAAGATCACGCAGCATGCGACCAACGCGGAGGCTCCGGTGTAAAACTGGCGCCGGGTCATATGTCGACCTCCTTGCGATTGAGCCAGAAGGTGAGCGGCAAGACGATCGCGGCGATCAGGACGAACAGGATGACGTTCCCGGCCGTGGATAATCCATAGAAGCCGGCCTGATATTGCTTGTAGATCACGCTCGCGAGCACGTCCGAGGAAAAGCCGGGGCCGCCCTTTGTCATGGCCCAGATCAGATCGAAGCTACGCAGGCCGCCGATCAACGAAAGGGTGATGACGGTGATCGTGGCCGGCTTGACCAGGGGGATGGTCACGCGGAAAAACATCTGCGTTCTCGTTGCACCGTCGATGCGCGCTGCCTCGTAGTAGTCGGCGCTGATGGATGCCAATCCGGCGATATAGATCACCGTCGCAAGTCCGATGCCCTTCCAGAGATCGACGAGAACGATCGAGTAGAGCGCCAGCGCCGGATCCGTCAGCCAGCCGGGACCGTGGATGCCGATGGCAGCCAGCGCGACATTGATGATGCCACGCGTCGGATGCATGAGAACGGAAAAGGTTATGCCGACGCCGATGGTCGACACCAGAACGGGAAAGAAGATTACCGTTCGAAGAAGACCCTGGGCCCAGAGTCCGGATGTCAGCAGGACAGCCAGAAGCAGGCCGAGAACCGTCTTCGCGGCCGACGTCGCCACCGCGTAGATGACGGTGTTCGTCAGTCCCTGGATCAGGAAGGGCTCGCGGAAGAACTGCTTGTAGTTCTCAAGTCCGATGAACACGGTCGTGAACAAGTCCCAACGTGTCAGGCTGAACCAGAAGGATGCGATTGTGGGGGCCAGAAACAGGACGGTGAAGATGACCGCCGCCGGCAGGATGAACCAATAGGGGTAGGGTGACTTGCGTATAACCATAGCGGCTCCTAGCAGCTTGCCCAGATATCTGCCGGGCAAGCTGCGTCTGGGAGGTTACCAGTTCGGCAGGCCGAGCTGCTTTGCCTGCTTTGCGACGTCCTGGTCGTAAAGCGCGGCTGCGTCCTTGGCGGAGCGGATACCCGTTCCGACCTCGACGGTGATCTGCTCGAGTGCCGGTCCTTTCACGGGCGACAGGAATTCCAGCGCCGGGCCGTTTCGGCCTTCCGTCTGGAAATACGGAAGCATGTCCGTGACTGCCTGCGGAACGTCCTTGGGAAACTCGCAGCCCTTGATCAGATACGGACCCGACGGCACCGCCTTGGCCATCAGCTCGCAACCTTCCTTGGAGGCTACGAAATCGAGGAACTTCTTAGCCTCCTCGAGATGTTCGGCCTTCGCAGAAAGATAGAGTGCTGCCGGCATCCAGATCGTCAAACCGTTCTTGGCGGCATCGGTCCCGGGTTCAGCGAAAAATCCGACGTCTTGAACGTTGTCGGGAAAGTTCTGCTGGATGTTGCCGATGCCGAAGGTCAGGCTGGGGTAATGTGCTGCTTCGCCCGTCGAGACCATGCGCATGCCGTCATCGAAGGTTGCGGCGCCGAAATCCTCGTTGAAGAAGCCTGCTTTCGCCACTTCTTCCTGGTGCTCGAAGCCGCGAAGTGCCGCAGGTGTCGTGGCATACTTCACCTTGTTGGCAGTGTAGTCGTCAGCAAAGGTCGGCACCTCGGTCTGAACGTTGAAGAAATCAGCCAGGACAAAGATCTGCGATGTCCAGGTCGTGCCGTAAGTCTGGGCGATGGCGACCTTGCCGGCAGCCTTGACCTTCTCGTTGTTGGCGATGAATTCGGCCCAGGTCTTTGGCGGCTGCAGGCCGAGCTCGGCATAGATCTTCCTGTTGTAGAAGATGCCGCCACCCATCGCCGGACCAAACGGAATACCGCGGACGTGACCGTCGGCTCCGCTGACGACCTTCTTGAAGCTCTCAAGGATGCCCGCGGCGGATGGCAGATCGGAGAGATCGGCCATTGTCTGCTCAGGCTTCAGGGCTTTGAAAAGCGAGCCGCTGTTATACTGGAAAACATCCGGCATCTCGCCGGTTGCCAGACGGGTCTTGACGATGTTGTCGCCTTCGGAACCACCCGCACGCTGCTCGACGTCGAAGGTCACATCGGGGTTTTTCTCGCTGTAAGCCTTGGAAACGGCATCGAACGAAGCGATCGTTTCCGGGTTTGTGTCGATCAACACGCTCAAGGTCACATCGGCGTGGGCGACGCTACTCGCCAGCGCCAACGTAGCCGCTGCGATGATGCTGCATTTCGTCATTCGCATTGTCATCTTCTCCTCCAAAGACGGGCGATTTGCCGTTACAATTAGTCATGTCGTTCGCGCGCTTGCCGCGCTTTCTGATCAAATGTCGAACGTTATCGAGTGGCGTCCCTGTCTGATCTGGACACGCGCGTCACCCGCCATGTCGGCACCGTTCACCTTCATGTTCTGCCTTACACGGTTTGCGCGTATGTGTGCCGTAATGCCATCAGGAATTTCAAGATGGCACGTCACCTTTCCGCCCTCAACACTCCATCCGGCCTCGATGCGACCAAGCCGTGTGTCGTGCCATGCCGAAACGGGAGAAAGAGTCGGAAGGATCGCGGGATCGAACTCAATTTCCTCAAATCCCGGCTTGTCCTCGAGGGGCCGGATCCCGGCCACATCCTCGAATAACCATTGGCAAACGGCACCATAGGCATAGTGGTTGTAGCTGTTCATGTCGGGGTCATAGATCGACCCGTCTTCTGCAAGCGCATCCCAGCGCTCCCAGATCGATGTCGCTCCGCGCTCCACCTGGTAAAGCCAACCGGGAACCTTGCGGTTGAGGAACATCTTTTCCGCGAGGTCGAGCATGTCGAGACGGGTGAGGGCAGGCAGCAGTGCGGGCGTTCCGATAAAGCCGGTGCCGATCACGCCATCGGTCTCTTCCGCGACCCGGCGGAAATAGCCGCGACCTGCCTCTTCGTACTCAGGTGGAACGAGGCCATACAGGAAGGCGATCGCCCATGAGCTCTGATCGTTATGCGCAATGCGGCCCGACGGAGAGAAGAACTCGTTCTTGAATGCCTCGCGGATATTTTCAAGCTTGCCGTCGAGGCGCTGCGCCTCGTTCGTATTGCCGAGCACCCTTGCGATCTTCGCCGTCAGCTGCGTGGCGACGAAGTGGTAGAGCGTTGCGGCGCAATCGTCAGCAACGGTCGGGCGCGGCTTGCGATTGTCTCCGACCGGCTGCAGCCAGTCGCCGAACGTGAAGCCGTGTTCACCCCAAACCGCCGGGGGACGAATGATCGGGCCATCGGAAATACCCCAGAGGTAGTCCAGCCAACGTAGCATCGCGGGGAAGCATTCCTGCAAGGCGGCCTTGTCGCCATAGTGGAGATAGAGTTGCCAGGGGATGATGACGATCGCATCGCCCCAACCGGTCGAGCCTGCCCAATCGCCACGGTTGCTGATCGGATGCAGACGCGTCGGATCCGGCGAGAAGTGCGGTACCGCTCCGTTCTCTCTCTGATCGTGCATCACATCGCGAAGGAATTTCCGGAGGAACAGCTGGCTATCGGCAAGCCAGCACGCAGTGCCGGCAAAGACCTGGGCGTCGCCCGTCCATCCCAGACGTTCGTCGCGCTGCGGGCAGTCTGTCGGTATTTCGATGAAGTTCGATCGCTGCGACCAGATCGTATTCTCGACGAGACGGTTGACGGCGGACACGCCCGTCGTGATGCCCCCTGTCGCGACCGGGACCGAGGTGATCGGGATCATCTTGATGGAGGCCAGCTTCGCGTCGCCGGTGACTGTAACGCGGGCGTAGCGGAAGCCCATGAACGTGAACAGCGGCGCGTATGTTTCGACACCGTCACCCGACAGGGTGTAGACGAGTTCGGCGCGGGCGCTGCGATAGTTGCGATTGTCGAAAAAATTGTTGGGGCCGAGGACTTCGGAATGCTCCACGCGAACGCTGGCGCCTGCCTCGCCCTGTGCCTCGATCCGGATATATGCGCCGGCATTCTGGCCGAAATCATAGACCAGCCGTCCATCCTCTTCAGACCAGCTGTCGATCGGTTCGAACGGTGCGAGCTCCACAACGGCGGCCGCCTCATGCGGAACAAGCAAGGTCTTGTCGAAGACAAGCTCTTCCACGCCGAATGCGGCTTCTGTGCTCACGCGGGCGTCGTAATCCTCGCCGTAATAGATGCCGTTCCGCGTCACGGGTGTCAGCCCGCTTTTCCAGGTGGAGTCCGTCTTCACCGCCAAGGCGCCATCGATGCTGAGCTCGGCGATGGCGGCCGTGCGCTCGCCCCAGCAGTTGAAGATCGGGTTCGACGCCCACATGAGCTGGCCGCGATACCAACCGTCTCCGAGCCAGATCTCGATGTTGTTTTCGCCTGGCTGAAGCAGGCTGGCGACATCGTAGGACTGATAGGCGATACGATCGTCATAGCAGGTCCAGCCGGGCGTAAGCAGATCCGAGCCAACGCGGCGACCGTTGATAAAGGCGCGGTAAAGCCCGAGAGCGGAGATATTCAGCAAAGCTTCGCGAGGGGCATGTTCAAGCTGGAAGCTACGAGAGACGAAGGTGCCGGCGGTACCTTGGCCCTCATCGCACAATGGCGCCACCATGGCTGCCGTGAACTGAAATGACGAACCAGCAGCGACCCTCGGGCCGCCTCGCAAAATATCCATGTTTCCTCCCAATCCGCTTGCCGCGGGCATATAAAACGAAGTGTGTATCGTTATATGTATATCATTCTACATTCCTGTTTGATGTGCAACAGAAAAATGCCTATACTCGCGCCACGATTGATGAGAACGGCGGATTATGCAGAGCTTTCAAAAGGATAGTGACAGGCCGCAGACGCGAGTGACGATCCGCCATGTCGCGGAAGATGCCGGCGTCTCAGTTGCCGCGGTATCGAAAGTCCTTCGCAACGCATATGGCGTCAGCGCGCCTCTGCGCACGAAGGTCGAGGCTTCGATCGAGAAGCTCAACTATCGCCCTTCCGTGGCCGCACGCGCGATGCGAGGACGGACGAACACGATCGGCGTACTTGCGATCGAACTTTCCAACCCGTTCCTGCCGGGGCTGATCGAGACGGCGAACAACACCCTCGCCGACAGCGGCTTCAAGGCGCTCGTCGGTCTCGGGCGCTCCGCACAGCCGATCGAGGCATCGATGATCGAGTCGATGATCGACAACAGGATGGATGGCGTTCTGATCATAGCGCCTCGCATTTCCGGCAAGGTGCTCGAGCGCTACGCCAAGCAGATCCCGATCGTGGTCATCGCGCATCACGAGCCGGACGCTTTGACATACGACACGGTCAACTCCGACGATCGGAAAGGCGCCTGTCTCGCCGTCGAAGCCGCTCTTTCGAAGGGCTACCGTGACATCGCCATGCTTGGCTACGACACGGACGGGTCGCCGGCCACCATCGTCGCCATGCAGCGAGAGCTTGGTTATCTGGAGGCGATGCAGGCAGCTGGGTTGAAGGGGCAAGTGCTGCGGCTCCCGCCGGTTGATGCCGACAGGACCGTGGCTTTGAACGATTTCCTATCCGCGCCCGATCGTCCGCGAGCGGTATTCGTCTGGTCGGATCTCGATGCTGTCCCGCTTATCAACATCGCGCGGATGCGAAACATCCGTGTCCCCTCGGAACTGGCCATCATCGGCTATGATAATTCGCCGGTCTCCGCTCTTCCGCTGGTCGGGTTGACAAGTGTTGACCAGGACGTCGTTCAGTTGGCTCGAACCGCGACGCAAATGCTGCTTGAGCGCATCGACGGCAGAGGCGATGCGAGGCATGTTTTGATCGCGCCGCATGTCGAGCATCGCGATAGCGCATGAAATGACGCCAATGCGTGCTTCGTAGCCTTGGCCTGCAACCCTCAGCCATCTTGTGCGCTCGCTTAAAACACGCTTAGCTGGCGTTAAGGGAGCACGGTTGGGGGAGTGGGATGATGGGGCATGGCACGCCCAAGGGGCTTGTGGATTGGTCCCGGCCGCTCAGGCTGCATCTTGGCGTTCTCGTCGTCGGATCGCTTCTTTGCACATCGATACCCATCATCTGGATGGCCTTCAGCCAGGGAACGAGCGCGGCAGTCACCGCGGGCGCGCAGCAGATGCGCGAAATGAGCCTGCGACTGATCGAGGGATATCGCAACACGTTGCAGGAAGGCACCGAAGCGGTGGCGCTTGCCTCGACCATGCAACAGCTCGTCTCCGTGCCGCCAGCCGATATCCGAGCGAAGGAAGATTTCTTTCTAGAAGTTCTGCGCAACGTCCCCAATGCGACAAGCGTCTATACCGGGTATCCCGATGGCTCGTACCTGCAGGTGATCGCTACCGCTCGCGATGACGTCAGGCAGACGCTGTCGGCACCGGAGGGAGCGGCTTTCGCGATCCGGACGATCGCCAACAGAGGCCAGCCAGACGCCGTGTCGACGCTGCGGTTTCTTGATAGCGACGCCCGGGTGATCGAGGAGCGCCCAGTCGAGTCCGCATCATTCGACCCACGGCAGCGGCCCTGGTATCAGGCGGTCGTCCAGGATGGAAAGGCGGTTTCCGTCGGGCCCTACGTCGCTGGAACGCTCAAGACGCCGACATTGACGATCGCCGCGCCGATGCGCGACGACGGCAAGGTCGTGGTCGGCATCAACATCCACCTGAGAACGATCAGCCGCCTCCTGGATACCAGCCAGATCTCGCCGCGCGCTCGGGCTTACATCATCGATGACGAAAATCAGCTGGTCGCGCACTCAGCCCCCGAAATCATGGGCAGGCTCATGGACCTGTGGTCCCGAAGCGCCGGCGGCATTGGCGCAACGGCAAGCGGTTTCGATACCAGTCTGGCCACCGTGGCCAACCTGAGGCGAGATTCAGCCTTCGGCGCCGGGGGGCTCGCGCGGCTGGACCTCGACGGCGAGCGCTATCTGATCCAGGTCGCGCCGATCAGCGTGTCCGGCCTGTTTGCCGGAAGCGAGGCGGCGATCGTCGTGCCACTGGCGGATCTCGTCGAGCAGGCCAACCGATCGCTAATGCACAATCTCATTATCGCTGCTGGCTTTGTCATTGCCGGTGTGGTCGCATCGGTGCTTCTGTCGCGCATGGTCAGCCGCTCTCTCAACCAGCTTGCTGGGGAAGCACGCGAGATCGGCAACCTCGATGTTCACGAAAAGATCACCTCGCATTCCTTGATCACCGAGATCAACATGCTGGCGACTGCGCTGGCTGCAAGCCGCCGCGCCATCAGCCAATTCGCGCTCTATGTGCCCCGCGAGGTGGTTCGGCGGATCGTTGGGCCGGGCGGGCCGGCGATCGTCCAGGCGAAGCGGCAGGAAATAACCGCGCTGTTTACCGACATACGCGACTTCACGACCATATCCGAGCAACATTCCCCGGAGGATGTCGTCGAAACGCTGTCCACTTATTTCGAGCTGCTGAACAGCATTGCCGAGCGACATGGCGGGACGGTTGTCCAATATCTCGGCGATTCCATTTTCGTCATGTGGAACGCGCCCGTTGAGACCGCAACCCATGTGGAAGAGGGCTGCCGGTGCGCACTTGCGATGAAGGCAGCCGTGGATGCGTTGAACGATGCCAATCGGAAGGATGGGCGTCCGCTGCTATTGACGCGATTTGGCCTGCACACCGGGCCGGCGGTTGTCGGCAGTTTCGGCGCGGCTTCGCGCCAGCAGTACACGGCAATGGGTGACACGATCAACGTCGCATCAAGGCTCGAAGGATTGAACAAGGAATTCAACACGGCGATCCTAGTCAGCGCGGCTGTGAGGAATGCGGTCGGCGATGGTTTCGATTTTCGACCGCTCGGCCTGGCGCAGCTCAAGGGGCGGTCGGGCAAAGTGGATGTGCTGGAACTTGTAGGGGCGCGCTCGACTGGTCCGGGCTGATGAGCTTTGGGTGGTTCACGGCTCAGCCCCGTCGGGAACGGGCGTTCCGCCGCCACCGCGTCAGCGTCGATGTCGCACAAGCCGCGACAGGACGTTGCGCTTTTTCTTCCGTGGGATCAGGTCGACGTCGCTCACGAGCCTTGCGCCGCCATCGCGTTTTTCCAACGTAATCTTGCGACTGTGAAACTCTTCCAGTTCGACCCGGTGCCCGACGCTTAGGATGGTGGCCTTTGGCAATTCGCCGATCAGCATTTCCATGAGCCGATCCTGGCTCTTTTCGTCGAGAGCCGAAGTCGCCTCATCGAGAACGATGATATCGGGATCATGCAGCAGCAGTCTGGCAAATGCCAGCCGTTGTTTTTCGCCACCGGATAGTGTCTGGTCCCACGGCGCCTCGTCTTCGATCCTCTCCTTCAGATGACCAAGTCCGACCTGCTCAAGGACACCACCAATCTCCTCGACTGTCCATGTGTCGGCGCCCGCCGGATAGGTGACCGCCCTGCGGAGTGTTCCCGATGGGATGTATGGTCGCTGCGGCAGCATGAAGAGGCGTTTGTCGGGGCGGAAATTGACAGCGCCATCGCCCCATGGCCAGAGGCCGGCGATCGCCCGGACCAGCGTGCTCTTGCCGGATCCGGACTCACCGGCCACAAGCACCCGCTCACCTGGCTGGATCTCCACCTCGGTCTCCTTGACCACGGCCGTGCCGTCGCCCAGCGAGACAGAGAGATCGTTCAAACTGAGGATCGCATCGCCTTCGGTTTCGCCTCTTTTGATACGTCCAAGCGCATCGCTCTGTTCAGCCCGCTCCAGCCCGTCGATAGACATCATCAAGGACGCGACGCGCCTTGCGCATGCATTCCAGTCGGCAAGCCTCGGGTAGTTGTCGACCAGCCATCCAAACGCGCTTTGGACGATGGTGAACGCGGACGCGGCCTGCATGACTTGGCCCAGGCTCATGCTGCCATCTAGGAATTTGGGCGCGCAGAGCAGGACGGGCACGACGGGCGCAATCAGCATCGAGCCATGCGAAACCAGGGTCGTTCGCATGTACTGACGCGCGAGCAGAGCCCACTGGTGCAGAACGTTCCCGAAGGTCTTGTCTAGGTCGTTGCGCTCTTCGTCTTCCCCGCCAAGCAGGGCGATACTTTCGCCATTCTCGCGCACACGCGTCAGCGTGTAACGGAATTCGGCCTCGACCTGGTTCTTCGCCTCCGAGACCTTGACGAAGTGGCGGCCGATATAGGCGATCGAGGTCGAAGTGATAACGGCATAGAGAACGGCCGTGACGACGAGAAAGCCGGGAATGGTGATCACGGTCCCCGCGATCGGCAACGACAATGCTCCACCGATCATCCAGAGCACCACGATAAAGGTCGAAGCGGAGACGAAGGCCGCTATGACGCCGGCGACGAAATCGACGGGGGATTCGGTGGCGATGCGCATGTCCTCGGAAATGCGCGCCTCCGGATTCTTGTGGTCACCGCCGATGAGATTTAGCTGATAGTAGCGACCGCTGGCCAGCCACCGTCCGATGAGCGCCTTCGTCAGCCATGACCGCCAACGCCGCTGCATCTTCATGCGCATGTAGACCTGAATGGTGACGAGGGCGACACTTCCCAGCACGAGCGGCGGGAAAAGGGCGCCGAGGAAATAGACCGTCGGCGCATCGCGCTTCTCGATCGCGTCAAAAAGGCCGCGGTTCCAGACGTTTATGCCGTATTGGAAGCCGACATTCAGTCCGATGAGCGCCAGCAGGCCGATGGATAGTGGCCAGGCCAGCGTATCGCCGCGCCGTGTCCAGTAGCCACGCGCGCTGATCCAGAACCTCTTGAGCAGGTAAGCCTTGCGTGCCGCCTCGACTTCCTCGGGCGTCATGTTTTCTTCGGGTTTCGGGATGTCCGGTGGAGGGTCTATGTCAGCTACATCAGGCGTCGGCGCCTGATCGTGGACCGGGTTTACATCGTCACCCGGTCGGGTGCTGCCAGCATTGGTCGGATCAATATCATCGTCCCTCATAAGGGCTAAACGTTCTGAAAATCAGAAAGTTTCAAGACTGAAGGACAGAGATCAGTGTCTGCCGCGTGGCTCATCGCTTTCGTCGACAATCGACGGCAGAAACGATTGCACCTCCGCCCGCTCTCTGTCGGGAAGGATTGCAATCCTGGTTTGCCAGAAGCGCTCGGCTTCTGGCGTGTCTTTGTCCCAGGCTCGGGTGGAGGCCTTGTTGTCGTCAAAAGCTGCCAACCGCCGCCCTCCGAGATGGCGATATTCGTCTGCTGTCTGCTTGGCGCGGTTGATCATCCTAGTCTCCTTTCCACAGAGCCCGATGGCTAAGCGCCCGGCACTGCGAGCGCTTTGCCACAGGAGAGTCTCGGATGGGTTTATTCCGAGATAGTTATTGAACGAGGTTTCCAGGAGGTTTGTTCCCGGCCGGCCTTGGCACAGATGCCCAGACGCTAAACCTGAACGGATATTATCGTATCCACAGACACCGATCCCTCGATAACGCCTCGTCTCACGTCCTGGCGCCCGTGCTCGATCTCGATCACGGTGTAAAGCTTGTCGTCCCGGAAGGCGCTGGCGTTCACCGTCGTCACGTCATCCGCCGGTGCGGTGTCGACTTCCATGAAGTCGAGCTCCTTGGACGCCGCAACGATGCGAGCGTCCCCTGCCGTGCGGGCAGCAACCACGAGACTGCCATGTCCGGGCGAATTATCCCAACGCGGATCGCTTGGCTCGGCAATGGGCTCGAGACGATAGATGTTCAGAGCTTCGCCCTGTCCGACAGCCTCGGATCCCGTGCGTGCTGCATCTTCTATTTGCGCCTGGCTTTCGACGGATTTCCCGAAGGTATTTGCGGTCGTGGCATTGTTGTCGGCGCTTTCACCGTTTCGTACGACGTTTGACATGGCTTTCTCCTTCTCGTGAATGGAAAACGAGAAGCACTCGATGTCGTTCCACGGATCAGTGCCGGCTATCCGGTCGAGTGATCGTAGAGGGCGTTGCCGGTCGCGCCATCGACACCAGAGAGGCTGACCTCATATCCCCAGAGATGACGGATATGGGTGAGGGTCTCGTTGCGGCTGGTTTCTTCGAGAAGAAGGCCGTCATTGACCGTGTGCTTCAGCCGAAGCCTGCGGTCGCCGAGGAGATCGACGTCGACGACCTGGATATCGGGCTGCCTGGCGCTGACATCGTAGCTGCGGGCGAGTGCTGAGCGGATCTCCGCGTAGCCGCGTTCGTTGTGAATGGATGAAACCTCGCAGAACTTGTCGGCCGCCATGTCGGACAGCCTGAAAAGCCGGAACTTGCGGATCACGGCTGGGCTCAGATATTGCAGGATGAAGGATTCATCGCGGTGGTTCGCCCATGCGTCGCGCAAAGTCCCCATCGGATCGTTGTTGCCGGCCATGGAGGGAAACCAGTTCCGGTCCTCGTCCGTCGGATTGGTACAGATGCGTTCGATATCCTGCATCATCGCGAAGCCGAGCGCGTAGGGGTTGATGCCCGAGAAGCGGGGATCGTCGAAGCCCGGCTGGAAGACGACATTGGAATGGCTGCTCAAGAGCTCCAGCATGTTGCCTTCGCTGATCTTGCCCTGATCAAACAGCCGGTTGATGATCGTGTAGTGAACGTAGGTCGCGCACCCCTCGTTCATCACCTTGGTTTGCCGCTGCGGGTAGAAGTATTGGGCGATAATGCGCACGATCCTGAGGATCTCGCGCTGCCAGGGCTCAAGGATCAGACTGTGCTTCTCGATGAAGTAGAGAAGGTTCTCCTCCGGGAGGTTAAGCGCTTTCTTGCGTTCTGAGGCATTGCGCTCCGCCTCGTGCGGATCGCGGCTGTCGACGGAAGAAGGCAGGGTGCGCCAGAGGTCGCTATAGGTCTGCTCCTCATATTCCAATCGTTCACGCGCCCGCTCGCGCACCTTCTCGGAGGAGAGGCGGGGAGGGCGGCGGTAGCGGAAGACGCCGTTGTCCATCAGCGCATGGGCGGAATCGAGGATCGCCTCGACCGCCTCGGTGCCGTGTCGCTCCTCGCACTTGGCGATATATTTCTTGGCGAAGTCCATGTAGCCGAGAATGGCGCCGGCATCCGTCCACTGGCGAAACAGATAGTTGTTCTTGAAGAAGTGGTTGTGGCCGAAGGAGGCGTGGGCGATGACCAGCGTCTGCATGGCCATCGTGTTCTCCTCCATCAGATAGGCGATGCAGGGGTTGGAATTGATGACGATCTCGTAGGCGAGCCCCCGGTGGCCTTTGCGATAGAGGCTGTCCTCGTAAATGAAGCGCTTGCCGAAGGACCAGTGCTGATACATCAAGGGCATGCCGACCGAGGAATAGGCGTCGAGCATTTGTTCCGACGATATAATCTCCAGCTGGTTCGGATAGATATCCAGTCCCATCTCGCCGATCGCGATATCCTGGATGGCATCGTGGACGATCGATAGCGTTCCGAAATTCCAGTCGGAGCCTTCAAACAGCAGCTCGGAACTCTCCGCTCGCTTCGCCATATCGGTGTTCCCTCAGTTATGCGTACGCGCGCCGGCTTTGCGGCTGAAGAGCTTACGAAAGACCGGGTAGATATTGCCTGGTCTTGCGATGCGGGCCATGTGGAAGTTGGGGATTTCGCCATCGACGGTTCGGTAGGCGCGCCAGAGCGATGTGCCATTGTCGGTGGCGCCGAATATTTCGGTCTCGCGCTCGTCGATGATTTCGACGTAAGCGTAATATTGGCAAAGCCGCATCAGATCGCCGCGCAGTAGTGCCGCACATCGCTCCGAATCGCCGCTGCTGTTGTCGCCATCCGACGCCTGCGCCGCGTAAATGTTCCACATGTCGGCCGGGTAGCGCGCTTCGATGATCCGCTGCATCTCCTCGAGAGCCGTGGAGACCACCGTGCCGCCGCTTTGCTTGCTGTAGAAGAAGGTCTCCTCATCGACTTCATGCGCCTCATCGGTGTGCCGGATGAAGATGATGTCGATCCGGCCGTATCTGCGCTTGAGAAAGAGGTGCAGCAGTACGAAGAAGCGCTTGGCGAGATCCTTCTCTCGCTCACCCATCGAGGCCGAGACGTCCATCAGGCAGAACATCACGGCATTGGCGTTCGGCACCGGCTGACGCTCGAAGCGGTTGAAGCGAACGTCGACGGGATCGACATAGGAAATCCGCCGCCGGCGGCGCTCAAGTGCTGTAAGTTCGTCGCGCAAAGCCGTCAGTTTGCGGCGGGACTCAGTCGATAACGGTTTCTCGGTTTCGAGAGCGGCAATCTCGTCGGTAATGAGCTTCACCTGCCGCTCGCTCGGTCGTTGCAAGGCCATGCGTCGGCCAAAGCTGTTGCGCATGGTGCGGCCGATATTGATATTGGTGGGTGAACCCGAGGTGGTGAAGCCGACGCGTTGCGGCTTGAACGTCACCGTTTCCTTCAGGCTCAGCTTGACTAGATCGGGCAGTTCGAGATCTTCGAAGAAAAGATCGAGTACCTCCTCGCGCGACAGGATGAACTGAAAGTCGTCATCGCTTCCGCCGCCGCCCGCGCCATGTCCGCCACCGCCGCCCGCGCCGCCATCGGGTTTGGAAATCCGGTCGCCTGCGGAAAACTCCTTGTTTCCCGGCAGCACATGTTCCCGATTGCCCGATGTGGAAGAGGGTCGGAAACTCGGCTCGCCGGCGCCCCGCGCGGGCATCGGAACGCCATGAGCGGTGTCGACATCCGCTATCTTGTCGGATTTGATCTGATCCTTTATCGCCCGCTTCAGCTCGTCGCGGGCGCGTTTAAGGAATCGTTGCCGGTTGCCGAGGCTCTTGTCCTTCGGGTTAAGCCGGCGGTCGATGAAATTCGGCATGCGCCAATCCCTCGCTTTGGCTCCGGTTTTGGCATCGTTAACCGGCCTTGTTCACCCGCATGTACCAATCGACCAGGCGGCGGACCTGGCGTGCGGTATAGCCGCGCTCAATCATCCGCTGAACGAATTCGTCATGCTGCTTTTCAGTCGAGCTGTCCTTCTTGGAGCCGAAGCTGATGACGGGCAGCAGATCCTCGACCTGACCGAACATCCGCTTTTCGATCACCTCGCGAAGTTTTTCGTAGCTTGTCCATGCCGGATTGCGGCCGCCATTGCGCGCCCTTGCTCGCAGGGTGAACTTCACTACTTCGTTGCGGAAATCCTTGGGATTGGCGATGCCGGCGGGTTTTTCGATCTGCGAGAGTTCGCTGTCCAGAATTTCGCGGTTCAGAATCTGGCCGGTATCGGCATCCTTGAAATCCTGGTCCTCCAGCCAGGCATCCGCATAGGATATGTAGCGGTCGAAGAGGTTTTGGCCATATTCACTATAGGACTCCAGATAGGCCTTCTGGATCTCGTGACCGATGAACTCGGCATAGCGGGTGGCGATCTCCGACTTGATGAAGTCGAGGTAGCTGGCCTCCATTTCCTTCGGAAACTGCTCGCGCTTGATCGCCTGCTCGAGGATGTACATCAGGTGTACGGGATCGGCGGCGACTTCCTTGGTGTCGTAGTTGAAAGTCTCCGAGAGCACCTTGAAGGCAAAGCGGGTGCTGATGCCGTTCATCCCCTCGTCCACGCCGGCGACATCACGATATTCCTGCACGGACTTGGCCTTGGGGTCGGTGTCCTTCAGGTTCTCGCCGTCATAGACGCGCATCTTGGTGTAGAGCGGTGAGTTTTCGTGGCGGATCAGGCGGGTCGCGACCGTGAAGCGGCTCAGGTTTTCGAGAACCTCCGGCGCGCAGGCGCTCTTGGCGAGCTCGCTTTCGCGCAGCAGCTTCTCGTAGATCTGCCGCTCCTCGGTCACGCGCAGGCAATAGGGCACCTTGACCACGAGGATACGGTCGAGGAAGGCCTCGTTGTTGCGGTTGTTCTTGAACTGCTGCCACTCGGATTCGTTGGAGTGGGCAACCACGATGCCCTGATAGGGGAAGGCGCCGAAGTTTTCGGTGCCGTTATAGCTGCCCTCCTGTGTCGCCGTCAGCAGCGGGTGCAGCACCTTGATCGGCGCCTTGAACATTTCGACGAATTCGAGCAACCCTTGCGTCGTGCGGTTGAGGCCGCCGCTGTAGGAATAGGCATCGGGGTCGGCCTGGCTGTAGTTTTCCAGCTGCCGGATATCGACCTTGCCGACCAGCGCCGAGACGTCCTGATTGTTCTCGTCACCCGGCTCGGTCTTGGCAATCGCGATCTGACGAAGCCTTGATGGCATCAGCTTGACGACGCTGAAGCGCGAGATATCGCCGCCGATCTCGTCGAGCCGCTTGGTGGCCCAGGGGGAAATCAGTCCGGTGAGGCGGCGTCTGGCAATCCCGTACTTGTCTTCCAAAAGATCGGACATGCGCTCCGGCTGGAATAGGCCCAGCGGCGATTCGAAGACCGGGCTCACCTGTCCGTCGATCGCCAGCGTGTAGATCGGGAAGCGCTCCATCAGCTTCTTCAGCCGTTCGGCGAGAGACGACTTGCCGCCGCCTACAGGACCGAGGAGATAGAGGATCTGCTTGCGCTCTTCGAGACCTTGCGCGGCATATCTGAAATAGCCGACGATCCGCTCGATCGTGTCTTCCATTCCATAGAAATCGGCAAAGGCGGGATAAATCTTGACGGTGCGGTTGGAGAATATGCGGCCCAATCGCTCATCGGCGCTGGTGTCGATTAGTTTAGGTTCGCCAATGGCTTCCACCATGCGTTCCTGCGCGGTGGCATATAGTCGTTTGTCATCACGGCAGGCCAGGAGGTATTCCTGGAGACTTAGCTCTTCTTGCGCGGCGTTCGTATAGATCTCCGAAAACAGATCGAATACGTCGCTTTCGCTCTTCTGCATCTTTGCTCTCCCGCGGCCGGTTGAATGAGGACGGGATCGCTACGTGTCGGCTCGCGAGATAGAACGCGTCAGACTATTTTATTACAATGCGCTTACGAAGTTCGGGACAGTCTGTAGCCGATAGCCGCGATACTCGTCAGACTCACATTATGCAGCCGACGCGGCAGATCGCCAAGGGCGCAGATAGGTTTTCACTCTTTTTTGCACGATATGTGACAAATCTCGTCCATGCACAAAAAAGGGGCCGCTGAACGGCCCCTTTCTGTTGCTTGCGCTGACGTTTAGTTCGGCAGAGCGTAGGCGATGACGTAGTCGCCACGAAGATCCGACTGGCGTGCGCCGCCGGCCGAGATGATGACGTACTGCTTGCCTGTCTTCGGCGACTTGTAGGTCATCGGGCCGCCTTGGCTGCCAACGGGCAGACGGGCTTTCCAGACTTCCTTGCCGGTCGCCGTGCTGAAGGCGCGCAGGTAGAAGTCCTGCGTACCGGCGATGAAGATCAGGCCGCCCTGGGTGGCGAGCGTGCCGCCGAGCGTCGGCATGCCGATCGGGATCGGCAGACCCATCTTGATACCGAGCGGGCCGGTATCTTCGACGGTGCCGACAGGAACCTGCCAGGCGATCTTCTGCGTCTTCATGTCGATCGCCGTCAGGCTGCCGAAGGGCGGAGCCTGGCAGGGAATGCCGAGCGCCGACAGGAAGCGGTTCTTGTCGACCGCGTAGGGCGTACCCTTCATCGGCACGAGGCCCATGCCGGTGTTGACGGATTCGCCACCGCTGTTGACGGCCTTGGTCGGTGCGGCTTCCTTCATCTGGATCCACAGGCCGAGGCGCATGTCGTTGACGAAGATGTAGTTCGAGTTCGGGTCGGTCGAAAGGCCGCCCCAGTTCATGCCACCCAGCGAGCCCGGGAAGTTGAGCGCGAGGTCGGTGCCCGGAACCGTGTAGACGCCATCGTAGCGCATGCCCTTGAAGGCGATGCGGCACAGCAGCTGGTCAAACGGCGTCGCACCCCACATGTCGCTTTCGGTCAGCGTCTTGGCGCCGATCTGCGGCATGCCGACGGAGAGCTTCTGGGTCGGTGCGTAAGGCTCGTTCGGGATGTTGCCCGGCTTCACCGGTACATCGTCGACCTTGGTCAGCGGCTGACCGGTTGCGCGATCGAGCACATAGAGTTGGCCAGCCTTGGTGCCGAACACCAGAGCAGGAACCGTCGTGCCGTCGGCCTTCGGGAAGTCGATGAACGAAGGCTGCATCGGAACGTCGAAGTCCCACAGATCGTTGTGAACGGTCTGGTAGACCCACTTCTCACGGCCGGTGGTGGCGTCGAGCGCCAGCATCGAGGCGCCGTACTTGTGGTCGAGATCCGTGCGGGTCGCGCCGTAAAGGTCGACCGACGGGCTGCCGACCGGCATGAAGACGGTGTTGGAAGCGGGATCATAGGACATCGACGCCCAGACGTTCGGGGTCGAACGCGTGTAGCTTTCGCCCGGGGGCGGCAGGAGCGTGATGTTCGGGTTGCCCGGGTCGAATGCCCAACGCAGCTGACCGGTCACGACATCGAAACCGCGCATGACGCCGCCAGGCATGTCGGTGCTGACGTTATCGGCAACGCGGCCGCCAACGACGACGGTGGTGCCGGCAAGCGTCGGCGCCGAGGTGAGCACGTAGCTCGGATCAGCCGCCTGGCCCATGCCGACCTTCAGGTCGACGCGGCCTTTGGTGCCGAAATCCGGGCAGAACGCGCCGGTGTCGGCGTCGAGCGCGATCAGCTCGGCGGTGATCGTGTTCATCAGGATGCGGCGTTCGCAAAGCGCACCGGGTGCGACGTTGACCGCGGTGACCGGCGTGGAGTTCGGTGCCGAAGGCTGTTCGAGTGCGCGCGTCGCATCGAAGTAAGCGAGGCCGCGGCAGCGCATCCAGACAGACGACTTGGCGTTGATCTCGGCCTTCCAGATTTCCTTGCCGGTATCGGCGTCAATCGAGATGACGTTGTTGTGTGGGGTGCACACAAACACACGGTCGCCGACCTGCAGCGGAGTTTCCTGGTCTTCCGCGCCGTTGGCGCCGGGGCTGATCGGCGTGTCGCCGGTGTGGTATTCCCACGCAACCTTCAGATCGTTGACGTTGTCGAGGTTGATCTGGTCGAGTGCGGCGAAGCGGCTGCCGCCCGAGGTGTTACCGTAGGCTTCCCAGTTCTTCTGTTCGCGGGCCGGATCGACCGGCGTGCGGGCCGGGCCGGCGCCAGTGGCGACAACCGGCGGATGCGGGATGAACATGCCGTAGAAGGCCGCGCCAGTGCCGATCGCGAGGATCAGAGCCAGACCGAACGAGGCGCCGTAAGCGGGCGTGCGGCCGGCCGAGCGACGCAGCAAAGGGAGGGAGACGGCAACGACTATGGAGCCGACGGCAATCGCCAGCAGCCGCGAAATCAGCGGCCAGAACTCAAAGCCTGCGTCCCAGATGGCCCAGATGGCCGAAAGAACGAAGACGAGCCCGAAGAGCAGGGCGCCCAGCGGCCTGCGGCGGATGATGAGCAGGCCTGCGATGACCAGTCCGACGCCGGCGAGCAGGAAGTACCAGCTGCCGCCCAGCGAGACGAGCTTGCCGCCGCCGATCGCGAAAAACAGCCCGGCGAGCGTGATGATCGCGCCGAGCAATACCAGCCACAGGCGACCTAACAGCGCCGGTGGGTTCGGTGAATTATCCATTGAATAGCCTCATTGCATATCCGGCAAACGAAGATGGAAAGCCTGTAAATACGAGATGCTCGCCTTGCGCGTTCGCCGTTTGGTTAGCTGTCTTAACGACAGCAGGCGAAAAGGAGCGATTTCGAGCGCATGTGCGCTGGCGAACCATGATCTGCGAAAAGCGGCGCGTTCGGCGCCAATTCGGGAAATCTGCAAAAGTCCATCAGGCTCGTCCTACGTGGTTCGAAATGCACGCGTCAGGCACCGACGGAGGGAGACAGCACCTTAACGTCTCCAACCCTGGGCTGGGATATATCGCCAGCGGCAGCATTGTGGCAAGTGCTATTTTAGACAGATGAATAGCAGGCAAGGAGCGCGTCGCAGGCGCGACTTTGCGTCCGGAACCGAAGCGGAATTCCGTCCGTTCGCAGCTCTCAGCAACAACGAATTTAGAACGGGTTCGTCGTGGCGCTTTCGATCTTCACCGGCTTCTTGTTCGAGAGCCGCTCGATGCAGGACGCGTAGGTCGCATGCATAGGATAGATGCGCGAGGTCGGGATGACCCAGTCGGGTTCATTGCCCTGGAACGAGACGTTGATGTCGGCCATTCCGCTGAGTGCGGCGCGAATAATGCCCTGAACGCCGCCGGCATTGGAATTTCCGGGCAGGCTCCAGACGCGCAGGCTCTTGCCGTCGGCGCCGATGGCAGGCACTTCCATGCTGTTGCTTTTGCCGGTCACCGAAACCTTGGTGGCGAGATGATCAGGAAGCGACCACGCGTCGTTCTTGATCAGCCAGGACGCATCCTTCAGGCTTTCGCGGAACTCGACGGTCTTCCCGGTCATGCTGTCCCAAACCAGCGCGCAATAGGGCTCGCCGCCATTGTGGACATAGCCGATCGACCATTGGCGGGACGATCCGATCCAATCCTCGGTGGCGTTTGCCATCAGCGGCGTGCCCGCGCTGAAGAGAGCGGCAGCAAGAGAAACTCTCGCAGAAAGAACGGCGAACGGTCTCATTTTTCCGTACCTTTGTGCAACACGGCTTGGTCTTCAGGGGGCTATCCCTTGAACCGACTTTGTCGCACGAACAGGTTTCAAACCGATGAATCGCCACACTTGCCGCGGGTTCTGCGATTGCACGCCCGTGTGTCACGCAAGGACACATCTATCACGGTTTTAGCTGAAGCGCGGCGATGACTTCGTGTGCTGCGCGCTCGCCGCTTTGCAGCGCCCCATGGGCGGTCGAAAAGTCCGTGCTGTGCGTTGCTTCCCCGGCGAAGAACACGCGCTCGTCGTATGATCTCGCGAGCGTAAGGCGGGCGTTGGAGTGGCCGGGTAGAGCGTGGCTGTAGGCGCCGCCGATCGATGCCGTCCTGGTCCAGTCCGATGCGATAAGCGGGCGGAGATTGCGCCGGATATTGCTGCCGAACAGATGGGCGAGCTGATCCGTGGCGCGCGCGAATGCAGCTTCATGGCCGCGCTCCGCCACGCCGCGCGCGCCGGCACCGCCGAGAAAGCATTCGATCACGGGCTGGCCAAAGGGGCGGATATAGTAGCTGCCGGTCGATGCGTCGCGGGGATCGCCGATAAGATGCGTCTCGTCCTCGAAGGGAGCGGAGCCGATGATTTCAAGGAAGAGCTTCTCGTTGGCGCCAAGCGGCAAGCGGGCTGCCGCCTCTCGCCATGCATCCAAAACCGACGGCCAGCGGATCGTGTCGCCTGCCAGAATATTGGTGGAGATGGTGACGATGACCGCGTCAGCGCGCACGATGCCGACCGATGTCTTGATCTCGACGCGACCCCCATCGAGCCCAATCGCTTCAACGGGCGTCGAAAGCCTCACCGTTGCTTCGGCCGGTATGGCGGCGCTGACGAGTGCGCCGTAGCCTGTTGCGACGCGCCAGTTGAAGTCCGTCGAGGCTTCGTTGTAAGCCGCGTAGTCCTTGCAGGAAATGTGTTCGAGTTCGTCGCCGCTGATGTAGCCGCTGAGCGCTTGCAAGTAACTCGTCCAGCCGTCCGCCGGGTCGAGCGCATCGGCGGCGATGTCGGAAAGGGGCGGGGTGGCGGAGACGCGATCCGTCCACCGTTCGAAGGCGATATGGGCCCCATCGCGCTCGGATGGAGTGAAGCCGAGATCACGAAATTGCCCGCCCCAGGCGGACGGGCGGCGATCGACCGCGATGGCGATCTCGCCGGCGATGCGGGTCCAGGGATTTCGATCGCCGGAGTGAAGCCAGCCGCAGCCGAGATCGACGACGCTGCCCGCTGCCGTTTTCGTCCAAGCACGGCCGCCCTTGCGATCGAGAGCCTCGAGCACCAGTGTTTTCAGACCGGCCTTGGCGAGCGTTCGGGCCGCACCCGTGCCGGCCGCGCCGGCGCCAATGATCACAACATCGGGCTCTTCCATCATCGACATGGCCTAGGCGACTTTCCTTGCGGTCAACTGAATACGAACGTCTCCGCCACATGCTCCATAAATGGCTTGTCGATCAATGCCGTTTTCAGGCTCTTCTCTGAAACTACGAACCATTGCGGGCGCGGCATCGAATTCCGCCGCGCCCACAATCAGCTGCTTATCCCAGATAGGACATGATCACCGAGGCAACCTGAGACGATTCACTCGTGTCCGGCGATGCTGCGGCCGAGGTCGTTGTCTCCGACGGCGTGGTGGCCGTCGTCGTGGTCGTTGTCGCGGCGGCGGCGCTTGCGCCAGAGAGCGGGCCGTTGGTCAGCGCCTGCACCTGGGCAGAGGTCATCGCGTTGATCTGAGCCGGCGTGAAGGCTTCGGCCTGGCTCACTGTCAGCGCGCCGAGCGCTCTCGTGCTCAAGCCCGAAACCGCGCTGGAGCTGAGCGCGATGATGCTCTCGGGCGAGAAGCCTGCCAAGTCATCCGGACCAAGGGCTGCGGCCTGAACCACATTGAGCGCGCCGATCTGGGTGGTCGACAGCATCCCGATCTGCGCCGTGCTCATGGCCGCGACCTGGCTATAGCTGAGCGCCGCCACCTGGCCCGTGGTCAGTGCCGCGATGTCGCTCGACGGCAGGGTCGAAAACAGCGCCGTCGTCAGCCCCTTGATCGAACCTGGCGTGATGGCCGCGAACTCCTCGGTCGATAGCGTCTGCAGCTGGCCACTCGTCAATCCTGCAAGCCCGGTCGAGCTCAGGGCCGCGATCTGGTCAGTGGAGAAGGTGCTGAACTGAT
Organism: Rhizobium sp. S163; assembly: GCF_030380805.1. Taxonomy (NCBI): domain Bacteria; kingdom Pseudomonadati; phylum Pseudomonadota; class Alphaproteobacteria; order Hyphomicrobiales; family Rhizobiaceae; genus Rhizobium; species Rhizobium sp. S163. The sequence goes on along the minus strand of NZ_JAUDSA010000012.1, from coordinate 434,418 downwards.
CTGTGCTCAGCGCGTGAATCTGATCGCTGGTCAGGCCTGAAACCCCAGAACTTCCCAGAGCCGCGATCTCCTCGGTGGAGAGTGATGCGATGAAGTCCGTCGACAGTCCCTTCATGGCGCCAGAGCTGATCGCCGCCAACTTGGCGGGTGTCAGTGCGTCCAGGCTGGACGAAGTCAGACCCTTCAGCGCATCCGAACTGAGTGCCGCGATCTGGCTTGTGGACAGCCTTTCCATCTGGTCGACGTTGAGCGCGCCGGCCTGGGTGCTGCTCAAGCCGGCAATCCCCTTCGCGCTCAGCGCCGCCACCTGCTCGACCGAGAGCACGGCGATATCGCCGGTGCTGAGCGCTGCGATTTGGGCCGAGCCCAGCGCTCCGATCTGGCTTGTCGACAGCATCTCGACCTGGCTTGTGCTTAAGGCAGCGATCTGGGCGGTGGAAAGACCGGCAATGCCGGCTGTGCTCAGCGCGCCGATCTGCTCGGCCGAAAGCGAAGCGATCGTCGCCGGCGACAGCCCGGAGATCGCAGCAGAGCTGATCGCGGCGATATCGGCCGTCGAGAAGCTGTCGAGATCATCCGTTCCGAGTGCCGCGATCTGCTTGGAGCTCAGCGCGCCCACCTGCAGGCTGGTCAGCGCTTCTGCCTGATCGACGCTGAGTGCGGCGATCTGGTCGGTGCTGAGGCCGGCGATGCCTGCGGTGCTCAGCGCCGCGATCTGGCTTGGCGAGAGCGAGGCAAGGGCTGCTGTCGAAAGGCCGGAGATGGCCGACGAGCTGATCGCGGCGATTTCGGCCGTGGTGAAACTGTCGAGATTGTCTGAGGTCAGAACCGCGACCTGCCGCGAGGAGAGGGCACCGATCTGGATGCTGGTCAGCGCTTCCATCTGGTCGCTATGCAGTGCGACGAGCTGGCCGGTCGAGAGCCCCGCTATGCCTGCCGTGCTCAACGCCGCGATCTGTTCCGGCGAAAACGCGCTGATGTCGGCTGTGTTCAGCGCCGCGATCTGCTTGGAGGTCAGCGCGCCAACCTGGGAGGTCGTCAGTGCTTCCACCTGGTTGGTGCGCAGCGCGCCGATCTGGTCGCTGGTGAGGCCTGCAATGCCGGTGGGGCTAAGGGCCGAGATCTGGTCGCCCGAAAGCGAGGCCAGCGCTGATGTCGAAATGCCTGTTATTGCGCTGGAGGTGATCGCGGCCATGTCGGCGGTGCTGAAACTGTCGAGATCATCGGTTCCGAGTGCAGCGATCTGCTTCGAGTTCAGCGCGCCTACTTGAACGCTGGTGAACGCCTCGACCTGGCGCACGCTGAGCGCACTGATCTGATCGCTGGTCAGGCCCGCGATCCCCGCCGTGCCGAAGGCGGCGATCTGGTCGATCGAAAGCGCCGCGATATGGTCGGTGGCAAGCGCCCCGACCTGCTTAGAGGTCAGCGCGCCGATCTGCGCTGTTGTCAGCACCTCCACCTGGTTGGAGCCGAGCGCGGCCATCTGGCCGCTGGAGAGACCGGATATCCCTGCCGAGCTCATGGCGACTATCTGTGCGGTCGACAGCGCGCTGATCGCGGCGGTCGAAAGGCCAAGGATAGCGCCCGAGCCAATGGCGGCGATGTCCGCGGTGGAGAAGTGCGAGAGATCGTCCGTGCCTAGGGCGGCAATCTGCCTTGAGTTCAGGGCGCCGACCTGTAGGCTGGTCAGGGCCTCAGTCTGATCGGTGCTCAATGCCGCAATCTGGTCGCTGCTGAGACCGGGTATTGCCGCCGTGCTCAATGCGGCGACCTGGGCGGTCGTCAGTGATGCGAGGTCGTCGGTGCCAAGCGCTCCGATTTGCCGCGAGCTCAACGCGGCGATCTGGCTCGTCGTCAGCGCGCCGATCTGGTCGCTGCTGAGCGCGCTGATGAGATCGACAGTCAGGCCGGCGATGCCAGCAGTGCTGAGCGCTGCGATCTGGCTCGTCGTCAGCGTCGCGAGGGCGGCTGCCGACAGGCCGGCGATGGCGCCGGAGTTGATCGCGGCAATGTTCTTCGCCGACAGGATGGCGATATCGTCGGTGCTGAGAGCCGCCGTCTGCTTCGAGCTCAGGGCTCCGATCTGCGCCGAGGTCAACGCTTCCACCTGATCGGTCCGCAGCGCCGCGATCTGCCCGGTCGTCATCCCCGTGATCGCTGCCGTGTTCAGCGCCGCGATCTGGCTCGCAGAGAGCGCCGCGATCGTGCCGGTCGAAAGGCCGGCGATGGCGCCGGAGCCCATGGCCGCCATATCCTTGGTCGAGAAGGTTGCAATGTCATCGGCAGTGAGGGCGGCAAGCTGCGAGGAGCTCAGGCCGCTGATCTGGCTGCTGGTCAGCGCTTCCGCCTGGGCGGTACTGAGTGCCGCAAGCTGCTGGGTGGTCAGACCTGCAATCGCATTCTTGCTCAGCGCGGCGATCTGCGCTGTGGTCAGGGCCCGGATCGTATCCGTCGACATTCCCCCCAGCGCGCTTGACGTGATCGCGGCTATATCCTTGGTGGAGAAGGTCACGACATCCTCAGGTCCGAGGACCGAGAGCTGGCTGGAATTCAGCGTTCCGACCTGGTTGCTGGTGAGCGCCTCCGCCTGTGCGGTCGAAAGCGCCGCCAGCTGCTGCGAGTTCAATCCCGCGATGCCGCCAACCGAGAAAGCGGCGATCTGTGCTGTGGAGAGTGCCGCTATGTCGTCCGTGCGCAGCGCGCCGACCTGAGAGGAGCTGAGGGCTGCCATCTGCTTGGTCGAAAGCGCCAGGATTTGTGTGTTGCTGAGGGCCGCGACCTGGCTGGTCGACAGGCCGGAAACGCCGGACGAGCTCATGGCCGCCAGCTGCTGGGTGGTCAGTCCGGCCATGTCGCCGGTGCTAAGCCCCGCGACCTGCTTGGTAGTCATCGCGGCGATCTGACTGGTGCTGAGCGTGTGCAGCTGCGCGCTGTTCAGCGCGTCGACCTGATCGGATGTCAGACCCGTGATGCCCGCTGGCGTCAGGAAGGCGATCTGGTCGGTGGAGAGAACGCTGACATGGTCGCCGAGTGCTGCGACCTGCGCCGATGTCAGCGCCTTCACCTGTGCGGTCGAAAGCTTGGCGATCTGGTCTGTGCCGAGTGCTGCGACCTGGGTGCTCGTGAGGCTCGCAAGAGCGCTGGTGCTCAGCAACGCGATCTGAGCGGTGGTCAGGCCTGCAACCGCATCAGTGCCGAGGCCGGGCAAGCCTTTGTTGGTGATTGCCGCGATATCGGCGGTCGAGAAGGTCGCGATGTCCTCAGCAGAAAGCGCTGAGAACTGCAGCGATGTCAGAGCCGCCACCTGCACGGGCGACAGCGTCTCGATCTGCGACGTGCTCATCGCGCCGATCTGCAGGCTGGTGAGGCTCGCGATCGCGCTGGTGTTGAGCGCTGCGATCTGCTCGTTCGTCAGGCCTTCGATAGCGTCGCCGCTGAGGCCCGAGATGGCCTTGTTGGTGATCGCGGCGATATCGGCGGTGGAGAAGGTGGCGATATCATCGGCGCCGAGTGCGGCCATCTGCGCGGAGCTCAAAACCTTCACCTGCGCCGGCGACAAGGCTTCGACCTGTGCTGTGCTGAGAGCGCCGATCTGGTCGCTCGTCAGGCTCACGACCGCATTCGTGCTCATGGCCGCGATCTGGGCGGTTGAGAGCGTTGCGAGCACGTCCGTACTCAGGCCCGGCAGCGCTTTGTTGGTGATCGCGGCGATATCGGCGGTCGAGAAAGTCGCGATATCGCCGGCGTCGAGCACGCCAAGCTGCAACGAGGTCAGTGACATCACCTGCAGCGGCGACAGAGCTTCTACCTGCGCCGAGCCGAGGGCGTCGAGCTGATCGGTCGTCAGGCTGGCAATCGAGGTCGTGCTCAAGGCCGCGATCTGGGCGGTGGTGAGCGCCGCGACCTGGTTGGTGCCCAAGGTGGAGATCTGCAGGGTCTTCAGCGCGTTGACCTGGGCGGTCGTGAGTGCGCCGATCTGCCCCGAGGTCAGGCTGGACATGTTGAGGCCGGGGATCGCCTTGCTCGAGAGCGCGGCGATATCGGCCGTCGAGAAGGTTGCGATGCCGTCTTCGCCAAGCGCCGAGAGCTGCAGCGAGCTCAGCCATGCCACCTGCGCCGGGGTGAGCGCCTCGACCTGGCTGGTGTTCAAAACCGCAAGCTGTGTCGTCTTCAGCGCGCTGACTTGCGCGGTCGTCAGCGAAGCAATCTGGCCGGTAGAGAAAGTGGCGATGATGTCTGTGCTGAGACCCGGTATGGCCTTGCTGGTGATCGCCGCGATATCGGCCGTCGAGAAGGTCGCCATGTGATCGGCATCGATCGCTGCGAGCTGTACGGAGGTCAGCGATGCGACCTGTGCCGGTGTCAGCGCCTCAACCTGATCGGTGCTGAGTGCCGCGATCTGGCCGCTCGTCAGGCGTGGGATCGCCGTCGAGTTCAACGCCGCGATCTGGGCGGTGGACAAGGTCGGGATGATATCGGTGGTCAGGCCGTTTATGGCCCTACTGGTGATGGCGGCGATATCGTCGGTGGAGAAGGTTGCGATGTGCTCGGCGTCGAACACAGCTAGCTGAACCGAACTCAGCGCCTTTACCTGCGTCGGCGACAACGCTTCCGTCTGGTCGGTGGTCAGCGCGGCCAGCTGGTCTGTTCCGAGGTTCGCGATCTGCGCGGTGGACAGCGCCGCGATCTGCGCGGTCGAGAGCGAATCCATGTTGAGGCCGGTGAAGCCCTTGCTGGTTATCGCGGCGATATCGGCTGTCGAGAAGGCTGCGATATCGTCGGCACCGAAGGCCGCGATCTGCGCCGCGCTCAACGCCTTGACTTGCGCGGGCGTCAAGGCCTCGACCTGCTCCACGCTCAGCGCGTCGATCTGTTCGGTCGTCAGGCTGGCGATTGCGGCCGTGCTCAGCGCCGCGATCTTTGAGGTCGAAAGCCCTTCCAGCTGCCCTGTGCTGAAGCCAGCGATCTGTGCGCCGAGCGAGGTGATCTGGCTGGTCGAGAACGACGCGATCTGGTCTGCACTCAAGGCTTCGAGCTGGCTGCCGGTGAGGTTGGCGATCAGGCTCGTGGACATGGCGGCGATCTGAGCCGATGAAAGCGCGCCGAGCGCATCCGTGCTCAGTCCCGACATGGCGCGGCTGGAAATCGCGGCGATCGCGGCGGTCGAGAAGGCTTCGATATCGGCGGCGTCGAGTGCGGCGAGCTGCCCGGAACTCAGCGCCTTCACCTGTACCGACGATAGCGCCTTGAATTGTTCGTCGTTCAAGGCCCCGAGCTGCTCGGTCGTCAGGCTCGCGATCGAACCAGTGCCGAGGGCGGCGATCTGCACGGTTGACAGCGCCGCGATGGAGCCCGGGCTGAGGCCCGCGATGGCCTTGCTGCTGATGGCTGCGATATCGGCGGTCGAAAACCCAGCGATGCCGTCCTGGTTGAGAACGGCAAGCTGGTCGGAGGTAAGTGCCTTGACCTGCTGCGGCGTGAAGGCTTCTACCTGTTCGGGGCTGAGAGCTCCGATCTGTTCGGTTGTGAGGCTCGCCAGCGCGCTGGAGCTGAGCGAGGCGATATGGGCTGGCGAGAACGCTTCGATCTGGCCGATATCGAGCGAGGCGAGCTGCGCCGTCGTCAGCGTGTTCGCCTGGGCCGTCGTCAGCGCCGCGATCTGTTCGGGCGACAAGGCCGACAGGTTCAAGCCCTTCATGGCCTTGGTGTTGATCGCGGCAATATCCTCGAGCGACAGCATGGCTATGTCATCGGGTCCGAGCGCTGCCAGTTGCGCAGACGTCATTGCCGCCATCTGCGCCGGTGAAAACGCTTCGACCTGGTCGGCGCTCAATGCGCCGATCTGGCTGCTCGTCATCGACGCGACAGCGCTCGTGTTCAAGGCTGCGATCTGATCGGGAGAAAGAGCCGCGAGTGCCGCCGTCCCGAGACCCTGGATGGCCTTGGTGATGGCGGCGATATCGGCGGTCGAAAAGGTCGCGATATCCTCGGGGCTGAGTGCCGCGAGCTGCGCGGTGGACAGCGCCTTGATCTGGTTCGGGGTCAGGGCTTCCGACTGCTCGGTCGTCAAGGCGCTCAGCTGCGACGTGGTCAGGGCGGAGACCTGGACGGATGTCAGGCTCTCGATGGCATATTTGTTGAGCGCGTGCAGCTGATCGAAGGTGAAGCCGACGATGGAAGTCTTAGCGATTGCGCTGAGCTGCTGCGAGTTCATCGCCTCGACGTCCTCGACGTCGAGCGCCGCGATCTGAGAGGACGATAGGGCCTTGACCTGGGCCGTGGATAGCGACGCGATGTCGTCGGTTGTCCATGCTGCGACCGCCGCGGACGAGAGGGATCTGATCTGCGTTATCGTCAGCGTGGATGCAACCGTCGTCATGCTCATCAATCCCAAGTGTTCAAATGGCGTCAATAAAAAGCCGGGTCGAAATTCCGATACCGAACGGCAGGCGGCTTCCGGCCCCAAGGTCTGAATGAAGAATCGGTCACCCAAGCCCGCGCAGCTATGAGCCGCAGAGTAGGTTGTGTGGCTTGTCCGAACCTGAAATTGTAGGTGGTCTCCCCCCAACAGATAGGTGCCCGCTGTCGACAAGAAGGCTAGGTCGCCGGCCTTGCCCGCAGCTGGTGTCGTGCTGCGTCTTAGCGCGGGCACTATCAGCGACTGCGAAAATGCAAGAGGCCGGTGATTTCACACATGTCCAAAATTATCACGAGATTGTCACATGCCGGAATCACGGCTCCACTACACGGCGACGCAAAGCGAATAGGATTTGCGCATGCCAAAAAGTGGACGAATGAACGTGTATGGGACGGTTCTCTCCGTACCCTGCATCTTTACCGAGAACGATAACGGCGGAACGATCCGCGGATGTCCGCGATTCCTCGCGCTCGTGGCCGGAAAACAGAGTATCCGACTGCTCGATACGATTAGCGGCAGATCCACGCCGATCGCACTTCACCGCATCGATCGACGCGGCAGAGCCCGGTTTCGCTGGCTCTGACGTCACGTTGAGACCGGGGCTTTTCTGTCTAAAGCGCGGTGCCTCCCGCAAGCGCGACCGGTCACGACAAGGATGATTTTCACCGCCTCGACCTTTCCTATGCTGCATTGCACTCTAGCTGATGTCGTATGGAACGTTTCATTCTCCACTTTCAGGAGGCAACAGCGTGGCTGCCCGCTTGGCTTGTAAGCATCGGTGTCCTTGCCGCTGCACTGGCCATGGGTTTGATGATCCATCGTCTCGCTTTTCGCTTTCTGAGCGGCGTGGTCGAAACGCGGGATTTGTTCTGGCGATCGCTGGTCTCGCGCGGCCGCCGGCCGCTTAGGCTCAGCATTCTGACCCTCACGCTGTCGCTCTGCGCCACGATCGCGCCGCTAACGACGCCGCAGGCGGAGTTCATCCGCCACATCCTGCTCTTGGGTTTCATCGCCGTCGTCGGCTGGATCACCAAGACCACGCTGCACATCTGGATGACGGTCTATCTGCGTCGCTTCAAGCTCGACGCCGAAGACAATCTGCTGGCTCGTACCCACGTCACCCAATCGCGCATCGGCGAGCGTATCGCCGCCTTCATGATCGTCGCGATCACCATCGCGGCAGGGTTGATGACCTTTCCGGCCGTGCAGCAATATGGCGTCAGCCTGCTCGCCTCGGCGGGCGTTGCCGGCATCGTGCTCGGCCTCGCCTTGCAGCCGGTATTAAAGAATGTCTTTGCCGGCATCCAGCTTGCGATCACGCAGCCTATCCGCATAGACGACGCGTTGATCGTTGAAGGCGAGTGGGGCAATGTGGAGGAGATCACGTCTACTTATGTCGTGGTCAAGCTCTGGGATTGGCGAAGGCTGATCCTGCCGCTCAGCTATTTCATCGAGAACCCTTTCCAGAACTGGACACGAGAGAGCTCCTCGCTGATCGGTACCGTCATGATCTATCTCGATTATTCGGTGCCGGTTTCCGTTATCCGCACGAAGGTCGAGGAAATAGCCGCCGCCTCCAAGCTGTGGGACAAGCGGGTGGTCGCCGTGCAGGTCACCGATTTCCGCGAAAACGTCATGGAAATCCGCATCCTCATCTCGGCCTCCAATGCGCCGAAGACCTTCGACCTGCGCTGCGAGATGCGCGAGAAGATCATCGACTTCGTGCAGCGGGAATATCCGGCAAGCTTGCCGCGCGTGAGGGCCGAGGGGGCGGCCAACTTCAATGGCGTGATGGGAGCCGAAGCGGCGGTTCGGGCCTCGGCGCAATCCTGACTGCTGGGGGCCGCGCTAGGGGGTCAGACCCATTGCTTCAGCTGCATGCGGGCCGCTCTCCGCAGTCGGCTCATGGCGGGCATGTCTCCCGACAGCGCGTCGCTCAGCGCTTCATCCGTCGTGTCGGATCGAACCGAGGTTCGGGCCTGAAGGAACGCAGCGGAATCGGCGCTCCCCTTGTCGCTGGAATAGGCGCATCTGTATCCCGCACGCCGCAGCCGCGACAAAACGGCGGCGTTGTATCGGCCGAAGGGGATGGACGCGTCCGTGATCTCGAAACCGCACACCTCTTCCAGCACGCTCTTCGACGTCTTCAATTCCTCGTCGAGTTCGGCCGGGGCAAGGCTCGACCAGTCGCGGTGGGCGATGCCGTGGCTGCCGATGGGCATGCCCATGTCAACAAGCGCGCTGATATCGGCCTTGTCCAGCGATCCCGGCTCGCCGATCCGGCCGGTCAGCACGAAGAACCGCGCCGTCAGTCCACGCTTGGCGAGCGCAGGTGCTGCGATCGTGAGGTCGGAGGTGTTGCTGTCGTCGAAGGTGATCGCCAAGGCGTCGCGGTCGGGGTGATCGGCGATACGGTCGAGCATGTCGTTGAACCGCGCGACACTCAGCCAATAGGGGGCCTCGCCCGGTTCCAGCGGCCGTTCAGGCTCGCCGATGCCGTGAAAGTTGATGATCCGGAGCGCCGTCCTTGCCATTCTCAGCTCCGGCGGATCGCCATGAATTCGGTCGGCGATTTCAGCGGCATCAGTGCGCTCGATAGCGCCGCCCGGTGCGCCGCTCCCCGCCAGCAGCGGATCGCCTGCCCGAGTGCAATGCCCAGCCTGAAGAGCGATGTCTGCAGTGCATTGTGGTGGCGGCCGTAGTAGCGGATGCGATTGGCGGTCATCAGTGCGAAGAGACGCGCATTTCGGCCGCTGCCGCCGCTTTCATGCATGACCTGCGAGCGCGGTTCGAACACCACCTCGAAGCCGGCCTCGCGAACGCGCCGGAGATAATCGACCTCCTCGCTGTAGAGAAAGAAGGATTCGTCCCAAGCACCGATCAAGTCCCGCACCCGCGCGGATACCAGCAGCGCTGATCCCGTCGCCCATTCCACGGTGCCGCTGCGGCCGTAGCGCGCCGCGCCGCCGATGACTTCTCCGAGACCAACGCGCATCGCAAGCGTACCTCCGAGCAGAGCATCGGCCCAGGCCGTCATAATCGACGGCTCGCGCCGGAGCGTTGGATCGACCCGACCTTCTTCGGTGTAGTTGAGCGGAACAACAACGCCGGTTGAAGTCTTTTCAGCCCGCTCAATAAGCGGTCGCGCCGCGTCGGGGTAGAGCCTGAGATCGGGATTAAGGATGAGCAGATGCGATCCCGGATGCGCCCGCGCCGCCGCCGCATTGATTGCAGCCGCATAGCCGGCATTGTAGCCCATGCGGATCACGGTCGGCGAAACCGGATGCGCTTCGGCCAGCTCCGCCGATCCGTCCTTGGATTCGTTGTCGGCGATCAGGACCTCGAAGCGGTCGATGCCGGCAAGACCCGCCGGGATCGAATCGAGCAGCGGCGGCAGCGCTCCCGCGCTGTTATAGGTGACGATAATGACGGAGAGCGCCGGCGAAGCCCCTTCCGTATCGCGCGTGATCGGACGATCTCGTTCCATGACTGCCAATTTATCCCCCACCGTTGATTGGCCGCGAAGCCACGGTTGCTAGTGAAGCTGCTTGCGATCAATGAGGCTGCGGTCAACGAACTGCGCCAGCGATCCGACGGTTTCGAACACCTCGCCGGTGAAATCGCTATCGTCGATCTGGAAGCCGAAACGCTCTTCGAGCGCGGCCGCAAGGCTCAGCACAGCGAAGGAATCGAGCTCCGGAATGTTGCCGAGTAGCGGCGTTGCGGCGGTCTCGATCCGATCCCGGTCTTCGATGCCGAGCGTTTCGATGATGACGTCCTTGACGGCCTCGAAGGTAGACGAATTCATGATACCCCTCTTAATGTTGCCGGCTACCCGCCGGTGAAATCAAATCAGACAAGAACTTCCACCGGCATCGGATGCCCGAGGAACGCCGTCGGACTGGCGGTCAGGCCATAGGCCCCGGCCTGGAAGATGACGACGAGGTCGCCGATCTCGGCCGGCGGCAGCATCACGTTGTCGGCAAGCAGATCGAGCGGCGTGCACAGACAGCCGACGACGGAGACTGCCTCGCGCTCGCTTTCCTGCACCCGGTTGCCGATCACGACAGGATAGTTGCGGCGGATGACTTGGCCGAGATTGCCCGATGCCGCCAGCTGATGATGCATGCCGCCGTCGACCACCAGATAGGTGCGCCCGCGCGACACCTTTCGGTCGACCACGCGCGTGACGTAGACGCCGGCTTCGCCGACGATGTATCGGCCGAGCTCGATCGTTACGCGCGCATCGGGCAGCTGCGGCCGGATTTCGCCTTCGATCAGCTCCTTTAGCTTGGCTCCGACGGGCACCAGATCGAGCGGCTGATCCTTCTCGGAATAGGGAATACCGAAGCCCCCGCCGAGGTTCAGATAGCGAACGGGCCACGGCGATTGATCCGCAAGCCCCATTAGCAGCGCGACGTTGCGCGTCAGTGCTTCGCACAGGATATCGGCGTGCAGGTTCTGCGAGCCGGCGAAGACGTGAAAACCGAGGAGATCGAGATCGGTGACACGGAGCGTTTGAAGGAGATCCGGAACCTGCTCGACATCGATGCCGAACTGCTGCGGCCCGCCGCCCATGCGCATGCCGGAGCCCTTGACCTGGAAATCCGGATTGACGCGCAAGGCCACGCGCGGCCGGATGCCGAGCTTGTGGCCGATATCGGCGACGCGGGCTGCCTCGTTGGTCGATTCCATCTCGATTGTCACGCCCGCCGCAACGGCCTGCGTCAGCTCCGCCGTCGTCTTCCCGGGACCGGCGAAGCTGATGTTGTTTGCCGGTACCGGCGTGTCCAGTGCCGCCTTCATCTCGTATGCCGAGGCGACGTCGAATGCGTCGACGAGGCCGGCGAGATGCTGGACGACGGCCGCCATCGGGTTGGCCTTCACCGCGTAGCTGAGCTTGACGTCGGCGGGCAAAATCGAGCGGAGATAGCCGATGCGCGAGGTGATCAGGCCCCGGTCATAGGCGAAGAACGGCGTCGATCCGACACGCTCGGCCAAGCGATCCAGTGGTATGCCGCCCACGGCCATACAGCTTCCGACCGGCTCGAACATGGAAATGGAAGGGTGCGAACTCACGAACCTAATTGCTCCCTCAATAGAACCCGATCGAACTTTCCGTTCGGATTGGTTGGAATGGCACTCATTTCAACAACCTGCGACGGAACCATGTACTGCGGCAGGGTCCGGCGGAATGCGGTCAAAAGGGCGCTGACATCGAGCGAGCTGGCGATCGGGCTCGCGACCAGCACGATCCGCTGGCCGAGCGCGCCGTCTTCGACGCCGAGCGCGACCGCGTCCTTGGTAAGGCCGGTGGCGTAGGCCACTTCCTCGATTTCGGTGGGGCTGACGCGGTAGCCCGATGTCTTGATCATCTCGTCGCGCCGACCGACGAAGAACAGGAAGCCCTCCTCGTCGGCAACGACGGTGTCGCCCGAGAAGACGGCGAGCTCAGGCGCACGCCAGCTCGCCTCGCTCCCCGGCACCGGGCGGAAACGCTCGGCGGTGCGGGCGGGGTCGTTCCAATAGCCCATCGAGACGAGCGGGCCGCGATGGACAAGCTCGCCATGCTCGCCCGGATCGCAGCGCGAACCATCGGGCCGGACCACGAGAATCTCCGCGTTGGGGATCGCCTTGCCGATCGAATCCGGCCGGCGGTCGATCTCGGACGGGTCGAGGTAGGTTGAACGGAACGCTTCGGTGAGGCCATACATCAGATAGGGAAGGGCTTGGGGAAACAGGCTGCGCAACCGATCAAGCGTCGCCTTTGGCATGCGGCCGCCAGTGTTGGCGAAGTAGCGCAGTCGCGCAGCCGTTTCGGCAGGCCAGTCGAGTGCTGCCACCTGGATCCAGAACGGCGGTACGCCGGTGATACCAGTCACCTTGTGTTTCTCGCAGAGGCGTATGACATCGCCGGGCAGCAAATAGTTCATCAAGACGACATGCGCGCCGGAATTAAACGCGGTCGTCAGCTGGCTGAGGCCAGCGTCGAAGCTCAGCGGCAGAACCGAGAGAATGGTGTCTTCAGGACCGTTCTTCAAATAATGGCTGACGCTTTCCGCGCCGACAATCATGTTGCGATGGCTGAGAACGACGCCCTTCGGCTTTCCGGTGCTTCCCGATGTATACAGAATGGCCGCCATATCGTAATCGACGGCGACGATGGATGACGCGGTTTCCTGCTCCTGCGAAAACGACGGCGCCCAGCCATGCAGGCGGACCTTACTGATGTCGAGCCCCCGTATATCGCCCGAGGCCTGATCGACGAGCACGATATGCTCGAGGGCCGGGTGATCGGCGATGTGTTCCTGCAGCTGCAGCAGCCGATCGTGCGATGTCACTAGGACGCGGACATTGCAGTCTGCGAGGATATAGGCGACCTGCTGCGGCCGCAGCAGCGGATTGACCGGAACGGTAACGCCGCCTGCCGCCGTCGTGCCGAAGATCGAGACCACCGTCTCCGTCCGCTTTTCGAGCAACACGGCCACGCGGTCGCTTCGCTGCAGGCCGAGGTCGCGAAGGGCGTAGGCAAAGCCGCAGACCCGTCTCCACAGCTCGCCGTAGCTTACGGTTTCACTCTTGTATGTGAGCGCGGGTAGGTCTGCGTATTTCTGCGCGGCCTGGAGAACGAGGTGGGACAGGTTGATCTTGATTGCTGATTGCATGTGTACCTACTCCCCTACTACCAAGGCACGCACGTGAGTTCGCTGTAGAGATAGTCAACCTGGTCGGCCCCCAGTCTGCTGCTTCGAAACATCTTAGGTCGTGGCGAGCGAAGCGCGATCGACAAGCGTGGACGGGCAACGCCGAGCCTGTTTTCCAACAGAGTCATCGGGATGCCGAAGTGGGTCAGCAAGTAGCCGTAAACTTGCTGCGCGGCGTCCTGGAAAAGCTTGGGATCGCCGACGTAGAGGATCGAGGCGAACAGCGGCAGGCGCTTGCGCCGGTCTCTCCGAAATATCACATAGCAGCGCTGCTGGCCGCGCGTGACGACAATGTGGTGTGCGGCAGGCGCATTGGCGTGGTCGCGATAGATCTCAAGATCGCGTCCGTCGAGGCTGGTCTCGATTGCCTTTCGGTCGGAGATGATGCGGATGCCGGTCCCGATACGTGGCACCGGTAAGTTGACGATCAGTGCGGCGGCGGTATCCAGGTCGCTGAAGTTCAGGCGCCGGTTTAGGGGAACGACGTTGCCGCTCGGCGATAGGTCGGTGAAAGTATAGCCCTGCTGGCCAAGTATAGCCCGGATCAATCTCAGGCCGTGCGAGCGGTAATTTTCGTCAACGCACCAGGCGGATAGATTGCAGACATTTTCCGTGAGATCGCTGACGTGGCGCTCCGAATAGAAGGCGACCTGCGCGCCAACAACGTGCCCGTCACACATAAGCATGAAGCCGTGGTTCGGTGCCGTGGTTTGCCATGAGGGACGGATCGCGGAGGCCCATAGGGCGGGCGAGAGCCGGCTGTTCAGTTCCGCATGCAGGAAGTCCGCGACCGAGGCGATGTCGCCTGCGGTTATCGGGCATATCACGACGTTCCGTCCCGTCGCTTTCAAAACAGTGTTTGACACAGCCCGCCACTTCCTTTGCAACCACTCGAGACACTATGCTTGAAAGCATTGATGCAAGTATTACCTGTAGTGTTCATAGCCGCTCTTAAGATTGAGCGGTAGTTACACAAAAGGTCTATCGCTTATCCTGTTAGCTAACTAGAGAGTTAACGTGGCGAGATCGTATGGTCGTGGCTCAGCGTGTTCACCAGACGCGTATGGGAGGCCACCATTTCTATGACACAACACGTTCTAATCTTGGTCGAGAACCTTCCGGTTCCGTTCGATCGTCGCGTCTGGCAGGAAGCGCAGGCGCTCAACGACGCGGGTTATGAAGTCTCCGTGATCTGCCCGATGGGCAAAGGCCACAACGAGGCCTATGAGGTGATCAACGACATTCATATCTATCGTCATCCGCTGCGCGAGGCCGACACGGCCGCCGGCTATTTCAGAGAGTACGCGACGGCGCTGATAAACCAGCTCTATTTGTCGTTCCGCGTTCGCCGCCGGCAGCGCATCGATGCCATCCAGGCCTGTAATCCGCCGGACCTGATGTTTCTCGTGGCTCTGGTACACAAGATCCTGTTTGGCACCTACTTCGTGTTCGATCATCATGACCTGAGCCCCGAGCTCTATGTCAGCAAATTCGGCCGTAAGGATTTCTTCTATCGGCTGGTGCAGTTCTTCGAACGCCAGACATTCCGCGTCGCCGATGTCAGCATCGCCACCAACGAGACGTTCCGCGATATTGCAGTGGCCCGCGGCGGAATGTCTCCCGATAAGGTGGTTGTGGTCAAAAGCTATCCCGAGGCCTCGCGCTTCAGGCTGACGGAGGCGGAGCAATCGCTCGTCGTTCCCGGCAAGCACCTGATAGGCTATATCGGCATCATGGGCGCGCAGGATGGCGTGGATACGCTGGTCGAGGCCATGCACGACATTGTTCACGTGCAGAAGCGCGACGACATCAATTGCCTGATTATCGGTGACGGGCCGGAATTCGGCCGCTTGAAGGCGCTCGCCGCCGAAAGACAGCTGGGCGACCGGCTGCGCTTCACCGGCTATCTCAGCGGACCGTCGCTGCTCGCGCATCTTTCGGCGCTCAATGTCGGGATCATTCCCGATCCACCAAACGATTTCAACGACAAGCTGTCGATGAACAAGGTGTTCGAATATATGATGCTCGGCCTACCGATCGTGCAATTCAATCTGCGTCAGGCGACGAACGACGCGGGCGATGCGGCGATGGTCGTGGCGGAACATTCGCCGCGGGCGCTCGCCGAAGGCATCGTCTCGCTCGTGGACGATCGCGAGCGGCGCGAGGAAATGGGTGTGCTCGGCCGCGCCGTTGCCGAGCGCAGCTTCCGCTGGACGGCCGAGGCGCACCGCTATCTCGACGCTTACCGAACCCTGTTCGACCGCAGATTGGACGTCAATGATCAGCGTCATTATCCCGCATCTTGACCAGCCTCAGGCGCTTCGCGCCTGCCTTGTGTCACTGGCCGAGCAGGCAGGTGTGAAGCAAGCGGTCGAGATCATCGTGGTCGACAACGGGTCGCAGGTGCTGCCGGTCGAGACCTGCGCCGCCTTTGCATCCGTCACGCTGCTCTCGGAATCTATTCCGGGGCCGGGGCCGGCGCGCAACCGTGGTGTATCGCGTGCCAGCGGCGAGATACTGGCCTTCATCGATGCCGATTGCCTTGCGGGCAATGGCTGGCTTGCCGAAATCGAGCGGCAATTCTCGAGCGATCCCGAGCGCTCGATCCTGGGCGGCGATGTGCGCATCGCCTATGAAGACACCAATCATCTGACGATGCTCGAAGCCTACGAGAGCGTGTTCGCCTATCGAATGAAGGAATACATCGCCAAACAGGGCTTTACCGGAACCGGCAATCTGGCCATCCGCGCCGAGGTTTTCTCGGCGGTCGGCCGCTTCGGGGGCATCGAGGTCGCCGAGGACCGCGACTGGGGGCAGCGCGCGCTCCGTCAGGGCTATCGCACGCATTATTGCCCGGGCATGGTCGTTTATCATCCCGCGCGCAAGACCTTCGCTGAGCTCGCGCAGAAATGGGACCGGCACACCGCGCATGATTTCGTGCGCATCCAGGCAAAGTCCGCCTGGCGGCTGCGCTGGGTCGCGCGCACGCTCGCCGTGGCGCTGTCGCCGGCCGCGGGCCTGGTCTCCATTATCCGCTCGGATCGCATCAAGGGTCTGCGGTCCAGAGCGCTCGCCTTCGTCGTGGTCGTCCTCATCCGTCTTTATAGGGCGGCGATCATGCTTGGCCTGACATTCGGCGGCAGTGCCGCGAAGATGAGCGGGCGCTGGAACCGCAAGACGGTGGCCTAGGCCGGGATCATTGGCCGGGCAACCCGATCTCAAAAAAAGCAGACGTCCCAACCATTGTTCGGGCGCGTCGCGGACTCCATATACCTTTTGATTAGGGCAGCCGTCTTCAGCGGCTGCCTCCACTTGTTGATTACAAAGGTATTGCCATGGCCGCTCTTTCCATCCTCGAACTTGTTCGCGTGACGGAGGAGACGGACGCCCGTGGCGCACTCGACAACGCACGCGATTTAGCCGCGCATGCGGAAGAGTGGGGCTACCGGCGCATCTGGGTTGCCGAACACCACAACATGATAGGTATCGCGAGTGCCGCGACATCGGTTGTCCTCGCCCACCTCGCTGCCGGCACGAAGACGATCCGCGTCGGGGCCGGTGGCATCATGCTGCCCAACCACCCTCCTTATGTCATCGCCGAACAGTTCGGCACTTTGGCGCGCCTGTTTCCCGATCGCATCGATCTCGGACTCGGCCGTGCGCCGGGAACCGACCAGATGACACTTCGCGCCTTACGCCGGTCGCCGGAGTCAGCCGATCAGTTCCCGCAGGATGTGCTTGAGCTGCAGGCATTTCTCGCGCCGGCCGGCCCGAACCAGCGGATACAGGCGGTTCCGGCTGCCGGCACCGACGTGCCGCTCTGGATTCTCGGCTCCAGCAATTTTGGCGCCATGCTCGCGGGCGAACTCGGCTTGCCCTATGCGTTCGCCTCCCATTTCGCGCCCGAACTTCTTCTCCAGGCGCTGCAGATCTATCGCACGCGTTTCAAGCCATCGGAGCAGCAGTCGCAGCCCTACGCCATGGTCGGCGTCAACGTGATCGCCGCCGAAACCGATGCCGTGGCACGCCGACTTGCGACGACACAGCAGATGTCCTTCACCAACATGTTTCGCGGCACGCGCGGACTGAGCCAGCCGCCAATCGACGACATCGAGACCTATTGGTCGCCGATGGAAAAGGTGCAGGCGCAGCAGATGCTCGCCCGCTCGATCATCGGCTCGCCCGAGACGGTTCGCGTCGGCTTGGAGAAGCTGATCGACGAAACCGGCACCGACGAACTGATGATCGTGTCCGACGTTTATGATCACCACGCGCGCCTGCAATCCTTCGAAATGATCGCCGAGGTCGGGCGAAAGATCTGACACTAAGCCATCCCCATAAAACGCAATCGAGACAGGTTGCGTATCGCATGAAGACGCCACCACTGGAGACAAAGCATGGCCAATTCGACTGAGTATACGCCGCCAAAGATCTGGACCTGGAACAAGGACAGCGGCGGGCGTTTCGCCAACATCAATCGACCGATCGCAGGCGCGACGCATGAGAAGGAACTGCCGATCGGGCGCCATCCTTTGCAGCTCTATTCGCTCGGCACGCCGAATGGCGTCAAGGTGACGATCATGCTCGAGGAGCTTCTCGCCGCCGGTCACAGCGGCGCCGAGTATGATGCCTGGCTGATCAGGATCGGCGATGGCGACCAGTTCGGCAGCGGCTTCGTTCAGGCAAATCCGAACTCCAAGATCCCGGCTCTGGTTGATCGCAGCGGTGCCAAGCCGATCCGCGTTTTCGAATCCGGTTCAATCCTGACCTATCTTGCCGAAAAATTTCAGGCCTTCTTGCCGACGGAGCCGGCGGCGCGCGCCGAATGCTTCTCGTGGCTGTTCTGGCAGATGGGCAGCGCGCCCTATCTCGGCGGTGGCTTCGGCCACTTCTATGCCTACGCGCCGACCAAGATCGAATATGCGATTGATCGCTTCGCGATGGAAACCAAGCGCCAGCTCGACGTGCTCGATCGCCGTCTTGCCGAGAGTGAGTATCTCGGGGGTGCCGAATACACCATCGCCGACATAGCCGTGTGGCCCTGGTATGGCGGGCTGGTGAAGGGCTGGATCTACGAAGCGGCGGAGTTCCTGCAGGTTCAGGAATACAAGAATATCCAGCGCTGGGCCGATCTGATCGGCGAGCGCAAGCCTGTTCAGCGCGGGCGCATGGTCAACCGTCTCTCCGGCGAACCGTCGAGCCAGCTCTGGGAGCGTCACGACGCCAGCGACTTCGACACGAAGACGCAGGATAAGATCGGCTCTGCCGATTAAGTTTCGGATTTGTCGCACCCGGTCGCCATCTCGGCGATCCGGGGTGCGACGGTTCGCCGATGTGCGAATGAGTGAGCCACCGTGGCTCAGGCGGTGGTGGCTTTCGCCTTTCGCAACGCCACATACTCCCACAGAGCGACGAGCAAAAGCGTGACGGTGCTCACCATCTGGATCGTGAAATTCTGCTGCATCGGCAGCACAACGGGGGTCCCCAGCAGGATGGCAAGGCCGGCGATGTGAGAGAGCGGCGGCTTACGCGCGGCTGTCAATTTCAGCCAGATATTTCCGATCAAGAACAGCCCCGGCCCGCCGAGAATGGCGAGCGTGGTCTTCAGGCTGCTATGCTCTTCGGGATGCGACAGGCTGAAGTCCTCACCGACGGCGGTGAGGATGATGCCGGCGACGATCGGCAAGTGCCCGTAGGTGAAAAGACCATGGGCCACGGTTTCGGGCGCCGAGGTCGTCTCCGCCTTGTCGGCCGCCTTCTGCTGGCCGTGGTGGAAATAGATCCACCACATGAAGCCTGTCGTCAGAAACGCGCTGCAGAAAACCATGACCGACAGGTTCGACTGCATGTGTTCCGCGGCAGTCCTGCCCGTCGTCAGAATGGTTTCACCTAGGCAGAGAATGACGAAGAGAGCACAGCGCTCGGCCATATGCTCGCCCGATATGTCGAGCGTTTCGCGCGGCGACGCTCCCAGTTCAGGCACCCAGTAGCGCGCCAAAGGCGAGACGTACTCGATCAATAGTGCGACGCCCCAAAAGGCGACGCGAGCCTCAAGGCTGGCGAAACCGCCAATTATCCAGAAGACGCTGGAAGCGATCACCCAGACAGTGATGCGCACAAAGGTGAGGTAAGAGGGCCGGTCGACGCCCTTGTAGGCGTAGAGCATGAAGACCGAGCGCACGAGCTGCATGGCGCAATAGAGCGCCGCGAATGCCGTGCCCCGATGCTTGAATGCCTCGGGCAGGGCGATCGCGAGTAGGATGCCGCCGAACATAAGGGCGAAGAGTAGCAGGCGCACCGCTTCCTTGTCGGTGTCGAGCAGGTTGGTGATCCAGGTCGTGTAGACCCACAGCCACCAGATCGCCAGGATCAACAAGATCGATTC
Source organism: Rhizobium sp. S163 (assembly GCF_030380805.1). Lineage (NCBI taxonomy): Bacteria > Pseudomonadati > Pseudomonadota > Alphaproteobacteria > Hyphomicrobiales > Rhizobiaceae > Rhizobium > Rhizobium sp. S163. Next base: position 414,911 of record NZ_JAUDSA010000012.1, on the reverse strand, counting down.
CGCGAGCGTCGTCGAACTGAAGTCCTCGACCAGCGTGTGCGACAGCTGGATCAGCGCGAATACGAAGACGAGATCGAAGAACAGCTCCGGAAAGCTGGCCTTCGTCTTCTCGGTGCTTTTACCGCGGATCAGGCTCAATGCGATCCCTCCATCGATCGAGCCCTGGCCTTAGAAAACCGCTAGATATTTCAAAAGCGAAATGATGCCAATGATGATGACGATGATCTGCACGATCTGCTTAGCTCTGGCATCGATCGGCAGGCGGGCAACAAGGTACAAGACAAGGATGATGACCAGGAAGGTAATCAGTATTCCAATCAGTATAGATGCTGCCATTTGGATCCCACTCCGTTGAAAAATCTTTTAGTCACAGAGCGTTAGATAAATCGCTCTTTCGAAAAGGAAAGGATCGGGGGCCAGAAAGTCTATCGCGGCGGTTGGAATGACTGAGCGCTCTGTCGCAGGAACCTTCAGTGTCGCCGTGAGTTCAAGGTGAAAGGGAGAAGACGATCATGCCCGCAAAATCGAAAGCGCAACAAAAGGCAGCCGGCGCAGCTTTGTCTGCCAAGCGCGGTGAAACGCCGAAGAGCAAGCTCAAGGGCGCATCCCGCGAGATGGTGGATTCCATGACGGAAAAGCAGCTTGAGGAATTCGCATCCACGAAGACCAAGGGTAAGCCGGAGCACGTGTCCAAGTAGCCCATGGTTCTCGGCGTTTTATGCCGCGATTACCACCGCTGGTAACTTAGCCGCCCCAAGTGCGCTCGAGCACATCGATCCAGTTCGCGTGGGTGATCTTGACCAGGGCCTTCTCATCGAAGCCGCCGGCGCGGAACGCGTCGATCAACTGAGGTAGACCGGTCGCGTCCTTGATCGTCGCCGGGATCGTCGTTCCATCGAAATCCGAGCCCAGGGCGACGTGGTCGATGCCGATGCGATCGGCGATGTACGCGGCGTGGCGGACCAGGAGGTCGAGGCTGGTGTCGGCGTTGCGGGTGCCGTCGTCGCGCAGGAAGAGCACGCCGAAATTGATGCCCACAAGCCCGCCCGTATCGCGGATGGCGTCAAGCTGCCGATCGGTCAGGTTGCGGCTGTGCGGGCTGATGTGGTGAACGTTGGAATGCGAGGCGACCAGAGGGGCGCTTGAGAGCTTGGCGATGTCCCAGAAGCCTTGCTCATTCATATGCGAGAGATCGACCATGATCTTCAACTCGTTGCAAGCGCGGATCAAATCCTTGCCAGCGTCGGTCAAGCCAGGGCCGATGTCGGGCGATGACGGGAAGCGGAACGGCACCCCGTAAGCAAAAATGTTCGGCCGGCTCCAGACTGGTCCGAGCGTGCGAAGCCCGCTCTGGTGAAGCACATAGAGCGCATCGAGATCGGCGGCGATCGCTTCGGCACCCTCAATATGCATCACGGCCGCGAAGGCGCCGGTTTCGATCGACTGGCGGATATCGGCTGCCGTGCGGCAGACTTTCAGCCCGCCGGCGCTTTGAGCCTCGATGTCGAAGAGAATGCGGGCCATCGCGAGGGTGCGGTTCAGCGATTCCGGCTGTGCCGGCGTCAGGAAATCGCCATTGGCGTCCTTCCCCATGCTGGGCGAGGGGATGTAGATCGCGCAAAGCCCTCCGGCCAGGCCGCCGGCGCGCGCCTTGGGAAGATCGATATGCCCAGTCGCCTCTCCCTCGATAAACGCCTTGGCCGGTTGCGCGATGCCCGAATGCTGCAGCCGGAGCAACACGTCGTTGTGGCCGTCAAAAACGGGCATGAGGGAGTTTGGCATGATGGGGAGGGTCCTGTGTCTCTTTGCTTGCGGGTCTTCGTATGACAGGTCGGCGCCCCCACGCAAACCCAAACCGCGAGCCGTGCGTTGAAAATCGCGCGGCCAGCCGGCTTGTCTGTCTGATTACTGCCTAACGTAGGCGGACGAGAGCGGGCCGAGCTCGGCCAATATCTGGCGCCATCGCGCCGGCTGGGCGCCCGTGCGTGAAATCATCGCCTCGATAAGTCCGGTGGAGACGGCATCCTTCAGTCTTCCATCGCCATTGCGCATGCCGAGCTCAATCAGCTCGAACACCCGCTGCTTGTCCTCAAGCGTCGAAAAACGCTCGGCAATCAGCCAGCCCATGTCGGAGTATAGCGTATGCATATCCCCGAGATCGGTTGGGGCGACATCCTCGATGACGTTCTCCAGCGTGGAGGTAACAGGGACATGCTGTGCCAGTTCAGCGGTGATCGCTTTCGTATCCATTGTCATTTCCTTGTCTTTGTGTGTAGTGATCGGTCGGCCGCACAGCGGCTTTCCGTTCAGCTCGGCTGTTGAGCGTTGTCGTTCGCAACCGGCCATGTCGGTCCCGCCCCATGGCCGCGCAGCAGCCATGCGAGGCTGACCTCAAGCGTATCGGCGATCGTTTCCAGATTGCCGGCAGCGGGCGCCGCGCGGTCGTTTTCCCACGATGCCCAGATGTCGGGCGTGATGCCGAGGCTTCTCGCGGCGGCTTCAATGGAGAGTTTCACCGCGTCGCGGGCGAGCGACATGCGCCCACCCATCGTGTCGTCTTCGGCGTCGGTCGGTTGCAGGCGGTCGATATACATTCATCGCTCCTGTTCGGTCGAAGGGTCGCGCCCCGCCGAAAATCGGGCCGGGCGCGATAATCCGGTCAGCCTTCGTCGCCGATCCAGCTCTTCACCTGGTCGGGATGGTCCTGGATATATTTATCCACGGCTTTGTCGTAGGACGTTTCCTGCGCGGCAAACATCGCCGCTTCGAGATCGGGGATTGACAGATTCATGCGCGACAGGAAGGCAGCAACCTTGGGGTTGTCGGACTTGAAGTCCTTGCGGGCGAGAATGTCGACATGTTCTGCTTCGCCAAGCGACTTCTTCGGGTCATCGAGATAGCGAAGCTTGTGCTTGCCGAACATCCAGTGCGGGCTCCAGGCGGTGGCTACGAACCATTTCTCGCCCCGCATCGCGCGGTCAACCGTAGTCAGCATGCCGGCCTCGCTGGAGATCTGCAGCTTGTAGCCGTCGAGCCCGTAATCCTTCACGGCCTTTTCCGAGAGACGCGTGAGGCCGGCGCCCGGATCGATGCCCTGGATGGTGCCAGAGAGCTTCTTCTGCACGTCTTCCTTCTTCAGGTCCTCGATCGAGCCGATCTGGTCGGCTGGAATGTAGTCGGGAACCACCCAGCCGAGCTTGGCGCCGTCATAGACCGTGCCGAGCGTCTCGACCTTGTCCTTGACCTTGGCATAGTAGTCGGCATGCGTCTGCGGCAGCCAGGCCATCATCATCGTGTCGAGGTCGCCGCGCGCGACACCCTGGTAGAGCGGCGCGACATCAGCCTGTACGAGCTCCACCTTCTGGTTGAGCTTCGTCTCGATCAGCTTAGCGGCAAGCTTGGTGACGAATTCGGCGTCGGACCAGGCGGCCCAACCTATCTTCACCGGCTTGGCATCTTGCGCCATGGTCGAGGTGACCGCGCCGCTGACGAGAGCGGCGGCAAGGCCGAGGGTTGCGAGTGTTTTGAACATGAGTGCTCCTTTGTGAAGGTTCGCATTTGGCAGGCGCTGCCCACCATGATGAGTTGCTAGAGATCAGGCCGTCGCCGGCTTCAGCTTTTCGCCTTCGCTCTTGCTGAACAGGCCCTGCCAGAATGCGGCGCGCGGCTTGCCAAGGCTCTGGGTGATGCGGTCGAGGATGACCGCTAGAATGACGACGGCGATGCCGCCCTCGAAACCGGTGCCGACGTCGAGGCGCTGGATGCCGGTCAGAACCGTGTTGCCGATGCCGCCTGCGCCGATCATCGAGGCGATCACGACCATCGACAGCGACAGCATGATCGTCTGGTTGATGCCCGCCATGATCGAGGGCAGGGCGTTCGGAAGCTGCACCTTGAACAGAAGCTGGGTCGCCGTGCAGCCGAAGGCATTGCCCGCCTCGATGAACTCGCCATCCACCTGGCGAATGCCGAGATTGGTCAGGCGAACTACCGGCGGCATCGAGAAGATGACCGTCGCGATCGCACCGGGGACGGCGCCGAGGCCGAAGAACATGGCGGCCGGGATCAGGTAGACGAAGGCAGGCATGGTCTGCATCAGATCGAGGACCGGACGCACGAAGGCTGCGACGGAATCCTTGCGGGCCATAGCGATGCCGAGCGGCAGGCCGATGAGCATGGCGATCAGCGTCGCGGCGATGACCAGCGACAAGGTCTCCATCATCGGACCCCAGAGCTCGATGTGGTTGACGAGCAGCAGGCCGAGCGCGGTGAACACCGCAAAGCCGATGCCGACGCGCCAGAGCGAGAGGATCACGAAGATCGCGATGCCAACCGGCATGGGGATCGCGAGCAGGGCGTTCTGGATGCCTGACGTCACGAAGCCGATCGTGGCCGCGATGAAATCAAGCACGGGTGAAAAGTTGTCGAGCACATAATTGACGGCAGCGTCGATGCCGTTTCCGATATCGAAGTTCATGATTTATCCGATGTGTTTGTGATCAGCCGGCGCGGTCGAGCGTTTCGAGCAGCGCGGATTTGCTGATGGAGCCGAGATAGCGCTTGCCGCCGTCGATGACGGGAACCGGCCAGGGGCTGGCTGCCACCTTGCCAAGAACGTTCGACAGCGGTTCGTCGGCCGGAATGGCCTCGATCTCGGGCAGGAAGGCGCCGCGATAGGGATCGGCCGTCTTCGCCCTGATCTTCTCGATCAGCGAGGTCTGGCTGATCATGCCGTGATAGGTCTTGTCGCGACCGAGGATGATTGCGTACTCGCGATCGTAGTTCTTCATCCGCTCAAGTGCTGCCGCAGCCGAAACCCCTTCGCGCTCGATGATAGTGACCTGCGACTTGCGGGCGACATCGCCTGCCTTGAAGACATGCGCGACATCGACGTTGCGGAAGAAAGAGCGGACGTAGTCGTTGGCCGGCTTGGTGACGATCTCGTCCGGCGTGCCGATCTGCACGACATTGCCGTTCTGCATGATGCAGATGCGATCGCCGATCCGCATCGCCTCGTCGAGATCGTGGCTGACGAAGACGATGGTGCGGCTGTGCTCGGACTGCAGGCGAACGAGTTCGTCCTGCATTTCGGTGCGGATCAGCGGGTCGAGCGCAGAGAATGCCTCGTCCATCAGAAGAATGGTGGGTTCGCTGGCAAGTGCGCGGGCAAGACCGACGCGCTGTTTCATGCCACCGGAAAGCTGATCCGGGCGACTGTCCGCATAGCCTTCGAGGCCAACGGCCTTCAGCGCGGCCAATGCCTTCTCGCGACGCTCGGCCTCGCCGACGCCGGCAACCTCGAGGCCGAAGGCGGCGTTGCTGAGAACGGTGCGGTTGGGAAGCAGCGCGAAGGACTGGAAGACCATGCTGATATCGCGGCGGCGAAGCGCGATCAGCTCGCTGCGCGACATGTCGGTGATATCGCGGCCATCGATCTTGATTGAGCCGGATGTGGGTTCGATCAGCCGATTGAGGAGGCGCAGTAGTGTTGATTTGCCGGAGCCCGACAGGCCCATGATGACGAAGATCTCGCCGGCGCGAATATCGAAACTGGCGTCGTTGACGCCGATCGAGCAGCCCGTTGCTGCATGGATCTCGGATTTTGACTTGCCGGCGCGCAGTAGCGCGAGGGCTTTCTTCGGGTGTTCGCCGAAAACTTTGTAGATGTTGTTGAGACTGATCTTGGTCGAAGCCGATGATGTCGGCGCGTCTGTTTCAGTTGCAGCATTCATATAATCTTGGCGCCGAGCTCGAGAGGCCAGGCATTCTCCTTTATTCGCATACGTCCACGATCTGCAGAATGTCTTCTGGATCAGGATGTATTATCCGTTGTGTTGCTGAGACAAATAGACATTTTATAAGTCAAATTCGTCCGAGGAAAAATATAATATATCGAAAATATCTATCCGATATGACAAAAGGTCACGTATTCGAACTTTGATACTGTCCTTTTCGACGGAGCATTGTGCTTCTTAGCTGCGTATATAGGGCGATATACAAAAATTGTCCATCTTAAAATCAATTTTTGTGACAGACACACCGGTCGCCGGCACTGTCGAAACAGGCCACAACGCCTGCTGTACCGGCGAAGCAGCGCCACGCCGGCATGACAGGTATTTTTGAAATCAAAGGCTGAAATACGGCGGTGATGCGTCCGAAATCGTGTCCTCTATGAGGAGATTTCGCTCGGGTGGGCTAGCGACAGCATGCCCCGATAAATACCCGGTTCGGAGCCCTCGATCGGGATCGCGCCGACGCTCTTGCTGTAGAAATCCATGGGCCCGGCGCCGCCGATCACGCCATAGGGATAGCCCTGCGCATGCATGTCGAGCAGCGTTTCCAGAAGCAGGGCGTGGCCGACACCCTTGCCTCGGGCCGGCTGATCGACGCCGGTGGGGCCGAAGAACCCCTTGGCTGTCGCCTCGTGGCAGGCAAACCCGATCAGTTCTCCCGCCTGAATGGCGATGAAGCAGGTGGTCGGCTGGCGCATGACAGCGGCGGTCGCCTCGGCCGCCCAACCGGCGCCGAAGCGCGGTTCGATCCACGATGTCAGCGCCGGTAGTTCCGGCACCAGCACGCGGCGGACGGTGACCCCTTGCGACGTCATGCGGCTGTCGAGTGCTGGGTCGCGCTTCAGCTCGTAGAGCTTCACAAGCATGTCCATGGTCTTGATCCTTGTATCTGTCAGCCTTTGACGGCGCCGGCGGTCAGGCCCGCCACGATCCGCCGCTGGAAGATAAGCACGACGGCGATGAGGGGGAGGGTAACGGTGATCGAGGCTGCCATGATCTGCCCGAACGGGTACTCGTAGCGGCTTGTGCCCGCGATCAGGCCGATCGCCACCGGCACGGTGCGGTTCTCGTCGGTCAGCGTGAATGTCAGCGCGAACAGGAACTCGTTCCAGGCGAGGATAAAGGCGAGAATGCCGGTGCTGGCCAGCGACGGCCCCATCAGCGGCAGCAGCACCTTCATCAGGATGCGGAAGTGCGAGCAGCCGTCGATGATGGCAGCCTCTTCCAGTTCTCGTGGGAACTCGCGGATGAAGGTGGTGAGAATCCACGTCGTGAAGGGCACCGTCGACAGGAGATAAGTGAGGATCAGCGCGCTCGGGCGATTGAAGAGCCCGAGCCAGTTGATCAGCTCGAACATGCCCGAGAGCACGACCACCTGCGGGAAGATCGAGATCATCAGGACGATCATCAGGATCGCGCGTCGCTGCGGAAACTCGATGCGGCCGAGCGCGTAGGCGGCCGACAGCCCAATGATCAGCGACAGGAAGGTCGTCGATATCGCGACATAGGCCGAGTTGAGCAGCGACCCCATGAAGACCGGGTTGTCGATCAGTTGCCGGTAATAGGTGAAATCCAGCGCCGGCATCAGGGCCGAGCGATAGAGTGCCGCACCCTGCTTCGTCGAGGAGACGAAGGCCCAATAATATGGGAACAGCGTATAGACGAGCACGAGCAGCAGGGCGAAAATCTGCAGGCCGCGCACGACGCGCCGTCTCATTCGATAGTAGCCGGCGGGCTTGCGCAGTGCCTTTTGTGCGATTGCATTGGCCATCGATCAGGTCCCCGCCGCTTTGTCGAGGCGAAGAACCCCGATGATGATGATTGCGACAAGCGCGACGAGCAGGAAGACCCAGGTCGACGCTGCCGAGCCGACGCCGAGTTCCTGGAAGCTGATCAGCCGGTCGCGGGCATAGATCGATACGGTCATCACGTTCTCGTTGCTGGCCGCGAGGACATAGGCAAGGTCGAACATTCTGAGCGCGTCGAGAACACGGAAGAGGACGGCGACGCCGATCGCCGGGCGCAGCATCGGAAGGGTGATCGACCAGAAGCGCTTCCAGGCAGGGATGCCGTCTACTTCGGCGGCCTCGAAGATCTCCGGCGATATTAGCTGAAGACCGGCGAGGATGAGCAGCACCATGAAAGGCGTGGTCATCCACACGTCGATGAAAATGACGACGCCCATGATCAGCGAGCTGCTGGCCGTCCAGGCAATACCGTGATCGACCACGCCGAGCCCCGTGAGGATCTTGTTGATGACGCCGAACTGGTCGTTGAGCATCCATTCCCAGATCTTGGTGGCGACGACGACAGGAATGGCCCATGGCACCAGAATGGCGGCGCGCGCCAGGCCGCGGCCCGGGATCATCTCGTTGAGCAACAAGGCGATCGCAAGCCCGAGGGCGGTCTCGATTGCGACCGAGATGACGGTGAACACGAGCGTGTTCTTCACCGCAACCCACCAGCTGTGGTCGTTGATGACCTCCATGAAGTTGTCGAGACCGACCATGGAGTAGACGGAGGGGTCGTCGAGATAGGCGTTGGTGAAGGAGAAGAAGAAGGTCCGGCTCAGCGGCCAGACGGCGACCAATAGGATAACGGCGATGACGGGAACCAGAAACAGCCATGCGGCCCGGAAATCGCGGCGGGCAAGTTTGGCGCTCATGGCTGGCTCACCTGTGCCTGTCCACCGGCCGGCTGGCTGAGCAGAACGCGCTTGCCGTCGGCCGTAAAGGCGAAGACGGCGGCGTCAGCGAAATCCAGGCCGACAGGCTGACCGATGAGATCATGCGCAGGCGCCTTCGCGACGCGGATGACCCAGACGGTGTCGTCGGTGATCCGGCAATAGGCGAAATGCTCGTGGCCTAGGTCTTCGACGCGTTCCAGCGTGCAGGTGATCCGGCCTTCATTCGCGCCAACAAGCCGCAGTCCCTCAGGCCGGATGCCGATCTCGGCGATTGGGCCCGAGGGATTGTTGGCGACCATGGCGATCGAGAGATTGCCGGGGCCGACGATCGTGCCCGCATCCGCGCCTGTCTTCGGCGAGACGGCCAGGAAGTTCATCCGGGGGCTGCCGATGAAGCTTGCAACGAAGCGATTGTCAGGGGCGTGGTAGAGTTCCTGCGGCGTTCCCACCTGCTCAATGCGGCCGTGGTTCAGGACGACGATCCGGTCGGCGAGCGTCATCGCTTCCGATTGATCGTGGGTGACGTAGATCATCGTCGTCTTCAGGTCGTCATGGAGCTTGGCGATCTCCATGCGCATTTCCATTCGAAGATCGGAATCGAGGTTGGACAGCGGCTCGTCGAACAGGAAGATCTCGGGCTGGCGCACCAGCGCCCGGCCGATCGCCACGCGCTGGCGCTGGCCGCCGGAGAGTTCGCGCGGTCGGCGATCCATCAGGTGGTCGACCTTGAGCATGCGCGCAACCGATGAGACCTTCTGGCTGATGGCGTCCTTGGCCATGCCCAGCGTTTCCAACGCGAAGCCGATGTTGCGGGCGACGCTCATATGCGGATAGAGCGCATAGGACTGGAAGACGAAGGCGACGCCGCGTCTCGAGGCCGGAACATCGGTCACGTCCTCGCCGCCGATCGTCACGACACCCTTGGATGCGGCGACAAGGCCCGCGACGATGCGCAGAAGCGTTGACTTGCCGCAGCCGGAAGGGCCGACGAAGACGACGAACTCGCCGTCGTTGATCCTGAGGTCGACGCCTTGAATGACGGTGTGCGTCCCAAAATTCTTCGAAACGGATTCAAGCGAAACCGATGCCATTTTTCACCCGGACTTGATCACGATAAAGGGCTCGCCCCCTTGCTGGTGGCGGTGTGCGATGCGCGAGACCAGGGCAGACCGATCGCCGGCCTGCCCCTGTACGTTCGATCGAGGCTCAACGGCTTTCTTTGAGCTTTTCCAGTCGCCCGGCGAGCGAGGTCAGGCCGGACTTGATATCGCCACCACCAGACAGCATGTCGTGGACGGAGCGATAAAAGGCCTGCGACACGCGGTTGTAGCTGGTGCCGGTATAGCCCGAGGGCCGCACCGCGCTATCGGCGAAGGCTTGCTGGTTGTCCTTAAGGAAGGGGATCTTCGCCAGAACGTCGGGGTCGGTGTAGAGCGCCGGGATGGAGGGATTGACCGCATCCTGCAGCGCGCGCTTCTTCTGCAGGTCGGGGCCGGTGATGAAGTTCACGAAATCTGCCGCGACGTCAGGCTTGGAGCTGTACTTGGAGACGCCATAATACATCGGGCCGAGGCATCCGCTCGACTTCTGGCCTTCCGTGCCGACGGGCAGCGGCATGACGCCGACCTTGTCGACAACGGCGCTGCCTTCCTTGTGCGACGTGCCCCAGACATAGGGCCAGTTGCGGTGGAACACAGCGTTGCCGGATTCGAAGACGGCGCGCGAAGCTTCCTCGTCGTAGTTCAGCGTACCCTCGGGGCTGATCGAGCCGATCCAGCCCTTTGCCTTTTCGATCGCTTCGGCAGCCTTCGGGTTGTCGATCGTCACCTTGCCGTCGTCGGAGATGATCGTGCCGCCGCCGTTCGATGCAACGAGCTCGATCGCGTCGCAGGTTAGGCCTTCATAGCTCTTGGCCTGCCAGGCGTAACCCCACATGTCGCCCTTGCCGTCGGCGCGCTCCTTGTCCTGGATTTCCTTGGCCGTGGCGGCCAGCTCATCCCAAGTCTTCGGCGGCTGCTTGCCGTATTTTTCGAGCAGATCCTTGCGGTAGAACATCAGCCCGACGTCCATGTAGGCAGGCATGGCGACCAGATTGCCGTCCAGCTTGGCGGCGTTAAGCGTAGAGGTGAAGTGCTTGTCCTGATCGGCCTGGGGGATGACGGTCTTCAGGTCGAGAAGGCCGTTCTTGAACATGCCGAGCCAGATGACGTCGAGGAACAGCACGTCGATATCGGTCGACTTCGCCGCGATCAGCTGCTGATAGATCGGAATGGCGTCATCGAGCAGCGCTGGCATCTTGTTGATCTTCGCTTCATTGCCCGTCTTCTCCTTCCAGGCATTGGCGACATTGGTGCACAGCTCGAATTCCGTCGGCGCGCAAAATACGGAAATCGTCTCAGCGTGGGCCGTTCCGCTCCAGAGGGCGGCGGAGAACGCGAGGGCGGCAAGGCTCTTCTTAAGCATGGTGGGTTCCCTTGATTGTGATAGTGCACGGCATCGTCGGGGCTCTTCTGGCTCCTTGCAATCAATAGGACTGGTTATGACCAGTTATGTCAATATGGACTTTCGAGAGAATTGCGTTGAAGATGACATTGGAAGAGGCGGCCAAAGCCCAGGGAAAATCGAATTTGAAGACGCTCGAAACCGAGGACACATTGATCGCAACACGCGGCGTCATCGATCGCGACGACCCGCGGCCGCTGCACAAGCAGGTGTACGAGGCACTGCTGGCGGCAATCAGCGACGGGCGTCTGCCGCTGCGCGGCAAGCTGCCCTCCGAGCGCGAACTCGTCGATCTCTATGATGTGAGCCGGATCACCATTCGCCACGCGGTGCGTGAACTCATCCAGCAGGGCGTGGTGCATAGCCAGCCCGGCAAAGGGCTCTATGTCACGGAACGCGGCGGCGGCTTCGAGCTGCAGGTGCTGAAGAGCTTCACCAGCATCGCGCTGGCCAATGGCCGTGCGCCGGGTCACCAGCTGATCGAGGCAAGCCTCGTGCGGGCGCCGCTCGAAGTCAGCAGACCGCTCTTCCTCGCCCCCGGCGCCGAGGTCGTGGTGCTATCGCGCCTGCGCCTGCTCGACAATATTCCGGCGGTGATACAGACTGACTGGATTCCGGCCGGGCGCGTGCCGGGGCTGCTCGACCTCGATTGGGGTATCGCCAACCGCTCGCTATATGAAGAGCTGCGCCAGCGCTACGGCATATTTCCGAAACGTGGCCAAACGACACTGAGTGCCCGTCTGGCGGGCGAGGACGAGGCGCGCTTGCTGCAGCTGGCGCCGCCGGCGGCAGTGCTGACGGTCGACCAGATCGCCTTCGACGACCGCAACCGCCCGGTCAACATGACGGCGCTTGTGCACCATCCGGCCCGCTATCCGCTGACGCTGCTGCAATCGGAAACCGGCGATTTCACGCAATACTGAGTGGTGGTGGGAACCGCTGAGGGCTCGCCGCTAGCCGTCCAGGGCGAAGCGGTCCTCATCGAATTCCTCTTCGGCAAATTCGTCGGTGTCGCTGTCGATCGCAGGACCGACATCTTCGAGCGTCGTCAGGCGCATGCCTGATGGCCGCGGTGCGGTCATCTCGATCTTCATACCCGGTGGCTGCAAGGCCCAAGCGACCAGCGCCTTGCCGGACATGGCGCCGACGCCTGCCGATACGACCTGCGGTTCCCGAGGAGCGACCGCGGTCATATCAGAACGCTTTGCCGCCCCGCCGGCAAGCGAGCCGCCTGCGTGGAGGGCAAAGAGAAGCTGCCCCGCCGATCCCTTGCCGGTGACGGCGGTGGCGAGCAGGACGGGAGCGGCGGGCGTGGGAACGCTTGCCGTGGTGGTTTCATCCAGCGTCGGCCTGAAGGTCGGCAGTGGCACGGTGAGGGAGGCGAGGTCGGGAACCTTGCTATCTGTGTTGTCGGCGCGCGGCGTCGGCCGGGCAAGCTGAAGCTCGAGGCCGCGTTCGGCGCGTGTCTGCGGCACCGGCAGCATCGCGGTTACGAGAGCGCGGGAGGGTGCCGGAGCGCCTTCGTCGTCATCGCTTTCCGGCGTACGGATGGTCTCGATTGCCACAGGGCGGTTGCGCTTCTTCTGGTCGGCGAGCGCCAGCTCATAGCCGGGCAAGGCTCGGCCATCGGCCGGCAGATGTAGCGTGCGGCCGCTTGGGAAGAGCCGTGCCAATTCCAGCCGCGACATGCGCGGCCAGGCGCGAACATTGCCGACATCGAGATGCACGAAAGGCGAGCCGGAGGTTGGATAATAGCCGACGCCGCCCACCTGCATCTGCATGGCAAGGCCGCGCAAGGTGGCGAGCTTCACGCCGGGAATATAGAAGTCCATCGCCTTGCCAAGCATGTGCTGACTCTTCTTGGCGACACCTGTCACCCGCGAGCGGGTGCGCAGCATGTTGTTCGTGGCCGGAGAGCGGTAGGCGGATACGACGTGAATGGGTTCCTTGGCGCCGCTGCGCTGGTACACTTCCCAAACCAGATCGAGCAGGCGTGGATCCATCTTGGTCGGCTCGTTGCGGCGCCAGTCGCGCAGGAAGCGGTTGATCTGCGCCAGGCCCTTCGGATCGAACTTGCCGTTGCGCTTGAAGACGATGGTCGCCCGCTCTCCCGTGTGGGTGAAATAGAGTTTTAGCGCGCGGTCGTCGGCGGCTGCCTGCGTTGCGCCGGCCATGGCCGCGAATATGACCAGGGCGATCATCACCATTCGGTGCGCGGCAAGCGACACAGCCAGGGCCAGCATGGTCACGGGAACGGAAAAGACTGCATGGTACACGAACACGACTTCCGTCATTGTTGATCGGGTGCGAGAGCCGGATTCTTGCGATCGGCGAGGTCGCTTTGCAGTCGATTATGGTCAACAGATCCCTAACGTATCGTTTATGAGGAATGGATTATCGGGACAGTTGGACCGTGCGCGGCCTCGCTGCTTCGGCCTTCAGGGACCGGGCGCGGCGCGGAAGTTGGGGAAGGCGCGCGCAGCCGGGCGGCCGTTTGTCGAGCGTCCCGCAAAGCGACATGGCCGCAAGAAAAGCGCGCGGCGGTCACAATCCTGTCGCTTCGATCCTTATCTCTTGGGACATGATTCCAGAATGGAGGAGCGAGAATTGAATAATCTATACAAGATCTTGGCAATTGCGGCGGGAACGATGGCAACGATGGTGGCGCCGATTGCGGCGGCTCAGACGCCGGCCGCTGACCCGCTTGTCGGCCGGGCGTGGATCGAGACCAAATCGCAATCCGGTCTTCCCGGCGTGATGATGGTGTTCATGGCCGATGGCAGCCTGCTGATGGATTCCTGCTGGGAAACATATGCGCTACGCAAATGGAGCCGCAGCTCTCACGATACCGTTACCTGGGATGAGGATGGCGCCAAAATCACCGCGAAGGTGAAATCGGTGTCGCCGAGCCAGCTGACGCTCAGCGTGAAGGCCGGGAAGGATACGGTCGAGCACCGCTACAGTGTCGCCAAGGTGCCCTATGTCTGCCCTGACATGAAGCGCTGATAGCTATTGCGCCGCGAGCGGATATCCTGTCCGGGTACCGCTCGCGACATGTCTTCCGAAGTGATTACTCGACGTCGGCCATTTGGCGCGTGTCCAGCGAACTGACCAGGATCTTGTCGATCCGTCGCCCGTCGAGGTCGATGACCTCGAAACGCCAGCCATCCTTGGTAAAGCTTTCGCCAAGCACCGGAAGGTGCTTCAGCTCCTCGAGAACGAGACCCGCGACGGTCTGGTATTCGAGATCGTCGCCAAGCTTCAGGCTCATGAATTCCGCGAACTCGTCGATCGGCGTCCAGCCCGAGACCAGATAGGAGCCGTCGTCGCGGCGCGCGATCGCCTGTTCGTCGATCGGGCCATCCTGCAGCGCGCCCATGATTGCTTCCATGATGTCGCCGGAAGAAATGACGCCTTCGAAGTGTCCGTACTCGTCGAAGACAAGCACCATGTGCACGGGCGACGTCCGGATCGCCTGGATGACGCTGATGGCGTTGGAAAGGTCGGAGACGATCGGCACGTCCTGCGTGATCGCCTTCAGGTCGGCGGTGCCCTGAACGGACATGGCGTCGTAGAAATCCTTGACGGCCAGCACGCCCAACACTTCGTCCGAGCTGCCCTTTCTGACCGGCAGGCGCGAACGCTTGGTGTTGTGCAGCTGGGCGCGGATCTCCTCCAGGCTGTCGTCCACGTCGATGATCTCGACGTCGCGTCGCGGCGTCATCAGCGCGCGCGCCGTGCGGTCGGCAAGCCGCATCACGCCTGAAATCATGGCGGATTCCTCGCTCTCGATCACGCCCGCGGATTGCGCCTCGGCGAGCACCGTCTTGATTTCCTCGTCGGAGACATTGTCGCCGCCCTTGCCGGACTGACCGAGCAGCTTCAGCACGAGTTTGCCGGAAGCATCGAGCAGCCAGACGAGCGGCAGCGCCATCTTCGACAGGACCGCCATGGCGGGCGCGACCTTTGCGGCCACCGCTTCAGGTTCCCGCAGCGCGATCTGCTTCGGCACCAGTTCGCCGACAATCAACGAAAGGTAGGTGATGGCGATGACCACGGTGCCGACGCCGACGGCATCGGCCACAGTCGGCGACATGCCCTGAAGCTGCAGCCAGGCCGTCAGGCGGCTACCGAGCGTGGCGCCCGAGAAGGCGCCGGAGAGAACGCCGACGAGCGTGATGCCGATCTGCACGGTCGACAGGAACCTGCCAGGGTTCTCGGCAAGTTTTATGGCTTGTGCGGCTCCTCTGCTTCCGTGATCGGCGAGAACTTTGAGGCGGGCGGGCCTGGAAGACACGACAGCCAATTCCGACATGGCGAGCACACCATTCAGGATGGTGAGCAAGACCACAATTCCAATTTCGAGAAACACAGGAGCCCTTGTTCGTTGACGATGATGACGCAAGATAGGTGTAATCACACCGGTTGCAAAGCGGCGGCTCCGATTTTATCGCGCGCGGAACCTGAGAATTCGCTCTCGTCATGCGTTTGGTAAATTAGCGTTTTAAGTCAGAAGAGCTTAACTTTCGTCTGTTACACAACCAGCCATACTTGTTGCGATCACGTGTATGGCCGACGAAGAGATACTTCCACCAGAGATCCTGACTTCGATATTGATGCGAATGTTCGAGTTCGCACCGATTGCCATGGCCGTGTCGACCAGCGACACCGAGACATCCAGCTATCTGAAGGTAAACGACGCCTATCTCAGGCTTACAGGCCTGAAATGGGAGGATATCAGCGGCAGAACGCTGATCGCTGAGGGTGCCGCGATCAGCAGCCCGGCGCGCGATCGGCGCCATCGCATGCTCGCCGAAGACGGCGGTTATGTGCTGGAGGAAGTCGATATCCGTCATGCCGACGGAACGATCCTGCCGACGCTGATCTCCGCGCAGCGCACCGTCATCGATGGCGTGTCCTTCGATGTCGAAGTCATCCTCGACGTCTCCGCGCGTGTTCGCCATCAGCACGAAATCGAGCTTGCGCTCCGCGCTTCGGCGCGTACCGATGCGCTGTCGGGCCTGCCCAATCGCGCCTGTTTCGACGAAGTTCTGGCCGAGCATCTGGAACGGCGCGACCAAACCGACAAACTGCTGGCATTGGCCTTCATCGATTTCAACGGCTTCAAGGCTGTGAACGACACGATGGGACACGCCGCCGGCGACGAGGTGCTGAGGATCATAGCCAGCCGCTTCCGCGACAGCTTCCGCGCCAACGATTTCATCGCGCGCATCGGCGGCGACGAGTTCGTCGTTCTTCTAGAGGTCGATTCCTCGCATCTGAACGACGTGGAACTCACGCTCAGGGACGCGGTGGATCGCATCTTCAAGCCGATTGCCGTCGAAGGTGTGGTTGTCGAACTGGGGGCCGCTATGGGCGTCACGCTCCTGCAGCCAGAGGATGACGCGGCTTCCTTCGTGAAGCGTGCGGATAATTATATGTATCTGGCGAAGCAGACCGGTGATCGACTGGCCATGATCTGGCTCGGGCAGCCGGGAAGCACCGAGGCGATTGCAAGGCTTGTGACCGGCACGACCGGCTAAAGCCGTCTCGCCTGCCTTTCTGATATCGAGATCAGTATTCCGGCGGCAGCGGTAGCTCGGCGGCCGTGTCCTCAAGCTCGGCCTGCGCGGCCTTCATCGTTTCATCTTCGCTGGTAAAGGGGTTGCTGTCGACGGAGGGCAGCTCGCCGTTCATGTCGGACACGCGATAGAACCAATTTTCATTGGCGCCATTGATCGTCAACCGGAACCTGCCGTGGCTGGCATAGGCCCGACCGGTCGTGTCGCGCTTCCAAATGGAGTGACGATGAGTTGTCCGCGTCCTGAACAGGCGCATTGCGCATCCTTTCCGCTTTTGATCACCCGGAATACTATCACCGGTTTGTGATATAAAGCGCTGACGCCCGCAATGGTTTCACAGTTATTACGAAAACCTCACGCGCCGGCCTCGCGGACCAGAACTTTTACAACCTGACGCCAGACGCGGCCGGCAATACTTTCGCCTTTGCCGTTCAATACAACCACGCCTCGGACGGTCTCCGAGAAAGCCTTTCCGGAGACCTCGGCGGTAATCGCATACTGTGCCGAAACAGGGCTGAGGCGCAGACGTTCATGGGCGTTCTGCGGGTGGACTGCGATCTCGCCATGATACTCGGATGTCAGCTGCGGAATATCGATCTCGGAGGCGCCCGCCGAGGCGATTGAGGTGAGCCGCACCGGTAGTGAAGACTGCGTGAGATCGTCAGGGATGAAGTGGCCGGTGGCGCCGACGTCGAGGCGGCCACGGTCGCCGCCGGACAAAAAGCCGCGCGCCGCCATGCCGGATGCGCCGGCGATGGTCGCGAGCTGGTCCTTCCGGCTGATCCAACGGCCGAGATGGACCTGCGGATCGATGTCGATCACGGTGCCATCGAACGGTGCGCGAACGATGAGCGATGCCTGCCGGCGCGCCAGCCCATCACGCTTGGCCTCGAGCGCGGCCAGTTGCGATTGGAGGATGCCACGATCGACGAGGTTTTGCGGATCGGCCAGCACGCGCGCCAAGCGGTAGCGTGTCAGTTCGGCTTCGATCTCGGTGGTGCGAAGCTCCTGCTGAAGCTCGGGGCGGACGATTGAAAACAGCACGTCGTTCTTCTTCACGACATCGCCGCGCTTGATCCCGATTGCCTCGATCTTTCCCGGTTCCATCGGGAAAAGCCGCGTGAACTCGTTGGGATAAAGCGCCGCCGGGGCCGACACGCTCTTGAAGATCGGCAGCGAGAGCAATGCGATAATCGCAAGAAGGATCGCCAGCGAAAGATAGCTGCGTCTGCTCGTGACAATGTCATGGCGCATGGTCCACCACTCCCTGAGTTCGGACAGGATCGGCCGAAGGATGAAAAAGCCGATCTCGACGGCAAACAGCATCACGCCCACGATCTTGATTGTGAAGTGATAGACGAGGAGCGCGATGCCGAAATAGAGAAACAGCCGGTAGATCGTCGTGGCGATCGCATAGAGCGTCACGATCACGTCGAGCTTCGGACCGAAGCGATCGGGCCGTTCCTCGCCGGTGTTGAACAAGAGATGGCGGATCCGCCAACGTAGATGCCGGAAGGCGCGGGGCTGCAGGTTTTCGACACCGAGGAGATCGGCGAAGATGTAATAGCCGTCGAAGCGCATGAACGGATTGAGGTTGACGATCAGGCTCAGCACCCAGCCGGTCGCCGCAAGAACGAAGGCCGCGGATCGAAATGGGCCGTCGGGGAGAAACACCCATAGAAGCAGCGCGAAGACGGCGATATGCATCTCGGTCAGCACGCCGGCCGTATCGATCTTCAGCCGATCGAAGCGCGACTTCAGCCGCCACGCATCACTGACGTCGGTGTAGAGCAGCGGCACCAGCACCATGAAGGCGATACCCATGGTGGGAACGCGGCAGCCATGGCGATGCGCGACATAGGCGTGGCCCAATTCGTGCATCGATTTGATGAAGCCAACCGAGATCACCGAGACCACGATGCCCTCAAGCGTGAAAATATAGGGAAATGTCCCGGTGAACGCATCCCATTGGCGGGACACCAGATAGAGCCCGAGAATGGCTGCGCATATGGTGAAAGCATGGAAGGTCGGGCTGAAGAGCCCCGTAATGTAAGGCGCGG
This sequence comes from Rhizobium sp. S163, assembly GCF_030380805.1. Classification (NCBI taxonomy): domain Bacteria; kingdom Pseudomonadati; phylum Pseudomonadota; class Alphaproteobacteria; order Hyphomicrobiales; family Rhizobiaceae; genus Rhizobium; species Rhizobium sp. S163. The sequence goes on along the minus strand of NZ_JAUDSA010000012.1, from coordinate 396,289 downwards.
TCTTTCGGATGAAGCGGTCCGGCCTGACCAGCGGAATGCGGAAGAAGAGGTAATTGTGGATCAGCCGCATGAAGAGCGAATGGCGGCGTGTCGCGCTGGCATGAAGCGCGCGCCAGGTCGCGGAGGCTGGTTCGGTCACGAAGAAGCTCGTCTCCAGCATCCGCATCGCGGCATAGATCTCTTCCTGCTCGGGAAGCCGCCCGAACTGTGCTTGCACCGCCTGGGTGAGACCGCGCAGCGAGCGGGCGAAATTCCAGAGCGTCAGCAGCTGGAACATCTCGAATGTGATGCGGAAGAAGCGATTGCGGACCGGATCGAGCACAATCCAGACCGGCTCGCCGGATAGGCTGGTACCGCCGCGTACGATCTGCAGATCCTCACGCAAAGGCGGCAGCCGGAGATCGGGCGACGGTGATACGCTCATAGACCCAGCCGCTGCCTGATCGCGGCAATCGGCCGCCGGAACAGATAATAGGCCAGCGGCACCTTCTCGCCGAAGATCTGCGACGTCCCGCGAATACCGAGACGCAAACCGCGCTCCGGCACGGCGTCAAATCCGGCATAGATGCGATAGGCCAGAATGTTGCCTTCAATCATCTGCGGATCGAAGGATGAGGACAGCGTTTTCGCCGCGACCGGATGTAGCGGGTCGGCATCCAGAAAGGCGCTGACAGCAGCGCCGTTCTCGACCGCGATGGCATCAGCCACCGGCACGTCGATGCGCAGTTGGACGCGCTTGGGGTCGGCCACTTCCATCACGCGCTCGCCGATCGATACCGGCCGACCGATCCAGTCGCGCTTGTCGGTGAAGATGACCACGCCGTCGGTCTCAGCCTTGACGTTGGTTCGCGCCAGCATGTCGGACGCGTAATCGCGCTTGGCCGAGGCGACACTCAACTCGCTTCGAGTGACCGCTAGATCGCGCCGCGCTTCCGGGTCGGCGATCGCGCGCTGGCTGATCTGCATCAGCTTCGCCTGCGCCACCTTCACGTCCTGTTCAGCGACGCGCAGCTCGTTTCGAAGGGCTGTGTCGGCAAGCCTGAAGAGAGGCTGTCCCTTGACGACGGTCGCGTTCGGATTGACGAGGATCTCCTCGATCGCACCATCGAGCGGTGCCGCGACGATCTCCGGCGCCACGGGAACCACCTCGCTCGGCGCCAGCACCGTCATGTGCACCGGGATGAACATCGCGGCGATGGCCAGCACAGCGGCGGTTCCGATCAGCGGCTTGATCGGCAGATTGTGCTTCAAGCGTCTTGGTCCGCTCAGCGCCCGCCACGCGTGGGAATAGGTCTCGGCCAGTCTTTCGGCCAGCAGTAGATCCGCCTCCGGCCATGGCGTTTCTCGCGCCAGCAGCATACCCGCGAAAATATGGCCGTCGCGCAGTTGAAACGGCACCCAGGCCATAAAGGGGAAGGGATAGCTATCCTGCTCGATCTCGCCGGGTGGGCAATAGGCGGGGAGGGTGAAGGCCTTGATCTTCGCCAGCCCTGCCTCGCGCGACAGCTGCCTGATCACGCCCTCCACGAAGCGGATGCGCGGCGCGTTTCGATCCACCGCGCCGATCGAGGACACCGTCTCGACCTTGAAGACGCCCTTGGATACCGACAGCACGAAGATCTGCCTGGCCTTGGTGAGCTTCATCGTCTCGTTGGCGATGAGGAAGCGCAGTTCGCCAACGCTGTCTGCACGGCGTGCGTCAGCTTCAATCCTGAGCAACAGTTCGTAGGCGTGCTGGGCGGCGGCCGCTGCCGGTGGCTGAAGCTTGATGGGATCGCTGGCTGGCTTTTCGACACCTTGCATCTGCGTATGCCTACTCACTCGGGATTTTGAACACTGTGGGGCCGCTCATCCCCGGCAGGACGCCGGTGGCCTGGCCGGAAAAACGCCCGGTCACCTTCACCGTCTGGCTGACCGGATCGACGGTCGCGCCGATGCGGATAATATCGACCGGCAGGGTCTTGGCCGTCTCGTCGACGCTTAACGAAAATTCTTCGCCTTCCCGCAGCCAGCGCAGCCAGAGCGAAGGCACCAGCACGTCGACCAGCAGGTCGTTGCTGGCGACGATATGCATGATCGGACGGCTCGGTTCCGGCGTTTCATGCGCGTGGGAGGGCATGGCGCCGATCCGGCCGTCAAAGGGTGCCCTTATCGTGCAGCGCCCAAGCTTGCTGCGATAAGCATCGGCCTCGCCTGCGGCTTGGTTGGCCTTGGCGCGCGATATGTCGACCTCGAATTTGCCGGCCGCATTCGAGCGCGCCAGCCGTTCGTCGTTGGCAACGGCGATCTGCGCGGCCGCCAGCGCCGCTTCGGCGGATTTGAGCTGGGCCTGGATATCTCCGCATTCGAAAGTGGCGAGGATGTCGCCCTTGTTGAAGCTTTCGCCTTCCTTGAAGGGCAGTGTGGCGATGGCAAAGCCGAGGTCGCTCGATATCGAGGCTTCATCGGCGGCGCGGACGATGCCGCGCAGCCCTTCCAGCGATGCCGTGGCATCCGCCGCATCATTGCCGGCGGCGTAAGTTGCGCCACCTGCCAAGAGCTGTATCATCAGAACGGATGCCGCTATGCGCTTCATCACGGTCTCCCATGCCGGCGGTTATTTGGCCGCAACGAGGTCTGTCTTCAATTCACCGCGCTCCAGCCACATATCACGCAACTCGCCAGCCATTTCCTTCACGGGTTGGGTGGTGCGCAGCGTCTGCGGGAACGGATCTATGCCCAGGGAAGCGTAGATGTTCGCATAGGCGTTCTGCAGGTCGGCATAGGCCATATCGAGCTTCGCATCGGCCAGCAGCGCGTTCATCTCCTCACGGATCAGCATCTGTTCGCTGGTCTTCTGCGCGTCCGTCTCGGTGCGCACCTGTGTGAGGATCCGGTGTGAGACATTCGAAAGAGCGGCTGCCGTCGAATAGGAGTGCTTCAGGTGGGCGTAACGGGCGCGGCTGATATGGACCTGCGTCATCACTGCCATCGCGACCGAAAGCGACCGCGTATCCAGCATCTGCTTTTCGGCCTCGATCTTCTTGTTGACCGCCGGCAGTGTCGCGAGCTTCATCAGATTGAAGCTGACCTTGGCGCCCCACGACACCCAGTCGTTGGTGGCGATATAGTCGTTGGAATCGTAGTTCGGACCGGCGTAGAGATTGATGCCGGGCAGCAGGTCGAGCAGCGCCGCATCCACTTCGCGCTCGTTGATCCGCAGCCGGTAGGAAATCTCGCGCATCTCCGGGCGGTTGGTCGCGGCGATATCGAACATTTCCTGCGAGGTATAGCTGATCTTCAGCTGCGTATCGCGGCGCTTGGGAACCTCGAGCGTGAATTCCGTGCCGGGCTTCACGTTCATCAGCGCGGAAAGCTGCGTCTTGGCGACCAGCAGCTCGCCTTCCAGCAGCTCCACCTCTCGCTTGACCTCGATCAGTTCGCGCTCGTAGGTCAGTGCCACCAGCGGCGACGTTTCGCCGTTGGACGAAAGATTGCGGGTGTCCTTGAGCGCGCGGGCGACGCGGCCTTCCAGCGCGCGCATGCGGCCAACGAGACGCTGGTAGCTCACCGCGCGCCAATAGGCCGTGCGGACATCCTCGATCACCTTGTTGACCATCCGCCGCTTCATTTCGTCCTGAACCAGCACTTCGTCGGTCGCCTGCTTGGCGCGCACATAGGAGAGGCCGAAATCCAGGATGTTCCAGGAGGATGTTAGGTCGGCTGTAACAATACTATCATCGCGGGTAGAGGCCTCGGTCGGATCCGCTTCGCTGCGGCCGGCATACCCTGCGCCGGCTACAATCTTAGGCAGTGCGGAATAGCTCACCAGATCCGCCTCCCGCAATTTTAGCGCTGCCTGCATAACCTCAACCTTCGTGTCAAGATTGTATTTGAGGGCTCTCGCCATGGCTTCGTACAAGTCTACCCTGTCTGAAATGGGCTCCTGATTGGCGGTGGCAAGGGCAAGTCTCTCCTTCCCGAAGCTGGCATGCGCTTCTGGGGGCAGTGGTTTCGGGGTAACAGTGCATCCTGTCGCAATCAGACTGACGGAAACCACTAGAAAGACTGGGAGTTTCATTCCATTCATTCCTCGAACCTGTTCCGTATACGACTAAGCCGCAGGTAGCTCGTGTCTACGGATATGCAATTGCGGGGCGTAAATTCGGCAATCAGAACGCGCTTTAGCAATACGAAACTGTCGTCTGAGTACGTTCAGTCTTTGCTAACATGGTTAATCAACTCTTAATAAAACACAATTTTTCAGAGCATTAATTATTGTCGTGTGCTAAATGATGTGTCGAACGGATACGGTAGTGAGCGCCTGTCATGGTTGATTTAGTGTTCACTAATTCCTTTTGGTCAAAATTAGGAAATTGTTAATTCTCTGCTCACTACGGTTGCGGAAGCCGACATTGGGAGTCGGTTTTTGAGGGATGACTAACATCGCTGACATGCCGGGCGAATAGGGCACCCGGCCAAACGAAAACGATCTGTCGTGGAGGAAACCCCATGAACGAACGCTACGTTCGCCCCGCCCCTGTCCGCATCGAAAAGGTGCGGGGTAGGAATGCCAAGCCGAAATACGGCTCGATGTTGATGGAGTTGGAACAACGCATCGCATTCGACGCTGCCGGCGCGGCGACCGTGGAAAAATCCCAGGAAAAAACCCATCAGGATCAAGGGGATCACGGCTCCGCCGAGACGGCCCAGCACGATGGCGCCAGCGATGGCCATGACGCGTTGGTCGCCGCACTCGCCGAACACCAAGCCGCTTCGGCAGCACCCGAGACGTCAGCCGTTGCACAGCCGCGCCAGGTGGTGGTGATCGATTCCTCCGTGCCCGACTATCAGGCGCTGGTCAAAGACCTAGGGGACAATTTCAAGATCATCGTGGTAGACCAGAACGAGAATGGCGTTCACGAACTCGCAGAAACGCTATCGTCTATGCACGATGTCGAAGCGATCCACATCATATCGCACGGCAAGGAAGGCTTCCTGCAGCTCGGTTCCGCGTCGCTGACGGCAACCACGATGGCGACCGATTACGCCGCTGATCTGACGTCGATACGCGGCTCCTTGACCGACAATGCCGATATTCTTGTCTACGGCTGTAATTTTGCCGAGGGCGAAACGGGCACGAACGCTGTCAAAATGCTCGGCTACCTCACCGGCGCAGACGTCGCCGCCTCGACCGATCCGACGGGAAGTGCTGCCCTCGGCGGCAACTGGGATCTCGAATATCACGATGGCGATATCGCCTCCGACCTGATCGGCACGGACAAGAGCCATGCGGACTACGCCGATACGCTGAACATCGCCTCGTCGAACGGCAATGGCGCTTTACTGGTCTCGGCCGGGCGCTCGATCTACAGCGTCGATGTCCTGACCGGCAAGGCGACGATGATCACGACGGTACCGACGTCCGTCGGCGGCATTACCATGTCAGACACGATCAACTCGCTGGCGGCCGATCAGTCAACTGGCCTGATCTACTACACCGACAGCAACTCGGTTGCAGGCAACAAGGCTCTGTTCGCCTACGATTACATCAACAACACCCACATCCTGGTCGATTCCGATCTGACCACGGGCGCCGCGACCAATATTGTTACGGGCACGACTGGCGTCGGCGGCGGCGCCGCGACATTCTTCAACGGCGGCCTCTATCTCGGCGTCGAGAACGTTTCGGGAAGCAACGACCAGATCTACCGCATCACCTTCAGCAACAACGGCCGCACCATGGCCGGCGCGACCGCATTTGGCGCGCAGATTACGGCAGCGAACGACTGGGGTGATTTCGCCATAGATTCGGCCAACAACACGCTGCTCAGCATCACCACGCTTGGCATCACCCGCTATAATCTCACGACCGGCGCAATCATCGACAGCATCGCCAATGCCACCGGCGGCACAGGTGCGCAGGGCGGCGGCGACATCAACGGCAACACCTATCTCGTCGGCACCGATATTCGCCAGATCAACCCGGTAACGGGTGTTGCCATCGGATCGGCTGTAACGGTCACCACCAATGGCACTACCGCGCTCACCAACATCTCCGATGCCGCGCGCTGGACGCCGCCGACGGGTACGATCGGCGACAAGATCTTCGCCGACAACGATAAAAGCGGCACCTTTAACACGGGCGATGGCGGCATCGGCGGCGTCACGGTGCAGCTGATCGATGACGTCAATGGCGACGGCCTGGTCAGTGCCGGCGAACGCATTCTGGCGACGGATACGACTGACGCCAACGGCAATTATCTCTTCACCGGCGTTCTCCCCGGCCAGTACATCGTGCGCGTCACCGACGCGAACGGTGTGCTTGGTACGGCGACGCTTACGACGGGAAGCACGACCCAATCGCTTGCGCTCGCCACGATCGGCGCCGCCAACCTCGCGGCCGACTTCGGCTACTACGCCCAGGCACCAATCGTTGACCTCAATTCCGGCACGACGCCGACGCAGATCATCACCAATGGCGGCACGCCTGGCACCACAGGCTGGTCGGTTGGCGGCACCGCGGGGGCGCAGGCCAACGGCGGCTTTGCCTGGACGCTCAATGGCGGAACCGGCACTCTCACACAAGCGAACGTGTCAGGTTGGACTGACGGTCTTGCGCCGTCTGGTGCAGCACAGCTGACCTTCGATGTGGGCTGGAGCAACGATCTGTTGCTCGGCATCTCCAACGATAACAACACGCCGGCAACCGTGGATGTCACCATCGGCGGCGTGCTCTATGCACGCATCACCACGGGTACGCTCAACGGCACGCCGAATACCGCGACCATCACCTATTTCAACGGCGCGTCCGGCTCACCCTCCACCGTTGCCGCATCAGCCGCCGGCACCACCGCCTGGGGCCGCACCGCCGTTACCATCAACCTGCCCTCGACGGTGGTCGCCACCGGCGACCTCGTCTTCAGCTATTCCGCAGCCGGCGGCCTGCTGACACCGAGTACGGATGACATCTTCATCGACAATGTCAGCGCCTTCCGCAACGTCGATACGGTGGCCGGCGTCAACTACACGACGACCTACACCGAAAACGGCGCCGGTGTGTCGATCGGCAGCACAGCAACTGATGTGCGCGATCTCGACAGCACCAACATGCGCTCGGCGACCATCGTGCTCACCAACGCGCAGGCCGGCGATATGCTGACCGTCGGCACCTTGCCGAGCGGCATCACCGGATCGGTCGATACGTCCGTTGCCGGGCAGGTCACCGTCACGCTGACGGGCTCGGCCACCAAGGCGAGCTACGCCACGGCGATCAAGGCCATCACTTTCTCCAACACCGGCGACAATCCAAGCACGACGCCGCGCGTCATCAACGTCACCGTCAATGACGGCGGCCTGTCGTCGGCCGTCGCCACCTCCACCATCGCGGTCGTCGCTGTCAACGATGCGCCGGTCAACAACCTGCCCACCAGCTGGACGACCAACGAAGACACCAGCCTGGCGCTGTCGGGTCTTTCCGTCACCGATCTCGACGCCGGCACGGGCTCGATGACGGTCACGCTGAGCGTCGCCTCCGGCACGATCACGGCAACGGCGGGCGGCAGTGTCGGCGTGTCGGGATCGGGAACCGGCATCGTGGTGCTGACCGGCACGCTTGCCAATATCAACGCCTATCTCGCCTCGGCTTCCGCGCCGGTCTACGTTCCTGTCGCCGATGCCAACGGCACGGTCGTCCTGACCATGACGACCAACGACAACGGCAACACCGGCACGGGCGGCGCGCTCACCGATGTCGATACGCGCAACATCATCATCAACCCGGTCAACGACGCGCCCGTGCTCGATCTAGATGGGTCGACGACTGGAACCGGCTATTCGGTCGGTTACACGGAAAATGCCGCTGGCGTGGCGATCTCGAACACCAACAGCAGTGTCGTCGACGTCGACAATACCAACATGGCCTCGGCCTCGATCGTGATCACCAACGGCCAGGCCGGCGACCTGCTTACGGTCACCGGCAACCTTCCAGCGGGGATCACCGCCAGCTATAACGCCACCACCTTCACCCTGACGCTGTCAGGCTCGGCGACCAAGGCGAATTACGAGGCCGCGCTTCGCCAGGTGCTCTACACCTCAAGCTCCGACAACCCGACGCTCAATGGCGCCGCCGCGTCACGCAACATCAGCGTCACCGTCAATGACGGCGCGGCGAATTCCAATACCGCCGTCACTGCCGTTGCGATCACTGCCGTAAACGACGCGCCTGTTAACACGCTGCCCGTGAGCTGGACCACTAACGAAGACACCAGCGTCGCGCTGACAGGCCTGTCGATCGCCGATCCGGATGCCGGGACGGGGGCGATGACCGTCCGGCTGCAGGTTCCGACAGGCGTCTTGACCGCCACGGCCGGCGGCTCCGTCACCGTCTCAGGTTCTGGCACCGGCACGCTGGTGCTGACAGGCACGCTCGCCAATCTCAACGCCTACCTGGCATCAAGCGCGGCGCCCGTCTACGTGCCGGTGGCCGATGCCAATGGCAGCGTCACCGTGACGATGACGACGAGCGATCTCGGCAATTTCGGCACCGGCGGCCCGCTGACCGATACCGATACGGCCGTGATCAACATCACGCCCGTCAACGATGCGCCGATCCTCGATCTCGATGCCTCGGGCGCCGGCACCGGCTTTACCACGACCTACACGGAAAACGACCCCGGCGTTGCGATTGCCGATACCGATGGCGTGATCACCGACATCGACAGCGCCAATATGGCCTCGCTGTCCGCGGTCATCACCAACGGCCAGGCGGGCGACCTTCTGGCCGTGGCCGGCACGCTGCCCTCAGGCATCACCGCGAGCTACAATTCCACGACCTTCACCCTGACGCTCAGCGGTTCGGCCCCGCGCGCCAGCTACGAGACGGCGCTGCAGCAGATCCGCTTCCTGTCGAGTTCGGAAAACCCATCCACCACGCCGCGCAGCATCAACGTCACGGTCAACGACGGCGCCGCCAATTCCAACGTCGCGGTCGCCACGGTCAACGTCATCGCCGTCAACGACGCGCCGGTAAATACGGTGCCGACGTCGGTGACGCTGAGCGAGGACGTGCAGACGGCGATCTCGGGCATTTCGGTGAGCGACGTCGACAGCGGCTCGGTCACCGTCACCCTGTCGGTCGCGAACGGCACGCTGTCGCCTTCCATCATCGCGGGAACCGTCACCGGCAACGGTACGACCTCGGTCACCGTCTCTGGCACGCTTGCGCAGGTCAACAGCGTGCTCGCCTCGCTGCGCTACACCGGCCGCGCGGATTATAATGGCTCGGACACTCTTGTCGTCTCCACTTCCGACGGTTCGCTAACGGACACGGACAATGTCGCGATCACGGTCACGCCTGTGGCTGATATCACGCCGGATACGGTGGCGACGGCCGAAGACATGGCAATCACCTTCAACGTCATCACCGGGACTAACGGCGCCACCGCCGATACCTTCAAGGATCCCGGCCGCGCCGTCACGTCGGTCACGCAGCCACCGGCCGGGCAGGGCAGCGTCACCTTCGCCGCCGACGGGACGCTGGTCTATACACCATCCGCGAACTTCAATGGACAGACGACCTTCACCTATACGGTGACCGCGGGTGGCGTCACCGAGACGGCCACCGTCACGGTCAATGTCAGCGCTGTCAACGATGCGCCGGTCAACAGCCTGCCGGCATCCGGCTGGAGCACCAGCGAGGACACGTCCATCGCGCTATCCGGCCTGTCGATCTCCGACGTCGATGCCGGCACCGGCACGATAACGGTCACACTCGCTGTCTCCGGCGGCTCGGTTTCCGCGATCTCGGGCGCCGGTGTCACCATCTCCGGATCGGGATCGGCGTCGCTGACCTTGTCGGGCACGCTCTCGGCGATCAACGCCTATCTGGCGTCGGCCGCCGCCCCGCAGTTCAACCCGGCCGCCAATGCCAGCGGCTCGGTGACGCTGACAATGACGACCAACGATGGTGGCAATACCGGCTCCGGCGGCGCGCTTACCGATATCGACACGCGCACCATCACCATCGATCCCGTCAACGACGCACCGGTCAACACGCTGCCGGCGGGCGGCTGGTCGGTCAATGAGGATACGGCCCTTGCGCTGACCGGCCTTGCGATCTCGGATGTCGATGCCGGCAGCGGCACGATGACCGTCGTGCTCGGCGTCAATTCCGGGCAGCTGACCGCCGCATCCGGTGCGGGTGTCACGATCAGCGGCTCCGGCACCTCGTCGCTCACGCTGTCGGGCACGCTTGCCAGCATCAACGCCTATCTCGCCAGCACCGCGCGACCGGTCTACACGCCGGTGGCCGATTTCAACGGTGCGGTCACGCTGACGATGACGACCAACGACGGCGGCAACACCGGTTCGGGCGGCGCGCTGACCGACGTGGACACGGCAACGATCACCGTCATCGCCGTCAACGACGCGCCGACGCTCGACCTCGACACATCCGCAGCCGGCACCGGTTACGCCACCAGCTACACGGAAAACGCCGCTGGCGTCGCCATCGTCAACACCGGTGTTCTCGTCGCCGACGTCGACAATACCAACATGGCATCGGCGACAATCATCATTTCCAATGGACAGGCCGGCGACGTGCTGGCGGTCACCGGCACGCTGCCATCTGGCATCACCGCCAGCTACAATGCCTCGACCTACACGCTCACCTTGACCGGCTCGGCGACAAAGGCCGCCTACCAAACGGCGCTTGGCCAGATCCGCTATGCCTCGACCTCCGATGATCCGGGTGCGCTCACCCGCTCGATCAACGTCACCGTATCCGACGGCGCGGCGTCGTCGAACACGGCGGTGGCGACGGTCGCGGTCACGCCTGTCAACGACGCGCCGGTCAACACGCTGCCATCAGGCGGCTGGACAATGAACGAGGACGGTACGCTGTCGCTGACCGGCCTCTCGGTGGCCGATCCCGATATCGGCTCGGGGACTGCGACGGTGACGCTGTCGGTCGGCTCCGGCGTGCTGACGGCCGCAAGCGGCTCGGGCGTGACGGTCACCGGTTCGGGCACCGCCACGATCACGCTGTCGGGCACGCTCACGAGCATCAACGCCTATTTGGCCAGCACCGCGCGACCGAGCTACGCCCCGGTCGCCGATTTCAACGGTAGCGTGACGCTGACGATGACGAGCAGCGACGGCCAGCTGACTGACACCGATACGCAGACAATCGCAATAACCGCCGTCGCTGATATCGCCAACGATACGGCCACGACCAACGAGGACACGGCGGTGGTGATCGCCGTCGATGCCAATGACAGCTTCGAAAACGCTGGCCACACGATCACCGCGATCAATGGCTCGGCCATCGTTGCGAACGGCGTCGTCAACGTCACCAGCGGCACGGTTCGCCTCAACGCCGATGGCACGCTGACCTTCACGCCATCCGCCAACGTCAACGGCAGCACCAGCTTCACCTATACGGTCACCTCCGGCGGCGTGACCGAGACCGCGACCGTCAACGTGACCATCGTTCCGGTCAACGACGCGCCGGTGAATACCGTTCCGGGCGCCCAAACGGTCGCCGAGGATACGCCGCTGGTCGTATCGGGCGTATCGGTCGCCGATGTCGATGGCGACGTGCTGACCACGACGGTGACAGTCACCAACGGTATCGCCAACGTGACGACGGGGACCGGCGCGATGATTGCCAACAACGGCACGTCTTCGGTTCGCTTGTCCGGCACCGCCGCGCAGATCAACGCGGCTCTTTCGGGCCTCACCTACACCGCCACCGCCGACTACAACGGCGCGGCGCAGCTGACCATCCAGACGACGGATGGCTCTTTGACCGACACTGATACGGTGGCGATAACAATCACGCCGGTCGCCGATATCGTCGCCGACAACCTGACGACCAACGAAGACACGGCCATCACCTTCAACGCCATCACCGGCACGAACGGCGCGTCGGCCGACAATTTCGAAAATGCGGGCAGGGCGATCACATCGGTCACGCAGCCCCCGGCCGGCCAGGGCACCGTCACTTTCGCCGCCGATGGCACGATCACCTATACGCCGGCAGCCAATTTCAACGGCACGACGAGCTTCACCTATACGGTCACTTCCGGCGGCGTGACGGAAACCGCGGCGGTGACGATCGTGGTCAATCCGGTCAACGACGCACCGGTCAACACCGTGCCGACAGCACAGACGACGGCGGAAGACACCTCCATCGTCTTCTCATCCTCCGCAGGCAATGCGATCGTCGTCTCCGATGTCGACAATGGAACGCTGACGGTGACGGTCACCGTCACCAACGGCTCCTTCTCGCTGTCTGGCACATCAGGTCTGTCGTTCAGCGCGGGCGACGGCACGGCCGACCAGACGATGACCTTCACCGGCACCACCGCAGCGATCAACACGGCGCTCGCGGGCGCAAGCTATGCGCCGGTTGCCGATTACAATGGATCGGCGCAGATTTCCGTGCAGACCTCCGACGGTTCGCTCAGTGCCACCAACACCATACCGGTGACCATCACCCCTGTCGCCGACATCGCCAATGATTCCGTGTCGACGGATGAGGACGTCCCAGCCGTCATCTCGGTCCTCGCAAACGATAGCTTCGAGAACCCGGGCCGCGCGATCACCGCCGTCAACGGCACCGCGATCACGGCAGGCGGGGCGGCGGTCACCGTTGCCAACGGTACGGTGCGGCTGAATGCCTCCAGCCAGCTGATCTTCACGCCGACGCTCGACTATAACGGCGTGACGACCTTCACCTATACCGTCACGTCGGGCGGGGTGACTGAGACCGCGCAGGTTACAGTCGCCGTCGCTTCGGTGAATACGCCACCTATCAATACGCTGCCGCCATCCTTCACCGCGATCGAGGATACGTCTCTCGGCCTCGCCGGCCTGCAGATCAGCGACCAGGACGCCGGCTCCGGCACGATGACGGTGACGCTGTCGGTCAATTCCGGAGTGCTTTCGGCGCTTGGGGCCGGCGGTGTCTCGGTGAGCGGTTCCGGATCGCAGGCTCTCACGCTGTCCGGCACGCTGACCGACATCAACGCCTATCTAGCCGGCGCGACGCGTCCGAGCTTTACGCCTGCTGCCAATTCCACCGCCAGCGTCACGCTGACGATGACCACCAACGACAATGGAAACACCGGCGGCCCCTCGCTGGTCGATATCGATACGGCAACGATCGCGATTACATCGGTCAACGATGCGCCCGCCGGCACCGACAATACTGTCACGATCAACGAGGACAGCGTCTACACCTTCTCGGCCGCAAGCTTCGGCTTTACCGATCCCAACGACAGCCCGGCCAACAGCCTTGCCGCCGTGGTCATCACCACCTTGCCGACCAATGGCGTTCTCTCGCTCGGCGGCACCGCCGTCACCGCCGGCCAGGTGATCTCCGCCGCCAATCTCGGCAACCTCACCTTCACACCGGCAGCCAATGCCAATGGCACGGCGCTCGCCTCCTTCACCTTCCAGGTCCGCGACAATGGCGGCACCGCGAATGGCGGCCAGGATACCGACCAGAGCCCGAACAGCTTCACCTTCAACGTCACGGCCGTCAATGATGCGCCGGTCAACACGCTGCCCGCGAGCTTCGGCACCAATGAGGATACGGCGCTGTCGCTGGCCGGCCTGCAGGTCGCTGATGTCGATGCCGGCTCCGGCTCGATCACCGTGACGCTCCGCGTCAATTCCGGCACGCTCGCCGCCACCGGCAGCTCCGGCGTCACGGTCAGCGGCTCCGGATCGGGCACGCTGGTGCTGACCGGCACACTTTCCAACATCAACGGCTTCCTTGCCGCAGCCGGCACCCGGCCGGTGTTCAACCCCGCCGCCAACGCCAATGGCGCGGTGACGCTGACGATGGTGACCAACGACAATGGCAACACCGGCAGCGGTGGCGCCTTGTCCGATACCGATACGGCGACGATATCAGTGGCCCCGGTCAATGACGCGCCTGTCGGTTCCGATACGGCGATCACCACCAACGAGGATACTGCCTTCTCCGGCACGCTGCCCGTCGCCACCGATGTCGATGGTGACAGCCTGACCTATGGCGCCGGATCGATCGCGCCGTCGCACGGCACCGTCGTGGTCAACGCTAACGGCACCTATATCTATACCCCATCCGCCAACTTCAACGGCACCGACAGCTTCACCTACAGCGTCAGCGACGGCACCGTCACGGTGCAATATCTGGTCAGCGTGACGGTCAATTCGGTCAACGACGCGCCCGTCGGCGTCAACGATACCGCCCAGACCAATGCCGGCGTCAGCACGAGCCTGAATGTGCTCGCCAACGACACCGATGTCGATGGCGACGTGCTGCAGGTCTCGGCCATCAACGGCGTCGCCGGCAATGTCGGTCTTGCAGTCACAGGTTCGAACGGCGGCACGTTCACGATCGGCGCCAACGGCGCGGCGGTGTTCAACCCGGGCACGGCCTTTACCGACCTTCCGGCCGGCCAGAGCCGCATCTCCAGCGTCACCTACCAGCTGTCCGACGGCCATGGCGGCTTCTCGACGGCGACCGTCACGGTGACAGTCACGGGTGTCAACGATGCGCCGATCTCGACGCCGATCGCCAACCAGACCGGCAACGACGCGCAGACGGTGACGCTCAATGTCGGCGGCAACTTCAGCGATCCCGATACCGGCGACACGCTGACCTTCACCGCGACCGGTCTTCCTCCGGGCCTGACGATCAACGCCACGACCGGTGTCATCTCCGGTACCATCAACCGCAGCGCCAGCGTCAACGGTCCTTATGCCGTCACGGTGACGGCAACCGACAGCAGCGGGGCGACAGCGAACCGCAGCTTCACCTGGGCCGTCCTCAACCCGCCGCCGGCGGCCGCCGCCGACAATCTGGCGACGACCGAGAATAGCCCACTCGCAGGCTCCGTCTTCGCCGATAATGGCAACGGTGTCGATTCCGATCCCGATGGCGACCCGATTTCCGTCTCGGCGGTCGGCGGCAGCGGCGCCGGTGTCGGCCAGGCCGTGGCCGGCTCGAACGGTGGTATCTTCACGATCAACGCCGACGGCACCTACGCCTTCAATCCCGGCACCGCCTTCGACGATCTCGCCGCCGGCGCGACGCGGGTCACGACCGTGACCTACACGATCACCGATGGCCAGGGCGGCTTCTCGACGGCGACGGTGACCGTAACCGTCACTGGCCTGAACGATGCCCCGGTCGCGGTGGCCGACAGCTTCACCACCAACGAGGACACATCCGTCACCTTCGACGTGCGCGCCAATGACAGCGATGTCGATGGCGGCACGCTTGCTGTCACGGCGATCAATGGCACCGCCATCGTCACGGGCGGCTCGGTGGCCGTCACCGGCGGCGTGGTCACGCTCAATGCCGATGGCCGGCTGACCTTCACGCCGACGGCCGATTACAACGGCAGGCCGACCTTCACCTACACGGTCTCCGACGGCCAGGGCGGCACGGCGAGCGCGACGGTCACCGGCACCGTCAACCCGGTGCAGGATCCGCCGGTCGCCGCCAACGACAGCTTCACCACCAACGAGGATACGGCGGTCACCTTCGATGTGCGCGCCAACGACAGCGACGTCGATGGCGACGCGCTTGCCGTGGTCCAGATCAACGGCTCGAACATCGCGTCCGGCGGCTCGGTCGCCGTCACCGGCGGCAGTGTCCGGTTGAATGCCGATGGCACGCTGACCTTTACGCCATCGGCCAACTACAACGGCAATCCGAGCTTCAGCTACACCATCTCCGACGGCCACGGCGGCACGGCGACGGCAACGGTCAACGGTACGGTCAACCCGGTTCAGGATCCGCCGGTCGCGCAGAACGATAGTTTCACGACGCCGGAGGACCAGGCCGTTACCATCGCCGTTCTTACCAATGACAGCGATCCGGATGGTGACGCGCTGACGATCACGCAGATCAATGGCACCGGCATCACGGTCGGCAATTCCGTGGCGATCACCGGCGGCAGCGTCACGCTGAACGCGAACGGCACGCTGACTTTCACGCCTACGGCGAATTTCAACGGCAGCCCGAGCTTCACCTACACCGTTTCCGACGGCAATGGCGGCACCGCGACCGCCACCGTCAGCGGCACGGTAACGCCGGTCAACGATATCCCCGTCGCTGTGGCCGATAGCTTCACGACGGCAGAGGATACGGCCGTCACCTTCGATGTGCTTGGCAATGACAGCGATATCGACGGCGACACGCTCACCGTGACCGCCATCAATGGCGCCAACATCGCGGCCGGCGGGGTGGTTACCGTCACCGGCGGCACGGTGCGGCTGAACGCCAACGGCACGCTGACCTTTACGCCGACGGCGAATTTCAACGGCAGCCCGAGCTTCACCTACACGGTCTCGGACGGCAATGGCGGCACCGCGACCGCCACCGTCAGCGGCAGCGTGACGCCGGTGAACGACGCGCCGGTTGCCGTTAACGACAGCTTTACCACGCTTGAAGATACGGCCGTGACCTTCGATGTCCGCGGCAACGACAGCGACGTGGATGGCGATGCGCTCAATGTGACCGCGATCAACGGGACCGCGATTGCATCCGGCGGGTCCGTGGCTATCACCGGCGGCAGCGTCAGGCTCAATGCGAATGGCACGCTGACCTTCACGCCGGCTGCGAACTACAACGGCACCCCATCCTTCACCTACACCATATCGGACGGCAATGGCGGCACCGCGACGGCCACGGTCAACGGTACGGTTACGCCGGTCAACGACGCGCCCGTTGCCTCCGATACCACCGTCTCGGTCGATGAAGATGGGGTGATCTCAAGCACACTGCCGACGGCAACCGACGTCGACGGCGATGCGATCACCTATGCCGTCGGCAGTACCACGCCGGCCCATGGCACCGTTGTCGTCAATCCGAATGGCACCTACAGCTACACGCCATCGGCCAATTTCAACGGGACCGACCGGTTCACCTATGTCGTCAGCGACGGCAAGGGCGGCAGCAACGAATATACGGTCACG
The DNA here is from genome assembly GCF_030380805.1 of Rhizobium sp. S163. Taxonomy (NCBI): domain Bacteria; kingdom Pseudomonadati; phylum Pseudomonadota; class Alphaproteobacteria; order Hyphomicrobiales; family Rhizobiaceae; genus Rhizobium; species Rhizobium sp. S163. The sequence continues at coordinate 379,330 of NZ_JAUDSA010000012.1, read as the reverse complement.
GTCAATGTCGCGAGCGTCAACGATATACCGGTCGGCACGCCGCTCTCGGCCCGGTCGGGCGCCGATGGCGCAGCCGTTACCTTCGATGTCTCCGGCTTCTTTACGGATGCCGACAACGACACGCTGACCTATTCGGCAAGCGGTCTTCCGGTCGGCCTGTCGATCAACGCCGCCGGCGTGGTGACGGGAACGATCGATCGCCAGGCGAGCGTCGGCGGGCCAACGGGCAATGGCGTTTACACCGTGACCATCAGCGTCAATGACGGCCATGGCGGCACGGCCAGCCAGAGCTTCTCGTTCTCGGTCAGCAACCCGCCGCCGGTCGCCGTCAATGATGCGGTCACCGCGACGGAAGATACGCCGCTCACCTTCAACGTGCTCGATGGTTCGGCGAGCGGCGGCGTGCCGGATAGCGATCCCGATGGAGATCCGCTGACGGTCACGGTGGCCAGTGCCGCCAACGGCACGGTGACGCTCGGCTCCGGCGGCCAGATCACCTATCAGCCGAACGCCAATTTCAACGGCACCGATACGATCACCTACACGATCTCCGACGGAAACGGCGGAACGGCGACCGCGACGGTCACCGTCACCGTGCTTGCGGTCAACGACGCACCCGTCGGCCAGCCGATCGCCGATCGTACGAGGAACGACGGAGACACCGACAGTCTCGATATCTCGTCCTTCTTCTCCGATGCCGACGGCGATCCGCTCACCTATGCCGCGAGCGGCCTGCCTGCGGGGTTGACCATCGATCCGGCCACCGGCCTTGTCTCCGGCCGCATCGCGCCGGAAGCCTCGGGCCCGACGGGCGAGGCCGTCTATACGGTGACGGTGACTGCATCGGACGGCAAGGGCGGCACGACCTCGGTTACCTTCCACTACACCATCCTCAACCTGCCGCCGATCGCGCGCGACGATTTCGCGACCACGAACGAGGATACGCCCGTCGATATCGACGTGCTCGCCAATGACGGCGATCCGGATGGCGACAATGACGAGGTCATCCGCGTCAACAATGTGGTGCTGCAGCTGAACGGCCCGGCCGTGGCGACGACCAACGGCACGGTTCGACTGGTCGCCGGCCCAACCGATCGGCCGCTGCTACGCTTCACGCCGAACGCGAACTACAACGGCCAGGAAAGCTTCAGCTACTCGATCGACGACGGCAATGGCGGCGTCGATACCGCGACGGTGACCATCACGATCATCCCGCAGAACGACGCGCCCGAGGGGACCAACCCGATACCGGATCGCGTGCGTGCCGATGGCCAGCAGCTGATCTATCGCGTCTCTGATTTCTTCGACGATCCCGATGGCGATACGCTGAATTACACGATCACAGGCCTGCCTGCCGGCTTGAGCTTCGACGCGGCAACCGGCCTCATCTTCGGCACGATCGATCACAACGCCAGCCAGGGCGGCGCCTCGGGCTTCTACCAGATCACGGTCACGGCGCATGACGGGCCAAACGGGACAGGTGCGTCCGTGTCCCAGACCTTCGAGCTCCAGGTGACCAATCCGGGCCCGACCGCCGTCAACGACAATCTCGCGATCAACGAGGATCAATCCGCGACATTCAACGTCATCACCGGCGCTGGAACGGCGAGCGGCACCGCCGGCGCGGACACCGATCCGGATGGCGATACGCTGAGCCTGATTGCTGCCTCAGCCGGCCACGGGACGCTGACCTTCGCGGCGAACGGTGCGATCACCTATGTCCCGGCTGCCGATTTCAACGGTACCGACACGATCATCTACACGATCTCCGACGGGCAGGGCGGCGTCTCGACGGCGACGGTTACGATCACGATCAATGCCGTCAACGACGCGCCCGATGTCAGTGGTCCGCTTCCGGCCCAGATGGACAGCGACGGCCAGACCGTCTCCTTCGATGCCGGCGTCTATTTCTCCGATCGCGATGGCGATACGCTGGGCTATGCTGCGACCGATCTCCCGCCCGGCCTGCAGATCGACGCCGCGACCGGCGTGATCTCTGGTCCGCTTCCGAACAACGCCTCGCGTCCCGAACCGTATGTCGCGACGATCACAGTATCGGACGGACATGGCGGCACGATTTCGCGGACGATTACCTGGATCATCAGCAACTTCCCGCCCAAGGCGTTCAGCGATGTCCTCTCGGTTGGTCAAAACACCAGCGGCGGCGGCAATGCGCTGACCAATGATACGGACCCCGATGGCGACGCCCTGATCATCGATCGGATCAACGGCCAGGCGGGCAGTGTCGGCCAGCCGGTCGCCGGATCGAATGGCGGTACCTTCACTGTCAGCGCCACGGGTGGCTACACCTTCAACCCGGGCACCGATTTCGCCGATCTCGGCGCCGGCGAGACCCGCACGACGTCGGTCACCTACCGCGTGACGGATGCCGATGGCGAAAGCGATACGGCGACGATCACCGTCACCGTCACCGGCATCAACGACAATCCGACGGCAACGCCCATCCCCGCGGTGACACTCGCCGATGGCCAGTCGCTCGATGGAAAGCCGATAGATGTCAGCGATTTCTTCAGCGACGTCGACGGCGATACGCTGACTTTTACGGCATCCGGCCTGCCGGCAGGCCTGTCGATGGACGCGAATGGGGTTATCACCGGCACGATCGCCGCCGACGCGTCGAAGGGTGGCCCGATCTATACGGTGGCAGTAGTGGCGAACGACGGCCAGGGCGGCACGTTCAGGACAACCTTCAATCTCACCGTCACCAATCCGGCTCCGACCGCGGTCAACGATACGGCGACCACGACCGAGGACGTGCCCCTTCTCAACATCAACGTGCTTGGAAACGATACCGATCCTGACGGCGACGTGCTGATGATCGATCCTGCTTTCGCGCCGCAGGCCGGCCACGGCACGGTGACGGTCAACAGCGATGGAACGCTGAACTATACGCCCGCAAAAGATTTCAACGGCATCGACACGGTGGTCTACCGCGTGACCGACGGTCAGGGCGGTCTCAGCACCGGCGTGCTGACCATCACGGTCGGTGCCCAGAATGACGCGCCGATCGAAACCCCGATCGCCGATATGGAGCGCAATGACGGCGATACGATCAGCTTCGACATTTCGAGCTATTTCGCCGATCCCGAGGGCGGCGTACTGACATACGACGTGCAAGGCCTGCCACCGGGCCTGACCTTCGATCCGGCGACCGGCATCATCAGCGGCCGGATCAGCGCCGGCGCATCCGGCCCGATGGGCCTCTCCAACTACCTGGTCAAGGTCATCGCGACCGACGACGGCGGCCTCACCGCCGAATCCGATTTCACCTATGTTATCCGCAACATCGCGCCCGACGCGATGAACGACACGGCAAGAACGCTGGAAGACCAGCCTGTCGATATCGACGTGCTCGCAAATGATGTCGACACCGACGGCGATGCCAGGAGCATAGTTCTCGTCAACGGCGTCAACCTGAGCGTCGATGGCGCGGCCGTTCCGATTTCCAACGGCTCGGTGCAGCTCGTGCTGGTCAACGGCGCGCAAGTACTGCGTTTCACGCCTGCGGCCAACTACGCCGGCACCGCCTCGTTCACCTACACGATCAGCGACGGCAATGGCGGCAGCGACACGGCGACGGTGACCGTCACGGTCGATCCCGTAAACGATGCGCCCGTGGCGACCCCGATCCCCGATCGCGCACAGGCAGATGGCTCAGCCGTCAGCTTCGACGTCAGGGGCTTCTTCAGCGATGTCGATGGCGATACGCTGGCGATCGCAGTCAATGGCCTGCCCCCCGGCCTGGGCTTCGATCCGGCCACCGGTCTTATCAGTGGCACGCTGGATGCCAATGCATCGACGGGCAGCCCATACACTGTCGTGGTATCCGCCGACGATGGCCATGGCGGCCAGGTCTCGACGCAGTTCGTCTTCTCCGTCAGCAACCCGGCGCCGATCGCCGCCAATGACGCTGTCGCGACCAATGAAGATACCGCCGTTACCTTCAATCCGATCACCGGTGTCGGTACGGCCGGCGGCGGCGTGGATGTCGATCCAGACGGCGATCCGCTGACGATCGTGGCGATCGACGGCCAGCCGATTGCCATCAATGGCACGGTTGCCGTCGCGGGCGGCGTCATCCGCCTCAACGGCGACGGATCGCTGACCTTCACGCCGGCGGCCGATTTCAACGGCACTGTGCCGGTAACCTACCGCATCAGCGACGGCAATGGCGGCTTTGCGGAAGCATCGATCGTCATCACCGTCGCGGCGGTGAACGATGTCGGTGTCGTCGATCTCAACGGCGCCGGCGCGGGCGTCGACATCGCCGTCTCCTTCAACGAGGGTGATGCGCCGGTCGCGATCGCCAGCGGCGACGCAACCGTGTTCGATGTCGAGAACGGCATCACGTCGCTGAACCTCGCGCTTGGCGGCTTTGCCAATGCAGGTTCCGAGATCATCCACCTGAACGGCTCCGTCGACATCGTCTACGGTACGGCCAACACCGGCACGATCATCTTCGGCGGCACGACCTTCCGCTTTAGCTATGACGGCGCCAATGCGCTCGCCATCACCAATGCGGCTGGCGGCACGATGGGCAATGCGGCGACCAGCGCCCTGCTGCGCGCCATTCAATATGAAAACAGAAGTGACAACCCGACTACGGGAGACCGGACGGTCTCGATCACCGTGACGGACGATGGCGGCGCGACTTCGGTAGCGGCGGTCGCGACGATCTCGATCGGTGCCGTCAACGACGCGCCTGTCGCCATCGATGACACGGCAACCACGGATGAAGACACCGCCATTGTCGGCGCTGTGCCCGGCGTACTGGGCAACGATACCGACGCTGATGGCGACGCGCTCGTCGTCACGGCTGTGGGTACTGGCGCGCCCGGTGCTGTGGTTGCCGGCTCGACGGGCGGCAGCTTCGTGATCAATGCCGACGGCAGCTATCGCTTCGATCCCAGCGCCGATTTCCAGAGCCTCAAGGCCGGCGAAACACGGGTTACCTCGGTCACCTACGCGGTATCGGACGGCAATGGCGGCACGGCGAATGCGACGCTGTCGGTCACCGTCGTCGGCGTCAACGACGCGCCGATTGGAAGTGATGGCATCATCAGGACCGCCGAAGATACGGTTGCGACCGGCCTCCTGCCCACTGCAACCGACACCGATGGAGATGCGCTGACCTATGCCATCGCCACGCCGCCCGCCAATGGGGTGGTCACCATCAGCGCCGACGGCAGCTATCGCTACACACCGCCAGCCAACTTCAACGGCAGCGACAGCTTCACCTACAGCGTCTCCGATGGTCGTTCGACGGTCACCTACACCATGGCCGTCACCGTCACGCCAGTCGATGACGCACCGGTGGGTACGCCGATCGCCAACCAGGCCTATCAGGATGCGCAGACCATCAGCTTCGATGTCTCGGGCAACTTCAGCGATATCGATACGCCCAGCCTGACCTTCACCGCGACGGGCCTGCCGAGAGGTCTCTCGATCTCGTCGCAGGGCGTCATCACCGGAACGGTCGACCGCGATGCGTCGCAGCTCAATGGCGGCGCTTATTCCGTCACCGTCTCCGCCAGCGACGGCACGAGCTCGGCGAGCCAGACCTTCATCATCAGGGTCACCAACCCGGCGCCCATCGCCCGCGACGATGCCGCCAGCACCGGCGAGAACGTTGACATCGCCGGCTCGGTCTTCGCCGACAACGGCAATGGCGCGGATAGCGATCCAGATGGCGACACGATCGTGGTCAGCGCTGTCAACGGCGTTGCCGGAAATGTCGGTGCGTCGATCGCAGGCTCGGCGGGCGGGCGGTTCGTGATCGGCACCGATGGCAGCTACACATTCGTGCCGGGCACCGACTTCGACAATCTGAAGGCCGGCCAACAGCGTACCACCAGCATCACCTACACCATCTCCGACGGCCAGGGCGGCACATCGACCGCGACCTTCACGGTGACGGTATCGGGCGCCAACGACCTTCCTGTGGGCTCCGACATCGCGGTCTCGACCGCCGAGGACACGGCCCTCAGCGGCCAGCTGCCGGCGGCGACCGATGTCGATGGCGATCCGCTGACCTATGGGGTCGGCAGCCAACCCGGGCATGGCGGCGTCACGATCGACCCGACTGGCGCCTACGTTTATACGCCGACTGCGGACTTCAACGGTGCGGACAGCTTCACCTATACGATCTCTGATGGAACCGCCGTCGTTACGCATACGGTGACCGTGACAGTCAACCCGGTTAATGATGCGCCGGTTCTGCAGGATGTCGCGGTCTCGATGAATGAAGACGGCACGGCGACGGGCCAGATCGTTGCCACCGACATCGACGACGCGCCGGCCACGCTGGTCTATGGTCTTCAGACCGCAGCCGCGAGCGGGACCGCCGTCGTCAACCCCGACGGCACCTACAGCTATATCCCCAATCCCAATTTCAACGGCACTGACAGCTTTGTCGTGGTCGTCACGGACCCCAGTGGCGCCACCGCCACGGCAACGATCACGATCACGGTCGGCGCGGTCAACGATCCGCCCGTAGCTGTCGACGATACCGCCGCGACCACCGAAAACACCGCGATCTCAGGCAATGTGATCGTCGGCGGGCCAGGTGCCGACAGCGATCCGGATGGCGACACGCTGACCGTTGTCGGCGTCGGCGCGGCCACCGGTAATGTCGGGGTAGCAATCCCCGGCCAGGGCGGCGGCAGCTTCCTGATTGCCGCCGACGGCTCCTATACATTCGACCCCGGCACCGACTTCGACGGCCTTGCCGCAGGTGCGACAGCGACGACATCAGCGAGCTACACGATCTCCGATGGCCATGGCGGCGTGGCCACTGCGACGCTGACGGTCACCGTCACCGGCCTCAACGACGCGCCGAATGCGCCGGCCTTGCCGCCACAGGCAAGCCTTGACGGCGCAGCCATCGTGCTGCCTGTTGGTGCTCAGTTCACCGATGTCGATGGCGATCCGCTGACCTTCGATATCACCGGACTACCGCCGGGCCTCGTCTACAACGCCCAGACCGGCGAGATCACGGGCAACATCCTGCCGAACGCCTCCGGTGCGACCGGCAGCGCGGTCTACAATGTCACGATTACGGCGAGAGACGGCCTCGGCGGCGAAGCGGTTCGCAGTTTTGCCTGGACGGTGACGAACCCGGTGCCGGACGCGGTCAACGATCTCTTCACGATGAACGAAGGCGGGCAGTTGAGCGGCTCGGTTCTCGTCGCCAACGGCAATGGCCCCGACACCGATCCCGATAATGATCCGCTCACCGTTTCGCTGGTGACGAATACCGCGCATGGCGCCCTCGTGCTCAATCCCGATGGCACCTTCACCTACACGCCGACCACCGGGTTCAACGGCACTGACAGCTTCGTCTATCGCATCGACGACGGCAATGGCGGCACCGATACGGCGACCGTCACCATCACTATCAATCCGGTCAACGACGCGCCTGTCGCCGTCAACGACAACTTCACTGTCGCCGAAGACGGCCAGGTGGTCGTTCCGGTCCTGGCCAACGACAGCGATCCCGATGGCGATACGCTGACGATAACCGAGATCAACGGTCAGCCGATCAGCGTCGGCGGCAGCGTTGCTCTCGTGTTCGGAACCGTGACGCTGAATTCCGACGGCACGCTGACATTTGCAGCAGCACCTGATTTTTCCGGCAATGCCAGCTTCACCTACACGGTTTCCGACGGAACCCTGAGCGTGCAAGGCACAGTCACCGGCACGGTGACAGGCGTCAACGACGCGCCGGTCAATGGCCTGCCGGCGACCTTCAACGGCACCGAGGATACGGCGCTGCCGCTTGCCGGCCTGTCGATCTCTGATGTCGATGCCGGATCGGGCACGATGACGGTGACGCTCTCGGTCGATGCCGGCACGCTGACGGCTGCCGCCGGCGGCAATGTAGCCGTGACCGGCAACGGTTCGGGCGTGATCACGCTCACAGGCACGCTCGGCGATATCAACGCCTACCTCGCCGGCGCATCGGCCCCGGCCTATCATCCGCTCCTGAATTCGAATGCGCCGGTGACGCTGACCATGGTCACCAGCGACGGCGGCAATAGCGGCGCCGGGGGCGTTCAGACCGATACCGACCGGGCGACGATCATTCTCGCGCCCGTCAACGACGCCCCTGTCGCGAGCGGCTCGATGATCCAGACGCGGGAAGACGTGCCGGTGTCGGGCGTGGTGGCCGCCACCGATCCGGATGGCGACCCGCTGACTTATGCGGTCGCAACAGGCCCGCGCAACGGCACTGTCGTCATCGACGCCGCTGGGCGCTACCTCTACTCGCCCAACACCGATTTCAACGGCACCGACAGTTTCGACATCAGCGTCAGCGACGGACAGGGCGGTATCACGACCGTCACGATCGCGGTGACCGTGACCCCGGTCAACGACGCGCCCGTCGGTTCGGATGCGACGGTGACGGTGGCCGAGGACCAGACGCTGAACGGCCAGCTGCCGGTCGCGACTGACGTGGACAGCCCCAGCCTGACCTACGGACTTGGCGGGCAGGCGGCGCACGGCACGGTGACGGTCAACGCCGACGGCACCTACAGCTACGTGCCGGCTGCGAATTACAACGGTTCCGACAGCTTCACCTACACCGTCTCCGACGGCCAGGCGACCTCGACCTACACGATCTCGATTACCGTGACTGCGGTCAACGACGCGCCGGTGAGCTCGGGAACCTCGATCTCCACCGAGGAGGATGAAACCGTCACCGGCCAGCTGCCCCCGGCCACCGACGCCGATGGCGACCCGATCACCTATGGGCTCACCGCGCAGGCCTCCAACGGCACCGTGGTGATCAACCCCAACGGCAGCTACAGCTATACGCCGGCCCCCGGCTATAACGGCTCCGACAGTTTCAGCTTCAGCGTCTCGGATGGCACCGATTCCACGACCTATGTGGTCAATGTCACCGTGGGCGCAGTTAACGATCCGCCAAGCGGCTCCAACGCCGCGATCACCGTTGCCGAAGACGGCCTGGCCACCGGAACGCTTCCCCTCGCAACCGATCCGGATGGCGATCCACTGACCTATGGGCTGGGTGCGCCTGCCGCGCACGGCACGGTCACCGTCAACACCGACGGCACCTACACCTATCGGCCGAATGCCAACTACAACGGCACCGACAGCTTCACCTACACCGTCTCCGACGGCATCGATCAATCGACCTATACGGTCTCTATCACCGTGACGCCTGTCAATGACGCCCCGGTCGGATCGAACACCGCGATTACCGTCTCCGAGGACATACCCTTCGACGGCGTGTTGCCGGCCGCCAGCGATGTCGATGGGGATCCGGTTCGCTACGCCGTTGGCACCCAGCCGATGCATGGTTCGGTGACCGTCAATCCCGACGGCACTTATCGATACGTGCCGGCAGCCGACTACAACGGCGCTGACAGCTTCACCTATCAGGTGACCGATGGCCAGGCGGTCTCGACCTACACGGTCGCGATCACGGTGACTGCGGTCAACGACGCGCCGGTTGGCAGCAACGTTTCGATCGCCGTCGATGAAGACGGCTCCGCGTCTGGAACGCTGCCGCGCGCGGTCGATGGCGATGGCGACCCGCTGACCTATCTGCTGCAGAACGGTCCGAGCCACGGCGTGGCCACGGTGCAGTCCGACGGCCGCTACACCTACGTCCCCGCGGCCAATTTCTCTGGGACGGACACGTTCACCTACGCGGTGTCCGACGGCACTGTGCTGTCCGTCTACACGGTGACGGTGAACGTCGGTGCCGAAAACGATGCGCCGACGGGCTCGGATCTGGCAATCAGCATCTCCGAGGATACGAGCTTTACCGGCTCGCTTCCATCAGCCTCCGATGCGGATGGAGACACCATCGTCTACGGCCTCGGCACGCCGGCGGCCCATGGGGCCGTGACGGTCAATCCCGACGGCACCTTCAGCTACGTGCCGCAGGCAAACTATGCCGGGCCGGACCAGTTCACCTACACCTTGTTCGATGGAACCGTAACGGTGTCCTATACCGTTACAATCGACGTTCAGAATGTGAACGACGCGCCGATCGGCGCCGATACAGCCATCTCGCTTGCCGAGGATACGACCTTCTCAGGTCAGCTTCCGCCGGCCGTCGATCCTGACGGCGATCCAGTCACCTACGCTCTCGCCGGCGCGGCAAGCCACGGGACCGTCAGCATTAATGCCAACGGGACCTACAGCTACACCCCCGACAGCAATTTCAACGGCACCGACAGCTTCAGCTATTCCGTCAGCGACGGCACGGCGACCAACGTCTACCGCGTCTCGGTGACCGTCAGCGCCGTCAACGATGCGCCGATCGGATCCGACGCGTCAATCTCGGCGCAGCAGGGCACGGTCGCGACCGGCAATCTGCCGCCGGCCTATGATATCGAGGGAAGCCCGGTCACCTATGGACTGGGCGCGCAGGCCGCGCACGGCACCGTGGTGATCGGAGCAAACGGCAGCTACTCGTATCAGCCAAACAGTGGCTTCAGCGGCAGCGATCAGTTCACCTACTCGGTCTCCGACGGAACGGCGGTATCGATCTACACCGTCACCGTCTCGGTCGGCGCCGTCAACAGCGCGCCCACGGGGCAAGACACGACGCTGACCGTTTCCGAGGAAACGCCGTTTACCGGCCAACTGCCCGTCGCGACCGATGCGGATGGCGACGCGCTGACCTACGGCCTTGCCGCCGGACCGGCGCATGGCGTCGTTACTGTTTCGGCGGACGGGCAATATTCCTTCACGCCCGATCGCAATTTCAACGGCATCGATCAGTTCAGCTACTCGGTGAGCGATGGCCGGGCGACCGTTGTCTACCGCGTGTTCGTTACGGTCACGCCCGTCAACGACGCCCCCGTCGGGTCCGATACCGCGATCTCGCTCGCCGAGGACACGACCTTCACCGGGCGGCTGCCGACGGCATCCGACGCCGATGGCGATGCCATCACCTATGGTCTGGCGGCCGCTGCCGGCCACGGGACGGTCAGCATCAATGCCGATGGAACGTACAGCTACAGGCCCAACGGCAATTTCAATGGCACCGACCAATTCAGCTATTCGGTGAGCGACGGCACGGTCACCAACATCTATCGCGTGACCGTGACCGTCACCGCCGTCAACGATGCTCCCGTCGGTTCGGATACATCGATCTCCGTGCAGGAGGGGACCGTTGCCACCGGCACCCTGCCGCCAGCCACCGATGTCGAGGGATCACCGGTCACTTATGGTCTCGGTGCTAATCCCGTCCACGGCACCGTTACCATCGATCCGAACGGCAACTACACCTACCAGCCCGACGCTGGCTTCAGCGGCGCCGATCAGTTCACCTATACGGTGTCCGACGGCACGGCGACCTCGGTTTACACCGTGACGGTTTCCATTGGCGCGGCCAATGGTGCCCCCGTCGGCAGTGATACGACGCTGACGATTGCCGAAGATACGACGTTTACCGGCACGCTTCCCGCCGCCACCGACCCCGATGGCGATCCGCTGAGCTACGCGGTTGCGGCCGGGCCTGCCCACGGCGTCGTCACGATCACCGCCGACGGCCGATATGTCTTCACGCCGAACGGCAATTTCAACGGCACGGACCAGTTCAGCTATTCGGTGAGCGATGGTCGGGCGACGGTCGTCTACCGCGTGTTCGTCACGGTCACGCCCGTCAACGACGCACCTGTCGGGTCCGGCACGGCGATCGCGGTCGGGCGCGATCAGACCGTCACAGGCACCTTGCCGCCGGCCTTCGATGTCGAGGGATCGCCGATCACCTACCAGCTTGGATCGGCCGCAGCCCACGGCGTCGTCACGGTCAATCCGGATGGCAGCTACAGCTACACGCCGTCAGCCGGCTATGAGGGTGGCGACAGCTTCACCTTCACGGTCTCCGACGGCGACGCGACATCGACCTACACGGTCACGATTGCCGTGGGTGCTGCCGTGCCGCCGACAGAACCGCCGCCGGAAACACCGCCCGGCGAACGTCCGCCGCTCGAAAGGGATCCGCCGGTCGTGTTCCCCATCGATGCGAACGATCCCGGCGCGCCTGATTTCGGTGACGAGACCGAGGAGATTGGTGGCGCATCGAAGGAGATCATGGACGATCTCGGCGCTATATCGGATGATATCACGGTGGATGGTCCGATCGACGCAGTCGTCAACGCCGCTCAGCCTCTGAACGGCATCGGCTCTTTGCCGCGCCACGGCGCGGTGCTGCATGCCGTGCGTCAGATCTCCGAATGGATCGAAAGCGGACGTCGTCTCGACGATATCCACATCGGCTTCTTCAAGGGAGGATCGAATATTCACATCGCCGGATCGGGTGACGATAGCACCTGGTTCACGGTCGATACGATCTTCAACGAGAACTTCCTCTACATCCTGCCCGCCTATGGCAGCCAGACCGAGAAGACGAGCTTCAGCGTGACGCTATCCGATGGGCGCGCGCTGCCGGACTGGATGACGGTGACGCATGGCGGCATGATTATCGGCCGCCCGCCCGTCGGCGCCGTATCGATCGACATCCGCGTATGGGGCACCTCGCGTGACGGTACGGTCAGCGACACGCTGCGCATCGACCTGCAGACGGGAACAGTGCTCGACCATGTCAGGGACCGGCGCGCCGAACTGGGGCCGGGGGCGTTGTTCTCCAGCCAAATGTTGGCCGAAGCGAACATAAACAGCGGGCAAGGCGACCGGCTCTGGAGCGCGCTGCGCGGTCAATGATACCGACTGCGGCGACGCTGCGCCGTCTCCTCGAGCCTTCTAGCGCCGGCCGGATGAGCTTGCTGGCGAGGCGAGAAGCTGCCGCTGCGGATTAAAGGGACGGAAAGAAAATTGATGTAGTTGGGTTCTCTATTGTCCTGAGTTCCAGACCAGACCATCGATGAACGCAACTTGGCAGATACTGCTCGGAAACCTCGCCATCACCGCGCTAGCAATATCGCTGTGGTCGCACGCCTATTATCACACGCGTGTCTTGTCCGAGCCTCGGCGCAACCAGGCGTTCGGTATCGCCATGGGTCTTGGCGCAATTTGTTCGATGATGCTGGCGGTGCCGCTGGATCAAGGCGTTTTCGTCGATCTCCGTTACACGCTGGTGGCGGTGTCGGCCCTGTTTGGCGGCCCCTTCTCCGTGCTCTTGACGATCGTGATTGCGTCGGTGTTTCGCTTTTCTGAGGGGGGAGCGGGCGCGGTCGATGGGGTTATCAGCATATGCGTCGTCGGTTTGGTCGGGCTCTGCGGCTATCTGATCGTGAGAAGGCGCAAGGTCAGGCTGGCCGATGCAGCCGTGCTTGGGATCGCGGTATCGGCCACGCTGCTGGTGGTCATGTCTGTGCTGACGTCGCAGGCCAATGCGCGAGCCGTCGAGCTCGTCGGGTTCCCGATCACGGTTCTCAATTTCCTCAGCATCATGATCGCCGCCTTTGTCCTGATCCAGTTCGAAAGAATGGCGCATGACCGCGATATCCTGTCGGCAGCGCTGACGCAGACGCCCGACTTTCACTACGTGAAGAACCGGGAAGGCAAGTTCGTCATCGTCAACAAGAACGTTGCCGAGCACCACCACTATCCCTCGCCGGCGGCCATGGTCGGCGCGTCCGATTTCCAGCTCGCCACCCAGCGCCGCGCCGAAATGCTCTATGCCGAAGAGCAAGCCTTGATGGAGAGCGGGCAGTCGCAGCTGGACAAGATCGAATATCTGAGCGAAGGCGGCCGCGATCGCTGCTATTCGACATCGAAGGTGCCGCTACGCGACCGGACCGGTGCTGTCATCGGGCTTGCGGGCGCGACGCGCGATGTGACCGAGGAACGGAAGATCGAGCAGGAACTGCGCGAGAGCAAGGATCTGCTGTCGCTCGCCATGGCCGGGATGTCGGATGGTTTCGCGATGTTCGATCGAACAGGCACGCTTGTTTTCAGCAACACGCAATATGCGGCGTTGTTCCCGCTGTCGGGCGAGGCCCGCGTGCCCGGAACGAATATCAGGGACATCCTCAAGAAAGTCGTGGAATCGAACGAGCGACGGGATTTCCGTCAGGAGATTACCGATGCCTGGTTGTCGGAAGCAGCCGCTGCGTTGTTCTTCGACAAGGAAGAATACATCGAACTCTATGACGGGCGTTGGCTCAGCCTGCGCACCCGCGTCGCCGATAATGGCATGGCGCTTGTTGCGGTCTCAGACATCACGACGATGAAGCAGGCCGAGTTCGCGCTCAGGACAGTCGCCGAGCAGATGAAGAGCCTCGCCGAGACCGACGCCCTGACTGGGCTTCTCAACCGCCGGGCCTTCGACCACGCGATGTCGGTTGCGGTCGAGCGAAGCCGCCTGGAGCGCCGGCCGATGGCGGTGCTGATGATCGACGTCGACCGCTTCAAGGCCTACAACGACACCTACGGCCATCCAGAAGGCGACGCGTGCCTGAAGGCGATCGCCGATTGCCTGCGCCGCACGATGAACCGCCCGCAGGATGTGCTCGCGCGGTTCGGCGGCGAGGAATTCGTCGTTCTGCTGCCCGATACCGATGGGACCAAGGCGCTGGTGTTGGCGGAGCAGTTCCGCAGCACCCTGCTGGCGCGGGCGATCGCTCACTCTGGCAGCGAATACGGCGTGGTGACGGCCAGCATCGGAATTTCGGCCAAATCTAACTGGAAGCAACAGATAAGCGCTGCCGAGTTTATTCTCGAGGCCGATCAGGGCCTCTATCAGGCCAAGCGCGATGGCCGCAATCAGGCTGTCGCCTGGAACCCGCCAAGGACGAGCAGAGCGGCGCGGTAGCTGTTTCCACCGCTGCTGCGGCCTCCACTGCGCACGTTTTCAGGCAATCCGGTAAAGAAAAAGGCCGGGGCGAAACCGCACCGACCTTCCTCGACCCGTCTCGACAACGACTGCCAGTACCTCCGTGGTCAGCCGTCAGAGACGAATTATGTAAGTTGAATGTAACGCAACTTCTGGGAAGTTCAAGCGCCATTTATGGGTTCGTTTTGCGCGAAGACTACCTATTTCGGTCAGCCTGAAACGATTGCGGACAGCCGATCGAGATCGACAAGCTTGATTTCAAGCGGGACGGGATCAGTCTGGGCGACGCGAAACCATTCGGCTGCCTCGCGCACCCGTTCGCCGTGCGGCTGGGGATAGGCGCCAAGCCGGATTACCCACTCCCTGACCGTTTCACGCTCCATGCGGCCTGCCAGATAGCGTGCGTGAACGGTCTTTGCGGAGGCGACGAGGTCGGAAACGCTGTTCAAGAATTGTCCTCAAATTGATGGGTCGGTTCGATGAGGCCAGATTGTATCTGGCTCAGACCTCTTCCTTCGTCTTGACCTTCACCTTCGGTTCCACCGGCGCATCCGGCGTGGGGGCAAGCAGCTTGCGCAGCGATGAGATCTTGTCCTTGACCAGCGGGCGGAAGCGCGTGGCGCGAAATGGCATGTCGGCCGCGCCGTAGCCCTCCGGGCCATCATCGTTGCCGCGATGCAGTTCTTCCAGCTTCACGCCGAAGAAGGTGCCGTCGATATAGTGCGTGTATTCGCCGACCCAGCGCAGCGTGTAGATCTCGCCCTTGCGAATACCCTGGTCGATGCTGACATGCTTGAACGTGTCATCGATGCATACGACCTTCTGGCCGACATGAAAGTCGTAGCTCATCTCACAAACCTCAACCTCAACTTCACCCGCCGGCACCGGGAGGTGCGTCGTTCTTCATGAATTCCGGATATTGAACAACTTCCGTCTCGACCGTGTCGAACGACTTGCCCGCCGATTGCGCCAGCCGCACGCCCGGCCCGCCTGATATCAATTCTCCGTCCGCTTCGAAGATGATGCCCGAGGCTTTTAGCGCGTGCTTGATTGCGCGCAATGTGCTGCCAGCGCTTTCGGCCCCGCGCTCGATACGGTCGAGATCCGCTACGGAGATACCGGCGGCCTCGGCCAATTCGGCTTGCTGGAGGCCGAGCATTGCGCGGGCGCCACGTATCTGTGCTGACGTTATCATGATGATTTTATATAACCGGATCGATCTCTTTCTCAAGCTGGACGACGGCTCAAGTCCGGCAGCACCGCTCCCATTCGGTCAGCAATTGCATGATTTCGATGGAATCGGAAAGGCGCGGCGAGGGGCGGGGCGCCTGCTTCAGCCCCTTGCGCAGGCAGTCTTCGACGAGGCGGACCTGGTGGCCGAAGGCGTCGTGGTCCGACGGAACGACGATGCGTTCCGTGGGCAGGCCGTATTCCTCGATCTCCAGCAGATTGTCGCCGGCAACGGGCAGCCACGGATTGGTGAGGAAGCGCAGCGAGGCGCGGTCGCCGCGCACAGTGAAGTCGAACGACATGCCATAGCAGTCCGTCGATTGCAGCGTCGCCAAAACGCCTGAGCCGAATCGGGCGGTGAGCGCAGCGTCACAGATGTTGCCGTCGTGGCGCGACCGGTTGCCGTGTCCCGAGATCACGCGATCCCCGAAGGCGTCGGCGCCGAAAGCCGTTTGGATGACGTAGTGCATCAGCGAAGCCGGATAGCAGCCGAGATTATAGAGCGTTCCGCGGCCCGCGGGATTGACGACCTGCCAGATGTCCGCGGCATAGGCGCCCGAAATCGAGCGTATGGCGCCGAGACGGCCGGATCGGATGATGTTGCCAAGCTCGGCGATGACAGGATGGCTGAGATACATCAGCCCTTCGAGGAAGAAAATGTCGGCCTGCTCGACAGCGGCGGCAAGCGCATGCGCTTCTTCCATCGTCGTGGCCAGCGATTTCTCCGACAGCACCGGCTTGCCGCGAGCAGCCGCCTTGATGACGGCGTCGTGGTGCACATTGTTAGGCAGGCCAACGTAGATCACGTCGATATAGGGATCGTCGACAAGCGCATCGATGCTGGAATGCCTGACGGAGATGCCGTAGCGGTCGGCAAAGGCTGCGAGGCGCTCACGATCGCGACCGAAGACCGCGCCGATCACCGATCCGTCGCTGCCATTGATGGCCTCTGCCATTGTGTTCGAGATGAAGCTCGTTCCGAGAATTCCCCAGCGCAGCATTCCGTGTCGCCTTTCACCAGCATTTCCGCGTGACTGCTGGTTCTATAGCTGGATCGGTCGATCAGTACAGGGGCTTCGTGCTCCGACGGCCATATCGAGAGCTCCGCGCCAAGCGCATGGCGCATGGCTGCCTTGCACAAACTTGCCTACCGTTTAGGCGCACGGGTGTGTATATACATATCCATCGAAGCGATGCATCCTCCTCCCGCAGAGCTTCGAGTTTGCAAGTGCCTCACTCCTCCTCCCAGAGGGACTTGCGCGAACAGTAGCACTCCTCCTCCCAGCTGCTGTTCATTTGTTTTAAAAAGCCTGTCGCACCTCCTCCCGCGACAGGCTTTTTTATTTTCTGCTCTATCCCAAGGCCATCTCAGGACACCGACACAGGTTTCGAGCGCAAGCGGCTCGCCGTTGCCGGGTCCGCACGTCGGCAAAGCTGGGGCGGCAGACCTTTCATGATGAGTTCGGCATCGGCGACGGCCATCGTGCCGAGTTCGTAGAAGGCATCGCGGGTGCCACCGGTGCGATGCGCCGAGAGCAGCAAGCCCGGCAAACCGCGCACGGGGTCGTCGGCCGCCACAGGCTCTTCCGGAAAGACATCGGTCGCGGCGATGATGTGGCCGGATTTCACTGCCTCCAGCATCGCGGGAAAATCGACCACCGCTGCGCGGCTCATCAAGAGAAAGGCGGCGCCCGGCCTCATCAACTGGAACTCGCGACGGCCGATGAAGCCCTCGTTCTCGCTGGTCACACTGGCGAAGACGAAAACCACCTGGCTCTCGCTCAACGTCTCGTCCAGGCCCGATGGCACGCAGTCCAGCCGCTCGACGATCTCTTTGGGCAGCCATGGGTCGAACACGCGCACCGTGTTCTTGAACGGACGAACGAGATCGCGCAGCTGCCTGCCGAGATCGCCGAAGCCGATGATCCCGACCGGCGCGCCGGCGAAACGAAAGACGCCGTCGTTGCCGGCCAGCCCATATTCTTCGGTTCCCGCCCGGAAATCGCGGTCGGCCCGGGTGATGCCGCGGGCAAGATTGAGCGCCATGCCGAGTGCCGCCTCAGCCACGGGCGATGCGAAGGCCGATGCCGGGGTGATCACCCAGATGCCGCGTTCCACACAGGCCTGGTAGTCAATATTCGCCATGAAGTTGGATTCGACGTTGATGATGGCCTTTAGCTTCGGCGCCCGGTCCAACCGCTCGCGCGGCATGTCGGTCTGCCCGAAGATCAGCACCGTCTCGGGAAGCAATGCGTCGACCTGCTCAGCCGGCATCTGCCGATCTTCGCAGATCACCAGCTCGCCGAGATTTTCCAGCCGGCGGCGAACATCCGGCTTCATGATCAGATCGAGCGTTCGTGGCAAAGGGTCCACCAGAACAATATTGCGGCTCATCACATCCTCCTCCATTCCCTGAGAGCAAGACTTATCAGCAAATGCCGCTTGTAACAGGGGGCTTCGAGCCTGGCGCTGTAACACTGACGAAAGGCCGCTGCGCGGGCAGCGGCCTTTGATTTTCATGTCGGGTAGGGCCCGACAGCTCAGTCAGGCGATGTCGTGCATCTCACGCAAACGGCTCCGTCGGGCTCTTGCCCGGCTGCGTGAACCATGCGGCGCCGGTCTCGGTCATGTGGATATGATCTTCAAGACGGATCCCGTAGCGGCCGGGGAAAACGATCATCGGTTCGTTCGAGAAGCACATGCCGGGTTCAAGTGCCGTCTTATTGCCGCGAACGACATAGGGCTCTTCGTGGATTTCCAGGCCGAGACCATGGCCGGCTCTGTGAGGCAAGCCAGGCAGCGCGTAATCAGGCCCAAGCCCATGGCGAACGATGACCGCGCGGGCCGCGTCATCCAGGCTGGAGCAGGCAGCTCCGAGCTTGGCCGCGTCGAAAACGGCCTGCTGCGCCTCGCGCTCGATCGCCCAGGCGCGGGCAAAGTCCGCATCCGGCTCGTCCAGAACATAGGTGCGCGTCAGATCGGAATGATAGCCGTCGATACGGCATCCGGTGTCGACCAGAATGACATCGCCGGCTGCATAGGTCTGCTCGCCGTCGGCGCCATGCGGCAGCGAGGTCGCTTCGCCGAAGGAGACAATGCAAAAGGTCGATCCACTATCGGCGCCGAGGGCACGGTGCTGTTCGTCGATATAGCGCACGACATCCGATGCCAGGACGCCGGGTTTGATATACGTGTACGCGCGGCGGTGGACTTCAAGCGTCAGGTTCATCGCGTATTGGATGATGCCGATTTCGGCCGCAGACTTGCGTAGGCGAATATCGCGGATCAGTCGCGCGCCATCGACAAGGCGCTCCGCGCCGAGCTCCTTGGCAAGTGCGTGATAGACGAACAGCGGCAAGGCGTCATCGAGCGCCACGCGGCCTTCCGCCGAAAGCAAGCCGGCTACGGTTTCGGCGCTGTTCTCGTCTTCCTCCCAGGTCACGATTGCGCCGTCGAGCTTTGGCAGACTGTCGACGCGGCTGCGCTCGAAACCCGGCACGATGTAGAAGAGGTCAGCCTGCGTGATCAGCGCGCCGACCAGTCGTTCGCTCTGGTGCCAGACAAGGCCGGTGAAATAGCGCAGGCTCTCCGTCGAGCCGAGGAGCACGGCGTCCACGCCGGCGGCACCCATGCGGCTGCGCAGCGTCGAAAGCCGCTCGCGGCGCTCTGTTTCGGGAATGGGGGA
Organism: Rhizobium sp. S163; assembly: GCF_030380805.1. NCBI lineage: Bacteria > Pseudomonadati > Pseudomonadota > Alphaproteobacteria > Hyphomicrobiales > Rhizobiaceae > Rhizobium > Rhizobium sp. S163. The sequence continues at coordinate 359,615 of NZ_JAUDSA010000012.1, read as the reverse complement.
GGGGCGGGGTGTGGCCGACATGGCTATTCCTCTTGATATCGATCCGCTGCTTGACGACGCACATGCGCCGCCGTGTCAGCAATCAAGTCGCAGCTTGATCGCGCGCAGCTAGTCCTGCTCCTGCCGTCAAGTCAATCGGGAGGGGGTTGCCCCGATAGGTCCTTACGGCTGGCGAGTGGCCAGAAGCTCGACCTTGCGTACGAGGTCGGCGACCGAACGGACATCCATCTTGCGCATGACGTTGCCGCGGTGAAGCTTGACGGTTATCTCGCTGATGCCGAGATCATAGGCGATCTGCTTGCTCATCAGCCCCTTGCTGACAGCCATCATCACCTCACGCTCGCGCGGCGTCAGCGTGTCGGCCAAAGTGACGACTGCGTCACCCTCCGCGCTCTCGCTACGTTGCACCGCGTCGCGCTCGATCGCCGTGGAGACAGCATCGAGCAGGTCCTGGTCGCGAAACGGCTTTACCAGAAAATCCACGGCACCGGCCTTCATCGCCCTGACGCTCATTGGAATATCGCCGAAACCCGTCATGAAGACAATCGGCAGCCTGCTTCCCAAGCGCTCCAGTTGCCCCTGGAAATCGAGGCCGCTCAGCCCTGGCAAGCGAACATCGAGCAGGATGCACCCTGGCCGCTTGAGGTCCGCCCCCGCAAGCAGGGCGGCTGGGCTGTCGAAAGCGGAAACATCGATCCGGACCGAATGAAAGAGATCGACGAGTGCTTCGCGCACGGAGATGTCGTCGTCGACGATCAGTACCATGGGAAATACTGGCTGCACCATGGTCGCTCGTCGCATGTCACTCACGGCGTTTCTCCAGAGTTGAGTCATTTCGCAGTGCCTCCCTCATCACTCCGCTTTGAATGCGGGTGGGCACTTCGCTGCACGTTGTGCCCGCATCCGCGACCGTAAGCAACATAGCCAGACATGAAGATCGGCCACACTATACTTAGGTTTGGGGTCTTGATAGCCACCACGCTCGCGATTGGCGTGGTTAGAACGTCGGTGGCGTGCAGGCGCTGATAACCTCGCAGGGGACCGGTCCGACGCATCGGAAGCGATGCGGGCGCCTGCTCTCGAAGTAGTAGGCATCACCGGGGCCAAGGATCCGGCGCTCGTCCTCGACCGTTATTTCCATGCGGCCTGAAAGCACGATGCCGCCTTCTTCGCCTTCATGGACGAGCATGACCTTTCCAGTGTCGGCGCCCGGTTGGTAGCATTCTTTCAGGATCTGTAGCTGGCGGCCGAACAGGCTCTCGCCGATCTGCCGGTAGGAAATCGGGCCCTTGCCGATCTCGACCAGCTCTTCGGCGGCGTAAAAGGCCTTGCGCGACTTCTGCGGTTCGAAGGCAAAGAACTCGGCCAATCCGATCGGGATTCCATCCAGAATGCGCTTCAGGGCGCCCACCGATGGGTTGGAGGAATTGGATTCGATGAGCGAAATGGTGGAGTTGGTGACCCCCGCCCGCTTCGCCAATTCGCGTTGCGAAAGATTGTGAAGCATGCGCAAATGGCGCAGGCGTTGGCCGATATCGACGGACATGGTGTTTCCAAGGTTTCGAGTGTTCGAAATATAACAACATTCGATTTCGAATTCCATGATTTTCAATGAGTTGGAAGCATCCAGAAAAGGGCTTGTTCGAGAATCTGAATTGGCCGATCACTTCATCATCACCATTCCGGAGAGACCTTATGGACCAGATCAGCAAAGCAAACAGCCCGTCGCTCGATAACTTCTGGATGCCGTTCACGGCCAACCGCCAGTTTAAGGCAGCCCCCCGCCTGCTCGCCTCCGCCGAGGGCATGTATTACACCGATGTCGACGGCAACAAGGTACTGGATGGGACCGCCGGTCTGTGGTGCGTGAACGCGGGCCACGCCCGCAAGAGGATTGCCGAGGCGGTCGAGCGTCAGCTGATGACCATGGATTTCGCCCCCACCTTCCAGATGGGCCATCAGATTGCTTTCGATTTCGCCGAGCGGCTGGCCAAGATTGCCCCCGGTGGCGCGAGCGCGCAGCTTGATCGGGTGTTCTTCACCGGGTCTGGTTCTGAATCCGTCGACACCGCGCTGAAGATTGCCATCGCTTATCAGCGCGCCATCGGACAGGGCACCCGCAGCCGTATCATCGGGCGCGAAAAGGGCTATCATGGTGTTGGCTTCGGCGGTATTTCCGTCGGCGGCCTCGTCAACAACCGTCGCGTCTTCCCGCAGATCCCGGCCGATCACATGCGCCATACTCTTGACGTCGAGCACAACGCCTTCAGCAAGGGCCTGCCGGCCCATGGCATCGAGCTCGCCGAAGATCTCGAGCGTCTGGTTGCCCTGCATGGCGCCGAGACCATCGCGGCCGTCATCGTCGAGCCGATGTCCGGTTCCGCTGGCGTTATCCTTCCACCGAAGGGCTATCTCGAACGCTTGCGCGCGATCGCCGATAAGTACGGCATTCTGCTGATCTTCGACGAAGTCATCACCGGCTTTGGACGCCTTGGTACGCCGTTCGCGACCGATTACTTTGGCGTGGTGCCGGATCTAGTGACGACGGCTAAGGGCCTGACGAATGGCGCGATCCCGATGGGTGCTGTGTTTGCAAGCCGCAAGGTCTATGACGCGATGATGACCGGTCCGGAAAATGCCATCGAACTCTTCCACGGCTACACCTACTCCGGCCACCCGGTTGCAAGCGCCGCCGGCATCGCCACACTCGAGATTTACGAGGAAGAGGGCCTGCTGACGCGCGGCGCCGGTCTGGCGGAGACTTGGCAGGAAGCACTTCACTCACTGAAGGGCCTGCCGAATGTCGTCGACATCCGCAACCTAGGCCTAGTCGGCGCCATCGAGCTCTCGTCGCGTGAAGGTGCTGTCGGCGCCCGCGCCTATGACGTCTTCGTCGATTGCTTCAAGAAGGGTCTGCTGATCCGCGTCACCGGCGACACCATCGCGCTTTCGCCGCCGCTGATCGTCGAAAAGGATCAGATCGAGACCATTGTCTCGATCATCGGCGATGCGCTGAAGCGCGCAGCCTGATCAATATGTTTCGGGCCTCGTTTTGACGAGGCCCGAAACACAAATCGTGCCTACTGAGTGGTCACGCCAGTGACCGTCACCGGAACGCCCTTGTAGGCGGGTGTGCCAGAAATGCGGTCATAGGCGGAGAGCGCGATCAGCGCGTTCATCTCAGGATAATAGCCGGCGATCGATCCTCGTGGAATATCGTACTCGATCGCGGTCAGCCCGCGCGCGCTGCGCGACTTTCCATCCGCCGACGGTAGGGCGACGACATTGATAATGTCGCCATCCGACAATCCGCGTTTCGCGAGGTCGTCCTTATTCATGAAGATGACGTCACGGCGACCAAAAACGCCGCGATAGCGATCATCCATACCATAGATCGTCGTGTTGTACTGGTCGTGGCTGCGAAGCGTGGTCAGGACAAGCGCGTCCGGATTTTTCACCAACGGGTCCTCATGCAGGCCGCGGCCGATGAGGAAAGTAGCCTTGCCGCTTTCCGTCTTCCAGCGACGCTCAGACGCCGGTACGTCCAGCCGGAAGCCGCCGCGGACGCGCACACGCTTGTTGAAGTCGAAGAAATCGGGAAAGACGATTTCGATCTTGTCGCGTATCCTGTCGTAATCTGCGACCATGCCATCCCAATCGATGCCATGGCGATCTCCGAGCGTCGCCTTGGCGATGCCGGCGACGATTGCGGGCTCGGATTTCAGCATCTCGCTCGGCGGGTTCAGGAAGCCGCGCGACGCATGCACCATCGACATGGAGTCCTCGACGGTCACCGATTGCGGGCCCGACGCTTGCGTGTCGAGATCGGTGCGGCCGAGGCAGGGTAGAATGATGGAGGTCTTGGCAATCAGCAAATGCGAGCGGTTGAGCTTGGTCGTGATGTGCGCCGCAAGGTCAAGTTTGCGCATCGCCTCGAATGTGAAGTCGGTGTCGGACATGGCGACGGCCAGATTGCCGCCGAGGCAGATCAACGCCTTGGACCTACCCTCCATGATTGCTTCGACGGATTCAATCGCATTGTGTCCCTTCATGTCGGTCGGGCGGAAGCCGAAGGCCTTCTCCATTCCGTCGATCAGCGCCTTGTTGGGAATCTCGGTAATGCCGACGGTGCGGTCGCCCTGAACGTTGGAATGGCCGCGCAGAGGGCAGATGCCGGCGCCGCGGCGCCCGATATTGCCGCGCAACATCAGTAGATTGGCGAGCTGTTGCACATTTCCGGTGCCGTTGCTGTGCTGAGTGATGCCCATGCCGTAGCAAACGATGACGCTTTTGGCCTTCACATAGACCTCGGCGGCACTCTTCAGCGCCTCGCGCGTCAGGCCGGATACGGTGATGATGCTGTCCCAGCTGGTGTTGTCGATATCTTCCCGCAGCGCCTCCAGGCCGGTCGTATGCTCGGCGATGAAGGCGCGGTCGAGCACGCCAGGACCGCCGGCTGCAAGATCGGCGTCATCGATCTCGAAGATGCACTTCATCAAGCCTTTAAGTGCCGCGAGATCACCGCCGGTGCGGACCTGATGATAGGCCGACGCAATCCGTGTCGACGACAGCGTTGCCATTTCGACCGGGTCCTGCGGCGAGGCGAATTTCTCGAGCGCGCGCTCCTTCAGCGGATTGAAGACAATGATCGGTACGCCGCGGCGCGACGCCTCGTGCAATGTCGCCATCATGCGCGGATGGTTGGTACCCGGATTGTGGCCGAAGCTGAAGATCGCATCCGTGTGGTCGAAATCCTCGAGCAGAACCGTACCCTTGCCGACGCCGATCGACTTCGGCAAGCCGACACTGGTTGCTTCGTGGCACATGTTCGAGCAGTCGGGAAAATTGTTGGTGCCATAAGCGCGCACCAGTAGCTGATAGAGAAAGGCGGCCTCGTTGGACGCGCGCCCCGAAGTATAAAACTCGGCTTGATGCGGATCCTCCAGACGGTTGAGTTCCGCGCCGATGCGCGCGAAGGCATCGTCCCATTCGATCACCTCATAGCGATCGGTCTCGGCATTGTAGATCATCGGGTGCGTCAGGCGGCCCTCGTCCTCAAGACTGTGGTCGGTCCATTCCCACAATTCGGACACCGTATGCTCTGCAAAGAAGCTTGGGTCGACACGTTTTGCCGTCGATTCCCAGGTGATCGCCTTGGCGCCATTTTCACAGAACTCGAAGGATGATGTGTGCTTGGGATCCGGCCATGCGCAACCGGGACAATCGAAGCCTTCGGGCTTGTTGGCCTTCAGCAGTGTTGCGGCCCCCTGGGCGACGACCTGCTGATGGGCAAGTGTCTTGGCGACGGCACGCAGCGCGCCCCATCCGCCGGCCGGTGCGTCGTACTTCTCAATTCCCTCGGGCCGCTTCTTCGCCATGTTCACACGTCTCCACACTCAGTATAGCCAGCATAACATCTGTCGATGCCGCACTGCACTATACCGAAGCATAGGGTGTTGCCATAGCTCTATAAGCGCAGTTTGACGCCGCAAGATGTGCTTAGCGGATTAGTCCAGGCATGCGCGGGCACACGAAAGGCGGGCGGGACGCGTTGGCTGTGGCCATCCGCATGTAGGATCACGGGAGATCAAAAAAACGGACTGGCGCAGGACCGCGCCAATCCGCAATTGATAGACCTATTCGCGTGACGACGGTTCTCAGCCGACCAGTTCGCCGACGCGGCTCGATATGCGCCGCGAAACGTCCTTGAACGGATCACGCATTGGAACGATGGGCGAAACGCTGAGCAACAGCAGAGCTTTCAGATGCTGCCGTCCGCTTTCTTCGCCGACCACTGGTGCATAAGGCATCATGCGTGGGCGGCGCCCGGCCGGATAGAGCTTTTCGATTTCGACAAAGTTGTCGAAGCTCTCGTAGTCGCTGCCGCTCAGCTGGAATGTTTCGACCGGCGTGCCAGCGGCAATCACCACGTCGTGGCTGTCGAGCAGGACGTTGTAGTATTCGATCGTTTCGCTGTCATGAGGCAGTGTCGATATTATGGAGCTGCCGTTGACCAGATCCTTCGCACGGACCAGAGCGCCATCGACATAAAGGGCGTGGCCGGCGGAGATGTAGAGATCCTGGCTTGGCATGCCGTCATCCAGAGCGCTCTTCGAGATGCGCACCGGCACGACTGTCGGATGCCAGGAGGAGACGCTTTTGCGGAATGTCTGGCGGCCGATCCAGCGGATTGGCTTGGCTTCGCCCGAGATCGTTTCGACGAGATCGCCAAGGCGCAAATCCTCGATCGCGACTTCGCCACATGGTGTCGCAATCAGGGTGCCGCGCAGCAGGCACTTCGCCCCGCCGCCACCACCGGAGTTTCCGCCACCGGAATGGCCGCCGCCACCGCCGCCGCCATCGTGACCACCGCCACCGCCACCACCACCATGTCCGCCGCCGCGACCGCCACCCCAATTACGTCCCATTGCTTTCGCGGGCGAAGAGGCGATTGCCATGGTCGCAACAGCGATTCCGGCAACTCTTGCGCTGGTAGCCGCCGCAACACCGAGAAAATGTCGGCGTGCACGGTTAGAGGGTGTTTCTTCCGGGTCCATCGATGACATAATGCTCTCCGTCTTTTGGGTTACACGTATCTATTCCTGATTGCTGTTAACCATCGTACACCAACTTCATCCGCGATAAACTCAGCCGAATAGGTTCGAAGCTACTCAAATAGCGGTAGGTGATACGCGGCATGCGAGGTCGCGCGAATGCCGGGAAACGGACAACCTTAGCGAGATATTTGATAAGGGGCGTCCCCATCGGCGGACGCTCCGCCTGTCGCCGATCGCATTTGTTTCCAGGATAATCCGCCACTTTGATCACGGGTTTGGCCGCGCGGGGGCGAGCAGCGCGCTTAGCGCCGCTCGCCTTGCTGCTTTCCGTGTTCGAAGCTCGCTTCAGCCCGCCTTCGCGATCACAGGCGTGGAAGGCGCGAGGCTGCCTGCAATGGCGTCCACGACCTCGTTGAGCTCCACGTCGGTCATCTGCACGAAGAGAGGAAGAATGACCGTCCGGTTCTGAGCGCTGACGCTGTTCTGCAGATCTCCCGAAACGCGGTGCGAAGTCTCCGCCGCGTAGGCCGGCTCGAGATGGCTGTTCATGATGCCGCGTCGCGTCGAGATGCCTTGATCGAGCAACGCCTGCATGAACTCCTGCTGATCCAGATGATCTGGCAGCGTTGTGCAATAGCTCTGCCAGTTGCTTCGCGCCCAATCCGGCTCGATAGGCGCGCGCATGCCGTCCAGCTTGTCGAGCGCCTGCGTGTAGGCAGCGGCGAGTGCACGCCGTCTTGCGACGATGTCAGGCAGTCGTTTCAGCTGCTCGCGGCCCACAGCCGCCTGCATGTCCGTCATCCGGTAGTTGAAACCGACCTCCGGGTAGCTTTCGTAGATCACCTGCTTCGAGCCGTGGCGCACACTATCGGTAACGCTCATGCTGTGCTGGCGCCAAAGGCGGAACTTGCAGTCGTATTCCGGGTTCGCGGTCGTCAGCATGCCGCCGTCACCCGTCGTTACCACCTTGCGTGGATGGAAGGAGAAGCAGGCGATATCGCCATGCGGTTTGCCGATCTTCTCCCAGCGGCCCTTCCAGAGAAGCTCGCTGCCCGTTGCGCAGGCGGCATCCTCGATAACCGGGATGGCGTGCCGCTCGGCGACCGCAACGATGCGGCTCAAATCGCAGGGCATGCCGAGCTGATGCACGCAAATGATCGCTTTCGTGCGCGGCGTAATCGCCGCCTCGATCAGCTCGGGATCGATGTTGAAACCATCGGCCTCGATATCAACGAAGACAGGCGTCGCGTTGCAATAGCGGATCGCGTTGGCGGTCGCGATGAAGGAGTGGCTTACGGTGATCACCTCGTCGCCGGCTTCGACGCCGACGGCAAGTAGCGCAAGGTGCAGCGCAGTCGTGCAGTTCGAAACCGCGCAGGCATGCGAGGCGCCGACGAAATCGGCGAACTCGCGTTCGAAGGCCGCGACTTCCGGGCCCTGCGTGACCCAGCCGGAGAGTATGACACGGCGAACCGCCTCGACTTCCTGCTCGTCGAGAACAGGTTTTGCGACAGGAATTTGGCTCATGCCGCTTCTCCGGTGCTCAGCATCTTCTCATTCCGCCACCAGGCGACGAGATCGCGCAGGCCCTGCTCCATGCTGATTTCCGATTTGAAGCCGAGCATGCTCTCCGCTTTGACCGTGGAGGCAAGACGACGAGGAACGGCGTTGACCTTGCGCGCCGGCCCGTACTGCACGTCCATCGACGCGCCCATGACCTTCATCAGCAGCTCCGCCAGATCGCGCAGGCTGGTCTCTTCGCCGCTGGCGACGTTGAACACTTCGTCCGTCACGTCGGACTTGGCCGCAAGCATGTTGACGCGGGCGATATCGTGGACATGGACGAAATCCATGGTGGACAGGCCGTCGCCGTGAATGATGGGCGGCAGACCGCTGGCGATGCGCTCCATCCAGCGGATCAGCACCTCGGTGTAGACGCCGTGCACGTCCATGCGCGGCCCGTAAACGTTGAAGTAGCGAAGTGCGACGTAGCGCAAGCCGTACATCTCGGCGAAGCTTCTGAGCAGCCCTTCGTTGAAGGCCTTGGCGGCGCCGTAGATCGTGCGATTGTTATAGGGGTGGTGATCCTCGGTAGTCGGGAAGCTCTCGGCGAGGCCGAGCACGGAGGCGGACGATGCCGCGACAACCTTGGAAACTTTTGCTTCCACAGCCGCCTCGAGCACATCGAACGTCCCGCCGGCCAGAACATCGAAGGCCAGACGCGGCTCCTCGGCGCATTGGGTGATGCGGATGGCCGCCTGGTGGAACACGGTGTCGATACCGGCGAATGTTTCCTTCAGCAGCTTGCGGTCGCGGATGTCACCCTCGATGATCGTGACAGGTGCTGCCTTGATCGCCTCGGCCAGATTTTCCCGGCGGCCACGCCCGAAGTTGTCAATGATGACGATCTCGCGTGGCTCTTCCAGCGCAACGAGGTCCGCGATATGCGAGCCGATGAGGCCCGCGCCGCCGGTGATCAGAATTCGCTGGTTCTTCATGACTACTCCACGCTTTTCACAGTTGAGGGATCGGAGTCTTCGCGCCACCGGATGAATTTCGCCGGTACGCCGGCAACGACAGAGAACGGTTCCACATCCGCCACAACCACCGCGCCGGCGCCGACGATCGCGCCCTTGCCGACGGTAACGCCCGGCAGGATGGTGGCGTTGGTGCCGATATCGGCCCAAGCGCCGATGCGCACCGGTTTGATTTCGAGATCGGTGCGGATGATGGGTACGTCGACCGGAAGTGCCGTATGGCTGGAGCCAAGAACCTTGGCCCCCGGCCCCCAGCCGACGCATTCCTCAAGGATGAGGTTACGCGCGTCGAAATAGGCCTGCGGGCCGATCCACGTATTGTCGCCGATCTTGCAGGTGCCGTCGAAACGTCCCTGGATATAGGCCTGGGCGCCGATGAAAACGCCGTTGCCGATTTCGAAGGTCTCCGGATGCTTGAACCCGACGCCGCTGCCGACCTGCAGGCCCGAGCCGCAGGAGCGCGTGAAGCTGTTCCAGATGACCTTGCGCATGAAGGCGTCGACGAAGCCGTCGCCATTGGCGAAACGCGCGTATAGCTCCACCAGCCCCGCCAGCCCGTAGGTCTGGCGCAGCTCCTTGGCGAGTTCACTCTGATAGAGCGGATCGGACGCGTTTTCCTTCAGGCCGTGCACCGACTGGACAAGCCGGACGAGAGGGGCTGGGTCAGCTGACATAGGCGTCCTGCTCCACCGCGGCCACGACCTCTTCGACTTGGCGCATCGTCAGCTCCGGATAGATCGGTAGCGAAAGCACTTCGCGCGCCGCCGCTTCCGAAACCGGGAGGTCACCGACCTGGTAGCCGAGATCAGCATGCGCTTCCTGCAGGTGGACCGGCACGGGATAGTGCAAGCCAGTATGGATACCTTCGTCGCGCAACGCCTGTTGCAGATGATCGCGATCAGGGGTGCGCACCGCATAGACGTGGTAGACATGGCGGCGGTCGCTTGCGGCAACCGGCGCCTGAACGCTTCTCGATCCGGCAAGCAGCGCCGAATAGCGCGCGGCGCGCGTGCGGCGGGCTTCCGTCCAGTCTTCGAGATGTCGCAGCTTGATCCTGAGGATGGCGCCCTGGATTTCGTCCATCCGGTAGTTGTAGCCCTTCATCACGTGGTGATAGCGCTTCTCCTGGCCCCAATCGCGCAGCATGCGCATCGCCTTGGCCTGCTCGTCGTCATTGGTGACGATGATGCCGCCTTCGCCGCAGGCGCCGAGGTTCTTGCCCGGGTAGAAGCTGAAGCTGCCGGAGATCCCGATGCTGCCGGCGCGCTTGCCCTTATATTCGGCGCCATGTGCCTGGCAGGCGTCCTCGATAATGGGCAGGCCATATTTGTCGGCGATCGCCTGAATGGCATCCATATCGGCCATCTGGCCATAGAGATGAACCGGCACGATCGCCTTGGTCTTGCGGGTAATCGCAGCTTCCAGCTTCGCCGGGTCCATGGTGAGCGTCACCGGCTCCACATCGACGAAAACCGGCCGGGCGCCCGTGTAGCAGATGGCGGCGGTGGTCGCGACGAAGGTCAGCGATACCGTGACGACCTCATCATCAGGCCCGACGCCGGCTGCGAGCAGCGACAGGTGCAACGCGCTGGTGCCGGTGTTGACGGCAATGGCGTGTTTCGTGCCGCAATAGTGCGCGAATTCCTCTTCGAAGCGCGCGACTTCCTCGCCGAGCACATAGTGGCCGGAAGCAAGAACGCGGAGAACCGCGGCATCGACATCGTCCTTGATCGACGCGTATTGAGCCTTCAGGTCGAGCAACGGGATCATGCTATCAGCCTTGCCTGTTCGAGTTCGATGACACGGCCGCGCTGAGCAAGCGATTGCGTCGCGGCTTCGAGAATGCGCACCACGCGCAGGCCGGCGTGGCCATCGGCGAGCGGTTGCGTCTTGTTGGTGACGCAATCGACGAACTGCTTAAGCTCGCGGCCGAGCGCTTCCGTCATGTCGAGCTGCGGCGCGTACATGTCGCCGGTGCGGTAACCGACGCGCATCTCGTAGACCTTGTCGCCGTTCTGTTCGGCATTGCCGTTCAGCGTGATGCCCTTGTCGTAGACTTTGATCTTTTCGCTAGGCTCGAGATCGTCGTAAACGATCATCTTGTTGCTGCCGCCGATCAGTGTGCGGCGAACCTTCACCGGCGCCAGCCAGTTCACGTGGATATGCGCGATCAGCTTGCTCTCGAAAAACAGAGTCAGATAGGCGATATTCTCCGGCTCGCCTGCCACATGGCCCATGCCGGTGGCGGACACCGCGACCGGCTTTTCCGGCAACACGTAGTCCATGATCGACAGGTCGTGAACCGCCAGATCCCAGACGACGCTGACATCGTGCTGGAAGAGGCCGAGATTGACGCGCACGGAGTCGTAATAATAGACGTCGCCGAGACCGGTTTCGATGATCTCGCGCATCTTGCGGACGGCGCCGGTGTGGATGAAGGTGTGGTCGACCGCGAGGATCAGGCCCCGGCGGGTGGCTTCTTCCACCATGCGGCGCGCCTCTTCCGAGGTCGAAGCCATCGGCTTTTCAACGAACACGTGCTTGCCGGCCATCATCGCCTGCATGGCAAGCTTGTAATGGGCGAAAACCGGTGTCGCGATCGCGATCGCGTCGACGCGGGGGTCGCGCAAGACCTCGTCGAAATCGTCGGTGATCTTGACGGTCGGATAGCGCATCTGCACGGCGCCCAACCGGTCCTTTTTCAAATCGCAGACCCACAACAGCTGTGCGCCTGGCGTTTCCGCGAAATTTCGGACCAGATTGGGTCCCCAATAGCCATAACCGACGACGGCAATACCGATCATCGTGCCCTCCCAGATGACAGAATTTCGACTGGAGCGTCCTTGGCGCGGCCAATGATCCGCGCAGGCACGCCTGCTGCAATTGCGTAGTCAGGAACATCCTTTGTCACGACCGCGCCGGCGCCAATCTGCGCGCCCTCGCCGATTGTGATGCCTGCGACGATGGTCGCGTTGCTGCCGATCGAGGCATAGCGTTTCACAACCGTGGGGACGACAGCCCAATCGGCGTCCGACTGAAGTGAGCCATCGAGATTGACGGCGCGAGGCTGAAGATCATTCGTGAACATCACGCCATGGCCGATAAACACCCCATCCTCGATCGTCACGCCCTCGCAAACGAAGGAGTGGCTGGAGATCTTGCAGTTTTCACCGATAACGGCGCTCTTCTGGATCTCGACGAAGGTTCCGACACGTGTGCCCGAGCCGATCGAGCAGCCATAGAGATTCACTAGGTCTGGATGATGAATGACGACGTCGTCGCCTAGTTTTACACTTGAAGCAATCATGCATGAAACCCCACAAATACGGCGCCAATGCTTTGAAACTCGAAACATATCTGCGTTGGTGTCCGTGGGGTCAGAAGATATATTTTTTTGCAAGAAGTAAAGAATGACGAATGTTGTATTTGCATCGCCTAAAGACGTAGACGTCAAAGACAGGAGGATATTTTACTGAAAGTAATAAAAGAACATTTATAATAGTAGCGCGAGGGAGAATATACTTGGGGAGCGGCGTTTATCATATCGCTGCAAGGCTTGATAGCCGCCGCTCGCAGGTAATTGCTCGCCATTTGGCGTATCTGTTTCCACGTTTGAGCAAGTAGAATATCGTCAGACCTATGGGTAAGTTCTTCCAAGACATGGTGCTGAGGAGGATTTTTATGGTGACGCTGGACCGAACTCGACTCGGCCTACGCACGAGCCTTTCCAGTGTTCTAAAGCGAATTGCGGCAGCTTGTGCCGAGAGAAAAGGGCGTCTCAAAGTTAAGACCAGCACGGCCCCAAGCTCGAAGCCGACTATATACTTCCTTACGCCTGATTATCAGGTTCCTTCGGGTGGCATACTGGTGATCTATCGACATGTAGATATTCTCAACAAGGCCGGTATTAACGCCGTTGTACTCCACCAGCGCGCGGGCTTCAGGTGCGATTGGTTCGAGAACCAAACGCCTATATGCTACGTCGAAGACACGGTTGTCTTGCACGGCGACCTGCTGGTTGTGTCCGAGATTAGCGTGAGCACCATTCAAAGCCTAGAGAAAGGTACTCGTTACGCGATCTTCAATCAGAACACACACTTGACTTGGCGCCAAGGGGAGCAGGCCGCACGCGTCGCCTACAGAGCGTCATCTGATCTCGCGGGCGTTTTGACCGTCTCAGAACATAACGCGGCGATGCTGCAATACGGGTTTCCTCATCTAGACGTTTTCCATCTACGCTTGAGTATCGATCCCGACATCTTTTATCCATCCGTCGCTCCGCGGCCAAAGCGGATTTGCTATATGCCTCGTCGAAGCAGTGACGATGCTGTTCAGGTGATGAGCCTGCTCAAAAACCGAGATGCATTCCAAGGCTGGGAATTCGTACCACTAAACGGCCTTGCTCATGCTGCTATAGGCGAAGAGCTTCGGAAGTCCCGTATTTTCATGGCCTTCACGCGTCAGGAAGGGTTTGGTCTTCCCGCAGCGGAGGCTATGGCTTGCGGGTGTTACGTGGTGGGAAATCATGGATACGGTGGAACCGACTTTTTTCGAGAAGGCTTCGCGGCGCCGGTAGCAAGTGGGGACATCCTTGGATTTTCCCAGGCAGTGGAACAGGCGGTGATCAACGATGAACGCGAGCCTGACTGGTGTCAGCGGCAAGGAGCTGAGGCGGCGCGATATATCGCGGCGACGTATTCCCCGACTCACGAGAGTGAGCAGGTTTGCGCGATCTATTGCGAGCTCATGAGGGGGGCGGCAGCCAAAACCGCGGACCCGCAACCGCCGCGAAGCGTCGCGCTCGGCCTTCGTTTGGATGCCGGCGTTCACGGCCATCAAGGATAATTGCAGATGTCGGAAGATCGAATGTTCTCGTTAGCGTTCTCGCAGCCTGAAGGTAAATCGCGGAGGAATGCTCCAAAGCAGGGCCTAGTGATCACTCTTCTCACGAAGATGCTCGGCGGGCGAATTCGTAAGGCTTGCCCCCTGCAAGGCGTGCATCGTGTCAGCGTGGTGGTCCCTTGCTACAACTACGGCAGGTTCCTACGACAGTGTGTCACCAGCTTGATAACGGATCAGCCTGGCATCGACGTTGAGATTATCATCGTTGACGATAAGTCGACCGACAACAGTCTCGAAACGGCGCGTCAGCTTCAACGCGAAGAGCCGTGCGTCAAGGTGATTGCGCACGAGACGAACCAGGGCCACATCGCCACCTATAATGAGGGGTTGGATGCGGCGACGGGGGATTACGTTCTCCTCCTCTCTGCCGATGATCTTGTGACGCCGGGCGCCTTGACACGCGCGGCGGAGTTGCTAGCCGCCGAGCCATCCGTCGGACTTGTCTACGGCAATGCGATACATTTTCATGATACTTTGCCACAGAGTCGAACCGACCAATCGGGCTGGATCATCTGGCCGGGGAATGATTGGTTAAGCCTCCGCTGCAAATCCGGATACAACGTCGTCGCCTCGCCTGAGGTCATCATGCGGACGTCAACGCTGCGCTCGTTTGGCGGCTATCGTGCTGACCTGCCCCATGCCGGGGATTTTGAGATGTGGCTGAGGACGTCCGCAGTGGCGGATATTGGTTTCTTGCTCAACGTGGATCAAGCCTATCATCGACATCACACGTCGAACATGAACAAGGTCGATTTCAGCTCTGGAACGACCAACGGACGTTTTATCGATCTCAGTCAGAGGTGGCAATCATTTCAGGTGGTCTTCTCGGGCGTCGGGCGCGGCCTTCATAATGCCGCTGAATTGCTGGAACTGGCCCGGAAAACAATGTCACGGCAGGCCCTTGAGCACGTGAGCTACGCCTATGCAAGGGGCAAACGCGACTTTCCCTACAAGCGGTTCGAAGCACTTGCGCTTGAAATCGACCCTGCTGCACGTCAATCGCCGATGGGGCGCGCCGTGGCACGGCGGGAGCGGCTGGGCATACTTCCGTTGCCAATTCATCCGCTTTGGGCACTTCCGGCTATTGCATTTCGGTTGGCGGAGTATCTTCGTCGCTGGCGCAGAGGTAAGATCGGCGTTTAGATGCCTATTGGCTGATCGCGATCGTCTTGTTCCGACTTTGACCGATGCTCCGGGTCGGCGTTCGTGACGGTTTCCGTTACGATACTTTCCAAACCAGCGTTCACGCTGATAGCTCTCTCTCTCTCGAGTGCTGGCTAGAATAGCGCTGCGCGCTTTGAACGTCTTGGCCTCTGCGCAGTCGTGGGGCCGACCGATATTTTCCCGACAAGATTTGCGGACGTTGCTAGATCGTTACTTCGGATCTAAATCGATTATTGCCCTTGCGCGACTGTGTGTTGTGAGTGCTTCCGTCTGCCTTGGCATCCAGGAGCCAAACGCCGGCGCCGCTTAGGAAAAAAAGCCAAGCGTAGACAGCGACCCAAAAATGGACGGTTGAGCCGACGAACACAAAGGTCGCCATGCAAATAAGGTAGGCAGTTCGGTAAGGTACGAGATCCCGATGCAAATCTCTCCTTCGAGCGATCGAGATCCACAAAAACAGCCACGACAGTGTGAGAAGTCCGAAAGCGGGCAGGCCATAACGCATCGCTGTGAGAAGCCAGAAGTTGTCTACGCTATCGCTAACCATCCAGCTCGGCCGCGCCCAATCGTTGAGCCCAATTCCAAAGATTGGATGGTTTCCAACGGACGCTGAACCATAGTTCCAGATCCAGATGCGGTACCATCCTGTCTGTTGTTCGAACGTGAAATGAGAGACGTAAAATTGAATTGGTGTCTGGTTGGACCCGAATTCGATGACAAGGTAGCCAACTAGCGCCAGCATCCACAGCAGCTTCCAACGCCACTTGAAGTCGCCAAGCACACTGTTCCACGCCAGCAGCGCGAGTTGGAAGAAAATCCCGGCGATCGGTGCCGATGACATCGACATGATGGTGGTTCCAGCGACGAGACAAACCGCGATGCGACGAGTAGATGGACGTCTGCTGGCGACGAGACCGGCCAATGCAAGAAGGCTGCCGCAATAAACGCCAAAAAGAATGGAATGGCTGAAAGGTCCCTGGACACGCCAAAGACCCAGGCGCGGCGTCATCGTCGTCACTTCGACCGTTGGAAATATTGTTCCGAATGACGAGAGCAGAGGTTTTTGGCCGGTTGTCCATTCATAGAGAGCAAAGGGCATAAGGCACGCAAGCAACCTGATCGCAAACATGATCATGTTGCGGAAATCGTTAGCGCTGCGAATGTAGCAGCGCGCCAGTAAATATGCGCCCATTCCGTCGATGAACATCATGCCGCCGGACTGTACTGCAACTTCTAACCCGTGAATTACAGCGAAGGATAAGGTGATCCAGAGACTGTAAAAAAAAAGGCCGATATCAGCCGCCCTCACGGGTCCGATCTTTCCTTGCGCAAACACTGCCACACAAGGCAACAAAGCTCCCAACAAGACGATGCGGTAAGCGAAAAGGTTAAGTGGTCCGAGCGGCATGATCCAGGGTATAAGAAGTCCTATCATGAACAACTTAACGGGAAGAGGAAGCGGGCGTGACGTGGCGAGGCCGGATTGCTCGCACATGCTACCGCGCTGCCGCCCCGGCCGGGCATGAGGCAACCCAAGAGCGGCGTCCTCGTTCGCCTGAACATACGGGTATCGGCTTCGGGCTAATCTATACTCACTCATCACCGGGTCCGGGTAGCGCCTGTATACCGTCATTATCCGACATCAATCGACACGTTGCCGGATCGCTGACTATCGAGGTGGCATATAATAACCAAGAACGAACAACGCAGCGATTTATCCTTAAGATATACTCACGTATCGTCCGAAATGACTAAGAGTTGTCTGCTTATATGCGTGGAATATATCGGATAACCTTACGTTGTATCCATCATGTAACATCGTATCTAATCTCACCGCAAACCTTCAAGGCGCTTTCGCCATCCTGTTCTTATCGGAGGAAGACGATATGAGAAACACGAAGCGCCGGCAGGGGACGTCGAAGCTGGTCCAAAGGTGGGCGGTGGCCGTAGTGGCCCTGGCAAGCTCGGTCGCACCAATCATCGTCTCGGCTGCCGAGGCCGTTCGAAAGCCGATCGATGTCAGCAGATTTCCAGGGCCGCATAATACGGGGATACCGAAGGGGACGATTCTTACGGCTTACGATGGGCCATGCACGATTACTAAGCCAAACACGGTCATCGACGCTCGCATCGTCAACTGCCCCTTGATCGTGGAGGCGAGCGGCGTGCGTATAACTCGGAGTCAGATCGTACGCGTTGACGTAGACACTGCCGACGCCTCTCTCACGATAGAGGATAGTCTTGCTGACAGTGGTGCGTGGCTGGGTCCGACGATAGGTTTTTCCAACATAACCGTGCGGCGATCCGAAGTGAGGGGCGGACAAACTAGCGTCCTGTGTTCGCCCAATTGCCTAGTGGAAGGTTCCTGGCTGCACGGGCAATATCTTCACCCCGGCAAACCGCAGCACCTCGGCGGTTACATGTCCAATGGAGGACATGACGTGATCGTGAGGCGCAACACAATCTTGTGTGATGTCGAGGACATCGGCGAAGGCGGTTGCTCAGGCAACGCGCAAATCTACGGAGATTTCGCTCCCCTAGCTCGCTTCAGGTTCGAGGAGAATTATTTTCCCGCCACGCCCGGCGGCTTCTGCACATCCTTTGGTCTGAATCCGCAAAAGCCGTTCGGTTCGAACCCTACCTCTATCGTCGTGACCGGCAACGTCTGGCAGCGCGGCAGGAATGGAAAGTGCGGATCCTTCGGCCCTACGACATCGTTCGACAGTAATGGAGAGGGCAATGTCTGGAGCGACAATGTGTGGGACGATGGCTCTGCACTTGGAGCGCGCTAGTGTCTCTCGGCGTAGCCTCAGCCAAGCGACAGTCCTTGATAATCGCAATGATTGAGTGCACCCTAGACGAAACGGGCTGTACTCACGGCTCCCGGATCGCCGTGTCCAATCCTTTCAGCAACGGATACAGGAAGTACGAAATCACGGTCCGCTGTCCGACCATGATCTCGGCTGAAACCGCCATACCAGGAAGTAGCCGGACTGGGTCCTTGTCCGTGCCGAGGCTCTTGTCAGCTAGGAGAACACGGGCCTTGAAGAAAGGCTGGTTCGACTGCGTGGCGACGGCGTCCTGCTGGGTCGGGGTGAAAGTGTCACGACTGATCGTTCGCACAGTTCCCGACGCCGTACCGTACTTCTGGAAGGGATAGGCGTCGAATTTGATGCGCGCTTGCGTATCTGTCTCTATACGGCCGATGTCGCGTGCATTGACGGATACTTCGGCCTCAAGCGGCACGTTCAGGGGAACGAGGGTGACGATGGGTTCGGCCTCCTTGACGACCGAGCCGACGGAGCGCTGCGCCAGATCGAGCACTACGGCATCCGCGGGCGCGGTCAAGATCACCATGTTTCGCCGCAGTTCCATCTTCTTCAGCTCTTCGCCGGCCGTGTCGCGCTGGCTTCTGAGATCGACGAGCTGCTCCATCGATGCGCGGCGGAAGTCCTCGATAAAGGCCTGGCGATCGGCCTCCAGCTTCGCGTAGGCATGCTCCGCTTCATCGGCGCGACCCTTTACGGTCGACAAACTTGCCTCGACGTCAAGCCGGGCGTCGCGAGACGCAAGCAGCGTGATGAGCGACCCGCTCTCGCGGTCATAGAGGCGTTCGCGAGTGGCTTCGATCCGAGCTAGGTTCTCGCGACGATCGACAAGCACTGCTTGTTGTGCCTTGCTGGCGGCGATCGTCGCGGCCTGACCGGCGAGTTGCTGGTGGAAGTTCTGCAGTTGCGCTGTGTAGAACGCACGGCGTTGTCCGAACAGCTGTGCCTGCAAGATCTCGTTTTGCGTCGCCCCGGCGATGGACGAGTAATCGACACCGGACAGCTCCGCTTCGATACGCTTTACCTGCGCGTCGAGTGCGGCGAACTTCGCAGTCAATTGATCCACGTCCGCCTGGCTGAAGGTCGCGTCGAGCGTTGCCAGCGTCTGGCCGCTATGTACGAGATCGCCGGCCTTCACGTCGATCGTTCGTACGATCGAGGTTTCGAGCGGCTGAACCACGATCGTTGGCTGCGTCGTCACGAGCTTTCCTGGCGCGATCACCACTTCGTCGATCGATGACACCGAAGCCCATATGATCGCCGAGACGATTAACGCGGTGATGCAGTAGAGTGTCATGCGCGCGACGCGCGGTGGAGCACGCTCCTCGAGTTCCACGGCATCGGATTGGAACTCAGCGATGACAGGAGAGAATCCCCCGCGCGAGGCTAGCTGATTGTCGTCCGGTTTGACCGGAATGGGAAGGTTTGGCTTTCCAGCGTGCGCGTTCATGCTACCTGCCTCATCTGCTGCGACCAAAGATGACGATAGGTCATGCAGCGCGTTACGAGCTGATCGTGGCGGCCGATGTCGGCGATCTTGCCGCGTTCCACCACGAGAATGGCATCGGCGTCGACAAGCGTGGAGAGCCGGTGCGAGACGATGATCACTGTCCGACCGGCCGCGATCTGGCTAAGATTCTGCCGGATGATAGCTTCGCTGTCGGGGTCGAGCGCACTCGTTGCCTCATCGAAGATCAGCAGTTTGGGATCCGTGATCAGAGCGCGCGCGATCGCTAGTCGCTGCTTCTGCCCGCCGGAAAGGTTCGCGGCGTTCTCCTCAAGCATGGTCTCGAAGCCACGCGGCAGGCGCTCAATGAACTCCTCTGCGCCGGCGATGCGCGCGACCTCGATAATCTCCTCGATGCTGGCATCCGGCTTTGCGGCCGCGATGTTTTCGCGAACGGTGCCCTTGAACAGAAAGTTGTCCTGCAGCACTACGCCGATGCTGGTTCTCAGGTGCACGAGGTCGATCTCGCGGCTGTCGTAGCCATCGACGCGAACGAGGCCCTGCTGGCTTTGATACAATCCCTGGATCAGGCGCGTGATCGTCGTCTTGCCAGAGCCGCTCTTGCCGACGACACCGAAAACGGACCCCTCAGGAATGCTGAACGTGACATCGTCGAGCGCCGGCGCGCCATCGGGCGCGTAGCGGAAGGTGACCTTGTCGAAATCGATGCGTCCGCGAAGCTGCGGGCGGATGCCGCGACCGCGGCCGAATTGTTCCGGACGCTGATTCATAATCTCGCCGAGCATTCGAACAGAGAGCGCGACTTCCTGGTATTCGTGCACCATTGTCACGATTTGCACCAGCGGCCCGGAGACGCGGCCAGCCAGCATGTTGAACGCAACGAGTGCGCCGACCGTCATTGAGCCATTGAATACGTCGAGGGCGCCAAGACCTATGATCGCCACGCCCATCAGCTTTTCCAGAAGACCGGTGAGCGACTGAGCGACCGTGGAGATCTTGTCGACGCGGAACCGCACGGAGATCGCCTGCGCTGAGTGGTCGTCCCACACCTTGCGCTGGCGGGGCTCCAGGGCAAGCGACTTAACGGTGCGCATGCCGTGCACGGTTTCGACCAAGAGCGCTTGTCGATCGCCTTCGGCCTTGTAGAGCGCCTGCAGACGTCGCTGGAACGGGCCGACTAGCAGCATCACCACGAGCCCGACGAGAGCGGCAAAGCCGAGCACCACAAAGGTCAGCTTCACGCTGTAAAGGAGCAGGATCGGGATGAAGACAAGCAGCGAAAGCCCATCGAGAAGCGTGAGGAAAAGACGCCCGGTAAGAAATTCACGAATGCGCCCAGTCTGCTGCATATGCTTGACGATAACGCCGGCGGATGCCTGTTCGAATAGCGCGATGGGAAGATTGAGCAGGTGTCCAAATGTGCGGGTGGCAATGCGGATGTCGATCCGGTTCGTCGCGTAAAGCAGAAGATAGCGTCTGAGGAAGCTGAAAGTTGCGTCGAAGATCAGGGCGACGGCGATGCCGATCGTCAGCACCGTCAGCGTGGCGTAGCTTTGGTGCACCAGCACCTTGTCGATGACCAGCTGAAAGAACATCGGGGTGGTCAATCCGAGGCCATAAAGAACAAAGGCGGCAAGCGCGACATCACGGAAGAAGCTGCGCTGCTTGATGACTTCAGGAATGAACCAGCGGAAGCCGAACGGTTGGTCGTCGTCGCCCATGCGATGGTTGCGCTTCATCAGGACGACGGAACCGCGCCACGATTTGGTGAACTGCTCTTCGCTCAGCAAAATGAACTCAGGCCGGGCCGCTAGTGGGTCGAGGACGCGCACTTGCTTTTCATCGCTATCGATTGCGCCGGCCACTACAACCCAGTTGCCGTTCTCAAGTTCGGCAAGAATGGGATAGGCATTGCCCAGCTGGAAGAGCGATGGCCAGGTGAGCGTAAGGTTCTTGGCCTTCAGCCCGGCGTCTTTCGCCATGCGCAGAAGCTGGCGCATGGCGACAGGTTCCTCCCCTACAGCATAGTCATGCTGTAGGCGCTCAGGTGAGAGGTCGACGCCGTGGTGACGCGCGACGAGAGCAAGACAGTGGAGATTGGTGTGCAAAAACATACGCGTGGCCCACCCGGAATAGCGATAGCGTTCAGTTGAAATTCGGCGAAGCGTTCTGCGACTGAGCCGCATCCGCCGCTGGAGTCTGAATGTCGCTGATGCGGCGGACGGCGCCTGCCTCAACGAGACCGCCGAGCGCTTTCTGCATCAGATCCACCGCGTTCGCGAATGCCTCGACAGGCATAATGATGCGCTGGCGGAATTCAGGCTTCGGATTGTTGCTTGCATCACGTTCCGTTGCCGAAAGCGACATCAGGTCGATCCTGACAATCGTTCCAGTTACCGTGATTTCGCCGATGCCATCAGAATAAAGTTCGCTGCTCATTGTATGCCCTCTGGTTTGGTTGTTTCAGAATGTGTCAAGCATGGCCGTGTTGCCACGCTGGAAAGGGATCGTGCATGCCCTGTGCCAAATGCTGATCGAAGCCGGTATCGTTGCCAACGAGGCAGTCGTCGAGCGCTGCGCAGACTACCTCCTGATCAAGACCTGCGCCGATGAAGACGAGTTCCTGGCGGCGGTCACCCCATATCTCGTTCCAGTGCTTGTCCAGTAGCTGCCGGAATTGCGGATAGCGTGGCCATTGCGCCTTTGGCACCGTCGCCCACCAATAGCCCTTGGCGGTAATCTGGCGCTGAACGCCGGCAATCGAAAGCTGGCCTATTTCCGAGGGCCGGGTCGCGAGCCAGAAATGGCCCTTCGCGCGGATCAGCCCCGGCCATTCTATAGCCAGAACACGCTCCAGCTTCACCGGATCGAATGGCCGGCGTGCGCGGTAGACGAAACTTGAAATGCCATATTCTTCCGTCTCCGGTACATGGTCGCCCCATCCATAGAGCTCCTTGTGCCACAGCGGATGGCGCGCAGATTTCGCTTCGCTAAACAGGCGGGTGTCGAGGATCGAGCCCAGCGGCAGGTCGCCGAAATCCGTCTCGACCACGCGCGCGTCCGGGTTCAGCGACGCCACGATCTGCCGTATCATGATGCGCGTTGCCGCATCGACCTCCGAGATTTTGTTGATCACGATGACGTCGGCGAATTCGATCTGGTCGACGAGAAGGTCGATCAGTGAGCGGTTGTCCTCTGCATCGCGGACCTCGCCACGATCGCTAAGGAAATCCGTGCTGGAAAAGTCAGCCAAGAGATTGGCCGCATCGACGACTGACACCATCGTGTCCAGTCGGGCGGTATCGCAGAGCGCTGCGCCGTTTTCGTCGCGAAACGAGAAGGTGGCGGCGATCGGCAGCGGCTCGGCAATACCGGTGCCTTCGATCAGCAGGTAGTCGAAGCGACCCTCGGCGGCGAGCCGGCGGACCTCCGTCAACAGGTCGTCGCGCAGCGTGCAACAGATGCAGCCGTTGCTGAGCTCCACCAGCGTTTCGTTCGTGCGCGACAGGTTGGCGTTGCCCCGAACAAGGTCGGCGTCGATGTTGACCTCGCTCATGTCGTTGACGATGACCGCCACGCGGCGTCCCTCGCGATTGCGCAGGACATGATTGAGCAGGGTGGTTTTGCCGGCGCCGAGGAAGCCCGCCAAAACCGTTACCGGAAGCCTGTTGTCGCTTGCGCCCCGTTTCATGCTCGTTCCTAAGCCGCCAGCTGCGGCCGAAAGGCCACGTCGACGTAGTAGTTGGTGCTGTTATAGGTGCTGGTCGGGAACAGCCCGGCCGTACCATAGGCATAGACGCCATTGCCGCCGCTGAGAGCGGATGACATCGCCTCGAGATTGCCGTTGGAAACGCTGTTGTCGAAGTATCCGCTGGTTGCCGAGTAGTTTCCATTGGCGCTGTAGGATACGACGTAAGTCGTGTTCGCGGAGACCGCCACTTGGTTCGAAAGCGTGACGGACTGCCAACCGCTGGCGCTTTCGTTTGTGAAGGTTGCGTTTGCAAGCAGATCGCCGGTCGCTGTCCAGAGATAGCCGGTATGGGTGCCGGTGTTCGTCGCGCCCTTGTAGAAGCTGATGCCAGTGATCCAACCTGCGGTGTCGGCCTGGAATTTCATTCCGAGATTAACAGGCGAATTGTCGTTGACCGAAACAACCGTCGGAGTTGCGTTTGCGGCAAAGACGCTTTGCGTGGGTGCCGTCGATTGCGGATTGACGGTCACCGACACCTGCGCCGACGCCGTTCCGCCTGCTCCGTCAGAAATTGCGTAAGAGAAGCTCGCCGAACCTGAATAGCCTGCCGTCGGCGTGAACGTGATGGCGTTCGTCTGGCTGTCGAAGGTGACGGTGCCGTTCACGGCGTTGCTGACGCTGGTGACAGACAGCGTGTTGCCATCAGCATCCGTGTCGTTGGCAAGCAGGGCCGCTGCCTGGATCGTAAGCGTGGCGCCCGGTGTTGTCGAAAAGCCTGTGTCGTCCACCGCGAGCGGCGCGGTGTTGGCCACCGTTGGTGTGCTGCTCTGATAGACGACGTCAACCCAGTAGTTTGTCGCATTGTAGCTTGCCGTTGGGAACAGGCTTGTCGAGCCATAGGAATAGACGCCGTTACTGCCGTTTGGCACCGTCAGCCCGCCATTCGAATAGTCGGCCGTGAAATAGTTCGGCGTGGCTGCATAATATCCGTTGGAGTGGTAGCTAGCGACGTAGGTCGTGCCTGCGGTGATGGTGATCGGTGCACTGAGCGTGACCGTTTGCCACCCGCTCGCCGTCTCGTTGGTAAAGACCGCAGAGGCGAGCAAGGTGCCCGTGCTGCTCCAGAGCGAACCGACATGGGTTCCGGTATCCTGAGCGCTCTTGTAATAGCGCAGAGCGGTGATCTGCCCGCCGGCGGACGCCACGAACCTGACGCCGAGTTCGACGGAGCTCGAATCGCTGTCGGCGGCGATCGTGGGCGTCTGCGAAGATGAGAACAAGCTCGATGTCGTCGGTGGGGTGTTTGGCTGGCTGACCGTCAGGTTTACTTGCGCCGATGCCGTGCCGCCGCGCCCGTCCGAGATCGTGTAGGTGAAGCTTGCGGCGCCTACATAGCCGCTCGCTGCCGTGAAGATCACGGAATTCGTCTGGCTGTTGAAAGTAACGATGCCGTTCGCCGCCGCGCTCACGCCCGTTATCGAAAGCAAATCTCCGTCCGCGTCAGTGTCGTTTGCAAGAAGCGTGGCAGCGGCGATCGATAGGGCGGTGTTTGAATAGGCCTGGAGCCCGTTGTCGTTTGCGGCGACCGGTGCCGTATTGCTGACCGTCGACTGGTTGAAGACGACATCCACCCAGTAGTTCGATGCCTGATAGCTGGAGGTCGGGAAAAGCGAACTCGCACCGTAGCTGTAAAGGCCATTGCCACCGCTTGCGGCACTTGAAAGCCCGGTTAGAACGCCGTTGGTGTGATCGGTCGAGAAGTAATTCGTGGTCGCGACGTAGGAGCCGGTCGTATGATACGACGCAATGTAGGTGACGCCGGCGGCAATCTGGATCGCGCTGCTGAACGTCGCGGTTTGCCAGCCGCTCAGCGATTCATTGGCGAAGTTTACAGTCCCGACGAGCTGCCCGTCTGCGGTCCAGATTGATCCGGTATGAGCGCCGGTATCGCCGGCGGCCTTATAGAAGCTGATGCCGGTGATCGTGCCACTCGCGGATGAGACAAACTTCATTCCGAGTTCCACCGGCGTCGTATCGTGAATTGCCGAGCCGGTCGGTCCTTCGGCGGCGGTAAACAGCCCGACGCCTGCGGGCCCCTCTTGCACCGTCAGGCTGACATTGCCCTGGCTGGTACCATTGCGTCCGTCCGACAAAGTGTAGGTAAACGTAGCAGGGCCGGTGTAGCCAGCGGTCGGCGTGAACACCACTGTTCCGGTCTGGGTGTTCAGAGATACCGTCCCGTTCACGGCATTGCCGACTGCGGTTATCGTCAGAGCGTCGCCATTCGCATCGGTGTCGTTTGCGGTCAGAGCCGCGATCGACAGCGTCAGGGAACCGTTGCGCCCGATCGTGAAGCCGCCGTCGTCGTTGGCGACAGGGGCGGTGTTGGCGCCAGCGTCGAACACGACGTCGACCCAGTAGTTCGAGCCGCTTGGATTGAGGGTCGGGAAAACGGAGGTGGGGCTGTAAGAATAAACACCGCCTCCATCGACGGTCTTCAAGAGGCCGTTGCTATATGTCGATCCGAAGTAATTCTCTGTGACTGAGAAATAGCCGTTGCTGTGGTACGAGGCGGTATACGTCGTTCCCGCCGTGATCTGCACGGGGCTCGAGAACATCACGGTTTGCCAGCCCGAGAGAGACTCGTTCGTGGAAATACCGGTTGCGAGGAGCGTGCCATCGGCGTTCCAGAGGCTGACGACGTGTTCGCCGATGTTATAGAAGCCCTTGTAGAAGCGGATGCCCTGCACGAAACCGCCCGTGGTCGATTGGAAGCGGACACCAAGCTCGACCGGATCACGGTCGATAGCCGTTTCGGTCGTAGGCTTCGATGCAAGCGTCCAGAGACCTTGCGTCTGGGGCAACGAAACAGTCACCTGGGTGCCGGCTGATGGAGCCTCCAGATTGACACTGTCATCCACCGCCCGTGACATGATCGTGTAAGTGCCGCTTGCCTGGACGACCCAATTGTAGCTCCAGTTTTCCCGACCGGTGGCCTTGAACCAGTGCTGCCCGCCATCGGTCGAGACTTCGACACCGGCGATGATGCCGCCGCCGAAATCCATTGCGGTTCCAGTCACAGTGACGTGCTGGCCTTCGAGGAAACTGCCGCCGAGTGTCGGTGAAGTGATGGTCGAGGTTGGCTTGAGATTATCTGTCGATTGTGTGGCGAGAACCAAGCTGGCGTCGAGCGTCGTCGGCTGGATGCCCATGTCGGCGAACATATTGACCATGGCCTGCTGGACATTCGGATCGGTCGGCGTGGCGGGACCCTCGTGATCGGCGTTCAAACCCCATGACCAGAATACAGTTCCAGCCCCGAAGACCAGCGCGCCGCTTTCGGCGCGATACATGGTCAGACTGTGCGTCGCGATCGCGCTACCAACGGTCGTTCCGTAGTCTCGCAGGTAGGTGTCTACGGATACGCTGGAGAGCGACAGATTGATCAGGCCCGCCGGCCGGAAGCCGTTCTCCACGTCGGAATCCCACTCGTAGCCGAGAAGGTTCTGCACTAAGCTGTAGGTTTCACCCGGCTGCAGGTTGGCAACGTCGGTGTTGCGCCAGAAGCGCAGTTGCGAATAGTCGTAAGGGATGGTGATCGTATCCTGCCGGTAGCTGTCTACGGTGAACATCGTGCCCGTCAGCGAATTCTCCGGCTCCTGGCCCGGATCGGCATAGCGTGGATCACGCCAAGTGCCGGTGCCGATACTGCTCGGGTCGCTGCTGGTTCCCCATGTCTCCTTGTAGCAGACCATCGTGCGATAAGGCGTGCCGTTGCCGTCAATGCTGGTTTCCCAGCGGATCTTCCAATAGACCTCGTTTCCGCTCCAGAAGGCAAGGTTGACGCCGCTGTCGCGCGCCGCTTCCACGTTGGCGCGCTGCTCGGCCGACCAGTATTCGTCGTGGCCGACGGACAGGAATGCGTCGTGGTTCAGGAGTAGGCTGCCGCTTCGGGCTGAATCGACGCCAGAGATGTAGGACACGTCGTAGCCGTTTTGCTCTAGCCAAGAGATTGCGGAGGCTTCGACACCGAAGATGTAATCGTGAGTGCCGCCGACCGGGCTGGTGTTGGTGATGATCGGTCGGTTGTAGCTGACCGCCGAAGCGCGGCCGATCGCTGTCAGGCCACAGCTGCAATTCGGAGGCAGATAGCCAATCATGTCGGCAGGATCGACGGGCACTTCGCCGTAGTAGAGGCTAGCGCCGCCCCAGGCGTTGTAAGCCTGCCATGTCGTGTCCGACGTCTGGAAGACGATATCGCTCGCTGAGGCGTCATCGCGCACGATAAACGGGATAATGCCGGCGTCCTCGACACCATCTTCGCGAACGAGCTTGGCGAAGTAGACGCCAGATACAGCGTCTGCTGGAATCTCCCAGCTGGCCGACACCGACCAGTTACCGCAGTCGATCAGGCCAAGCGACATGTCAACGATCGGGTGTGGTTGGATCTGAGCGGTCGTTAGAGATTTGTCGATGGACGCGACCTTGCGGGCTCCATCACCGCCGTAATAGCCCATGCGATAGATATCGATGCGGTAGTGCGTCGAATCCGTCGCGATCTTGAAATCGACGGTCTGCCCGATGTTGGAGCTGATCTCGGTAGCGAAGCCCTGAATGGTGCCATTGCCGTCTCCTTCGAGCGCCCATTCGCTACGCGCCGTGCCTTGCTTCATGTTCTCAAGAGCGATCTTGTTCGGCGTGGCCGCAACGGCCGCCGGTGCCATCAGCGCGGTTGTCGTCGCGGTCGGCTCGCTTGTGCTTTCTGCCGATGCCACAGCCGTTGTTGCCGCCGTCGCAGAGGCCGTACGCAAGACCGCTAAAGCGGTGGGAGCGACAGCCTCAACTGACGAGGTGGAGGCATCGACCGATGACGAAGGAGCGCTGCTGTTTGGAAGAACTATGCTCGCGCTTGCTGTCGCGAGGCGGGCGGGCATAGGAGCCGCATCCGCCGGCAAAACCGTCCGTGGCTCGTTGGTCGACATTGTCGCCGTTGACGTGTCGATGAGCGCTGAGGTCGCCGAGTTTGTGGTCGAAGCGGCATCACTAGCGGAACTGAATGTAGCTGCGGTGGTTGTCGCAGCACCTTTCGCGGATACCTGGAACGCCGTGGCCGTTGTGTTCGGTTGAGCACTTGTCGCATCTGAAGCGGTGGGCGCAGCGCCAGTACTCCAGGTTTGGGCCGCGGCATAGACTGTCGTGGCCCCGCCGAACGCACTGAGATAACTGTTATTACGACCGCGTACTTTAATCATCTGCCACACATCCCCTGACGAGTGGCCATGGTGCCATCTTTCGTTCTGCAGGAAACGACGGCAATCAGTGGTACGCAGAAAAGCGGTTTGTACTTCGTTTTGATTACTTAGCGCGGGCGTTTTGTTCGGATTCTGCTCGAATATCTGCGTCGATACGTCTTTGTTGCTTTGTATCTCGCATCGAGCGCCATTGAGCGATGCAAATAGCGGCCGCCAGATCGACCAAATGCACCATGCACAACTCATTGAACAGCTCAGGTCGTGAAGGGAACTGGATCCCTGATCACGGGGTTACTGCCCCATGGACCAGACGATCAAGCAACCGGATTTCCCTAACGCGGCATTGGCCTCGTCTCGACTGGTTTACACCACGGATATCGAGAGTGGCATCACGCGTAAGGCAGGAAAAAATGGTTTCCTCTACTACGCTCCCGATGGCGGCAGGATCACGGATAGCGCGGAGATTTTGCGGCTTAATACATTAGCGGTTCCGCCTGCCTATGTCGACGTTCGTATATCGCCCAATCCTCTCTCGCATCTGCAGGTGATCGGCATCGATGCGCGAGGGCGGAGGCAGTATCGCTATCATCCGGAATGGCATTCGGAGCGGGCACGTGCCAAGTTCGACCAGCTACTCGACTTCGGTGAGCGCCTGCCTGACATACGAGCGCGAGTAGACATCGATTTGCGAGCCCGCGCGCCGACGATGGACAAGGCACTGGCCACCGTCGTCTGGATGCTCGACAATCTCTACATCCGCATCGGGAATGCGGCATACGCTGAGGATAACGGCTCCTTCGGCCTGACGACCTTGCGCCGCCGACACGTCAAGATCGGCGGCTCCAAGGTGAAGTTCCGCTTCAAGGGAAAATCCGGCAAGGAGTGGAACCTGGTGCACACGGATAGGCGCATCGCGCGCGTTGTCCGCAGCCTGCAGGAATTACCGGGACAACAATTGTTCCAGTATGTCTGCGAAGACGGGACCCGCCGGCAAATATCGTCGCAGGACGTCAACGAGTATATGCGGGATGTATCCGGCGCCGAGTTCAGCTCCCGCCAGTTTCGGACATGGGGCGCGACCTGCGCGGCCGTCACTGCCTTCACACCCCTGGAGGTTGCCGCTACCGAGGCCGCGCTCGCGCGACAAATGAACGAAGTGATCGACGCCATTGCCGCCATGCTCGTCAATACGCGCGCGGTGTGCCGCTCGTCCTACATTCATCCCGCTGTGTTCGACGAGTTCAAGGCCGGCAGATTGGGCCAGCTGTTGCGCGCGAGGCCGACACGAAGCAAGCGACTGCTGAAATGGATGGATGCGGAAGAGGCCCGTGTGCTGGGTTGGCTGAAATCCTTGCCTTGAAAGGCTGCGTCTTCGGCCGATGGAAAGCCTGATAATGGTTCGTCACTCGCGGCTTACGCTCCAGCAGACTGACCACGGCGACAGGTTACTGCCAGATGACGCGTCAAGGCCGAAGATTGCCTCTGCCCCATCCGTCATCGGGTCCATCGCAATCGTTTCCTCTCCAAGGTTCGCCCGCAGGCACAACCGGCCGCCGCTCGCCAACGACCAATCGGCGGCGACGGCCGTAAAGTCCGATCCGGCGACGATTTCGCCGCGGCGCATCCCTGCCAGAAGCGGGACGATCTTCTTGTGGCGGATCGCGAGCAGCGAGGCGTAGAAGTCGCGCATGTCGGCGCAGTGGGGATCGGTGACGGCAGACCAATCGAGCTTGGCCATCTCGAACGTCGATGGCGCGGTCGGGTCCAGCAGATCATCCGAATCGAAGCCCGGCAGTCGCGAGAGCTCCTCGCGGCGCCCTTTTCGCACCATCTCGTTCAGCTCTTCATTGAGGTCGCAGAAATAGGGGAATGCGTCGCGCGCCCCCCATTCCTCACCCATGAACAACATCGGTATTTGCGGCGCGAGCAGATAGACCGCTGCCATCGACTTTATGACGTGAACGGGCTGCGCGGCGATGATCCGGTCGCCCATCGCCCGGTTGCCGATCTGGTCATGGTTCTGGATGAAGGAGACTAACGCCGTAGGCGGCAGTTCGCTCGTGCTCTTGCCCCGGTTTTCGCCGCGATAGGGCATGTGCTGGCCCTGAAATACAAAGCCTTCCGCGAGCGAACGCGCAAGCGCTTCGCCATTATCAGCGTAATCGGCGTAATAGCCGAAGCGCTCGCCGGTGGCGGCGATGTGCAGCGTGTGGTGGATGTCGTCGTTCCATTGTGCCGTGAACAGACCTGTTTTGCCATCGCTCATGCGCTTCAGGAGATCGCTGTCGTTTTCCTCGTTCTCGACAATCAGGTGAACATGGCGAACGCCAGCGGCGGCGCGCACGCGCCGTGCGAGTTCCAGCAGCAGATGTTCCTCGCTGTCGTCATTGATGGCGTGAACGGCATCCAGTCGCAGCCCGTCGAGCCTGAAGACGGTGATCCAGTAGATGGCGTTCTGAATGACAAATTCGCGCATCGGCCGCGCCATCGCACCATCATAATCGATGCCTTTGCCCCACGGTGTCTTGTGCCGGTCGGTGAACAGCGGCGCATAGAGGGGCAGATAATTGCCGTCGGGGCCGAAGTGATTGTAGACGACGTCAAGGAAGACCGAGATTCCGCGTTCGTGGGCAGCATCGATGAGCGCCATTAGATACTCGGGCCTGCCATAGCTGCCGTCGGGCGCATAGGGCAGCACACCGTCGTAGCCCCAGCCATAACGTCCCGGAAAATCGGCAACGGGCATGAGCTGGATCGCCGTCACGCCTAGCCGCGCGAGATGATCGAGACGCCCGATTGCCGCGAGGAAGGTGCCCTCTTCGGTGAAGGTGCCGACGTGCAGTTCGTAGAGGACGGTTTCTTCCCACGGGCGCCCAGGCCAGGTTTCGGCTTTCCAGTAGTGGTCCGTGAGATCGACGACCTCGCTGAACCCGTGCACATCGTGCGGCTGAAAGCGTGAGGCCGGATCGGGCACCTGCAGGCCTTCGGGAAGAACAAACCGGTAAAGCGCGCCTGCGCCGACGCCGGCGACCTCCACCTCGTGCCAGCCGTCGGCGAGTTGGCGCATGGGTCGGGGTTCCTGGTCTTCCAGCTTCAGGCGGACGCTGTCGAGAAGAGGCGCCCAAAGGCGGAAAACCACGCCCCTGTCGGAAATGACGGGTCCGAATTGCATATCAGTCACGCGAGGCCTTTCGACAAATGGGATTGGCTGCACTCAACGCGGGCGCGGGCGAAAAGTTCGCGACCGACGGAGTGGCGGTTGGTCACGGTTGAGTTATCCATACCGCTGAACAGGTCACTCAACTTGCAGCAAAGCGACCGGTCGCCTTCCCAGGAGCTTCGCCACGGGGATCGACGCGGCGGTGTCGATCGACCGCTCAGTCAGGAGATCACGTATCGAACCCTGTAGCCCCGCGGGCAGGATGATGGCGGTGTCGTCCCAGAATTCGGGGCCGGCAAAGAGCTTTCCAGGCTCCAGCTGCCCCATCATCATGCGCGGGGTCACCGTGATGGTGAACGTATCGCGCAGCCGCCGAGCGTATGCGATGACATGGCGACGGCGGCTGCCCGTCACCGACACAGGCACATAATCTCCCTCGGCAAACAGGGCAGGCAGGCGTTTGCGCAGATTGAGGCCAATCTGGATTATGCGCTGTTTGAGTGCTGGAACGGTCAGCTCCGAAATCGGGTCCCGCGTTGCCAGCAGGCGGGCGAGTTCCGCCGTGTCGATCTGGCGCCGGTTGTCAGGATCGACGAGGCTGAAGTCGCAAGCTTCCGAGCCCTGATAGATATCGGGCACGCCGGGGGCCGTCAGCTTGATCAGCGTTTGCGACAGGCTGTTCAGGTAGCCTGCGGCCATCACTGGCCGGAGCGTTTCGGCGAAGTCCTCGTGGAAGGTCAGGCTGGCGGAGGCGGTGAGCGCGGCCGCATAGCTCTTGACTGCCTTCTCGTATTGTTCGTGCGGCGCATTCCAGTCCGTCACAAGCTTTGCCTCGCGCACTGCCTTCTCGGCATAGGCGACGAAACGATCTGTCAGTGCTCCGGCAGCGCCATCGCGAAACTCCTCCGGCCATATGCCGGCCAATGCCTGGTAGAGCATCCATTCGACATTGGCGTCGGGCGTCAGGCCTGCCGGCAACTCGGTCAGGTGGCCGCGGTTCATGTCACGCCAGCGTTCTACCCCTAGCCGCCATACATCAGGTTCCTCGCTCAGAACGTAAAGGCGGGCGCGGGCGTCCTCGCCGCGCTTGGTGTCGTGGGTGGAGGTGGCCGACAGGCCGTTTGGCTGCTGCTTTGCCCTTTGCTGCATCAACTCATGAAATGCATCGACGCCGCCCGCCGGCCGACCCGGCTCGCCGCCGACTTCGTTGGCGCCAAGAAGCAAGTTGTGGCGATAAAACAGTGTGTCTTCCATGGCCTTGGCCATGATCGGGCCACTCAACTGCTGGAAGCGTCGCTGGAATTCTTCTCTGCGAGGGCCGCCATCGAGGAGCATCGCTACGGCGTCCAACGCATCGCGGTCTCCGGTTTGCTGCGCGGCATCGCCAACGGCCTGCTCAATGAGCAGGCGATCGCTGTCCGACAATTTTCCGGCACGGCCATAGGTGCGATAGAAGGGAAACGCGACGAGCAGTTCCTTGATGGCGGATGCAAGCCGCTGTTCGTCCTGATCGGCCAGAAGCGAATGCGCGATCGCCACAAGCCGATTTGTCTCGCCCTCGAAGTTGCGCTCGACCATCAGCAACTTTGCCTGGCGTAGACCTGTGGTGAAATCGGCCGCATCCGGCGAGAGATTGGCATAGGCATGGCGAAATTCGCGCATGCCATCGGGATCGATGAAGAGATTGCTGAGCGCCGAGATGAACTCGTATCCGGTTGTGCCTTCGATCGGCCAGTCGGCCGGCAGTGTCTCTCCATGCCCGACAATCTTCTCGGCGACGATATAAATCTCGGGGCCCACGGTCGCACGCAGGCGGTCGAGATAGGCAGAGGGATCGGCGAGCCCGTCAATGTGATCGAGCCGCAGCCCCTGCACGTGGCCGGCGCGCACCAAGTCGAGCACCAGCGCATGGCTGTCGGCAAAGACCTGCTCGTCCTCGACACGCAGCCCAACCAGTCCGGTGACTTCGAAGAAGCGCCGATAGCTGAGCGTCTTCGCGGCATCCTGCCAGAAAGTCAGCTGCCAGGATTGCTGATCGTGAACGCTCGATATCTGCGAGCGATCTTTCAGGTCGCCTGATAATGGCGCGGTGCTATCCAGGTTGAGCGGCAATCGGGTGTCGAAATAGGCGAGCGACCAATCGCCGGTTTGCGGATCGCGTTGCAACTCGAACTCGCCATCGGCGAGTGCGTCGTTGAAGCTCTTTCCGAGGATCGGCAGCGTCAGCCGCTGGTTCCAATCGATATCGAAATGATCAGCATATTTGCTGTCCGCGCCAAATTTCAGAACATCCGCCCACCAGGCGTTCTCGGTCGAGGCCGCCATGTGGTTCGGCACGATGTCGAGGATCAGGCCGAGGCGCTCGGCTTTCAGTGCGGCGCTCAGGCGCTCGAAGCCCTCGCGTCCGCCGATCGCGGGATCGATCTCGTTGCAATCGGTGACGTCGTAGCCATGCGTCGATCCCGAGGTGGCAGTGAAGATCGGCGATGCATAAAGATGGCTGATGCCGAGTGATTTTAGGCAGGGGATGAAATCGATGGCAGTGTCGAAGGTCATGCCATCTCGAAATTGCAGCCTGTAGGTCGATGTCGGTATGTGCATCTGTCGCCTCTGGTGGGATCGCGACACAGCAACAGCGCCAGCGCGCCTTTTGTTCCCATGCAATTTCCTGACACGTTCGAGGCGGTTAGAATTTCAGAGTGATCAGCAACGGCCGGTGATCAGACGCGCGCTTTGCCAGCGGCGTGGAGATTACACTGGCGGCGCTGACTATGAGGTCGTGCGATAGAAACACGTGATCGATCCGCAGCAGTGGAAAGCGGGACGGAAAAGTCGGCCTCGGGCGTTCCGCCATGTTCAGCTGAGCGTCGCGAAACTGGCCGGCCAACATCGTGTAGGCCGGCGATGACGCTCGTGCATTGAGGTCGCCGCAGATAACGCACGGTGCCGCGTGAAAATCCGGGCTCCCGATCCACTCGTCCGAGAGCAGCGTCCGCACCTGCTTTATACGGTCGATGTTGCGCAGGCCGAGATGGGTGTTCAGCACGTTGAGCTTTCGTCCACCTGCATCCACCTGTGTCCAGATCGCCCCCCGCGTCTCGCCGACCGAGGGCAGGGGGCCGGCCTTCATCAGCCGTGTCGGCAGGGCGGTAAGTATGGCATCACCGTACTTTTCTTCCTGCACATTAAGAGCCGGGTGAAAATGGGCCTCCATCTTCAAAAGGGTTGCGATCATATGCGCTTGGTCGATGCCGCCGGTTCGCTTGCGGCCGACATCGAGCTCTTGAAGCGCGATGATGTCGGCACCCGATTGCGCGATCACGTCGGCGACCCTGCCAGGGTCGAGCAGCCGGTCAGTGCCGATGCAGCTGTGCACATTGTAGGTGAGGATTCTCAGTTCCCGGTCTTCATTTCGGTGCGAAGTGTCTGTCGATGCGCTCATCGACAGGGAACCCGATTTCATCCTGTTTCGTTCCATTACTGAAAGATCAATCGGAATGGAATCTTCATGTCGGCGAAGCGTGTCCTCATCAATGCAACCCTGGTTCTCGGACTGCTTCTCGCGGCCTATCTCCTCTATAAGGTCTTCAGTCGCTATTCGATCGATGAGATCACGCGGTCAATCGCCGCCATCCCCGTCTCACGGCTGTTGTACGGCCTGGGCTTCGCAACACTCTCGTACCTGTGCCTGACGGGCTTCGATTGGATGGGGCTGCGGTACGCGGGAAAGCCGTTGAGCTATCCGAAGGCGGCGATTGCCTCCTTCACCGGTCTTTCCATCGGCCACAATCTCGGCGTCGCCGCCTTGAGCAGCGGCGCGGTTCGCTATCGCTATTATGCGCGTTGGGGCCTGAGTGCCGAGGAAGTGGCGAAGGTCATCCTGTTTTGCGGCGTCACCGTGGGCATCGGGCTGTCGGTCCTTGCGGGACTGGCGCTCCTGATCAATCCAAGCGATGCGGCAAACTTGCTCGCCATGAGCGCCGATGGTCTGTTCATGCTGGGCCTGGCCTGCCTTGCCCTCCCAGCCGCCTATGTCCTTCTCGCCGCGACTGTTCGTGCGCCGTTGCGCCTGTGGAAGTGGAGCTTCGAGATGCCGCGTCTCCAGCTTGCGATCGGTCAGGTCGTCATCGGCACGCTGAACTTCGTCTTTGTCGCCGCCTGTCTTCATCAGATGCTGACGGCGCAGGGCGATGCCAGCTTCGTGCAGACGGCGACAGCCTTCGTGCTTGCCAACATCGCCATCCTTCTCACCCATGTGCCGGGTGGCCTCGGTGTACTCGAAGCAACCGTCAGCCATGTCCTGCCGGGTGCAGCGTCGATCGGCGCGCTAGTGGCCTTCAGAGTGATCTATTTCATCGTGCCGCTGTTGATCGGTATTCCCCTCTTCACTATCAGCGAGGTGGTGCTGCGCAAGCGCGGCAAGATGGTATCAGAAGATCGCGGCGGCCAGCCGTCCGACGCGCAGGCGCAGCTTCTGTAGCGGCCAGTAGGGACGTCGCGGGTCGACGAGCGTGGTGCCTGTCAGCGGCGACGTCTCGCCTTTCGAGACATCGATCGCGAAGTGCCGAAGCCCGCGCTTGCCAACATTCAGCGCGTCCACCGCGCTATTGAGCGACCGCAGGCTGCGCTCGGTCTCGCGCACCGTCTCCGGCGTCGTCTCCAGATGTTCCGCCAACAGCCGATAGCGCAGCGTCGAAATTGCCAAGCGATGCGCATTGGTCGAGGCTTCGATCGCCAGATCGCATTCCGTATCCAGGCCCTCGGAGCGGTTGTTCAGGTTGGATGAGCCGATGCGAATGAAATGGTCGTCGACGATCAGCAGCTTGGAGTGGATGACCAGCTCCTTCTCGCCGCCCTGCTTGTCGGGCACCACGGCATACATGACCCGCAGCCGGTCATATTGGTCGATGCGCTTCAGCCGGCGGATCAGTCTGTCGCGGTTGTTGCCCATCGTTAGTTTTTCGAGAAAACCGTGCGAACTCTTGGTGACGAGAACGGTGATCTCCGGGCCGTCGCTCTCCTTCAATCGCTTGGCAATGGTGCGGGCGACGCCGAAAGACGCGAGATACTGGGTCTCGATGTAAATCAGCCTGCGCGCGGCCTTGATTGCATCGCGTGTCAGGCGAAAGGCTTCGTAGTGGCCGCGCTTGCCGATCAGTCCGGGCTCCGTCAGCGCGATCGCGGCGGTTGCGTCCGCAAGGTCGGCGCTGACGCTTGCCGGCCATGAGGCGCCGCCTGCTGGCGCCGGCGCCGGGCGCTCGCCCGTGGCACGCTTCCATCGCCTGCGGGCGACATCGCCGATCAGCTGGGCCGCGTGGCCGGATACCATCGACTGCAAGTCGTGCACGGGATCATAAGGCGTACCATCCGGCGATTTCCGCAGCGTGCTGGTCATCTTGTGATCCGGCTCGTCCCATCGTCTGGCGGTCAAGTCGATACCGCCGAGGAAAGCCAGATTGTCGTCGATCGAGACGAGCTTCTGGTGATGGCAGCCGCGGATCGGGTGGCGCAGATCGAAGCGCATGCTGATCTGCGGGTGGGCGGAGAATTCGCTCTCGCGGAAAAGACGCAGCGATTTACCGGAATAGATCGGCCCCATGCCCCATACCAGTATGCGGATGCGCAGATCCGGCTTCTCATCGGCGAGCGACAGGAGAAGCTCACCAAGCGTTTCGGAGCTTTGATGGGGTCTGAGCCTGATATCCGGGTTGAAGTCCCAGCCGACGATCCAGATCGTATGAACGGCCTTGCGAAGCGCCTGGTCAAGCGCCAGAAAATAGGCGGCGCCATCGATCAGGAAAGCGGCCTTCTCTACCTTGCCGACCTGCCAAGCGTTGCGTCGCTGCCGAATGATGCCGCCCGGCAAAGCGGGAAGAGAAGCTTCTGTTTTGCGGGTTGCGCGTTTCAGGAACTCGGTTGCCTTAGACGCCTTCAGTCGATCGGCGATGGGTTGGAATTCTGTCATTCTGCTGTCCGGCGCCCCGCTTGGTATTTGACGTGGCCGTAACGCTTGAAGGGGTGACTTGTTCCGTCATCGTGCACCGTATTTTCCGGGGTCGTGCCGGGCTGTCGTGCGTGGCGCGAAAACGATCGTGGAACGAAAAGCCACGTCAATTGTTTACTTCACGGTAGAGGATGAGCCGAGGAGTGAAATAATGATCAGAGCTATTCTGTTGGTAACCGCAGTGGCAGGCAGTCTTGCGTCGTGCACCGCGACCGAACAAGGCACGGCGATTGGTGCGGGGACCGGCGCTGTCATCGGTGGCGTGGCAACCAACAGCTGGGGCGGCGCGGCCGTCGGTGCTGTCGCCGGTGGTGCGGTGGGTGCCTTGATCGGCCAATCGCAGGAACGTCGCGGCTACTGCGTCTATCGCGACCGCTATGGCCGCACCTACGAGGCACGTTGCCGCTAACCGGTTGATCCGGGCGGATTGGATCTTCGACGCACGTGATGCCTGCCGGCATCGCGCGCGTTGAATCTTGTGCAATCGTCGCAAACATGATGCCAGCGCCATGATGCCGACCCATTCTTTTGCTGATGAGAAAGCGTCGGCAACGCGTCTTGGGCGAGCGCATGAATTGGATAAATCGTTACATTGATGAACCGCTGCTGCACGGCGCCGCAACGGTCATGAAACTCTGGCACGGCCGCACAGGCCAGCGACCTGATCTTCTCGAACCGGTCTGGAACCTGCTCTCCATCGCGTTTCTGCTCATCGCGGCCATGCAGTGCTTGGCGGGCGAAGCGCTGTGGCTGAGCGAGGCTGCGCTCGTCATGCTCGCGCTGCCATCCGCGCTGAAGCTCTACAAGGCAAGCGCGGCATCGGCCGATTATGATTTGAAAGACTACAAGGCCCTGCGCGCCACCGCCTTGCAGAAGCGCGAGAACGAGTGGGCTCTTAGGCTCGCGGTGCTCGTTGGCGCGCTGGTTCTGCCGCTCGCAAAGCCGGTCGACGATATCACGAGCGCCTATTTCATGCTGGGAGCCTGCCTCTGGTTCTCGCTGACGGCGCCTGCGAGGTTCTATTTGAACGCGGCCGAGCCGCCGGCGCCGGATAAGGGCGATCGTCTTGTTCGCCCCGCACTGGGTTCGGCGGCGTAACTCCTGATACCGAACGGCTGCTGCAGGAACCTACAGCGGCCGTCATTCTTTAAGAGCTAAGCTCCACCGATCTCAGTTCT
Source organism: Rhizobium sp. S163 (assembly GCF_030380805.1). Classification (NCBI taxonomy): domain Bacteria; kingdom Pseudomonadati; phylum Pseudomonadota; class Alphaproteobacteria; order Hyphomicrobiales; family Rhizobiaceae; genus Rhizobium; species Rhizobium sp. S163. Next base: position 320,874 of record NZ_JAUDSA010000012.1, on the reverse strand, counting down.
TGACCGTGTCTTCGAGGAAGAAGCGGCCAAGCGGGTTCTGGTAGAAATTCTCGATGTTCTTGCGCGAGACGTTGATGTACGGGCTGTAGTAGAGGTCGATCCAGTTGACATCTTCCTTGGCCATCTTCTGGATATCGACATACATCGCTTCGCGCTTCTTCGGATCGAGCTCCAGGCGCGCCTTGGCGACTAGGTCCTTTACCGCATCACTCTTGTAGTTGGTCATGTAATTGTTGTTGCTGTCATGGCCAAGCACGAAGGTGGTCTTCTGGTCCGGGTCGAGAATGTCGTTGGTCCAGTAGTTAACCGAAATGTCGTAGTCGCCGGCAACGGTCATGTCCCATTCCTGGCTGGCATCGACCTTCTGTAGGTTGGCGGTGATGCCTGCCTTCTGTAGCTGCTGCTGCAGGAGAACAGCGATCTGTTCGTCGACTTCATCGCCTGCGCGCACGAGGTAGTTGAGCGTCAGGCTTGGCTCGCCGGCGGCCGCCAGCATTTCCTTTGCCTTGGCCGGATCGTAGGGCCGCTGCAGGTTGTCAGCGTAATGATAGAGCGCGCCCTTCGGAATGTAGGAGTTGGCAACCGTGCCCTGACCGAAGGTGACGGCGTCGACGATCGCCTTCTTGTCGATCGCCATGTCGAGCGCCTGACGCACTTCCTTCTTTCCAAGCGCACCATGCGCGTGGTTGATCAGCAGGTGGTCTTCGCGGGTCGAGGCGTCGATATCGACGTTGAGGTTCGGGTCCTTCTTCATCTCCTCGACGCGCGAGAAGGGCACGAAGATTGCCGTGTCGAGCTGGCCGGCTTGGACGTTCAGCATGCGCGTATTGTCGTCGGGAACGGAAACCCACTCGACGCCATCGAGCTTGACGCGGTCTGCTTCCCAGAAGTTGGGGTTCTTCTTCAGGATGACGCGGTCGCCGCGGCGCCATTCCTCGACGGTGAAAGCGCCCGACGCGATCGGCTTTTCAGCGTAGGCGTCTGGTCCCAGCGTTTCCATTCCCTTCTTGGAGATGACCGATGCGTTGGGCAAGGCCAGCGTCGACAGGAAGGGTGCGGAGGGGTTCTTCAGTTTGATCGTCAGCGTATGCGCGTCGGTGGCAACAGCCGTGTCGATGACCTTGTAGGAATCGCCCCACAGCGAAGCGGCATCGTCGCGGATGCGCAGCAGACTATAGGCCGCGTCTTCGGCGGTCAGCGGCGAGCCGTCGGAAAACTTCGCGTCACGGAGCTTGAAGGTGTAGGTGAGGCCGTCGTCGGAGGTCGTCCAGCTCTCGGCTAGACCGGGCTCCAGTTTGGTGCCGGTCTTGTCGACGCGCACAAGGACGTCATAGACGTTGGAGAAGACCCAGTTGTCGATGTTCTGCGCCGTCTTGATGGGATCGAACGTCGTCGAATCCTCGCGGCGCCCGATCGTCAGCACACCGGCTGCTTCCGCATAGCTGGCGCTCAGTGTCAGGCCGGCCATGATGGCTGCGAGGCCTACGGTTTTCCATCTGTTTTTCATCTCTGTGTTCCCTTGTTGTTATCGCGAATGTTTCTTCGGTTGCGGCGGTATGAAGTTGTTCTCGCGCTCGGCGGCGGAGGCGTCGCCGAGGAGGCGCTTGTCGGGGTCGATGTCGGGAATGGCGGCGATCAGTGCCGCGGTATAGGCGTGCTGCGGTCGCGCGAAGACGTCGGCCGAACGCCCCTCCTCGACGATCTCGCCGCGATACATGACCACGACGCGTTCACAGAGATTGCGGACGATGGCGAGGTCATGCGCGATGAAGAGGAGCGTCAGCTGCATCTTCGCTTTCAGCTCCTGGAACAGCTCAACGATCTGCGCCTGAATGGTGACGTCGAGAGCAGCCACGCACTCATCGGCGATGATCATCTTCGGGTCGACGGCCAGCGCGCGCGCGATACCGGCGCGCTGGCACTGACCGCCGCTCATGCTGCGCGGCTTGCGGCCGGCGAATTCTCGCTCAAGGCCGACGAGGTCGAGCAGTTCGTTTATACGTTCGGGAATGGCCGAAGAGGCGACCTTGCCCTGGACTTTCAGGACCTCCGACAGCGTCTGCCCGATCGTCATGCGCGGGTTTAGTGCGTTGAACGGGTCCTGAAACACCATCGCGGCCTCGCGGCGAATTCTCGCTAAGCCCGCCGTCCTCTGCTGCGCGAGATCGATGCCGTCGAAGGTGACATGTCCTGACGACAGCGGCGTCAAGCCGAGGATGGCGCGCGCCAGCGTACTCTTGCCGCTGCCGGATTCGCCGACGATGCCGACGCTTTCACCAGGCATGACCCGCAGGCTGACACCCGCCACCGCGCTGACCGTCTTTGCACTGCCCTTGAATAGGCTGCCGCCAGTATTGAAGCGGACATGCAGGTCGTCGATTTCCAAGAGCGGCGGGACCGCATGTCTTGCCGGCTCGGTTGCCGCCGGTGGTGCCGCTGCCTCCTCGGGCATCGATGGGTGGCTGGCGATCAGGCTCACCGTGTAGGGGTGCTGCGGATGCGTCAGGATCGCCCGCTTCGGTCCCTGTTCCAGAAGCTGGCCGCCGCGCAGAACGGCGATGCGATCGCAGGTCTGGGCGACGATACCGAGGTCGTGGGTAATCAGGATGATCGACAGGCCGCGCTTGTCGCGGATATCCATGAGCAGCCGCAGGATCTGCGCCTGGATGGTCACGTCGAGAGCGGTGGTCGGCTCGTCGGCAATCAGGATCTTGGGATTGCACGACAGGGCCACGCCGATCATTGCACGCTGTCGCATGCCGCCGGAAAACTCGTGCGGATAGCTGTCATACTGTCTGACCGGATCGGGAAAGCCGACCTGCTTCAGGATTTCGATCGCGGTAGCGCGCGCATCCTGAGCATTCAGCCCCTGATGATAGCGGATGCCTTCGGTGATCTGATCGCCGATCCGCATGACGGGGTCGAGATGGCTTGTCGGGTTCTGGAAGACCATGCCGATCTCGCCGCCGCGTACGGCAAGCATATCCGCATCGCTGATCCCGGTCAGATCGCGGCCCTCTAGCAGCACCTGCCCCCCATCGATCTTCAAGATGGAAGAGGGCAGCAGCCGTATCAGCGAGCGGCAGAACAGGCTCTTGCCGGAGCCGCTTTCACCGACGAGCCCGAGGATTTCACCCTGACCGAGATCGAGCGACACGCCGTCGATCAACGTGCGAACGGTCTCGTCGCCATGGGCTTTGACCGTCAGGTCGCGAACGGAAAGAAGGGGAGCGCTCATTCGTGGACCCCGAGAATTTCGCCGAGCGCATCGCCGAGCATGCTGAAACCGAAAGCGAAGACGACGATCGACAGGCCCGGGAAGAGCGTGATCCACCACGCCGTGGTGATGAAGCTCTGGCCCTCGGCCACCATCACACCCCATTCGGCGATCGGCGGCTGAACGCCAAGTCCGAGATAGCTGACCGCGGCGCCGCTCAGGAGCACGAGCACGGCATCGGACATCGAGAACACGATCGAGCCGGCAATGGCGTTCGGCAGAAGATGGCGGAACATGATGCGGAAGCGGCTGAAACCGAGGCTGACGGCGGCCACCGCGTAGTCGCTCTTCTTCAGCACCAGCATCTGCGCGCGGATGAGCCGCGCATAAGAGACCCAGCCGACCAGTGCCATGGCGATGTAGAAGCTGCTGAGCCCCGGTCCGAGGATCGCGATGATAGAAAGCATCAGCACCAGGAATGGGAAGGCCAGGATGATGTCGACGAGCCGCATGAACAGCGCATCGACAATGCCGCCGAAAAAGCCGGCGATGGTGCCGACCGTCGTGCCGATGACGAAGGGGAAGACCACGCCGATGATGGCGATCTGCAAGTCGATCCGGGTTCCCCAGATGACTCGCGAGAGGATATCGCGGCCGAAATTGTCGGTGCCGAAGGGATGCAGCAGCGACGGCGCCTGCAGGCGGACATCTGCGTTCTGGAAGATCGGATCATAGGGCGCGATCAGCGGCGCGCCGATGGCAAGGATCAGAAAGACCAGCAGGATGCCGGCGCCGACGCAAAGCGCCGGGCGCTTGCCGATGAATTTCCGCCAGCTGAAGGATGGGGGAGAAGATATGATGGCACTCATAGCGTCACCCTGGGATCGACGGTGACGGTGACGATGTCGGCGATGAAATTGATGAGAACGGTGGCGCAGGCAAACACCATGGCCACGCCCTGCACGACCATATAGTCGCGCGAGAAGATGGCGCGCACCAGAAGCTGTCCCATGCCAGGCAAAGCGAAGACGCTTTCCACGACAACGGTGCCGCCGATCAGCCAACCGATATTGACTGCCAAAAGGTTGATGGTTGGTACCAGCGAGTTCGGCAGAACGTGCTTCCAGAAGACGATGCCCTCAGGCATGCCACGCGCGCGCGCCGCCGTTGCGACATCCGATTTCAGCCCCTCGATCATCGCGGCCCGCAGGCTGCGCGTCAGGACGGTGGAAAGCGACAGCGCGATCGTCAGGCTGGGAAGCACTAGGTGAGCGAGCTTTTCACTGAGCGTGGCGCCGTATCCGGAGACGGGGAAGATGCCGAGTTGCACGCTGAAGACGATGATCAGCATCAAACCGAGCCAGAACGGCGGGAAGCCGATGCCGAAGGTGGAAATCACCCGTACCGCATGGTCTGCCGCACCGCCTCGATTGCGCGCCGCGACGGCGGCCATAGGTACGGCAATCAGCACGGAAAGGATCACGCTTGCGAGCACCAGCGCGACGGTGGGTTCGATGCGCGTCAGGATCAGCTTCAGCACGTCGATCTTGTAAAGAATGGATTTTCCCATCTCGCCATTGGCGAGATTGCGCAGGAAGTAGAAATACTGCAGCCACATCGGTTCATCGAGGCCATATTGCGCCCGGATATTGGCAATCGCCGCAGGCGTTGCGCGAGTTCCAAGAATGTTGCGCGCGGGGTCGCCGGGGATCAGCCGGACCAGAATGAAGGTGATGACGCTGATGCCGAAAATGACGGGCAGAAACTGCAGCGGACGCGTGAGAACAAATCTATAGCGATGCATTGTGGCGATCGCCCCTTTCCATCCGCATGATGCTTGTTGGCTTTCTATGCATCAGCTTGCCTTGTGCCGCGATAGAAAGTCCAGCAGGGCCGGGTAATAATCGCCGGGGTTCTCGTAGAAGGGCATGTGGCTGGCGTTTGCGAAGACTTTCAGCTCGGCGTTCGGCAGCGCAAGCTTCATGCGCAGCGCGCAGGCCGGCGTCAGTTCGTCATGCTCGCCGGTGGTGATCAGCGTGGGGACGGTAACGCGAGGCAGGTCTGGGATGCGGTTCCAGTCTTTGAGGTTGCCGATATAGAGAAACTCGTTCGGTCCCTGCATCGTGCCGTAGGGTCCCATGTTCCAATCGTCAAGCGAGCGGCGGACCGGGGCTGGCCATTCCGGCAGGCGACAGACGTGGCGATAGTTGAGAATGGTTACGGCGGCCTGGTATTCCGGGTGGTCGTATGTGCCCTGCGCCTCGTGCTTCTGCAACATTGCCACCGTCTCGGGACCGAGTGCTGCGCGCAGCCGTTCAAGCTCCAGAATGAGATGCGGCATGTCTGCGACGGTATCCTCGAGGATCAGCGTCTGCAGGTTGTCGGGGTAGGTGAGCGCGTAGTCGATCGCCAGCCAGCCGCCCCAGGAATGGCCGAGCATATGCACCTTGCCGAGACCGAGCGCCTTGCGCACGGTTTCCGTCTCCTCGACGTAGCGTCCGATGGTCCAGAGTGCTGCGTCATCCGGCCGGTCAGACGCGCCGGTTCCCAGCTGGTCGAAGGCGACGACGCGGTAACCCTTGTCGATCAGACAGGAGTGCGCTTCACGCAGATAATCGCAGGGGAGGCCGGGTCCGCCATTCAGGCAGAGGACCGTTTCGCTGCCGCTTCCGAAGCTATAGGCGACAACCTTGAAGCCATCGACCTCGATGTCGTATCGCTGGTCCGGCTCGATTTCACGCCACATTGATGTCTCCGGCAAAAGATTCTTCTTGCTCATTAATTGGGCAAGGCTAAATTTTTATCCCAAACAGCGTTTCGCGCCAGCTATAAGAAGTGATAGGTGGCGCTTCGCTCACCGGGAGCAGGCCATGCTTGATGATATCCGCGCGATCAAAACACAATTCACCGATCACCAGACTTTGGATGGGCGTATCGATCAAGTCTTCGAGGAAATGAAGACACTCGGCTTCGAGGCGTTGATCTATGACTACACGCCGATCCCCTACGATCTGGACGGCGAGATCATGATCCCCTCGCTCTTGAAGCTGCGCAACATTTCCGACGACATGCACGACTATTGGTTCAATCGCGGTTATTTCCGGATCGATCCGGTTCAGCAGGTGGCGCTGCGCACGTCGACGCCGTTCTTCTGGAATTACGATGCCAATGCCGAAACGCTGATCAACCGCTTCATGGGCGAGAATACCGAGCCGGTGGCGCGCTATCTCAGCGAGCGAGACATGTCGACGGGCGTGACGGTGCCGATCCACATGCCGCGCGGCGACTACGCGACCGTCACCGGCATCCGCTACGGTCGCGAGAAGGGCTTCCAGAAGCAGGCTTTGCGCTATATCGCCGATTTCAACCTACTGGCCCACGTCTTCCACGAGGCGGCCTTTCCGCTGTTCGACGCGGACGCCTGCAGCGCCGGCAAGGCGCGACTGACCGAGCGGGAGCGCGAGTGCCTGCGTTACTCGGCGGAGGGGCTTTCAGCCAAGGAGATCGCCCGCATCATCGAGCGCTCGGTGCCAACTGTCGTCATGCACCTCAATGCCGCCGCCAAGAAACTCGGCGCCAAGAACCGCACGCAGGCCGTGGTCCGCGCCACGCACTACCGGCTGCTCGAAGACCGGCCATCCTATAACTTGTGATAGCTGCCGCCGTTTCAGCAGCCACGTTATGGTTTTCCATCGAATACCCAAAGATGGAGCTATCAGTGACCGCTGTCACGTCGAAGGAAGACTACCTGCCGTTTCGCGATTACCGCACCTGGTATCGCATCACCGGTTCACTCGACAGCGGCAAGCTGCCGCTGGTCGTGGCCCATGGCGGGCCTGGCTGCACCCATGATTATGTCGATTCCTTCAAGGGTATTGCCGCGCTCGATGGCCGCGCCGTCATCCACTACGACCAGCTCGGAAACGGCAATTCGACGCGCCTGCCGGAAAAGGGTCCGGATTTCTGGACGCCGGCACTGTTCCTTGAGGAACTCGATGCGCTGCTCACTCATATCGGCATTGCCGATCGCTACGCTTTCCTCGGCCAGTCCTGGGGTGGCATGCTGGGTGCCGAACATGCCGTTCGCAAACCGAAGGGCCTGAAGGCACTGGTGATCGCCAACTCTCCGGCCAACATGCACACCTGGGTTTCCGAGGCCAATCGCCTGCGCGAGGAGTTGCCCACAGAGGTGCAGGACACGCTCTTGAAGCACGAGCAGGCAGGAACGCTGACCGATCCTGAATACGTCACAGCATCAAGGGTCTTCTACGACCGCCATGTCTGCCGTGTCTCGCCATGGCCCGCCGAAGTCGCGCGGACCTTCGCGATCATGGACGAGGACAACACCGTCTACCGCAACATGAACGGCCCGACTGAATTCCACGTTATCGGCACGATGAAAGACTGGACGATCGAGGACCGGTTGAGCCGGATCGAAGCGCCGACGTTGCTGATTTCAGGCAAGTACGATGAAGCGACGCCGCTCGTCGTCAAGCCCTATCTTGATAGCGTTCCCGGCTGCGAGTGGGTGCTCTTCGAACGGTCGAGCCACATGCCGCATGTCGAGGAGAAGGAACTCTGCCTCGCCACCGTCTCGGCGTTCCTGTCGCGTCACGACTGAAGATGTGAGCTAGCGCGTTCACGACAGCTGTCGCTGCCCCTCGTGGGCAGCGCTTTTATGACAAGGTCACGCCGGAGCGCGCGACGCCATCAATCGCAGATCGCTTCCGCCTCGATCTCGACCTCGTATTCGCCGACCAGATTGCCGGCCTCGATCAGCGTGTTGGCCGGCAAAACATCAGCGAAAGCCCGTCCATGCGCGCGAGACACCGGCTCCCACTGACTGGCATCGCGCAGATAGATGCGCGTCCTGACGACGTCTTCCATCTTGCCGCCGAGCGCCGATATCGAAGCCGCGATCTTGTCGAGTATGTAGGTCGCCTGCGCGCCGGCGTCGCCCGATGCCACGCAGCGGTTCGTGCCATGCGTCGCAGTCGTGCCGGAAACGAGGATACGGTCTCCTACCCTGACGGCGCGGCTATAGCCGGCGATCGGCTCCCAGATGCTGCCGGACGAGACACGCGAACGGCCCGGACGACCGGGCACGGGCTGAGCCGTGTAGACGGATGGAATGGCATCCAGATGGTGGCTGAGATCGCCGGAGGCGGTTAGGAATGGCGGCTTGCGATACTCGTCGCCGCAATCGCCGGGGATGGCTCGCGTCTTGGCGAAGGCCGCGTTTAGTGCGGCGTGATCCTCTTCGTCAAGCGCGAAGGAGAAGACGTTCAGATTGTCGCCGCGATGCTCGTTTTCGCCGATGCGCGCGCCGACGATCGTGGCAGCGACCGCGTCGTGTTCCAGAACCCAGCGGCTCGCGACGTTTGAGATCGACGCGCCATGCTTGACCGCGATGGTTTGGGCGGCGCTGAGAATGCCCTGAAAGGCTTCCCAGCCGCCGGCGGTGTCGATGAAGCGCTTGTATTTCGAGCGGCTCCAATCGGTGATCGATGTCGGCTCTGGCTGACCCAGCCATTTCTCGGAGAGGAAGCCGCCGCACAGCGTCCCATAGGCGAGAAGCTTTACGCCGCTTTCGGCACAGAGCTTCGAGAGCGCACCCGCGGCTCGGCGGTCGACCAGCGAGAACGAAACCTGATTGCTGGCGATCTCGATGCCATCGGCAAGCGCCAGCGCCAGATGCCCGGTATCGAAATTGGTGAGGCCGAGCGCGCCGACCAGGCCTTCCTCACGCATGCGCTGCATCTCATGCAGGGCGTCGAGCCATCCCGGATGCTCGAAGGTCCACCAATGGAATTGCAGAAGATCGACCTTGTCGACGCCAAGCCTTGTCAGCCGCTCCTCGACGCCGCGACGCACGATATCAGATGTCATCGGTCCCGGCTCCGGGCACCACTTCGTGAAGGCGACGGGCCGCTGGCCATTCTGATAGCGCGACAGCAATCGTCCCGTGATCAGTTCCGCCGAACCGTAGTGATCGGCCATGTCGAACGTGTCGAAACCGCCGCGCGCATAGGCGTGCAGCACATCGGCGCCCTTGTCGGGATCGATTACCGTGCCGTTTTTCTCGATGTCGGCCACCTGCCAGAGACCGCAGACGATGCGGCTGATGGAAAGATCCTTGGTGAGCGCTATGCGTGGGGGCGTGGTGGACATATTTCTATTCCCTGGATGTCTGTTTGCGCTTGCCGGTCAGCGAGGCCAGCGCGCTGGAAGCGCCGAGAATGCCGCGGGGGCGCAGGAGCAGGATGAGGCAGAGCCCGACGCCGATCATGACGATCTGCAGCGACGCCGCACGCGCCTGCTGTTCGGCCGGTACGAAGGCGGAGACGGCGGCGGCCGAAAGCGCCCACAGACCCCAGACCAGCACCGCGCCGAGGATGGCGCCGCGATTGTTGCCGGAGCCGCCGACGATCAGCATCGCCCAGACTTGAAAGGTCAGGATCGGCAGATAGTTGTCGGGCGCGATAAAGCCGATGAAATGTCCTTGCGCGGCACCCGCCAGCCCCATGATGGCGCCGCCGATGGTGAAGGCTTGCAGGCGAAAGCGGATCGGCCGCTTGCCAAGCGCCTGTGCCGCACTCTCATCTTCGCGGATCGCGCGCAGCACGCGGCCCCAGGGACTCTTGGAGAGATGCTGGAGCGCCAGATAGAGCGCCAGCACGACTGCCACCATCAGCGAGAGATTGGAGAGAGAAAATGCCAGCGGATCAGCAGCGAGGCTGCCGAAGGGGCGGGGAATGAAGCCGATGCCGAAAGCGCCGCCGGTCAGCGGCTGCAGGTTGAGCACGCAAAGCTGCACCGTGACCGCAACGCCGAAGGTGGCGATGGCGAGATAGTCGGATCGCAGCCGAATGGTCAGCGCGCCTACCAGCCAGGCGGAGAGGCCCGCGAACAGCGCGCCGCCGAGCCAGCCGATGGCGATCGGCATGTCGAAACCGCCGAAGCGGCCGGGCGTATCCGGCGTCGTCAAAAGTGCGGATACGTAAGCGCCGATCGCGACGAAGGCGGCGATGCCGACGTTGAAGAGGCCGGTCTGGCCCCACTGCACATTGAGCCCGAGGCACATGATGGCATAGGTGAGCGCCATCGTGAGGAAGAAGGCGACGTAAGCGATCAGATCAAGGCTCATGCCGTTCTCCCGAACAAGCCGCGCGGGCGAAAAAGCAAGACCGCCACAAGGATTACGAAGGAGACCGCCGCTCGCCACTCGGCGCCAACGATCTGCACGGCTGCCGCTTCCGACAGGCCGACGATCAATCCAGCGATCATCGCGCCAGGAACGCTGCCAATCCCGCCGAGGATCGCGGCTGCAAACAGCGGCAGCAGCAGGTCGTGTCCGAGATAGGGGCGGATTTGGACGAGGAGCCCGGTCATGATGCCGGCGATGCAGGCAAGGGCGGCGCCGACGAACCAGACGACGCGGATCACACGGCGCACGTCGACGCCGGCAATGCCCGCCAGAGCGGGGTTCTCGCTGACGGCACGCATCGAGCGACCGACATCTGTGCGGGTCATCAGCAAATGGATGGCGATGACCGCGACTAAGGACAGGCCGAGTGACAAGAGCTGGTCGGGCGTTGCACGCAGGCCGCCACCGATCTTCACGGCGATCTGCAGAGATTTGGTGTAATAGGCGGGCTTCGAGGTGAAGATGAATTCGAGCAAACTACGCAGCGCAAGCGAGGCGCCGAAGCTCGCCATGACGAGGATGATGATTGCGCTGCCGCGCGCGCGCAGGCGTCCGAACAGCACCGCATCCACGGCGAGCGCAAGCAAGCCGGTGAGCAGGATCGCGAGGGCGGCTGCGAGCGGCAGCGACCAGCCGAAGGAGAATGGGCCGATCGGTTTGGTCAGCGACGTGGACAAGAACCCGAGGCCGCCGCTGACGGCGAGCGCCAGATAGGCGCCCCAGGAAAGCATCTCGCCATGCGCAAAATTGGCGAAGCGCAGGATCGAATAGGTGAGCGTGACGCCGATGGCGCCAAGGCCGATCATCGCGCCGGCGACGAGGCCGTCCATGAGAAATTGCGGGTTCATGGTGCCTCCGACGCCTGCTTGGTGGTGCCGAGATAGAGCTTGGCGATCAGCGGATCGCCGAGCAGTGAAGAGGCCTCGCCCTCGTGCCTGATCCGGCCTTCGACAAGGATGACGGCGCGGCTGGCGATCGCGAGCGCCGCCTTGACGTTCTGCTCGACGAGAATGACCGTGACGCCGCCGGCGTTGATCTCCTTCAACATCGAAAACACCTCGCCGACGATTTTCGGCGACAGGCCGGCAGAGGGTTCGTCAAGGATGAGCACGGAGGGATCGACGATCAGCGCACGGGCGACGGCCAGCATCTGCCGCTGCCCGCCCGATAGCGCGCCGGCCAAGCGCGAGGGCTTGCTGGCGAGATCGGGAAAGCGACGGTAGAGCGCGGCGATCCTGTCTGACCGCTGCGCCTTCGGCAGGACGGCTGCGGCAAGCTGCAGGTTTTCGTGAATGGTCAGCGTCGCGAAGATGTTTTCCGTCTGCGGCACAAAGGCGAGGCCTTCGGCGATCTTGCGGTGGGACGCGACGCGGGTGATCTCCCGCTCGCCAAGCATGACGCTTCCCGCGTGGATCGGCACCACGCCGGCGATCGCCTTGACGAAGGTCGACTTCCCGGCCCCGTTCGGCCCGAGCAGGACCAGCAGCTCTCCGGGCGCCACCGAGAGATCAACGCCGCGCACGATCGGCAGGTCGGGTTCGTACCCGGCGACCAGCGCGCGGGTTTCAAGCGCCGGCGCGGTCATGCCGCCGCTCCGAGGTAGGCTTCGATGACATCCGGATTTGAGGCGACGGCGGCAGGCGTGCCCTCGGCCAGCGGCTTGCCGAGCGCCATGGCGACGACGCGCGAGCAGAGCCGCGACACCATATCCATATTGTGTTCGATCAGCAGGATCGACTTGCCCTGCGCATTGAGCTCCAGCACGCGCTCCATGATCGTTTCCAACAGCGCCGGGTTGACGCCCGCCGCCGGCTCGTCGAGCAGGATCGCCTGCGGATCGGCCATCAGGATGCGTGCGAGTTCGAGCAGCTTGCGCTGCCCGCCGGACAGTACCTTGGCAGGTTGTCCCTCGAGGCCCGACAAGGTGACGAACTCCAGCAGCGCGCGCGCTTTTTCGATCGCCAATCGTTCCTGCTGCCTGACATGACCGAAGCGCAGGAAGTTGGCGAACAGCCGCTCGCCGTCCTGCGCCTGCGCGCCGACGAGCACATTCTCCAGCACGGTCATCTCGAGAAACGGCTTCGGGATCTGGAAGGTGCGGCCGACGCCGCGGCCAATTCTCTGCTCCGGACTTTCCTGCGAGACCTCGCGGCCGCCGATCCAGATCTCGCCAGATGTGGGCTTGAGGCTACCGGCGATCAGATTGAACAGCGTCGTCTTGCCGGCGCCGTTCGGGCCGATGAGACCGATCAACTCGCCTTTGTTGAGCCTCAGCGACATGCCGCCAACGGCCACATTGCCCTGAAACGACTTCACCAGCTCGCGCGCGTCGATCACGGCTTTGGCGGGTTCTGCCGCTTTCGGTGGGGCGTCTGGCACTGGCAAAGGCATGGAGGAAAGAAGTCTCTTGATTTGATTGGTGATGTTTGATCAAACTTCACCCCATGGTGAAAAGCAACCGAAAAAAGTGGCGTTCCACGGGGGAGACTTGATGGGAGACCCCTCTGCAGGAGCCCGTGCGAGGAAGCCGGCCGATGGCGGTCACGACCGTGACGAAGCGCTGTCGCCGGTCGGGCGCGAAACGTTGCAGGACCGCGTCTACGCTCAGCTGCGCAATTCGCTGATCAACGGTATGTTCGATGCCGGCGACGTGCTGCGCATCGTCGATCTGGCCGAGCGCCTGCAGACCAGCACCATGCCGGTGCGCGAGGCGCTTGGCCGTCTCGTGTCCGAACAGGCGCTGGAATCGCTGCCCAATCGCTCGGTGCGCGTGCCGCTCATCACCCGCGAACGTCTTGACGATCTCGCCCGCGCCCGCATCCTGATCGAGGGCCAGATGGTGGCGCTGGCGCTGCCCAATCTGAAGGATGACGATTTTGCCGTGCTGAAGCAGATCAATATCGACTGCGATCTCGCATTCGAGCAGCATGGCAAGGACATCGGCCATGTCACCTCGGCGCTGAACCAGCAATTCCATTTCCACATCTATCATGCGGCTTGCTCGCAGGTGCTGATCCCTATCGTCGAGAGCCTGTGGCTCCAATCAGGCGCGATCATTCGCAAGGCCGCGCATATTCACGACGAACAGGGCGGACTTGCCGCCACCAATCATCATTGGGCGCTGATCGATGCGCTGGAAAAGCGCGATGCCGAGGCCGCGATGCAATCGCTTTCCAACGACATCAGCCGCTCCTTCGATCTCATCCGCGGGCGGCTGGATGCCGAACCCGACGGCAATGCATCGGGAGACCACCATGCCTGAACCCATCGACGACGGCTTCGACCTGTTTGATCTGAGGGTCGACGTGATCATCCCCGAAGGCGGCGCGGTTTACTGCGGCGCAAAGCCGGGCGATCATTTCGAGCTCAAGGGCGAGATGCTGCATCTGCCGGAGGGGCAGGGGATCTCGATCTACTCGCTCTCCTCCGTCCTGCCGCTGCTCGCGGCCAAGCAGCGCCCGACCGATCGCAACGACTGGATGACGACGGACGCCGACATCGCTTGCCCGGACCCGAATTGCTCGACACGGCTGAGGATCACTCGCACGGGTATCCGCCGTTTCAGCCATGCCGCCACCACGGCGGTTCCTTTGAATGACGAATAGGCCGAAAGATATGCAGCGCATCACCATCGCCCCCGGTTACGAAATCTCCCGCGTCATCCGCGGCGGCTGGCAGTTGGCCGGTGGGCACGGCGCGATCGATGGCGACAGCGCCGTCGAGGACATGATCGCATTCGCTGATGCGGGGATTACCACCTTCGACTGCGCCGATATCTATACCGGTGTCGAGGAGCTGATCGGCCGTTTCCGCGTCGCCTACAAGAACCTGCGCGGAGAAGAGGCCCTGTCGCGCATCCGCGTCCACACCAAGTTCGTGCCCGATCTGACGGTGCTGCCAAACATCAGCAAGGCTTATGTCGAAGGCGTCATCGATACTTCGCGCAAGCGGCTCAACCTCGATTGCCTCGATCTCGTGCAGTTCCACTGGTGGGCCTATGATATCGAGGGCTGGCTGGAGACGGCGGGCTGGCTGAAGGAGCTGCATGAGGCCGGCAAGATCGGCAAGATCAGCGGCACCAATTTCGACACGGATCATATCGAGGCGATCATCGGCTCGGGCGTGCCCTTTACCTCGTTGCAGCTGCAATATTCGCTGCTCGACCGGCGGCCGGAAAAGCGCATGGTTGCGCTTGCTCAGGAAAAGAACTTCGCGCTGTTGTGCTACGGCACCGTGGCCGGCGGCTTCCTCGCCGATCGCTGGCTCGGACAAACGGAGCCGGAGCATCCGCTCGAAAACCGCTCGCTGACGAAATACAAGCTGATCATCGATGATTTCGGCGGCTGGGACCTGTTCCAGGCCCTGCTGTCGACGCTGCGCGGGATCGCCGACCGGCACGACACCGATATCGCCACGATCGCAAGCGCCGCCATGCTGACCAAGCCAGGCGTCGCGGCCGTCATCGTCGGCGCCCGCAACAGGGAGCATTTGAAGTCCAATCTCGCCATCGCCGATATCGCGCTCAGCGAAACGGATAGAGCCGAGATCGACGCGATCCTTACGCAATCGAAGCCGCTCGACGGCGACGTTTATACGCTGGAGCGGGACAGGGAAGGCCGCCACGGCAGCATCATGAAGTACAATCTCAACAAAGGGGAACAAAAATGAGAATGACATTCCTGCTTTCCGCCATGGTCGCTGCCCTTGCTGCGTCCACGGCGCCGACGTTCGGGGCCGATTGCGACATCACCGTCGGCCTCGTCATGGAACTTACCGGCCCGGCCGGAGAATATGGCCAGGCGGGCGCGAAGTCCGTTGAGATGGCCTTCCGCGACATCAACGATGCCGGTGGCGTCAATGGCTGCAAGATCGTTGCAGACACGCGCGACAGCCAGAGCCAGGGCAACGTCGCCGTCGATCAGGCAACCCAGCTCGTCAACATCAAGAAGGTGCCGGTCATCATCGGCGGTATCATCTCGTCGGTATCGATCCCGATCCTGACATCGGTGACGGCGCCGGCCGGCGTCGTGCAGGTCTCGCCCGCATCCTCTTCGCCGACGCTGACCGAGCTTGGTCGCAGCGGCAAGGCCAACGGCGTCTTCTTCCGCACCATCACGTCCGACGCGTTGCAGGGCACGGCGGCCGCGAAATTCGCGATGGATCAGGGCTTGAAAAAGATCGCGATCATCAACGTCAACAACGACTTCGGCGTCAACATGGTCAAGGAGTTTGCGACCGCATACCAGAAGCTTGGCGGCACGATCACATCGACGACGCCCTATAACGAGAAGCAGTCGAGCTACGCGTCCGAAGCCAGCGCCGCCATGGCTGGTGAGCCCGATGCGCTCTATCTCGTCAGCACCCCCGTCGATGGCGCGACCATCGCCCGCGCCTGGGTTTCCGGCGGTGGCAAGCAGACCTTCCTGCTGAATGACGGCATGAACTCCAAGGACTTCATCGAGAGCGTCGGCGCGCAGTATCTGGAGAACGCCTACGGCACCTCCTCGGGTACCAGCCCGACGGCGTCGACCGAGTATTTCACCGGCAACTACGAAGCCTTCTCCGGCGGCATCTCGCCTTCGGCCCCGGCCGCCGACCGCTCTTATGACGCGGGTGCGATCGTGGCGCTGGCCATTGCCAAGGCCGGCAAGGCCGATGCGGCCGCCATCAAGGCAGCCATGCCGGAAGTTGTCGCCGAGGGCGGCACGCCCATCCATGCCGGCAAGGAAGAGTTCGCCAAGGCGCTGCAGCTCATCAAGAACGGCAAGCCGGTGAAGTATGAAGGTGTCATCGGCCCTGTCAGCTTCGACAAGTACGGCGATATCACCGGTCCGTTCCGCCTGTGGAAGATCAGCAATGGCGAGGTGACGACGGTCGGCGAATTGAGCGCCGAAGAGGTCACCAAGATCAAGACCGCGCAGTAGAAGCGCCAGGCGACATGGGGGATGTGCTCCCATGTCGCACCAGTCTGGTCTGGGCGCCTATGTGCTTTGTTGGCTAAGCAGATGCATTTGGCAAACACAACGACAGGCCATCGACATATGAAAAAGCGCTCAATCCTTCCGTCGATCTGTTCGATCGCGAGCCTGCTCGTGACGACATCCGCGGCATCCGCCGAGGATGTCGAGCATGGACGGCGGGTGTTCAGGCTGTGCGTTGCCTGTCACAAGGTCGATTCCGATCGCAACGGTTTCGGCCCGCATCTGAAGGGTGTCGTCGGCCGTCCAGCCGGAAGCTTGCCCGACTACCGATATTCCGAAGCGATGAAGACGGCCGGTGCCGGCGGACTTGTCTGGGACGAGGCGGCGCTCTCGGAATTTCTATCAAACCCCAAGAAGAAAGTGCCGGGAACGAAGATGAGCTTCGGCGGCCTATGGACGACGTCGGAGATCACCGACCTGATCGGCTATCTCCGAGCCAATCCCTAGACGCGCCAAATGTCGGTCCGCCACGGCTTGACGCCTCGGCGCCGGATCGCCTAAGTCACACCTGATGGTTCCCGAAGGGATGACTTCCGACGGGATTAATAGGGAACACGGTGCGGACGACCCGAATGGGGCCAAGACCGTGGCTGCCCCCGCAACTGTAAGCGGATTGCCTGATGTTCTTGTGGTGTTCGTCTCGAACGCCATGCCACTGCGAAGCTCTTCGTGGGAAGGCAGATGTCAGGTGCATATTCGCAAGCCAGGAGACCTGCCGTCAAAACAGTGTCCACCATCCCGGACGGGGTTGTCCGGAGAGGAGCATCATATGATGGTTTTTGACGTCAGCCGCTGGCGCGGCCCCGCTTTATTCCCCTCCACAAATCTCATGTCCGTGATCCAACGATAGTTTTCGCCGCCGCATGATTTCAGGCGAGCGCTCTGCTGTGTCGTCCTGCATCATCCGCGGCGGTCCCCGCGTCGAGTTTCACAGCCGCGGCCAGTCGGCTGCGGGCTTCAGTCATACATGAGGACCAATATGAACCGCATCATCCTGCGAACCGCGCTGCTTTCGATCGCGACGGCTTGCACCTTTACCACCTTTCTCCCCGCCGCCCATGCAGCGGCAACGACCTACCCGCTGACGATCACCAATTGCGGCCAGCAGGTGACATTCGACAGCGCGCCGAAGAAGACGGTGTCGATCGGCCAGGGCATGACCGAAATTCTCTACTCGCTCGGCCTTGCCGACAAGATCGTAGGCACGGCGGTCTGGGTCGGGCCGGTGCTGCCCGCCTATGCCGAGGTCAACAAGGGGATCAAGCGGCTGGCCGACAATGATCCGAGTTTCGAATCCGTCGTCGGCCAGGAGCCGGACTTGGTTGCGGCCGAGTTCGAATGGCATGTCGGCACGCAAGGCTCGGTCGGCAAGCGCGAGCAGTTCGCCGGTCTTGGCATCAAGACCTATGTCTCGCCGGCTGATTGCGTCGCGAAGGTCAACACCGATGGTGGCGACGGCGTGCGCAGTGAGCTCTTCACCATGGAGCTGATTTACCAGGAGATCGCCGAACTGGCGGAGATCTACGATATCCAGGATCGCGGCGCGGCCCTGATCGCTGACTTGAAGAAGCGCGAAGCGGATGCCGTGGCATCGCTTGGCGGGTCGGCGAAGGATCTGCCTGTCGCCTTCTGGTTTTCCAGCAAGGAAGTGCAGGGCGATGCCTTTATCGCCGGCAAGAACAGCGCTCCGGCCTATATTCTGAAAACGCTCGGCGCCCGCAACGTCGTCAGCACCGAGGAAGAGTGGCCGCTGGTCGGTTGGGAAACGATCGCGCAGGCCAACCCTGCAGTCATCGTCATCGCCACCATGGACCGTCGCCGCTACGCTGCCGACGATCCGAAGGTTAAGATCGACTTCCTTGAAAAGGACCCGGTCACCAGCCAGCTCGATGCCGTCAAGAACAGGCACTTCGTCGAGATGGATGCGCAGTCGATGAACCCGACGATCCGTACCATCGACGGCCTGGAACGCCTTGCCGCCGGCATCAAGTCCTTCGGTCTTTCCAAGTGAGGCACGCGTCGATAGCCCACCGGGGATGGAGAGCGCTGCTCGTGCTCTTCGTCCTTGCCGTCGTGGCATTGGGCTTTGTCATCAGTCTCGCCGTGTCTATCGGCGAGATCTCCATTCCTGTCGACACGACGGCCAAGGCCGTTGCGAACCGCTTGCTTGGCACCGGCTTTGAACTCAGCCGCATCCATGAAGGCATCATCTGGGATTATCGCCTGAGCCGCGCGCTTGTCGCCGCCAGCGCCGGAGCGGCTCTTGCGCTATGCGGCGCGGTGCTGCAGGCGTTGCTGCGCAATCCGCTGGCCGAGCCCTATGTACTCGGCATCTCGGCCGGCGCGTCCACCGGGGCCGTCGCCGTCATGATCCTCGGTTTCGGCTATGGCGTGTTGACGCTTTCCGCCGGCGCTTTCGTCGGCGCGGTCGCGGCGTTCCTGCTGGTGTCTTTGCTGGCGGTGGGCTCCGGCGGCGGGACGGACCGTATCATCCTCGCAGGTGTCGCCGGTTCGCAGCTCTTCAACGCGCTGACGTCCTATATCGTCACGACATCGGCAAATGCAGAGCAGGCGCGCGGCGTCATGTTCTGGCTGCTCGGCAGCCTTTCCGGCGTACGCTGGCCGGATGTCTATCTTGCCGCTCCCGTTGCAATCGCCGGCTTTCTCGTCTGCATGCTTTACGCCCGCGCGCTCGATGCCTTCACTTTCGGTACCGATGCTGCGGCGGCGCTCGGCATTCCGGTCGCTGGTATCCGGATCGTGCTGCTTGCGCTCACGGCGCTGCTTACCGCGACGATGGTCAGCATCGTCGGCTCGATCGGCTTCGTCGGGCTGGTCATTCCGCATGCGGCGCGTTTCGTGGTCGGGCCGGGGCATGGGCGCCTGTTACCGGCAACGGCGATATCCGGAGCGATCTTCATGGTGGTCGCCGATATCGTCTCGCGCGTCATCATCCCGCAGCAGGTGTTGCCGATCGGCGTGGTCACCGCGCTCTTCGGCGCGCCGGCATTCGCGCTCATTCTCTACAAGGCGAGGCGGCCCGCATGAGCATTTCCATCAGCGATGTGCACTGGGCAACGTCAGGCGTGCTTGTTGTCAAGGGCATAAGTCTCGAGGTCCCCACCGGCCAGACGCTGGGCCTAATCGGGCCGAACGGTTCGGGAAAGTCCAGCCTGCTGCGGTTGATCGGCGGGCTGCGAAAGGTGAAGAGCGGTGTCATTGCACTCGGCGATACCGGCATCGACACGCTGGCACGCCGCGACATTGCCCGGCGTGTTGCCTTTGTCGAGCAGCAGGCCACGACGGAAACACAGGTGACGGTCACTGAGGTCGTCCGTCTCGGGCGCACGCCACATCGCGGTCCGTTGGCGCCGTGGAGCGCCAATGATGAAGAAGCGGTCGAGAATGCGCTGCGGCAGGTGGGCATGGTCGAGAAGGCGCGGCAGCTCTGGCATACGCTGTCGGGCGGCGAGCGGCAGCGGGTGCATATCGCCCGCGCGCTGGCGCAGACGCCGACCGAGCTTCTGCTCGACGAGCCGACCAATCACCTCGACATCCAGCATCAGCTCGAAATCCTGTCGCTGGTTGCCAAGCTGCCGGTCACCAGCATCGTTGCGCTGCATGATCTGAACCTCGCCGCCATGTTTTGCGACAGGATTGCTGTGCTTAGCCAGGGTCGGCTTGTTGCGGTCGGACCGGCGGACGAGGTATTGACCGAAGGCTTGATCGCCGATGTGTTCGGAGTGCGCGCCCATATCGAGCGCTCGCCGCATCATGGTCGGCAGCATATCCATTTTCTTGGCTGTATTTCTTGAGGTTCGATGTCCATCAGACAAACCAATTTCGATTTGAAGGAAGAGATCCGGGACTACTGGTCCAAGCGCTCGCAGACTTTCGATCTTGCCTTCGGCCACAGGATACCGAGTGGACCGGAGTTCGACGCCTGGCAGCAGCCGATGCGCGATCATCTGGGGCCGACGTCGTTGCGTGTCCTCGAACTTGCCTGTGGAACCGGCGAGGTCACGGCGGTGATCCACGATCTCGGCCATGATGTGACCGCGCTGGATTTCTCCGAGGCCATGCTGTCAATCGCCAAGGCCAAGCATACCGGCAAGGAACGGTTGCGCTTTGTGCTGGCAGACGCTGAAAATCCGATGGAGCCGGATGGCCGCTACGATGCCATCATCTGCCGGCATCTGGTGTGGACGCTGACCGATCCCGCAAAGGCATTCGGCGAGTGGCATCGCGTGCTGAAGCCGGGTGGCACGCTATTGGTCTTCGACGGCGACTGGGCGAAGCCGACAAGGCTCGGCCGCGCCGCAGCATGGCTCATCCGCCGGATCGATCGTTTCTGCGGCGCGGATCGGCATTATGATGGCGCGATGAGCGAGCGCCATTCGGCGATCATGTCCGCGCTCCCCTTCGGCGCCGGCCTGCGGCCAGATGATCTTGTTCCGCAATTGACGCAGGCCGGCTTCATAGGTTTCGAGATCGCGTCGCATGGACCGATCGCGAAGGCGCAGCGGCGCGGCGCCAATCTGCGTAACCGGCTTCGGACGCTGGTCTATCGGCGCTTCATTCTCGTGGCCAAATCCGCCGGCGTCTCGCAAGGTGAAGAGGCCTGATCTATCGCGCAAAGGCGGTGGATTTGATGCCGTCGGCGAATTTTGCAGCCTGTTGCCATCGCAGCATGTTGACGTGATCGGCTAGACGAGGTCATCTGCGCATAACGGCATGGCGCTCATGCTTGCGGTGATCGGCACGGGAGGCCGGATCACCGTCTCAAAAGGCCGAGCGCCGGCAGTCTCAAGGGAGGATTACGCCTGTCAGCCAGCCCGATCGGATCGGGACGGTCTGAACCCTTGAACGCTAGGACTCCCACAATGGCATACAGCACGACGATCGAACGAACGCGCTTCGGCTTTCGCGATCTTAAGGACCTCCTCGCAAAAGCGACGCCGGATCGCTCCGGCGATCAGCTCGCGGGTATCGCGGCGAGCGGACCGGTCGAGCGGCTCGCAGCCCAGATGGCACTTGCCGATCTGCCACTGAAGGCTTTTCTCGCCGAAGAAGTCATTCCATCGGAGATCGACGAGGTCTCGGCGCTGATTTCAAGGCAGTTCGACGCGCAAGCTTTCGCGCCGATCAGTTCGTTCACTGTGGGCGAGTTTCGCGAGTGGTTGCTGAAGCCAGAAACGGATCAGCGGGCACTCGAGGCGATCACCTATGGCATCACGCCGGAAATGCTGGCGGCCGTCTCGAAAATCATGCGGCTGCAGGATCTGATCGCCGTCGCCGCCAAACGGCAGGTCGTCACGCGCTTTCGCAACACGCTCGGCCTCACCGGCCGCTTGTCGACCCGCAACCAGCCGAACCATCCGACCGACGACAGCCGCGGCATTGCCGCTTCGGCGATCGACGGTCTATTGATGGGCTCCGGCGACGCCGTCATCGGCGTCAATCCGGCGACTGATAGTGTTGAGGACTATGTGCGGATCGTCTCGCTGCTCGACGAAATCCGCGAGCGCCTTGCCATACCCACCCAGACATGCTGTCTCGGCCACGTTACCACAGCCATCCGTGCGGTTGAAGCGCGAGCGCCGGTTGATCTGATGTTCCAGTCGGTTGCGGGATCGCAGAAGGCCAATGAAGGCTTCGGCATCGATCTCGCGCTGCTGAAGGAGGCGCAGGATGCCGGACGATCGCTGAAGCGCGGCATGCCGGGCGCCAACCTGATGTACTTCGAAACCGGGCAGGGAGCAGCACTCTCGGCCGACGCGCATTTCGGCGTCGACCAGCAGACGATGGAGACGAGAGCCTATGCCGTCGCGCGCGAGTTCGATCCGCTGCTCGTCAACACCGTGGTCGGCTTCATCGGGCCTGAATATCTCTTCAACGGGAAACAGATCATCCGCGCCGGCATCGAGGATCATTTCTGCGGCAAGCTGCTCGGCCTGCCGATGGGCGTCGACGTTTGCTACACCAACCATGCCGATGCCGATCAGGAAGACATGGATACGCTGTTGACGCTGCTCTGCGCGGCAAACGTCAATTTCGTCATTACCGTACCCGGCGCCGACGACATCATGCTGAACTACCAGTCGCTGTCCCACCACGACGCCGTCTTCTGCCGTGAGACCCTTGGGCGCCCGCCGGCGCCGGAGTTCGAGACGTGGCTTCGCGATGTCGGACTGACCAATGAAGCCGGCGCGCTGTCCGGTGCGCCTGCCATGCTGACCGATTACCTGTCGAGGGCCGTTCTTGTCTAAATCCACCGCCACCGAACTAAGAGCCGATCTCCAGCCGGCCACCGTCGATTTGTCCGAGATGACCGATGCGCGTGTCGCGCTCGGGCGCTTCGGATCCGGCGCGCCGACCAAGGCGCAGCTGGCCTTCCTGCTTGATCATGCCCGGGCCCGCGAAGCTGTATGGTCGACGGTCGACGAAGATCGGCTGAAGAGCGACCTCATGGCGCTCGGGCTGGATGTCGTCTCGGTGGAAAGCATGGCCGAGGATCGCGGCAGCTATCTGCGCCGGCCTGATCTTGGCCGCAAGTTGTCGCGCGCTTCGGTCGAGCGGCTGAATGCTCTGCCATCTGAGGCCAAAGGGTGCGACGTCATCATCACCATTGCAGACGGCCTTTCCTCGAGCGCGGTCGATATCAATGCCGTCGCTCTCGTGCGCGAGCTTTCGAGCCTGTTGCGCTTAGCCGGCTTGTCGATCGGCCCGGTTGCCGTCGCGCGGCAGGCGCGGGTGGCGCTTGCCGACGAGGTCGGCGAAATTCTCGGTGCGCGGATAACGATCGTGCTGATCGGCGAGAGGCCCGGTCTCTCCGCGGCCGACAGTCTCGGCGCCTATATCACCTACGAGCCATCCGTCGGCACGCCGGATTCCCGGCGTAACTGCGTCTCAAACATGCGCGAGGGCGGCCTGTCGATGAAGCAGGCGGCGAAGACCATCGCCGGTCTCATCGCCGACATGACGAAGACAGGTCTCAGCGGCGTCAGCCTGAAGGAAGCGCTGGTCAGGTTGCCCAGCGCTTCGTAATCGGCTTCACCGGATGCCCGCCCGTGCGCGCGGTCGCGTGTCGTTGCGCTCGTGCTCGAAGATGGCGCCGGGAAGCGGCAGCTTGCCTCGAATGATGTCCGAGCCCTTCTCGCCCACCATGATGGTCGGCGCGTTGGTGTTGCAGGAGGGTACGCGCGGCATGACGGACGAATCACAGACGCGCAGGCCTTCCAGCCCGTGCACCTTGAGATCGAGCCCTACGACCGCGTCGGCGCCCGTGCCCATCTTGCACGTGCCGACGGGGTGGTGATCGGTCTTGGCGTTGGCGCAGCCGTAGTCGAAAAGTTCGTCGTCGGTCATCACCTTCGGTCCCGGCAGCCGCTCGGCCAGGACGAATGGCTTCAGCGCCGCCTGCTGCATGATTTCTCGCGCGATCTTCAGGCCTTCGAGCGACATCGTCCGGTCATGCGCGTCGGACCAGTAGTTCGGATCGATCAGCGGCGCTGCCGCCGGATCCGATGATTTGAGCCTGACAGTGCCGCGCGAGCGAGGATGTAGATAGGCCGAGTTCAGCGTCACGCCGGCGTTCTTCAGCCGCTCCACGCCCGCCTCGATGCCCGAACCGAGCCCGAGGTGGAACTGGATGTCGGGGGAACGCGCATGCGGGTCCGCATACCAGAAGCCACCCGTCTCGAAGAGCGAGGACGCAACCGGGCCGGTGCGGAAGAGAATGTACTCCAGCCCCGCCCAAACGGTCCGGTGAAGTTTGGCGACGCCGTCATAAGTGTGGTCGCCGGTGCACTCGCAAATGACGAAGAGGTCGAGGTGGTCCTGCAGGTTGCCGCCGACGCCGGGGAGATCGTGGTAAACCTTGACGCCGACCGATGTCAGATGGTCGGCCGGACCGATGCCGGATTGCAGCAGGAGTTTCGGCGAGCCGATCGCGCCTGATGACACCAGCACCTCGCGCTCGGCGCGGATCACCTCGGAGCCCTTGTCCGTCACCACTTCGACGCCGACGGCCCGCGTTCCCTCGATCACGATCCTGCTCACGCGGGCGCCGGTGCGGATGGTCAGGTTCTTTCGGCCCTTGATGGGCGAGAGATAGGCGAGTGACGCGGATGAGCGGCGGCGGTTGCGCTGGGTCAGCTGGTAGAAGCCGACGCCCGCCTGCTGCTTGCCGTTGAAATCGTGATTGTAGGGAATGCCGAGCTCCTGGCCGGCGCGGATATAGGCGTCGCAGATCGGTAGCGCTGAGACAGGCATTGAGACGCCGAGCGGCCCGCCATAGGTGTGGTAGTCGTCGGCGAAGCGCTGGTTGTCCTCGGCACGCTTGAAGTAAGGCAGGATCGAGCGATAGTCCCAGCCCTCGCAGCCATCCTCGCCGGCCCAGAGATCATAGTCGGCGGCATTGCCCCGGGTATAGAGCTGGGCATTGATCGAGGAGCCGCCGCCGATCACCTTTGCCTGCGTATAGCGCAGCACCCGGCCTTTCATATGTTTCTGCGGAACCGTTTCCCATCCCCAGCTGGCCACGCCCTTGGTCATCTTGGCAAAGCCGGCCGGCATGTGAAACAGCGGGTTCCAGTCACCGCCACCGGCTTCCAGAATAAGCACACTGACATCTGGATCTTCGCTCAGCCTGCTGGCGAGCACGCAGCCGGCGGGACCCGCGCCCGTTATGATGTAGTCAAAGCCCATTGGTTCTATCCTGTCACAAGCGGGGAATGGAAAGGCCGCCATCGGCGTCGATGACGGTGCCGGTCGCAAAGGCGAAGGCGCCGGAGGCAAGGGCCGAGCAAATCCGGCCGATATCGTCGGCCTCGCCCCAGCGCTTCATCGGCACAAGGCCGCCTTCGATCAGCGCGTCGTATTTCGAGGTCACGCCTGCCGTCATATCGGTGCGGATGATGCCCGGCCGGAGTTCGAAGACGGAGATGCCCGATTCCGCCAGGCGCAGCGCGAGCCCTTGAGAGAAGGCGGCAAGCCCCGCCTTGCTGATGCAATAGTCCAGGCGTTCCGGAGAGCTTGCCTCGGCCGATACCGAGGTGATGTTGATGATCGAACGCGGGTGCGGCTTGTCGCCGGAAACAAGCATCGCCTTCACCACCGCCTGGGTGAAGAACACGGTGCCGCGCAGGTTCGTGGCCATGATCGCGTCGAAATTGTCAGCCGTCAGCCCGAGGAAATCGCCCCTGACCACGGCCGCCATGCCCGCATTGTTGACCAGGCAATCGATGCGACCGAAGGCCTGCAGGATCGCGTGAACCGTTTCCTCGTGCTTTTCGACGGCCGAAATATCGGCCTGCAGGTAGATCGCGTCGGCACCGTGTTGTTTCAGCTGCGCGACGGTTTCGTCCGCGGTCTCCACGGCGCCGACGCCTGTTATCACGACATTGAAGCCTGATTTCGCCAGCGCGCCGGCAATGCCCAGCCCGATGCCGCGACGGCCGCCGGTGACCACGGCTACGGGCTTGTCCGAATGCGTCGTCATGCTGTCAAATCCTTTGATGCAATGTGGTCGGCAACGCGCAATGCCTGGCTCGCCACCGTCAAGGCCGGATTGACGGCTGCCGAAGTCGGCAGGAAGCTCGCATCGACGACGAAGAGGTTCTGGTGATCGAAGGCACGGCAGTAGATGTCGAGCGGAGCCGACGCCGGATCGCGACCGATCCTGATGGTTCCGCACTGGTGCGAGGGCGTGCGCTTGTCGAATGGCCGGCTGAGCACCAGCGGGAAGCCGATCGACTTCAGGATGTCCTTGAGCTTGGAGACCAGCGAGAGATGGGCATCCCAATTGGTGCGATGCCATTTCAAGACGATGCGCTCGCCATCGACCATCACCCGGCTTTCCGGATTGGGAACGTCTTCGCTCATGGCGTAGAAATCGATCGCATGGCCGGTGATCCGATTGAGCAGCCATTCCGGGACATTCGGCAGCGAGCCCTTCAATACCTTGCCGGAGATGCGGCCGAGCAGCTGGACGTTGCCAAGCGGCGGTCCGCCATTGCCGTCGGACAGATAGAAATCATTGAAGGCGAAGGTCTTCTGGTAGATCGAGGTGTTGCGATATCGCGGCGAGACGCCGATCACGGCCGAGGAATTGTGGTTCATGAAGTTGCGCCCGACCTGGCCCGAGGAATTGGCGAGCCCCTCGGGAAACCGGTCACTTGCCGAGCGAAGCAATAGCACGGCGGACTGCACAGCGCCGGCACTGAGGATCACGAGCTTTGGATGAAGCGTGCGGGCTTCGCTACCCTGACGGTAGGTGACGCCTGAAATGCGTCCGTCCGCATCCGCTTCCAACTTGATGACGGGAGAGTTGGTCTGAAGGCGGACATTGTCGTGTTTCAGGGCCTGCGACAGGGCAGCTGTTTCCGCGTCCATCTTGCCGTCGTCGGAGTTCGGATGTGCGTCCCATGGGGTTGGTGCCTTCGCCAGCCACTTGTCGATATCGACACCCAAGGGGAGCGAGAAAGGGTGCAGACCCTTCGCCTTCAGCCGCGCCCTGACGTCGGCGATGGCAGGTTCTTCGCGCACCGGCGGGTAGTCATAAGGTGTCGAATGCGCCGGCTCCGTCGGGTCATCACCGAGCGCGCCGCGCACCCGGTACAGTTTCTCGGCGCGGCCATACCACGGTTCAAGTTCCTCATAGGGGAATGGCCACGCGGGTGACACGCCTTCGCGGTGATGGATCTCTTCGAAATCCTCGCGGCGGTAGCGCGAGAGCACGGCGCCGAAGAATTTCGAATTGCCGCCGACATTGTAGTAGTTGCCGGGATTGAAGCCGGTGCCATCGGCCTCGTACCAGGTTTCCTTCGGGCGGAAATGGCCGCGCTGGAAGATCGCCCGCTGGTCGCGGTTGACCGGGTGGTCGGCGATCCGTTCGCCGGCTTCGAGAATGAGGATCTCGGTGCCGGTGGGAGCGAGTCCGGCAGCGACGGTCGCGCCACCGATGCCCGAGCCGATGATGACGATATCAGGTGTTCTGTTCATATTGCTGTCCCGC
This sequence comes from Rhizobium sp. S163, assembly GCF_030380805.1. NCBI lineage: Bacteria > Pseudomonadati > Pseudomonadota > Alphaproteobacteria > Hyphomicrobiales > Rhizobiaceae > Rhizobium > Rhizobium sp. S163. Next base: position 293,452 of record NZ_JAUDSA010000012.1, on the reverse strand, counting down.
CGTCAGATCACGCGATCCGCGCCTGGCTCTGCGGGTCGAAGAAGACCACCTTGTCGAGGTTGAATGCCAGTCGCGCGTTCTGGCCGGGCTGAATACGGGCATCGGCGCGCAGCCGCGCAACGACTTCCTTGCCGCCCAGTTTCGTCACCGCGAAGGTGTCGGACCCGGCCGGTTCGACGACGTCGATCAGGCAATCGCCCTCGGCGAGTGCGCGGGCGTTGCGGTCGGCGCCATCGGGGTCGGTCAGCGCTTCCGGCCGGATGCCGAAGACAATCTGCCGGCCGGCATGCGCCTGCAACGCTTCGTGGCCCGGCGCGATCGGCAGGCGGATGGGCTCGCCGCTGGGACGGGCGAGCGAGACAGAGAGGCCCGTCGCGCCCTGTTCGATGGTGCCGGAGAGGAGGTTCATGGCCGGAGAGCCCATGAAGTCGGCGACGAACATGTTGGCGGGGTTGTTGTAGATTTCTGCCGGCGTGCCGAACTGCTGCACCTCACCGTCCTTCATCACGGCGATCTTGGTCGCCAGCGTCATCGCCTCGATCTGGTCGTGCGTGACGTAGACAATCGTCTTGCCGGTCGCCTGATGCAGTCGCTTGATTTCGATGCGCATATCGACCCGCAGCTTGGCGTCCAGGTTGGAGAGCGGCTCGTCGAACAGGAAGAGCTTGGGATCGCGCACCAGCGCGCGGCCCATGGCGACACGCTGCCGCTGGCCGCCGGAAAGCTGGCTCGGCTTGCGGTCCAACAGATGGCCGATCTGCAGCACCTTGGCCACCTTGTCGATCGCCGCCTTGCGCTCGTCCGCTGGCACACCGCGCATTTCCATGCCGAAGGAGATATTTCCTGACACCGTCATGTTCGGATAGAGCGCGTAGCTCTGGAACACCATGGCGATGTCGCGCTTGGAAGGATGCAGATCGGAAATGCTGCGGCCATCGACGCTGATGTCGCCCTCTGTGATGGCTTCCAGCCCTGCGATGGTATTGAGCAGCGTGGACTTGCCGCAGCCCGACGGGCCGACCAGCACCAGGAAACCGCCTTTTTCCAGCTCAAGATCGATGCCCTTGAGGATTTCCAGTGCGCCGAAACGCTTTCTGAGGCCTGAGATTTCGAGAAAAGCCATGGGATTATCCTTTGACCGCGCCCGCCATCAGACCGCGAACGAAGTAGCGGCCGGCGAGGATGTAGACGAGAAGCGTGGGCATGGCGGCGATCATCGCCGCGGCCATGTTGACATTGTATTCGACCACACCGGTCGAGGTGTTGACGACGTTGTTCAGCGCCACCGTCATCGGCATGGACTCGCCGGTTCCCGCATAGGCGGATGCGAACAGGAAGTCGTTCCAGATGTTGGTGAACTGGTAGATCACGGTCACGACGATGATCGGCAGCGAGTTCGGCAGCATGATGCGGCGGAAGATCTGGAAGAAGCTCGCGCCATCCACCTGCGCCGCGCGCACCAGTTCGGTCGGAAATGCCTCGTAGTAGTTGCGGAAGAACAGCGTCGTGAAGCCGAGACCGTAGACAACGTGGACGATAACCAGATTGACCGTCGGATTGCCGAAGCCGAGCGACATGCCAATATCATTGGTGAGCATGTTGCCGAAGCGGCCGAGGCTGCCGAGAATGGTCGCCATCGGCAAAAGCACCGACTGGAACGGAATGAAGCAGGCAAAGAGCATCAGGCCGAAGACCAGCGTATGGCCGGGGAAGCGCCACTTGGTGAGCACGTAGCCGTTCAGCGCGCCGAGGATGGTCGAGATCGCGACGGCGGGAACGACCATCTTGATCGAGTTCCAGAAGTAGCCCTTGATGCCGGCGCAGGTGAGGCCGACGCAGGTTTCGCCCCAGGCCTTGATCCATGGCTCGAAGGTCGGCGCCGCCGGTAGCGACAACATGTTGCCGCCCTGGATCTCGTCCATCGTCTTGAACGAGGTGACCAACATGACGAAGAGCGGCATCAGGTAGACGATCGCGAAGATCGCGAGTACGCCGTAGATGAAGATGCGGTTGAACATCCGCATGCGTGCCATGTGGGAGGCACCCGATGTGACCGTGCTCATCGTGATTTCTCCCGCAGTTCCGAATAGAGATAGGGAATGATGATGGCCGAGATGGTCATCAGCATGATCACGGCGCTGGCCGAGCCGACGGCCATCTCGTTGCGCTTGAAGGTGTATTCATACATGAAGTTGGACGGCAGCCAGGCAGAGCCGCCAGGGCCGCCCGAGGTCAGCGCGACCACGAGGTCGTAGGACTTGATCGCCATGTGCGCGAGCACGATGAAGGCCGACAGGAAGACGGGCCTCAGAAGCGGAATGATGATGCGGCGGTAGAGCTGCACCGTCGAGGCGCCGTCGATCTGCGCCGCCTTCATGATCTCGCTGTCGATGCCGCGAAGGCCCGCCAGGAACATCGCCATGACGAAGCCCGAGGCCTGCCAGACGCCGGCGATGACAACGGTGTAGATCACGAAGTCCTTGTTCTTGATCCAGTCGAAGTGAAAGCTCGTCCAGCCGAAATGGTGCAACGTCTGCTCCAGCCCGAGGCCCGGATCGAGAAACCATTTCCAGGCAACCCCGGTGACGATGAAGGAGAGCGCCATCGGATAGAGGAAGATCGGCCGCAGAATGCCTTCGCCGCGGATCTTCTGGTCGAGCAGGATGGCGAGCAGCAGCCCGAGGCACAGGCAGATCGCGATATAGAGGAAGCCGAAGATCCCCATATTGGTGATCGACGTGTACCACGACGATGGCGGATCGCTCTCGAAGGTCCAGCGCCAGAGCCGTTGATAGGCGCGAGGCCCGGTCAGCGCGTAGGACGGAAAGGTCTTTGAATTGGTGAAGGACAGATAGACCGTCCAGAGGATGAAGCCGTAGACGAAGACCAGCGTGATGGCAAAGCTCGGCGCGAGCACGATTTTCGGCAGCGCGTCCTGCAGCCAGCCGCGCAAGGAAAACGACGTTCCGCGCTGCGCTGTGACTTCTGGTTTGGTGGTAGCGATAGTGCTCATAACATTCATCCCCCTCCCAAGGGTGACGTTGGCAGTCGATATCTTCCCCGCCATCTGAGGCGGGGAAGACCATGCTTGGAGCCGATTACTTGGCGTCGTCGATTGCCTTCACGAGCTCTTCGACAGCCTGGTCGGAGGTCTTGATCTGGCCGTGAACGAACTTCGAGACGACGTCCTTGTAGGCGTTGGCAACGGCCGGAGGCGCGCCATAGCCCTGTGCCAGCGAGCCGAACAGCGTGCCGCCTTCGTTGGCTGCCTTCAGGTCGGCGATGCCCTTCTTGCCGCAGGCGTCGAAGTCGGTATCCGGCACGTCGGTACGGGCAGGCACCGAGCCCTTGACGACGTTGAACGCCGACTGGAAGCTCTTCGACAGCGTTGCTGTCGCAAGCGCCACCTGGGCGGCCTTGCGATCGTCGGGAACGTTGAACATGCCGAACATGTCGGAGTTGTAGATCACGCTGCCGTCGGTGCCCGGGAAGCGGTAGCAAAGGAAGTCGGTGTCAGGGGTCTTCTTGGCGGCGACGAATTCGCCCTTGGCCCAGTCACCCATGACCTGCACCAGCGCATCACCCTTGATGACCATGGCGGTCGCAAGGTTCCAGTCACGGCCGGAGAAGTTCGGATCGACATACTTGATCAGCGTGGCCAGGTTGTCGAACGACTTCTTCATCGTGTCGGACTTCAGCGACTCCTCGTCGAGTTCGTTGAAGGCCTTCTTGTAGAACTCCGGTCCGCCGGTCGAAAGCACGACGCTGTCGAACATAGTGGCTTCCTGCCAGTTCTGACCGCCGAGGGCGAGCGGCGTGACGCCGGCGGCCTTCGCCTTGTCGAGCAGGGCAACGAGGTCTTCGAAGGTCTTCGGCTGCGTGCCGCCGATCTTGTCCATCACGGCCTTGTTGATCCAGAGCCAGTTGACGGAGTGAACGTTGACGGGAGCTGCGACCCACTTGCCGTCATAGACGGAGAACTTCTGCAGCGCTGCCGGAACAGACTTGTCCCAGCCTTCCTTCTTCGCGGTTTCGGTGAGATCGCCCATCACACCTGCTTGCGCGTAGTCGAGAACGGTGTAGCCGAGCATCTGCGAAGCGGTCGGGTAGGTGCCTGCCGCAACCATCGCCTTCAGCGCGGTCATCGCGGCGTCACCGCCACCACCGGCGACAGGCACGTCTTTCCAAGCGTAGCCTTCCTTCGCCAGATCGCCCTTCAGCACGTTGAGCGCGGCGGCTTCGCCACCCGACGTCCACCAATGCAGCATCTGCACTTCCTTGACATCGGCAGCGCGGGCCAAACCACCCACGGCACCAACTGCCAATGCGACCACGGCGGTCGCCGTTAGAAATCTGCGCATTTGAAAACCTCCCGTTTTCAAGTTCGCGAAACGAGACCCATTCTCGTTCCGTATCCCCCGCCCTCCTCGAGCGTGGTTTCTGCAGACCGGCTCCCCGCCGGCTGTCAGTTCCTGGGCATCCACCAGTTTGTGCGGCTGCCGATATGCATGTTGAGCGTCTTCGTCTCGGTGTAATCCTCCACCGCATGGCGGCCGAGTTCGCGGCCGAGGCCGGACTGCTTGTATCCCCCGAACGGCAGCTCCGATGCGCCGTCCATAAATGTGTTCATCCAGACGGTTCCCGCACGTACTCTACGCCCGATTGTCAGGCATGTATCGAAATCCTTGCTCCAGACGCCGGCCGAGAGACCGTAATCGATGGAATTGGCGATCTCGATCGCCTCCTCGGTGGTCTCGAAGGTGAGGACAGAGAGGACGGGCCCGAACACCTCCTCGCGCGCGACCGTCATCCCCGGCGTGACCTGAGAGAGAATGGTCGGTGCCATGAACTGGCCCATGCCCAGATCCAGCGCCCCGCCGCCATGGGCGACTTCGGCGCCGGCGCTTTTTGCCGCCGCGACGTAGCCGGCGATCTTGTCGAAGTGCTGCGGCGTGATGATCGCGCCAACTTGCGTGGTCAGATCCAGGGGGTCGCCGACCTTTACAAGCTTGGCAAGCGCCGCCACGCGCGCGACCACGTCGCTCGCGATGGATTTGTGCAGGATCAGCCGCGAGCCTGCATTGCAGCATTCGCCGGCGTTGAAATAGGCGCCGAACACGGCCGCGTCGATGAAGGCGTCTAGGTCGGCATCGGGGAACACGATCTGCGGGTTCTTGCCGCCGAGTTCCAGCGAGACCTTCTTGAGCGTTTGCGCCGCATTGGTCATCGTCAGCTTACCAACGCCGGTCGAACCGGTGAAAGAAACCATATCGACGTCGGGGTGTGCAGTCATGATCGCGCCAACTTCGGCGCCCGTGCCGGTCACGATATTGACGACGCCATCGGGGACGCCGGCTTCCTGCAGGATTTCGCCGAGCACGATCGTCGAGCCCGAGGTCAGTTCCGACGGCTTGACCACGCAAGTGCAGCCTGCCGCAAGCGCGAAGGGCAGTTTCTGGCCGACGATCAGGAACGGGAAATTCCACGGCGTGATGATCGAGACGACACCGATCGCCTCGCGCAGCACGACACCGAGTGTGCCGTCGCCGAGCGTGTTGTAGCTTTCGCCATGCAGGTCGCGGGCAAGGGCGGCGGCATAGCGCCAGATATCGACCGATCCTGCGATCTCGCTCTTGACCTGAGAGATCGGCTTGCCGGCCTCGATCGCATCGAGATAGGCAAGCTCATCGGCCCTGGCGGCGATGAGATCGGCGGCCTTGAGCAGGATCGCGGAGCGCTCCGATGCCGTCATGCGCGGCCAAGGGCCGGTGTCGAACGCCTTGCGCGCGGCTGCAATCGCGCGCTCGGCGTCCGCCTTGGAACCAGTCTGAAAGCGGCTGACGACGACGCCGTGGCTCGGCGCGACACGCTCGATCGGTGCGGCATTGCCGGCGATCCATTTGCCATCAATCAGCATCTTGAAGTCACGAACCGTCTGATTGGCGAGCGCCTTTGGGGTGACCAGAACCGTCATTACCATTCTCCCTTGAACTGTGCCGGGCGCTTCTCGCTGAACGCGGTCACGCCTTCCTTGAGGTCGCCGGTTTTGGCGACCAGGATCGAGCCGAGCGCTTCAACCGCCGTACCGTTGTCCTCGCCATTTGCCGATGCGATCATAAGCTTTGTGATCTCGAGTGCCGCCGGTCCGCGTGTCGCGACGCGGCGTGCGTAGTCACGTGCCGCGTCGACAGCGGTGCCGGTGGCCACGACCATGTCGACCATGCCGGACTGGCGGGCTTCCTCGGCCGTGAAGATCTCGCCGCCCAGCGCCATCCTGCGCACTATCTGCGCGCCGAACCGCTTGACGAGACGCTGCGTGCCCGACCAGCCGGGGATCATTCCAAGGCCCGTTTCCGGAAGGCCGATCTTGATCTGCTCTTCGGCGATCCTGATGTCGGCAAGGCCTGCCAACTCGAGCCCGCCGCCGAGCGCGTGGCCGTTCAGCGCGGCGATCAGGGGTACGCGAAGCGTGGCGAGACGCTCGAAGACACGATGGCCGTAGCGCACCCAGGCGTGCCCGAACTCCTGCGGCGCCATGTGCCCCCAGGCCTTGATATCGCCGCCCGCCGAGAAGGCCTTGCCTTCGCCGGTGAGGATGGCGACATGCACATCCGGATTGGCTTCCACCGCGTCGGCGGCTTCCGACAGAGCCTTCAGCATGTCGAGGTCGAGCGCATTCAGCTTCTCGGGCCGTGATACGGTCATGATAGCGAGAGAGCGGTCGATGTCGATGCGCACGGTTCCGCTAGTCATGGAAGGTGCCCTCCAGAACGCGGGCACTTTTTACCGGCAGCGACAATCCGATCGGCCCTTCGGCAAAGAGCCCGGCGTCCATCACCTTGAGTTCCTTGGCGACCAAGAGGGGGAACTCCGATTGTTCCAGAATATGCGTCTGCAGGTCGATGCCGGGTGCGATTTCGGTGAGGACGATCCCGTCGGCGATGAGCTTCATTACGCAGCGCTCGGTCACATAGGTGATGTCCTGGCCCTGCTCGATCGCCCGGCGGCCGGAGAAGGTCACGTGTTCGACCTCGTTGACCAGCTTCTTCAGCTTGCCTTCCTTCTCGATGACAAGCTTGCCATCGGCGATGCTGAGCTTGGCGCCTGCATTGAACATGCCGGAGAAGACAATCTTGCGGGCACGTGCGGTGATATCGACGAAGCCGCCGGCTCCGGCCGTCACATGCGGACGGAAGGAGAGCTTGGAGACGTTGACCGAGCCATCCCGGCCGATCTCCAGGAAGGACAACAGCGACGCGTCGAAACCGCCACCCTGGAAATAGGTGAACTGGTAGGGCGATGGCATGTAGGCATCGGCGTTCGAGGCGCAGCCAAAGGCGAAGTCGAGCAGCGGAACGCCCCCGACCGCACCTTGCTCGATCACCCAGGTGACCGCCCCGTGCTGGCCCTCTTCCATCAGGATGCGGGGCACATTCGCCGAGATGCCAAAGCCGAGATTGACGCAGCTGTTGGCCTGAAGCTCCTGCGCGACGCGACGCGCAATTACCTTCTGGATGTTGAATTCGGGCACGCGGAACGTATCGAGCGGGCGGAAGATTTCGCCTGAAATCGCAGGATCGTAGAGCGTCTGTGTCGTCTGCTTCTGCTCTGGGTCGACAATGATGTAGTCCACGAGCATACCCGGCACGCGCACGTCATGTGGCTTCAGCGAGCCCTGCTTGGTGATGCGCTTTACCTGCGCGATGACGATGCCACCATTGTTGCGCGCGGCGAGGGCTTGGTCTAGCCCGCCGAGATAGGCGCCCTCGTGCTCATAGGTCAGGTTGCCGTGCTCGTCAGCCGTCGTTGCTCTGATGATTGTGACATCGGGCGTGATGGCCGGAAAATACAGCCAGTCGTCTCCCTCGAAAGAGACGCGCTTGACCACGGGTGTTTCCTGAGCGGCGGCGTTCATCGCACAGCCCTGACGCTTCGGGTCCACGAATGTGTCCATCCCCACTTTCGTCAGAACGCCGGGTCGCTTGGCGGCCGCCTCGCGGTGCATGTCGAACATCACGCCGGAGGGGATGTTATAGGCCGGGATCTCGTTGCCGGTAATCATTTGCCAGATCAGCGGCGGTTCGGCGGTCGACGGGCCGGAGGGGTAGGAGCCACCGATGATCCGCTTCAGGAGACCCTTGCGCGCGATGTGGTCGATGCCTTTGATCCCGCTCATGTCGCCGGCGGCGATCGGGTGCAGCGTGGTGATGTCGCGCGGATGGCCTGTTGCTTCGAAGCGCTCGCCGATCGCTTTAAGCATCAGGTCGGGGCAGCCCAGGCCGCTGGACGAGGAGACCGAAACAACGGCGCCGTCGGGGATCAGGTCAGCAGCTTGCGATGGGGTGACGTGCTTGTTCATCTCTCTCAAAGTCCTGTCTTGACCGGCACCGCAGCACCCGTGCGCGCGGCTTGCGCAACCGCGAGACCCGTTGCCAGCGACCATATGCCATCCTTGGCCGTTGCCGACGGCTTTCCATTGCCGGCGACGGCGGCGTGAAATGCGGTGAGCGCGGTCTCGTATAGATTGCCGCCGGTGACTGACAGCGACCGCTCGCCGTCTGCGGTCCGCAAGGTGACGGTGCCATCTGGCCGCTGGGTCATGACATTGCGGCCGATCAGCGAGCCCTCTGTGCCGTGCACCTCCAAACCGGTCTCGGCGTATTTCGTGGTGAAGCCGTCGTGGAACTGGGCGATGATATCGTCCTCGAAGCGCATGACGCCCATGACGGCGTCCTCTAGACCTTCTTTGCCCATGCCGCCGGCCTGCGAAAACGCGATCACCTCGACGGGGTTTCGTCCGAGCACGTAGCGCAGCGTGTCCGTGTCATGGACGGTGATGTCGAGAATGACCCCGCCGCCGGCCTGCGGCTTGTCGAGCCGCCAGCCCTGCAGATGCGGCGGCAGGTAAACAGCGTGGAACACGCGTGCCGAGAGCGGCTTTCCGATCTGGCCGGCCGCGATTGCGTCACGCATCGCAGTATGGGTCGAGGCATTGCGCAGGTGGTGGTTCGTGGCGAGAACGACGCCCGCTTCATCTGCAGCCTTGGTCATCGCATGAGCATCCTCGAGAGAAAGCGCCAGTGGCTTTTCGCAGAGAATATGCTTTCCCGCGCGCGCGGCGGCAGTTGCCTGGGCGCTGTGCAGCTCGTTGGTGGTCGAAATATAGACAGCATCGATCTCGGGGTCGGAGAGGAGAGCATCGAGATCGGAGACGTGCTTGCCGATATTATTCTCGGCGGCATAGGAGCGGGCGCGCTCCGGGCTGGTGCTCATGATGGAGACGACCTCGCCGCCAGTGGCGCGAATTGCTCCAATCACCCATTCGCGCGCAATCGTACTCGCGCCGATGAGACCCCAACGAACCGTCATGCCATTTTCCTCCCAGGCTTGTTCATCGCCGCGCCGCAGCTTTCGCGCACGATCAGGCGCACCGAGCTCACGGCTGATTCCGCTTCTGGCTTTCCAGCGTTGATCTGCTTCAGCAGCATCTGTGCGGCGCGTTGGCCGATCCCCTGCGGATCGACCGAGATGGTGGTCAGTGCCGGCACCGTGGTCTTTGCCTCGATCACGTCGTCGAAGCCGACGACGGCGAAGTTCTTGCCGGGCTCGATGCGGCGCGCTCTCAGCCCGTCGCAGACGCCGAAGGCAACCGCATCATTAAAACAGACGGCGGCCGTTGGCGGATCTGGCATGGCCATAGCGCGTGCAAGCGCATCGACGCCGCCAGCGCGCGATGGCGCGGACGAGACGACAAGCTCCTCTTGGAAGCCGGTGCCGGTTTTCGACATGGCGTCGCGATAGCCACCCAGGCGCTCGTCGAAGACGGCGGTGTCCGGAAAGCCCCCGACGAATGCAATGCGGCTGTGGCCGAGCGCTGCCAGATGCTCGACGGCGGCAAAGGTGCCGGCATGATTGTCAGAGACGAGCGACGACACCTTGGCGCCGGGGATGTTGCGAACGACGAGCACGACCGGAATGCCGGCCATGACAAGCGGCTTCAAGTCGAGCGCTTCGGTGCCGCGCGCCGGCGAGATGATCAGGCCCGAGACGCCATGCTCGCGCATCGAGGCTATGACTTCGCGCTGGCGATCGATGCTCTCGCTGGTGTTTGACAGGAATTGCACGAAGCCGGCCGACTGCACGACCGTGTCGACGCCCACGGCAAGTTCGGCGAAGAAGCTATTGGTGAGGTCGTTGACGACGATGCCGATGATCTTCGATCGCGCATTCGCCTGGCGAAGGTTCGCCGCGCCGCGATTATAAACATAGCCCAGCTCCCGCATGACGGCGTTGACCTTCGTACGGGTGCTCTCATTCACCAGGGGCGAGGCTTGCAGCACCAACGAGACGGTCGACTTGGAAACGCCGGCAGCCTTCGCGATGTCGATGACGGTGACCCGTCCCTTGCCCATGAATGTCCTCCCTTAGCCAGCGCCTTTTTTCCTGTTAATAATTGGAACGTTCCAACTTTGTCAAGCGGAGTTAATTGGTCGACGCTGATGCTCCCGGTGGAATTCACCGGAAAGTATCTGTTGCGGTGCAAAATGGCGGAAAACAACTGATTTCGTCACTTGCTGGCGTGCTGAAAGCGACAGGTGGCGCGTGCTTCCCATGGGATAAAACAGGCTTGCAATTTGGAACGATCCAAATTATTGCATTGTCCACGTCTTGAGGAGGACCCCATGAGCTTGACCTTGAATCTGCCTGACGCCGATGGTGCTGTTCGCGAATATCGCCTCGTCGGAACCCCGATCGAGCGGCCGTCGAAGCCACCGGTATTCAATCGGATTGCCTATGCTGCGGCCCACGTCGTCTCCGATCCGCGCCGGGATTTCGATCCCTGGGGCAAGCCGGCGATCGACTGGGATACGACGATCGGTTTCAGGCGCCATCTCTGGAGCCTAGGCTTCAAGATCGCCGAAGCCATGGACACCTCGCAGCGCGGGATGGGGCTTGATTGGGCAGGTGCGCAGGAGCTCATTCGCCGGTCGCTGGAAGAGGCGCGCCATGTCGATGGTGCCGATCTTGCCTGCGGCGCTGGCACAGACCATCTAGCTGCCGCCGATGCGCGCTCGCTGGATGACGTCATCAAGGCCTACGAAACGCAGATCGAGTTCGTGGAAAAACACGGTGGTCGCGCCATCATGATGGCGAGCCGCGCGCTTGCCCGCGTCGCCAAATCACCTGACGATTACATCAAGGTCTACAGCCGCATTCTCTCGCAGGCGAAGGACAAGGTTGTCCTGCACTGGCTGGGTGACATGTTCGATCCGAACCTTGCCGGCTATTGGGGAAGCGTTGATTTCGAGCCAGCACTCAAATGCGCGCTTGATATCATCAATGAAAACCGGAGCAAGGTCGAAGGTATCAAGATCTCGTTGCTCGACAACGCCAAGGAAGTGCAGCTTCGCGACCGTCTTCCAGAGGCGGTAATGTGCTTCACCGGTGACGACTTCAATTACGCTGAATTGATCGAGGGTGATGGCAAACGCTACAGCCACGCGCTTCTCGGTATTTTCGACGCCGTGGCGCCGTCTGCCTCCAAGGCGCTCGCGTCGCTGGCGGCGGGTGATACCACGACCTTCCGCTCCGTGATCGAGCCAACGGTGCCGCTGTCGCGCAAGATCTTCGAGGCGCCCACGCAATACTACAAGGCAGGCGTGGTCTTCCTGGCGTGGCTGAACGGCCACCAACGCCATTTCAGCCTGCCCGCCGGCATGCAATCGGCGCGCGGCATCAATCACTATGCGGATATCTTCCGCCTAGCCGACAAGGCAAATGTGCTCGATCGGCCGGAGTTGGCGGCTGAGCGCATGAAGAACTTCGTCGGCGTCTTCGGCGTGCAATAAGCCAGGCGGAAAGCCGCCTGGCTTATGATGATCGGCATAGTCCTGTCTCAAATTAATAAAAGGACCGGCGTGTGGTGACGCCGGTCCTCCCGAACGCTAGGCCGCAGCGAAGGGAACAGCCACGAAGGTCTTGTTGCCGCCTCGCTGTACGAGGAGCAGCACGGACTTCTTCTCGGTCTTTGCTGCATCCGCCACCGCGTTCTTAGCTTCACTCGCGTCGTGAACGGTCTTATCGTTCACCGACAGGATGATGTCTCCGGTCTGTAGGCCGGCCTTCGCGGCGGGCTTGTCCGGCGACACGTTGGCGATGACCGCGCCCTCGATTTTCTGCGACAGGCCAAGCTGTGCGCGGATATCGGGGGTGAGGTCGGCAAGTGCAACGCCGATCCTCGGCCCGCTCTGAGCATGCTTTTCGGTGCCGCCTGCGCTTGCGAGCTGCTGTCCGTCATCGCCACCGCCGATCGAGACCTTCAAGTCGACGCTCTTGCCGCCGCGCCAGACCGTGACGGTCTGTTTGTCGCCAGGCGACAGATCTGCCACCAGGCGCGAGAGATCCTTCGGCGATGTCACGCTGTCGCTTCCGACGTTGGTGACGACGTCGCCAGCCTTGAGACCAGCCTTGGCAGCGGGTGAGCCTTCCGAGACGTCGGCGACGAGCGCGCCTTGCGGCTTGGCAAGACCGATCGCATCGGCGACATCCTGTGTGATGCCCTGGATCTGAACGCCGAGATAGCCGTGCTCGATGGAGCCGTTCTTCTGCAGCTTGGCGACGATCGTCTTGGCTTCATCCGATGGGATCGCGAAGCCGACACCGACGCTGCCGCCGTTCGGCGAATAGATGGCGGTGTTGATGCCGACGACATGACCGTCGCGATCAACGAGCGGACCGCCCGAATTGCCGTGGTTGATCGGCGCATCGATCTGGATGAAGTCGTCATATGGGCCGCTGTGCAGATCGCGGCCGCGTGCCGAGACGATGCCGGCCGTCACGGTCGTGCCGATGCCGAAGGGGTTGCCGATCGCCAGAATCTGGTCGCCGAGCTTCAGCTTGCCGGAATCGCCCCAGGCGATGGTCGGCAGGGCCTTCGGGGCCTCGATCTTGACCACGGCCAAATCGGCCTTAGCGTCGGCGCCGATCAGCTTGCCGGGCAGTTCCGTGCCGTCGTCGAGCGTTACCTTGATATCGGTGGCGTTGGCGATGACGTGGTTGTTGGTGACGATGTAGCCGTCCGGGCTGACGATGAAGCCGGAGCCGAGGGCCTGCGCATGCTCACCCGATTGCGGTGCCTGATGCGGCACTGGAATCCCCTGCTGCTCGAAGAACTGCTTGAACTGCTGCTGCATCTCGGAATTGTCGGTGCTGTCATCGGCGCCCGATGCCTTCATCGTCGTCACGATGGTCACCACGGCCGGCTTGTCGGCATCGACGACATCGGCAAAAGAACCGCTGCCGTTGGGGGAGGTGGCGACCGACGCCGGCGACGCTACGGCCGGTGACGTTTCGAACGCATAAGGAAGCGAGGCCGCGCCAACGATGATTGCCGCACCGAGAAGGGCTGCTGACCGGCGGCGATTGAGGATGTTTGACATGATGTCTGTCCTTTATATGTGTTGCTCGATCGCGTGATGGCTTTCACCAGTAGTAGACGCGTGAGATACATATCTGCCGACCAGGATGTATTTTCAAATTAAATATAGATTAGGTAATTGTTACGTTTTCGTCATTTATTACAAGAGTTTAATGATGTGACGCCTAGTATATGTCGCGCGCGCGAATGCGACGACTATCGCAGGCCGAATGCTCTTCTCCGGCCGGTCTATGGGTGGTTTTAAGGGGGGATTTCGACCGCGATCGGCCATGCTTTGTCCTCGGACAAGCTGCCGATCGCGGAAGAGCCTTGGGGGGCATTGCGTGGTCCGCCGCAGGGCTGGGACGCGGGGCTTCCCTAGCGCGGCACCATCGGCGCGTCGATACACACTAAAGTGACCCAAGCCGCGAATTTTGTTATGAACGAAACTCATCATCGTCATTTTGCGCGCTGGCTTGTGCTCTGTTATGGGTATTCGGGCAGAAAACGAAACTGAAGCGAAAGCACTCGCATAATGTTCCTTAGCGACCGTCAAACCGAAATCGTCGATATGGCCAAGTCGAAAGGCCGGATATTCGTCGAGGATCTGGCAGCACATTTCTCCGTGACGCCGCAAACCATTCGCAAGGATCTCAACGACATCTGCGATGCCCAGATTTTGACCCGAGTGCATGGTGGCGCGGTCTTCCCGAGCGGTACGGAGAACGTCAAATACGAAGCGCGACGTCAGATCGCCTCGAGCGAAAAGCAGGCCATCGGCCTGGCTGCCGCCAGCCTCATTCCCAACAACGCGTCGTTGTTCATCAATATCGGCACGACAACCGAGGCCGTCGGTGAAGCCCTCATCAATCATCACGAGCTCATGGTGATCACCAACAACATCAACGTCGCCAACCGGCTGAGGTTGCTGCCGGCCATCGAGGTTGTGATTGCCGGTGGCGTGGTGCGCAGCGCCGATGGCGGCATCGTCGGCGAGGCGGCGGTCGATTTCATCCGGCAGTTCAAGGTTGATTACGCCGTGATCGGCGCCTCCGCGCTCGATGAGGATGGTGCGCTTCTCGATTACGATTTCCGCGAGGTGAAGGTGGCACAGGCGATCATCGCAAATGCCCGCCATGTCATCCTGGTCGCCGATTCCACCAAGTTTGAGCGCACGGCGCCGGTCAGGATTGCCCAGCTCTCCCAGGTGCACACCTTTATTACCGATCGTTGCCCGGTTCCATCCGTGCGGCAGTTCTGTCTTGAGAACGATGTCCGGCTGATTGAGACCAGCACGCAAAGCCAGCCGCAGACTGAGCTGGCGTGACACGCTTTCCAGTGTTCCCACCAAGGATGATTGTTGCCCATGAGCCTAGAGACCGTCCGTGCATTTCTCAGCGCATCCGCTCCCGATATCGAGATCGTCGAAACCGAAATGAGTTCTGCGACCGTCGCGCAGGCGGCCGAGGCGCATGGGGTCGATCCGGCGCAGATCGCCAAGACGATCTGCCTGCGTCTCGATGACGCGCCGATCCTGGTCGTCGCGGGCGGTCTGGCGCGGCTGGACAATCGCAAGTTCAAGGATACGTTCGGCACCAAGGCGCGGCTGCTGAATGCCGAAGAGGTCGTCGCGGCGACCAGTCACCCTGTTGGCGGGGTTTGTCCGTTCGGGCTTCCGTCGCCGCTGCGCATTTATTGCGACGTTTCCCTCAAGCAATTTGAAGAGGTGGTGCCTGCCGCGGGATCGACGAATTCGGCTGTCCGGATCGCCACGGATCGCCTGGCGGAGTTGACCAAGGCGACCTGGGTCGACGTTTGCCAATAGGCAGATACACGAACAATTGAACCAGATTCAACGCAAAGCTTAAAACGCAGAAAAAGAAACCTATATAAGAAGGCGAAACTCAACTGTTGCCATATGGGAGACTTTAGATGCCTCGTGCCGTTTTGCGTTTTGCCAAGGTTGCGGCGATCGCCGCCCTGACAGGCGTTACCGTATTTGCGTCCATCGGCGATGCGGATGCGCGGCGGGCAGGAAGCTCCGGTTTCGGTAGCCGCGGTACACGCACGTTCCAGGCGCCGCCTGTCACCCGCACCGCGCCGGCCCCTGCCGCTCCGATGGATCGTTCGATGAGCCAGCGCCCTGAAACCAACGCGCCTGGCGCCGCGACGCAGCCGGCCTTCGGTGGTGCTCAGCAGCGTGGTGGCCTGTTTGGCGGCTTCGGCCGGTCGATGATCGGCGGCCTGGTTGCTGGCGGCTTGCTCGGCATGCTGCTTGGCCACGGGTTCGGCGGCGGCTTTGGCTTCCTCGGCATGCTCTTGCAGTTCGCTCTGATCGCCGGCGCCGTCATGCTCGCAGTCCGTTTCTTCGCCAATCGCGGTCAGCAGCCGGCCTATGGCTCGGCGCGTTCGAGCGGCGTCAGCCCGATGGCATCGAACGGCAACTCGTCTTTCCGCATTCCGAGCATCGGCTCCGGTGCAGCCGGCTTTGGCCTCGGCGGCTCGAATGCCGCTCCGCAACCGCCGCGTAACGATCAGCCGAGCGACGAAATCGGGATTAAGCCTGACGACCTTGACCGGTTCGAACGGCTCCTGACCGAGGTTCAGACGGCCTACGGTGCCGAGGACTACGGCACGCTGCGCAAGCTGACCACGCCGGAAGCCATGTCCTATCTCGCCGAGGAACTGGGCGAAAACGCTTCCAACGGCGTTCGCAACCAGGTCAGCGACGTCAAGCTGCTGCAGGGCGATGTCGCCGAAGCCTGGCGTGAAGACGGTTCCGATTACGCAACGCTTGCCATGCGCTATCAGTCCATCGATGCTGTCGTCGAGCGTGATGGGGGTCGGGTGGTCAGCGGCGACACGCGCTCGCCGACTGAGAGCACCGAGGTCTGGACCTTCGTGCGCAAATCCGGCACTGACTGGAAGCTTGCGGCAATCCAGGGCACCGAACAGCGCGCTGCCTGATATCCATGTCGTTAACGTCCTGCTTCAGCCCTCCTGAGCTGCGGCAGGCACGACCCAAAGCGGTCGATCTTCGCGACGCGGCGCGGCAATTGTTGGAGCGGCTTCCTCTTCTGTGAGGAGGCCCTCTTCGTTTTCGCTGACGTCGACTTCATACGCATAGTCGTAAAGCATCTCGCAGGCGCGTTCGCTGGCCTTGATCTTGGCCTCCGTCTCGCTGATCGCAGAGGCGATGGCCTTGACGCGGGCGCGTAGCATCGAGCCGAGAATGTCGGTCGAAGGTCGCTTTTCTAGGCGTTCCAGATGATGCTCGATACGCGCGGCGTGGCGCTCGAGTTCGCGCTTGGAAAAGCGCGCCTTACGCATGTCCTCTGAGAGATCGTCGCGCATGCGCGCGAGCGGATCGAAGGTGCCGGGCTCGCGCTCATCCAGCGTCAACTCATTGACGAGTTTCTCGATGACGATCAGCGCCTGCAGATCGACGGGATCGGCGAGTTCGACGTCATAGCCGGTATCGTCGAACACCTTGCGGCGAACGGGATCCAGCAGCAGTTCATAGGCCTTTTGCACCCGCCCGAATGCGTTGGGATCGCCACCGGAATCCGGATGCGTCGACTTCGCGCGCCTACGGTAGGCAGATTTGATCTGGTCATCGCTCGCGTCCCTGCGGACACCGAGAATCTCGTATGGATTGGTCACTGTCCCTCCGCTGCTGTCGGACATCGTCGTGACACCCGTGAAGGGCATTCGTCTATCAATGCCGTTCTTCTACCATCACTGGGGCAGAGTTTGGACAAAAGAATACATAAGTTTGCGTGAACGCCCGGATTGGCTGAAGGCATCCACCGTCTGTCCACAGTTTGATTGGACGCACCGGCTTGCCACATCGTTTTCCGCTCGGAAATCAGATCCATAGGAAAATCGGATGCCGAAGGAATGCTTAATCGATATAATGCCGGCGCTTGCGTTGACGCTGTCAGTCAAATCGAGTTCTATCCGCCACCTTCTTGCACTAGCTCTGCTGGTGGAGAGCTTCGGAGGACGGTTTCGTGCGTATTATCAAATCGATAGCGGATCTTAGGGCGTGCCTTAGGATCGATCGACGTGAGGGCAAAAAGATCGGTCTGGTGCCGACCATGGGCTTTCTGCATGTCGGTCACATGGAACTCGTCTCGCGCGCCAAGGCTGAAAACGACGTGACCGTGGTGTCGATTTTCGTCAATCCGCTGCAGTTCGGCGCCAACGAGGATCTTGCACGTTATCCGCGCGATCTCGAGCGGGATTCTGCGCTTCTAAAGAATGCCGGCGTCGACTTTCTGTTTGCGCCCGAGGTGACGGACATGTATCCGCACCCGATGCTGACGGTTGTCGATGTGCCGGAGATTGGCCGGCAGTTGGAGGGCGAGGTTCGCCCAGGTCATTTTGCCGGTGTCGCGACTGTCGTCACCAAGCTCTTCAATATTGTCCAGCCGCATGCCGCCTATTTCGGCGAGAAGGATTACCAGCAGGTCGTGGTGATCAAGCGGATGGTCGAGGATCTCGCGCAACCCGTCAATGTGGTCGCAGTGCCGACCGTGCGCGAGGCCGATGGCCTGGCCTGCTCCTCCCGAAATGTCTACCTGAGCGAGACGGAGCGCGCCGCTGCCGTCATCGTGCCGCGGACGCTCGACGAAGCGGCCCGGCTCTACGCCGGAGGCTGTAATGACCCCGCGCAATTGGAAGCCGCTTTGAACCGCTTTGTCGCATCCGAACCGCTCGCAAGCGCTGAGGTCGTCGCCGTCAGGCATCCCGAAACACTCGAACCGCTGACCTCGCTGCAATCGGCGCCGGCACTCGTGGCACTTTTCGTGCGCATCGGCAGCACGCGGCTGCTCGATAATCGCGTCATTGGCCTGACAGCGCAGTCGAGGACCGCCTGATGAGCGCGCAGGGCAAGCAAAAGCGACTGACCACGGCCTCGATCCGCTCGATGAAGGGAGGAGATCGCGTCGTTTGCCTCACCGCCTACACAACGCCGATTGCGCGCCTTCTGGATCCGCATTGCGATCTGCTTTTGGTCGGCGATTCCCTGGGCATGGTGCTTTATGGCATGGAGACGACGGTCGGCGTCACGCTCGACATGATGATCGCTCACGGCCGCGCGGTCATGCGCGGCACGTCGCACGCGTGCGTAATCGTCGATTTGCCGTTCGGCAGCTACCAGGAATCCAAGGAGCAAGCCTACCGCAATGCCGTCCGCATCCTGCAGGAAACAGGCTGCGACGGGGTCAAACTCGAGGGTGGCGAGGAGATGGCCGAGACAATCGCCTTCATGACATCGCGCGGCGTGCCCGTCTTCGCTCATATCGGGTTGATGCCCCAGCTGGTCAACACGGCTGGCGGCTTCCGGTCGCTGGGGCACTCGGAGCAGGAGGTGACGAAGATCCGCCGCGATGCGGCGGCGGTGGCCGATGCGGGCGCCTTTGCCGTCGTCATAGAGGGAACGGTCGAACCGCTGGCGCGCGAGATCACGGCATCTCTTTCCATTCCCACCATCGGCATCGGCGCGTCTGTCGCCTGCGATGGCCAGGTGCTGGTGTCGGATGATATGCTGGGCTTGTTCAGCGATTTCAAGCCGCGCTTTGTCAAGCGCTTTGCCGAGCTCGGTTCGCTCGTGTCGCAGGCGGTGGAGACCTATGCCGAAGACGTCCGCGCCGGCCGCTTTCCGGGCGTGGAACACACCTTCCAGCCACGTAAGTGAACGCGTGCGCCTTTTGCACGCTTGAGCGATCTTTCGTCGCGGGCCTTCCGCGGAAATTGCATCTTTGCGGAAGTGCGCTACAGTCAGCATGCTTCATGTGCAAGTCGCTTCCTGATGATGTCACAGGTCGTGTTCTGGTGAAGCAATGACGGTGTGATGTCGATCCCGGTGCGTTCGCAGCGATTATAAGACTTTTTAGGAGTGAATTCATTGCTGTAGCCTTAGGCCATCCGCCGACAGGTCCTCAGCGCCAATAAGGCCTACTCAGCTTGCGTCAGTTTTGGAATTCGGGGGAACTCCTAAGATGCACATCAAGACGTTCAGCCTGCTTCTTTTAAGCCTCTCGTTCACCTCCTGCCAAAGAGAAGGCGGCGAGCCCGCCGAACTGACCATTCCAGTGCATGCGGAGCCGGTCGCGTTTCAGGATTTCCGCTACAGCATCAAGCTCACCGGCGCGATCGCCGCCCATATTGAATCCAATCTCTCGTTTCGCGTCAGCGGCAAGGTCACCGAGTGGACCGCCGATGTCGGCGCGCACGTGACCGCCGGGCAGGTGATCGCGCGGGTCGATCCGCAGCAGCAGAAGGCCGATGTTGAGGCCGCGCAGGCCGCGCTCGTTGCAGCGCAGGCCGATGTCGAGCAGGCGACCTCGGAGTTCGAGCGGCGCAAGACGCTGCTTGCCAGCGGTTCGATCTCTAAGGAATCCTACGATCAGGCAGCAACCGCCCTCGATACGTCGAAAGGTTCGCTCGACAACGCCAAGGCGCAGCTCGGCACGACCAAGGATGCGCTCGGCTATACAGAGCTGAAGACGGATGCCGATGGCATTATCACCGCCCGCAATGTCGAAGTCGGCCAAGTGATGCAGGCTGCGCAGACGGCGTTCACCCTGGCGCAGGACGGGCCGCGCGACGCGGTGTTTTACATCTACGAGACGCTGCTGCAGTCAAAACCCGATGCGCCGAGGGTCGAGATCGCGCTCGTCAGCGATCCTAATGTCACTGCCTTCGGGAAGGTCAGCGAGATCTCGCCGACGATCGACACCTCCACCGGCACCGTGCGCGTCAAGATCACGCTCGAAGAGACGCCACCGAGGATGACGCTGGGGGCACCGGTAACGGGCTTCGCGCAATCGGCGCCGACGAAGATGATCATCCTGCCCTGGACCGCATTGTTTGCCATTGACGGCAAACCGGCGGTCTGGATCATCGATCCGAAGGATGAAACCGTCGGCCTGAAGCCCGTCAAGGTCGCGACCTACGAGACCGGCCGCGTGATCATATCGGGCGGGCTCGATGCCGGCGAAATGGTCGTAACCGATGGGGGCAAGATGCTGCGACCGGGTCAGAAGGTGACGGTCGAAGGAGGGCAGAGCTGATGCGGCGGTCTTCTATCCCGAAGCTTCTTGTCATCCCCATGATCATAGCGCTCAGCGCATGCAGCGAAGAAAAGGAGAGCGCGCCCCCGATAAGGCCGGTCCTGTCTAGCATCGTCGAGCTATCGGACTTGCCGACCCCGAGCTTTGCCGGAACGGTCGCGCCGAAGACGGAGACACCGCTCGGCTTTCGCGTCGGTGGGCTTATGGTGGCACGCGACGTCAACACGGGCGATGTCGTGACGAAGGGCGAGCTACTGGCCTCCCTTGAGCCGACTTCGCTGGAGCTTGCGGTCAGATCGGCACAGGCGCAGCTAGCCAATGCGCAGGCGCAGCTCGCCAATGCGAGATCCACCGAAGAACGTGCCCGCGCCACCTTCCAGGGCGGAACGGCTACTAAGTCCAGCCTCGAGAGCAGCGTTCAGGCGACCCAGACCGCGCAGTCGGCCGTGGTGCAGGCACAGACCACGCTCGACAAGTCGAACGAGGATCTCTCCTACGCGCAGCTTCTCGCGACCTTCGACGGGGTCGTGACCGCCACCTCCGTCGAAGTCGGGCAGGTGGTATCGGCTGGCGAATCCGTGCTGACGGTCGCCATGCCCGGCGAACGCGATGCGGTCATTGACATTCCCGAGGGCGAACTGATCCCCGCGATAGGGGATGCCTATTCCATCCTGCTTCAGATCAATCCATCGATCACGTCGGCAGGTGTGGTGCGCGAGGTGGCGCCGACAGCAGATGCCGCCACACGCACCCGCCGCGTTAAGATAGCGCTGCAGAACCCGCCGGATGCCTTCAGGATAGGAACAACAATCACGGCTATCCGGCAGGCCCGCGATATCAAAAAGCTCTTCGTGCCGGCTTCGGCAGTCCTCAATCAGGACGGCAAGACCCTGGTCTGGATTGTTGATGAGAAAGCCGAAACCGTTCGATCCCAGGAGGTGAAGCTCCGTGACAAAACGTCGGCGCATCCGGAGGTCGTCTCGGGTCTGGAGCCGGGGACACGCGTCGTCATCGCCGGCGTTCATAGCTTGAAAGAGGGGCAGAAGATCAAGGTCGAGGGTGGTGCGCGCTCATGAACAAGTTCAACCTCTCCGACTGGGCGCTCGAACACAGGTCGATGATCTGGTACTTCATGATCGTCTTCGCACTGCTCGGGATTTTCTCCTACATGAACCTCGGGCGCGAGGAAGATCCGAACTTCACCATCAAGACGATGACGATCTCCACGCAGTGGCCCGGCGCTTCCGCCGAGGAGACCACGAGGCAGGTCACCGAACGCATCGAGCGCAAGCTCGAGGAATTGGATTCGCTCGACTATACCAATTCGCTGACGATTGCGGGCCAGACGACGGTGTTTGTTTATCTGAAAGATTCCACCAAAGCACGCGATGTGCCTGGGATCTGGGTGAACGTTCGTAACATGATCAGCGATATCGAAGGGCAATTTCCCTCGGGCGTGCAAGCGCCTACCTTCAACGATCGCTTCGGCGACGTTTTCGGTAACATCTACGCCTTCACCGCCGACGGATTCACGCAGCGCCAGCTGCGTGACTATGTTGAGAGCGTGCGCCGTAGTATCCTGACTGTCCCCAATGTTGGGAAGGTTGATCTCGTCGGGGCGCAGGACGAGGTAATCTTCCTCGAATTCTCGACCCGCCAACTCGCAGCGCTCGGCATCAGCCAGGCTGATGTCCTCAACACGTTGCAATCGCAGAACGCGATCACGCCATCGGGCGTGCTGCAGGCACAAGGCGAGCGTGTCAGCCTGCGTGTCAGCGGCCAGTTCACCTCGGAAGACAGTCTGCGCAGCGTCAATCTGCAGGTCAACAACCGCTTCTTCCGGCTGAGCGACATCGCGACCATCACGCGCGGCTATACGGATCCGCCCACGGCTCTCTTTCGCGTTAACGGCATGCCGGCGATTGCACTGGCCATCGGCATGAAGCAGGGCGCCAATCTGCTTGAGTTCGGCAAGGCGCTGCAGACCGAGTTGCGCAAGGTGCATGCGACGCTGCCGATCGGCATTGAGCCACATCTCGTCGCCGACCAGCCTGTTATCGTCGAAGAGGCGGTGTCGGGGTTCACGCGAGCGCTGGCGGAAGCGATCATAATCGTGCTCTTGGTGAGCTTCGTCAGTCTCGGCTGGCGTGCCGGGCTGGTGGTCGCCTTCGCGATCCCACTGACCTTGGCAATCACCTTCGTCTTCATGGAATATGACGGCATCTCGCTGCAGCGCATCTCGCTTGGCGCACTGATCATCGCGCTTGGCTTGCTTGTCGATGACGCGATGATTGCCGTGGAAATGATGGTCGCGCGGCTTGAAGCCGGCGATCCGATCACCAAGGCTGCGACCTACGTATACTCGCATACGGCCTTTCCGATGTTGACGGGAACCTTGGTCACCGTCTCGAGCTTCATGCCTGTCGGGCTCAACAACAGCGCGGCCGGCGAGTTCACCTTCTCGCTTTTTGTTGTCATCGCGGTGTCGCTGGTTGTGTCGTGGATCGTGGCGGTGGTGTTCGCGCCCCTGCTTGGGGTGACCATCCTGCCCAAGACGATGAAGCGGCACGAGGAGAAGAGCGGATGGTTTGCCAACGGCTTCGCGAAGATCCTCGATGTCTGCATGCGCTTCCGCTGGGTTACCATCGCGGCGACGGTCATCGCGTTTGCCTGCGCGGTCTACGGCATGCGCTTCGTCCAGGAGCAGTTCTTTCCGTCGTCCGACCGACTGGAACTGATTGTCGACTTTTCACTACCCAATAACGCCTCGATCAACGAAACCGATCAGCAGATGGCGAAGTTCGAGAAGGAGAAGCTGCAAGGCAATCCCGATATCGAGCGCTGGTCCACCTATGTGGGGCAGGGCGCGCAACGCTTTGTGCTCTCTTTCGACGTGCAGCCGCCGAGCCCGTCTTTTGGTCAGGTGGTGATCATTACCAAGAGCCTTGAAGTACGCGACAAGCTGCGCGTGGATCTTCAGGAGTATCTTACCAAGGCCTTCGTCGGCACCGACGCCTATGTGAAGCTACTCGACATCGGTCCGCCGGTCGGCCGCCCAGTCGCCTATCGTCTCAGCGGTCCTGATATCGAAGGGGTTCGCCAGCGCGCGCTGGAACTCGGCGCGGTCATGAGCCAGAATCGGTCGCTCGGCGATGTGGTTTACGACTGGAACGAGCCGCAGCGTGTCGTCAAGGTCGATGTTCTCCAGGACAAGGCGCGTCAACTCGGCGTCACCTCGGAGGATATAGCGTCGGCACTGAATGGTATTGTCGGCGGCGCGTCAGTCACGCAGGTGCGCGACGATATCTATCTGATCACTGTTCTCGCGCGCGCCCAGGCATCCGAGCGGCGGTCGATCGAGACGTTGCGCGACCTGCAGCTACGCACCAGCAACGGCAACTCTGTTCCCTTGGCGGCGATCGCGAATTTCCGCTACGAGACCGAGCCGCCGAGGATCTGGCGCCGCGACCGCCTGGCGACCGTCACGATCAAGGCCGCCGTTATCGACAACAAGCAGCCGGCGACGGTTGTCGACCAATTGGCCAAGCCTATCGATGCCTACACCGCCCAACTGCCAACAGGTTTTACTGTCGAGGTGGGCGGCAGCGTGGAACAGAGCGCCAAGAGCCAGGCGCCGATCGCCGCCGTGGTGCCGATGATGCTGTTTACGATGGCGACCATCCTGATGATCCAGTTGCAAAGCTTCTCGCGGCTGTTTCTGGTCTTCGCGGTCGCGCCTTTGGCCCTGATCGGCGTTGTGATCGCGCTATTGTCGAGCGGCGCTCCGATGGGCTTCGTGGCGATCCTTGGCATCCTAGCCTTGATCGGCATCCTGATCCGAAACTCGGTAATTCTTGTTGTGCAGGTGGAGGAACTCAGGCGCGAGGGGCATCATCCATGGGATGCGGTGCGAGAGGCGACGCAGCATCGAATGCGGCCGATCCTGCTGACGGCGGCGGCGGCGAGCCTTGCGCTGATCCCGATTTCACGCGAGGTGTTCTGGGGGCCGATGGCCTATGCCATGATGGGCGGCATCATCGTCGGCACGGTGCTGACGCTGCTTTTCCTGCCTGCGCTTTATCTTGCGTGGTTCCGGATCAAGCGGCCGGAAGGCGAGCATGCAATGGAAGGGGAAGTGACTGGAGGCGCAGGTTGATCAGGTCCGCAGCCAGTCTGCGATGCCGCGCGCGGCCGCACGACCGGTCGCGAAGCACGCGGTGAGCAGGTAGCCGCCCGTTGGGGCTTCCCAATCGATCATCTCACCGGCGACGAAAAGGCCGGGGCACTGCTTCAGCATGTAATGCTCGTCGATCCCATCCCATGCGATGCCGCCCGCCGACGAAATGGCTTCGGCGATCGGGCGCGGGGCGACGACGGGTACAGGCAGCGCCTTGATCAGCCGCGCTAGCCGCGCAGGGTCGCGCAGGTCGGCATCATCGCCGCATTCGCGAACGAGGTTAGCCTTGACGCCATCAAGGCCGGCGCCTTTGCGCAGCCGGTTGGCGAGGCTCGTCTTGGCGTCCTGCCTGGCGAGATCGCGCTCGATCCGCTCCAGCGTCCGCCCGGGCATCAGGTCGACGATGAGTTCGGCAGGCTGTCCAGATGTCAGTGCGTCTCGCAATGCCGCGGCATGGGCGTAAACTAGGCTTCCCTCTATGCCGTGCTGGGTAACGACGAACTCTCCCTGCGTCGATCCCGCTGGAGAGGTTGCCACCACGGATTTGACCGCAGCGCCGGCGAAGCGCTCGCGAAACACCGCGCTCCAGTCGACATCGAAGCCGCAATTGGCTGGTTGGAAATCGTGAACCGTAACGGCCTCATTTCGCAACCAATCGACCCAGCGACCGTCCGAGCCAAGCCGCGGCCAGCTCTGGCCGCCAAGGGCGAGCAGGGCGGCATCGGGCCGCACAACGCGGTCGCCTTCGGTCGTCTCGAACAGATAGCCGCCATCAGAAAAGCCCTGCCATCGATGCCGCGTCCGGATTGTCACCCCCTGCGCGTCCAGCCGCCTGATCCACGCGCGCAAGAGAGGCGATGCCTTCATCGCCATGGGAAAGACACGTCCGGAGGTTCCCACAAAGGTCTCGGTCTCCAGATTGGCGGCCCATTGCCTGATGTCGTCAGGGCGAAAGGCGTCGAGCGCATCGCGCAACCGACCGTTCGCGCTGCCGAAGCGCGTCGCAAAGCGCAGATAGTCTTCGGAATGAGTGATGTTGAGGCCGGATTTTCCGGCGAGCAGGAATTTTCGGGCGACGGTCGGCATGGCGTCGTAGACCGTGACCCTATGCCCGGCTGAAGACAGGATTTCCGCCGCCATAAGCCCCGCCGGTCCGCCGCCGATGATGGCTACCTCTTTGTCCGACATATATTCGCCCGCAATTGAACTCGCAGGCCCGTCATGACGCGTGCGCTTAATATACGCAACCCCGCGAAGGCTGAGCGGCGCGCAATCACGTTACACGCCGATGCGAACAGGGCGCACCAAACCTCGCCGACAAAAAGCTGTCAGTCGACGAAACGCGGGGTAAAGCGCGGCTGGGCCGAGGCTTCTTCCTCTTTCATGGCGTCTTCGTGGTACCAGCAGCTGTCGTAAACGCAGGGTTCCAGATCTTTTTCCAGATCCACCTTCTGGTGAAGCGGCGATGAAGCGAAGCGCTTCGTAGGGAAAGCGTAGATCGTTGCCGACTCGTGATGCACACCAGTAACCATGTCATGCCTCCAAATTGAGTCCGCCCTAAAGCGTTAAGGGAAACAATAACACAGCTGCACAGAGAATGCGCTACTTGATTGAAAAAAGTGCAACAAATGTTTGAATTGTGTGCATATGCAATTTGAGCAGCTTTATATCAGAAATTTGCTGAATACATAAAATATGCATCTGCATAATAAATGCGCAAACTGGGTATTGTGCGGAAAAAACTGACGACCCTGCCGTTCATCTTTTTCCAGGGAGACGTTCGATCGATAGGCGGCGTAAACGCTTGAGTCCACTGGCACTTCAGGGCCCGTACCGATTGCCGGGCGCCTGCCTGAACGGCACTGCGTCGGCCCCTTTCCGCGTGGTCTTTTCGCCTCTCGTCGCGAACTGGCACGCTACATGCATACTCTTTGGCATCCCTCCACGGGCAAGGCGGCTTCGGCCGCTGCGTCCCTGGGACCTGCTGACACCTTTGTTTTGAGAGACTCGCAAATGACCAAGTATAAGCTCGAGTACATCTGGCTCGATGGATACACCCCGGTACCGAACCTTCGTGGCAAGACGCAGGTCAAGGAATTTGCAGAATTCCCGACGCTCGAGCAGCTGCCGCTCTGGGGCTTCGATGGCTCCTCCACGATGCAGGCTGAAGGCCGCAGCTCCGATTGCGTGCTGAAGCCCGTCGCCGTTTATCCGGACCCGGCCCGTACCAACGGCGTCCTCGTCATGTGCGAAGTCATGATGCCTGATGGCGTTACCCCGCATGCTTCCAACAGCCGCGCAACCATCCTCGACGACGAAGATGCATGGTTCGGCTTCGAGCAGGAATACTTCTTCTACGAAAACGGCCGTCCGCTCGGCTTCCCGGAGCAGGGCTACCCGGCTCCGCAGGGTCCTTATTATTGCGGCGTCGGCTCCAGCAATGTTGGTCCAGTTGCGCGCGAAATCGTTGAAGAGCACCTCGACCTCTGCCTCGCTGCCGGCATCAACCACGAAGGCATTAACGCTGAAGTGGCCAAGGGCCAGTGGGAATTCCAGATTTTCGGCAAGGGCTCCAAGAAGGCCGCTGACCAGATCTGGATGGCTCGCTACCTGCTGCAGCGCCTGACTGAAAAGTACGGCATCGACATCGAGTATCACTGCAAGCCGCTCGGCGACACCGACTGGAACGGTTCGGGCATGCACTGCAACTTTTCGACCAAGTTCATGCGCGAAGTTGGCGGCAAGGCCTACTTCGAGGCTCTGATGGCGCAGTTCGAAAAGAACCTCGATGCCCACATCGCCGTTTACGGCCCGGACAACGACAAGCGTCTGACCGGCAAGCACGAAACTGCTCCGTGGAACAAGTTCTCCTACGGCGTTGCCGACCGTGGCGCTTCGATCCGCGTTCCGCACTCCTTCGTCAAGAACGACTACAAGGGTTATCTGGAAGATCGCCGCCCGAACTCGCAGGGTTGCCCTTACCAGATCGCTTCCCAGGTTCTGAAGACGATCTCGGAAGTTCCGACGGCTGGTTTCGCTTCGGCTGCCGCCTAAGCCAAATCCTGATTGATTGTGATGGCGCTGGTCGAAAGGCCGGCGCCATTTCTTTTGGATCACGGTTGATGTGCCTCGCATTGGCACGGCGATCGACGATCGCTGCGATTTCTTCCCGCCGATCCCGATTTTTCTAAACCCTGTTTGTGATCGCCATCGTCTAACGGTTGAAAAACTCAACCGAGCAGCCGCATTCCTTTTGCGTTACAGTCTCTTTTCACTATACTTGCCTTGGATCATCCAAACGCGAGTTACCCTTGGTGTCAGTGGCTAAGCACAGCCTCCTGCTTCGCTTGCTCGGAAAGCCCGCGCTTTTCGCCAATAACGGCGAAATCGTGCTTCCGGAAAAAGCCTATCCGCTCCTGGCTTTCGTGGCTGCGTCGTCGCAGTTCTCGATGGAGCGTGAGACATTGCGGGGCATGCTCTGGCAGTCCGACGTGTCGAAACAGCGCGCCGGCAGCCTTCGACAGCTGCTCGCCCGCATCGATCGCAGCGTGCCGGAAGGGCTTCCCCGCCTGATCACCGCCACCAACACCCATATCACGCTCAATGCCGAGTACTGGGCCACCGATGTCCTGCTGCTCAGGGATGCAACGCATCCGCTGGCGCGGAGCGATTGGGCTTTGCTTGCGGGCGAATTGCTCGAAGGTTTTCGCGCGCCGACGATGGAAGCGGACGAGTGGGTCACGATCGAGCGCCGTCGCATCGCCGAATACCGCGATGCGCATCTGATGACGCTGCTTGATTCGCCCGACAAGCTGACGCTCGCCGATACCGTATTGCTGGCCGGCTTGCTGGTCGCCACCGATCCGGCGAACGAGGCGGCCTGCCGCGCACTGATGAATGCGCATGCGACGGCGGGCGATCTTGCTTCCGCACGGCAGGCCTATTTCCGCTGCCGCAACGAATTGAAAGCCGAGTACGGCGCCGAGCCGGATGCGGCAACGCAGGCGCTCGCGCTGGAGTTCGGCATCATCGCGCCGGCCGCCCCTGCCGTAGCCGAAGCCGCCCCCGTCCGGCCCGCGACCGCCGATCCGCTCGGCCAGCCGCGCGTGCTCATCCTTCCGCCGGAAACAATGCTGTCGGAACCGCTTTTGCAGCGTGTCGGCCGCGCGCTGCTCGAGGACGTCACGATCGGTCTCAGCCAGCAGCGCGGCTTCAAGGTGATTGCTGCGCATACCAGCGTCGAGATCCTGAACCGCAGCCTCGCCAGCGGCGAACTGCAGCCGATGCCGCCGGAATTGCGTTTCGATTACACCGTCTACGTGACGATCCACGGCCGTGAGGACGAGATCTACGCGACCTGCCGACTGACCAAGACCTCGACCGCCGAAGTGCTTTGGGCGATCGACTTGCCGCTTGCCATGCAGAAGGTCAACCAGTCCTTCGGCCAATTGGCGCGGCGCATTGTCATGACGCTCGCCGATACGATCGAGCGGCGCGAATTGACGGATATGATGCACGATGTCTCGCCCTCGGCCTATCGGCTCTATCTCGAGGGCAAGCGGCTGGTTTCGAAGACCGATCTGCAGCACCTCCGGCAGGCACGCAAATGGTTCAAGTCGGCGCTGTCGAGACATGACCGCTTCTCCTCCGCCCATGCCGGCATGGCTCGCGTGTTGGGCATGGAATGGCTCGTTCGCGGCATGAAGGACACCGCACTTCTGGAAGAGGCCGATCGCTCGGCATGGCAGGCTCGCGACAGCGATCCGAACAGCGGAAGAGCCATGCGCGAGCTAGGCTTCGTGGCGCTCTATCGCCGCCGCTTTGCCGATAGCCTCGATTTCTTCGCCGAAGCGCAGATGCTCAATCCGAATGACGCGGATATTCTGGCCGATCACGCGGATGCGCTTTTGCATGACGGGCAGAGCGACCGCGCGCTAGAGCTCAGCCACGCCGCGCTGAAGCTCAATCCGCTGCCGCCGGATTACTACTACTGGAACCTGGGCGGCATTCATTTCGTCCAGGAGAATTACGCCAAGGCGATCGAGGTGCTCGACCGCGTCAAGGACCGGCCGGCGACCTCGCGTCTGCTCGCCGCAGCGCACGCCAAGAACGGCGACAAGGCCACCGCAGCGCATTATGCCTCGGTTGTCCTCGAGAATTTTCCGGATTTTCGCACGGAAGATGTCTGGCGTTTCGTGCCGGATCGCAACCCTGACGATACTCGCCAGTTGATAGACGGACTCAGGATGGCCGGCCTGTCCTGAAGTGCGACACATGACGATTTTTGCCGTTAATTAGCGAAATTTCCAGTCACACCGGAATAACGCCGGCCGGTCACAGTCTCTCCTGTCCGCAGCAAGTGCTGCCACCAAAAGGAGAAAACCATGACCAACGCAATCAAGTCCACCGTTCGCCTCTCCGCTGCTGCCCAGGCCGTCCTGAAGCAGAACGCCGTTCAGCTCGACACCAACGCGACCGCGAACATCGTTCACGCTCTGAAGTTCCGTTGAGGTTTTTGCGAATGTCTGTTCAGGCAGCACTCACGGATCTGGCTGGGGATCTAAGTCTTTCCGCGGCGGGCGTCAGCGCCTACCACGACCGCTCCCTGACGCCTGGACAGACATTCGCGGCGATCAAGCCGCACTTTGCCGAGCTTGGAATAACGCGCGTCGGCTTGTTGACGGCGCTCGATCTTCTCGAAATTCCGGTCGCCTTCGCGACCCGTCCGAACAGCTACACACTGTCCGTCTTCCAGGGCAAAGGCATCGACGAGGACGCCGCGATGACCTCGGCTGCCATGGAAGCGGTCGAAACCCGCGTTGCCGAGATGCAGCCGGATGATCTGGTGATCGCCACGCTCGCCGGCATGAAGGCCGAGCGGGCGCCGCTCATCGATCTCGGTTCCGTCGCGCGCTGCGTGCCGGACGAAATCGATACAGGACCGCTCGCCTGGAGCGAAGGTCTTGATATCATGAACAACACGCCGGTTTTCGTGCCGTGGTCGCTCGTTGGCCTCGACCATCGTGGCACGCGCCCTTCCGGCTTCGAGCAGTCCAGCGACGGCTTGGCATCGGGCAATCGCCCTGCCGAAGCCGTACTTCACGGCCTGTGCGAACTGGTCGAGCGTGACGCATGGGCGCTGACGCAGCTGCGGCCCTTCGATGAACTGCGCGGCTCGCGCATCGATCCGGCTGGCTTCGGCGATCCCGTCATCGACATCATCACCGACCGCATCGCCCGCGCCGGCATGCGGCTCCTGCTGCTTGATATGACGACCGATATCGGCGTGCCGAGCTTTCTCGCTGTCATCGTTCCCGGCGACCTCGGCGACCGCGTCGATGCGCGCTGGACGAATGTCTGCGGCGGCTGCGGTTGTCATCCCGATCCTGTTCGCGCGGCGCTGCGCGCCATCACCGAGGCAGCGCAGAGCCGGCTGACGGCGATTGCCGGCAGCCGTGACGACTTCTCGCCGCGCGTCTACCAGCGCCTCGATGGCGACGGACCGATGCAGCAACTTATCGAACTCTGCGACGAGACGGCGGTCGCACCGCGCTTTGCCGAGCCTGCCAAGCGTAGCATCCAGCAGACCATTCGCCACATTCTGGATCGGCTGCGTGCGCGGGGTATTGAGCAGGTCGTGACCGTGCCGATCCCGCATCCGCGCCTTCCGGTCTCCGTTGTCCGCGTCATCGTGCCCGGCCTCGAGGTCGATGTCAGCGGAGAATTCATTCAACTTGGCTTGCGCGCGATCGGCGCCATGCAGGGAGCCCAGGCATGAGAGTTATCTTCGCAGGACCGAGCTTCGGCCGGGATCTCGACAGGCTTCAAGCCGAGCATCCGTCGATCGAGTTTCGCGGGCCAGCCGCCCGAGGCGATATCCTGCAGGCGGTGCGTGACGGCGCGCGTGCCATCGGCATCGTCGATGGCTATTTCGGCGAGATGCCGTCCGTCTGGCACAAGGAAATCCTCTTCGCGCTCGAGCAGAACGTCGTCGTCGCAGGCGGCGCCAGCATGGGCGCGCTCAGAGCCGCTGAATGCTCGGCGTTCGGCATGGTCGGCATCGGCTCGATCTATGACGACTACGCCGATGGCCGGCTCATCGACGATGAGGCGGTGGCGCTAGTTCACGCGCCGGCGGAGCTGGGCTGGCTGCCGCTCTCCGTTCCGTGGGTCGATTATCAGCCGACCATCGACGCGCTGAACAGGCAGGGCCTGCTGTTGTCGGGCGAATACAAGAAGCTTCTTCTGGCGGGCCGCGCGCTGCATTTTTCCGAGCGCACCTATCCGAAGGCGGTGGAACGCTGCGCTTTCGACAACACCGTGCGCGCCAAGGAGATCGTGAAATTGATTCGCGCGAACAAGATCGAGCGCAAGCGCGCCGATGCCGATATGGTTCTGGATTACCTCGAGAGCGTGAAATTCACTGCTGGAAAGCGCAACTGGGGCTTCGCGGCAACGTCACACTGGGAGATGCTGCATGCGGAAATCAGCACCCCGGTAACGCCTGTAACGCTCTAATAACGCCACGCCTGAATGATGGAAGCACTGGAGCCCCAAAGTGGTGTTTGGGGCGTCTCAGAGAGGCGGAGCGGACGAGATGAACATTCAGACGATGGACGAGGGAAGCGGAAGCGAATACGCGAGGATTTTCCGCTTGCTGTCGGCCGCGAAGGACGAAGCGCAGAAGCTCAAGTTGAACAACCTGACGCATCTGACGAACATGGCTCTGCTTCAGGTCGTCATCGATTGGGATGGAATCGACCCGGAGCGTGAGCTGGACGTGAATCTGGAGAAGCTGATCGGTACCAAGACGAAAGTGGCAATGAAAGACGCGCGAGAAAACCTCGTCGTACTGGAGCGCCACTAATCGTTGATGGGACCCGCCGAAGCCGCTTTATTCGGCGGCTTCGCTTTCGATCTGCTCCATGCCGGCAATTGCCTGCACCAGCTTGACGATCTTCTTGCGAACCTGCTCATTCTTGATCGACAGGAAGGCAGCGTTCAGGAGTACACCGTCGCGCGATACGACGAATTCGTCGCTCGGGGTCGGATTGTCATTGGCGTTGGCCGAAATATCTTCGAAGAAGGAGCGGACGTCGACATCGAGCGCACCGGCGATTTCGACCAGCATGCTTGCCGAAACGCGGTTCGAGCCCTTCTCGTATTTCTGAATCTGCTGGAACGTGACGCCGACGCGGTCACCCAGTTCGGTCTGCGAAACCTTGCGCATCAGGCGCTTGATACGGATCGTCTTGCCTACATGAACGTCGACGGTATGCGGAGCTTCTTTCATGGCCTTATCCTTCTAACGCCAGTTGCGGCGTGCTTATTATTCCCTGCGGCAACCTTACCAAGATATTTGAACGGATCAATTGTGCCGCTCACTTTTATTCCCGCCAACTCATGTGCCTGAAGACCCTGACTTTCAACTGAAAAAAGCCTGTAGTTCAGCAAATTTGTGCGACGTCGAATGCAATCATAAGTAAGTATTCCGGTTTGTTTTGACCAAACGAGGCTTATATACATCTTCCGGTAGATAAATCGCCGGAATTTGAGACTTGCGCCGAAGGCCTTGATATCCGCCTGGAACGGTCTTTTTAGGGCGTTTCCGGGCAGTAACAAAACGGTGTACGCGGCGGATTGAAGATTGGATTAGTACCTTCTGAACTTATTGTTGTGGTCTGCGCTTGTTCGCGCCGGCCACCGAAAGTCCCTGCTGGGCAGTGCTTTTGACGTAAGGTGCTGGACGGAAACATGAACCGGCTGTCGTTTTCTGGTCGATTTCGGCCTTGGGGCTCGATGACCGTCATCTGCCGAGACGAAAGAATTATCTGAAGCGAATTTCGGATGTCGCCGTCGATCAATTCTTCGTTAGCGCACTACCGAGAGTGGATTATTTGTGTATCGGATCGATCCACCGAACGTCTTCCGGCAGTTCAACCGGTTCAATATCGAGATTGACCACCACGGGCTCCTGTCCGGACCGCACGAGGACGCATTCGAGCGTCTCGTTTTGGCTCGCATTGATCTCCTGGTGCGGCACGTAGGGCGGCACGAAAATGAAGTCTCCGGGTCCGGCCTCGGCAGTAAATTCAAGATTGTCGCCCCAGCGCATGCGGGCCTTGCCCTTCACCACATAGATGATGCTTTCGAGGTCGCCATGATGGTGCGCGCCGGTCTTCGCGTTGGCGTGGATCGTGACCGTACCGGCCCAAATCTTCTCAGCGCCGGCGCGGGCATTGTTGATCGCCGTTGCTCGGTTCATGCCTGGGGTCTGCGCGGTGTTCGGATCGAGCGCATTACCCGGGATGACCTTCACGCCGTGTTCGCGCCAGTCGATGGGTTGATGCGGATAATCTGCGTCGTGGGAGCCGTCATCGTTGTTCAAGTATGGTCTCCTTTTCTTGTCCGGTCCCTTTGTAACCCGCAAGGCTGCGCCGTTCAGCCTGCTCGCGTGGACAGCGCGTCGAGTTTGCGACGCAGCCGGCGGCGTACGTCGTCGTCCTGCTGCTCCATGGCGCCAAGCATGTCACGGACGGTGCCGCGCAGCCCGTGTATCTGGTCAACGAGATCCATGATCAAGTCGACGCCGGCCTCGTTGACGCCCATATCGCGGGTGAGGTCGAGGATCAGCCGCGCGCGCGCGACATCGTCGTCGCGGAACTCACGATCGCCATCATGCGCTTCGGGGATCAGCCACCCCTGCTCAATCCATACGTCCACCACGGTCACGTCGATCTTCAGGGTTCGGCGGAATTCAAGATCATTCATGGCTACTCCTCCATGCCTTTTCTCGGATTCTGCGGATTGGCCGGCGTCCACTCGCTCATGAATTCGGCAAGCTTCGGGTCCGGCTCATCCGGCAAGACGACTTTCAGCGACACATAGATATCGCCGGCCCCGCCGCCGCGCTTCGGCGCGCCCTTGCCCTTCAGGCGCAAGACCTTGCCGCTGCTGGAATTCGCGGGCAGCGTCAGATTGACCGCGCCCGATGGCGTTGGCACACGCACCTTGCCGCCGAGCACCGCCTCAGGAAGCGATATCGGCAGATCGATGCGGATGTCATCGCCATCGCGAACATAAACCTTGTGCGGACGAACGCGGATCTCCACCAAAGCGTCACCTGGCGGACCGCCGCCGATCCCCGGCTCACCCTTTCCCTTCAGGCGCAGCGTCTGGCCGTCGCGGGTTCCCGCCGGGATCTGCAAGTCGAGTGCCGGGCCATCGGGAAGGCGTATCTGTGTCTTGGTGCCGTTGATGGCGTCGAGAAAATCGACTTCCATCGAGTATTGCCGGTTTTGCCCCTGAGAACGGAACTGCCCGCCGCCGCGTCCGCGTCCGGAGAAGAAGCTTGAGAATATATCGTCGCTGTCGCCGAAATCGGCAAAGCCGGCATTGTTCTGATAGCGGCTGCCGGCACCGGCCTGCGAGGCGTAGTCGCGATAATAGTTGCGCTGCGCTTGCTCGGCGCCGGTCATGTCGATCTCGCCTTTGTCGAAGCGCTTGCGCTTGTCCTCATCGCCGACGATCTCGTAGGCGGCAGAGATTTCCTTGAAACGGTCCTCCGCCTTTTTGTCGCCAGGGTTGAGATCCGGGTGCAGTTTCTTGGCGAGTTTGCGGAACGCGCTCTGGATCTCTTTTTGCGTAGCGTCCTTTTTGACGCCCAGAAGCTCGTACGGATCTCGGCTCATACATGTCTCCGTTCAGCCGGCGCGGATCGCCGGCATTCTTCGCATGTATATATAGGTTGCAAAATCGCGTGGGACGAGAGGCGCGATGTCGCTTCTGTTCTCGCGCCCGCCGTCGAGGCGAGCGTGTTTAGACGCCGGCGATCTTGCGGAGATCGTCGATGGCGCCGGGTCCCGCCGCGAGCACCTTGGCTCCCTTGGTCAATCCCTCTCCATTGGTCGGGAAGGGATGGAACCAGCCGCCGGCTTCTTGGACGAGGCAATATCCGGCCAGGCAGTCCCAGGCATGCATATAGGGCTCGTAATATCCGACGAGGCGGCCCGCGGCGACATAGGCGAGCATGAGCGCGCCGGAACCGTTGCGAATAAAATTGCCGCCCGCTTCCAGCAGTTCCTCGACCATCTTGGCGACCGTGGCGGGCGAAACATGGCTGTTCGCGCCGATACCGGTCACCGCGTTGCGGATGTTGCGGTCGGGGCTGAGTTCAAGCTTCTTGCCGTTCAGGGTGGCGCCCATGCCGAGGGCTGCGGCGTATATCTCATCATGGCAAGGCGAGGCGATGACACCCACGACAGGCATATCGTCGTGCAGCAGGCCGATCGAGACGCACCAGTTCGGCATGCCGCTGACGAAGGGACTTGTGCCGTCGATCGGATCAATCACCCAGGTGAAGCCCGACGTGCCTGATGTCAGGCCATACTCCTCGCCGAGAACGCCATCTCCAGGATAGGCGTCCGCGAACCGTGCGCGGATCAGGTTCTCGACCTCACGGTCAGCGATCGACACCACGTCCTGCGGGTCGCGTTTCGTCTCAATCACCAGAGTGTCGCGGCGTTTGAAATAATCGAGCGCCACGGCGCCTGCCTCGCGGGCAACAGCCGCGGCTAGGGCCAGACGTGCTTCGAGCCCTGGAATAACGCGCAATGTCATCGCAACATGTCCTTTATTGGAAACGATGGCTGGATACAGCCGCTGAAAGTCGCGCTTGCAAGCGCGTGCAAAGCGAACACATCGCTGTGCGTGATGTCAATATTCGTCATGAAAACTTCATATTGGCTAGGGTCGTTACGGATTGCACGCAAGTGCAACTCGATGCAAAGGTGCGTGCAACAAAAGGATCGCTATGCCGTCTAAATTATTCGTCAGCGCGCAAGAAGTTGCCGAGAGGGCAGGGGTGTCACGTTCCGCCGTATCGCGAACCTTCACGCCCGGAGCCAGCGTATCCGCTGACACCCGCAGGCGGGTGCTGGAAGCAGCTGAGGCACTCGGCTATCACGTCAATCATCTCGCCCGCGGCCTGATGCGAAATGAGAGCGGCATCGTGTGCCTGATCGTTTCCGATGTCGCGACGCCGTATCGCTCGGCGCTGTTGCGGGAACTGACAATCCAGTTGCAGAACGCCGGCAAGGTCGCGATGTTTGTCAACACTGATCGCTCGGACGGCAGCGTCGACCGCGCGCTGCAGCAGGCTATCCGCTACCGGGCCGATGCCTCGATCATCCTCTCCGGACTGCCGGATAAGTCGATCACCCAGCTTTGCCTGCGCAGCGGCCAGCGCCTGGTGCTGATCAACCGCGATGACGACCAGCCCGGTCCGTTGAAGATCAACCTCGACGACTACGAGTCCGGCGGCAGGATCGCGACCGCATTCGTGCGCGCGGGGTGCAAGACCCTCGCTTTCGCGAACTCCGAAGCTGGGACGCCAAGCTTGATGGGTCGCGAGCGCGGCTTTATCGCTGCCGCCACAAAGCTCGGCCTCGAGGTCGTCGTCGAGCGCTATGGATCGACGGGATACGAGGCGGGTCGGGTGCTTGCGCAGCGTATGTTGACGCGCGCCGAGCGGCCTGATGGCGTGTTCTGCGCCACCGATTTGCTCGCCTTCGGTTTCATGGATGCCGCGCGTCACCAGTTCGGTCTGTCGATCCCGGATCAGCTGTGCGTTGCCGGCTTTGACGATATTGAGCAGGCGTCGTGGTCTTCCTTCAATCTCACGACCTTCGCGCAGCCGGTTATGGCGATCGCCACGCAGGCGGTAAAGTGGCTTGCTACCGGTGGCAATGAGGACGAGCCGGAAGAGGCTCATTCGGTTCGCTTGAAAGCCGAACTCATCTGGCGCGGGTCCATCCGCAAGGGCTGATCGAAGTCGCACGGCCACTGCGCCCTAAAATATGGGGGGCTTTTATAGCGCGGGATTGCGTTAGATCACCGCTTGCTTTAAACTTGACTTTATTAAGAAGGTATAGTGCGCGCCCCATCCATGACATTTCAGCCCCGCATGCAGAACAAGATCGAAGGTTTCTCCGTCGTCGGCGGCCTTCACAGGCGATCCTGGAACGGCATCGTTGCGGATGTTTGGGATGTGGAGTGCGCGCCCTATGCCGGCGGTTACTATGTGTCCAATGATCCCAGGCTTTTTATCCTTCTTGACATGAATGGCGCCGGCCGTTCGACGATGAAGCTGAGTTCAAAGGGTGCGGGTTCCGCGGAAGAGGACGAGAATCAGCCGATTTCCTATGTGCCTGCGGGAATGGAGCTCTGGGCCAATCTGAAGAACGTGCAATTTCTTCGTCACCTGGATCTGCATTTCGACGCCGAGATGGTCGCGCGCCGTTTGATGGAGGAGCTCGATCCCGATCGGCTGACGAGCCCGCGCTTACTGTTTTCCGACGAGCGCGTGCTGACGCTGTCGCGGATGATCGCGGCCGAATGCATGAACCCGGCGCCGTTGCACGATCTCTATGGCGACGGTCTGGCGCTGGCGCTGATCATCGACGTGATGAAGCTTGGGAAAAGCGAGGTGCGCAAGCGCAGCAAGCTCGCTTCATGGCAATTGCGCAAGGCAACGGATTTCATCACCGAGAACTGCATGCGCAATATCCGACTAGAAGAGCTTGCGACGCTCGCCGGGCTCTCGCAATCCCACTTCAGCCATGCCTTCAAGGCATCCACCGGCATGGCGCCGCATCAGTGGCAGATGAATGCGCGGCTGGAGCGGGCGAAAGAGCTCCTGCTGAACGGCGACCAGCCGCTCATGGTCATCGCAGCCGAGACCGGTTTTTCGGACCAGGCGCATTTCACGCGCGTTTTCCGCAAGAATATCGGAACGCCGCCCGCCACCTGGAAAAAGGCCCACGTTGCTTGAACGACACACTGAGTGAGCGTTTGGCCGCTCCGCGAAAAATTGCCCAAAAACATTCAATTCGTCCGGGATCGCGACAAGCTGGGCCGTTAAAATTGAGTTAATCACTCATCTTATTCGTGATGTTAGCCGGGCCGTTGGGATGACGGTGGCGTGAGTAGGGTGACGACAAATATGGGTGCGAGAGCAGACCGAGTGATCTTCAAGGCAAAGCTTCTGGCGGGTGTCGCCATCTTCGGCGCGAGCGCCACATTCGCGGTCGCGCAGGATGCGACCGAGCTGAAGCCGGTCGTCATCCAGGGCGCCGGCAATTCGGCGGCGGACGGCGCCAGCGAGGCAACCGGCCCCGTGAAGGGCTATGTGGCCAAGAAGAGCACGGCAGGTTCGAAAACGGATACGCCAATCAACGAAATACCGCAGTCCGTCTCCGTTGTCGGCCGCCAGGAGCTCGATGATCGGGCTGTTGTCAACAAGGTCGATGAGGCCCTGCGTTACACGGCGGGCGTCGCCACGCAGACCTTCGGCACCGATCCTGATACTGACTGGTTCTACATCCGTGGTTTCGATGCCGGACAGAGCGGTGTCTATCTCGATGGCCTCAACCTGTTTTCCTATGGTTTTGGCAACTTCCAGATTGATCCCTTCATGCTGGAGCGCGTCGACGTCCTGAAGGGTCCGGCTTCGGTTCTCTATGGTGGCGCCAATGCCGGCGGCATCATCGATATGATTAGAAAGCGGCCGACCGACGATCCGCTCTATTACACCGAAATCGGCATCAACTCGAACGGCAACGCCTTCACCGGCTTCGACGTTTCCGACAAGGTCGGGTCGAGCGACACGATGACCTATCGCCTGACCGGCAAGATCGCCGGCGGTGACGGCTATACCGATTACACCCATGATCTGCGCGGCTTCGTCATGCCGCAGCTGACCATCTCGCCGGATGATACAACAAGCCTGACCGTCTGGGCCTATGCCGGTGGTCTTGATCAGGTTCACACGGGCAATGGCTTCCTGCCCTACGAAGGTACGGTCGTCGACCGGCCCGGCGTCGGCAAGATCTCGCGCCGCTTCTTCCCCGGTGATCCGGATATCGATACCGGCCGCTACGATCAGCAGATGATCGGCTACGAGTTCGAGCACGAGTTCGAGGGCGGCTGGAAATACTCGTCGAATGCCCGTTACGGTCATCTCGATAAGTATGAGCGCCTTGTCTATCCTTATCTGTGGTCCGGTCCGACAGACCTTCAGCTCCTTAACTTCGAGGGCGACACCTCCGTCGATACGCTGGCCTGGGATAACCGCATCGAAAACACCTTCGATCTCGGCGGCACCGAGCACAAGGTCATGCTGGGCGTCGACTACCGCCTGTACCGCATCGACAACGTGCAGAACAACAAGTTCGGCTCCGGCTCGCTCAGCGTGACGAACCCCGTTTACGGCCTCCCGCAGCTGCCGATGGACCCGCTCTACAGCGAGCAAGTCACCATGAATCAGATCGGCCTTTACGCGCAGGATCAGATCCATTTCGGCGATGGTTGGCTGGCAACGCTCAACGGCCGCTACGATCACGTCAATACCGATTTCAAGGATCGGCTGGCGTCTTCTAACAGCTTCGAGGATTCCGACGGCGCCTGGAGCGGCCGCGCCGGTCTTGCATACGAGTTCGACAACGGCCTGACGCCCTATGTCAGCGCCGCGACCTTCTTCAACCCGCTGGTCGGCCGTGGCGGACACGGGCCGCTGAAGCCGGAAGAGGGCGAACAGTATGAAGCCGGCATCAAGTATGAGCCGACCTTCATGGATGCGTCCTTCACCGCCTCCGTCTTCCACATCAACAAGCGCAACAACTCTGTCTCTATCCCGGTCGCGCCCTTTACCGACCAGCTCGGCGAAGTGGAATCGAAGGGCTTTGAGCTCGAAGCCAAGGTCAACATCGACGACAACTGGAAGCTGCTCGGCGCCTTCGCCGCGACCGACGTGACCGTTAAACAGAACGACCCGAACCCCGGCCTGATCGGCAAGACGCCTTACGTCGTGCCTGACTATACGGCTTCCATGTGGGTCGATTACACTGTGACGAACGGCCCGCTCGAAGGCCTCAGCCTCGGCGCCGGCGTTCGCCACAAGGGTCGTTCCTGGGCGGATGAGGCCAACACGCTTCGCGTTCCGGAATCGACCGTGTTCGACGCGGCGATCCGCTACGAAAAGGAAAACTGGACGGCATCGCTCAACGTCGCCAACCTGTTCGACAAGGAATATGTCGAGGCTTGCCGCACTGAAGGCGCCTGCGGCTACGGCGATGCCCGGACTTTCACCTTCAAGCTTGCCAAGAAGTGGTAAGCTGACCGTACTCGTGAAAACGGCTGGAGAGCGATCTGTTTCGCTCTCCAGCCGTTTTCGTTTTAATGCGGTCGAGTCTTAAATGCGACTTGCAAGTGGCCGGA
Source organism: Rhizobium sp. S163 (assembly GCF_030380805.1). Classification (NCBI taxonomy): domain Bacteria; kingdom Pseudomonadati; phylum Pseudomonadota; class Alphaproteobacteria; order Hyphomicrobiales; family Rhizobiaceae; genus Rhizobium; species Rhizobium sp. S163. The sequence continues at coordinate 252,501 of NZ_JAUDSA010000012.1, read as the reverse complement.
TCAGCCAGCCAGCGTGAAATAGATCCAAGCCGCGACAAAGGCGGCGATCACCACGACGATCGAGATCAGCTTGCGCAGCCATGGGCGTGGCGGCTTCGGGGTCTTTTGTGGCGCGGGTTTGCGGAACTGGATGACGTTATCGCTCATCTCGCCTGTTTCCTCGTTCTAACGGACGACATCATGCTCCCATAGCAGCGTCAACTTAAATGAAAAAGCCGGTGATCGCGTCGGCTGTCTTTTTTCTGCTTATGGCAACCGAAGTGCAACTCCAACGGCCGTCGTTCCATCTTCTGCATTTAGCGGTTTTCCGGCGCGCGTCAGCGCCAAAATATTATGCCTGCTGGCGCGCTTGTTCTCGCCCTAGCGCCATGGACAGGGTCATTCCCGTCCCCTATGAAACAAGAGAATTTCTGGTTCATTTGGTGGCTTTATGACTTATCAGTTCACGTCCGGCCATTGGCCCATCGGCGGCGGCGAGACCGGAGAACTTGTTCGCCGTTTCGATTGGGCGGCAACCTCGCTTGGCCCGATCAGCGAGTGGCCGCAGAACCTGAGAATCAAGGTCAATTCGATCGTCAATTCGCCCATCCCGCAGGTGCTGATGTGGGGCGATGATCATGTCATGATCTACAACGACGGCTACGTGGAAATTGCCGGCAATTATCATCCGCGCGCGCTCGGCGCGACGGTCCCCGGGATATGGCCGGAGATCTGGGACTGGAACAGCAAGATTCTCGAGGCCGGCTTCCGCGGTGAGGTCCAGTCATACCGCGACCAGAAGATGGTTCTGCATCGCCACGGCCTCCCTGAGGAAGTCGTTTTCGACCTATTCTACACGCCGATCTATGATGACGACGGCAAGGTGAACGGCGTTCTCTGCACGGTGCTCGAAAATACCGACAAGGTGAAGGCGGTGGCCGAGCTTGCGGAAAGCCGCGAGGAGCTGAAACGGCTGACGGATGCGCTCCCCATCCTCGTCGGTTTCATCGATCGCAGCCATATCTACCGCTTCGCCAACCAGGGCTACGTGGAATGGTTCGGCCTCGACGCAGCCGATGTGGTCGGCAAGCATGTGGCTGAGGTGATTGGCCAGACCAGCTATCAGACACGCCTTCCCCTGGTCGAGCAGGCGATGGCCGGCGACCGCATCATCACCGATACATCCATCACCCGGCCGGATGGAACGGATCGCAATGTCGAGATACGCTATGTGCCCCGGCGGGCTTCAGGCGGCGATGTCGAAGGCATCTATGTGGTGATGATCGATATTGAGGATCGCAAGCGGTCCGAAGTAGCCTTGCAGCGGAGCAACGGCCGTTTCCGCGCGGCGGTGAATGCCGTCCACGGTGTGATCTGGACGAACGCCGCCGACGGCCGCATGCTCGGTGAGCAGCCGGCATGGTCGGCGCTGACTGGGCAGCCGTTCGAGAGCTACCAGGGTTACGGCTGGGCGGACGCCGTGCACCCGGATGACCAGGACGGCTCGGTCGAAAGCTGGAAGGCGGCGGTCGCGGCAAAGGCCACCTATGTTCATGAGCACAGGGTCCGGCGCGCCGATGGCGTCTACCGGACGTTCGCCATTCGCGGCGTGCCGATCTTCGATGTTTCGGGCGAGATCGAGGAATGGGTCGGTGTTCATACTGATATCACCGAACAGCGCGAGGCAGAGGCCAGCCTTCAGGAGCACGCCACAAGCCTCGAGCGCCAGGTTCGCCACCGCGTGAGAGCCGAAGAGCAGCTGCGGCAGCTGAACGAAAGCCTTGAGGCGCGAGTTGAAGCCGAAATCGCCGAGCGCCATCAAACCGAGCGCGCGTTGCAACAAGCGCAGAAAATGGAAGCGATTGGCCAGCTGACGGGCGGCGTGGCGCACGACTTCAACAATCTTCTTCAGGTGGTCTCGGGTAACCTGCAGCTCCTGTCCAAGGATCTAACGGGCAATGAGCGGGCGGAGCGGCGCTTGGCCAATGCGCTTGCAGGCGTCAACCGCGGTGCGAAGCTCGCAAGCCAGCTGCTCGCCTTCGGTCGCAGGCAGGCGCTCGAACCTCGGGTTATCAATATCGCCCGCTTCATCGGCGGAATGGACGATCTGCTGCGGCGTTCGTTGGGCGAAGCGGTCGAGATAGAGGTCATTACCAGTGGCGGGCTGTGGAACACCTATGCCGATCCCACGCAGGTGGAAAACGCGCTGCTCAACCTCGCGATCAACGCGCGCGACGCTATGAACGGTTCCGGCAAGTTGACGATAGAGATGGGCAACGCGGCGCTCGACCAGGAATATGCGCGCAGCCATCAGGAGGTGATGCCGGGTCAGTATGTGATGCTCGCTGTCACCGACACCGGCACGGGTATGGCGCCTGAAATCTTGAACAAGGTGTTCGAGCCGTTCTTCTCGACCAAGCCAGAAGGCAAGGGAACTGGGCTCGGGCTGTCCATGGTCTATGGCTTCGTCAAGCAGTCGGGCGGACATGTGAAGATCTACAGCGAGGTAGATCAGGGAACGACGGTGCGCATCTATCTGCCGCGTTCCGTTGCCGACGAGGACCGCGAGGTGACAATGCATGGCGGGCCTGTGGTGGGCGGCACGGAAACGGTGCTTGTCGTCGAAGATGATGAGGAAGTCCGCGCGATCGTCGTCGAGACGCTGTCCGATCTCGGCTACAGCGTATTGACTGCGAAGGACGCGCAGGCCGGACTGAATGTGATCGAAAGTGGCATGCAAATCGACGTGATCTTCACCGACGTCGTCATGCCCGGGCCGCTGAAGAGCAGTGAGATGGCGCGCCGCGCGAAGGAGCGGCTGCCCGGTGTGGCAGTGCTCTTTACGTCAGGCTATACGGAAAACTCGATCGTTCACGGCGGAAGGCTCGACCCGGGTGTCGAGTTGCTATCGAAGCCCTATACGCGGGAGGCGTTGGCGCGCCGGCTCCGCCATGTGATCGCCAACCAGAAGCAGATCAGCCAGGCCTCCTCGCCGCGCAGCGCGGCACCGATCGACAAGCCTATGGCTGCGGTGGTCCCACGAATTCTGCTTGTCGAGGACGATTTCCTGATCCGCTCCAACACAGCTGAAATGCTGCTCGAACTGGGGCACCAGGTGACGGAAGCGGCAGATGGCGCGGAGGCGCTCGAGTTCTTGCAGGGAAACGAGATCGACGTACTGGTCGCGGACATCGGACTACCTGATGTCAGCGGCGTCGATCTGGCTGCGGCCGTACGCCGTCTGTATCCAGACGTCGCCATTGTATTCGCTACGGGAGAACACAGTCTACCGACGGGCGCTCCGTCGAAGGCTCTCCTCCTGCGCAAACCCTATTCCGAGATGGAATTGAAATCGGCCGTTGAGCGCGCTTGGGCAACCAAGCGCTAAATGCTGTCCGGTCCCATTTGGGCGGTGGATGGGTGATAATGCTGGGCCCTCGATCGGCATTCGATATCACGGCCTGGCTTCGCAGAAGCGAAGTGCAAGAACCTGGCTGGGCGCAAGCTCAATGGCCGAGAACTGACTGAAGGACGGAATACAATGTCGATTGCCACGGAAATTTCGGCGGTGCCCGAGGAAAAGCGTACCCAGCGACTGAAGGCTGCGACGCATGCCGCGCACGAACGACTGGACAAGCGCATCATGCAGGCTAATCCCTTCACAGATCGCGAGAGCTACGGCCGGTTCGTCACCATGCAGTACCTGTTTCACCGGGATCTCGATGCCCTATTCTTCAATCAAGAGCTCGGCGCTTTGCTGCCAGATCTCTCCGGTCGCCGTCGTTTGACGTTCATAGAGCAGGACCTTGCCGATCTCGGGATCGCAGTCCCGCAGTCGATATGCACTCCGACATTCACCAAGGGAGACAAGGTCGCACTCGGCGATTCCCTTGGATGGCTATACGTGATCGAAGGGTCCAATCTTGGTGCTGCATTCCTTTTGAAATATGCGGCCAAACTCGGTCTCGACGAGACGATGGGCGCGCGCCATCTTGCAGGTGCGCCTGAAGGGCGTGGCCTGCATTGGCGAACGTTTACCGCAGCGCTCGACAGCGTGGAACTGAGCGATGGAGAGGAGCGGGCCGTCATCGATGGAGCGGACGCTGCCTTCGCGCGCGTCTATGATTTCGCTGAGCTTGCCTTCTCGGAGCGTTGAAATGGGCGGGTTCTACCAATCTCACGTGAACCGACGACGCAGTCCGCTTAGCTGATCACCATAAAATTGGCGCAGCTTGCATCAACGCTTCCGATGCGGATTCGGTGTTCGGTCGTCGCAGCAAGCGGTCGGAAAATTACTCGCTTGGCGGCCTTCGCGCGCCGCAGCAATTCTTCGCCGGCAAACAACAGCCCGTCCTTCTCTGTCATTTCGTAGGCAACATGGCCGTTATGCCCGTCATCGGCAATGGTGATCGTCCCCAATCCTGAACGCATTATGTGAGTCTCCCTCGCATTGCGCATATCGTGCATTGGGGAGATAAAAAACTCAACGCTGTGAAAGGGTTGTCCACGTATTGAAGAATGGTTGGCGGACAAAGAAAAGCCTCGCGTAGGGGCGAGGCTGAAGTTTTGGCCGCATCGGGGAAAACGGATGCGGCCAAAGCGCTCTTAGCCTATTGCCCTCGTCGTTAACAGGTCAGAATCTGTCGGTTTGGTACGCATCGCAAGAATATCTCAGCCGGCGGAGCGCTTGACGGCATGAAGATGTATAGACAAAACTCCCGCCGATACTGGGTCGCCATCGGATTGCCGCCCCTACTTTGAGAATACGGGGTGTGCCTGCATGCGAAAGCAATTGAACCACGACGCAATGGCTGCGATTGGTTTCATCGAGCCTTGGAGCGTGAAGGCCGGCGGCGCCACGGGTGGTTTTCTGTCCTGCGCCGATCCGAACGCAAGCGTCAGGATCGTCACGCTTGATCGCGACGAGGTGGTAGCCGTCGAATGGGAGATCGCACGGCATTCGACCACGCTCTCCATCCGGGAGTACGAACTCGGCTCCTGGGCCGAGATCCCGGCTACGGCTCTTCGGTCTGATGTCTATGAACTATCCCTCGAAATCCTCTTCACCAGGAACGAGACATCGAAGCCGGTTATCGCGATCGGTTCCCTGCTTCTCAGCCTGGAGCCGGATGGCCGTCTGGTTGCCGTGATTGATGGTCAGAGCCATACCGTTGCTGAAGTCCGCAACGAGCGATGGTATCAACTCGACGTCTCCGTTTCGCCGAGCGCGATCGGTTACAGGGTTAGGCGTGCTGACCAGCAGGCCGTAGCGGTACGGACGATCCCGCTCGTCGCGGCAGATACCGCCGGGCTGATCTGTATCGGCGGTGCCGCGGATCGCTCGCGACAGACCTTGAACGGCAGGCTCGGCCGCATCCGGTTAATCAGCGCCAGCCACGAGACGGAATGGCGCTTTCCCACGCGCGGGCCGATGGGCGATATTCGGCCTGTCCAGCAAGGTGATCCTGCGATCATCCTCCACAATGCGCCGACATTTGCCGTCGCCTCGCCGCGCTTTTCCGGTGAAATCCATGATCCCCGTCTGGATCCCGATCATTTCGATTCCATCCACCTGCACGACGATGATTTCGGCGGTTTCGACTGGGCGGCGGATCTGACTGTTCACATCCCCGAGGATGCCCGATCCGGTGTCTATGCGCTTGAGATAGGGACCGATCGCGGCGTGGAGAGGCTACCATTCTTCGTTCGCCCGACAGAGCCTCAATCGAACGTGGCGGTGCTGCTGCCGACGGCGACCTATCTCGCTTACGCCGACGAACAACTGCCGCCGCATCGCTACCCCTGGCATGGCAGCGACCGCGCCCACCTGTTCGCGATCGACAACAATTTCCTCAGCCTATACGACACCCACAGCGACCTCAGCGGCGTCAGCCTGACCTCGAGCCGGCGCCCGCGCGCGACGTTGAGGGACGACTATCACTACCCTCTGTCGAACTCGCCGCATCTTCTCTCTGTCGATCTGCAGCTGCTGAAATTCTACGCGCGCCATGGCATCGCGGTCGATGTGCTGACCGATCGCGATCTTCACGACGAAGGCTTGGAGAGCCTGTCGGCCTACAGCCTGGTGCTGACAGGCAGTCATCCGGAATACTGGTCGTCCGCGATGATGAGCGGGTTGGATCGCTATCTCGCGGCCGGCGGAAGCCTCGGTTATCTCGGTGGTAACGGCTTTTATTGGGTGGTCGCTTTTGACGGCGACAACATGGAACTGCGGCGCGGCAAGAACGATATCTGGAGTGGCCGGCCGGGCGAAATGCACCTCTCGATGACGGGCGAGCCGGGCGGAAACTGGGAAGATCGCGGCAACCGTCATCCCCAGGCGCTTGTTGGCGTCACCTATGTGATCATGAGCTTTGGTCCATCGCGACCGTACCGCCGGCTGGAAGGGAGTTACGGCGGCGAACATGCATGGCTGTTCGACGGTGTCGGCGAGGCCTTCGGCGATAGTGGCACGGTACTCGGCGGCGCGGCGGGATACGAGGTGGATGCGGTGCTGCGTTCGGAGGAAACCCCAGCCAACCTGGTTCGGCTGGCGGTCGCCGATGGTTTCGACGACAGCTTTCAGGTGCGTCCCGATCTTTGGCTTGCCGATGGCGAAGCGGAGCGGGCCGCGATGCGGCGATCGGACATGACGATTTACCGTCACGATGCCGGCGGATTGGTTTTTTCCGCCAGCTCCGTTGCGTGGATCGGCGCGCTGCCGGCGACGGGAAAAGATAATGATGTCGGCCGCATTATGCTCAATCTCGTCGGCCGGTTCACAGCTTAGAGTGCATCATCCTGCTGCGAACCCGCGCGGATCGCCGCCAGCACTTCCTTCTGAATGGAGATGAAGTCCGAGGTCGAGATCATGTCCTGATGTCGCGGGCGCGCCAGGCCGACGTGGAAGGTTGCGTTGATTCGGCCGGGATTGATGCTCATCGAAATGATGCGGTCGGAAAGGTAGACGGCCTCTTCGACGTCATGGGTGACAAACAGCACGGTCAGGCGGTGCTCTTCCCAGATCTGCGTCAGCAATTCCTGCATCTGATGGCGGGTCAGCGCATCCAGCGCCCCGAAGGGCTCGTCCATCAGCAGCATCTTTGGCCTGTAGGACAGCGCTCGTGCGATGGCGACGCGCTGCTTCATGCCGCCGGATAGCTGCGAGGGGAAGGCATCGGCGAAACGGTCGAGCTTGACCAGATTGATGTGGTGCCGCGCGACTTCCCTGCGTTCGGCAGCCGATAGGCCAGCCGCCTGAAGGGCGAACTCGACATTCTGCTGCGCGGTCAGCCAGGGCAGCAGCGTGTAGGACTGGAAGACAACGCCGCGATCGAGGCCGGGTCCCACGATCGGCGCACCATCGGTCAGGAGCACTCCGTCGTTGAACTTCTGCAGGCCGGCGACGATCGACAGAAGCGTGCTCTTGCCGCAGCCGGAAGCGCCGACCAGCGACACGAACTCGTTGTCCGCCAGTTCCAGATCGATGTTGCTGAGGGCGTGAACGCTTCGCTTGCCCGATCCGTACCACTTGTTGAGCGCTTGGATCTTTAGTTTCGGTTCATTCATATCAATGTCTCGACGTATAACGGAAGAAAACACGCTCGAGAGCTTTCATGCTCTGATCGGTGATCAGGCCAAGTATGCCAAGAAGCAGGATGTAGCCGATGATCGTCTGCGTCTGGAAATAGCGCTGGGACACAACGATGCGGTAGCCAAGCCCCGAGGTGGCCGCGACAAGCTCGGCCAGAACGAGCCACGTCCAGGCCCAACCCATGCTGATCCGGAGAGTGTCCCAGATCCCCGGCAGCGACGACGGAAGTACGATGCGCCAGAGGATCTTCGGTTCCGAAAGACCAAGCGTTCGTCCAAGCCCAACGAAGTCGGGCGGGACGCGCTTGACGCTGTCCATCACCATCAGCACTTGCTGGAAGAACGTGCCGATCCAGATGATGACGAATTTCTGGATGTCGCTGGTTCCGGCCCACAGGATCGTCAGTGGCACGAAAGCGACGACAGGCATGTAGCGCACGAAGTCGATAAACGGTTCGATCGCCGCTTCCCAGGTGCGGTAGCAGCCGATCATGATGCCGATCGGGATCGCCATCAGCGATGCCAGCGCGAAGCCAACGAGCATTCTATAGATGCTGATGCCGGCATCGTTCAGCAACGTCCCGTCAAGCGTCAGTTCCACCATCTTGGTCCAGACAGCGCCCGGGCTCGGAAGGAAAATGGGCTTGACCCAGCCGGTCGCGGTTGCTGACCACCAAAAGGCAAACAGCAGTGCGAAGACGCACACTGCGATCAGGAGGAACGTTTTTGCGCCAAGCGGATCACCGATGCGAAATGCACTGGGCGGTCGTCCGACACCCGCGCGCGACTGCGCGCGGGTGTCGGTGCTGGCAGACGAGGATTGTGATGCCGACATGGATGATCCGTCTTGAATAGCGCGTTACTTGTTGGCAGCGTCGACGAAGGACGAGTCGATCATCTGTTCCGCGGTCACGTCCTGGGTCAGGATCTTCGCAAGCTTCGCGGCCTTGAGCACATCGACGAAGGTCTTGGTTTTGAACTCGCCGGCGAAGGCCTTGGACGCTTCGGCGGTCGTGTAATACTGCACGCCGTCGAATGCAGTCGCGAGGTCTTCAGGCGATGCGCCTACGGCCTTGGCGATGATCGCGCGATCTTCGGCCGTGTTGGCCTTGTAGTCGGCAAGTGCTGCGTCCCAGGCCTTCAGCATGGCAAGAACCTGGCCCGGCTTGGACTTCAGAACGTCTTCGCGAACAACCAGAACGTCAGACACGAGGCCCGGATCCTTGCCGGCTTCGAAGAGAAGCTTGACAGCCTTGTCCTGCGCACGTGCGGTCGAGATGTAGGGTTCGTAGGTCACGGCAACCGGGACCTGGCCGGCGATCAGAGCGGAACCGGCATCGGCTGCCGGCATTGGAACACGGGTGATGTCGTCGATGGTTAAGCCGTTGGCCGCCAGCGCGTAATTGAGCAGGATGTCGCTGGTCGTGCCTTCTTCATAAGCGACGCTCTTGCCCTTCAGGTCGGCGACGCTGTTGATGTCGCTGCCTGCGAGGATGGCGTCGGCCGTGAGGCTGAAGTCGAGGAGCGAGACGATTTTCACCGGCAGGCCGGCGGCGACCATGCCCATCGCGGTGTGGGTCGCGATATTAGCTGCGTCCAGCTGGCCGCTGGCGAGCGCTGCGTTCAGGTCCTTGTCTTCCGTGAAATTGACCAGTTCAACTTCTTCCAGACCGGACTTCTTGAAGAGATCCTTGCTGGCGGCGACGTGCCACTGGCCGTAGCCGAGCCAGGGCTCGATGCCGAGCTTGAAGGTGCCGGCTTCCGGCTTGGCGGGAATGTCGGCTGCCGAAGCCGGGACGGCCTGCGTGAGAGCGCCGATAACGCCGGCGACGATGGCCAGGCGCGACATGTGAGACTTGATCGATGCGTATGTCATGGTAACCCCTCTTTTCTACGATGATGTGTTCGCTAGGTTCGAAGCCGAGACGTCATTCGTGCGTTTTGTATGTTCAGCCTATATTTTGGGCGATCGGCTGAGCAGCATTATGTATAGTCATTTCTTTGCCCGAACTTGTAAATCTGAATCTGCGCGATACCGCCAATTGGCGCCGCGCAAAGTTAGAAAACCTCTACCCCTCTATGAATGCGCCTGTCGATTTCGGCAATCGCCGATGTCGCGTTTTGGCGAATTCGTGATGGTGCAAAACGCTCATCTTACGCATGCTCCGGATCGATCGCGTCGAGGAAGCGGGTCACGATATCGGCGCCCGCTGTCGGCTCACTGCCCACCATGACCGCCGTTGAAAAGCCGATCAGTGAGGACGTCGGATTATGCGTGGCCGCGCCGGCGCGAAGGTTCATCACCAGCGTCGGGCAGAGGAACAGCCCGAGCCGGATCACCGTCCTCCAATCCGCTGGAAGCAGTGCGCGGCTCTTCAGTTCCGCAAGCAGCGGCTTCCACAGCGCCGTTGACTTGACGTCGAGAAGGGCCTGACGGACCGGGCTCGGCTGCCAATCGAAATTGGCATGCAGCGTGCCATTTTCGTAGCGCGCCCGGGCTTCGAATTTCTGCTCGGCAAGGGCAGGCTCGTAGAGCCAGAGCGGGTGTGCGAAGATGTTATGGAAGGTGGTTTTGACCTCGGCAAGGAGCGTCGGAATATGCTCGCCGGCGAAAGCGGGGTCGAAGAAGGCGAGCGACGCACCATCCTCGCTCTTGCGGTACCAGACGTTTGCGTTGTGAGCGTCGCCATGGGCGGTGACGCCGCCGGCATCGGCGAGGCGAAGTGGCGCAAGGCGGCTGTGCGCATCGTCAAACAGTTCGCCGACCGTCTTTTCATAGGCAATCCCGTTGATGACGAAGCGCGCCGCTGCGAATTCGCTCCAATCGAGCGAAACGCCAGGGAAGGCGAAGTGCTTGCCGATGTAAAAGCTCTCGTAGCGCCCGCCCGGGAAAGCCGCGCCAGGTTCGCTGACGAGGCGGGCGGAAAACAGCCGGTGCACGGGCTCCTCGGCCACCTGCGCCGGCGTCACCGGGTGCAGCGTCTCCAGATAGACCTTCAGCACGGCCTCGCTGAGCTCGCGCTCTGCGTCCACCGCCTCCACGGCTGCGGCCGCATCCGGCTCAAGATCGATCGCGCGCAGCACGTCGGAGAAGCGCGGGTCGAAGCGACGTTTGTATACGAGGATCTGTTCACCCGGCAGGGTCGACATCATCACCGGCTGATCGACGGGAAGGCCCGCGCGCGTCAGGATATCGGCGCGGTAGTACTCGCCGCCCATCTTCTCCTCGCCTTCCTCCTGGTGGAATTTGAAGAAGTATTTCTCCTCGCCGCTTTCGAAGAAGCCGTTCAACGAGTTCAGGCTGTACTGATCGAAATTGATCGCGAGATTCTGTGCATCGAGCTCGAACAGATCGAAAAGCAACTCGGCGAGAAGTGTCTCGGCCACGCCATCGCGCTTCTTGGCGTGATCGCGGATAATGGCGGTTCGGCTGTTGGTCTGGCTCATGGAATGCGCTTCTCGAATAAATAGGGTGTTGATGCGTGTTGTCAGGCAGGCTTGTGGGTCGGGCGATACCGGCTGCCGAGGGAGTAGCGGCTGCCGACATGAGTGAAGGTGTTGACGGTCGCGACCGTGGCGCCGGTCCAGGTCTTGCGGTGCAGGACGAGGCAGCTGTCGCGCTCGGGCATGTGCAGCAGACGCGCCTGCTCCGCGCCGGCAGGCACCGCGCTGATCAAGTGTTCGACCTCGGTCAGCGGCGTGCAGCGCTGCAGATATTCCAGCGTCGCGATCGAGGTGAAGTCCTGATCGAGATAATGCGGGACGAGAGCGGGGTTCACATACCGCTCCTCCAGCTGCACCGGAATGTCATTTTCGAAATGCACGACGAGTGAGTGATCGACGGGTTTGACGCGATCGAATTCGAATGCGCGGACAATGGCGGGCGCGGGATGTTCGACGCGCTCGAGCAGGATGACGCCGGCGCGATGCTTTCCGCCGCGATCAAGGATCTCGTTGATGATGTTGCTGACTTCGATCAGCGTCGACTGCGCCTTGGGCGGCGCGACGAAGGTGCCGACGCCCTGGACCCTGCGAAGATGGCCTTCCGAGGTGAGTTCGCGCAGCGCACGGTGAACGGTCATTCGGGAGACGCCCAGCGAATTCACGAGATCGTTTTCGGAGGGAAGCCGGGCATTCTGCGCCCACTTGCCGCTGCCGATGTTCGCGAGCACGAAGTCCTTGACCTTCTCGTAGAGCGGCGATGCCGAATCCGAAAGTGCACTCAATGACAAACTCTCCAGTTCGTTCTCGTGAACGGCTATCGCGTGGCGAACCTCAATCCGCAATCTCGACGATGGTCTTCAATTTCTGGCTCTGGCTTTTGAGCAGCCGCTGATAAGCATTCGGGACATCGTCGAGCGACGCCAAGACCTCGCTGAATTCGATGAGCGCTGGCTCCAACTCGGCCAGCAGGGCGATTGCTTCCGGCAGCTCGGATGCGAAAGCATGACAGCCGACCAACGATATTTCCCGTTCGACCAGGATATTCGGATCGAGATCCAGTTTACCATGGCTGATGCCGACAAGCGCCAAGCCGCCGCCGCCGGCAAGCAGATCGAGGCCGGCGGCAATCGCATCAACGTTGCCTGTCGCATCGATGGCATAGCGCAGCCGTTCGCCAATCAGCGCGGTGTCGATCGCAGCCTTGTCCAGCGCGACCGCCGTCCCGCTGCAGATGCGCGCGACCAGCGCCGCGCGCTCGGCATTGGTGTCGGCGAACAGAAGCTTGCCCTTATGGAGCTTCGACAACAGCAGCCCGCTCAAGCCGCCGATCGTGCCACAGCCGATAACGAGAACCGCTTCATTCTGTGCTGCGTTGAGGCGTTTGACAGCATGCAGCGCAACCGCGAGCGGCTCCGCCATCGCCGCGACCTTCGGTGCCAACGTTGGCTCATGCTTGAAGAGCAGCTTTGCCGGCAGCTGAACATGCTCGGCAAAACCGCCGTCGCATGCCTCTCCGACGAAGCCCAGCGCCTCGCATATATTGCTGCGGCCCGACGTGCAGGCGGGGCAGGTGCCGCAGTAGACGCGCGAGTCGGCCGCCACGTAGTCGCCGACCATGATATCCTCGACTCCCTCGCCGACATCCGTCACCCGGCCGCAGAACTCGTGACCTGCCGTCGAGGGGCGCCTGCTGATCCACTGGCCGGTGCGGAAGTTGTGCAGGTCGGAGCCGCATATGCCAGCGGCGCGAATCTCCACATTGACGAAGCCACTGGGTGGGGCCGATGGCGGGTCGATCGCTTCGACCCGCAAATCCCCAGCATCGTGGAGGCGCACAGCTTTCAAGGGCTCAGCCTTTCGTCTTCAGGTAAGCGTCGCGCACGTCGGAGACGGCATTGGCGTGCGAGGAGAAGCCTTCGTACAGCGCAAGCTTGTGAGCATGCGCTGCGAATTCGGGATAAGCAGGTGCTGTGACGTAGCCTATCGAGCTGCGCTTGACGAAGTCAGTGACCGACAGCGGGCCATAGGTGCGCGCCCACCGGCTGGTTGGGAGCACTGCGTTCGGACCCAGACAGAAATTTCCGATGCTGACGGGCGTGTGCGGTCCGAGTAGAATCTCGGCGGCCTCGGTGATGTGGCCGAGATGCGCGAAGGCGTCGGTGGAGAGAATTTCGAGGTGCTCAGGCGCGTAGGCGTTGACGAAGGCATAGCTCTCCTCGATCGAGGAGGTCAGCACGACGCCGCCGCATTTTCCTGTGAGCACGGTCTTGGAGAAGCCGACGCGCTGTTCCGTCATCCGGCCCCAATGCTCCGGAAGGGCCGCGATGGCTTCTTCCGCAACACGACGGCTGTGGGTGACGAGATAGGCGGACGAATCCGGGCCGTGCTCGGCTTCGATCAAGAGGTCGAGTGCTGCGAGCCCGCCATGCACGGTGTCATCGGCGAAGATCATCGCCTCGGATGGGCCTGCCGGCAGGCCTGTGTCGATCACGCCTGACAGGAGACGCTTCGCGGCGACGACCCACGGGCTGCCCGGCCCGACGATCTTCAGCGCCGGTTTGATCGTTTCCGTGCCGTAGGCGACGGCGGCGACGGCCTGGGCGCCGCCGACCTTGTAGACGGTGTTGACACCAGCGAGACGGGCCGCGACCAGTGTTGCGGCATCGACGCTTCCATCCGGCGCGGGCGGGGTGACGATCGCAAGGTTCGGCACGCCGGCAACCACGGCCGGAACCGAGGTCATCATCGTGACCGAGGGGAAGGAGCCCTTTCCGCGCGGCACGTAGAGCGCGACGGACTGGATCGGCGTGAAGCGGTCGCCGGCGAAGGCGCCCGGGCGAATTTCCTTCAGCCACATGGCCTCGGGCTTCTGCTCATCGTGGAAGGTGCGGATGTTAGATATGCCGAACTTGATCGCCTCGATGACGTCGTCCTCGACGAGCTTGGAGGCGGCGTCGAACTCGGCCTCGGTCACCTGGATCGAGCTTTCCGTTACGTCCGCCTTGTCAAGCTCGCGGCCGAAGCGTGCAACAGCCCGGTCGCCTTCCGTGCGAACCGCCTCGAGGATCGGGCCCACCTTCTCGATGAAGCCGGAGATGTCGGTCTCCGACCGGCGAAGCAGAGCCGATTTCTCGTCTGAAGAAAGCTTCGAATATTCGTAAAAGGAGACTTCAGTCATTGTGCACGTAACCTTGTTGGCGTCTTGGGCAAGCGCCGGCGAAAACCCAGCAATGGGCACAGCTTCGCCGCCGATGTTCGTTCGATCGGCTGTCTACTCAAACCAGTGGCTCAGGTCGAGGATTGATGTTCCGCATTATTTTATTTTGACCGAGTGAAACATGTATATACATGCCATGTCAACGCACTTTGCGCGGAGAATTGTGCGCCGCACCTTGCTGGCGGTCATGTGTCAGATGGAGGCGAGGAAACCGCCGTCGACGGGGAGGCAATGGCCGGTGATATAGCCCGCCGCGTCGCTGGCGAGAAACACGACGGCGCCCCCGAGATCAGCCGCCTCGCCAAAGCGGCGCTGCGGGATCCTTGTCAGCATGCGCGCCTGCCAGTCCTCGTCCTCATAGAAGCCGTCGGTCATCGCTGTCCTGAAATAGCCGGGCGCGATCGCGTTCACGCGAATACCGGCCTCGGCCCATTCGGCGGCGAGCGCACGCGTCATCCCTAGCAGACCGGATTTGGATGAGCCGTAGGGAACGGCGGTCGGAATGCCGACAAAGGAGGTCAGGGAGCAGAGATTGATGATGCTGCCGCTGGTCTCCTGCTTGGACATGCGCTTCGCCGCCGCCTGCGACCAGAAGAATGCGCCCTTGAGATTGGTTCCGACAATCCGGTCCCACAGCGCTTCGTCCACATCGAGCGAAGGCGCGACCTGCTCGATGCCGGCATTGTTGACGAGGATGTCGATCCTGCCGGTAAGCGCGCATGCCTGTTCCAGCGCTGCGTCGATCGAGGTGAGATCGCCGACATCTTGTGCGATAGCGATGCAGCGCACACCCCGGCCTTCTACCTTGGTCTTCGTGTCCTGCAGCGACGTCAGCACTCTCGCCGTGATGCAGAGGTCGGCGCCCGCATCCGCCAGCGCAAGGGCGATCGCCTGGCCAAGGCCGCGGCTGGCGCCGGTGACGACGGCGACCCGCCCCTTCAGATTGAATGGATGTCCGGACATGTGATCCCTCCGATGTTGCGCCGAGGAAAGCATCTTTCCGCGATCATATCTATACATATAACGGTCGTGGCTGATCGCGCCGCCGTCACTGGCCTTCGTCGGGAATGTTCAGCAGATGTCCGCAGGCCTTGCAATGCACGGCGTCGGCATCATGGCGCTGCAGGCCGCATTGCGGGCAGGGGAAGTTCACCTTGTAGGGACGCACGACCGCCTGCGCGAGGCGGACGAAGAGCGAGATGCCGACGATCATCGTCACGATCGATGTCAGCTTTCCCATGGCGCCGGGCAAGGTGATGTCGCCGAAGCCCGTCGTCGTGACCGTCGCCACGGTGAAATACAAGGCATCCACGAAGCCCTCCCATCCGCCTTGGCGGTAGAAGAATGTGGTGTAGACGAAGCCGGTGACGATGAAGAGGAAGACCACGAGGTTGACGCAGGCGCGTACGACATCCAGCAGATGCGCACAGCCAAGGCGCCGCAATCCCTCTTTCAGGAATGGGCTGTTGCCGATCGCCCAGATCCGCATGGCCCGCAGGAAGGTGAAGTTGAACAGCAAGTCCGGAAGCAGCAGCGTCGCCAGGATGAAAAGATCGATCCAGCTCATCGGTCGTTTCACGAAAGCCTTCAGGCTTCCGGCAACGATCGCCTGGGCGATCAGTTCGATCGTCACCCACACGGCGATCATATAGTCGATGATGAGATAGGACGGCCCGGTCCTCAGATAGGGCCCGAACAGGAAGAAGGCCAAGATGGCGAGATCGACGAAGGCAAGCAAACCCTGCAGCTGAAGCGAACGGATATCCCTTCCGCGTTGCAGCCAGTTCAGTTGCTTTCGGAGTGTCTTGACGGTGCCGCCTGCATCGTTTGAATCGGTACGCGCGTTGCTCATGCGCCAGAACTATCAATCGCTTTCAGCTTTTCAACCGCGAAGCTGGGCGGAAATGAAATCGGCGCAGCGACATCCAGCAACTGCAACGTGTCATTTGCCTTGATCCTGCCACGCTGGCGACATTTGGGTGTTACATGCGCGTAGTATCCCTCCTTGCAACAAAGGAGTGTGCCATGCAGGACATGACCATGTCGGAAGTGTTGAGGGATCCGATGATCCGCCAGATGCTGCGGGCCGATCGGATCAGCCTCGGCGTTTTCGCCGAATTGCTCGAAACGGCGGCCAAAAAGCGCGCGCATGCCTTTGCCGCAAACAGAACGGCCGCGTTTTGCGCCGGCATGCGTGCCGAACAAGCTGAAACACAGGTCAAGACGGCGTCTTGAGCGACTGTCTGCCAACGCTCGGTTTCGGGCGTTGAAAGCTATTTCATCGCATAATAGAAAGTCTAGAACCCGTCCTCGCCCCGCGAGGACGGGTTTACCGATCCGTAACCCCACGGACCACGGTGTTTGGGACCGCTGTCCGTTTGATGGCATTGCTTCATGTTGCCATGCAACTGAAAGTACGTTGCTTGGTTAGCTGGTAAGGTTACCAGCCACGCGATGGGGACAATACCTGCCTTGAAAGCAATACTGCTGCCAAAGCCTTGCATCCAACGCCTTGAAACGACGAATGCAAGTCTTGTTCGTTTTGTCGCAGTCTAGATGCGGCGCTGCGTAGCCTTGTCGAAGAAATGCACGTTCGGCGATTTCAGCGAGAGCTTGATGACCTGGCCCGGTGTCAGGTCGGCGCGCTCGCGCATGACCCAGGTGACCTCCTTGCCTTCGACCTCAAGCGCGACATGGGTTTCAGATCCTGTCGGTTCCACCACGCTGACGGTGGCCGGAACGCCGTCGTCTTGCGCGAAGGCGAGGTCCTCAGGGCGAATGCCGACGATGACTTCGCGGCCATCGGTGTTCGCGGCACCCTGCGAGAGCTCGACCTGTTGGCCGGATGCCAGTGTCAGCCGCGGTGTGTCGCCGCCCGTCAACTTGCCTTCGAGAAAGTTCATCGCCGGCGAACCCATGAAGCCCGCGACGAAAACATTCTGCGGCCGATCGTAGAGTTCCAGCGGCGTGCCGATCTGCTCGACCTTACCGCCCTGCAACACGACGATCTTGTCGGCCATGGTCATGGCTTCGATCTGGTCGTGCGTCACGTAGACGATCGTGGTCTTCAGGCGCTGGTGCAGGGCCTTGATTTCCGCGCGCATTTTGACGCGCAGCTTGGCGTCGAGGTTGGAGAGCGGCTCGTCGAAGAGGAACACCTTGGGATCGCGCACGATGGCGCGGCCCATGGCGACGCGCTGGCGCTGGCCGCCGGAGAGCTGCGCCGGCTTGCGGCTAAGCAGCGGCTGGAGGCCGAGGATGCCGGCAGCCTCGCCGACCTTTTTGTCGATCTCCGCCTTCTTTGCGCCGGCCAGTTCCAGCGCGAAGCCCATGTTCTGGGCCACCGTCATCTGTGGATAGAGCGCGTAGTTCTGGAATACCATCGCGATGTCGCGATCCTTGGGCTGCAGATTGTTGACGACGCGGCCGCCGATCGAAATCTCGCCTCCGGTGATCTCCTCCAGCCCAGCGATCATTCTGAGCAGGGTCGATTTTCCGCATCCGGACGGGCCAACGAGAATGACGAACTCGCCATCGGCGATGTCGACGTCCACGCCGTGAATGATGTCGACGGCACCGTATGATTTCTTGACATTTCTAATGGCCAATCCGGACATAGAATTCCTCCCTGTGAGACCTGCTCAACGCTCGCTGCGCACGCGAAGTGCCAGATATGGCTTGCCCGGCAGCTCGACACCGAAGGCGGCGTCCGCCTTGCCGCCGCGCACGATCGCGCCGTGGCGTGTCGGGTGCGGAATCGGCGCTTCCACCTTCTTGGCGGGCGTGATCGTCATGTTCCACGTGTCGATGATGTCGACCTCATAGTTGTCGCCATCTTTCGGGAAGCCCGAGGACCAGACGACGGGCTGATGCTCGCCGAGATAGATGTAGCGCAGGTCGGTGCTGCCATCGCGCACGCCGGAAACGCGGGTCCACGGCCATTCGCCGACAGCGCCCATGGGATCAAGGCCGTGTGTCACGTCCTGCTCCAAGAGGTTACGGAAGAAGCTTATGCGCTTCCAGGCTTCGCCGCGCAGCTCGCCGCCCTTGGCCCACCAGATCAGATCATCAGGGTGCGAATAGGTCTCGCCATGTCCGGCATAGCCGCCGCGCGTCACGGTGATCCAGAAGCGGTGCACCAGTTCCTGCGCCGTCAGGTTGCCCCAGCACTGCACGATGTTGCCTTCATATTCCGGCTCGTCATTGACGACGGGCTTGCCATAGGCGTCGCGCCAGGTCTGCGTCAGCTTGACGTCGGGGTTCTGAATGCAGGTATGCGTGACCCATGGCTTGCGGTGATCGAAGTTCATCGACACCTCGCCGTTGTGGATCGACTTCAGGTGCTGGTAGGGATCGTTCTCTTCCAGGATGTGGAAATAGCGGTCCCACTGCTCCACCGGCTTGGTGTCGAGCAGGAAGTCGTACTCGTTGGCGAGCGCCCACCAGACGTTACGGTAGGCGGCAAGGCGTGCCGCGAGATAGGCGACATAGCGAAAATCCTGTTCGGCCGACATGTCGGCGTAGCCCCAGCGATCGTAGGGGTGGAACATGATGATGTCGGCTTCGATGCCGAGTTCGCAGAGAGCCGCGACCTGCTGTTCGAAATGGCGGAACATGACCGGGTTCGGACGATCGAAATCTTCCTTGCCGTCGGCGCCACTTTCAAAAGAGGGATAGAGCGGTTCGTTGGTGTTATAGGGGTAGTCCTTGGGAAATACGCCCATGCGGATCTTGTTGAAGCCTGCGGTCTTCAGCGTCTCAAGCGTCTGCGCCTGCATCTCAAGCGGCTGATGCGTCCAGGCGTAGCAGGTCGTGCCGAAAGAGAGGAACGGCTTGCCGTCAGCATAGGCGAAATGGAACTTGTTACGCACGCGAACTGGGCCATGGTTGCCGGCAGACGGTGCGGTTGCGACGAATGCGCCGGTCTTGCCGTTGAGCTCGGCGGTCTGCGAGCGCGTCTGGAACGACCACTCGCCTTCGACATCGGGCATGAAGCGCACGCGATAGACGCCATCGCCGTCATAGAAACCCGGCACGCGGACTTCGCGGCTCTTATGGGTGAAGACGGCGTCGAGGCTCACGTCGAGATAGGGATTGCCGCCGGACGGGCCGTTGAAGGCCGCTTCGAACACACCCCATTTTTCGACTGTTGCTGTGGACATGAAAGATCTCCTCGAAAGACTTTGAATTTCGGTCGCTCAGCCTTTGACCGCACCAGAGGTGAGGCCTGAGACGAAGTACCGTTGGAAAATGAGATAGACGAGCGTTGCGGGCAGGACCGTCATCACGATCGCGGCGTTCAACTGGCCGTAATCGCTGGAGAACTGGCCCTGGAAGGACATCAGGCCGAGCGGCAGCGTCCACATGTGTTGGTCCTGAAGAAGCACCAGCGCCATCGCGAATTCGTTCCAGGTGGAGACGAAGTCGAGGATGAGGAGCGCAGCCAGAACCGGCAGGCAGACCGGCAGGAAGATGCGCCGGAAGATGGTGAAGTGAGTGGCGCCATCAATCAGCGCGGCCTCGGACAGCTCCTTCGGCAGGCCCTTGAAGAAGCCATGCAGGATGAAGACCTGGTAGGGAACGCCGAAGGCGATGTAGGGCAGGATGACGCCGGGATAGGTGTCGATCAGGCCGAAGGAATTGACCAGCGTGAAGAGCGGCGCCAGCATCACCTGGAACGGGATCATAGTTCCGAAGACGACGATAAGCAGCAGGAGCTTGCTTACTTTCATCTTGATCTTCGCCAGTGCGTAGGCCGCCATCGCCGACATGGCGAGGCCAAGCGGCACCTTGAAGACGGTGATGATCACGCTGTTCATGAACGACTCGGCGAAGTTGCCGCGGCTCCATGCACTGGCATAGTTCTCGAAGGCGAATTCGACCGGCGGCATGAACGCGCCGGTGCTTGTCACCGCTGCCTTCGTCTTCAGCGATGTGAAGACGATGAAAACGAAGGGCGCGAACCAGACGAGGGCTACGATGATCAGCGCGATCCACAGGCCGATCAGGACGGGGTCACGGCCGGGCTTGTTCGTGGTGGTGATGGTTTCAGACACAGAGATCGGTCCTGATGATGTCATCGTCATTATTCGGTGTCCTCATGCTTTTGCGTCCAGCGCAGATAGGGCACCACGATCGCGATGGTGATCATGAGCAGCACGACGGAGATGGCAGCACCCCTGCCGAAATCGAAAATCTGCATCGCCTGCGTGAAGGCCCAGAGCGCCAGCATCTGCGTGGATTGCGCCGGTCCGCCGCCGGTGAGGCCGTAGACGATATCGAATGCCTTCAGCGACGAGATGATCGAGAGAACGAGCACGATGGTCATCGTGGTGCGCAGGGCCGGAAAGGTCACATGCTTGAAGATTGCCCAGCGACCGGCGCCATCGATGCGGGCGGCTTCGACCAGCGTCTGCGACACGTTCTGAAGGCCGGCGAGGAACAGCACCATCGAGAAGCCGACGGACTGCCAGAGATAGGCGACGAAGACCGAGTAGAGCGCGATGTTGCGGTCGCCTAGCCAGTCCTTGATCCACATCTGCAGGCCCATATTGGTCATGAGCTGGCTGAACAGGCCGAAGAAGGGGTCGTACATCCACTTCCACATCGTCGCGACCGCGATCGGCGCGATGATGACGGGGAGATAGAAGATGGCGCGAAACGTGTTGCGGCCGAAGATCTTCTGATTGAGCGTCAGCGCCAGCAACAGGCCGACCATCGGCGGGAAGGCCACCGACATGATGGTCCAGATGACCGTGTTCTTGAAGGCGACCCAGAACACCGGATCGCGCGTGAAGATGTACTGGTAGTTCGCCAGGCCGACGAAGGGGCGTTGCGGATCTAGTCCGTTCCACTTCTGGAAGCTGAGGAGCACGACGTTTAACATCGGGTAAAGCGCGAAGACCGCGTAGATCGCCATGGCAGGCGCGAGCAACAGGAGCGCCTGGAAGCGCGGGTCGTGTGTTCGATTTTTCAATGACATGGGTATCTGCTCCGCGCGACGTGTGTCTGGCGAGTGGCATTGGATTGAGCGGTGGTCGGTCCCAGCAAGGTGCGGGACCGACCGATGTCCTGGGAGGACTTAGGTGCGACCGGCGATGAACGTCTGCAGCTGCTTCGCTGCATCGGCCGGTTCGGTGTTGCCGGCTGCGACGTCGTTGATCACGCGGAAATACTCGGTCGTGACGTCAAGCGGGAAGGCCTGGTCGCCGTTCATGTAGACCTTGCCGTAGGTCTTGAAGACATCAAGCCATTCGGCTTCCAGCGGCTTCTGGTTCGCGTACTGGACGTTCTTGTTGACCGATGTCGAGCTGATCTGGCCGACGAGATCCTGCTGCACCTTGGTCGACAGGAAGTAGTCGAGGAACTTCGCGGCGAGATCCGGATGCGGGCTCTTGGTGCTGATGTAGTTATACTCGGCAAATCCGTAGAGGCGCTGCGTGTTGGTCGGGAACGGGAACATGCCGTAGTCGTCCAGATTGGCGCCGCTGGTTTCCAGCTGGCTGACCAGCCAGTCGCCTTCCAGCATCATCGCCGCGCGCCCTGCCGTGAACAGACTGTAGGACTGCTTGTTGTCGATGCCCATGAAAGGCTGCAGCGTATAATCCTTCGTCCACTTGGCGAACTCGGTGAAGGCGTCGGTGGCGCAAGGCTCGGTAGACCAATCAGCCTTCATGGCCTTCAGCGCGTCGTGCCTTTCGGCGCCGCACTTCGTTTCCAAGATGACGTCCATCAGGCGCATGACGTGCCAGTTGACCGATCCGCCGAAGGTGAAGGCGGGAATGCCTGATGCCTTCAGCTTTTCCGCGTCGGCCAGAAACTCTTCATAGGTCTTCGGCTCTTCGGTGATTCCGGCCTGCTGGAACAGCTTCTTGTTGTAATAGACGGCTTCGCCCTTGAAGGTGAAGGGAACGCCATGCTTGCCACCGGGATAGAGGTCGGCGAATGCGGCTGCAGCCGGAAGCAGCTCATCGGTCCACTTGTATTCGGTGTAATATTTGTCGAGCGGTGCTGAAAGGCCGGCCTTCACATATTCGCCGCCCAGGCCAAGGCCTGCCCAGCTGAAGTAGATGTCGGGGCCCTTGTTCGAGCCGGCCGCGACACGCAGCGCGGTCTTGTGCTCATCGATGGCGCGCTGAACGATTTCAACCTTGGTGCCGGGATTTGCAGCTTCGAAGTCGGTTGCGACCTTCTTGAGCGCGACGTTGGCAGCGTTGTTGTCGAAGTTCAGCGTCCAGAGCGTCAGGTCTTCCGCTTTCAGGCTCGTCGCGGTGATCGCGAGCACGGATAGCGTGGCCATGAGTGTAGTCTTGATCGTCATTAAACCCTCCCTTGTGCGGTCCTCTCCGCTAATGTTTACACTCTCGAAAATTTCGACTGAAGTCAAGACTTATTTCGTATATGAACAAAGTAGGTTGCATATATGCTAAAGCTCGGGCTTTAATTTTCGAAACAGGAGATTTTACGCGTGGGATAGGCGCTATTAATTTCTGTTCAGAAATATCTTGCGGCCGAGCGGCGAGTCAGCGCTATTTCATGGAGAGGAGCTGTGAATGGTTGGCATAAGGGAACTTTTCGAGGATCAAACCGCGCCGGCGGGGCGCATCGTACGCGCGATTGCGGCGATCGGATCCGCGACCGCGACACAACTGGTGAAGTCGACAGGGTTGGCGCGGTCGACCGTGTCCACGCTACTCACCGAGCTGAAAGATAGCGGCGTCGTTCTCGACGTCGATACGAAGAGCAACGGTTTTGGGCGGCCATCACAGCTTTTGTCTCTGAATCCGGCGGCGGGACGGTGCGCTGGCGTGCTCCTTGGGCTTGGCGAAATCCGCATCGCGATCTGCGACCTCGCCCACACCGTACTGTCGGATATCTGGTTCGCGATGGACACGGACTATACGCCTGAGGACGCCGCGCGATGTGTGCGGGCGAGCCTTGAGGAGCAATGTGCTCTCCTTGGTGTGGAAATGTCCGAACTGCTGGGCGTGGGGTTGGCGATTTCCGCGCCGGTTTCATATGACGGTGAAATCCTCAACGGCTCCATCTTGCCGACATGGTGCGGCACCAATATCGCCGATGTGTTTTTCGAGCAGCTCGGTTGCCCAATCCATGTCGAAAACGAGAGCCATTGCGGCGCTCTAGCGGAAATGACCTGGGGAGCGGCGGTTGGGGAAACCAACTTCGTCCTCTTCAAGTTCGACCTCGGCATCGGTGGCGCCATCGTCATCGACGGCACGGTGCAGCGCGGCGCCCATGGATATGCCGCCGAGTTCGGCCACATGTCGCTCGATCCGCGCGGACCGCTGTGTCGCTGCGGCAATCGCGGCTGTCTCGAGACCTTCGCTGGCGGCTTCCAGCTGCTGAGATATGCCGAGCAATCCTTGCGTGAGCCCGTCAGCATCGAACAGTTTGTCGAACGCGCGCGCAATGGCGATCCAGGATATGCGCGACTTGTCGATGACGCGGCCGAGATGGCGGGCTGGGGAATGGGGAT
Source organism: Rhizobium sp. S163 (assembly GCF_030380805.1). NCBI lineage: Bacteria > Pseudomonadati > Pseudomonadota > Alphaproteobacteria > Hyphomicrobiales > Rhizobiaceae > Rhizobium > Rhizobium sp. S163. The sequence goes on along the minus strand of NZ_JAUDSA010000012.1, from coordinate 228,772 downwards.
TGCCTTCACCATCCTCAATCCCCCCTTGTTCATCATCGCAGGCAAGCTGGCCGAGGTTGGCGAGAGTTTTATCGGTGGACTGGAGCGAAGTTTCGCCCGCCACTCCGTCGCGCCGCCCGCGCACTCGCCGCAAAAGCGCAAGCCTCGCTTCGTCGTCGGCACGTTCCGGGGCAACGACGACACGGTCATGGGCGCAGTGGCGCTCGTGTTGCGGCAACACGGACGCATCACCAACGAAGCGTCGCCTGTATCCTGAGTGCCGAATCGGCAGTTTGGAGGAGGCCTATTCCGACGTCAGGGCGTTTCGGATGCTCGATATGACCATGGTGGCGGACGCCGCTCCGGGGTCTATATGGCCGAGAGATCGCTCGCCGAGCCGCGCGGAGCGCCCCTTGCTGGCAACCATATCCTTGGTCGCATCGCGTCCCTGTTCGGCCGCTTCCAGTGCCTGTGAAAAGCATTGTCGCAAACCGTCTCCGCGTGCCCTGGCCTCCTCGCAGGCCGCTGCGGCCGGTGCCCAGGCATCCACCATCGTTTTTTCGCCGATCTCGGCCTTGCCGCGGTCTTGGATGCCCCTGGCAAGGGCGGCAAAGACATCGAGCAGATCATCGTCGCCAAGTGTCGCCTTGCCTTTCACTGCTGTGCCAGCCCGCATGAAGGCGGTTGCGTAAAGCGGGCCGGAGGAGGCACCGACAGCATTCAGGAACGCCTTGGCAGCCGTGTTGAACAGCGTCGTCGGATCTGTTTCGGCAGGGTCAAGTGCGTCGGTGGCTTTGGCTGCAGCGGTAAAACCGAGCTCCATCGCGATCCCGTGATCAGCGTCGCCAATGACGCCGTCCAGCTGGCACAGATTGTCCCGCTCTGCGGTCATCACGTCGGCGATATCCTGGAAGAGGCGCTGAAGGTCCTTCGTCGTCATCTCACCCATCAGATCGCCTTCCCACTGCGAAACATTGCGCAATCGCATGGATGATCGATCAGAGCCTGCAATTCGTCATCGAGCGCCATGAGCGTGATTGATGCACCAGCCATTTCGAGAGAGGTGCAATAGTTGCCGACGAGCGAGGTGTGAATGACAAGACCAGCCTCGTCCAGCCGCGCCTTCACCCGGCGCATTATGATGTAGAGTTCCATCAGCGGCGTGGAGCCGAGCGAGTTGATCAGGACGGCCAAGCGGGTTCCCGGCGCGATAGTTGCATCCTTCAATATCGCATCGAGCAGTTCGTCGGTGACAGCGTCGGCCGGCCTCAGCGTTTCGCGCGAGACGCCGGGCTCACCATGGATGCCCATGCCGACCTCCATCTCATCGCCGCCGATCTCGAAGTTGGGCCGCAACGTCTGCGGCAGCGAGCAGGGGGATAGGGCGACACCCATGGTGAAGGTGTGGTCGTTGGCCTTGCGCGCGACACGCTCGACCTCGTCAAACGAGTACATCAGATCACAGGCAGCACCGGCCGCCTTGAAGACGAAGACGTTGCCCGCGACGCCACGGCGCTTTTCTCGCTGGTCGCGCGGTGCGGAGGCGACGTCGTCGGTAGTCACCACGGTGCGTACGTCGATATCGTCCATGGCAAGCATTTCCGCCGCCATGTCGAAGTTCATCACGTCGCCCGCGTAGTTTCCGTACATGAAGAGAACGCCTGCGCCGTGATCAACCGCCTTTGCGCATTCGATGATCGGATCGGGCGGAGGCGAGGCAAAAACGTTGCCGACAGCCGCAGCATCCGCCAGCCCCTTGCCAACGAAACCGAGGAAGCTCGGTTCATGGCCGGAACCGCCGCCAATCACCAGCCCCACCTTGCCATCGCGCGGGCCGCGCTTCGCAACGATCGATCGCGGCGATCCGTCGATGGCGTAGAGATGGTCAGGATGCGCCGCGAGGATGCCCTCGAGCATTTCATCGACCGCCGCGCCGCCGTCATTGATAAGCTTTTTGGTCTTCACGCTGGTCCTCCCGATTGACGCGTCTGGAAGGCTATAGCTACGCCTTCCAGACGCAAGATCAATCCGAAAGCGCGACGGAGGTCGTCTGATATGGGGAAAGAGTGAGCACGCCGCCCATCAACGCGTCGGAGAGCCGGAGCGATCCGAGATCAACCTCCTGGTCTCGGCCGGTGATGTTGACGATCCAGAGTGTTGCGCACGTCGCCGCCTTCGTCGCGAACGCCAGAACGCGCGAGGGGTTGGAAGACAGGCACTCCCTCCACTCGGTGCCGGCGAGACCGGCGAGCGTCTTGACCGCGTTGAAGAGCGGGCGGCGTCCATCGGCGGTGAAGGGCTCATCCTGTCCGGCAAGGAGGCCGAAACTTCCGGTCACAGCCGAGAGAGTCAGGCATTCCAGCTCGGCGTCCAGCACCTTTGCCACATAGGCCATCGCAAAGGCTTGCGCGAAAAGAGCGTTGTGACGCGGATCGGTGTTGGCCATCGGTATCCGGCCGCCCTTCGGGTTGTCCATCGTTCGGCTTCCGTAAGGATTCTGCCGCATGGGAATTGTCGATGGGCCGATGCGATAAGGCTTGTCGCCATAGATTGCGCGGACCGATCGCGTGATGAAGGGCAGGGCCTCCAATGTCTGCATGACGCTGAGGTCATCGGCGGCATGGACGATCGGGTTAGTGCAATGGCTGATGAAGGAAAGCGGAGCGGAAGGCACACGCTTGCGGTTGAGCTCGGTGAAATAGCTGAGCATGCCGCCGCCGATGCGGATATCCGGGAATGCCGCATGCGCGGCGTCGTAGACATCTTCGAGCGGCGGGCATTCCGGCCACTTGCTGCCCGGCGGAGTGGATTGGCGATCGACCGATGGCGAGATGATGATCGCGTCCGGCTTGAAGCCGGCATCGCGCATCTGAGTTGCGATCAGCGTCGTTTCTTCAAGGAGCAGCTGCTTCCACGGCAGCGCGATCTCGAGCGTTGATGTGCCGGGATGAAGCCCGGCCACCTCGGCGAAGCGCTTGAAGGCTTCCGCACCATGTCCGGCCGCAGGGTCGAAATGAAAGAGCAGTTCCTGTGGCTTGATCTCGCCAAGCACGGCGCTCGCCGTGACTACGGCGCCCGCTTCTTCCGGCGTTACGATCATGCCGATTGCTGGCATGCGCCCGCGACGCTCGCCGAGCGTCAGTGTCGTCAGCGACGAATGGCCATTTGTCGTCGCAGCCAATGGCTTCTGGCGCTTGTCGGCAATATCGAGGACGATGCGCTGCTTGACCGTTTCACCGGCCGGTATCTGGTAGGGCCAGGGCAAAGCGAGCGGGCGCACATAGGTCTTGTAGGAGGCATCCGACCAGTTGCGCTGGTCTTCCATCTCGAAGACATCGCCTTCCATGCCGCACCGCGCCGTCACGTTGGTCATGACGGTGTGGGTGATCGCGCTCATGTTCATGAACGGCTGCCACGGCTCGATCTGGTCAGGGAACCGCGTCTCGACGCGCTGTCCGTCGGCATGCTCGACGGTGACCGGCGCGCCGGCAACGCCGACGATCGGGTGAAGAATGCAGAAACCGCAGCGGTTCGTCTCAAAGCCTGTGCCGGAGATCGCATCGGCCTCAAAAACCAGAGGCGAGCCGGCTTGCGCCGAGATGCGCACGCCGATCGACAGCTCGGTCGCATTCGTTCCCTTGCAAAGGGCGGTGTAGCGGACCGAAAAGGCATCGTCCCCTTGCTCAATGGTCAGGTCGGCGATTTCGGGGGCGTAGGTGCCCCAATCACGATCGCGCACGAGATAGGAGACGGCGCGCAGTACCTCCACACCGTCATAGGCGATCGTGCGCAGATTGCCGTCGCTGAGATCAGCGGTCAGCCTGCCCGCGGTGAGACGGACAGGCTCCTGCTCAACCGCATGCGTTCCGTAGATCCGGAAGCCCTCTGAAGGCGTGCTCATCGCAGCATCGCCTTGACATCGACCGTCTGGCCGCTGGCGGCGCTGTCATAAGCTGCCTCGACGAGCGCGAAGGTCTTGAGGTTGTCGGCGCCCGAGGTCGAGGTTTCGCCGCCGGAGGCTAGGCGCTCGGCCCAGTGCTGCTGGATGGCGTAGACGCTTTCCTGGATATTGTGCCAGGGGCGCGATGCCCAGGAGAGCAGCGTCGGCGACACGTCAGAGATCTCGGTGCCGTTCTTGCCTGTTACTTCGAGCTTGTAGCCCTGCGACAGGCGGATGCTGCCTTCGGTGCCGTCGAGTTCGATCAGCGTCTCGGGGAAAGGCTCGGTCGAGAGCTTGGAGGCATAGCTGACATCGACGATCGAGGTCGCGCCGCCTTCGTGGTCGAGCAGGATGGTGGCGACGTCCTCGCCCTTGATCTTGGGGTTGACCCGCTTCGTGCGGGCGCTGAGCGCTGCCACGTCGCCCAGGATATAGCGGGCGATATCGAGCGTATGGATGCCGAGATCTTCGATGATGAAGCGCTCGCCTTCCGCGAGATAGGGCTGACCCGAAAAGACGTCGTAGCCCGAACGGAACGAGAAGCGGCCCCAGAAAGGCTGGCCGATCGCGCCGGATTCCAGAACCTTCTTCACGGCCTGGATCGGCGTCTGCCAACGGAAGTTTTCGTGTACCATCAGGGGCAGCCCGGCATCGGCGCAAACCTTGACCATGGCCTTGGCGTCGTCGAGCGTCTTTGCGAATGGCTTCTGGCAGATCGCCGGCACATTGTGTGCGGCAGCCATCTCGACCAAAGCGCGGTGGCTCTGGACGGTGGTGGCGATGTCGACGAAATCGAAGCCGCCATCGGCGAACATCTGGGCTGCATCGCTATAGCGCCTGTCGATGCCGAACTGGTCGCCGACGATTTTCAGCCGCTCGGGGTCGCGATCGCAGATCGCCATGATCGAAGCCCCGGCAACGTCCTGCCACGCATGCATCTGGTTGACCGCGAAAAAGCCGCAGCCGATGAGTGCGCCATTCAATTCCGTCATTGCTTATCCTGCCTTTGCCATTTGCATGAGAGTCACGCGCTGTTGCAGACGGCGCTGCGCCTGATCCACCACAACCGCGATAATAATGACCAGCCCCTTGATGACCATCTGCCAGAAGGACGATACGCCCATCATGACCAATCCGTCGGACAGGATACCGATGACGAAGGCGCCGATGATCGTGCCGCCGATCGTGCCGCGTCCCCCCGACATCGAGGTGCCTCCGAGGACCGCCGCGGCGATCGCGTTGAGCTCGAAGCTTTCTCCGGTGGCCGGATGCGAGGCCATCAGTTCGGACGAGATGATGAGGCCGACGATCGCCGCGCACAGGCCCGAGAACATGTAGACGAAGATCTTCACCACATCGACCCGGATGCCGGACATGCGCGCTGCACGCTCGTTGCCGCCGACGGCGAAGATATGCCGGCCGATCGGCGTCGAGCGCGCCACGTAGGCGGCAATTAGGGCGAGCACGATCAGAATCCAGATCGAGACCGGCAGGCCCAGCATGCGGCCGGCGCCGAAGACGTCGAAGCCCGTCGTCATGTATTCCGGCTTGCCCACGAGATTGGGGAAGGTCTGACCGTCGGAGGAGAGCAGCGCGAGGCCGCGTGCGATATAAAGCGTGCCGAGCGTCGCGATGAACGGCGCGACGTTGAGCTTGGTGATCAACAAGCCGTTGATCAGGCCGATCGCCAGGCCGACGGCCAGCGTAATCAGCACGATCTCATAGATGTTGAAGAAGATCGTGTAGCCGATCGGCAGTTCCACGCCGTTGAGGATCAAGGCGCCGGCGACCATGCCGCACAGGCCGACGATCGAGCCGACCGAAAGGTCGATGCCGCCGGTGATAATGACGAAGGTCATGCCCATGGCGAGGAACGCGTTGAGCGCGACGTGCTTCGACATCAAGATCATGTTGGCCGTGGATGTGAAATTCGGCGCGAAGATCGCGAAGAAGATGATCACGGCAAAAAGGGCGATGAAGGTTCTGAGCTTCATCAGCGTGAGGAGAATGGAGCCGCTCGACCGCTTGGCCCCGAATGTGGAAGAGGTGTCCGCCGTCATGACGCGAGCTTTCCTTGGTGTCCGTGACCTTTGGCAGATGCCGCGATGATAGCCTCTTCCGTTGCTTCGCTTCTGTCGAAGACGGCGACCAGCTTGCCGTTGCTGAGAACGGCGATGCGGTCGGAAAGGGCCATGACCTCTTCAAGGTCTGAGGTTGAAAACAAAATTGCAAGGCCCTTGGCGGCCAGTCTGCGCATGGTGCGGAACACGTCCGCCTTGGCGCCGACATCGATGCCGCGGCTGGGCTCGTCCATCAGGAGAACCTTCGGGTTGGTCATCAGTGCCTTACCGATAACCACCTTCTGCTGGTTGCCGCCGGACATCGAGGTGACTTCGAATTCCGGGTTTGGCGCTTTTATGGAAAGATCGCGGATCATGTCGTTGATGCCCTGCCTTTCGGCGCCTGCCTTGATATGAAAGATCCGCGTAAAGTGATCGAGGCTGGCGAGCGTCAGATTGCTGGCGATGGAGAGCACCTGCACCAGCCCTTCGCGCTGACGATCCTCGGGGATGAGGGCAAGCCCCTTCCTGATCCGCCCCGTCGTATCCTGCGCGCGTACTTCCTGACCGTCGATGAAGATCTTGCCGGTTGAGTGCTTGTGGCGGCCGATTACGCATTCGAAGAACTCGCTGCGTCCCGCGCCCATCAGGCCGTAGATACCGAGGATCTCGCCCGCGCGGACCGAAAGCGAGACGTGATCGACGGCCAGACCGCCGGTCCTGCGCGGCAGGCTGATCTCCTCGGCGCGAAAGGCTTCCGGTCCGAGCTCATGGTCGGCTGCCTTGGCGAAATCCTTGGCATCCGAGCCGATCATCGAGCGGACGATCCACTTGGTGTCGATGTCGCGGACCATCGCATGGCCGGTGATCTGGCCATCTCGTAGCACGGTGATGTAATCGCCGATCCGCATCAGCTCTTCCAGCCGGTGCGAGATATAGACGATGGCGACACCCTGCGCCTTCAGTTCGGCGATGACCTTGAACAGGATTTCGACCTCGGCGGCCGATAGCGCCGATGTCGGCTCGTCCATGATCAGGATGCGGGCGTTGAGCGACATCGCCTTGGCAATTTCGACAAGCTGCTGCTGGCCGATCGGCAGGTCCTCGACCATGGTTTCGGCATTGATGCCGGCATCCAGGCGCTTCAGAAAGGCGTTTGCCTTTTCGATCTGCGCCTTGTGATCGATGCCGCGAATGCCGCGGGTGATCTCGCGGGTGGCGAAGATATTTTCGGCCACCGTCATGTTGGCGAAGAGGTTGAGCTCCTGGAAGATCATGCCAATACCGTGCGCCTGGGCGTCGGCAGGGCTGTCGAAGGAGACCGTTTCGCCATCGAGGACGATGCGTCCAAGCGTTGGCCGCTCGACGCCGGCGATGATCTTCATCAGCGTCGACTTTCCAGCGCCGTTCTCGCCGACCAGCACGTTGACCGCGCCGCGCCGGAGCTCGAGGTCGGCGCGCTTGACGGCCACGATGCCGGAATAAACCTTGGACACCTCTTCGAGGCGCAGGATAACGTCGTGTTCGATCGTTTCGCTCATCACTACGGCCCTACCGTCAGTTCGGCCGGGGTCACCAGCGGCAACTGGCCGGATGACGGCAGCGGGAAGGCGCCGGTGACCGTGACGGTCTTGCCAGTCAGGCCGTCGCGCGGCAGGGGCCCCAGGAGCGCGGCATTGATCTTCTCGTTGAACGCCTTGCCGAACTGGGCCCACTCGATCTGGTTCTTGAATTCGTTGAAATTGACGAACTCAAGCGTATCGCGCAGCGCCGTTCCGCGCACGGCGGGGCCAATCTGCACCTTGGCGTCGGCCTTTCCATCGCCATCGGCGTCCAGATCGATCGTGGCGGCGCGCGACGCGGTATCGGCGGCGACAACCTTACCGCTCAGCTTGACCGCATAGGTCCAGGGCGCACTCGCCTGCTTGCGGGGATTGCCGTATTTCTCGCCGGCCTGATCCGGGCTGGAGGCAGCAAGCGCCACGACGTCCTTCAAATCGCCGGCCCGCTTTTGCAGATAAGGAATTGCCTGCGACTGCCAGATGGCCTCGACCTTTGCCGCGGGATCGAAGGCGCTCTTTGCGGTTTCCGCAGCCTTTTCTTCCGCCGTCGGCGTTTTGATGATTTTGCAGCCCGGCAGTGCCATCGCAAGCAATGCGATCACAACCGCGCTTCTGACCCTCGCCATCCACGAAACTCCAATCTTATGGAATAGGATAAGAAACGAAGAGCGCGGATGATCGCGCTCTTCGCCAGTGGTCTCAAGCTGTCGTTACTTGGCGATCGCGAAGGTTTCGAGCTTGGAGGCGTTGTCGGCGTTGATGAGAATGCAATCCATCAACTGCTTCTCTTCCTTGGGAAGAGTCTTGTTCTTGATGTAGGCGTCGGCCTGTTCGACAGCCATCTGCGCCTGTGCGTAGGCAGGCTGCAGAACGGTGGCCTTGATGCCGCCGGACTTGATGGAGTCGCGGACGTCGTTGGAGCCATCGAAGCCGACGACGATCACGTCCTTGCGGCCGGCGGCCTGGAGAGCGGCGATCGCGCCCATGGCCATCGTGTCGTTGCCGGAGATGACGCCCTGGATATCCGGGTTCGCCTGCAGGATGGTTTCCATCTTGGCGTAGGCTTCCGTCTGGCTCCAGTTGGCCGACTGCTTGGCGACCGACTTCAGATCCGGATAGTCGTCGATGACGTCATGGTAGCCCTGCGAGCGGATGCCGGCATTGGTGTCGGATTCCTTGCCGACGAGCTCGACATAATTGCCCTTCTCGCCCATCAGCTTGACGAATTCCTGCGCGCCCAGCTGGGCGCCCTGGTAGTTGTTGGAAACGATCTGCGCGGCGGCAACGCCCGTGGCGTTGATTTCGCGGTCGATGAGGAAGGACGGAATGCCCGCGTCCTTGGCCTTCTTGACGGCGGCAACGGTCGCATCAGCGCCGGCGTTGTCAAGAATGATGGCCTTCGCACCGCGGCCGATGGCGGTGTCGATCATCTGGGATTGCTTGTTGGCGTCGTCGTCATGCGTCATCACGAGCGCTTCATAGCCCAGTTCCTTCGCCTTGGCTTCAGCACCTACGGCTTCAGCCTTGAAGAACGGGTTGTCGTGTGCGGGGGTGATGATGGCGATCAGGTCCGCCGAAAAAGCGGGCATGGCAACGCCAAATGCGAGCGCGCTGGCAAAGGCAGCGACGGTCAGTCTACGTGTCAGTCTCATTGGTTTCCTCCCAAAAGAAGCCCTGTTCCCAGCAGGGCGGTGAAAGGGGAGGGGTTGCCCCCTCCCGGGATCGGTATCAGGTGATACGCTTGATGCTGTCAGCGATCTCCTGCGGTTCGAACACGCGCTTCCAATCGTCCTTCATCAGGGCGGGAATGCCGAATTCGATAGCCTTGTTGCAAGCGTCCGAGAACACGCCCTGGACTTCGCCGAAGATGACGGCGCCGAGTACGTTCAGGTGGCCGAGCAGGAAGTCGCGGGCAGCTTCTTCCGGAACGCCGCGTGCGACGCACTCATCCATGGCCTGCTTCATGACGACGAGCAGCGAAGCGGCAACGGTCTCGGAGAGACCCGGCTCCAGCATCGCCATCTGCTCGACGGTGACGCGGTGCGAGCGCATGACCGGTGCCCAGATCGTCTTGGCGATTTCTTCGCCGACGGCGTAGGCTTCTTCCGGACCCTGCATGAGAGCCGAAACGATGTGCTGCTTAGCGAAGAGGCCGCCGAAGTGGTCCTTCTTGGCCTGCATGTCGGTTTCGTCGTTGAAGATCGGCGGATGGCACGGATGCGTGACGAAGTACGTCAGATCAGGACGCTCCGGGAAGTGGCCAGCGAATGGCGCGGCGGCGTCAAGCGCAACAACCATGGTGCCGGCCTTGAGCTTGTCGTTGATGCTGGCGGCAACCTTGCCGATATGCGTGTCCGGAACGGCCAGGATGACGACGTCGACGCCGTCAAGCGCTGCGTCTACGTCCACGGTCGAAAGGCCGAGGTCGTCCTTCAGGCGTGCCTTGCCGACATCGCTGATTTCGACGTGGCGAACGTCGTAGCGCGAACCCTTAAGGTTCTTTGCAAGCCGGTAGCCCATTTTGCCGCCGGCGCCGAACAGAGCAATGGAAGTCATGTTTCCTCACTTCGTGTTTTGCTGGAATTGTTAACGTTGCTGGTATGATGAGTCAATCACCACCCCAGAATAAGTATTACTTAACCGCGTCGAGCCTGTTGATGGCGTCGACGTTGCCTGCCGAAGCGCCCTTCGGGTCGAATTCGGAGGCGAGCCAGGTGTCGACGATCGACTTGGCAAGTTCCGGACCGATCACGCGTGCGCCCATGGTGATGATCTGTGCATTGTTGGACTTCGCGGCGCGCTCGGCCGAGTAGGTGTCGTGCGTCAGCGCGGCGCGGATGCCCGGAACCTTGTTGGCCGAGATCGAAACGCCAATGCCGGTGCCGCAGATGAGAATACCGCGCTCATGCTGGCCGTCGACGATGGTCTGCGCGAGGTTCTGCGACAGGTCGGCGTAAAAGCCGGCCTGACTGAGGTCATGCACTTCGAGGCCCGCCTTGGTGGCGAGGTGGGCGGCGATCACGTCAAGCAATGGCTTGCCGGCGCTATCCGCTCCGATGGCGATTTTCATGGTCCGTGTCCTTTCAATCATTCGGGGGCTGGATGAATGGAATTGGTGGCTGCGATCAGATGACCGCGGCAACGCGCTTCAGAATGTCGAGATAGCCTTCGACGGCCCAGGCAGAGCGGCCGATGAACAGGCCGTCGATGTGTGGCTGCGTGATCAATTCCTCGCAATTGCCTGGATTGACGCTGCCGCCGTAGAGAACGGGAACCGCGCGACCAAGCGCCTTGGAGGCCACGTCGGCGATGCGCGCGTGGCGTTCGTCGGCATAGTCGGCGGTGGCCGGAATGCCGTTCACGCCAATCGCCCATACGGGTTCGTAGGCAAGCAGAATTTCCGCGTCCTTGCCTGAGGTGGCGACGCGCGCCAGCGCGCCCTCAACCTGCCGCTTCAGCACCGCGTCGGCATCACCCGCGTTGCGCTCGGCAAGCGTCTCACCGATGCAGATCAGCGGGATCAGGCCGTGCTTGACGGCGCTTTCGACCTTCAGGCCGACGGTTTCGTCAGTCTCGCCGAAGTGCTCGCGACGCTCGGAGTGGCCGAGCTCGACGATGTCGAGGTTGCAATCCTTCAGCATCGGAGCCGAGATTTCGCCGGTCCAGGCGCCGGCGGCCTCCCAATGCATGTTCTGCGCGCCGACCTTCACCGAGCTGTCCGCGAGAGCGTTCTTGACCTCGCGCACCGCCGTGAAGGGCGGGATGACGAAGCGCTGGATGTCCGCGTGGCGATCGCCATCGGCGACTGCCAGCTTTTCGGCAAAGGACAGAGCCTCGCCAAGCGTCTTGTTCATCTTGAAGCTAGTGCCAACCCAGTAGCGCATGTTCAAGCCCTCCGTCCGTCGCGGATCTGTGCGAAATAGCCGTCGGTTCCGACCTGGCCGCCCTTGAGCGCGATCTGCAGTCCGTTGGTCGGCGCGTAGTTGCCGTGCGCGGTGCAGAGTGGCGAGCCGGGGGTCTGCGGCAGTGGCAGCAAGGTCGTCAGAGCGTCCACACGCAGTTCCTGCAGCGCGTGGCTCGACGTGTCGCCGCCGGCAATGACCGCGCGGGGCAGCTTTTCGGTTTCGATCAACCGGCGCAGGATCGTGCCGAGAGCTGAGCCGAGGCGATGGCGGGATCCGGGAATACGATCGATATCGGTTCCCTTGTCTGACGATGAGCCGAGCGCCGTGTGCAGGATGACGCTGCGGCCTTCCTTCAGGCGCTGGACGCCCTCAGTGACAGCCGTTTCGATGGCGCGGTCACCGCTTTCGCCGACGAGATCGAGCGGATCGACGGCTATGCCGTCAAAGCCGTTTTCCGTTGCGTTGCGGATCTGCCGTTCGGTGGTTGGCGAGACGCTTCCGGACACGACGGCAAGGCGATCGACCTTGCCGGGCTCGGCGAAGGTTGTCGGTTCGCCAAGCAGCCCTTCGGCCTTCCATGCCTGCAGCAATGCGTATTCGACGCCTGACGAGCCGGCTGTGAACAGGCCGCCGTCGCGCTTGGCCCGCCAGACCTGACGGCCGGCGAGAGCCTGCGACTGGGCGCTGTCCACGTCGATCAGCAGGATGCCATCGAAGTCCGCGATCGTCTCGTCGATGCGCTGGTCGGCATCGGGCGCCGCCGTGGTGACGAGATCGGCGAGCGCTACGGGCAGTGCCGTCTGTTTTGCCAGATGCAGCGTCAGGTCGGCTTCGGCCATCGGCGTCACCGGATGACGGCTCATGACGGGATGGCGATCGATACGATAGTAGCGATCCTGGTAGGCGGCGAAGAGATTGCCGAAAGCGGTGAAGCGCTTCAGCTGCGGCGCGCCGACGACCACAGGTACGACCGGCTGGCCATAGAGTGCCTTGCCGATTTCGATCGCCTTGCCGATGTTGCCAACCGCAGGGCTGGAATCGAAGGTCGAGCAGACCTTGTAATGGCAGATGTCGGCATCGAGCGCCTTCAACCATTCGAAGATCGCCGGCAGATGCTTTTCCATCCACTCCGGCGTTTCGCTGCGGCTGGTGCCGGCAATGCCGAAGGCGCGGTAATCGGCGAAACGCTTTGCCGTCTCGGTGCTGGGGATGCCGAGGAAGAGCACGGTCGGCACGCCGTTGGAGGCGAGCGCTTCCATGACGTCGGCGGAACCGGTGAAATCGTCACCGTAATAGGTAAGCAGAGGTTTGGTCATGGTCTCAAGCTGCCTTGCCGTCGCCGAACTTCGCGATCGAGGCCGCGAGTTCCGGGTGATCCTTGGCGTATTCGTCGAGCGGGATGTCGGCGACCGCCGCCTGCCAGGCCTGCTGCACGGCGCGTACGCCGGCCGCCGGGCCACCAGGATGGCTGACGATCCCGCCGCCGCATAGATAGAGCAGGTCGGTAGTGCGGCCGGTGCGGTTATATGTGTCCGGCGCCTGGCCACCCCACTGACCGGAGCCAGCGACTGGCAGCGGGCAGTCGGCCTTGCTGAACAGCGGCGTGCTGACGGCCTTGAAGGATTCGACGAAGCTCTCGTCCGGCTCCCAATACTTGATGCGGATGCCGTTGATCTGGAACTGGTCAACACCGAGCAGGCGCCAGAACTGCTGGTAGACCTTGAAGTCGAGACCGGCGCCCGGATCGCGGGTCAGGATGTCCCAACCGTTGCGATGGGCATGCAGCACGAGGCCCGAACGTTTGCGCAGGAAGCTCATGCCGCCGAAGCCGATCGAATTGATGTTGACGACGGCGCAGTTGCCGCCGGCCTTAAGGACGAGATCGTGATTGCGCATCATCTCGTCTGGATCGGCATGCGAGATGCCGAAGGCGTACATGACCTTCTTGCCGGTCTTCTGCTCGTGATCGAGGATCTTTGGCATGATGGCCGCGACGCGCTCCTTGAGCGGCGAATAGGCCGGGCTCATCAGCTTTTCGTCGTCCTTGATGAAATCGACGCCGGACTCGATGAGTTCGCCGACAAGTTCCGCCGTCTCATGCGGGCGCAGGCCGAGCGCCGGTTTGACGATCGTGCCGATGATCGGCCGACCTTCGACGCCGGTCAGCCGGCGGCTGCCGGGCAGGCCGAATTGCGGGCCGGGGTGGGTGGTGGCGAAGGCCTCAGGCAGCTTCATGTCGACGATGCGGATGCCGCTCATGCCCTTGATCGAGAATACGCCGCCGATGGCAATGGTCATCAAGGCGGAGAGATCCGTACCGATCGCGTCCATCGGGAAGGCGATATCGGCATCGGCGCGGTGGATGGGGCCGCTGCCGGGTGCAACTTCCGGCCAGGTCGGGTATTCCGCATCGGGCAGGTGGCGAATGGCGATAACACGTGCCGCGACGCGTGCCTTCAGCTCTTCCGTTTCGCCGGGAACAGGGACGAACGTGCCGGTCGACTGATCGCTGGCGATCTTGGCGGCCATGGCCTCGACGTTGCCGGTCGTTTCGATGCGGTAGGTAACTGTGATCATCATGAGGTTTCGTTGCTCCTCCTGCCTAGGCCGAAAGTTTGCCATGGCGTCAACTCATGAACTGGTATAATGAGTATTCCAATTTCTGCAACGAAAATTTTTTGAAAGAGCACATACCGATTTCCGACGACGGCCTTTCGTGCCGGGACGCTAGCATGCATAAAGGAGGGATATTGTGAGCCAGCGAGACACCATGAACCAGCCAATCGAACAGATCGTGCGTCGCAAACTATCCGATGAGGTTTTCGATCGGCTGGAGAGGATGATCACCTCGGGCGAGCTTCGCCCCGGTGACGAAATGCCTTCGGAGCGGGTGCTGATGGAGCGCTTCGGGGTTGGAAGGCCTGCTATCCGCGAGGCGATGCAGTCGCTGGCCAATATGGGCCTGGTCAACATCTCGCACGGAGAGCGCGCCAAAGTTCTGCAGTTGACCGCAAGATCGATTTTCCGCCAGGTGGACCTGACGGCGAAGATCATGCTCGCGCAATCGGCCGACTCGCTCGATCACCTCAAGAGCTCACGCATCTTTTTCGAGCGCGGGATGGCGCGCGAGGCGGCGGTCAAGGCCACGCCTGCCGATATCACCGATCTTCGCGATATCATCGAGGAGCAGCGTCGCTCGCTCGGCAACGCGGAAGACTTCATCGCCGCCGATATGCAGTTCCATACGCGGATCGCGCAAATCTCGGGTAACCCGATATTCGTTGCCGTTAGCGAAGCGATGCTGGCATGGCTGAAGGCCTATCACACAGACATGCTGATCTGGACCGGCAAGGAGAAGTTCACGCTGGTGGAGCATGAGCAGATCCTCGACTGTCTCGCTGCCAACGATGCGAATGGTGCGGAAGCGGCGATCTTGAAACACCTTGAGCGCTCTAGCGCGCTCTATACCAACCGCGACTGACGTCGCTTCCATCGGCGAATACGAAAACAGCGACCTGCCTGCCAGGCGGTCGCTGTTTTCGTTTTGAGATGCGAAAGGCCCCGACCATTGCGGCCGAGACCTTTTTGAGTGCTGAAATCAGATCTCCTTGATCAGCTGCTCGGCAATACGCACGCTGAGCGCCGCACCCGTCAGTGTCGGGTTCATGCAAGAGGCCGACGGCATGACGCTGGTGCCGGCGATGAACATGTTCGAGTGGTCATGGGTGCGGCAATCGCGGTCGACGACTGAGTCCTTCGGATCGTCGCCCATGCGGGTCGTGCCCATGACGTGCTGGCGGTTTTGCCACTTCACGTCGGTCGACAGGACCTCGGCGTCGAGCAGCTGGGCAATCTTGTTCAAATCTTCCAGGCCACGATCGCGGCCGGCATTCCAGTAGTCGGTGACCGAGTAATAAAGCACCGGAACCGGGATGCCGAGCGCATCGAACTTGGTCTTCGACGGCGTGACGCGGTTTTCGGCCAGCGGCAGCGGCTCGAAATCGATCGCCCAGTTCAGCGAGCGGGCCGAGTACTTGCGGATCTGCTCGTCGAGCTTGGAGCCCATGATGCCCTTTTTGATGAAGCCTTCGGTCATCTGGGCTGTCGGTACCGTATTGCGCACCTTGATCTTGTAGCTCGGGTAATCCTTGCGGAAGGCGCCGTCACGCTGGTTGAGATAGACCAGCAGTTCGGTCGGGCCTTCGCCCGGCCACATGTCCTCCTTGGTCAGCATGTTCATGCTGATGCCGGTGTGGTCCATGAGGTTGCGGCCGACCTGATCCGACGAATTGGCGATGCCGTTCGGATACTTGTCCGAGGTCGAGATGAGCAGCAGCTTGGCGGACTCGATGCCGTAGGCGGCAAGCACGAAATAGCGCGCCGTCAGCCGGTGCTCGGAATTGTCGGGCTTCTTGTACCAGACCGCAGTGATCTTGCCGTCGTCGCCCGCTTCCACCTTGTAGACTGGCGAGTTGTCGAGCAGCTTGGCGCCATGGCGTTCGGCTTCGTCGATGTGCATCGAGCCGTCATACTTGGCGCCGATCGGACAGACCGGATTGCAGTTGTTGTTGCCGGCGCAGACCGGGCGGTTGCCGTAGGGGCGCGAGGCGCGGCCATGCGGCTCGAGTACCGGGTTGAAGCCGCCTACCGAGAGCTTTTCAGCCAGCGTCGTGAACATGTAGCTGGAATTCAGCTGCTTCATCGGGAAGGGCATGGAACGCGGCGGCATCGGACCACCGCCCTGGCCGCTTTCGTCCTGGCCGTCCATGCCTGTGACGCCGAGCTCCAGCTCGGCCTTGTTGTAGTAGTCTTCCAGATCGTCATAGCCGATCGGCCAGTCGCGGCCGCGACCGTAAAGCGACTGGATCTTGAAGTCGTTCGGGATCATGCGCCAGAGCGCCGAACCGAAGTGCCAGGTCGTGCCGCCGACAACGCGCAGGTAGGAGGTGTTGTATTTGACCGAGCCTTCATACTGCAGATAGTCGCCATAGGTGGATGGCGCCCAGGGCATGCTGGGGAAGGGGGATCCGGCGCCCTGCAGCTTGGCGTTCGCCAGCGAGAGCTTGACCGGGGCGTTGCGGAAGGTCTCAACGATCTCGCGGCGATCGACACGCGGACCGGCTTCGAGAATGATCACCTTCTTGCCGGCTTTGGCGAGCTGTGCGGCGACGATGCCGCCCATGACACCCGATCCGATGACGATCAGGTCCGCATCATATGCGTCGTTTGCCATTGTCTATATCCTGTCAGATCTTGCTGCCGGGCTTCGGTCCCCAGGCGTTCGGGCCGGGACCGTAGGTCGGAATGGGAAGGAGGCCCTTGGTCGGGCGGTACATGAGCGATTTCTCGTAGGTGATGAGTTCCGCGTCCTCTGGGTCGCCGACCACGCCGAGATACCAGGCGGAGACGATCTTCGCTGAAGTCTTCATCTCGCGCTCGGCGGGCTTTGTCGCGAGAAAGCTATCCATGTCCTTGGCGCCGGACTGGCTCACGGCCTGCTGCAGGGCGGCGATGTCTGCTTTCAGCGTCTTGCTGCGCTTGGAGAGTGCTGCAAGGAAGCGTGCGCCGAGCACGGGGTCGAGTTCGTAGCCGGTCAGGAATTCGGAAAGCTTGGTGAAGCCCTGGACGTCATCGTCGGCCGCGAACGCCGATACTGGTGCTGCAAAGGAGGAGAGGGCGGCCAGTCCCCCGACGGCCACGGTGGCGCGCAGGAGGTCTCGGCGGTGGAGGGGCCGGCTCATGAGAGAGCCCGCATTGTTCGGGTCGATTGGCATCGCTGATATCCTCGATGAGGTAGTCAGAACTGGGAAAAAGGGTGAAATGGTCAGGCGTGGGCCGGCTGCCGCCTGCGGCGAGCAACGAGTAGCGCGATGACGAGTGCAGCGAGGATCAACGCCACGGCAAACGCCGGAACGATGAACGGTGCAACCGCTGCCAATACCGGCTTTTCTCCACCCTCGCGGACACGCAGGACATCTGCTGCGGTGACGGTCACCTTGCCGTTGCCGAAATGGCTCAGCACATAGTTGCTGACATCGGCGACGTCCTTGTCGGAGAGGCGATCGGTGTAAGACGCGTTCTCGCCGAAGGCCGGCATGAATGTCGGTATGCCGTCGATCGTGCGCGACAGGCCGAAAAGGATCGTTGCGATCAGGTTGTCCGGGTTATTGCCGCCGGTTGCGGTATTGTGAAAGAGCGACGGATAGTGGTCGTTGCCCTCGCCATCGACCTGATGGCAGGCGGCGCAGGAGCCGCTGAAGATATGGAAGCCCTTCTCGGTCACGGCCTGGCCAGGCAGGCCACGTAGATCGAGTTCGGCTGTCGAGGGCTTGCCGACATCATAGCGCGGCGTGGCTTCGCCGGTGGTGATCGGCTTCGTATCCTTCAGATAAACGACGAGCGACTTGAGGTCCGCCTCGGTCAAGTGCTGCATGCTGTGCTCGATGGCTTCCGCCATCGGGCCGGCTGCCTGCGCCTTGCCGACGACATGGCCTGTGCGCAGATACTGCACGAGTTCCTCGTCGGACCAGCCGCCGATGCCATCAACCTTGTCGGAGGTGATGTTCGGTGCGAACCAAGAGCCGATGGACGCGCCCGAAAGCGCCCGGCTTCCGCTTTCCGCCATAAGGAGATTGCGTGGCGTGTGGCAGGTGCTGCAGTGCTCGAGAGCCTCGGCCAGATAGGCGCCACGGTTCCACTCGGCGGACTTGGATGCATCCGGCTGGAAGCGATCCTTGTCGAGGAAGAGCAGGTTCCACACCGACATAGAGGCGCGGATGCTGAACGGGAATGGCAGCGCCGTCTTCTCCGGCGCGTGATCAATCGGCTTCACGTCCTGCATAAAGTAGGCGTAGAGCGCGGAGATGTCCTCGTCGGAGAGCTTGGCGTAGGCCGTGTAAGGCATCGCCGGATAGAGATGGCTGCCATCCTTGGCGACACCGTTGCGAACGGCGTGAGCGAAGTCTTCCTCGCTGTATGTGCCGATGCCGTCGGTCTTGGATGGCGTGATGTTGGTCGAGAAAATCTTGCCGAGCGGCGATTCGATTGCATAGCCGCCGGCAAAGGGCTGCCCGGAGTTGGGCGCGGTATGGCACGCGGCGCAATCGGCCGCGGTCGCCAGGTAGCGGCCCTTGGTGATCAGGTCGGTTGGCGTCGCCGTCTGATCTTGCGCGGAGGCTGCGCCAGTGATGGACACCAGCGCGGAGAGACAGAGTGCGATTGATCGCAGGCGTTTAAAGTGAGGCCGAGAGATGGCGGTATGCAAATGCATTATC
Source organism: Rhizobium sp. S163 (assembly GCF_030380805.1). Lineage (NCBI taxonomy): Bacteria > Pseudomonadati > Pseudomonadota > Alphaproteobacteria > Hyphomicrobiales > Rhizobiaceae > Rhizobium > Rhizobium sp. S163. Next base: position 210,052 of record NZ_JAUDSA010000012.1, on the reverse strand, counting down.
GACGTGCTTTCATCAAGCATGAATAAACGACAACAGGCTTTGCATCACCTCCCACGAGCGTAGCCGATCCACGTCGCCGCGAGGACATATGTGAAAAACGTCGATTCAAGCCAATGTAAGAAAAGCAAATCACTGAACTTGCTTTGCTAAATCGCTCTAAATGAGGATATGGCTTTATGCGTCGACGTGTCACGCTCGCGACTTGGCAATCGTCATAACCGCGCTATGCTGCGTTTGAAAATCAATTTGTCATACAAACAGTTTTCACAGAAAATGAAAGCGGAACCGTGAAATTCGACCTGATTGACTTACGCATATTCCTGGCTGCGGTCGACGGCGGTAGTCTGACAGCCGCCGCTCGTCAGAACAATGTCGTCGTGGCGGCCGTAAGTGCGCGCCTGAGGCGTCTTGAGGAGGCGTTCGATCTCGAGCTCTTCGAACGTACTGGACGGGGGATCAAGCCGACCTTGGCGGGCGAAATGCTGGCAAGTCATGCCCGTCAGATACTGGACGACGCCCGCCGGATCGAGGCCGACCTCGACGCTTTCGCCGATGGCCGCAGCGGTCATGTCAGGTTGCTGTCAAACACCAATATGCTTGCAGAGCATTTGCCGCAGGCGCTTGGCGCCTTTCTTGCAGCAAGCCCGGATATCAGTGTCAGCGTCGAGGACAAACCGAGCCTCGAGGCGGTGAACCTACTGAAGCAGGGCCAGGCCGATATCGCGATTGTTGCCTCCTCGGCCGATATGACCGGGCTCGAGCGGTTTCGTTTCGTTCCCGACCGGCTGGTGCTGATCGCGCCGCGCGATCTCGACGTGCCGTTCGATGCTGTCGCGTTTCCGCGCATCCTGGATTTCAAGCTAGTTGGCCAGCAAGGCAATCCGGCCTTGATGCAGTTTCTAGGGCGTCAAGCGAACGAGCTCGGACGCACACCGCATTTCCGGCTGTTGATTGCAGGATTTGAAGCGACGTGCCGGGTTGTCGAACAGGGAGCTGGTGTGTCGATCATTCCAGAGAGTGCTGCACGACGCTACGCACACTTCATGAATCTCAAGGTCGTGCCAATCTCGGAGCCTTGGGCGGATCGCGAACTATACGTTTGCGTCAGAAACGAAATGCAGCTTCCAGGCTATGCGAGGATGTTACTGGCGCATCTGAAACACTACGTGCAAACGTTTGATGATGGCCGTTGAAAGTTGCCGTCATATCTTCGAAGCTATGCCAGATTCAGTGGAGCGTCAGCGTCTCTGGGCGATGTGGGTCGCGGAATCGGAATTGCTCGATCAGTGTCATGGCTTGCTGCAGCAGGAACTCGGCTGCCTTGAGATCGGTGTTCGCAAGGCCATGCACGCTGCCGCGAATTGTCGAAGCAAGGTCACCTGAGCTCGCCGCAAAACTTGCGTTGCCTTCGATTAATGCCTCCTTGGCACTTGTCTCCAGCGCATCGGCAACAGCGGCCAATATGTCCCGCCGTTCGCGGACACTCATCTGCACAATCGTCTTGGATCCCTTCATGATGGACGACCCTCCCTTCTGAAAGGCGTGCGGTTACTGCAGCCAATAATGCTTGATGTAGGCGCAATCGTCGGTTCATCAATGTGCCACCGTTTCTCCTTGCACGCGTTGGCTCCGACTGGGCAACCCAGCTGCGGTCCCTGCTTCCTCATCGGTTCTTCCATGCGTACTCATGAGCCGCAGATATAAGTCCATGCGGAGATCATGGTCTAATGCGGTCGCGGGTTCGGTGGTACTTTTAGGGTGCAGGAATATCTGGAATGCCCGGACAGTGAGAATGAAGCTCCTCGTTTGCCGGAGGCACTCCTGTTTAATACCGACGTGAGACGGCGAGCGCCGTCCTGAAGGAGCGTAATATGGAAAAGCGGATACTTGGAAAAAGCGGACTGGAAGTCTCTGCCCTCGGCTTTGGCTGCATGGGCCTGAACTTCAGCTATGGCCATGCGCTGAGCACCCAGGAGAGCGTGACATTGGTGCGCCAGGCCGTCGAGCGCGGCGTGACGTTTTTCGACACCGCCGAGGTCTATGGACCTTATACGAATGAAGAGATCGTCGGCGAGGCGCTCCGGCCGATGCGTGACCGGGTGGTGATCGCCACGAAGTTCGGCTTCAATATCGTTGATGGCAAAATGGCCGGCGTCAACAGCCGCCCCCAGCAGATCCGCAAGGCGGCCGAAGGTTCGCTGAAGCGCCTCGGGGTCGATGTCATCGACCTGCTCTACCAGCACCGCGTTGACCCCAACGTGCCGATCGAGGACGTCGCCGGCACGGTCAAGGATCTGATCGCGGAAGGCAAGGTGAAGCATTTCGGCATGTCCGAGCCGGGCGCACAGACGGTCCGCCGCGCCCATGCGGTGCAGCCGGTCGCCGCGCTGCAGAACGAATATTCGCTGTGGACGCGCGGGCCGGAGACCAACGGCATTCTCGAAGCTTGCGAGGAGCTTGGCATCGCGCTGGTTGCCTACAGCCCGCTCGGCAAGGGCTTTCTCACCGGCGCGATGAACAAGGACACGAAGATCGGCGAAGGCGATTTCCGCAAGATGCTGCCGCGCTTCACGCCGGAGGCGATGGAGAAGAACCAGGCGCTGATCGATCTCATGAAGCGCATCGCCGAGGACAAGAAGGCTACGCCGGCGCAGATCGCACTGGCCTGGCTGCTGGCCCGGAAACCCTGGATCGTGCCGATCCCCGGCACGACGAAGCTGCATCGCCTTGAGGAAAACCTCGGCGCGGCCGAGGTGGCACTGAGCGCCGACGATCTCGCGCAGATCGAGACGGCTGCCGCCGCAATCCAGGTCGAGGGCGAGCGTTATCCGGAGCAGTTGATGAAGACGACCGGTCTTTAAGATACGAGCCCGGAATTGGAACTTGGAAACGGCGTGCCTCGGGTGCGCCGTTTCCAAGTTGGCTGACGCTCGCGGCTAGATCCGCTCGGCGAGAAAGTCGATCAAGGCCCGGATCCGACTCGCGAGATGCGGGTGGCCGGGATAGACGGCGTGGATATGCTCGATATCCTCGGGATTGAACGCTTCTAACACCGGCACCAGACGGCCTTCGTCGATATGCTCCTGCACGTGAAATGCGCCCACCCGGATCAGCCCAACGCCCGCGAGGCAGAGACTGCGAATGGTCGGCCCGTTATTCACTTCGACATTACCGTGGACCGCTTTCAGGAAGGTCTGCCCTGTTGCGGGGTCCCGAAACGGCCACTCTTCCCAGGTTTGCCGGAAGTTGAACGTCATGCAGTTGTGCCGGTCGAGATCGGCGGGCTTTTCGGGATTGCCCATGCGCTCGAAATAGCTCGGTGCCGCCACGACCACGCGCCGGCTGTCCATCAGCTTGCGGGCCTTCATCGAGGTGTCGCGAAGATTGCCTGAGCGGATCGCGACATCGGCGCGTTCCTCGACGATGTCGATGATCCCGTCGGTCAGTGAAAGGTCGAGCTGGACGTTCGGATAGCGGGTCAGAAATTCCGGGATCAACGGCACCACATGACGAACGCCGAAGGCGACCGAGGCGCTCACCCGCAGACGTCCGCGCGGTGCTGCCTCGCCGCCTGTCGAAACGATCTGCTCGGCTTCCTTGATATCCTCGAGAATGCGCTGCGCGCGCTCGAGATAGACCTCGCCTTCCTGCGTCAGTTGCAGGCTGCGCGTGGTTCTGACGATAAGGCGGGTCTTCAAGCGTTCTTCCAGCCTGCTCACAAGCTTGCTGACCGCCGAAGGCGACATGCGCAGCAGGCGTCCGGCCGCCGAAAAGCTCTGCAGTTTCGCTGTATGCACGAAGACCTCCATCTCGCCGACGGTATTATCCACTGCTCACTCCTGTGAATTCAATTCATAACTATTGAGGCAATGTAGCTGCTTATCGAGATAATGTTAGTGGTCCATATTGCCGCCATCCCAAATCGCCGCTTGTCCGGCATCGTCACTGGATGGATTAACAATGCCCCTTGCCCTGTTTGCCTTAACCGTCGCGGCCTACGCGATCGGCACGACGGAATTCGTCATCGTTGGGCTCCTGCCCACCGTCGCCAATGATCTCAACATCGATCTGCCGCTCGCTGGCCTGATCGTCAGCGTTTACGCGCTCGGCGTTACCTTCGGTGCGCCTGTTCTGACCGCGCTCACCGGTCGCCTCGATCGCAAGCTGCTGCTTCTCGGCCTTATGGCGCTGTTCATTCTCGGCAATACAATGGCAGCGCTCAGCCCAGGCTACGCGCCTCTGCTTGTCGCCCGCGTTCTCTCTGCCTTCGCGCACGGCGTCTTCTTCTCCGTCGGCTCGACCATCGCCGCCGATCTCGTTCCCGAGAATAAGCGCGCCTCGGCGATTGCCATGATGTTCATGGGTTTGACGGTCGCGATCGTGACAGGCGTTCCCCTCGGCACGCTCATCGGTCAGACCTTCGGCTGGCGCGCGACATTTGCGGCTGTCGCCGGTCTCGGCGTCATTGCCTTCGCGGGTCTATGGATCCTTCTGCCGGCAAACCTCAAGAAGGCGCCGGCGGCAACGATCGGCGAGCAGGTCAAGGTTCTCGGCAGCGGCCGTCTGCTGATCGTCTTCGCCATGACTGCTCTCGGCTACGGCGGTACCTTCGTCACCTTCACTTTCCTGGCCTCTATCCTCGAGCAGGTCACCGGTTTCCAGGCCTCGGCCGTCAGTCTGATCCTGGTGCTCTACGGCATCGCGATCGCCATCGGCAATATCGCCGGCGGACGCCTCGCCAACCGTGATCCGATCAAGGCTCTTGCCTGGCTCTTCACCGCGCAGGCCATCGTTCTCGCCATCTTCAGCTTCACCGCCGTGTCGCCTTGGCTGACGATCCCGACGCTGGCCGCCCTTGGTTTCCTGTCTTTCGCAAATGTGCCTGGCCTGCAGATTTACGTCGTGAAGCTTGCCGGCGTGGTCCGTCCGGCAGCGGTCGATGTCGCCTCGGCCTTGAACATCGCCGCCTTCAATCTCGGCATCGCGGCGGGCGCCTGGGTCGGCGGCCTCGTGGTTGCCTCTTCGCTCGGCCTTGGGGCCACGCCGTGGGTCGGCGCCATCTTCGTCGTCGGCGCCCTCATTCTCACGCTCTGGAGCGGCTCGCTCGACCGCCGCGCGCTTGCTTCAACCAATACCGTCGCTTCCGCGGCCTGATACTATCGAAAGGAAAATCCTCATGAAACTCGTCAACGCCAATGGCGCTTCCATCCCCGCGCTCGGATTCGGCACGTTCCGCATGGAAGCCGCCGATACCGAACGGATGGTCTCCAATGTGCTGAAGACCGGCTACCGCCACGTCGACACCGCGCAGATCTATGGCAACGAAGCTGCCGTAGGCCAAGGGATCGTCTCGTCGGGTGTCGCCCGCGCTGATATCTTTCTCACCACCAAGGTCTGGGTTGCGAACTACGAGCGCAGCGCCTTCCTGGCCTCCGTCGATGAAAGTCTGTCGAAGCTGAAGACCGACTATGTCGACCTCCTGCTGCTGCATTGGCCGAACACCGTCGTCAGCCTGGAAGAGCAGATCGCCTCGTTGAATGACGTCGCCAAGGCAGGCAAGGCGCGCCACATCGGCGTCTCCAATTTCAATACGACGCTGATGAGGGATGCCGCGCGTCTCAGCGAACGGCCGCTTGCCAACAACCAGGTCGAGTATCATCCGTATCTCGATCAGCGTCCGGTCATCGAGGCCGCGCGCGAGGTGGGCTTGTCGCTTACCGCCTATTACGCGATGGCCGATGGCAAAGTTTTGAGCGACCATGTTCTAGCCGACATCGCCTCAGCGCATGGCCGCTCGATCGCGCAGATCGTGCTTCGCTGGATCGTGCAGCAGGGCTTCGTTACGCTGTCGAAGACCGTCTCGGAAGCGCGCGCTGCAGAGAACGCCGCGATCTTCGATTTCGCTCTGAGCGATGAGGACATGGCGCGCATCCATGCGCTTGCTCAGGCCGACGGCCGCATCGTCAGCCCCGACGGTCTGGCGCCTGAATGGGACCCGGCAGCCTAATCTGGCCGCTTTGCCCGCCCGATCTCGCGATTGTGATGGCCTTGCGACATTGGGCGGGCAGCCATGCTGAAAACGCTATTGCAGTGCAGCATGAGTGGGCCTAGGTGAACCCTTGTAAGACAAACCAGCATGAATGGAGACACACATGTCTTGGCACGCCCCTAAGTTCATCGAAGTCAGCTGCGGTATGGAAATCAACCGTTACGCTCCTGCCGACGGCAACGAACCGATCCTCTTCTAAGGTCGGCTAAATCCAATTTGACTTGTAATGTTTGAGGTCCGCGCGTGACAGATTCATCTGGCTTTCGCGGTCTGGTTCTTGGGGCCGCCGCGGGCGGCGGCCTTCCGCAATGGAATTGCGGTTGCCAGAATTGCCGCCTTGCGCGCGATCCGGCATCCGGTGTCAGGCCACAATCGCAATCATCGCTCGCCGTCAGTCTCGATGGCCACAGCTGGGCGGTTTTAAACGCTTCTCCCGATATCAGGCAGCAGATCATCGACAATAGCGCGCTGCATCCCAAGGCGCTGCGCGACAGTCCGATCAAGAGCGTGCTGATCACAAACGGCGATATCGACCATCTGGCCGGCCTGTTGATTCTGCGCGAGAAGCAGCCGCTGGACATCTTCGTGACGACGGCGATTGCCGGGATCATCGACGACAACCCCGTCTTCCGCGCCCTTGATCCCGCCTTTGTGAAACGTCACACGATAACGCTCAAGCAGCCGTTTTCGCTACTTCCGGACATTGAGGCCCGGTTGTTCGCTGTCCCCGGCAAGGTGCCGCTGTTCATGGAAAACGGCGAACCCGAGCTGAAGCTGGAAGGCGAGCAGACTGTCGGCGTCGAGCTGATCGCAAAGGGCAAGCGCGTCTATTACATTCCAGGCTGCGCCCACATCAGCGATGGCCTCATCGAGCGGATCGACGGCGCCGACGCCTTGTTCTTCGATGGCACCGTGTTCACCGACGATGAGATGATCACGCTCGGCGTCGGCCAGAAGACCGGGCAGCGCATGGGCCATATGGCGATCAGCGGCCCCGATGGCAGCTTAGCGGCCCTGTCGAAGGTCGATATCGCCAAGAAAATATACGTCCACATCAACAACACCAATCCGATCTGGCGGGCCGGGCCCGAGCGCGACATGCTCGAGGCGAGCGGCTTCCAGATTGGCCATGACGGTATGGAGATCGACTTTGACTGAAGCACCTGACCGGCAGGCATTCGAAGCGCGCCTGATGGCGATCGGCGCGGATCGTTATCACGACAAGCACCCGTTCCACAAAATGCTGCATGGCGGCCAGTGCACCATGACGCAGGTCCGCGCCTGGGTGATCAACCGCTATTGCTACCAGAGCCATATCCCCATGAAGGACGCCGCCTTCATGTCGCGCCTCACGGATGCCGACATGCGCCGCGCCTGGCGCTCCCGCATCGAGGATCACGATGGTGGGCTCACCGAAGGTGGCGGCATCCGGCGCTGGCTAAAGCTCGCTGAAGCCGTCGGCCTCGATCCTGACTATGTGGCTTCCGGTCGCGGCATCCTGCCCGCCACGCGCTTTGCCGTCGAAGCCTATGTTCACTTCGTGCGCGAAAAGCCGCTGCTTGAGGCCGTCGCTTCATCGTTGACGGAGCTTTTCGCGCCGAAGATCCATGCCGATCGTATCGCCGGGCTGTTGCAGCATTACGCCTTCGCTGACGATCAGGCGCTCTCCTATTTCCGTCAGCGGCTGAACGAGGCGCCCGTCGATGTCGCTTTCGGCCTCGCCTATGTGCTCGACAATGCGAACACGCTGGAGAAGCAGGACGCGGCGGCAGCGGCGTTGACGTTCAAGACCGAGGTGTTGTGGGCGCAGCTCGATGCGCTACATTTCGCCTATGTTACGCCGGGCCTGATCCCACCGGGTGGCTGGGACGGTCGCGAGGGCGTGATCGGCGAGCTCGAGGAGATCGCGTGATGAGCGAAGACACGGTCGCGATAACCGGCAGCATGGTCGTCAAGCTGGCCCGTGGCGTGCGTTTGCGCCACGATTCGGTGCGCGGGCAGACCGTTCTGCTTGCACCTGAACTGGCGATGGCGGTGGATGAGATCGCCGTGAAAATCATCGAAGCGCTCGATGGCGAGCGCAATCTTGACACGATTGCCGACGACTTCGCCGCCGAATTCCAGGCGCCGCGCGAGCAGATCGCGACCGATGTCCTGGCATTCATCCGCGAGCTCGCCAATCGTCGCATGCTGCAGGTGTTGTGATGGGCGTCGAGGCAAGGGTCGTCAAGCAAACGGTTGCTCCGCTATCTTCAGTAGCGCCGCCGCCGATGGCACTGCTCGCAGAGCTAACGCATCGCTGTCCGCTTGCCTGCCCCTATTGCTCCAATCCGCTGGAACTCACGGGCATCAAGGAAGAACTGTCGACCGAAGAGTGGATCCGGGTCTTCCAGCAGGCTGCCGAAATGGGCGTCCTGCATCTGCATCTCTCTGGCGGGGAGCCGGCCTCGCGGCGCGATCTGGTCGAGCTGACGGCAGCGGGTGCAGCCGCCGGTCTCTATACCAATCTCATCACATCGGGTGTCGGCCTGACCGAGAAGCGCCTGCTCGAGCTCGCCGATGCTGGTCTCGACCACGTGCAACTCTCGCTGCAGGGAACGAACCCCGCGAGCGCCGATCGCGTCGGCGGCTATAAGGGCGGCTACGATCGCAAGATGGCCGTCGCCGCCTGGGTCAAGGCAAGCGGCATACCGCTCACGGTCAATGCCGTCTGCCACAAACAGAACATGGATCAGTTGGACGACATGCTCGATCTCGCGGTGAAGCTCGGCGCCCGGCGTATCGAGATCGCCACCGTGCAGTTTCACGGCTGGGCCGAAAGAAACCGCGCCGCACTGATGCCGACGCGAGAGCAAGTCGAGCGGGCAAACAAGACCGTCATCGAGGCCCGCAAGCGGCTGGAAGGCATTCTCGTCATCGACTATGTGCCGGCCGACCACCACTCGTCCTATCCCAAGGCATGCATGGGTGGCTGGGGACGGATCGGCCTGAATGTTACGCCGTCTGGCCGGGTTCTCCCCTGCCACGCAGCGGAGACGATCCCCTCGCTGACCTTCGATAATGTTCGCGAGAAGTCGCTGTCCGATATCTGGTATCACGGCTCCGCCTTCAACGCTTATCGCGGCGAAGATTGGATGCCGGAGCTTTGCCGAAGCTGCGACCGCAAGGCGATCGACTTCGGCGGCTGCCGCTGCCAGGCAATGGCGCTTGCCGGCGATGCCAGCGCAACCGACCCCGTCTGCATTCGCTCGCCGCTGCGCGACGCACTGACATTGCAGGCCGACAAGGATGCGGCGGCTATCCCTGGCGAGTTCGTCTATCGCGGTCGATAGAGGGTTGACCTCAAGCTTTGCGAAATCACACGCCGTCGGAAAACCGGCGGCGCGGATCGCGACTGCCCGCTGGAATACGGGCGGTTTGCCGTCCCACAACTCTGTGATGTCATACATCCCACGTTAACAATTGTGTCACGAAAGTGTCATTCCGTCTGACTATAAGCGGCTAAATTTCTTTCTGTTGATAGTCATGATAACCAATTTTTCTGCACAACCAGCCGCCGTGTCGGTGTCGGGTCTCAGCCTCCATTTTGGCTCAAACACGGTACTTAACAACGTCGATCTCTCGCTTGAGAAGGGCAAGGTTCTCGCGCTGCTCGGCCCGTCCGGTTGCGGCAAGACCACGCTTCTGCGCCTGGTGGCCGGCCTCTTGGCGCCGAACAAGGGCAGCGTAAAGATTAACGGAAGTGTGGTGGCCGATGCCGCTGGCGGCCTGTTCGTGCCGCCGGAAAGGCGCGGCCTCGGCATGGTGTTTCAGGACTATGCGCTCTGGCCGCATTTGAGTGTCGCGGACAATATCGCCTTCCCGCTGGAGATGCGCGGTGTCAGTCGCAAGGATTGTAAGCGGCGTGTCGCGGCAGCTCTTGAACGGGTCGGCCTCGGCGGTTTCGGCGCCCGGCGCATCAGCGACATGTCGGGCGGGCAGCAGCAGCGCGTTGCAATCGCCCGCGCCATCGTCGCGGAGCCGGCACTCGTCCTTTTCGACGAGCCCATGTCGAACCTCGACCGCGAGCTTCGCGAGACCATGGTGCGCGAAATCGGCGCGCTGATGTCGGATCTCGGCCTTACCGCAATCTATGTTACCCATGATCAGAGCGAGGCGTTCTCACTGGCCGATCAGGTTGCCGTGATGCGCGGTGGCGTCATCGAGCAGATGGCGTCGCCCGAGACACTGGTGAGCGCGCCGGCGACGCCTGAAGTCGCTGAGTTCCTGCGCTTAGGCTGCGTTGTTCCTGTTTTTCGCGAGGAGAGCGGCCTTCGTCTCAACCAAACCGGTATCGTCCTCAAGGATGACAATGCCCCCGCTGGCGCGACCCATGTCTTGCTGCCGTCTCAGGCCGTTCGCCTGACATCGGGGGAGGGATTGCCCGCCGAGGTCGTCCACTCGCAGTTTCGTGGCGATGGCTATCTGACCACGGTTACGCTGGGCGCCGGGCCGGCTGCAAGCGAACTCACATTCCTGGCGCGCCAGCGCGCTGTCACAGGTGAGGTGGTCAACCTCGCCATCGATAGCGCGAACATGCGCTGGTTCACGCATAACTGAAGCATATCAAACGCTTATGGAGGCACATATGAGCAGATCATTTCTTGGTGCGGGCTTCGCCCTCATCGCCGGCATACTCGCGGCAGGCGTCGCCCACGCCGACATCACCGTCTACTCTGCCGGTCCGGGTAGCCTGATCGAGAAGCTTGCTGCAGGCTACACCAAGCAAACCGGCCACAAGGTCGAGGTGTTCCAGGCGACGACGGGCAAGATCATGGCGCGCATTGAAGCCGAAGCAGCCAATCCGGTTGTCGACGTGCTGATTTCGGCATCTTGGGATACGGCGACCGACTTTACCAAGCGCGGCTGGCTGGTTTCCTACACGAGCCCGAACGCTGCCAAGGTTCCTGACTTCCTCAAGTCCGAGACGGCAGTTGCCCAAGGCGTTTCCGCGCTCGGTATCGCCTGGAACCCCGCAAGCAATACGCCTAAGCCGACCGAATGGGCCGACCTCGCAAAGCCGGAATACAAGGATCTCGTCAACCTGCCGGATCCCGCGCAGTCGGGTGCAAGCTTCGAACTGGTGGCTGCGCTTGCCGGTAGCCAGGGCTGGGACCTCTTCTCCAAGCTGAATGCCAACGGCGCCGTTGTCGCCGGCGCCAATGCCGAAGCGCTGAACCCGGTTCTGCAGGGTGCCAAGGCAGCCGTATTCGGCGCGGTCGATTACATCTCGCTCGCCGGCAAGGCAAAGGGCGAAACGATCGACGCCATCTTCCCGGCTTCGGGCACCGTCGTCGCGCCGCGCCCAGCAATGATCCTTAACTGGTCGAAGCATCAGGATGAAGCCAAGCAGTTCATCGACTACATGCTGTCCGACGAAGGCCAGAAGTTGGTCGCCGCCACCTACCTGATGCCCGCCCGCAGCGACATCCCGGCCAACCGTCCGCTGGTTGCCGATCTCAAGGTACTCCAGATCGATGCCGCTGCAGTTTACGGCAAGCGCGACGAGACGCTGAAGGAATTTGGCAAGATCTTCGCCGCCGGCAACTGAGACTGAAGAGCATGAAAGCGAACGGCGCAGCCGGCACCGGGCCGATAGTATGGGTGGCGACATCGGGTTTGATTATCGTCGTGGCCGTGCCGTTCGTCTTCATTGTCCTCCAGGCGATTTTCCCTGAACTGGGGCGGAGTTCTCTCGCCGCCCCGTTCCTGCACCTTCCCGAGATGCTATCCGATCCCAAGCTTTTGCGAATGGGGGGCAATTCGGTCATTCTCGGCATCTGCGTCATGATGGCAGCCGCGTTGCTGGCCGTGCCGCTTGCGGTTTTCCGCGCCTTGTTCAAGGTGCCCTTTGCGATCTTTTGGGACGTGGCGCTGCTCGTTCCCTTCATGATCCCGCCCTATATCGCGACGCTCGGCTGGATCATGACATTGCAGCCGCGCGGCTATCTGCAGCAGCTGACCGGCTTTCACCTCGCCCCCTTTCTGTTTTCCCTGGCGGGGATGACGACGGTGATGGCGCTCAACACGTTTCCGCTGGTCTACTTCGCGGTCTCGCGCACAATTGAAGCTGTCGGAGCGCGTTATGCCGACGTGGGCCGCGTGTTCGGCGCCTCTTCCTGGCGCGCCTTCTGGCGCATTACGCTGCCGCTTTCGACGCCGGGGCTGGCCGCCAGCCTGCTCCTCGTCTTCGCGGCGGCGATCGAGGAATATGGTACGCCGGCAGCGCTTGGGCGGCGATCCGGCTTCGACGTTCTGGTAACTGAGATCGATCTGCGCATTTCAGACTGGCCCATCGATCTTGCGGGCGCCGCCGTCTTTTCGCTGATGCTGGTGATACTGTCGCTTGCCGCCTTCATGGCGCAACGGTGGATCCTCGCCCGCCGCTCCTATGTGACCACGGGCGGCAAGCCGCAAGCCAAGGATAAGCGCCCGCTCGGAATTCTGACCATTCCGGTTCTCATCCTTTTCGGTCTCGTAACGCTGCTTGCCACCGTGATCCCGCTTCTGGCCATCCTGGCGACCGCGCTATCGAATACTATCTCCGGCGGTCTGGCCGTCAGCAATCTCGGCCTCTCCAATTTTGCCGCGATCGCCGATAACAGCGCCGGTGCCTTGCGGGCGCTTGGCAACAGCTTCGCGCTCGGATTGGGCACGGCGCTGCTCACCGGTATCCTCGGCGCCGTCTCGGCCTATGCGGTGGCAAAAACCCGGTTCCGCGGCCGAATGATGCTGGATTTTCTAACAGCCTTGCCGAACGCCTTACCCGGCGTGGTCGTCGCCGTGGGCCTTATTTTGGCGTGGAACCAGCCGGTGTTACCGATCACGCCCTACAATACACCGCTTATACTGCTTCTTGCCTACTGCTGCATACTGCTCCCGCAGCCGATGCGTTACACCACCGCGGCGCTGCATCAGATCGGCGACAATCTCGAAGCCGCCGCGCGCGTCTGCGGCGCTGGCGCCTTCACGGCGTTTCGCCGCATCTTGCTGCCGCTGATCGCGCCGAGCCTGGTCACGGCTATGCTGCTTGTGTTCGCTGTCGCCACCCGCGAGCTCGTCGCGTCGATCCTGGTCGCGCCTGTCGGTATGCAGACGATTTCGGTATTTATCTGGCGGCAGTTCGAGCAGGGGTCGATCGGTCTCGGCATGGCAATGGCCTTCGTCACCGTCGTGCTGACCACGCTGATCCCGCTGGTTCTGCTGTCGCTTCTAAGGCGCAGCGGGCTTGTGGCGGAGTAAATGGGCATTGTGCCTGGTCCTTTGGTGCGCGAGATTTTTTCCACAGCCTTCGTGAGCTACGTCGGCATCAATCGGCTTCGGTTGCTGTTTATTCTTGCCGATCGGTGCAATTTCCCCATTGCTCTTACGGGTATATCAACTCGATTCGTTCGTTTTGGCGGCGGAACGGGGGCGATGGCAAAGATCAGGGACAATGGCAGAACAGTTCGACATGTTCTCGGGCGGCGCAAGCCAGTCCTCCGGACAGACCCCGCGCAAGGGACCGCTGAAGAGCCATGCTGCTGGCGAAATCAGCGAGCAGACGATGGTCGATCGCCTGGTCGAGACGGGTCGTTACCGGATTTTGAAGAAGCTTGAGCCGCGCACCGTGGCCGCGATGCCGCGCGCCGGCTTTCCGCTCCGTGGCGTTATCCTCGACACTGAAACCACAGGTCTCAGTCACCGCAAGGATGAGATCATCGAGATTGGCGTCATCGCGTTCAGCTTCGACCACGATGGCAATATCGGCGACGTCACGGGCGTTTACGGCGGCATGCAACAGCCAACGGTGACGATACCGGCCGAGATCACCAAGCTGACGGGTATCACCGACACGATGGTCGCAGGCCAGGAGATCGATCTTGCGGCGTTGAAGGCCCTGATTGAGCCGGCCGACCTGATCATCGCCCATAATGCCGGCTTCGACCGGCCATTCTGTGAAGCCTTCTCGCAGATTTTCGCCGGCAAGGCCTGGGCCTGCTCCAATGCCGAAATCGACTGGTCGGCCCGCGGCTTCGAAGGGACGAAGCTTGGCTACCTTGTCGGACAGGCGGGTTATTTCCACGATGGCCACCGCGCGGTCGACGACTGCTTCGCGTTGTTCGAGGTGCTTGGCCAGAGTGCGAGCCCCGGCACCGCGTTTTCGGAGCTCTATGCGGCCAGCCAGCATGCGCGCGTGCGCATCTATGCCGAAAATAGTCCTTTCGACATGAAGGATCATTTGAAAGCTCGCGGTTACCGCTGGTCGGACGGAAGCGACGGCCGTCCCAAGTCGTGGTGGGTCGAGGTCGATGAGAACGCCTTCGAGGATGAGCTCTCCTTTCTCCGGTTGGATATCTACCGCTGGCCGGACGCCGATCCGCCAACCCGTCGCCTGACGGCCTTCGATCGTTTCAGAGCGTAACTCCGTGCATGGCGGTGTGATCCACTGTCGCTTTCTCGCGCAATAAACAACGCCGTTTTAGCGACATCAAATGTCACCTGAGTCGATCACGGTTGCAGACGTCAACCGTACCTCAAGAACGTGGATCATCCAGAATACAGCATGCAGCTTGAGCAACTGCCGCAGATTTTACCTAACCGTCGAACCCGGCCGAACGAGCAGTCGTGAACTGGACGACCGGGGCGTTGACCGCAGCGGCATCCGTGCTGTTGCTCGTGCTTCCGCAGTCCTCTAGGCTCTCAGTAGAGCATTCGAAGTCACAACGCTCGCTCCTAGCAGGCGTTTGTTCGTTTCGCGCCGGGCGCCAGCCTCCAGCGCGGGCCGGCGCGCTAGGCGATGCCGTCCTCATAACCTTGCCAAAGCCGCAGGTCGTTGACGGTTGACATGATTGGCAGGGGTCGTTGCCTTGAACGAAGGAGAGCACATATCGGTGACGGCCGGTATTGTTCGTTGATCGTCAAAAGGAGGGACCTTGCACCGCAAGTTTGGACGTTCGCCCTGTCTAAACGGGATCGGCAGCCCAATCTCCTTCCTATCCGTCGAACAGCTGATATCGCATGGGTCTCGCAGGTCAATCGGGCAAATCCAGCGCTACGTGGGCTAACGAAATTCCTGCGCGTTCGTCCGGTCGCCTGGCACCCGCGGACAACTGGCGGGCGCGTCCGGAGGAGCCAACCAAACTGACAGTAACACGCTTGACTCCTGCGTTGATACGTATCAATACTCAATCGATACGTATCAACGATGGAATTTGTGGTGGCTGGCCGTAGGATCACGCAGAAGGAAGTGGCGGAGCAGGCCGGCGTAGCGCAGGCAACCGTATCGCTTGTTTTGAACGGAGGCAGGGACAAGGTCGCACCTGAAACCGCTGACCGCATCGAGGCCGCAATCGCCCAGCTGGGCTACCAGCCCAACCGCTTTGCCCAGGCACTGCGCACAAGCCGGTCTCATGTCATCGCATGCGTTGTCCCAGATCTGACGAACCCGTTTTATCCCTCGCTTGTCGTCGCGGTTCAGAAGGTGGTTCGCAATGCCGGCTATGAGGTCATCACGATTGATACGGAAGGTGAAATCGCAAATGAACGCCAAGTGGTCGCGGCCGCATTGCAGGGGCGCTACGACGGCGTCGTAGGGGTGTTCTTCAATCTGTCAGCGCGTGATCTCGCGCCCCTCGGAAAGAATGGCGTGCCGGTCGTGCGCATCGAAGTGCGACGCAAATCGGGCGGTTCGCTTCCGATAGACGATCTGTTTATCGACAATCAGGCGGCCGCGCGTGCTGTTACCACGCATCTTCTAGGTATTGGTCATCGCGACATCGCCATGGTCGCCGCCCGCGGTGGCCCGCAAAGCGTTCGCCTACAGGGCTATCTAGACGCTATGGCATCGAGCCACGCAGAGCCGATCGTGCTTGAGGCGACGCATTTTACTGTGGAAGCAGGCAGCGAGATGGCCGATCGCATCGTCGCGAGCCGCCGGCGGGTCACCGCCGTCATTGCCGCCAATGACCTGATGGCGATTGGCGTTATTAAGAGCCTGCTGCGAAACGGATTGTCGGTCCCCAAGGATATTTCCGTCGCTGGCTTCGACGATATCATGGCATCGGCACTCGTCACTCCGGGTCTCACAACGGTGGCGCAATTTCAGGATCGCCTCGGCGCGCGCGCTGCCGAAAAACTTCTCTCGCGCCTGATTTCCCGCGAAACCGAGCCGGCCCAGCCCGAGGAGATGCCGTTTGAACTCGTCATCCGAGCATCGGTCGCTCCACCGCCGGACGTAAAGAATTAATCCATCGAACAAGGGAGGAATGAACATGACCAAGATGAAGACGAAACTGCTTGCCGCTGCCGCCATCGTCATCGGCGCCGCTCAGATCGCCGCCGCCCAGGATCGGGTGACTTGGTGGTACGAGCAGGCAACCCCCGATCAGCAGAAGCTGATCAAGGAGAACATCGTCGAGCCTTTCGACAAGGCCAATCCAGAGCAGAGCCTGAAGATCGATTACCGCGGCACCGAACTCGACAAGCAGCTGCGCGTTGCCATGCTGTCCGGCAATGGTCCCGATGTCGTCTACACGGCGGGCCCGAGCTACGTCGCGCCGATGGCCCAGTCGGGCCAGCTCATGCCGCTCGACGATTATGCCGCCAAGTACAAGTGGCAGGATCGCATCCTGCCGGTTTTCCTGAAAATGGGTGAGTATAACGGCAAGCTTTACGCGCTGCCGAAGACTTACGAGACCGTCGGTCTTTTCTACAACAAGACCTTGTTTGAAAAGCATGGTTGGCAGGCGCCCAAAACGCTCGACGAGATGGAAACGCTCGCCGATGCCATGTTGAAGGAAGGCATCACGCCTTTCGCCGCCGGCAATGCCGATTGGCGTGGCGCCAATGAATGGTTCGTGACGCTGGCGCTCAATTCCGTCGCCGGCCCCGACAATCTCAACAAGGCGCTGCGTGGCGAAATGCCCTGGACGGCCGAGCCTTTCGTCAAGTCGATCGATCGCCTGAACTCCTGGTGGCAGAAGGGCTATTTCGGCAAGAACTACTTCTCGCTGACCAGCAGCGAGCAGGCGGCTGACGCGATGGCCTCCGGAAAAGCCGGCATGATGCCGACCGGCACATGGCAGTTCCAGAACGTTGCGACCTACGGCAAGAAGGCTGGCTCCGAGGCGGGCTTCGTCGGCTTCCCGAGCGTGTCCGGCGATCCGATCTTCCCGCTCGGGATCGGCTCGACCTTCTCGATCGCGACCAAGGCGAAGAACCCCGAAGGTGCCGCCACGGTGATCAACTACGTCTTCTCGCCGGAAGTCTACGGCACGATGAACTCCGCCTGGCAGGGCGAATGGAATATCCCGCTCAAGGATATATCGAGCGTCAAGATGGCGAGTGAAGTCACGCCGCTGTTTACCGAGACGATGAAGAACCTCTCCGCCTCGGTTGCCGACGGGAAATACGGCTACACCACCTGGACCTTCCTGCCGCCAGCGACCGACAGCTACATCATCAATGGCATCGAGGAAGTCTGGCTGAAGAAGATCTCGCCGACGGACTATCTGACCAAGCTCGACGAGTCCTTCCAGAAGGAATCCAAGGCCGGAAAGGCGCCTGCCGTCCCGGCTCGCTGATCAGGACTTTGCGAGGCGCGCTCAGCGCGCGCCTCCCGCCCGCCTTCCACCGGTGCCGGTGGCGGGGCAGGCCGGACCATGCCCGAAAAGGTAATACCATGCACAGACTCTATGTTCTGCCGACCCTCATCATAAACATCGTCATCATCGCCATTCCGGCGCTGCTGACGGTGGCCCTTGCCTTCTTCGAATGGGACGGCATCAGCACACCTGTTTTCGTCGGGTTGGACAATTTCGCGGCGCTGTGGGGCGACAGCGTGTTCTGGACGGCGCTTACCAACAACATCATCTGGACGATCATCTTCCTGACGGTGCCGATCGGCATGGGTCTGCTGGCGGCCACAATGCTTTTGGTCGCCCGTCGTGGCTCCAACGCGTTCCAGGTCATCTACTTCCTCCCTGTTATCATCGCCACGGCCATTACCGGTCGTGTCTGGCAGGGCATGATCTACTCGCCGGTGACGGGTGTTACGGGCCTTCTCCAGCGGTTGGGTATCGAAATTGCCAACCCACTGACAGAGACGTCGAGCGCGCTTTACGGCATTGCCGTCGTCGATCTGTGGCACTGGTGGGGTTTCCTGTGCGTCATCTTCTTTGCCGCCCTTCGCCAGGTGCCGGCCGAGCAGATCGAGGCGGCCCGCATCGAGGGCGCGACCTTCTTCCAGATGATCCGCTACGTGCTGCTTCCGGGCATCATGCCGACCATCACGCTGATGATGATCATGACCGTCATCTGGTCGTTCCTCGTCTTCGACTTCGTCTACATCCTCACGCAGGGCGGCCCCGCCTATTCCTCCGAAGTGCTGTCGACGCTTGCCTATCGTTCGGCCTTCTACGATCTCGCCGTCGGCAAGGCGGCCGCTGTTTCCGTCGTCATCAGCCTCTTCGGGCT
The DNA here is from genome assembly GCF_030380805.1 of Rhizobium sp. S163. NCBI lineage: Bacteria > Pseudomonadati > Pseudomonadota > Alphaproteobacteria > Hyphomicrobiales > Rhizobiaceae > Rhizobium > Rhizobium sp. S163. The sequence goes on along the minus strand of NZ_JAUDSA010000012.1, from coordinate 191,508 downwards.
GGCTGCCACTGTCCTCTATATCCGCGCGCAAGCATCGGAGTTCGAACAATGAACATGACCGAGAGCCGCATCACACTGACGCTCGTCTATGCGACGCTATCGTTGCTGCTGATCATCACGCTGTTTCCCATCGTGCTGATGGTGCTGAATTCGCTGAAGGCGTCCGCCGAAATCGTGCAAAATCCGCTCGCCTGGCCGTCGGAATTGCGCTGGGACAACTTTACCCGCGCATGGTCGGACGCCAATTTCGGCCGCACACTCCTCAATTCGGCGGTGCTGACCGGCATGACGATCATCCTCGTCTGCACGACGGGTTCGCTGACGGCCTACGTTCTTGCCCGGCGCAAGATCAAGACGTGGAAGATCCTCACCTTCTATCTCCTGGCAAGCACCACGGCGCCGATCCAGCTCTTCCTCTTTCCCCTCTACTTCGGCTTCGCGCGCTTCGGGCTGATCAACAATCCGATAGCCGTGTCCTTCATCTACACGGCGGTCTACTCGCCCTTCGCCATCATGCTTCTGCGCACCTATTTTCTCGCTGTTCCCAAGGAGCTTGAGGAAGCCGCTTTGATCGACGGGGCGACGCACTGGCAGGTTTTCCGGCGCGTCTTCCTGCCGATCGTCTCGCCGGGCATCCTCACCGTCGCGTTGATCATCGGGCTTTACTCGTGGAACGAGTTCCTGATCGCAACCACCTTCCTGCAGGATCAGGACAGGCTGACGGCCGTCGTTTCCTTCTTCCTGCTGTCCGGCCAGTACTCGTCCGACTGGGGCGAGATCATGGCGGCGGCCCTCATCATTATTCTACCCATCGTAATTCTCTTCATCCTGCTGCAGCGCCATTTCATCGAAGGAATGGCAGGCGGTTCGGTGAAGGGCTGACAAGGAGCTTCTGATGTCCATACCTGCAGACTACAACAACCGTGTCTACGCCGGCGTTCTCGGCAAGCTGATCGGCGTCTATCTCGGCCGCCCATTCGAAAACTGGCGCTACAAGGATATTCTCCAGAAGCTCGGACCGATCACCTACTACGTCCACGAACGGCTGGGCGATCCGCTTGTCGTCACTGACGACGACGTCGGCGGCACCTTCGCCTTCCCGCGCGCGCTCGACGACTACGGCATCTCGCCCGACCTTTCCGCCGAGGATATCGGTAAGGCTTGGCTCAACTATATAATCGAGGAACGCTCGATCCTCTGGTGGGGCGGAGCCGGAAACTCTACCGAACACACGGCCTGGCTCAACCTGAAACGCGGTATTTCCGCACCCGCCTCCGGTTCGATCGAAACCAATGGCGCAACGGTCGCTGAGCAGATCGGCGCGCAGATCTTCATCGACGGCTGGGCGCTCGTGTCTCCCGGCAAACCGGCGCAGGCTGCAAAGCTCGCGCGTGCGGCTGGTTCCGTCAGCCACGACGGTGAAGCGGTCCATGCCGCAGTGCTCTGGGCGGCAATGGAAGCGGAGGCTTTCGTCAGCAAGGATGTTAATCATCTGCTGGACACCGGCCTGTCCTATATTCCGGCGGACAGCCTGATCGCTAAGCTTGTCGCTGATATCCGCCACTGGACATCCGGTAACGAGGATTGGGAGGAAACCCGCCAAAGGATCGAAGATAACTACGGCTACGACAAATATCCGGGCAATTGCCATGTCGTTCCGAACCATGCGTTGATGATCATGGCGCTCCTACATGCACCGCATGATTTCCAGCGCGGCCAGATGATCGTCAACACGTCCGGCTGGGATACGGATTGCAATGCCGGCAATCTCGGTTGCCTGCACGGCATCATGCTTGGTCTCGAGGGACTGGACGCCGGCCCGGATTGGCGCGGCCCGGTTGCCGACCGGCTCTACATGTCGACGGCCGACGGTGGTCGCTCGATCGCCGATGCCGTCGATGTTGCTCTCTGGCTTGCCAATCTCGGCCGCAAGCTTGCTGGTCAGGCCCACGAACCGGCGCCCAAGGACGGTGCCAAGTTCCACTTCTCACTGCCGGGGTCTGTTCAAGGCTTCCGTGCGCAAGCGGCCGATAGCGCGCTCGCCGATCTCAAGGTGAGCGGCACCGGCAATGGTCTGGCGATCGATTTTTCCGCGCTTGCTCCGGGCCGCGAGGCGGCAACCACCACGCCCGTGTTTACCCCGGCCGAAGTAACGAAGATGCGCACCTATGATCTGATGGCCAGCCCGCGTATTCATGCCGGCCAGGTGCTCAAGGCGCGCGTCAGCGCTGATGCAGGCAACAAGGGTATCGTCGAAGCCAAACTGCGCATTCGTCACTATGACGGGACGGACAACCTCGTCGCCATCGACATGCCAAATGGCGAATTGTTGGCAGCCGGCGCATCTGCCTCGCTCTCATGGACTGTGCCGGAGACCGGATACCAGCCGATCGCCGAGGTCGGCTTGGTGCTGAAGACGGCCGACGGCAGGGCAAACGGTCGTGTCGTCATCGACAGCCTGACCTGGGACGGCTGCCCGGCGGTGACATTTCGCCGGCCCGAGGGTGCCGGTGATTTCTGGCGGCGTGCCTGGGTGAGCAATGTGCATTTTTTCTCCAAGCACTTCCCGCAGGATTTCCGCATCAGCCAGAACCGCGGCGACGGCATGATCATGCAGGGCACGCGTGACTGGACGGATTACGCGATCGACGCCGATCTCATGCTCCATCTCGGCGATTACGGCGGTCTGGTCTTCCGTTCGCAGGGTCAGCGCCGGTATTATGCCGCGCTGGTCACTCGCGCCGGCGAGTTGCAAATCGTCAGGTGCAAGGACGAGGATCGCAAGGTGCTTGCCTCCGTCGCACTCGACGTGGAATTCGAGAAGGCATTTACGCTGAAGGTGTCGGCGAAGGGCGGGCATTTCGAAGCGCGCATTGGCGACACCACCGTCGAAGCCGACGATACGGCTTTTCAGGGCGGTTCGGCCGGTCTCATCATCCATGAGGGTGCATTGTCGGCCACGCGCATCGCAATTGGCGCGGCGTGAGGGGTGACAATATGGCCAGCGTAACAATCGATAAGGTCGTCAAGCGCTATGGAAGCGCTGAGGTCATTCACGGCATTGAGGCAAACTTCAATGAGGGCGAGTTCGTCGTCCTCGTCGGCCCGTCGGGCTGCGGGAAGTCAACGCTTTTGCGAATGATCGCGGGTCTGGAAGAGATCTCCGGTGGTGAAATATCGATCGGCGGCAAGGTGGTGAACAACCTGCCCCCGAAGAGCCGCGACATCTCGATGGTCTTCCAGAATTATGCGCTTTATCCGCATATGACCGTCGAGGAGAATATGGCATTTTCCCTGACGCTGGCCGGCGCCAGCAAGGAAGAGAAGCACAAAAAGGTACGTGAGGCGGCGGAAATCCTGGGCCTGGTTCCGCTCCTCCAGCGCAAGCCGAAGGCTCTATCGGGTGGCCAGCGTCAGCGTGTGGCCATGGGGCGCTCGATCGTGCGCAAGCCACAAGTCTTCCTGTTTGACGAGCCGCTTTCCAATCTTGACGCCAAGCTGCGCGTGCAAATGCGAGGCGAGATCAAGTCGCTACATCGCCGTCTTGGAACGACCATGATCTATGTTACCCACGATCAGATTGAGGCAATGACCATGGCCGACCGCATCGTCGTCATGCAGGCGGGCAAGATCGAGCAGGTTGGCTCGCCACTTGAGCTTTACGATCGCCCCGCAAATTCTTTTGTGGCGCAATTTATCGGCTCTCCTGCGATGAACCTGTTTCCGGCCGTCGCCCGATCCGGCGAGTTTGTTCTGCAAACCGGGAAGGGGACCGGATTGAAGGTTCCTGGAGGCGTACGCGATGGGCAGTCGATATTGATTGGCAAGCGTCCCGAAGAAATCGCACTTGTTAGCGCTGGTGTTGGCGAGCTTGAAGCCATCGTCGCGAATATCGAGCCGACGGGAGCGGAGACTTTCGTCGAGGCACGTCTTGGGGAGCAACTGGTTTCCATTGTATTGCGCGAACGGCCCCAGTTCGACGTCGCCAGCCGACAGCGTCTTTCACTTTCTCAGGGAAATCTGCATCTTTTCGACCAGGAGACGGGACGACGGATTGTGTCCCCATAGCGCGCCGAACAGCTTGGCGCGTGACAGGCGTGGCGGCTAGTCAGCTCGGCGTCACTGCTCGTTGCTGGAGCAAAGAGCTATTTTGCCGTCGTCCAGATTGACGAAGGTTACACCGCCACTCTCAAGCGCGATTTTCAATTGTGCAGCCGTTGCGCGGTGAACATCGTGGCGCCCGCCTTCGTAGTCGCGAACTGTGCTTCGCGACACGCCCGCCCGTGCTGACAGTTCAGCCTGTGTCCAGTCCACGAGACCGCGTGCCGCTCTACATAGGGCCGGCGACAAAATCTTATGGTCGTAAGCTTGACCCATCTTCGACTATCGCCCATATTGGTTGATATAGATCATATAGGCTAATTTAAAAGTGATTTCTAGGTCGTTGCTGAATATGCGATGCCTCTAATCACAATTCGAAAAGGACAGACGCATTGGGATAACAGCCGGACCCTTCATGCTCGTTGCCCTGCTGCTTCTTCCGTTCGTGGGTAGCATTCTGTCGGTCTTTTTCCTGAGAACGGTATCACGTCGCCTGCCTTCCAGCCTTGCTGGTATTGTCGTCTTCCTCGCCCTTTTGCTTAGCGCCAGTCTCTACCCGCAGGTCTCTGACGGGGGTGTCATTCGCTTCAACGCGGAGTGGTTGCCGCAGCTCGGTCTTGATCTGACTCTGCGCATGGATGCCTTTGCATGGATTTTCACCATGCTGATAACCTTCATCGGTTTTCTGGTCATCCTCTACGCCCGCTATTACATGTCGGAAGACGATCCGGTCCCGCGATTCTTCTCGTTCCTGCTTGCGTTCATGGGAGCGATGGTCGGCATTGTCATTTCAGGGAATGTCATCCTGCTGTCGGTATTCTGGGAACTGACAAGCATCTTCTCGTTCCTGTTGATCAGCTACTGGCACAACAATGCTGCCGCCCGAGACGGCGCTCGAATGGCCCTGACGATCACTGGGATCGGGGGCTTCTGCCTGTTGATCGGCCTGATTTTGCTTGGCAAGATCGTCGGCAGCTACGATCTGGACAAGATCCTGAACTCAGGTGACCTGATCCGAAATCACAGCCTCTATGTGCCCGCGCTGATTTTCATTCTGCTTGGAGCTCTGACGAAAAGCGCTCAGTTTCCATTCCACTTCTGGCTGCCCAATGCCATGTCGGCACCGACGCCCGTGTCGGCATTCCTGCATTCGGCAACGATGGTGAAGGCGGGCGTCTTCTTGCTCGTGCGCTTCTGGCCAGTCTTGTCTGGAACCTACGAGTGGTTCTGGATCCTCGGCGCCGCGGGAATGATCACTTTGCTGCTTGGCGCATACTTCGCCATATTCCAGCGCGATCTGAAAGGGCTCCTTGCCTATTCGACGATCAGCCACCTTGGATTGATTACGACGCTGCTCAGCCTCGGAAGCCCATTGGCAACGGTGGCTGCGATTTTTCACATGCTCAATCACGCGACGTTCAAGGCGTCGCTGTTCATGGCGGCGGGCATCATCGACCACGAGACCGGGACGCGCGATATGCGCAAGCTTAGCGGCTTGTACAGGTTCATGCCGATCACGGCGACCCTTGCCGTCGTCGCCAGCGCCGCTATGGCCGGCGTACCACTGCTGAACGGATTCCTTTCGAAGGAAATGTTCTTCGCGGAAGCGGTCGAGACGCACGCCGATTCCATCCTTGATAGAATTCTGCCCTATGTCGCGACGCTTGCTGGTGCCTTCAGCGTTGCCTATTCGCTGCGTTTCATCCACACCGTTTTCTTCGGCCCCGCGCCGACCGACCTGCCGATCGCGCATCCGCACGAACCTCCACGCTGGATGCGCTTTCCGATCGAGTTTCTCGTCGTGCTGTGCCTGGTGGTCGGTATCGTGCCGGCACTATCGATTGGACCATTTCTCCACAGCGCGGTGATCAGTGTTTTAAGAGACGACACGCCTGAGTACAGCCTTTCGCTGTGGCACGGGATCAATCTCCCGCTGATCATGAGCGTCATAGCGCTGATCGCCGGAACCGCGATCTACTGGGCGTTGAAAGGTTATCTGTCACGTTGCGACGACGGTCCACCCTTTATCCGGCGGCTGAAGGGGCAGCGCATCTTCGAACGTATCCTCGTGGAAGTCTCCTGGCGCTGGGCGCGCGTTGCCGAGCGGCGGCTTGGGACACGCAAGCTGCAGCCGCAGTTGCGGTGGCTGGTGGTCGCTGGACTGCTTGCGGGTGCCCTGCCGCTCTATCTCCGCGGCTTCGAACATCGTCCTTTTGCCTATTCCGGCGTCGATCCTGTCTTCACCGCGCTCTGGTTGATCGGGGTGTGTCTGGCGATCGGTACCGCCTACACGGCCAAATACCATCGACTGGCCGCGCTGGTCATGCTCGGCGGCGTCGGCCTGATCGTGTGCATCACCTTCGTATGGCTTTCGGCACCTGATCTTGCGATCACCCAGTTGCTGGTCGAGATCGTTACCACCGTTCTCATTCTGTTGGGGCTGCGGTGGTTGCCGAAACGATCTGAAGACATTCGCGAGTCCATGACGATCCGCGCCCGGTTCCGGCGCTTCCGCGACTTCGCGCTCGCCGTCCTCTGCGGCGTCTCCATGTCGGCCATCGCCTATGCCGTGATGACGATGCCGGTACCTGACGCGATCGCCAACTATTTCCTCGAGCATGCCTATTCGCTCGGCGGCGGACGAAACGTCGTCAATGTTATTCTCGTGGACTTCCGCGGATTCGACACGCTGGGCGAAATCGCGGTGCTAGGGGTCGTCTCGCTGACTGTCTACGGCTTGCTGCGTCGTTTCCGCCCGGCTGAAGACAGCATGGGAATGCCGGAGCAGCAGCAGGTGCAAAACCGCTTCGACGAGGAGCGGCCGGAGCGCTCGGCTGGCGACACGGTGCGCGATTATTTGCTCGTACCATCGGTCATCATGCAGTGGATGTTCCCAGTCATCATCACCTTCTCCGTCTACCTCTTCATGCGCGGGCATGACCTGCCGGGCGGCGGGTTCTCGGCGGGATTGACGCTCTCGATCGCCTTTCTCCTGCAATATCTCGCCGGCGGTACGCGCTGGGCCGAGGACCGCGTCCGCATTCTGCCGCTGCGGTGGATGGGCGCGGGATTGTTGACGGCGGTGTTGACGGGCGCCGGTGCTTGGTTGCTCGGCTATCCGTTCCTGACCTCGCATTCGCGCTATCTCGAACTTCCCCTGATCGGCAAGGTGCCGGCGGCGACGGCACTGCTCTTCGACCTCGGCGTCTTTTCGCTCGTTGTCGGATCGACCGTGCTGATCCTTGTCGCCCTTGCCCACCAATCGTTGCGGATCAACCGCCTGCGCACGATCGACGCGGCCAAATCGGAGGAGCGGTGATGGAACTGGTTCTGTCGATCGCCATCGGCATCATGACGAGCTGCGGGGTCTGGCTTATCCTGCGCCCGCGCACCTATCAGGTAATCATCGGGCTCTCGCTCCTCTCCTATGCCGTCAACCTCTTCATCTTCGGCGTCGGCGGCGTGAAGGCCAACGTTCCGCCGATCCTGGGAAGCGACGATCCGTCCATTCTCGCCGATCCGGTACCACAGGCCCTCGTGCTGACCGCCATCGTCATCGGCTTTGCGACCACGGCGCTGTTTCTCGTGGTCCTCCTGGCGTCGCGCGGGCTGACGGGCAGCGACCATGTCGATGGAAGGAACGAGCCGAAATGAGCGGTTGGTCCCATCACCTCATCGTAGCGCCCATCCTCATTCCGCTGATCGCCAGTGCCCTCTTGCTGTTCATCGACGAGCGGCGCCGCCTCGCCAAGGCGATGGTCAGCCTCGCCTCCGCAATCTTGCTCACCGTAATCGCTTTCATCCTGTTCAGGATCGAAAGCGGCCCGAATGGGTTCGAGGGCGTCTATCTCGTTGGCAACTGGTCGGCACCCTTCGGCATCGTGCTCGTTCTCGACGGGCTATCGGCCATGATGCTGCTTTTGACCGCACTGCTTGCCGTGCCGGCACTCGTCTTCTCGCTGGCGCGCTGGCATGCGGTGGGCGCGCATTTTCACAGCATGTTCCAGCTGCTCCTCATGGGGGTCAACGGGGCCTTCCTCACGGGCGACCTGTTCAACCTCTTCGTCTTCTTCGAGGTCATGCTGGCAGCCTCCTACGGTCTTCTGCTGCATGGCTCGGGCCCGCTGCGCGTCAAGGCTGGCATGCATTACATCGCGGTCAACCTGGTGGCCGCGCTGCTGTTCCTGATTGGCGTCAGCCTCATCTACGGAACGGCGGGGACGCTCAACATGGCCGACCTTGCCGCCCGCATCCCCGAGATCGAGCCCGACCGGCGCATGTTGATGGAGGCCGGCGCCGGCATATTGGGTGTCGTCTTCCTTATCAAGGCTGGCATGTGGCCGCTTTGCTTCTGGCTCCCTACCGCCTATAGCGCCGCATCTGCACCGGTGGCCGGTATCTTCGCGATCATGAGCAAGCTTGGGATCTATGTGATCCTGCGGCTGACGATGCTGCTGTTCGGTGAGGGCCCCTCGGCCGGGTTCGGCGCGCCGGTTCTGCTTTATGGCGGCATGGCCACGTTGATCTTCGGCATCGTCGGCGTGCTTGCGTCGCAGGCGCTGGGACGGCTTGCGGGCTTTTCCGTATTGGTCTCCTCGGGGACACTGCTGATGGTGCTTGGTATCAACGACGGCGCGGTCTCTTCCGGCGCGCTGCTCTATCTCGTCAGCTCAACATTGACGATCAGCGCCTTCTTCATGCTCATCGAACTCGTCGAACGCGGCCAGGATGCGGGCGCAAACGTGCTTGCCGTGACTATGGAGGCTTATGGCGAGGCCGACGAAGAGCCCGAAAACGAGGAAGAAGGCGTCACCATGCCGGGGACCATGGCTGTTCTCGGCATTTGTTTCGCGGCCTGCGGCATCTTGCTCTCCGGCCTTCCCCCGCTCTCGGGCTTCGTCGCCAAATTCGCCATGCTCTCTGCGATGATGGGCACCGGCTCCATTGGCGTGCCGCCAACTGCGGCGATCTGGGCTTTGGTCGTTCTCGTTATTCTCTCCGGCATAGCCGCGCTGATTTCCATGACGCGCGTCGGCATCCGCACCTTCTGGAGCTCGATCGAAGGAACTGTGCCCCGCGTGCTGGTGATCGAGATCGTGCCGGTAATGTTCCTCTTGGCGCTGACGCTCGCGCTCACCGTGCAGGCCGGGCCGGCGATGCAATACATGGACACGACGATCCGCACGCTGAGCAAGCCGTCGATCTATATCGACGCGGTCAACAACGCGCTGCCGATCAAGGGCGTCAAAGCTGGAACGGAGGGCGAGTGATGCTTCCCTATCCCATTCTTGCGACGTGCCTGCTCATCATGTGGTTGCTGCTAAACGGCTTCACCCTCGGCCATTTCATCCTAGGCCTCGTCGTTGCGGTCTTCGCGGGCTGGGCGATGGCCTCTCTTAAGTCGGAACCGGTACGGCTGAAGAAATGGTATCTCCTGCCGAAGCTCTTCGGTTTGGTGTTCGGTGATATCGTCAAGTCGAACATCGACGTCGCGTGGATCATTTTGCGCAGCGGGAAACGACGGCACAACCCCGGCTTTATCACCATACACTTGGAACTCCGCAGCCAGTTCGCGCTTGCCGTGCTGGCCGTGATCTTGACTAGCACGCCAGGATCCGCATGGCTGGAGTATGATTCCAACGATCACACGGTGTTGCTGCACGTTCTCGACATACAGAACGAAGCCGTATGGCGCGATACTATCAAGAACCGATACGAGGCGCTGTTGCTGGAGATATTCGCATGAGTGCAATCATCCTCTTCACGGCCGTGTCGGTCGCTCAGGTCATGCTCGTTGCGGCCATGGCCATCGTTTCGGTCCGCATGTTCGTCGGCCCCCGCGCGCAAGACCGCATCATCGGCCTCGACACGTTTTACATCAATGCCATGCTGCTTTTGGTAACCTTCGGCGTCGGAACGGGGAGGGTGGTCTATTTCGAAGCCGCATTGGTCATAGGAATGATAGGCTTCGTAGCAACCGTGGCACTGGCGAAGTTCCTGATGCGCGGGGAGGTAATCGAATGATGCACGCTGCCGTGGATCTGCCGGTCTGGGTGGCGTCGCTTGTCGCCTTCTTCCTCGTTCTCGGAGCGCTGCTGGCTCTGATCGGTGCGATCGGATTTCTCCGTCTACCAAGTTTCTACCAACGTATCCACGCTCCGACCCTCGGAACCAGCTGGGGGATTGGCGGGGTTATGCTCGGCTCGATGATCTTCTTTTCCGCTGTGTCCTCTCGCTTTGCGGTCCACGAGATTTTGATCGGCGTGTTCGTGACCGTGACGACACCGGTAACTCTGATGATGCTGGCACGTGCTGCCTTGCACAGAGACCGGGCAGAGGGAAATCGAGAAGCGCCACCAAAGCACGCCAAGGAGTGAGATACGAACGCGTAAGCGCCAAATTGGTGCTGAAGTCTTCCGCGCAATACCGGTATCGCTTATCCTGCGGCCCGCACGCTTAACGAAGAACGGGCGGGATTTCTGACACGTTCGGCTCAAAGTTTCCGTGCTCGATCAGCTCGAACATTCTGGCAAGCATTGCCGGTACGTCCTGGCGAACCATCTCGATGTTGTCGCCGAGTAGGGCGACGAGGGGATCATAGTCGAAGCATCCGAGTGCGAACTCCTGCTCGCTGACAGGTCCTGCGAGCCGCACCCAGCGGAGCACGCCTTCAAGTGTAATTGTCGAGTTGACGAACATGCCTTTGGAAAAGGGCAAGCCGCTGGTAGCGCGCTCCATTAGCGCGCTCTGCGCCTTTTCGGGGGCGTAACCACAGGCGATGACCCTGTCGTCATCAAGGTCGATACCGTGATCCGCATGTGCTTGGCGAAATCCCCTTAGACGTTCCATCGTGTTGTGATCGCCGCCACGACCGCCGACGAACATCAGTGGTTCCATCGAGCCAAATCGGTGTTGGCAACTATCGAGTATTCTTCGCGTCAGCTCTCGAGCGCCTGCGAAGTTGTCGGAAATGATGGAGGGTGCAAGTTTGCCGGGCAGATCGAGGTTGATCGTCCGCACGCCTGCAGCGGCACATAGTTCGGTGACCCTGTCGGGGTCCGTAGCACCTGTCGCAATCACGCAATCCACCTGGTAGGAGAGCATCGCTCGAGCGGCCTCAATCTCAAGCGCAGGGTCGCGTCGCGTGCATGTGATAAGCGGAAAGAAGCCCTTGTCGCGAGCCATGGTCTCGAAGAGTTCCACGATCGAACCGAAATATCGGTTATCGTACTTGGGAACGATCATGCCGATGATGTGCGACTTTTCACGGCGCAGCAGACTTGCCTGCATGTTGAGCGCGTAACCCTGCTCCTCGGCTATTCGCGTTATCTTCTCGGCAAGCTGCTTGCTGATACGGCGCTTCTTCCAGTTCCCGTTCAAGACAGCACTGACCGCGCTCGCAGAGGTGCCGGCGAGTTCCGCAAGGTCGTAAATCGTGGTTCGCTTCTGCTGCCTGTCCAATTTCAAAATTCTCATCTCCTGTGTCGGGCGCTAACTTGACATCAAACGAGAGAAGTGGCAAATCTTGCGTCATCGATTGAGCAAATGCGCTCAATCGATGATACGTGCCAGCTAGGAGGCTGGCACCGGGAGGTGATTTCGCAGCTATTGGTGGTCCTCTTTGCCGTGCGGCTCGTCGAGCCGCGGCTTGGGGGCACTGGCGCATCGCGCGTCAGGTCAATGTTGCGGCAATGGCCGAACCTTGCTGTTGGTCAATTAAGGAGGAGAACATGACCTATCGCAAACTTTCCCTGATGTCGGCGACCATGCTGGTGGCGCTCGGCGGAGCAGCACTCGCCCAGGAAGCGTCGACGGTGGCGTTCCTGATGCCTGATCAGGCGTCGACCCGCTATGAGCAGCACGATTTTCCGGGCTTCAAGGCCGAGATGGAAAAGCTGTGTGCCAAGTGCACCGTCGTCTACCAGAACGCCAATGGCGACGCATCGCTGCAGCAGCAACAGTTCAACTCGGTGATTGCGCAGGGCGCCAAGGTCGTGGTCCTCGATCCGGTCGATTCCGCCGCAGCCGCGGGTCTCGTTGAGCTCGCCCAGTCACAGGACGTCAAGGTCATCGCCTATGACCGTCCGATCCCGGACAAGCCTGCTGATTTCTACGTTTCCTTCGACAATGAAGGTATCGGCTACGCGATTGCCAAGTCGCTGGTCGAGCATTTGAAAAAGGCAGGCGTGCCAGACGGAGCCGGTGTGCTCGAGATCAACGGTTCGCCGACCGATGCGGCCGCCGGCCTCATTCGCGACGGCATCCATCGCGGCCTGAAGGAATCCAAATACAAGACGCTTGCCGAATTCGATACGCCAGAATGGGCGCCGCCGAAGGCTCAGGAGTGGGCGGCCGGCCAGATCACGCGCTTCGGCGCCGATATCAAGGGCGTGGTTGCCGCCAATGATGGCACCGGCGGCGGCGCAATCGCGGCGTTCAAGGCAGCCGGCGTCAACCCTGTTCCGCCGGTCACCGGCAACGACGCGACGATCGCAGCCCTGCAGCTCATTATTTCGGGCGACCAGTACAACACGATCTCCAAGCCTTCCGAGATCGTAGCGGCCGCAGCCGCACAGGTGGCTGTCCAGCTCATCAAGGGCGAGAAGCCGGAAGCCAAGACGACGCTCTACAACACGCCGTCGCAGCTCTTCATCCCGGCCGTCGTCACCGCCGAGAACATCAAGGCGGAGATCTTCGACAAGAAGATCCAGACGGCTGAGCAGATCTGCACCGGCGAATATGCCGAAGGCTGCAAGAAGCTCGGCATCGGCAACTAAGAGCCAATCAGCCATTCCGGCCGCACTGCGTGCGGCCGGTTTCTCAAGGACGCACAAAGGCCTTTAGCTATGAGCACCACAGCAAGCAATGTACCGGAGCGCGGACAGCCCATCCTGCGACTGCGAAATGTGTCGAAGAACTTCGGTGCCGTCTCGGCGCTGACCGATATCGAACTGGACGTCAAGGCGGGCGAAGTCGTGGCCCTGGTGGGAGACAATGGCGCCGGCAAGTCAACCCTGGTAAAGGTCCTGGCTGGCGTGCACCAGCCTTCTTCCGGTTCGATCGAGTTCTGCGGCCAGAGTGTCTCGCTCGACAGCCCCGGCAAGGCGCTGGAGCTCGGTATTGCAACCGTGTTTCAGGATCTGGCGCTCTGCGAGAACCTCGACGTCGTGGCCAACCTATTCCTCGGGCATGAGCTCTCGCCCTGGGCGCTCGACGAGGTGGCGATGGAAGTCCGCGCCTGGACGCTGCTTCGGGAGCTGGCCGCGCGCATCCCGTCCGTCAGGGAGCCGATCGCCTCGCTGTCGGGCGGCCAGCGCCAGACGGTGGCAATTGCCAGATCACTCCTCCTCAACCCGAAAATCATCATGCTCGACGAGCCGACGGCCGCACTCGGCGTCGCGCAGACCGCCGAAGTTCTCAATCTCATCGAGCGTGTCCGTGACCGCGGGTTGGGCGTCATCATCATCAGCCACAACATGGAAGACGTACGCGCCGTGGCCGATCGCATCGTCGTATTGCGGTTGGGCCGGAACAACGGCGTCTTCACGCCTGATGCAACCAACCAGGAACTTGTCGCCTCGATCACGGGCGCCACGGAAAACTCAGTCTCGCGCCGTATCGAGCGCAAGACAGGCACGGCGCAGGAAAACAGTGGGAGACCGGCATGAGCCAGAAACCATCCAATACAACAGTCGCACCCGTCACAACGCTCGATCGCAGCGACGAACGCGTCCGCCATGACGACAGCATGATGGCGATGGTCGGGGCCTTTATCGATCGGGTTAAATCCGGCGACTTGGGCATGCTTCCGGTCGCTGTCGGGCTGATCGTCATCTCCACAGTCTTCTCGCTCCTCAATCCGGTGTTTCTCGCACCCAACAATCTCGTTAACCTGCTCTTTGACTGCGCCACCGTCGGCATCATCTCGCTCGGCATCGTTTGTGTGCTGATGCTTGGCGAGATCGACCTTTCCGTAGGTTCGATGAGCGGCTTGTCATCCGCCATCCTAGGTGTGCTCTGGGTGAACAACGGTGTCCCCTTCGTCGTTGCGATCATAGCTGCCATTGCCGCTGGCGCGCTCATCGGAACCGTTTACGCCGTACTTTACAACCGGCTTGGAATGCCAAGTTTCGTGGCGACGCTTGCCGGCCTTCTGGCGCTGCTCGGTATGCAGCTTTATATCTTGGGCCCGAGCGGCAGCATTAACCTTCCCTATGCATCCCCGCTCGTCCGCTTCGGCCAGATCCTGGTCATGCCCGATTGGCTGTCCTACCTCCTGGCTCTGCTTCCGGGTGCAGTGATCATCGCCAAGGGTCTGCGGACGCGTCAGCAGCGCGCGGCGGTCAATCTATCCTCGCAGCCTTTTGCCGCTACCGCTATCAAGGCCGTTGTGCTGACCGCAGCACTCGAGTTCGCGGTCTATTATCTCAACCTCGGCCGAGGCATTCCGTGGATGTTCGGTCTATTCGTCGCCATCGCGGTGATCCTGAATTATGGTTTGACGCGCACCCAATGGGGACGCTCGATGTTCGCCGTCGGCGGAAACCGTGAAGCTGCGCGTCGCGCTGGCATCAATGTTCGCCGCATCTATCTGAGCGCCTTCGTGCTTTGCTCAACGCTTGCGACCATCGGCGGCATTTTGTCCGCCTCGCGTCTTGCGTCGTCGAGCCAGCAGGCCGGCACGGGTGACGTCAACCTCAACGCCATCGCCGCTGCCGTGATCGGCGGGACGAGCCTCTTCGGCGGTCGCGGCAGCGCCTATTCCGCACTGCTCGGGATCATCGTCATCCAAGCGATTTCCAACGGCTTGACACTACTCAACCTCAGCTCTTCGTTGCGCTACATGATCACAGGCGGCGTTCTCGCCATTGCCGTCATCGTCGATTCGCTCGCCCGCCGTTCCCGCGTCAGCCACGGACGCGCTTGATCTAAATTTAAGGAGTAAATTCATGACCGACCTCATGAAAGGCAAAGTCGCCGCCATAACCGGTTCGGCGTCGGGCATTGGGCTCGAATGCGCCCGCACATTACACGCCGAAGGCGCGACCGTCGTCCTCATCGATCGCGCCAAGGACAAGCTGGATGAAATCTGCGAGGCGTTCGGCGAGCGCGCATTCCCGCTTGTCGTCGATCTTCTCGACGGCAAGCAACTCTCGGGCATCCTTCCCAGAATTCTGGAGGTCGCCGGCAGACTCGACATCTTCCACGCTAATGCCGGCGCCTACATAGGCGGGCAGGTCGCCGACGGCGATCCCGATGCCTGGGACAGGATGCTCAATCTGAACATCAACGCAGCTTTCCGCTCCGTTCACGCCGTGCTGCCGCACATGATCGCTCAGAAGTCGGGCGACATCCTGTTCACCAGCTCGATCGCAGGTGTTGTCCCGGTTGTCTGGGAGCCAATCTACACCGCCTCGAAATTCGCCGTACAGGCATTCGTACATTCGACACGTCGTCAGGTGGCGCAGCACGGTGTGCGGGTCGGAGCTGTCTTGCCGGGTCCTGTCGTCACCGCGTTACTCGATGATTGGCCGAAGGCGAAGATGGAAGAAGCGCTCGCCAATGGCAGCCTGATGCAGCCCAAGGAAGTTGCCGATTGCGTACTCTTCATGCTGTCGCGGCCGCGCAACGTCACCATTCGTGACCTCGTGATCCTTCCCAATAGTGTCGACCTCTAACGAAAGTGATTCCCGCGCAATGCGCGGGCATCAGCCATTTATGCTAGAAAGATGAGAGACAATGAGCGAAGAAGTCCAAACACCGCGCTACGTGATCGGCGTTGATGTCGGCACCGGAAGCGCTCGCGCCGGGGTGTTCGATCTCGGCGGACGAATGCTGGCCAGCGCCAAGCGTGACATCTCGCTTTACCGTGAAGCCGGCTCAATCGTCGAACAGTCGAGTAACGAGATCTGGCAGGCAGTCTGCGAAGCCGTGCGTCAGTCCGTTCGCGATGCCGGGGTGGCGGCGAAAAATGTCGTAGGATTGGGCTTCGACGCCACCTGCTCGCTTGTCGTCCTCGGTGACCAGGGAAAGCCCTTGCCGGTTGGCCCATCGGAAGATCCGCAGCGAAATATTATTGTCTGGATGGACCACAGAGCGGTTGCCCAGGCGGATCGGATCAATGCGCTCGGCCACGAGGTCCTGCGCTACGTCGGCGGCCGCATTTCTCCAGAGATGGAGACGCCCAAGCTGCTCTGGTTGAAGGAGTGCCGCCCCGAGGTGTTCGAGGCGGCATGGCAGTTCTTCGACCTTGCCGATTTCCTGACTTGGCGGGCCACAGGCGACCTTTCGCGATCCACCTGCACCGTGACCTGCAAGTGGACCTATCTCGCGCACGAGAAGCGCTGGGATCCGACATATTTCGAAGAGATCGGCCTCGGCACGCTAGCGGATGAGGGCTTTGCGCGCATCGGCCAGGCGATCGTCGAGCCGGGCTCGGCACTCGGCGGCGGCCTGACGCCGGCGGCGGCAGCGGAACTCGGGCTGCTACCGGGGACGGCGGTCGCTGCTGGACTGATCGATGCTCATGCCGGCGGGATCGGGACGGTTGGCTTCGGCGACGGGCCGACGGCGAACCTTGGCTATGTCTTCGGTACCTCATCGTGCACGATGACATCGACCGTCGAACCGGCCTTCGTGCAGGGCGTATGGGGGCCTTATTATTCGGCGATGGTTCCCGGGCTTTGGCTCAACGAAGGCGGTCAGAGCGCTGCCGGCGCAGCAATAGAACAGCTGATTTCATTTCATCCCGCTGCCGCGCAGGCGTTGCAGAGTGCAAAAGAAAAAGGCCAGTCGCTTCCCGTGATGCTTGCCGACATTGCTGCCAGCAAGGCAGGAACCGACCCAACCTCGCTCGTTCAGGGCCTTCATGTTGTCCCTGAGTTCTTGGGTAACCGCGCACCGCTTGCCGATCCACACGCTCGCGGGCTGATAGCGGGCATGGACATGGAACGCGATATCGACAGCCTCGTTCGACTGTATGTAGCAGGCCTCTATGGCATCGGCTATGGCCTCAGGCAGATCATCGACGCCCAGACGCAGGCGGGCGTCGAGATCAGTTCCGTCGTCATCAGCGGCGGGGCTGGCCAGCAAAGCTTTGTTCGTCAGCTTTTGGCGGATGCATGCGGTAAGCCCATCGTCGCAACGATTGCCGACGAACCGGTATTGTTAGGCGCGGCGATCCTGGGCGCGGTCGCCAGTGGCTGTTATCTCGATGTTCGAGAGGCGATGGTTATGCTGACCAAGGTCGATGAAACGTTCATGCCTTCGGCAGGGCGAACCGCTGAAAGCCATCTGAGACGGTATGATGCTTTCAAGGCGCTACAGCAGTTGGGCCAGAAAGTGCGTGGTTGTTGATGACACGTCGAAGAAGACGTGAAAGCTTGTATGGTCGGCTTGCATCTGGGTGCCAAACTCCGGCGTTTCACGGGCCGACCTCTGCGCCTTTACCGGATCTCGTGCGCCGAACATCACCTCGAAGCCCCTGAACGGCAGGTTCCAGTTGTTGATCGCATGTGGTCCTGACTATGCCGTCGAGACAGCGATGCCGGAATGAGTGAGCCACTCGGACAGGCATGTTCGTGAACAATCGGTATCTCCGTTTTATTCCATGCGGAAAATGCATAGCTGCACTGCACAATAGTGCCTAGAAAATGAACAGATATCGGTTATATTCATTTTTAACGAAGCGATGCACCTCCTCCCGCAAAGCTTCGTGGTTCGGGCGCCCCACTCCTCCTCCCAGGGTCGCCTGAGGGAACAACAGCACTCCTCCTCCCAGCTGTTGTTCGGTTCTTTTCGAAAGCCTGCCGCACCTCCTCCCGCGGCAGGCTTTTTCGATTCTGGGCCGCAGCTTTTTGACGTGAAGTTGACGCTCGATGAGATGAAGCGTTGACACTGTGGTCACACCCGCACCGCTGTATCCGCGGCCGGAACTGTGCGATGAACCATGAATTCGTCAATCACGCTTTCACGGTGCTACATCATGAAGAAAATCGGTTTCCTCTCGTTCGGACACTGGACACCGTCGCCGCAATCGGGAACCCGCTCGGCGGGCGACGCGCTTCTCCAGTCCATCGATCTTGCGGTTGCTGTCGAAGAGCTTGGGGCCGACGGCGCTTATTTCCGCGCTCACCACTTTGCCCGCCAGCTCGCATCGCCGTTCCCCCTGCTTGCCGCGGTTGGTGCCAAGACCAGCCGTATCGAGATCGGGACCGGCGTCATCGACATGCGCTACGAAAACCCGCTCTACATGGCAGAGGACGCCGGCGCCGCCGATCTGATCTCAGGAGGGCGCTTGCAGCTCGGCATCAGCCGTGGCTCGCCGGAGCAGGTGGTCGATGGTTGGCGCTACTTTGGCTATCAGCCGCCCGAGGGCGGGTCTGATGCCGATATCGGTCGGCGTCATGCAGAAGTTCTGCTCGATGTTCTGCGCGGCGAAGGTTTCGCCCAGCCGAACCCGCGTCCGATGTTCCCCAATCCGCCCGGCATGCTGCGTCTGGAGCCGCACTCCGAGGGACTGCGGGAGCGCATCTGGTGGGGCTCCGGCTCGAATGCGACCGCCGTCTGGGCAGCCAAGCTTGGAATGAACCTGCAGAGCTCGACGCTGAAGGACGATGAGACCGGCGAGCCGTTCCACGTGCAGCAGGCAGCGCAGATCCGCGCCTATCGCGAAGCATGGAAGGAAGCCGGTCACACTCGCACGCCGCGCGTGTCGGTGAGCCGCAGCATCTTCGCGCTGGTGGACGATCGCGACCGGGCCTATTTCGGCGGCAGCGGTCAGGGCGACGACAAGATCGGCTTTATCGACGAGAAGACGCGGGCGATCTTCGGTCGCAGCTATGCCGCCGAGCCCGATGCCCTCGTGAAGCAACTGGCCAAGGATGAGGCAATCGCCGAGGCCGACACCCTGTTGCTCACCGTGCCCAATCAGCTCGGCGTCGATTACAACGCTCATGTGGTCGAGCAAATCTTGAAGCACGTCGCACCCGCCCTGGGCTGGCGCTGAACCGCTTCGCCAACGGCTATCCGCTAACAGAGATGCCGGACCTCCAGGGGATCCGGCATTTTTCTTCGCGTCAGTAAGGCCCGATCACTCGGCGGCCGCCGGCGGAGTGGCACCACCGCCAAGTTGCAGCAGCGGAACCTTTGGCGAGAAGACGCGCGGCTTGTGGAACTTGCGCGGTGCTTGGCGCCCATTCAACGTATAAGGCTCGGTGTCGCCGACCAGAACCGCGGGCCGTGCGAACATGCGCTGCATCAGCCCCTGGACGGCGAGCACAGGGTAGGCGCGGGCAGGCATCACCTCCGGCATCTCGCTGAACATGCGCTGCACCATCTTGCGCCTGATATCCTCGGCGCCCTTCTTGATTTCGTGATCGTCGAGCCGGTCCCTGATGGCGACGATCGAGAGCGACAGGCCCGAATTCGCGCGGTCCATGCTGGTGATCTGCCCAGCGACGTCGAAATTGTCGAAGGGTGCGAAGATCAGGATATCGCCAAGGCGCATCTGGCTGAGCGCGCTCTCCTCGCGCATCGTGATCTTGGCCGTCTCGATCGAGATCGTATCGATCATGCAGGGAGCGGCCTTGCCGCCGCTGGCGACCTGTCCTTCGCGGGCAAGCGCAAGCTCAAGCTTTTCAAGGGGTGGGCGGGGGAGCTCGATGCAGACGAGCATCGACACGAAGGCGTAGACCATGACGACCATGCCCCAGGCGACGCTGAAGCCGTCGAGATCGTTGTAAGTGCTGAGCAATGGTCCGTTGAGCATGCCGACGAAGGTCAGCACAATGATGGCGAAGAACGTCGCGGCGATCGGGTAAAGCACCTCCACACGCCCGCGATCTTCACCCTTGGCGGTAACCTTGAATGGCCGGCCGAAGGGGTGGAAGAGGGCGTGGATGAGGGCGATGGTGATCGGAATGGCCGAGACCATCTGCGAAACCTCGGTGAAAAGCGGCAGGCTCCGCCGCCCGGAAACCCAGGAATGGAATGTCCACATGCCGGCGACCATCGGCAGCGCATAGAGGAAGAACGCCTCCGGCTCCATCAGAATGGCAGGCAGGCCGAGAAAGTAGAAGAGAAGTGGGGCGGCCATAAGGAGCAGGATGAAGGGCCGGCAGAACCAGAAGAGCAGGCCGTGGAAATAGTGCAGCCGCTGCATCAAGGTGTAGCCGCGTCCCAGAAACGGGCCATCCTTCAGGAGCGCCACCTGGATGGTGCCCAGGCACCAGCGGCAGCGCTGTGTGATATATCCCGAGAGGCTCTCGGCCGAAAGGCCGACGCTCAGGCGTTCATTGAGCCAGCGGGTTTTCAGGCCCTTCTGCATCAGGCGATAGGTGAGGTGGATATCTTCAGTCACCGTCTCCTGCGGCATGCCACCGATCATATCGAGCGCATCACGGCGGACGATACAGGACGTTCCCACGCAAAAGGCTGCGCCCCATCCGTCCTTGGAGGGCTGCATGACGTCGAAGAAGATGCGCTGATCGTCGACCCATGCCTTCGAGGCTAGCAGATTATGCTGGACCGGATCGGCATTGTAATAAAACTGCGGCGTTTGGATGAGGCCGATTTCGGTGTCGATGAACTGGCCCACCGTTCGTTTCAGGATGCCGCGCTGCGGCGCGAAGTCGGCATCTAGAATGAGGATGAAGGGGGCGTTGGTGTCCTCGGCGGAACGTCGTACCGCGTTGTTGATGTTGCCGCCCTTGGCGCCGACGTTGTCGTTGCGGCGTAGATAGCGCACGCCGATCTCGTTGCAGTAATCCTCAAGCCAATCGCGGCGTCCGTCATCCAGGACCCAAACGGTGAAATTGCTGTAGTCGATCGCCTTGGCGGCGAGGATCGTGCGCTCCAGAATGGACAGTTCTTCGTTGTATGTGCAGATGAAGATATCGACGGCCGGGTGGCGCGAATGTTGCGCGATCAGCGCTTCGCTGGCGTCGGCGGCGCCACTGTGGTCGGTCCGCTTGAAGAAGAAGACGATCGAAAGCACCGTGTAGAAGATGACGACCACTTCGAAGCCGAGATAGAAGCGCGGCCAGATCGCGTAGGGGCTCCACTCGAAGTCCGGCAATGTCTTGGTGATGCGGAAATACAGATAGTTCAGGAGCATGACGACCAGGATCGTGCCGAAAATGACGCGGTCCTTGCCGCGATTGGCGTCCAGCAGCCAGGCGCAGCCCACGATCAGCGCGATCGCCAGCAGTGAGAACAGTATTGAATCCGACAAGGTGACTACTTCGGGGGACATGGACCATCCTTGCTGTTGGCCTTCATCTGGCCTTTCAGGCCGACGAAGGGGTTGATATCGAGAGCGGCAAGAACGGCCCAGCCGGTCGCGCCGATATGCGGCAGTCGGTAGTACTTGAAGTCGCCGGGCGCCGAGTTCGGCCCGACCTGCAGGCCTGTCGTTAGTTGCTCGTTTTCCGTGGCGTAGACGAGGCCGCCGGGCTCGCGCTGCTTGGCGATGGTGGCAAAAAGCGGTTCGGCCTTTTCGGGTTGGCCGGTCTCGCGAAGCACGAGCGCGGCCTGCGCCGTGCCTTCCAGCCAGACGCCATCGCGGTCGTTGTTGAAGTCGTAGCCGCCCTCCACCCCGTGGTTCAGGTCAGTCCATTCCATCACGCGATCGGCCCTGGATTTGAATTCCGGAACCGCGATCAGCGGCCAGAGTTCGGCGTCGAGGCCCGACATGCCCACGTTCGGAGCGTTGCTGTCGGGCACGCTGCCGATATAGAAGCGGCCTTCCGGCTCGTTCCACATGGTCTTGAGAAACTGCAGTGCGCTGTCGCCCTGGTGCGTCCAGTCGCCACCCGCATCTAGCCGGGCGAGCCAGCTGTCGGCGGCGTAGACGTCGAGATTATGCTCCGTCGACTTCCAGGTCATCCGCTCAGGCGTCGGCTCATGACCGAAAAAGCCGCCGAAATAGCCGTCATTCTTCGGATCGGCCGTGCTGCGGTGGATCCAATCCATGACTTTACGGGCGGAGTCGAGATAGGCCTGCTGGTCGGTTTCCTCATAGGCCATTAGCAGGGCGAGCGCGCCCCAGGCTGTGCTGCCGGTCGCAGTTCCGACCTGATAGCCGTCCTCGATCCAGGAATTGCTCGCCGTGCTCCAATAGCCTGGAAGCAACATGCCTTCCTTGCCCGGAATGACCGTGCCGGAGCGATAGGCGTTGCGCAGGCGACCGTCGTGGTAGTGACGGTCGGTTTCAAGCGCGACCACCAGCGCATCGGCAACGCGGCGGGCTTCGGCTGTACGCTGGCAGCCGTAAAGCGCCATCATCGCAAGCGCATTGTCGTAGGTGAAGCCGGTATTCTCCAGCGACGGATGCAGCGCCGAACCGCCATTGGCCGGCTCGAAACTGCGAAAGACGAATGGCTGCTCGGGCTCGCCCGTCATCTTGGCGGCCAGCGCGTCGCACATCGAGCAGGCGAGCTGCGTCTTCGCCTCATCATCGGCACGCGCCGCGTCGATTGCCGCTGCAAACAGCATGGCAGCCAGGAGTGATGCGATCAACCCGCGCCAAACCTCACCCATTGACGAGTTCATGCCCTTCATTTTCGCCCCTCGCAATACGCGGATAAACGTTCAGCTTGGCTCTTCAGGGTGTTGCAGTCTTGTCGGCCGGCGGTTGCGGACCGGTGCCCTTGTCCAGCGATGTGGATGCGGACAGAACAATCGCCGGCGATGTCAGCCCGGCAACGACAGCCATCGAGTACCGCGCGATACGCGAGGTGATGGTCTCGCCGAGAGAGACGATGACATCCTCGCCGACGTGGCATCCGAAGAACTTGTCGTTGTTCTGCTGGGCAACACTGCCGTCCTGGGCGGTCGGCTCGTCGATCTTGACCAGAACATAGACCTCATGGCCCTCGGCCTCGGGGAATTTCGCGAAATAGCGGTTTTCTGGGCCGGAGTTAAAGTACCGGACGATCTTGTAGATGTGCCCGCTGCGCTTCACGCCAAGGCTGCGGAAGTTGACCATCGCGGGCGTGCCGATCTCGAGCGCTGTCACGTCACGGCTTCGGTAGACGGCCGCGGCGAAGGCCTCGGTGCAGTCGAGCGACTTGGCGACCGGCTGGCCCTGCATGACGAAATCGCCGAAGGAAGCGTCGACGCTGACGATCTGGCCGTGGCGCTCGGCGGTGACCTCGGCCGCACCGGTCTTGCCGAGGCGTCCTTCCTCGCGCGAGATCAGGTTCTCGACCTGCTGCTTGCGCTCCGTCATTTGGTTGATTTCGATATTGTCCTCGGCGATGTCGCCGGCGAGCTTCGTGCGTTGCATCTCGAGCGTCAGCAGGTTCGCGGCAACAGTGCCGCCGGTATAGATATCGCGGCCGACAAGCGACTGGACAATCTCGTTGCGGCGTAGCTCGCCCTTGGCGGAATCAAGCTCGGCCTGGGCTGCATTGCGCTTCTGGCGCTGTGGCTCAAGACTACTGTCGGAAATCAGCCCCTTTTTAAGGAGCGTCTGCTGGCGCTGCAGCAGCGCGTCCTGCTCGTTGAGGCGGGCCTGATAGGTTTGGACGTTGAATTCAGAATTGACGATCACTGCCGAGAGTTCACTCAGAACGCCCGCCTTGACGCTGTCGATCTGCGTCTTGACCTTGTTAAGTTGCTCGGTGCGCTCGGCCGCTACGCTGGTCGTGTTGTTGAGCTTTTCGGTCAGATCGAGCTTTTCCAGCCTGAGTCCCGTCAGAGATGTCTGATCTTGGTTGGGGTTTGAGACCGTTGCCATGACGTCGCCGAGATTGACGACCTGGCCAACCTGCAGTGAGATCTTATCTACCCTGCCGTAGATGGGAGAAGCGATCAGCTGCACCGGTGCGTTGATCACCGCCCGTGTCGAGACGATGAAGAATTGGTTGGGAACCATCGCCATCGCGATGATAAAAATCAGCATAAATGCAAACGCATAACCTAGGATACGCGATACAGATAGTATCTTACGGTCCTTGGGGTCGATACTGTTATTTGCGGCCTTCATTTTTCAATCCTGACATCATCATGCTGCAGGTGAAGTGAAGGGCGTTTCCAGGGTGGTGTTTTTTATTTGTAATGTCTTTTATATGAGGAAGAATATTCGAGCAAATAAAATTCATCTACTTAAAGTGATGTATTGCGTGGCATCTCCATTTTTATTTAGTTGATGTTGCAATATTGCCAGCAGCACTTAATTGCCGTGTTTACTATTCGTCGAATCTGGCTATTTGTTTGTGACACTTCTATATCTTTTTGGTGTCAGTCATCGGTAGAGTTTTCTACACTTGCCCGCACAATGGCATTCAAGACGCGGTGGGCTGCCTCGATGTCGGCATCATCGACGTTGCGAAGCACTCTGTTACGCAATGACGCGATGACGCGTTCGACGCGTTCTGCCAGTTGCTGTCCGTCGGGGGTCAACCAAATTGTTTTGGCACGCCTGTCGTCCGGGTCGTCTTTGCGTTCGATATGACCACCGGCGGTGAGTTCATCCAGCAGGCGGACCAGCGATTGGCTGGCGAGGCCGAGGCTTTCGGCAAGCTGAACCTGGCGGACACCGCCGCCTGACCGGCTGATCAGAAGGAGCAGATTGGCGCGCGACGCCGAAATTCCGTCCTCTGCCAGCGCCTTCTCCGCCATGCGCTTCCAGATGCTTCCCGCCTGTAGCATGCTGGAGGTGACCGCTGCTCTGCGGCTCAAGGGTTTCGTCTGCCTTGTCATCCTCTGCGTCCGTCCCTTGCTGTTTCTCGTTGAAAGAGCGCTAAAGGCGCTCGCTCGCGCAGTAAAGCATATTGTTTTATTTTAATTCGTATGCGAATAGTACGTAAGCGATCGAAATTACGAGCTGTAGCGCACACCTCCGGTTTCCCATGGCAAGCAAGAAGCTCACCTGGCTCCCCGATACGTGGGACATGGTTTTCTCGATTAAGACATTCATTGCAGCCATGCTGGCGCTGTTCATTGCCTTGTGCTTTGACCTCCCCAATCCCTATTGGGCTGTGACTACCGTCTACATCGTTGCCCATCCGCTATCAGGCGCAAGCACCTCGAAGGCGGTCTATCGCCTGGTCGGCACAGCGGCGGGTGGGGCGATGAGCATCATTCTCGTGCCAAATCTCGTGAATGCGCCGGAATTGCTGACATTGGCGATCGCGCTTTGGGTCGCGGTTTGCCTCGCGATCAGCCTGCTCGACCGCACACCGCGCAGCTATGGTTTCATGCTGGCAGGTTACACGGCCGCGCTCACCAGCTTTCCGCTGGTCGACAACCCGTCGGCAGTGTTTACCTATACCACCTCGCGCGTCATAGAAATCTCTGTCGCAATCATCTGCGCGGCAGTCATCAACCGAGTTGTTTTTCCACGTCATGCCGGTCCGGTACTGACGGCGCGCATCGATGCTTGGTTGAGCGATGCATCTGTTCTGATTGCGGCAGCACTCGACAGACGCCCGGAGGATCCCACACTGATGCGCACATCCGGCCGTCTTGCGGCCGAGGCCGCCGATATCAGAACGTTCACGACCCACGTGTCCTACGACACGTCAAGCCACAGTCAGCTCGTCGGCGCTTCACGCGAGTTGCAACGTCACATGATCACGCTCCTGCCCGTGGTGTCCGGCTTCGTGGATGTGGATCGCGCGCTAACAAGGACGGGGTACGAACACACACACGCCGTCAAGAAGCTCATTGCTGATGCCGAGGCGTGGATGCGGACAAAAGAGCCGATGTCGGAGGAGTGCTACAGCGAGATGCTGGCGCCGCTTCAGGCGCTTGAGGCTGAAGCGATGTGCTCAAGCGGGTGGCAGGATCTGCTGGTGCTGGATTTCTCAGCCCGGCTGCGCGACCTGCTGGAGATCTGGAACGAATGCGTGGGCTTGCGGCTGCATATTGCCTCGGGATCACGGCCTGCCTGGAAGGGGCAGTCGTTCGGCTTCAAGCAGAAAAGCGCGCGCCCGATTCACAGAGACTATGGCATGGCGCTTTTCTCCGGTTTTTCGGCCGCGCTGGCCATCGTGCTGGGCACGGTCTTCTGGGTCATGACAGGCTGGAGCAGCGGCGCCGGTGCACCTGTGATCGCAGGCATTCTCATCTGCTTCTTTGCAGCGATGGACAATCCGACGCCGATTATTCGCAAGTTCATGATCTTCAGCATGGTCGCGATTGTTCTCAGCTTCGTGTTTGTATTCGCGGTAATGCCCGTTCTCAGCGGATTCTCCTCGCTCGTGCTGGCGCTGAGCTTTCTCTTTCTGCCGCTTGGCGTGCTGATCGCGCGCCCATCGACCTTCCTGCTCGGAATGGCTTTGTCCGCCAACATACCGACGATGCTGACACTGCAATCGAGGCCTAGTTTCGATCTCGCCTCCTTCCTGAATGCCAATCTCTCGACGGTCCTCGGAACGCTGATGGCGATCGGTATTGCAGCCGTGGTTAGGTCAGTTGGCGCGGAGTGGAGCGCGCGCAGGCTCTTCAAGGCCGCATGGGCTGACATAGCCGCTGTGGCGCGCAAGTCGCAGAAGCGCGACCCCCAGGCCCTGCTATATACGATGCTGGATCGTTTTTCGCTGATGGTACCGCGTCTTGCCTCGTTGGCGCAGGATTCCACTGTCACCCAGGCGGACATGCTGAAGGATATGCGGGTTGGAACAAGCGTCGTCGATCTGCAGGCATGCAAGGGGCAGCTTCTCGCAGACCAGCGTGCAGCCGTAGACGAGGTTCTCGATGCTGTTGCGTATTTCTACGCGGAAAGACGGCGCACGCCCGAGACGCAGCCGGACCAGTCGCTGCTGCAGTTGTTCGATGCCGCGATCGATACGGTTCGTGGCCCTGCCAGGTCGTCGGCGGTGCGCAAGATCCTGATGGCGCTAGTCGGTCTTCGGCACAATCTTTTCCCCAATGCTCGCCAGTTGCAGGACAGCGAGCCGCCAGCGTTGCGGGAGGCGGCAGAATAGCGGCGATTACCGGAAAAATGACCATGTATCTTGCATTGCGCCACGCTGTCGTGAAAGGGATACTGCGCCCTCTATAAACCGGAAGATGTCTGTGAAACCCGGCCGCGTCACCGCCCTCACTTTGCGTGCAGGATATTTTATCCTTGGCATACTGATGCTGGTCCTCGCCTTTATCGGGGCGTTGCTGCCGCTAATGCCGACGACCATCTTCCTGATCCTAGCCGTCTGGTGCTTCACCCGCTCGTCGCCCCGTCTCGAAACCTGGGTTCTGAACCATCCGACGTTTGGCCCCACACTGCGGGCGTGGCGCGACCAGGGCGCGATATCGATGCGTGCCAAAGCCATGGCGCTCACCGGCATGGCTGGGGGTTACGTGGTGTTCTACCTCGCGGCAAGACCGGGCATATGGCTCGCACTTTTTGTCGGCTTGCTGATCGGGGGATGTGCATTTTATGTCGGGTCGCGGCCGCTGCCATCCGCGCCTTCGGACGCCGATCATGGCGCCCCACCGCAAAAGTCTTCGGATTGAACCGGCCCGGCTGCCATCAGCGCGGTTTGCCGACGCTGGCATACATGCCGGTCGTGCGAAACTCCGTCGGATTGGTGCCGTAGACCCGACGGAACACTTTGGAGAAATAGTTGGCGTCCTCAAAGCCAGAGCGGATCGCCACTTCCTTGACCGGCATGTGGGCAGTCTTCGTCAACAGCTTGACCGCCCGTTTCAAGCGCTTCTGCAGCACATATTCGGCCGGCGGGAGGCCTTCGTTGGCGGCGAACATGCGAGAAAAATGCGCGCGGCTGAGGCCTGCCACCCTGGCGAGGTCCTCCACCGGTAGCGGCTTTTCAAGATTGTCGGTAATGTAGTCGATGACGTGCTGCATGGTCCGGTACTCTTCGCTGAATACGGGATGCGAGCCGAACACGTCGTCATAAAGGGCCATCGCCGCCTCATAGGCAATTGACGACGCCAAGCCAGGCGTTTCGCCGCCAGTGATTAGCCGTAGGCTGCAATCGGCAAGATGTTCGATCGTCCGCGGCTGCAGTTTCAAGATCGGACCGGTGACCGCGAGGATAGATCGGTGAATGCGCAGTGCTTCCTCGCCGTTCATCGAGATCCAGAAGAACTCCCAGCGATCGCCGTCCTCCAGCCAGTAGCGATGATTGTGTGGCACCAGCACCAGCAAAGTCTCGCCCTCCTTCACCCGCAGTTCGCGATTCTCGTAGCGTAGATTGCCAGCACCGCTAATCGTGTGCTGCAACACGGTAAAAGGCGTCTGCCCGCGCTTGCGTCCATCCCAGTCATAGGTGGCATTCTCGCGCACTTCGTAACCGGTGCTTGTTGGCATGGTATGCAGGGATTGTCGGCCGCGCGGCAGGGAAACCGTTCGCATGGACGGCCCACGATCGATCAAATCCTGCAGCACAAAATTACCCATGAAAGCATAATCCTTCTCTGGCGGCCTTGAAGATTTTACGCATAATCCGCCCCAAGAGAGAGAACACCGCCGGGCTCATGGAGCGGCGGGGGGGAGAATAAGCCGGATTTCTGGCCTTTTTCGTCGTCGGACGCAAGCCCGCGGCCTATTCTTCTTCCTGCTGTCCAAATCCGGCATCTTAATCGCATCGAGGCTAGGATCATGAGTTTCAAAATCGCTATCATCGGCGCAGGCAGCGTCGGCTTCACGAAAAAGCTGTTCACCGACATTCTGTGCGTTCCAGAATTTCGGGATATCGAGTTCGCGCTCACGGACATGAGCGAGCACAATCTGCAGATGATCAAGCAGATCCTCGATACGATTGTTGCATCGAACAAACTGCCGACCAAGGTGACGGCGACGACCAACCGCCGTGAAGCGCTGACCGGCGCTCGCTACATCATCAGCTGTGTGCGCGTCGGTGGTCTGGAAGCTTATGCCGACGATATCAGAATTCCGCTGAAATACGGCATCGACCAGTGCGTCGGTGACACGATCTGCGCCGGCGGCATTCTCTACGGTCAGCGCAACATCCCAGTCATCCTCGACTTCTGCAAGGATATTCGCGAAGTCGCCGAGCCCGGCGCCAAGTTCCTGAATTACGCGAACCCGATGGCGATGAACACCTGGGCCGCGATCGAATACGGCAAGGTCGATACCGTTGGTCTCTGCCACGGCGTCCAGCACGGCGCCGAACAGATCGCAGAAGTGCTTGGCGCGAAGTCGGTCTCCGAGCTCGACTATATCTGCTCGGGCATCAACCACCAGACCTGGTTCGTCGATCTGAAGCTCAACGGCCGCAAGATCGGCAAGGATGAGCTGGTTGCCGCCTTCGAGGCGCATCCTGTGTTCTCGCAGCAGGAAAAGCTGCGCATCGACGTCCTAAAGCGCTTCGGCGTTTATTCGACGGAGAGCAACGGTCACCTGTCGGAATACCTGCCCTGGTACCGCAAGCGGCCTGATGAAATCACCAAATGGATCGACATGTCCGACTGGATCCATGGCGAAACCGGCGGCTATCTTCGCCACTCCACCGAAACCCGCAACTGGTTCGAGACGGAATTCCCGCAGTTCCTCGCTTCGGCCGAAAAGCCGATCGATCCGGCCAAGCGCTCCAACGAGCACGCCAGCCACATTCTCGAGGCGCTGGAGACCGGCCGTGTCTATCGCGGTCACTTTAACCTCAAGAACAACGGCGTGATCACGAACCTGCCAGCTGACGCAATCATCGAATCGCCCGGCTTCGTCGATCGCTTCGGCATCAACATGGTCTCCGGCATCACCATTCCGGAAGCCTGTGCTGCGACCTGCATGGCCTCGATCAACGTCCAGCGCATGTCGGTTCATGCCGCCATCAGCGGCGACATCGATCTCCTGAAGCTCGCCGTCCTCCACGACCCGCTGGTCGGCGCGGTGGCGACGCCGGAAGAGGTCTGGCAGATGGTCGATGAAATGGTTGTCGCCCAGGCGCGTTGGTTGCCGCAATATGCGGATGCGGTTCCGGCCGCCAAGGAACGTCTGGCGAAGTCGACGGTGAAGACCCGCGAATGGGCAGGTGCGGCACGCCGCAACGTTCGCTCGATCGACGAGCTCCGCGCCGAGAAGGCGGCGCTCGAGCAGGCCGTGTAAGTTTCCCCGGAGGACGGGTGGCGATGGCGTTCCAAGGAGGGGATGCCATCGCTGCAAGCCCGTTTCCGGATCGTTGAGGAGAACCGGGGCAGCCGACAAGCGTCCCGATACAAAAGGGAGAGACGATGAGACATTACCGCAACCTTGGCATTCTGGCCGGACTGGCGCTGAGCGTCTCGGTCCAGGCTTTGAGCGCCTACGCCTCCGAGCCGACGACGCCACCCGTCCCGCCGCAGTTTCCGGCGGAAGGTAAGATCAATTACGTATCGAGAGATTCCATCGAGGAGTTCAAGGCGCTTCCCTCGTATAACGAGCCGGATTGGGTGAAGAAGAACTTCGTTGACACCGGCAAGCTTCCCCCGGTCAAGGACCGTCTCCCCAAGGAGCCGCTGGTCTTCAAGACCGACAATATGGTCGACGGCATCGGCGTCTATGGCGACACGCTGCGCCATGTCATCGGCGGCCGGCCGGAAGGCTGGAACTACGGCGCCGGCCAGACTCAAGGCTGGGGCGGCATCGATATCGGCCTTTCCGAATGCCTGACGCGCACCGCACCGCTCTTCCAGGTCGAAGCCAAGGACACCGAGCCGCTTCCGAACCTCGCCAAGGGCTGGGAATGGTCAGAAGATGGCCATAAGCTCACCATGCACCTCATCGAAGGCGCCAAGTGGTCCGACGGCGTCGCCTTCAACGCCGACGACATCATGTTCTACTGGGAAGACGAAGTCATCGATCCCAACGTCTCGCCGCTCGGCGGCGGAGCTTCGCCCGAGGCCTTCGGCGAGGGAACCACGCTGAAGAAGATCGACGACTACACCGTCGAGTGGACCTTCAAGGAAGCCTTCCCGAAGCAGTATCTCTACACCATGGCTTATCCGAGCTTCTGCCCCGGCCCGTCGCATATCCTGAAGCCCCAGCATCCGAAATATTCGAAGAACACCTACGACCAGTTCAAGAACGCCTTCCCGCCTGAGTACATGAACATGCCCGTCATGGGTGGCTGGGTGCCGGTCGAGTATCGTCCCGACGATATCATCGTGATGCGCCGCAACCCCTACTACTGGAAGGTCGACGAGAAGGGCAACCAGCTGCCTTACCTCAACGAGCTGCACTACAAGCTTTCGACCTGGGCGGACCGCGACGTGCAGGCCGTTGCCGGCTCGGGCGACATCTCGAACCTCGAGCAGCCGGAAAACTTCGTGGCATCGCTGAAGCGTGCTGCCGAAAAGACGGCCCCCGCCCGTCTCGCCTTCGGCCCGCGCCTGATCGGCTACAACATGCGCATGAACCTCTCCGGCAACGGCTGGGGTGAACCGGATGCCCGCAGCCAGGCGGTCCGCGAGCTGAACCGCAACGAGGACTTCCGCAAGGCGATCACCATGGGGCTCGACCGCAAGGCGATCGGCGACTCTCTCGTCAAGGGTCCGTTCACGGCGATCTATCCCGGTGGCCTGTCGTCCGGCACGAGCTTCTACGACCGCAACTCTGTCGTCTACTATCCCTTCGACCTCAAGGGCGCCAAGGCGCTGCTTGAAAAGGTCGGCCTGAAGGATACCGATGGCGACGGCTTCGTGAACTTCCCGGCATCGACCGAAGGCGGCAAGAACGTCGAGATCGTGCTTCTGGTCAACAACGGCTACGCCACCGACAAGAGCCTTGCCGAAGGTGTCGTCGGACAGATGGAGAAGCTGGGCATCAAGGTCATCCTGAACGCCCTCGACGGTCCGAAGCGTGACGACGCGCATTACGGCGGCCGCTTCGACTGGCTGATCCAGCGCAGCTCGCCGGAACTGGCTTCCGTGGTGCAGAACACCGAGCAGCTTGCTCCGGTTGGCCCCCGCACCAGCTGGCAGCACCGCGCCGGCAAGGACGGCAAGGTCGACCTGATGCCCTACGAAGAAAAGCTCGTTGACATCGTCACCAAGTTCCAGACGAGCCAGGACAACAACGAGCGCGTCGAACTGATGAAGCAGTACCAGAAGGTCGCGACCGAAAACGTCGATACCGTCGGGCTCACGGAATATCCGGGCGCGCTGATCATCAACAAGCGCTTCTCGAACGTGCCGGCTGGTACTCCGATCTTCATGTTCAACTGGGCTGAAGACTCCGTCATCCGCGAACGTCTGTGGGTGGCCGCCGACAAGCAGGGCAAGTACGAGCTGTTCCCCGAGCAGCTGCCCGGCAAGCCCGGCGAAAAGGGTCCGATCAACTAAGTTCTCCTCCCGAAGAAACGGACCGGCCGCGCGTGATGCGCGGCCGGGCAAGATCAACAAGCTGGCCGCACCGAAAGGCGCGACTGGCCGCAAGGAGAAACGAGCCCGATGTTACGCTTCCTGCTCGTGCGCATAGCGTCCGCCATCCCCGTCCTGATCATCCTGAGCATCGTGACCTTCGCGATCATCCAGGCTCCGCCGGGCGACTATGCCGACTACATCCGATCACAGCTGATCAACCAGAGCGGCGCGTCCTTCGAAGCCGCCGACGCACAGGCCCAGGCCTACCGCGTCGCCCATGGCCTCGACCAGCCGATGGTCATCCAGTATTTCGCCTGGATCAAGGGCATCATCACCGAGGGCAACTTCGGCTACAGCATGTTCTACAACAAGCCGGTCGCCGACGTCGTGGCCGAGCGCCTGCCGCGCACGCTGCTGCTTGCGCTTGTCTGTCACATCTTTGCGTCGGTTCTCGGCATCGGCTTCGGCATCTGGGCAGCCACCCGCCAGTACAGCTGGATCGACAGCCTGCTCTCTGGCGTCTCCTTCCTCGGCATGACGGTGCCGCGCTTTCTGATGGCGCTGATCATCGTCTACCTCCTCGTTTTCCAGTTCAACGTCTCGGAAATCGGCAGCTTCTTCTCGCCGCAATATGGCGGAGCGCCGTGGTCTTGGGCGAAATTCGTCGACCTCGTCAGCCACGTCTGGCCTGTCGTCGCCATCGCCACCTTCGGCGGTCTCGCCTACAACATGCGCGTCATGCGCGGCAATCTGCTCGATACGTTGAACGCGCAATATGTCGAGACAGCCCGCGCCAAGGGCCTGTCGGGCAGCGCGGTCGTGATGCGCCATGCGGTGCCCAATGCGCTGCACCCGCTCGTCATGTACCAGGGCGTCGTGCTTCCCTACATGCTGACCGGCGAAATCGAGACGGCGATCATCTTCTCGCTGCCAACAGTCGGCCCTGCCATCGTCGGCTCCATGGCTATTGGCGACGTCTATGTCACCGCCACCTTCATGATGGTTCTTTCGGCGACGCTGATCGTCGGCAACATCATCGCCGACATGCTGCTTGCCATGCTGGACCCGCGCGTCCGCCAGTACGGAGGAGCCTGATATGCTCGCTTTCGATTCCGCTCCCCCGCCACCGCACGAAGAGACCGTCAAGGGCCTGCAGAACGGCAATGAAAGCTATCTGTCGCTGGTCTGGCGTCGCCTGCGCCGTTCCTGGACCGGCATGATGGGCCTCGTGCTCGTCGGCCTGCTGCTGCTGATGGCCGTCTTCGCCGATTTCTTCGCGCCGATGGACCCCAAGGCCACCGATACCGGCTTCGCGCCGCCACAGATGATGAGCTTCCACGACAAGGACGGCAATCTCACCTATCCGCCGCGCGTCTATGCGCTCGGCGAATCCGAGGAGCTCGATCCGGTCACGTTCCAGCCGATCGTCGGCCCCGACTACGACAATCCGCGCCTGCTCGGCTTTTTCGTCAAGGGCTCGGAGTACAACCTTCTCGGCCTGATCCCCACCGACCGCCACTTCTTCGGCTCCGTCGACGGGCAGCCGGTGCATTTCCTCGGCACCGACAAGTTCGGCCGTGACGTTCTCTCGCGCGCCATCATCGGCTCGCGCATCTCGCTCACCATCGCTCTGACGGTCGTCTTCATCGTCACCGTCATCGGCACCACCGTCGGCATGGTCTCCGGTTATTTCGGCGGCTCGTTCGATGCCTGGGTGCAGCGTTTCGTGGAAATCGTGCTCGCCTTTCCGCAGCTGCCGCTCTATCTGGCGCTGACCTCGCTGATCCCGGTGACGGCGCCGACCAACGTCTTCCTTGCCTTCGTCATCGTCGTCATGTCGGCGCTCGGCTGGGCGCAGATGTCGCGCGAGGTGCGCGGCAAGACGCTGGCACTCGCCCGCATCGACTATGTCCGCGCGGCAATGGCCGTCGGCGCCACCGACCGGCGCATCATCTTCCAGCACATCTTTCCGAATGTGATGAGCCACGTCATCGTTGCCGTCACGCTGCACATCCCGAGCGTCGTGCTGCTCGAATCCTTCCTCGGCTTCCTCGGCTTTGCCGTGAAGCCGCCGCTGATCTCCTGGGGGCTGATGCTGCAGGACACCGCCAACTATTCGGTGATCGGCACCTATCCCTGGATCCTCGCCCCCGTCGGCTTCGTGCTCGTCACCGTCTTCGCGTTCAACGCGCTCGGCGACGGTCTGCGCGACGCGGTCGATCCCTATTGATTGAGGTGAAGAACATGGCTCTCGCACTCGTCAACTCGTTTGCCCCGCCCGTCCGCTTCGATCACGATGCGCACAAGGAAAACCCCGTCATCGATGCCCGCAATATCGGCGTCAACTTCAAGGTCGAGCATGGCACCGTGGAAGCGGTGAAGGATATCTCCTTCCAGCTCTACCGCGGGGAAACCATCGCTATCGTCGGCGAATCCGGCTCCGGCAAGTCCGTGACGGCCCGCACCGTCATGGGGCTCCTGTCGAAGCGCGCCGTCGTCGCGCCGAAATCGACCGTGGAATATGACGGCGCCAATATCCTGAAATACCCAGAGCGCGAGCGCCGCAAGCTGCGCGGCGACCGCATCTCGATGATCTTCCAGGAGCCGATGAGCTCGCTGAACCCTATCTACACGATCGGCAGCCAGATCGTCGAAGCGATCCGCGTCCACCGCAAGGTGAGCAAGAAGCAGGCGGAAGCGCGTGCGCTCGAGCTTCTGAAGCAGGTGCAGATCCCCGATCCCGAAGCGCGCCTGAAGCAGTATCCGCACCAGTTGTCCGGCGGCCAGCGACAGCGCGTGATGATCGCCATGGCGCTCTCCAATGATCCTGACGTGCTGATCGCCGACGAGCCGACCACCGCGCTCGACGTGACGGTTCAGGCGCAGATCCTCAACCTCATCCGCAATCTGCAGAAGGAAATGCGGATGGCGGTGATCCTGATCACCCACGACCTCACCGTTGTCCGGCAGTTCTCCGACTACGTCTACGTGATGCAGCATGGCGAAATGCGCGAGCACAACACGACGGAAAGGCTCTTCGCCAATCCGCAGCACAGCTACACCAAGCATCTTTTGAGCTCCGAGCCGCGCGGCCAGGCGAACCCGTTGCCCGAGGGCTCCGAGGTCATCCTCGACGCCAAGGGCGTGCGCGTGTCCTTCATGATGCGCCACGGCAGCTTCTTCAAGCCGGAGTTGAAGGAGCTCGTGGCCGTCGACAGCCTGGGGCTGACGCTGCGCAAGCACGAAACGCTTGGCCTCGTCGGCGAATCCGGTTCCGGCAAGACGACCTTCGGGCAGGCGCTGTTGCGGTTGAACGATGCCGACAATGGCGAGATCTATTTCGACCGCCAGCCGATCCACGGCAAGTCGCGCAGCGAGATGCGGCCGCTGCGCTCGCGCATGCAGATCGTCTTCCAGGATCCGTTCTCATCGCTCAATCCGCGCATGACGATCGGCCAAATCATCGAGGAAGGACTTGTCGTCAACAAGCTCGGCGCGACCAAGGCCGAGCGGCTGGACCGTGTGCGCGAGGCGCTGATCGCGGCGGGCATGCCCGGCAATATCCTGTCGCGCTTTCCGCATGAATTCTCTGGCGGCCAGCGCCAGCGTATCGCCATTGCCCGCGCCATCGCGCTCGAGCCGGAGTTTATCCTGCTCGACGAGCCGACATCGGCGCTCGATCTTTCGGTGCAGGCGCAGATCATCGAGCTCTTGCGCAAGCTGCAGGACGAGCGCGGCCTCAGCTATCTCTTCATTTCGCACGATCTCAAGGTCGTGCGTGCCCTCTGCCACCGGGTGATTGTCATGCAGCATGGCAAGATCATGGAAGAGGGACCCGTCAACGAAGTTCTCACCAATCCCAAGACCGCCTACACCGAACGGCTCGTCAAAGCCGCTTTCGAGGTAGCCTGATTGCCAATGCCGGAGGATATTATGGCAAGAAACCCCAAGATCACCTTCATCGGAGCTGGTTCCACCGTCTTCATGAAGAACATCATCGGCGACGTGCTGCAGCGACCCGCGCTGTCGGGCGCGACCATCGCCCTGATGGACATCAATCCGCAGCGCTTGGAAGAAAGCGCCATCGTCGTCAACAAGCTGATCTCGACGCTGGGCGCAAAGGCCAAGGCCGAGACCTATTCGGACCAGCGCAAGGCGCTGACAGGTGCCGACTTCGTGGTCGTCGCCTTCCAGATCGGCGGCTATGAGCCCTGCACGGTCACCGACTTCGACATTCCGAAGAAGT
Organism: Rhizobium sp. S163; assembly: GCF_030380805.1. Classification (NCBI taxonomy): domain Bacteria; kingdom Pseudomonadati; phylum Pseudomonadota; class Alphaproteobacteria; order Hyphomicrobiales; family Rhizobiaceae; genus Rhizobium; species Rhizobium sp. S163. The sequence goes on along the minus strand of NZ_JAUDSA010000012.1, from coordinate 154,889 downwards.
TCGGCCTGCGCCAGACGATTGCCGATACGCTCGGTGTCGGCGGTATCATGCGCGGCCTGCGCACCGTGCCGCATCTGTGGAAGATCTGCGAGGACATGCTCGTGGTCTGCCCCGAGGCAATCATGCTGCAATACGTCAACCCGATGGCGATCAACACCTGGGCGATCGCCGAGAAGTATCCCACCATCAAGCAGGTCGGCCTCTGCCACTCGGTTCAGGGCACGGCGATGGAACTCGCCCACGATCTCGATATCCCCTATGAGGATATTCGCTACCGCTCGGCCGGCATCAACCACATGGCCTTCTACCTGAAGTTCGAGCATCGCCAGCCCGACGGCTCCTACAAGGACCTCTATCCCGATCTCGTGCGCGCCTACCGTGAAGGTCGCGCTCCGAAGCCGGGCTGGAACCCGCGTTGCCCGAACAAGGTGCGCTACGAGATGCTGACCCGCCTCGGCTATTTCGTCACCGAAAGCTCCGAGCATTTCGCCGAGTACACGCCGTACTTCATCAAGGAAGGCCGCGAGGACCTGATCGAGAAGTTCGGCATTCCGCTCGACGAATATCCGAAGCGCTGCATCGAGCAGATCGAGCGCTGGAAGGGCCAGGCGGAAGCCTATCGCTCGGCCGACAAGATCGAGGTCAAGCAGTCGAAGGAATATGCCTCCTCGATCATCAATTCGGTCTGGACCGGCGAACCCTCCGTGATCTACGGCAACGTCCGCAACAACGGCTGCATCACCTCGCTGCCGGAGAATTGCGCCGCCGAAGTTCCATGCCTTGTCGATGCATCCGGTATTCAGCCGACTTTCATCGGTGATCTGCCGCCGCAGCTGACCGCTCTGATGCGCACCAACATCAACGTGCAGGAACTGACGGTTCAGGCGCTGATGACTGAAAATCGCGAGCACATCTACCATGCAGCGATGATGGACCCGCATACCGCGGCCGAACTCGACCTCGACCAGATCTGGGCGATGACGGACGAACTGCTGGCCGCGCATGGCGACTGGCTGCCGGCATGGGCGCGCACCGCGCGCAAGGTTCAGGCCGCCTGACCAACTCTCTCCCGGTCACGGCCTCAAGAAGTCCCGCGGCTCAGCCGCGGGGCTTTTTTTAGCGTCTCTGAATTGGCGGCGGTTGTGGCTGGGGCTGTTGCTGACGTTGATTCAACGGCAGCACATCCTGGAAACCGATCTCGGGGCAGCCGCGAACATTGGCGAAGATGATGTCGCGCCGTTCGCCCCATTCCGTCAGTCCCCGGAGCGTCAGCGTGTCGTTGTCCTGATAGACCACATTGGTGCGGATGATACCGGCACGTCGCGCGAGGTTCTTCGCCTGGCTGACATTGCACTGCCCCTCGGACGGCGCCACGCTCCATATGGAGGTTCCCCGGCCGTCGTTCTGCCAGCCTTGGGCTGCCACTAGCGTCGGCGCCAGCGCGGTCAGAAGCAGGAATGTCGTGCGGAAAGTGGCTCTCAAGATCGGCGACCCCATGTTGCGATGGTCCCGTCATAGCATGGGATCATGACCACGACGGAAACGCAGCCGGTAAAATTAGCCAGGAATGGAAGTGCATGAACAGGCAGGCGATTTCAGTTCGGACAATTGAATAAATCAAAATATTCGATATACAACAGTAATACGCATTTCATCTTCCGCGAACGGGATCCATATGAGCCGCAACTTTCTTGTCGTCGATCCCGAGGAGGGCATGCCCATTTTGAAGGGGCTGGCATCGCCGGCAAGGGTTTCCGTATTGAAGCTTCTGCACGAAAAGGGGCCGCTCAACGTCAACGAAATCGCTGATATTCTTGAGCTACCGCAGTCCAGCGTCTCGACCAATGTGCAGATGTTGGAGGAGGCGGGGTTGATCCGCACCGAGACGCAAAAGGCGCGCAAGGGCAACCAGAAAGTCTGTCATAGCGTCTATGATGAGATCCTTGTCGTCTTCAAGAATGAAATCAAGGAAACCGAACCGGATGCGATCGAGGTGGCTATGCCGCTTGGCCTCTACACCAGCTACGATGTGACCGCGCCCTGCGGTCTCTGCTCGGTGGATGGGATCATCGGTCTGCTCGACGTACCCAACACTTTCCTTGATCCGGATCGCATGAAGACGGCGCTGATATGGTTCACGCGGGGTCATGTCGAATACCAGTTTCCCAATAATGCCAGGCTGACCAACACCCCCATCCGCGAGATCGAGTTCGTCATGGAACTGAGCTCCGAAGTGCCCGGCACCAGCGCCGACTGGCCCTCTGATATCACGCTCACGGTCAATGGTATCGATATTGGCACCTGGACGTCCCCCGGCGATTTCGGCGACAAACGCGGGGTTTTCACGCCGGATTGGTGGAAACTGAAGGGTTCGCAGTACGGCAAGCTGAAGAGCTTCCGCATCAACGACGAGGGCGCCTTCGTTGATGGACTGCGCATTTCCGACGTGGCGCTTTCGGATCTGAAACTCGACGAGCATCACTCGATTCGCCTGCGCATCGGGGTTCGCGATGACGCAAAGCACCCTGGCGGCATCAATATTTTCGGTCGTGGTTTCGGCAATTACGATCAGGACATCCTGCTGCGTATCAGAACACGCTAGACTGTACCCGATTTTCTGAATTTTGCCCTTGACCCCGGCCGAGGCTTCCGCTTTATTCACCTCAAATTGTGATATGGATCACAAAGAATGATATAGTGGAGGGTATCATGAAGGCTGCGGTCACCGCGCATAGCAAGTACACGATCTCGGACATCGACCCGCGCCTGTACGGCTCGTTCATCGAGCACCTCGGTCGCGCCGTCTACACCGGCATCTACGAGCCCGACCATGCGACCGCCGACGAAAACGGCATGCGCAAGGATGTGATCGATCTCGTCAAGGAGCTGAACGTTCCGATCGTGCGTTATCCCGGCGGCAACTTCGTCTCGGCCTATAACTGGGAAGACGGTATCGGCCCCAAGGAAAGCCGCCCGACGCGCCTCGACCTTGCCTGGCACACCTCCGAAAGCAACCAGGTCGGCATGCACGAATTCGCCGAATGGTGCGTCTCGGCCAAGACCGAGATGATGCTCGCCGTCAACCTCGGCTCTCGGGGCCTGGATGAAGCCCGCAACTTCCTCGAATACGTCAACCATCCCGGCGGCAGCGAGTGGAGCGACAAGCGTATCGCCAACGGCCGCGCCGAGCCTTGGGACGTGAAGCTCTGGTGCCTCGGCAATGAGATGGACGGCCCCTGGCAGATCGGCCACAAGACGGCCGACGAATATGGCCGACTGGCGCATGAGACCGCCAAGGCCATGCGCGCCTTCGACAGCTCGCTGGAGCTGGTCGTCTGCGGCTCGTCCAATGCCCACATGCCGACCTATCCCGAATGGGAAGCGACCGTTCTCGACCACACCTATAACGAGGTCGATTATATCTCGCTGCACATGTATTTTGAGAACCGCGCCAAGAACACGGCCAACTATCTTGCCCGCAGCATCGAGCTCGACAACTACATTGGCACGGTCGCCGGCGTCATCGACTACATCAAGGCGAAGAAGCGCTCGACCAAGGACGTTTATATCTCTTTCGACGAGTGGAACGTATGGTACCACTCCAAGGAACGCGACAAGGCGACGCTCGCCGGCGCCAATGGCTGGCCGCATGCACCGGCGCTGCTCGAGGACGATTATAACTTCGAGGACGTGCTGCAGGTCGGCTGCATCCTGAACACCTTCATCAACCGCGCAGACGTGGTGAAGATCGCCTGCCTGGCGCAGCTGGTCAACGTCATCGCTCCGATCATGACGACGCCGGGCGGTGCCGCATGGCGCCAGACGATCTTCTATCCCTACTACTTCGCTTCGGTTTATGGCCGGGGCACGGCGCTGAAGTTGATGGTCGACAGCCCGGCCTACGAGGTCGAGGATGTCGGCAGCGTGCCATACCTCGACGTCTCGGCCGTCCATGACAAGGACGCCAAGACGGTCACCTTCTTCATCGTCAACCGCCACGGCACGGAAGCGCTCGATCTCGACGCCAGCCTCCTCGAATTCGGCAACCTCAGCGTCATCGACGACCAGGTCGTCGCCCATTCGGATCTCACCATCACCAACACGGCCGAAAAGCCGAACAATGTGGTGCCGGTGAAGGCGAGTGGTTCGGCATTCGCCGATGGCAAGCTGACGGCGAAGATCGCGCCTTTGTCCTACCGCGTGATCCGGCTGCAGGCTTGATCCATTAAATCACGATAGCTGATACATATCGAAGATATGTTGACATCGTAATTGTATGATTTAACGTCAGCGAACCAGATTTGACGTGCCACTGGGAGGAGAAGATGGGAGCAACCGCTTCTGTTTTGGCACCTTCATGGACGAAAGGCGGCCTGCTTCTCGAAGCAGGCGCTATTCGCGCCGTTTCGTGCCAGCCATGTGTTCATATCGGATTTTCGGATTCTGACTGCAGCTTGGGAGCAGCCGGATGACGGCCAATATCGAAATCAGCAATGTCAGTAAGCGCTACGGCTCGATGACCGTGCTCGACGGCCTGTCGCTGTCGATCAAGGCCAATGAGTTCATGGTCTTTCTCGGCCCGTCCGGCTGCGGAAAGTCCACGCTTCTGAGAATGATCGCCGGGCTCGAAAGTGTCGATGAAGGCACCATCTCTATCAACGGCGAGCGTATCGATACGCTGCCGCCCGGCCAGCGCGACATCGCCATGGTGTTCCAGAGCTACGCGCTCTATCCGCACATGACTGTTGCCGACAACATGGCCTTCGGGCTGCGCAACATCGCGGTCCCCTCTGACGTGATCTCGGCGCGCGTGGCGGAAGCCGCCCGCATGCTGGAGATCGGGCACCTCTTGGAGCGCAAGCCCGGCCAGCTCTCCGGCGGCCAGCGCCAGCGCGTCGCCATCGGCCGCGCCATTGTCAAGGAGCCGAAGGCATTCCTCTTCGACGAGCCACTGTCGAACCTTGATGCGGCGCTGCGCGTGCGCACCCGCGTCGAACTCGCACAGCTTCGCAATCGCGTGAAGTCGACAATGATTTTTGTCACCCATGACCAGATCGAGGCGATGACGCTGGCCGATCGCATCGTCGTCATGAACAACCGCAAAATCGAGCAGATCGGCTCGCCGATGGAGATCTATTCCCGTCCGGCCAGCCGCTTCGTCGCCACCTTCGTCGGCTCGCCGACGATGAATTTCCTCGACGTTGGGATCTCCGAAGAGAGCGGCTTCGTCAGCGCCAAGCTGCCTGACGGCACGCAGCTCAAGACCGCCATCCGCGCTGCCGGCATCAAAGGCGGTAGCCATGCGCTTGGCATCCGCGCCGAGGCGGTGAAGCTCGCCAACGGCGCACCCGCCACCACGACGGGCAAGGTCGACGTGCTCGAGCGCCTGGGCGACCGCACGCTTCTCTATACCAGGCTCACGGATGGCAGCGTCATCGTCGCCGAGGATATTGGCAACAGCCGTGTCGCGATCGGCGATGAGGTGGGGCTGACGCTTGATGGCAGCAGAACGCATCTCTTCGACGCCGAGGGGCGCGCCTGGCACAATGAGGAGCCGGGGCATGACTGAGACAACGCTGTCTGGCACCGTCACGCTCGCCACGGCTTCCGCGCGCCTGAAGGTGCAGAACATCAATGCGCCGCTTTGGCGCAACGCTATCTTCGTTCTGCCCTATCTGTTCTTCTTCGTGACATTGCTGGTCGTGCCGCTGTTCTGGGGCATCTGGCTGAGCCTCCACAAGGCGGATGCCTTCGGCGTTGGCCGCTTCGTCGGCATCGACAATTACTTCCGGCTGTTTCGCGACAAGATCTTCATCCAGGCGATCGGCAACACCTTCTATTTCGTGCTGCTCACCGTGCCTGCGCTCGCCATCATCGGCCTGATGCTGGCACTCGCCTTGAACCGCAAGACGCGGACGGCTGCGGCTTTGCGTACGATCTATTTCTCCTCATCGGTTTTGTCGGTCACCATCGTCACGCTGATCTGGCGCATCGTCTTTATCGGCAATTTCGGCCTGCTCGCCACCATCTACGGCTGGTTCGGCGCCACGCCGCCGGCGTTTCTCTCGGATCCGAAGCTGGCGATGATCGGGATCGCGATCGCGACCATCTGGTGGTGCATCGGTCTGCCGATGATGCTCTTCCTCTCCGCCTTGCAGCAGATCCCGGGCGATATCTACGAGGCGGCAGCGCTCGACAATGCCAGCCGTTGGCGCACGCTCTGGTACATCACGCTACCGTCCATCCGCCGCACCTTCGCATTGGTCGTGATCATCCAGATCGTCCTGCAGTTCCAGCTGTTCGGCCAGGCCAAGCTGATGACCATGGGCGGTCCGAACAACGTCTCCAAGCCGATCGTTTTCTACATCTACGAGGCGGCCTTCACCAAATGGGACCTCGGGTTGGGTGCTGCTGCCTCTGAAATCCTCTTCATGCTGATCCTCATCGCTGCCATGGCGCAGTACGTCATTTCGCGTCGGAAGGGAGAAGAAGGATGAGTGTCGCAACAGGTGGCAACATGGTCGGCCGTTCGCTGGGCGACCGCGTGATCCTTTTCCTCGCCATCCTCTGCGCGCTGGTGATGCTTGCGCCGGTGCTGTGGGTGATCGGCCTGTCGCTGAAGGAAAACAAGGAACTGATGGCGGATATGAACTCCGTCTTCAACGCACCTTACACGATCAACAACTATATCAACATCTTGGCGACCTCGTCTGTGTTCCGCTGGGTGCTGAACAGCGTGGTCGTCGCTGGCGGGCTTACCATCGGCACGCTGGTGCTCTCGTCGCTCGCAGGCTACGGTTTCGCGCGGCTGAACTTTCCCTATCGCAACACGCTGTTCATCATCGTGCTCCTGGGGTTGGCGGTTCCGGAACAGGCAGTGCTGATCGCCCGCCACCAGCTGTTCAGCTGGCTGAAGTTCCACAACACCTATCACGGGCTGATCCTGCCCGGCCTGTCGGCGCCCTTCGGCGTGTTCCTGATGACGCAGTATTTCCGCGCTATCCCCAAGGAGCTCGACGAGGCGGCACTGCTCGACAATGCGAGCCGCTTCAAGATCTTCTGGAAAGTGCTTCTGCCGCTGACGGTTCCCGCACAGGCGACGCTCGGCATATTCACCTTCCTCGGCGCCTGGAACGATTACTTCTGGCCGCTGATCTCGGGCACCAAGAAGGAAATGTATACGCTGACGGTCGGCATCGCCTCGACACAGACCAACTTCGCGCAGTCGGAAGGCCTCGGCTTCCTGATGTCGCAGGCGGTCTTTGCCAGCGCGCCGATTCTCGTTCTCTACCTGTTTTTCCAGAAATACATCGTGACGGCAGTCTCCGGCGCCGCTGTGCGCTGAGACTTGAAGCGATGACGTCGCAACCGGCTTCCGGGGAGGAGGCCAGCCAAAGGGGCAAAGCCCCAAAGAGGAGGAGAAGGGCATGACACATCACTTCAGGAAATACATGCTGGCGGCGGCGTCCGTGATCGCGCTCGTCGGCGCGTCGCCGGCATTCGCCGCAACCGAGCTCACGGTGCAGCGCTTCTTCGGCGCCTGCGATGCCGATTGGGGCAAGAACACCGATGTCAGCAAGGCGGTCGGCGAGTGCGGCATCATCACCTCGCTGATCAATAAGTTCAACGCCGACAATCCCGATGTGCACGTTACAGTGACCACGGTCGAATGGCCGGGCTATGACCAGCTGACCGCGCAGTTCGCCGCTGGCGATCCGCCCGATATCGTCACCATCCACCAGTCGGTTCTCGCGGATTACCAGAGCAAGGGCCTGATCATGCCGCTCGACGACGTGCTGAAGTCCGTGGGCGTCGCACCGACCGATTTCACCGACGCCAGCCTCGGCGGCGTGACCAAGGACGGCAAGATTTACGGCCTGCCGATCGACAACTGGACCATGCTCTACCACATCAACATGGACCTCTTCAAAAAGGCTGAACTGGTCAACGCCGACGGCACGCCGAAGCTGCCGACCAGCCCGGAAGAGTTGCTCGCTCAGGCCAAGCAGTTCAAGGAAAAGACCGGCAAGCCTTACTTTGTTCAGAATCTCGCCAACGAGGTCGCGCTCTACACGCGCAACCTCTACACCTATCTCTTCCAGCAGGATTCCGCCTTCTTCGCGGATCCGAAGCAGGTGAAGATCAATACGCCCGAGGCCAAGAAGGTGCTCGAGATGTACAAGGCGATCTACGACAATGGCGACACGGTCAAGGATCTCGACTACGCCGCCAGCATCAATGCCTTCCTCGCCGGCGAAGGCGGCGTGCATCTGAACGGCACCTGGGTGATCGGCGATTACAACGCCTCATCCGAAACGGCAGGCACGGCGCTCAACAAGGGCGGCTACGCTGTCTACCCGTATCCGCAGCTCTTCGCCGGCAAGAAGGCGCAGTACGCGGATGGCCACAGCTGGGCCGTGTCTACCAAGGACCGTTCCGATGAGGAAAACGCCGCGATTGGCAAGTTCCTGAAGTTCTTCCACGACAATGATTTCGACTGGTCGCGCACCGGTCATTTGCCGGCGGTCAAGGCTGTTCTCGACTCCAAGGAGTTCAAGGCCCTGCCGCATCGCGACACGATCGCCTCGATCGCAACGCTCGGCACCGCATTGCCCTCGACCGTTCAGCGTCAGTTCGCGATCCAGGACATCATCGGCCAGGAAATGAGCGCCGCAATCACCGGTCAGAAGGATGTCGATGCAGCGCTTACCGACATGGAGTCGCGCATCAACGAGTTGCTTGCCAACATCTAAGGCTCACTCTCTCCCGAGCCGAAGAGCAGATGCCCGCCGCAGGTCTCGCGGCGGGCATTTTCGTTTTTGTTTACTTGCCGAGGCCGATTTTGCCGTCCTCGTAGATCCGGACCTTAACGTCCTCGTAGGAATGAAGTGTCGGATGCGAGGTCTCGAGGTCGTGGTGCTGCGTCGCCGTGATGACCAGAACATCGGAGCCGGCGGCTTCGCCTGCCAGGATACCTGCCTGCACGTCTTCGAACACAAGGCATTCGCTCGGGCTGAAGCCCAGACGCTCGGCGCCTAGGATGTAGCATTGCGGATTGGGCTTGCCGATCTCCACATCTTCAGCGGTCACGATGAATTTCGGGATCGGTAGACCGGCGGCTTCCAGGCGCTTATGCGCAAGCCGAAGCGGCGACGAGGTCACGATTGCCCAGCGATCAACCGGCAGCGCGGCCAGGTACGCGGCGGCGCCAGGCAGCGCAAAAACGCCTTCGACATCGTTGATCTCGGCTTCGGTGATGGCGGCTGCTTCCGCGACCGGATCGACGCCCGGCAGGTTCAGCTTCGCGATGGTGTCGACGCCGCGCGCGCCGTGCATGGTCGGAAGGAACGCTTCGACATCAAGTCCCTGCCGTGCGGCCCATGCGCCCCAGACACGCTCGGCGGCGAGTAGGGAGCTCAGGATCGTGCCGTCCATGTCGAAAAGGAAGGCGGAGTAGGGGCGGTCGAAGCAGGAAGGCGTGGTATCCGACAATGGACGAGCTTTCTCATCTGTGACGGACAAACGCGCTCGCCCGTCTTCGTTTTCTTGCCAGCGGGGATACCCGATCCGCCCTGACATTGAAACCGCCCGGAAAGAGAAAACCTGCCACCGCAAGCCTGATCAGTGGAGATCAAGGCTGAGCTGCTGGCCTTTGATCTTGGGCAGCGGCAGGCCGATTTCGATCTTGCCGAAAACGCGGCGTCTTCGTTCGGCGTCACGCTCTCGCTCTGCTCGCGACGCGGCCACGACCGCCAATGCGTTTGCTATGACTTCCTCAGTTCTGGTCATACGCTTACCTCGCTATTTGTTCTTGTTATGTTCTATTTTTAGAAGAACGTCAAGAGCGACAAGCTAGAGCACGCTTTGAGGGGGGTGACTGCGGACACGTCACGCGGATTACGGGGATTTACAAGGTTTATTGTTTGCCTTCGGGATGCGTCGCATCCTTCAGATCCGCGAGGCCACGGTATCCATCCTTGCTGCCGACCGCTGCGGCGGCATTGAAGATGCGCTCGGCGTCTCCGTACATCTGCAGGTTCATGTAGCTGTAGCCCCGCAGCACCATCAGATCGATGCGCTCCTGCTGCAACTGCGCGCGTTGGTCCAGATAGACAAGAGCTTCGCGGTAGCGCTTCGCGGTGAAGGCGGCCAGCGCGCGATCGGCGAGGATGGAAACCTGCAGTTCAGCTGCTCGCTGGCGGGTCTGCGGCGCTTTGGTTGCCGCGACCGCGGCATTGTTGGAAAGCCCGGCGCGCAGATAGGCCAAGCTCTGGCCATAGGCAGCGTCCTCGCGGACCTTGCGGGTGGGGCTGGCGAGTGCCGCCTCGAAGGCCTCGACGGCTTCCATCGGGCGGTTCAGGTCCATCAGGCACCAGCCGCGGTTCAGCGCGCTTTGTGGATCGAGCAGGCGGGCATCGACGGTCGTCGAGCATCCGCGAGCTTGACGCGCCCCCCGCGTGGCAGGGGCGGTTCGCGACGCCTGCTGTATCGGCTCTGCCTGTCGCGGTATCGAGCGTTGGGCCGGCGTGGCTGCAGCAACCACGGGAGCGGGCGCGGCGATCACTTGCGGCTGGTAGGTCTGCGTCTGCGGCGCCTGAAACTGTTGCGGCTGGACCTGCTGAAGCTGCGGAGCCTGACCGGGTCCGGGAAGCGGCGCGCGCACTTGCGGCGTCAGCGCTGAAGTCTCGCCGAGCTGTGCGATGCGCGTCGAGCGCCCAGCCCACAGGCGCTGCACTTCCGCGACGCCGCCGTGGTCATTCAATTGCTCGCGGGTGATTACCAGGCCGTAGGCCGACGGTTCGTCATCCGGTTTCCAGCGCAGCGCCGTTTCAAACCAGCGCGCAGCCGTCTGCGGCTGATTGAGCGAGCGTGCGTACCAGCCGAATTGTTGCGCTGTCGGCACATATTTCTGCGCGATGATCTCGGTCGCGATACGGCTCAGCACCTCCTCGGGAATATTCGCCGGCGGCTGCAGCGCCATGAGGTTGGCGGTGGCGGCGAGATAGGTTGCGGTTGCGTCCTTGGAATCGCTGCGCCACTTGTACATGACGTCTTCGGCTTCCTGTTCCTTCTTTTCCGCGATCAGAGCCAGTGCCAAGCCCTGCGAAGCGCTGGCGGAATCTTCCTTTGCGCGTGCGGCGCGGAACCACTTTTCCGCGTCTGCATAGTTCTCGCGGCGCAGGTGATACCAGCCGAGCAGGAGATTGTCGGAAGCCAGCCCCTGCGTCTCGGCCAACCGCTGCACCAGGGTCAGGTAATCTGGAGAGACCGCGAGGTCGGGATTGGCGTTGCCGGCGGCGACGAAATTGCGCGCGAGGTCGTCGCGAATGCTGTCGAACTCCCGACCGCCGTTTCCATCCGGACGCTCAAGGCCAAGCAGGACCTGCATCGGCGCGTAGGGCAACAAGCCGGACGCCTTTTGCATGGTCGCCAGACGCTCCTGCGGGTTGGTGCAGGTCTTCAGAATGTAGGTATAAGCATCTTGCGCCCGCTGCGTACGGTCCGTGCGGGCAAAGGCTTCTGCCACGCGCCACAGCACGTCGATATCGGCGCAGGTGAGCAGGCTTGGCGTCGCCGCGCCGATCTGCACAACGGTCGCATATTGTTTCAGATCAGAGGCGTTCACCAGGCGTGCACGCGCTTCCGCGACGTCCAGCCGGTCAAGGAGGTCGGCTGGTGGCTGCCAGCCGGCTTCAGCGCCCTGTCGGTCGGCGATCGACTTGCGAAGCTCGGCGTAGCGGCCCTCGGAATAGAGCTGCCACATCGCCTCAAGCTGCTTGTCGCCGCTCTGGGGAACCGCGAGCGGATCCGCCGGCGGAACCCAGTTCGGATAGAGCGCCTGAAGTCGCGATATCTCGGCCTGTAGTCTCGCTTTGTCGCCACGGCTCGCGAAATAGCGAAGCGCGCTCTCGTCGACCTTTGGCGCCGCAGGCTGCGGGTTTGTCGGCGCGGCTGCCGGTCTCTGCGCTGCCGGCTGTTGTGGCTGCGGCTGTGCTTGGGCGACGGCGTCTGGCTGCGGGGCGGCGAGTTCGCCTTGCGGCTGTGCGTTGATTGGGGCTTGCGCGCCTGCCGTTGCCTGTATCTGCTCGGCGATCGACTGCATGTCAGCCGGCTGCTTGGGTGGACTGTCAGGCCCACTGATCCGCCCCATCAGCATTAGTTGGGGTGCTGCGGGCTGGTTGAGGCCGAGCATATCCTGAATGGCGGCGCGATCCTTCAGCGCGGTGACAAGACCTGCCACCACCACTGCGACCGACACTGCGACAAGCGAGGATTTCAAAGGCACTCTGGATGTTTCTCCGCGACGAAGGCCAACCCCAGGAGTTGAAGGGTTGATGGATAGTAGAGCGATGGCGCGAACTGCCGGGACGACGCGGGCAGCTTCGTTCCTTGTGCTACACAGGCCACAACATCGTTAACAATTCGATAACCAGCGTCATCAAGTGATTGTTTCGGCTGGCCGTCTTTCAAGTTGATCGTTGCCGGCGCACCATTGCCGGCGGTCATTCCCGAGGACAATCGTAAGAGCAGTTCCTTGTCCGAAACTCCCGCCCGGGCGAGGTAGAGAGGAATACGTATGGCGTTGTAGCCGAACTCCACATCGAAACCCTCGGCCGGCTGCGGCTGCCGGTGAAGGCTCACCCAATCGGACGGAAGCTTGCGTGGTCCGAATTGCATGGAGCGCAGCAAAGTCAAACCGTCCTCGGTCAGCGAACCCCACGCATCGGATGGAGCAAGCAAGGCCATGACGGGAATGGCTTCGTAGATCCAGTAGGAGGGGTTGACGACCGGGCCATCCTTGCGATCGGGAACGGTGAAGCCCTCGACCCCAGGGAGCAGGATTGTTCGCCCCCCCGATTTTACGACAGCATGGGCCAGAAGCGCGTTCGCGATCTTGGCGGCAGCCTCCAGATAATCGTTGTTCTTCCAGGCGGATCCCGCCAGCGCCAGGGCATAGGCTATCAGCATGTCGCCATCGGATGCATTGTTGGCATCGGTCACATGCGGCTTGGCCGATGGGTCCCACTTCCAGACCGCGAGGCCGTCGTCGCGCAGCAGTAGTTCTGTCCGGGTAAAGTACCAGATCTGCTCGAAATCGGCCTGGTCGTTTGCTAGGTAGGCGAGCCACATGCCGTAGCCCTGGCCCTCGCTATGGCTGATATTGCCGTTGGCATTGTCGATGATGCGGCCGGTGGGGTCGAGGAACTTTGCCTTGTAGGCACTCCACGACGCTGCATCGATCTTCGCCGTCTGCGCGGATGCGGGCTGCTGCAAGCCAAGCAGCGATGCGAACGCGACCGCCACCATTATGGTCAGCCACCCCCTCATTCGCGACGGCCCAGTCGGCCAAGCATGCCGGCTGTGGCGACGCCGATCAGCAGCGACAGCACGACGAGCAGCACCGCGTAGGACAGGACATTGGTCGAGAGCCAGTTCGCCGCGATCAGGCGATAGTTGGCGAAGGTCCAGGTCTCCGTCGCGATGAAATCGAAACGGCTGACCGGGACAGTATCGATCTTGCCGGTCACGGCCGAATAGGTTGTCACGTGTCCCTCGATCTCGGGCCAGTTCAGCTGTGACGTCATGGCATCAGCACCTTCCCTGAGATCTTTGGCGGATGGCGCGGTCACGATCGTCCAGGTCCCGTTGCCCGCCGTATTCGCGCCTTGCGCGATCAGGAAGCTGTTCGTGTTGGAGGGCGTAAACACCTGCTCGGCACCGGGAATGAACTGCAGCGTGCTCAGCGAAATATCGAAGTTGCGACGCAGCCATTCCTGGAACGAGGTAATCTGTCCCTGCCAGACGCCGCCGCTCACCTTGGAGCGCCATTCGTCGAACATTACGTTGGTCTCGCTCGGCGTCGTCTGCGTCGCGGCTAGCGGCCGCCATGTCGCCTGGCTGGTCGTCGCGATGTTGAGCTGCGAAAGCACCGCCTGAGGCATCTGCGAAATGGAGCCGACGAACATGGCGTCGCGTTCGCCGATCGCGCCCGGCGAGGCGGCGGGTTCGACGTCGATCGGCCGACCTGCCATCAAGGCCATCTGGCCGAGCACGGTTGCCGTGGCGGAGAGCGTGTCGGGGTCCACGCGGTCGATGAAGAGCGGTGTCGGAGATGCAGCGCGGCTGTAGGGGTAACCCGTTCCGGCGAGTGCCGCCAGATTGGGGCGTTGGCCGACCCGGGCGAAGTCGGGCATGTGAAACTCGCTGGTGTCGAAAAGCGCAAAGCGTGGTCCCGCGCCGGCAGCCGTGCCCGGCACGCACACATTGTCCTCATCCGTCTGCAGGATTGTCTCGATCGATACCGAGTTCAAGCCGGGCTTGAAGTGTCGCATCGTCACGCGGATTGGCAGGTGTCGATAGATGCCGCCGCCCTTCGTGGTGATTGGTAGGGTCGAGGCAATGTTGCCGTTGACGTAGACGTCGATATGGCTGCCCGGCAGCACATTCTGAGTATAGGCGGCGTCGAGCAGCACCGTCGCCTCGCCATAGGCGTTGGCGTAGAAGTCGGCCGGTACGGCGATGTTGAAGGTCGTACGGAAGCGCCGTCCTGAGAACTCGGTCGATTTTACACCCAACTGGGAGAAAGAAATCGTCTTGTCGGCGAAAATCAGTGGCGCATCGGGCGCGGTCCAGCGCTGCGTGGCGAGCGCGTCGCGACGTACGGTGACGGCGCGGTCGGTTGTCGAGACGATCGTTTCTATTGCCGTGGCGATCGCCGGCCAGGATGGTCCGGTAATCAAGAGCACAGTCTGGCCAGACCGTGGATCGGTTGCAAAGGTTGCAAGAGGAGCAGTCTGCGCGGCGACGGGAACGGCAAACAGTGGCTGCAATTCGCTGGGCGTGCCGACCACGACCGTCATCCGGCCAGGAGACGAGGCGGGCAGGGAGCCGCTTGTAAACGACATGGTCTGGTTCGGCATGCCGCTGAGGACCGACAGACCCTGCACGAGCCTCAGAAGTGGTTTTGTTGTTCCCGGCTGCTCGAGCGCGGGAACGACGAAGTTGAACGCGGTTTGGCCGGCGCCGTCGACGCCGATCGCGCGGATTGCATCGGTGCTCGAGAATTTTGCGGCCTCTTCGCCGACAAAGCTCAAATAGGTCTGCGATGGGTCGATGTCCGACCAGAGCTCATACGTCGATTGCACGCTGCAATCGGTACGATGGCGCTGCTTCGCCTCGATCGTCAACAGGTTGGCACCTGGCTGCAGCAGGCGCGGCGGGATGCTCAAAGATACGGTCGAAGCTCCATCGGGCGAGCCGACGGGTTGCTCTCCAATCACCCTGTTGTTGATCAGTATCGTGAATTGCGAGCTCTCGGGCGCGACGACGATGGCATTCTGGTAGGTGAAGTTGAAGGTCGCCTGCGCCGCGGCCTGCTCCGGTGTCAGGTAGACAGACCACGACTTGCGGTCATATTCGCCGTCCAGCCCAAGCTTTGAGAAGGGCACCACATAGCGGCGCGATGTGCCGGGAGGCAGGGGAGCGGACGCCGTTTCGGTTACCGGTTTCTGCGGCGGCTGTGCTGCTGGTGTCGCAGCCTGCCCTGCTGGTGGCGGCGGTGGTGCTGATCTTGGCTGCGTGGCAGGTGCATCCGTCTGCGCTGGCGGCGATGCCGGCTGTTGCGCCGTCGGTGTCGCGGGAGTGACGGCGAAAGGCTGCAGAGGCGTAACGGCTGCCGGTGGGGCGGCGGGTGCGGGTGTCGCGGGCGGCTGCGTTGCGACCGTCGGCGCCGGCGTTGTTGTTGGTGCGGAAGCGGGAGGCGTCGCCGGAATCGTCAAGCGTGGCACCGCTGGCGTTGCCTCGGGCGGACGTTCGCCAGTCATGTCGAAGGGCGTTGTCTGCGCATAGGCGAGAGCAGTGGCGGCAAACAGGAAACCGAGGGATGTGGCGATCTTCCGCATCAGCCATTCACCTTCGAGACTTGCCGCTGCTCTTCACGCTCCGGCCGCATACTGCGGAAGAAATAGACCAGGCCGCGGCTCGTTTGATAAAACGCAAGACCGACGAACCAGATCGTTCCGCGGATCAGGCCCGGATTGCGGCGACGGCCTTCCTGGAATTGCGTCCACTGCGCCGAGTTCGCAAACATCAGGTCGGCGATAAGCCGGTGGTCCAGCGCGCTCTTCGGGACATACTGGCAGCCCACCGCAAGCAGTCCGTCCGTCGGCTGAATGTTGCGCACCACGAGCGGTAGCGTTTCGAGATCGGCGCCGCTGAACGGACGGAAGCGAACTTCGCCTTCGACGCCGACCAAGGACTGCTCCAGCTGCTTGTCGAACACATGCAGGCGCGCGCCGTGCACCGACACGTCCTCGATGGACGCCGTGTACCACTTGCCGTTGATGCCGAACTCCGCGCGACGGTTGACGCGCACGCGGCGCGACGAAGCGCGTTCGCCGCGTTCCGACACGACGCCGAGCGCACAGCCGGCCATGATCAGGTTGATCAGGTTCCAGCCGCCGACGACGAGCGTGACGTCGGCCTTATAGGGCTCGGTATAGATGCGGTAGATGGTGACGATCAGCGCGATGATCTGCACCGCGAAGATGACGAAGAAAGGGCGGCTGATTTCCGACAGCCGGCTGACGGCGATCGACTCGTCCTTCGCTGTCACCTTGAATGTCGGTTTTCGCGGGTTGAGCATGACCGAAATCACCGCCGGCAGCAGGTGCACCGTCTGCACATACTCGTAGAGCTCGGAAATCCACGGCCAGCGGAACGAACCGTAGAGGTAGTTCTGCATGATGAGGTTCACGAGCATGTAGGCGAGGGTATAGGCCAGGAACTCGCCGCCGGAGGCGGTGAAGATTTCCAGGTCGAAGAAGAGATAGAACAGCGGCGCAAACAGGAAGACCGTGCGCGGGAAGGGGAACAGCCAGAAGAGCGTCGACGACATGTAGCAGAAGCGCTGCGGGATCGTCAGCCCGCGCTTGAGCAGCGGAAAGCGGAACCTGAGGATCTGCATCATGCCCTGCGCCCAGCGGCTGCGCTGGCCGATGAAGCTCGCAAACGTCGCCGGCTGCAGGCCGGCAATCAGCGGCTTGTCGACATAAATGCTGTTCCAGCCGCTTCCGTGAAGTGCAAGTGCTGTCTCGCAGTCTTCGGTGATGCTGATGCCGCTGAAACCGTTCTGCGATTCCAGCGCCTTGCGGCTGAGAACCGCCGCAGAGCCGCAGAAGAAGGCCGCGTTCCATTTGTCGAGCCCGCGCTGGATGATGCCGTAGAACATCTCGTTCTCGCTCGGCATGTTGTCGAAGGTGCGCAGATTGCGCTCCAGCGGATCGGGATTGATGAAGAAGTGCGGCGTCTGGACCAGGAAAAGCTTCGGATCGTCGTCGAAATAGCCGACGGTCTCAAGCAGGAAGTCGCGCGCAGGTGCGTGGTCGGCGTCGAAAACCGCGATCAGTTCGCCGGTCGAATGCTGCATACCATTGTTCAGATTGCCGGCTTTCGCATGCTCGTTGCGTTCGCGCGTGAGATAGCGGACGCCGATTTCCTCGCAGAGCTGCTTGAGTTCGTTGTGGCGCGCGACGGCTGCCTGCGCCTCGAGCAGCTTGTTCGAGTTGCGCTTCTGCACGGTCCCGCCGTCGTCAAGCAGCCAGACGGTCAGCTTGTCCGCCGGATAGTCCATCGCCTTGGCGGCCGAGAGTGTGTTGGCGAGAAGGTGGGAATCTTCGTTATAGGTGGGCACGAAGACGTCGACGTGCGGAAAACGCTGGAGCTTTCCCACGCGCGAAGGACGAGGCGGCAAGGGTGTCGCGACGATGAAGAGGCTGAGCGCCAGCATGGCGACGCTATACATTTCCGCGAGATAGAGCAGCAGGCCGGGAATGAAGTTTTCAGGCTGGTTAACCGGGGGCAATGTGTTGGTCGTTCGCCAATAGACATAGCGCATGACGATCGCCGTACCGAAGGCGAGCGCGATCAGGCGCCATGTGCCTTCACCCTTCAAGCCCTTGATGATCGCCATCACGGCGACCACGGTAATGCTGGCGATCAGCTGCGCCTGCAAATTCACCGGCAGGGTCACCAGTGCGACCACACAGATCGCAACCACTGCCCAGATCAAGATGCTGCGGGCCTTATGCATCGGCTTTCCTTCAAAGGCATTGCGCCGGGCACCGTTTCCTGTGCCGGCCTAGCTGATCGTCATCTCTGGCAGGCGGCACTTGCCGCCGTGTTGCCGATGCATTCCGGCGACGGCACGTTCACGCCGGTCGCTGTCATCGTCTGTTGCGAGGCGTGCTGGCGCGCGGACGCATTGGGCAACGTGGGTGCACCCATCGGAGCCTGTGGCACGTTTTCGGAAAGGTCGGGTCCCGGCACGCGCGGGCCGATCGCCGGCGGCAAAGTCGGCGCCGCCGGCGCCGTGGCGGCAGGGCGAACCGCTGCGCGGCGCACCGGCGCTGGGCGCGAGAAGGTCTGCGTCGGCGCCGGTTCGTAGCCAATCGGCATCGGTGTGGAGCGATAACCGCCTTCGTCGGGATAGATCGGGTTTCCCGGCCGCCCGATGGTGGGGTCGCCCCCTTGCGTCATGCCGTAAGGGTTCCAGATTTCGCCGTTGAACGTGCCGATAACGGTATATCCGTACATCACACCCAGCAACTGGCGTTCGGTCGCGCGTGCATCACACAGGCGCAGGCGAACCTGGATCATGCCGAAATTGCGGGCCTGTGTCTGGTCGGAGCGGCTGGAGCGGATCTGCTGCCATCCATAGACGCAGGTATCGCCGCTGCGGCTGGTGCCGGAGGCGTAGCCGAAGGGGCCGTAGCTGTTTTGCAGGAAGGTCGCCGATCGCGCCATTCGCACGCCGGGGATGGAGGCAGCCATCTCTCGTCCAATGGCGGTCTCATTGACCATTTTATACGATGAGTTGCCGGCACCAGGGTTTTCGCCGCGCCCGCCGAGAAACTGCACCTTCAGGAAATTTTGGCCTGGAACAGATGACGAGGTGAACAGCGAGATGGACTGATCTACGCCGTTGCCACGCTTCTGCTCTACTACGCTCACGATCGATGGCCCGCCGGGTGGCGGCAGGACAAGCGCCTTCTCGCTCGCAATCGTTTCAGCGGCGCTCGGTTGTCTGATATTTCCAGTCGATGTGCAGCTGGCAGCAAGACCAGCCAACCCAGCAAGGGCCATCAATCTTAGCAAACCCATGTTTCCGATCGCCGCAATCGTATTTCCCTGTATCCGGCGCAATTTTGGCGCCCGGACTTCGAATCAACGACCAGACGGCCGTTAAGCATTCTAAACGACGGATATGGTTAACCAATCGTTAATTTGCGCGTCATCGGAGTGATGGCGGTGGAGAGTGAACACAAAAAGTTGCTTGCGTCGATAGGTCGCCTCCCAAGCGGCTATGCTCGGCCTTTCGCTGCGCAGCGCCAACGAAATTAGACCTGGCTAATAACGAAGATGAGAAGATGCTTTAGAGTAGGTTTATGATGGGAAGACTTCTATTTGACGACCCCGGGAGCCTCCCGGCGAAACCGTGTCTGCTGTCAACAGCAAGCCATTCATGAACGAGCTTTATAGCCCTATGCTGATTTGGGCATCTTAACATGTTCGGACCGAGCTGTTAGGTAGAGGCTAGACCGAGCTCCGCTCCGGTCGGCGGTTAAATACGGGATATAAAAGAATAAACTGGAAGCAAAGGCAAAGTGCTGGCTGTTTCCTTATCGATGTGCGCAGGTTCTTCGAGGCAAGGCGGGCGACAAGCGAAATTCGTTTGATTGCTTGCGGGTGGAACCTCGCTGGCCAATTTTCAAACCGGAATAAAGCTTGGCGGAGGAGCCAAGGGGAGGAGGGAATTAAGGTTGCTCGGTGAACCGAGCCCAAGTAAAGGCGAATATAGTGCAAAATAAAAATCAGCGGCGTTTTTCCACCGTTCGCAGCGGCGTGCTTGTGGCGGCTGTATCAATATTGATGTCCTCCGTGGCAATGGCCCAGCAGGCTGCTTCCCCGCCTCCTCCGTCCGTTACGACCGTGAAAGTTGCCGCCAGCTCTGTGCCGCTGAGCTACGAATACGCCGCGCGTGTCTCGGCGTTTCGCCAGACGGAGGTCCGCGCCCGCGTGAGCGGCATCCTGTTGAAGCGCAACTTCGTCGAGGGCGCCCAGGTCAAGGCGGGCGATGTACTATTTCTCATCGATCCCGCGCCCTATGAAGCCGCACTGATGCAGGCACAGGCCGGGCTCAAACAGGCGCAGGCGCAGCTCAGTCAGGGCATCCGCGAGGAGAAGCGCAACATCAGTCTCTTTGACCAGAATGTCGGCAGCCAAAAGAGCCGCGATGATGCGATTTCGGCGCGCGAGCTCGCCGAGGCGGCCGTCGCCTCCGCTCAGGCCCAGGTCACGACCGCCGGGCTCAATCTCGGCTATACCAAGGTGACTGCTCCGATCAGCGGCATCACGAGCCTTGAGCAGATGTCCGAAGGCAGCCTGATCAGCACTGATTCAAGCTTGCTGACCAACATCACCCAGCTGGACCCTGTCTACGTCAACTTCTCTTTCTCGGATTCCGAGGCGCGCGAAGTCCGCCATCTCATCGATCTGATGAAGAGCAAGGGCCAGGAACAGAAGCTGCGCGTCAAGCTGACATTCGGCGACGGTTCGACCTACGACCACGAAGGCGTTGTCGACTTCACGTCCGCGACCGTTGACGTCAACACGGGCACTATCCAAGCCCGTGCGATCATCGACAATCCGGATCGCCAGCTGATCCCCGGCCAGTTCGTACGCGCCACAGTAAGCGGCGTGACCGCCGATGACGCGATCGTCATCCCCGAGGTGGCGCTGTTGCAGGGGCCGCAGGGTCAATTCGTCTACACCGTCGGCAAGGACGGCAAGGCAAAGATCAATGCGGTTACACTCGGCCAGAAAGTCGGCAGCAACTGGATCGTCAACTCGGGTCTCGAGGCCGGTGACCAGCTGATTACCGAGGGCGTCATCAAGGTGCGGCCGGGTTCGGCCGTCAACGCGACGGCTGAAGCCGCCGCGGCCGACGGTGGCAAGGATACGAAAGAGACGGCGTCAAACTGATGGGTAATAGGTTCTTTATCGACCGTCCGGTCTTCGCGGCGGTCATTTCCATCGTCATTGTTCTGGCGGGTCTTTTGGCCCTGCGGGCCCTGCCGATTGCACAGTATCCCGAGCTTGTACCGCCGCAGGTCGTTGTGACTGCGAGCTATCCCGGCGCCAGCGCCGAGACGGTCGCACAGACCGTTGCGGCGCCGCTCGAGCAACAAATCAACGGCGTCGAAAACATGCTCTACATGCAATCGACGAACTCCAACAGCGGCACCATGCAGATCACGGTGACATTCGCGCTCGGCACCGACCCGGACCAGGCCGCGATCAATGTCAACAATCGTGTCCAGCGTGCGACCTCGACCTTGCCGCAGGAAGTCACCCGTCAGGGTGTCGTTGTCGCTAAGCGCTCGAATTCCATTCTTGCCTTCGTGGCGATGTTCTCCAACAACGCGCAATATGACCGCGCCTATGTCGGCAACTACGCGCTCTTGAACGTCATCGACGACCTGAAGCGTCTTCCCGGCATTGGCGACGTCAACGTTCTGGGTGATATCGACTATTCGATGCGCGTCTGGCTGCGGCCGGACAAGATGGCGCAGTACGGCCTAACGCCGAGCGACGTGTCGACAGCCATCCAGGAACAGAACTCGCAGTTCGCCGCCGGTCGTTTTGGAGATCAACCGAGCGCAACCGGCCAGCCCTTCACCTACAGCGTCTCGACACAAGGCCGCTTGACGGATCCGGAAGCCTTCGGAAACATCATCCTGCGCTCGACCAGCAACGCGGCGACGCTCAGGTTGAAGGATGTAGCACGCATCGAACTTGGCACCAAAAGCTACGCGGTGCAGAGCAGCCTCAACGGTACGCCGGCAGTTCCGATCGCGATCTACTTGCAGCCGGGCGCCAACGCGCTAAACACGATGCACGAGCTCTCAACGCGCCTGGCGGAACTGAAGAAGTCCTTCCCCGATGGGATTGACTATCGCATCCCCTACGATACGACGAAGTTCATTCAGGTCTCGATCGAGGAAGTCATCCACACCTTCTTCGAAGCGATCGCGCTTGTCGTCATCGTGGTGTTCCTGTTCCTGCAGAACTGGCGAGCGACGCTCATCCCGGTGATCGCAGTTCCGATCTCGATCATTGGTACCTTCGCGGGCATGTACCTGCTTGGGTTCTCGATCAACCTCTTGACACTCTTCGGCCTGGTGCTGGCGATCGGTATCGTCGTGGATGACGCGATCGTGGTTCTCGAGAATGTTGAACGCTTGATGACGGTGGACAAGTTGTCCCCCAAAGACGCGGCGATCAAGGCAATGGGCGAAGTGACCGGACCGGTCGTTGCCATCGTGCTCGTGCTCTGCTCGGTCTTTATCCCCGTCTCCTTCATGGGCGGGCTTGCGGGCCAGATGTACAAGCAGTTCGCCGTCACGATCGCGATCTCCGTGATCCTATCGGGCATCGTCGCTCTGACGCTGACGCCCGCTCTCTGTGGCCTGATCCTGAAGCCAGGTCATCACGAACCGGCGCTGCCGTTCCGCGTCTTCAATCGCGCCTTTGAGCGCTTGACGTCGGGCTACACGGCGGGAGTTCGCTTCTTTGTCAAGCGTTTTGCCATCGGACTTGTGCTGGTCGGCGCCTTGCTCGGTGCGACAGGCTATCTCTTCTACTCCATTCCGGGATCGCTCGTTCCCGACGAAGACCAGGGCTGGGTACTGCAGATCGCAATCTTGCCACCGGCCGCAGCGCTTCCGCGCACCGAAGCTGTCATGAACCAGGTGGTCGAAAACACCTCCAGGCTCGAGGGCGTTCATGACGTCTTTGCGGTTTCCGGCTTCGATATCCTCGCCGGCGGCATCAAGAGCAGTGCCGGTGTCTCCTTCATCATTCTCGATGACTGGAAGGAGCGCACGACGGCGGCCCTGGACGCCCGAAACATGGCCGGGCCGATCATCGGTGCCAATAGCGGCATCAAGGACGGGATGGTTCTCGCCTTCAATCCACCGCCGATCCAGGGCTTGAGCACCACGGGTGGCTTCGAAGCCTATGTTCAGGACCGTGGCGGCAACGGTATCGCGAACCTTGCCGAACAGGCCAATGCTCTCGTGGCTGCGGCTTCCAAGCGCCCCGAGCTGACTGCCGTGCGCACCACTTTCGATGCTAGCGTTCCGCAATACCACGCGGATCTCGATCGCGAGAAGGCAAAGGCGCTCGACGTGCCGATCAACACGGTCTTCGATGCCATGCAGGCGACGTTCGGTAGCCTCTATGTCAACGACTTCACACTCTACGGCCGCAACTATCAGGTCAATCTGCAGTCGGAATCGGCTTTCCGCCAATCGCCTGACGATCTCCGCCAAGTGTTCGTCCGCTCGACCAATGGCAACATGATCCCGCTGGATGCGCTGGTGAAGGTTACCCGCATTATCGGTCCGGACCAGGTCGAACGCTTCAACGCGTTCAACTCGGCCAAAGTCACCGGTAACCCGGCTCCCGGCTATACGTCGGGTGACGCCATCCGCGCATTGCAGGAGGTTGCCAACGAGACCTTGCCCGCGAGCTACCAGATCGCCTGGACAGGCTCGGCCTACCAGGAACTGGCAACGGGGGGCGCTGGAACGCAAGCTATGCTCTTCGGCATTATCATGGTGTTCCTGATCCTTGCCGCGCAGTACGAGAAGTGGACGCTGCCGTTGGCAGTTATAACCGCCATCCCGTTCGCGCTCTTTGGTGCGTTGCTAGCAACGATGCTGCGCGGGCTGACAAACGACGTCTACTTCCAGATCGGTATGGTCACGCTGATCGGTCTGGCCGCCAAGAACGCCATCCTCATCGTCGAGTTTGCCGTTTTGAAGCGCCAGGAGGGACTGACGGCCGGCGAGGCTGCGATCGAAGCCGCCCGCCTGCGTTTCCGCCCGATCGTCATGACGTCGCTGGCATTCATCCTGGGTGTCGTGCCGCTGGCCGTCAGCACGGGTGCGGGCTCGGCCAGCCGTCACGCCATCGGTACGGGCGTTATCGGAGGCATGCTCGCGGCAACGTTCATCGCGACCTTCTTCATTCCGATGTTCTACCGCCTGATCGCCTGGAAGGCGCCGAAGCCTGCGGATAGCCTGCAAGCGGCTCACGGCAACAGCGCGTCGATCGTTCCCGGCGAGTAAAGTCGATCTTTCGAACAACGGGTCGGCGCGGACATGATGTCCACGCCGGCCCGAACTGTTTCTGGGCCTAAACCATTTCTGGGGTGGAGCGGACTCGCTGCGACTGCGTGCGGATCTTCTTAACGTCGCAACGCTAATATGCACCCGCACACATGTTCTCTAACCCCCAGGGACCTTACATGAAGACGATTATCGTCGGGGCGCTTCTTGCCGCCCTCATACCCGGCGTCAGTCAGGCCAAGACGCTTGCATTCCCGAGCGACGAGCCCATCGCGCAAATCGCCATTCCCGACAGCTGGGAACCCGAGGAAACCGAAACCGGCATCCAGGCGACGTCCGATGACTCGGCCATCTATCTCTCGATCGACGTCGCCGACGAGAAGAGCACGGACAAGGTCATCGACGACGCCATCGCCTTTCTTGAAAAGAACGGCGTGAAGGTTGACGGCTCGACACAGAAGAAGTCCGACGAGCCGATCAACGGCATGGACATGACCAACTTCGACTGGACCGGCACCGACAATGACGGCGCCGTCAATATCGGCCTCTCGCTGCTCTCACCGAAACCAGGCAAGCTGCTCGTCATCACCTATTGGGGATCGCAGGGGACACAGGAGGCACATGGGCCTGAACTCCAGGCGATCATCAGCTCCCTGAAACCAGCAGCCGAGTAATATCGCGCGGGCACGGCTCTACCGTGCCTGCCTTTGCTCCCGAGGTCACCGTGCGCTTCTTCAAATCCTGTCTTATTTTTTCCATGCTGTCGGCCGCGAGCCCGTCATGGGCCGACGCGTACAAGGCCGTCAGCAACACGGCCATGTCGGTCACCGGCGACATCTCGATGGACGACTTCAGCATCACCTTTGAAACGGGTGACGAGCTGTCGTTCTCCAATCTGGTCGCCGATCACTTCATCGTCGATGGCGAGCGTGTACCGGCTTCAGTCTATCGAGTGGCCGATCCTTCCGACCCCGAGTTACTGAACGGTAATCGTCTCTGTGGATCCGGGCCGGTCACCTATGTCGTGGATTGGTCCGCCGGAGATGGCTTGGCCGCTATCGCGGTGTTTACCGGTCATCATGCGCCGAAAAGCTCCGACGAAATGTGCGCGTCCTACACGTTCGAGGAAGGCGTCGAGGAGTGAGCGCGCTGAAGCGGTTATAGCGGGACCGGTGCGGCGGGCACCACGTCATAAGGCACCTTGGCCTCATCGGCCGCGGCGATAAAGGCGAGGCGCGCATCTTCCGGCGATGCCTTGCCGATCGCGACGCCGTCGCACACTTCCAGGGCGGAAAAGTAGGCCTTGCCCTCTGCGACCGGCCAGGCGGTAAAAAGCATTTTGAGCGCCTCACGAGTAAACTGGTGACCGTGTAAACGGCGCCGGTACGACGGCAGGCGACCAAAACAGGGATCGTCCATGGTCTCGTGTCCAACGCTTTCTACCCCTCGAAGCGCATTTTGTTGGCGATAGCCCGTGTGGGGCTGCCAGCGCGCTCTTAATATATAGCATGTTCTTAATGCATCAAGCGTGGGTGCACGTGGTGCAGTTGTCTGCGGACGTGAAAAACCCGGTGCGAGGGGCTGCACCGGGCTTTTTGGTTGGACTGCATTGGGCTTGCTGATCCAGCAACGCGGATTTCAATACGTTGCGCAGATAAAACCCCCCAGCTGCAGAAAAGTTCCCAAAGAATATCGAGTGCTCATTCTTGCACATTGTCAGGTCAGCAGAACAACTGCGGGCCTGCTATTCCTCGACAACGCCGTTCATCAGCCCATCGAAAACTTCCAGCATAGCGTCGGCAATCGCTTGGCCGAGCGCGTTGCCAGCCTGGCCGATCTCCGTGTCACCCATGTCTCGCGCCGCAAGCGCGAGCGCCGTTCCCTGTTCGCTGACAATCAGCTTGGCGCGCTCGATCGCCCAAAGCGAGAAGTCGTTGCGGTTGTCGATCGTTACGGTTTCCGGTTCCATGGCCAATTCCTCTCGTTGGTTTGCGCGCTTAGTAGCCTCTTTGCCGGGGATTTCGAAGCACAATCCTCAATACGGGCGACAGCGCGCTCATGTCACGAGTAGGTAGCGGGGCATTCGCTTGCCACATCCACGGCAGGCGAGTGTACCACATGATAACAGTCGAACCGTCAGTTGGGATCGAGGTTCTTCATGCTGCGGCGCTTGTGTCGCAGTTCAACGATCTGGCGCATCTGTGCCAGCCTAAGTTCCAGCGCTGTCCTGTCCATCGAAGGGGGCAGCTTGCTGAGTTCATCCGCAAGGATATCAATCTCCTTGAGGAGGAACGGTAAATCGAAACCTTCATGTTCCATGTTTTCCGCCATGCCATTCATGCAAGCGATTCTTGCCTGCATCGATTTACATGCTTCGCTGTCACGGCTAGGCGAGTCTCGTTCAACGTTCTTAATATCCAATAAACTATAGCCAGTAGCGTGCCGAAATGACACCGCGCCGTGCCAAGAGAGCACGAACGCTCACGTTTTCCTACCCGGCACTTGGTCCGTGTTGATTAACGCGTTCGAGCGGCCGATGTTTTCGACCGCTCTATGGCATGTTCGGATTGTGACGGGCCCAGTCGGTCCCGGCCCTAGTAGACGTCGCGAACGTATCGCTTCTGTCGCTTCAATTCGTTGACGTAGGTCGT
This sequence comes from Rhizobium sp. S163, assembly GCF_030380805.1. NCBI lineage: Bacteria > Pseudomonadati > Pseudomonadota > Alphaproteobacteria > Hyphomicrobiales > Rhizobiaceae > Rhizobium > Rhizobium sp. S163. Next base: position 128,044 of record NZ_JAUDSA010000012.1, on the reverse strand, counting down.
CGCGGCATCAGCGGAATGGCCGCCGTGGACGGCAATGATGTCGTGCAGGGCGTGATCCACGTCGCGCGCCATTCTGGTTGCATCGCCGCAAACATAGAAGTGCCCGCCCTCTTCCAGCCACGCGTAGAGCGCCTTGCCGTTCTCGCGCATGCGGGTCTGCACGTAGATCTTTTCCTGCTGGTCGCGGGAAAAGGCCAGATCGAGCCGCGTCAGCAGCCCGGCGCTGCTCATCGCAGCAAGCTCCTCTTCGTAGATGAAATCGTCCGCCCGGTGTTGGTCGCCGAAGAATAGCCAGTTCCGACCCGTCGCGCCGCACGCCAGCCGCTCCTGCAGGAAGGCCCGGAACGGGGCGATGCCAGTGCCGGGGCCGACCATGATAACAGGGGTAGAATCATCCGAGGGAACGCGGAATGCCTTGTTCTGCGACACGAAGATGCCGGCCAGATCGCCTTCTGTTCGATCCGCCAGATAGGTCGAGCAGACCCCGCCATGCTCGCGGCCGTTGGTGGTGTAGCGCACGCTGGCAACGGTCAGGTGCACCCGTCCCTCGGCAGCAAGCGGGCTCGAGGAGATCGAGTAGGCGCGGTGCTGCAGCGGCTTCAGCAGACCGACGAAATCGGCGGCGCTCATCGCGTTCTCGGGGAGCAATTGCAGGAGGTCGAGACTGTCCTTGCCCCACAGCCAGTTCTCCAGCGCTTGCCTGTCCCCATGGCGCAGGATATGGCTGAGCTCTTCGTGGCTGGCGCGCCTTTCGATCTCCGCGATCAACTCGCGCGAAGGCGTGGAAATCTCGAAGCTGGTCGTCAACTCTCGGCCCAGGGGCTGGGCGAGGCCGGAAACGGCCGCTTCCGCGTCGGCACCCAAGCGCTCCAGAATGGCCGAAACAAGGGCCGGATTGTTTACTGGCATGACGCCCAGCGCATCGCCAGCTTCGTAAACCAATCCGCTATCGCCAAGATCGAACTCGAAATGCCGGATCTCCTTTGCGGATCGGGCGCCCGAAAGCAACCGGTTGAGGGCAAGGGTCGCGGGATAGGGCGACTTCCTGTTCCATTGCGACTTCTCGCGGACAGGCAGGGCCGTCGCTTCGGCCAGTTCCGCCGGCTCTGCGGCTCCGCCGTCGATCGCTGCCGCGACCGGCAGGGTCTCGCCCACCCAGGCCGATGCGGCATCCTCGTAATCCACGTCGCAATCCAGGCGGTCCGCCATCCGGCGGGCGCCGAGTTGCTCCAGCCTGGTATCGATCAGCTTGCCCGCCTGGCAGAAGCCATCATAGCCGGTGTCGCCGAGCGCCAGCACGCCGAAATTCATCGCCTCCAGCCTCGGCGCGCTATCCGCCGAGAGCGCCTCCCAGAAGAGTTGCGCATTATCCGGCATCTCGCCTTCGCCATAGGTGGAGACCACCACGATCACCCGCTTCATCGTCGCGAAGCGAGCCATGTCGATATCATCGAGCGCCTCGACCACCGGCTGCATCCCGGCAGCGCGGGCAGCTGTTGCCGCATCCATGGCGACACCTTCGGCATTGCCTGTCAGCGTGCCATAGAGGATATGCAGCAGGTTTGAGGCCTGCTGCTGCGGCGCGGACGCGAGAGCGTTGCTGCCGTCACCATCCATTGCCAGGCGAGAGTGGAGGCCAGCCAGGAAGCCGGAAAGCCAGGCGCGCTGGTCGCCATTGAAGGGGGCGTCTGCGGGGACATAGGGCACTTTCATCGTCACACTCGGCTTGTTCTGGCAGATGTCGTCAGGTCGGAGACGGCGCGCTTGGCGAACAGCTCCTCGAAGCTCGGCAGGCGCCTGATCCTTTCGATGTTGCGGGCATGCTGGTGGATGATCCAGCCGTAGGTGCCGGGGCTATCCATCGACAGGATGTTGCGGCGCGCCAGCGCCTCCTTGTAGTCGGCGAGCCGCTTGGCGGCGATCATCACCGACAGCTGTTCGTCGCTGTGGCCATCTATAGCGTCGCGTGCGTGCCGCATCAGCTTGCTCATCAGGGCGAAATCCTCCGTCAGGATGAGGTTTCGCACAGCCTTCTCTACGGCTGGCTCGGATGGTCCGAGTGCGTTGGGCACACGCGCCATCGCCAGCCCCTGCGCCATGGAAAGCACGGTGTAATTGTTGAGAAGCGCGAACATCTCGTCCGTGTCAGTCTCCCCGTAGCCGGGCACCCGGCCGTTGAGCACCGGCTTGCGGTCGCGGTAGGCCAGCTTGAACTTGCGGACCTGATGGGCAGCCAGCGCCGAGGCCAGTTCCTCGATCAGCTCCTTGCGTGCCTTTGCCTTCAGGATCGCGTCGCTATCCTGGTACAACAGCAGCGCCCGTGGCATGCCATAGACGAAATTGTGCTGTTCGCTCTCCCAGTTCTCCAAGAGCCAGCGCGCCTTGGACGAGCCGGTCGCAGTCAGGTGCCAGGTGAGCAGCATGTGCACGGCTTGGCGATGGATTGCCGCTTCATCGCCTTTGTCGGAAATCGAGCCGAGCAGGATCGAGTCGTGACTGACCTTCTTCGGCAGATCGCCATAGGGGTCGTACTGATAGACGAAGCCGCCGCTCATGCCATTGCCGAAGCCCTTGCCGAAGCTTCCGAGGTTGAGAACCGCGCCATTCGTCATGTATTCGCAGCAGAAGTCGCCGACGCCCTCGACAACTGATGTCGCGCCGGAATTGCGGACGGCAAAACGGTCCCCGGCCTGGCCTTCCACGAAGGTGCGGCCGCCGGTGGCGCCGAAGAGCGCGAAGTTGCCGATCAGCACGTTGCCGCCCGCCTCGTCGGAGCCGCCGCCCGGCGACTTGACGACGATGGTGCCACCGCAGGCACTCTTGCCAACGCCGTCATTGCAGGTGCCGGTATGGGTGAGCACCATGCCGTCATTGCAGAACGTGCCGTAGGATTGCCCGGCCGAACCCGAGGTCGCGATATTGACCGATCCGGGCTCGAGGAAGCGGCGGCCGCGCTCGTCCCGGCGAACGGCCGGCAGGGTGGCTGCCGTGGCGGCATCGATCTCGTAGTTCAGCATCCGCTCGATATCGACCGCCAGCTGCCCGCCGACGCTCTTGTTGCAGTTGTTGAGGAAGCGGTTGCCGCCGAGTTCGACGGTCGCCTTCCCGTTTTCGATCAACGCCGACTGCACGAGCTCGAGGAAGCCATCATCGACGGCGTAGTCCTTCTCCATATAGACGGGGTCGGTAATCTTCACCTCCTCGACCACGCAAAGCATCGCGCGGAGGTCAAGCTGCCCGACGCTCGAGGGGTGATCGAGGAGATGAAGGAGGTCGGAACGCCCGCGCGCCTGGCGCAGCGACGGCAGGCCGAGCGATGCCAGGAGCTCGCGGGTCTCGTGGGCGATGTTGAGCAGATACTGCGCAAGCGCCCTCGGATCGCCGTTGAAGACCTCCTGGTTGGTGGTCAGCCCGGCCGGGCACTTGATGTTGCAGTTCTTCGCCATGACGCACTTCAGCATCATCAGCGCGGTGGTGCCGAACTCGAAGCTGTCGCCTCCAAGCAAAGCAGACTTGATGACGTCGCTGGCCGTCTGGTGCGCGCCCGAGCAACGCAGCGTGACCTTTTCGCGCAAGCCATTGGCGCAAAGCGCCTGGTGAACCTCGGCGATGCCGATCTCGGCGGCGCGTCCGGTGTATTTCAGGCTGGTGACGGCAGCGGCACCCGTGCCGCCGGTATTGCCGGCGACATTGATGACGTCGGCGCCTGCCTTGGCGACGCCGACGGCGATCGTGCCGATCCCTTCCGACGAGACGAGCTTGACGACAACACGCACGCGCGCCGCCTTCGCATCATGGATGAGTTGCGCCAGATCCTCGATCGAATAGGTGTCGTGATGAGGGGGAGGCGAGACGAGCTCGACGCCGGGCGTGCCGCCACGGGCGGCCGCGATCTCAACGGTCACCTTGGGCGAGGGCAGCTGGCCGCCTTCGCCGGGCTTGGCCCCCTGGCCGATCTTGATCTCGATCTCCTCCAGCATCGGATCGGCGAGATAACCCGCCCATATGCCGAAGCGCCCTGAGGCGAACTGCTTGATCTTGGACGCGCGGATCGTGCCGTAGCGCGACAGATGCTCACCGCCTTCGCCGGAGTTTGACATGCCGCCTGCCATGTTGGTGCCGTGGGCGACCGCTTCATGAGCGGCGGCCACGAGCGCGCCGTGGCTCATGGCGCCCGAGGCAAGCAGCGGCGTGATCTCGCTTGCGTTCTGGACGTCGCAAAGCGGAATGCTGGCGGGCGCGGTGCGCAGCAGCGAGAGGTAGTCGCGGGCTTGTCCTGTCGCCTGTACGGCAAGAGCGCCGGCTTCCAGCCAGTGGCCGACGATGTCGCTTTCGAAGCGCTTCACCAGCGATTGTGCAAGCGCAGAAAGCAGCGTCAGCTGGCCGCCATTGGAGGCCGTCAACCGCAGCCGGAACTCGTCGTTACCGGTCCGTTCGCAGGCAAGGCCGCGCACCATGAAAGCGTTGTTCCCAATGCGGGAAAATCGGCCCATCTCGCGCCTGAAATCCTCGGCATTGCTGCAAAAGCTGACATCGGCGGGCAGATCCAGCACATCTCGCAATGCCGCTGGGCGCCTCATGCGCTCTTCCATCATCATGCGGGCGAAGGCGCGGTAGCCGGGCGTGATCTCGAAGCGGTCGATCGCCTCGGGTGTCAGCTTTTCGAAGCTGGTGCTGTAATAGGCGGCATCGTTGAGGCCGAAGGCATCTTCCAGCCGGTTGAGCGGCAGGAGCCGAAAGAATTCGGACTGGTCGGTGTCGCTGGCCATCCGCTCGAAATCAATCTTCTCCTCGGTCATGTCGACGAACCCACGCACCGCGGTCGTGCCGTAGGAGTGACCGGCGCCCTCGGCGCGCTCCTTGAAGAGACCGAGCAGCGGGATAGCGTTTTCACCGGTGACTGTGAGCGCCCGCATGTGCCAGTCGCACACCGCCTGAGCGATGACGGTGAAGTTCACGCCACCAACAGGGGTCTTCACATTCGGGAAATAGCGGCGCAGCACGGGATCGTTGGTGTCGAGGAAGTTGGGCTCGAAGAATTCACCGGCGATGTAGCTTTCGGCCGTGCAAAGACCAACCTTGCCCATCGTCTTCATCAGCGACTTTTCCGCCGCCTTGGCGAAGCGCTTGAACGCCTTGTCGGCGTCGGAGCCGAACTTCTCCTCGGCCCGGAACTGAACGCCGAGCGGATAAACGGCGGAGGCACCGAAGCCAAGCGCAGCGGCAATATGATGAGACGAGGAGATCTGGCCGCTCTCTGCGATGATAGAGACCCGCAGGCGAAGGCCGGTCTCGATCAGACGCTGGTTAAGCGCGGAGATGACGATGATCATCGGCAGGGCCGCGCGGTCGCGCGCCACATGGCGATCGGTGACGACGGCGATGCCGCCCTCTTCGGCCGCGAAGGCCTCCACCGCGTCGCACAACCTGGAGATCGCGTCCTCCAGCGCCTGCTCGTTGGCCTTGGGATCGCCGGCAACGGGCGTGTAGAGCATCTCGAAGCGGCGCAACGGCGTCTCGCGCTGCTCGCGGATCTTCAGCATGTCGAGATGGGTAAGGATCGGCGAGCGCACGACGATCTGCCGGGCGGCTTTGGCGCCGATGTTCGGCTTGGCGCCAAGCGCGACGCGAAGGGTCATGCCGTCGGCTTCGCGGATGCTGTCGAGCGGCGGGTTGGTGACCTGGGCAAAACGTTGCGAGAAATACTTGGCGACGCCGCCTTCCTGGTCGGAAAGGGCGTTGATCGCATTGCCGTAGCCCATTGCCGAGATCTTCTCGGCACCCGTCGCCAGCATCGGATCCATCAGAAACTTGAAGCTTTCCTGATTGTGGGAATAGGCGACGTAACGCTGATGACGCTCGAGATCGCCATTGTAGCGGAGTGGGGATCCCTGCTGGTCGGCTGGGACTTCGGGCAGGTCCTCGAGGCGGATGCGGGCCTCGGTGAGAAGCGTTTTGTAGTCGCGCTGCGCCGCCAGCATCTCGAGCGCTTCCGGTGTCGAGAAGGATCGGCCGGCCGCGTGGTCGAAGTAGAGCATGCCGCCGGCCTCGATCCGGCCACGCCGGAGAACAGTCTCGGGCGGAAAGGCGATCTGGCCCGCTTCAGACATGACGCAGAGATAGTCGGATGTCTCGACGGTGCGCAGTGGCCGCAGGCCGAGCCGATCGAGCCTGGCGCCGACGATCGTGCCGTTGCCGAAGATCAACGCGGCCGGGCCGTCGTTCTTCTCCTCGTATAGCGAGAAATACTCGAACATTGCCCTGACGTCCTTAGACAGCGTGTCGTCGTTCTCCCAGGCCGGTGGCATCATTGAGACGACGGCGGTGACGAGGTCGAGGCCGTCTTCCATGACGCGGCTCTGCAGGGTCTGATCGAGACGGCAGCTGTCGGACTGGCCCTTCGGGCGGATGATCGCGGAATTGCGGGCGAGCGCGATTGCGGCCTCGGAGAGGCGGTTCTTCTTGTCGGTATTCAGTTCGCCATTATGGGCCATCAGCCGGAAGGGCTGGGCCATGGACGGGTGCGGGTCGGTGTTGGTGGAAAAGCGTGTGTGGAAATACATGGTGTGGATTTCGTGCGCGGGATCCACGAGGTCGCGGAAGTAGGGCAGAACTTCGTTGGAGTTCAGCCGACCCTTGAAGACCTGGGTGCGGGCGCTGAGCGACAGGGGATAAAAGCCGGCCAGAGCCGGATCGGTATAGGCAACGGCTTCGATGGCAAGCAGTGCCTTGTGGATGCGCCAGTCGAATTCGGCCGGCGTCTTCGCCGTCTTAGGAGCTGCGAACACCCATTGGCGGATCGGCAGCTGGTAGCGCATGGCGATCGGGCGGATCGCGTCATTGTCAACAGGTACGTCCCGAACGAGAAGCACGGGTAAGCCCTCATCGGCCAACGCCGCCCCGATGATATCGGCCGCGCGCTGGTGCTCATTCGGGTTATTTGGGAGGAAGAAGTTGCCGACGCCGAAACGACCGGCTGCGAGATCCTGCTTGCCGGTGAGGCCGCGGAAGAAGGAGAGGGAGAGATCAACAGAGATGCCGGCGCCATCGCCGACGCCCTCCGCCGACATGCCGCCACGATGCGGGACGGCGCAGAGCGCCTCGTGGCCCCTCTTCAGCACGTCGTGGGTCTGAACGCCGTCCTTGCGGGTAATGAAGCCGACACCACAGCTGCTCTTGTCTTCACTGATGTCGTAGAGGCCAGTAACCCGATCTTGTGCGCTCATCTGCCCGTCTCCCTTGGTCGCGCCTTGGCGCGTGTCGTTTCAGTCCCGCAGGCGGAGCCGCAGGTGACCTGGCACGCTCCTCCGCTGGCGATTTAAAGGCGTTTTTTATTGGCGGTATGCGTGGACGCACGCGTGGCGGCCGGCTGCGCAATCGCTGCCGTGAGGACCGTCACTTTGCTATTGCCGCGTGCTGTCATCGTCAAAATCGACCCACGTAACGGTCGCCGATGGCTGACCTCTCATTACGTCAGCATTGCTTACTTATCTTGATCATCGGAGTCAAGTTTGACTCCAACATGGGCGTGATTTTCCTCACGGCCTGCTTGCCTGCGGCACCGGCAGGTGAAACAAAAAGAAGCGACGTTTCAAAAACGCCGCCTCTTTCTATACAGTGAAGGTTCTGCCGCGAGATCTCGCGAAAGCCTTCTGGTCAATTTCTAAATCATGCAGCGTCGAGTGGGATATTGCTAAAATACTGTGCGAAATCCGGCGCTGCTGTAAGCGCCTTGCCATTGGCATCCTTCAGTATTTTCGACTTGAAGAGATAGTCGCCGATCGCCGTCATCTTGGCCGGATCGATGCGGCCGGTGATGCCATCCGGTGTGCGGAAGTAGTGTCCGTCGATTAGCGCCTTCAACGAGGCCTTGACCAACGCGGGATTGGTCAGTGCGTCGCTATTGGCCGCGATCATGAGCTCGACCGCGTCGTCGGGATGATCCACCGCGAACTCGAAGCCCTTGCGCGTCGCCCCCAGGAAGGCGCGGGCGAGGTCCGGCTTCTCGTCCAGAAATGCCTGGCTGGAGGCAAGTAGCGTCGTGTGCTCGTCCGGAACGCCATAATCGGAGTAGCGAAAGGCGCGTTGCTTCATCCCCTCGAGTTCCGCCTGCACGCCCTCCCAGGTGTAAACCTCAAGCGTGAAATCGACGCTGCCGTTGGCGAGCGCCTGATAGGCGGAGGTGCCGAGCGTCACGGTCTCGAATTCGCCCTTGCCGCCGTCATGGCGGATGAGCGAGCCGATCAGCGCGTTCTCCCAGGCGCTGCCGAAGCCGCCATAGGTCTTGCCGTCGAGATCTTTGGGGCTGCGAATGTCGTCGCGATCGGCATTGAAGACGAGACGTCCGGTCTCTGTCTGGACGACGGCGTAGGTCGCCACCAGATCGGCGTCTGCCGTGCGCTGGGCCATGAGGCCGATGGTGCCGACAATTCCGAAATCAGCGACATGGTTGGCGACGAGCGTACCTGCCGAAGTGTCCGTGTAGGGCAGGATCTCCACGTCGAGGCCCGCATCGCGGTAAAATCCCTTGTCGCGGGCCACGAAGAGGCCGATGTGGTTGGTATTCGGCGTCCAGTCCAGGGCGACCTTGACAGGGCGCTTCTCCTCGCTGCGGGCCGGCTTCGACAGAAGCGGCGATATTGGCAGCGTCAGAGCAAGCCCTGCGGCCGAAGCCAAGGCTGCGCGGCGGGTCAGCATCGCGTTTTTCATCGTGGTTCCTCCAAGTTGGTCCTTGTGGCGTCGTTCGGGGCATTGAAGAGCGTGTTGAGAATGTCGGCCTCGATCTCGGTCGCGCGCGCACGCGCCGCGCCGTCCAGTATGCGCGGGCGTGGGAGATCGACGGTGATCTCGCGGATAACGCAGGCCGGGCGGGGCGAAAAGATATAGATGCGGTCGGAGAGATAGACCGCTTCGCGCACATCATGGGTGACGAGCATCGCGGTCCAGTCATGCTGCGACCACATCTCTTCCAGCCAGCGCTGCATGCCCGCGCGTGTCAATGCGTCGAGCGCGCCGAACGGTTCGTCGAGCAACAGCATCGGCTTGTCCTGGACCACGGTGCGCAGCAGTGCCGCGCGCTGCCGCATGCCGCCGGACAACTCCGCCGGATAATGTTGCTCGAAGCCGTCGAGGCCGAACTCGGAAAACAGCGGCAGCACCCGCCGGCGCGCCTCGGCGCGGTGTATGCCTTTAACCTCGAGACCGAGCGTGGTGTTGTCGACTATGCGTCGCCATGGCATCAGAGCGTCGCGCTGTGGCATGAAGGCAAAGGGGCGGATTGTTCCGTTTAGCATATGGCCGTCGAAGCGCATGCTGCCGCCATCGGGTTTGCGAGCGCCGGTGAGCAGCTTGAACAGCGTGGATTTTCCAGAGCCCGAGGGCCCGAGAATGGAGACGAATTCGCCGGGTTTGACTGTCAGAGAGATGTCCGACAGCACTGGGGTTTCGTCGTAGCGGCAGGTGATGTGATCGAGTTCCAAGCGCAGCACGGTCATCGGCCGCTTCCCTTTCCGCGTCTCGCCCATGGCATGGCTAGGTGTTCGGCGATGACGGTGAGGGAAAACAGCGTGAGGGTCAGCGCGGCGCTGACGAACACTGCGGCCAGTACCAGGTCGGGTCGGAAATTGTTCTTGGCGTTCAGCATGTAGATGCCGAGCCCTTTGGCAGCACCCGCGTATTCCGCGAAGATCGCGCCGACGACGGCGTAGGTGATGGATATACGCAGCCCAGCGAAGAAAAAGGGCAGGGCGGACGGCAGGCGGGTAAGCAGGAACTGCTTCCAGCGCGGCGCGCCCATCGAGGCAACCAGTTGCTGCAGCTCGTCCTCGGTCGATTGATAGCCCTGGCAAAGCGCCACCAGAATCGGGAAGAAGGTAACGAGCGCGACCAGCAGGATCTTCGGCATCAGGCCGAAGCCGAACCACAGAACGATCAACGGCGCGATGGCGACCAGCGGCAGCGTCTGGCTGATGATGAAGAGCGGAAACAGTGCGCGACGCAGGGACTTGCAGAAGTCGATCAGCACCGACAGGGTGAAGGCGCCCGCAAGCGAGCAGCCGAAACCGGCAAGCGTGGCCCTCAATGTCGGGAGCGTATTGTCGAACAGGGCCTGCCGGGACTGGAAGGTCTGCGCAAGCACGCGGGACGGCGCGGGCAAGGTCGTGGGCGAGATGCCTGACAGGCGGACATAGGCCTCCCAAGCTGCCACCAAAAGGCAGACGGCCGCGATTGCCGGCAGGGCCCGGCTCAGAGCGGAGCGGATGTTGTGTTGCAGGCCGTGAAAGACCTGCCGTGAAGGCGGGCGTGATATCGACATGGAGCAACCGTTTGGGCGAGCCTGGGTCGGCGCTTAGCGCTTGGACGGGCTGTTTGCCGCGACGGTAAGGTCGATCGTCACATGGCCCGCCGGCGGGCCAAACCGCACCAGCGCCTCATGCACGGTCGCGAAAACCGCACCGGTGTCGCCGCGCAGCTTCGTGCAGAAGTTCTTCGATTTCTCGAAGACACCGGAATTCTTCAGGAAGTCGATGCAGCCGTAAATCTCGTCCATGTGGCCGTCGATCCCGAGCGTATAGAGCGAAAACTGCGCGGCCGTTTCCTGGCCGATAACAGGCGCGTCCTTGACCGCCTGGTGTGCGCGGGCCTTGCGCTCATCAAGCGGCGCCATGGGGCCGGTCAGTTCGGGCGTCTGGCAGATCGGATCGTCAGGCTCGCCGGGGCAGCCGCGCGAAATGGTCGCGTGCAGGACGCAATGCTTGCCGCTGCTGGCGGCTGCCGCAAACAGATCGCGCATGGCGGCGAAGACGACGTCGGGCGTGCCGATGATCAGCGTCGAAATGTCGTCCGTCTCGATCCGCAGTCTGTCACGATGGGGATCGAGCGCAGAAAGCGCATGGGTGATGACACCGACGAAATCGTCGGTCATGGGATATAGTGAAATCTGCGCGCCGGAAAACATCGCTCTACCTCGCTCCGCTGGCATTATCCAGATCAGCTTGAGGGTCCACGATCATGCGACCGTATCTCAGCCCCGGCATTACGGAGCACCCCTGTGATGCCGGGGTGATACGCCAAAGCCTGACCGAGCGCAAGGGCTATGTATTGGGCCGTTGAGCCATGCCCCCCCCCGCCGATCGTCATGCGGCAGGCTCAAGTGCCCGATACTCGAAAAGCGTTTTATTGGCAGAGGCTTAGGAAAACGTCGCGAGAAGGGCGGAACGTCGATGAAGTAAAACCGACGCGAAATATGGCGAAAAAAGGACAGAATTTCTAAGCCGGTCCGCAACCGGGGGCGGTGGTTCCTCGCGATCAGGTCGCCTTGCGATTAGTTTCACCGCACAGCAAAACACCGGAGCGATAGATGAAACGCCTTCTCATTCTCGGCACAGCGCTTGCCGCCCTCTTTTCCGTTCAGGTCCGTGCCGAAGAGCCTACGAAGCTTCTGAACGCATCCTATGACGTCTCGCGCGAGCTTTTCGCCTCCGAGAACGAAGCCTTCATCAAGCAGCATCCCGGTGTGACCATCGATCAATCGCATGCCGGCACTTCCAAGCAGGCGCGCTCGATCATTGAAGGGCTGGAAGCCGACGTCGTCACCTTCAACCAGTCGACGGACATCGATTTCCTGGCAAAGAACGGTTTCGTCTCCAAGGATTGGACCAAGGCTTTCCCGAACAACGCTTCGCCATTCTACTCCTTTCCATCCTTTCTGGTGCGCGCCGGCAACCCGAAGAACATCAAGGACTGGGACGATCTAGCGCGTGACGACGTGCATGCGGTCTTCCCGAACCCCAAGACATCGGGCAATGCGCGCTACACCTATCTCGCCGCCTATGCCTGGGCCAAGGAAGCCTACAAGGGCGACGAAGGTAAGATCGAAGCCTACATCACCAAGATCTTCGACAACGTGCCGGTCTTCGACACCGGCGGCCGCGCGTCCACGACGACCTTCGTCGAGCGCGAGACCGGCGATGTCTTGATCACCTTCGAAGCGGAGACGCGCGGCATCGAGAAGCAGTACGGTTCCGACAAGGTTCAGGGCGTGATCCCGTCCGTCAGCCTGCTTGCCGAGTTTCCTGTCGCTGTGGTCGACAAGGTCGCCGCCAAGCATGGCACCGAGACGCTTGCGAAGTCCTATCTCGACTTCCTCTACACCGAGGAAGGCCAGCGGATTGCCGCGCAGTTCGGCCATCGCGTTCGCGATGAGAAGGTGATCGGCGAGTTCAAAGATCAGTTTCCAGCGATCCGTCTCGTAAATGTCGACGATACGTTCGGCGGCTGGGAAAAGATCCAGAAGGAACACTTCGCCTCCGGCGGAATTCTCGACAAGCTTTATGGCAGCCGGTAAGCACTAACTGGATATCACATCGCTTGGCCCGGCTGGCCTTTGCCTGCCGGGCCACTTTCGTCATCGTGCTTATAGAGCAGGACTTATGAAACAGGGAATGACCGCTTGAGACGCAATGTCCTGCCCGGATTACGCCTGTCGCTGGGTGTGACCCTTCTCTATGTCGGCCTTATCGTCGTCTTGCCTCTGGCTGCCCTGGTGTTCAAGGCCGCAAGCCTTGGGCCAGAGGACTACTGGCGCATCGTGTCATCCTCGCGCGCGCTGGCCAGCTACCGGGTGACGGTGTTTTCCGCGCTCGGCGCCACGATCTTCAACTTGTTTTTCGGCTTCGCGCTTGCCTGGGTGCTGACGCGCTATCGCTTTCCCGGCTGGCGGCTTGTCGATGCGATGGTCGATCTGCCATTCGCACTGCCGACCGCAGTGGCCGGTATCGCGTTGACAACGCTGTTTGCGGCGAACGGCTGGTTCGGATCCGTGCTTGAAGGCATCGGCATCAAGGTTGCCTATACGCCGATCGGCATCATGGTCGCCATGTGCTTTACCAGCCTTCCTTTCATCGTCCGTACCGTGCAGCCGGTTCTGGAAGATCTCGACCCCGCTTACGAAGAGGCTGCGCAGTCGCTGGGTGGTTCGGACTGGACGATCTTCCGCAAGGTCATGCTGCCGCTGTTGACGCCGGCGCTGCTCGCCGGCGTGTCCTTGTCCTTCGCCCGCTCGCTCGGCGAATTTGGCGCCATCATCTTCATCGCCGGCAACCAGCCGATGTCCACGGAGATCACCGCACTTCTCGTCTTCATCCGGCTCGAGGAGTACGACTATCAGGCGGCCGCGGCGATCGCCTCCGTCCTGTTGCTGACGGCCTTCGTCATGCTGGCGCTGACCAACTGGATGCAGGCGCGGGCGCTGCGATATACGGTGAGGAACTGATCATGAGCATTCCCACCCGCCGCAAACCGCCGCGCGTCGGCGATCAGCCGATCGTCAGGCGCACCTTGATCAGCCTTGTGCTGATCATCGGCGCGTTCCTCATCCTGGCGCCGCTCGTCATCATCGGCGTCGAAGCCTTCGCCAAGGGCTGGCAGGTCTACAGCGCCACAATCAGTCATCCCGATACGCTGCATGCGATCATGCTGACGGTGCTGACCGCGCTGATCGCGGTGCCCATCAACACGGCGTTCGGCGTCGCGGCCGCATGGTCGATCACCAAATTCGATTTCTGGGGCAAGCGCTTCCTGCTCGTGCTGATCGAGGTGCCGTTCTCCGTATCGCCCATCGTCGCCGGCGTTGCCTATCTCTTCGTCTACGGGCTGCAGGGCATCTTCGGGCCGACGCTTGAGGCCTATGACATCAAGATCCTGTTCGCGATCCCAGGCATCGTGCTCGCCTCGATGTTCGTGACCGCGCCATTCGTCGCGCGCGAACTCATACCGCTGATGCAGGCGCAAGGGCGCGATCTCGAAGAAGCGGCGACGTCACTCGGTGCGTCCGGTTGGCGCACGTTCTTCTCGGTCACGCTGCCGAATATCAAATGGGCGATGCTCTACGGTGTGGTGCTTTGCAATGCGCGCGTGATGGGCGAGTTCGGCGCCGTCTCGGTGGTCTCGGGCAATATCCGCGGCCAGACGAATACGCTGCCGCTGCACATTGAGCTGCTTTATCACGATTATCAGGCAACCGGCGCCTTCGCCGCCGCCTCGATCCTGGCGGTTATCGCCATCTTCACCATCATCGCCAAGGTGGCGCTCGAGCGCCAGGGAGCCGGCCGCCGCTCCAGCAGCGCCAAGCCCGCCGCGCGTCCTGTCCTCGTTGCCCAGCCAGCAGAGATAAACTCATGAAGATCCGCCTCGACCACGTCGTCAAAACCTTCGACACGTTCCGCGCCGTGCGCGACGTCTCGCTGGATATTCGCAGCGGCGAACTTCTCGCGTTGCTGGGGCCATCGGGTTCCGGCAAGACCACGATCCTGCGCATGGTCGCCGGCCTCGAATATTCGGATGGCGGCCAGATATTCTTCGGCGATCAGGATGCGACCGACATTCCGGTGCGCGATCGCGGCGTCGGCTTCGTCTTCCAGCACTATGCGCTTTTCCCGCACATGACGGTCGCCGAAAACATTGCCTTCGGCATGAAGGTGTCGAAGGTCGAGCGCGACAAGGCCGCGATCGTAGCGCGCGTCACCGAACTGCTCCGCCTCGTGCGGCTTGAGGGGCTGGGCGACCGGTTCCCGGCGCAGATATCGGGCGGTCAACGCCAGCGCGTGGCGCTGGCCCGTGCGCTCTCGGTCGATCCGAAAGTGCTGCTTCTGGACGAGCCGTTCGGTGCGCTTGACGCCAATGTGCGTCACGACCTGCGCCGCTGGCTGCGCGAGATCCACCACGAGCTCGGCATCACCACCATCTTCGTGACCCACGACCAGGAAGAGGCGCTCGATCTTGCAGACCGCGTCGTCATCCTGAAAGACGGCAAGATCGTTCAGGAGGGCACGCCCGAGCAGGTCTGCCGTGATCCGCAATCGGCCTTCGTGATGAAGTTTCTGGGTGATGCCAACGTGTTGCCGGCCGAAATCCGCTCCGGCGTCGCCTATACCGGTGGCGCTTCGGTCGCGGCACCCGGTATTGCCGATGGCACCGGCGAGATCTATGCGCGCCCGGCCGATCTCGATTGGTCAGGGGACGGTCCCGGCATCGGCGCCAGCGTCGACCGTGTGCTCGACCGGCCGGATGGTCGCCGCATTCTGGCGAGCACTGAAAGTGGCGCTCAGCTCGAATTCGATGTCGAGCCCGAGCGTGCCGTCAAGGCGGGTGACCGCGGTTTCGTCACCGTCCGTCGCGCCAAGGTCTTTGGCGCAGCGAAGGCTGCAGTCTAGACAGAGCTAACCGATCAGATCGCGCCGTCGACGATGACCAGCGGCGTTCCCTGCGAGCAGTGTTCGATCCGAGCGTCGATCTTGTAGATATCGCGCAGCATGGTCTTGGTGATCACGTCGCTGGTCTTGCCGCTCGCCGCCATCTTGCCGTTGCTGATGACGACGGTGTTCTCGCAATAGCGCAGCGCGTGATTTAAATCGTGAAGCGCGATGAGGATGATCATGCCATCGCGCTTGGCGGTGGCGGAGATGAAGTCCAGAACCTCTACCTGCCGGTGGAGATCGAGCGCCGAGGTCGGCTCGTCCATGAGCAGGACTTCCGGATTGCGAATGAGCGCCTGGGCAAGCGAGACCAGCTGGCGCTGGCCGCCGGAAAGTTCGCCAAGCCCACGAAACGCGAGTTCGTCGATGCGCAGCGCCTTCAAGAGCCGGTCGATTGCCGCCAGCTCCTCGTCGGCAACCCTCCAACCGCTGCCCTGCTTTGCCGACAGCAAGACCGACTCGTAGACTGTCAGAACCGCATTGGCGCCGGTGTCCTGCGGCATGTAACAGATCGTTCGGGGACCGGCCTCAGTATCGGAAAGCTCGACCAGCCCCGGCCCCTTGATCAGCGAGGCGATGCGCTTGAAGAGCGTGGACTTGCCGGCCGCGTTGGGCCCGATGATCGCGGTCACGCTGCCGCCGCGAAGATCGTCGATCCCGACATCCTGGAGCACCTTGACCCGACCATAGGTCGCGCCGACACCTTTTAGCGCGAGCGCTACCATGCGCGTCTCCTGTTGCTAAAAATGAGGACGAAGAAGAACGGCACGCCCACCAGCGCCGTGATCACGCCGATCGGCAGGATGGCGCCTGGAATGAGCATTTTGCTCACCACCGATGTTACGGACAGAAGAAGCGCGCCGCAGATAACGGCCCCCGGCAAGAAGAAGCGCTGATCCTCGCCGACGACCATGCGCGCGATATGCGGACCGACCAGCCCAACGAAGCCGATCGTGCCGACAAAAGAAACGGGGATGGCGGCGAGCAGGCTGACAATCATCATTGTCTGCAGCCGCAGGCGCCGCACATTGACGCCCATGCTGGCCGCCTTGTCGTCGCCGAGCCGTAGTGCGGTCAGTGCCCAGGCATCCTTCATGAACAAGGGGACGGTCACTACGAGGATGCTCGCCGTGAACCAGACCTTCGGCCATGTCGCCTTGGTCAGACTGCCCATGGTCCAGAACACCACCGCTGCGAGCGCCTGCTCGGAGGCCAGATACTCGAGCAGCGACAAGGCTGCGTTGAAGGTGAAGACCAGCGCGATGCCGAGCAGCACGATGGTCTCGACGCTCACACCTCGCATTGTCGAGGCGAAATGAATGAAGAGCGCCGCGGCCATCGCCATCAGGAAGGCGTTGAGCGGCACCATGTACTGGATGGCGCCGGGAAACAGCGAGACGCCGCCGACCAGCGCGAGCGCCGCGCCGAAACTCGCCGCGGCCGAGATTCCCAACGTGAACGGGCTTGCGAGTGGGTTTGAGAGGATGGTCTGCATCTGCGCGCCGGCAACCGACAGCGATGCCCCGACCGTGACCGCCATCAGGGCGATCGGCATGCGGATATCCCAGATGATCACCCGAAGTTGCGCGGCCACCGCACTCGGATTAGCAAGTGCTGCAAGCACGTCCGATAGCGAATAGTTGGCCGGACCGAGCGCCATATCGAGCGCGATGCTGACACATAGCGCGATAGTGAGCGCAAGCAGGATCAGGATGCGGCGCAAAGCAAGGGCGCGATATTGCACGCGCCCCGTTGCCGATGTCTCGATGGCACTCACAGCCATTCTCACATCTCCTTCAGAGAGACGAAGTAACCCTGCTTGTAATCCAGCGGCAGGAAGCGGGCGTGAAGTTCCTTGAAAGTCGCTTCAGGATCGAGGTCTGTGAAGAGATCGGGATGCAGCCACTTCGCCATCTCCTGTATCGCGACGAACTGGTAGGGGTTGTTGTAGAACTGATGCCAGATGGCATGCACATTGCCGTCGGCAACGGCCTTGACGCCGGTGAAGGCCGGACGCTTTGTCAGAGCCTCAAGCTTGCGGCGGGCTTCCTTGAGATCCGCGCCGTAACCGACACCAACCCAGGCGCCGCCCGGGACGTATTTATCCCAATTGCCGCCGGTCACGATGATCTGATCCGGGTTGGAGGCGATGACCTGCTCGGGATTGACCGTTCCGAATGTGCCGGGGATGATATCCTTCGCCATGTTGATGCCGCCGGCGATTTCGACCATCTTGCCGAAGTTCTCGTTGCCGAAAGACATGCAGCAATCATCAGAATAGCCGCCGGCACGTTCCACGAAGACCACAGGCTTCTTCGGATTGTTCTTCTCGATCACATCTGTCACGCGCTTGATGCTGTCGGCGCGGAACTTGATGAAATCTTCGGCGACCGCCTCCTTGCCCATCAACTGGCCCATGACGCGCATGCTTGGCTCGGTGTTTTCCATCGGCTTCTCGCGGAAATCCACGTAGACGAGGGGAATGCCGACCTTGCCGAGCTTTTCGATATAGCCTGCTTCTTCCGTCGCTGTCTTGGCGTCGATGTTCATCAAGATGACGTCGGGCTTCAGCGCCACGGCCTGCTCGATATCGAAAGTGCCATCCTTCATGCCACCGAATGTCGGCAGCTTGGCGATTTCGGGATACTTGGCTAGATAGGCGTCATAGGATTCTGGATCCGCCTTCGGTAGATCGTCGCGCCAACCGACGACGTGTTCGAAAGGGTTCTCCTTGTCGAGCGCGGCGAGGAAGTAGATCTGCCGGCCTTCGCCGAGAATCATGTGCTTTACGGGCGTGTTCACCTCGACGCTTCGCCCTGTCACATCCTTGATGGTGACGGTATCGGCCAGGGCCGGCAGGGCGGTCGACATGAAGAGGGCTGCTGCTAGTGCGTGGATTTTGCCAGCGAGGCGCATTTTTGGGTCACTCCCTTGGAATTGACCCCGTTTATTATTTTATGAGTTTATTAGTCAAGTTACATCTCGCGGCTAGCCTGAAATTGAGCGTCCTCCGGTGTCAATCTCTGCAACCATCTTCGAAGGCGCTTGATCAGCAGGCCTCACGTTGCAGGTCCAGCTTCTGCTGATTGCCATTCTGGTTCGCCATTTCACGTGCCGCGAGTGCCGATCCGACGGCGATCAGCACCGGCCGATCGTAACCGATGATGGCAATGCCCTCGCGGAGTTCCTCAAGCGAACCGCGCCAGTCACGCTGCGTGACCCGGCTGACATCGCTCATGACGATAACCGGCGTCGAAGGCGAAAGCCCTTCTGCGATAAGCCGCTCGGCAATCAACGTCGCCGTCCTGCCGCCCATGTAAAACACGGTGGTGGTACGCGGATCGGCGACGCTTGCCCAACTCACATCCTCCGGCAGGCCGCCATGGCGGGAGTGGCCGGTGATGAAGCGCACGGATTGGGCGTGATCGCGGTGGGTGAGCGAAATGCCGAGACGGGACGCCATCGCGCTTGCCGACGTGATGCCGGGGACGACATCGACGGGGATACCCTCTCGGTCCAGATGCGCGATCTCCTCGCCGGCGCGGCCGAAGATCATCGGATCGCCGGATTTCAGACGGACGACGCGCTTGCCCGCCTTGGCGAGCTTGACCATCATGTCGTTGATATCTTCCTGGCTGCAGCTTGTGCGGCCGCCGCGCTTGCCGACGAGCATGCGCTTTGCCTCCCGGCGGGCAAGCTCCAGCACCTCAGTGGAGACCAGATCATCGAACAGGATCACATCGGCTGCCTGCAAGGCCCGCACCGCCTTCAGTGTCAGCAGTTCTGCGTCTCCGGGACCGGCGCCGACAAGCGTAACCCGGCCTTGAAATGTGAGGGCGGGCGCTCCGCGAAGCCTCTCGGCTTCCTTAAGAAGCAGCCCGCCGACGACCTCCTCCGGCGTATCCGAACTCGAGAAGGCGCGATCGACGAATTTCTCCCAGAACGCGCGGCGCAAGGGCCCCGGCGCCAGCCGTTCGTTAATCTGATCTCGCAACGCCTGCGCCAATCCCGCCCAACCCTTCAGCGCCTGCGGTAGCAAGGTTTCGATCCGGCGACGGATCGCCTGGGCGAGGATCGGGGCTGCGCCATCCGTCGAAATGGCGACGACGACCGGCGAGCGGTTTACGATCGAGCCGAACTGAAACTGGCAGTAATCCGGCTTGTCGATGACGTTGACGGGGACCCCCGTCGCGCGCGCGGCGTCGAAGAAGCGCTGGGCTTCGTCGCCATCTTCGCAATCGCCGATCGCCAGAGCGGCGTGTTCGAGGTCCGCTTCCCGCCATTCGCGCTGGTGGTGGTAGACGCTTGCGGATGGATGCTCCGGCTTGTGTGCGGCGAGAGCGGCGCATGCGTCACTGAGGTCTTCGGCGAATATCTCGACACAAGCCCCGCAGGCTGCCAGCAACTCGGCCTTCCATGCTGCCGCATCCGTGCCGCCCGCCACCACGACGCGCCTGCCTTCCAGCGCCCAGAAGACCGGAAGTTTGGAGAGCGGCTCCATGCGGGCCGGGCTGTCATTCCGCCGCTGCTGCAAGACATCCATCGATGATCCCCCTGATTTCCGCGCGGCAGGAGCCGCAATTGGTTCCGGCCTTGGTTTGCGCGCCGACCGCCTCGACGCTATGGCAACCGCCCACCACAGCGGCGATGATCTGGTTGACGCCGACGCCGAGGCAAGAGCAAACGGTGGCGCCGGGATCCGGCATGTCGGCGCCAGGGCGACCGGCGACCAGCGCGAAGCGCTTGCGCGGTTGGTCGTGCGACGCGACGAGTTGCGCGATTGCCCAGTTGCGCGCGACGGCAACCGGTTGCCGGGCGATGAAGAGGGCGGCGAGAAGCCGGTCGCCTTCAAAGAAGGCAAGTCTGACGTCCCCGGATTGCCGATCCACGTAGCCAAGCGGCTCTATCTCCTCGGCAATGGCAAATGTTCGGCGACACCAGAGCGACCAATCATCCACCTGTTGATCGACAGCCAATTCGAGCCGCCAGCCGCCGTCGGCCTTCGCCAGCGCCCAATATCGGGTATCAAGTCCCTCAGGCTTGGCTGCCGAAACGGCGAAGCCATAGGATACAACGGTGAAAGGCCCTGCCGTGACCGCAACGTTCTTCGAGGCCGGCTGGCCGGATACCGGATCGGTGATCGGCGCGACGACGGCATCGATCCGGGCTTTGGCAGCGAACTGATCGTTCCAGTGCATGGGCGCGAAGATGCTGCCGCGAGCCTGCCGCTCGGTGATCAGCGCTCGCACGATTGCCTTGCCGTGAGGGCTTTCGAACTCGACCAGCGTGGCATTGCCGACGCCGATCTCGATCGCGTCGCGCGGATGCAGTTCGGCGAAGGGCTCGGCGATGTGCGACGAAAGCCGGGCGCTTTTGCCCGTCCGCGTCATCGTGTGCCACTGGTCGCGAATGCGGCCGGTGTTGAGCGTGAAGGGAAATTCGGGATTGGTTCGATCGCAGATGGTGGGCTCGACGGGGATAAAACGCGCGCGTCCATCAGGATGGTAGAAGTGTCCATCGGCGAAGAAGCGCTTGCTGCTACCGATTATGGGGGCAATTCCCCGCTTGGCAGGCCATTGGAATGGCGACATCAGGCGGTAACTTTGCTCATCGATCCCCGCATAGGATCCGATGTCGAAATCCCGGCTGCCGTCATTTTCGAACGCGGAGAGGGCCGCGTGCTCGGCAAAGATGTCCGCCGGCGAGCCGTAGCCAAAGCCGTCAAAGCCCATGCGGCGTCCGACGTCGGTCAACTGCCACCAGTCGGCGCGGGCCTCGCCAGGCGTGTCGAGGAAATCGCGCTGGCGCGAGATGCGGCGTTCGGAGTTAGTGACCGTGCCGTTTTTCTCGCCCCAGCCGAGGGAGGGCAAGAGGACATGGGCATGGCGCGTGGTGTCGGTGTCGCGCAGGATATCGGAGACGACGACGAAGGGGCAGGCTTTGATCGCTCTTTCGACGGCATCGGCGTCGGGCATGGAGACCACTGGGTTGGTCGCCATGATCCAAAGCGCCTTGATGCGCCCGTCCGCGACAGCACTGAACATGTCGACCGCTTTCAGGCCGGGCTTTTGCGCGATGACAGATGACTGCCAGAAGCGCTGGACCCGATCGCGGTCATCGGCGTTTTCGATCGCCATATGGGCGGCAAGCATATTGGCGAGGCCGCCGACCTCGCGACCGCCCATGGCGTTCGGCTGACCGGTGAGAGAGAAGGGTCCCATGCCAGGCCGGCCAATGCGGCCGGTGGCAAGATGACAGTTTATGATTGCATTGACCTTGTCGGTGCCGGATGAGGATTGGTTGACACCCTGGCTGTAGCATGTGACGACTTTCTCGGTCGCCGTAAACAGGCGGTAGAATTCGCGCAGCTGCATGGCCGGCAGGCCGGTCTGCTCCAATGCATCGCTGGACGAAAGCATCGAGGCCTTTGCGAAGGCTTCGTTGAAGCCGCTGGTATGCTCCGCCACATAGTTCTCATCGATTGCGCCGGCCGAAATGACGTGCGCGAAAAGGCCCGTGAACAGCGCAACGTCGCTATCGGGACGAATGGCCAGATGCAGGTCGGCGATGTCAGATGTCATTGTTCGGCGCGGGTCGATGACCACGACCTTCATGCCCGGGCGCACTGCCTTGGCTGCCGCAATACGTTGATAGATGACAGGATGACACCAGGCAAGATTGGAGCCGGTGAGGATGACGAGGTCGGCCAGTTCGAGATCTTCGTAGACGCCGGGAACCGTATCGGAGCCGAAAGCGCGTCGATGGCCGGCTACGGAGGACGACATGCAAAGGCGGGAGTTGGTGTCGATATTGCCGGAGCCGATGAAGCCCTTCATCAGCTTGTTGGCGACGTAATAGTCTTCTGTGAGCAGCTGGCCGGAAACGTAAAGTGCCACGGAATCCGGCCCGTGTTCGGCAATCGTTTTTGAGAAGCGGTCGGCGACGAGATCAAGGGCGGTGTCCCAATCCGTTCGTTGGTCGGCGATTTCGGGATAGAGCAAGCGTCCGTCTAGATCGATGGTTTCGGCGAGCGCGGACCCCTTGGAGCACAGGCGTCCGAAGTTCGCCGGATGGTCGGGATCGCCTTTGACGGAGACTGCGCCATCATCGCCGACCGTTGCGATGACACCGCAGCCGACGCCGCAATAGGGACAGGTGGTTTTGGTTTCACTGGGCATGGGGGTGCCCTCTCCGGGTGTCGAGGGGGGTGCCATTTCCACCATGAGCCAATCACTCCGCCGCCATCATCAAGCTCTCGAACGCGATAAACAGCGTCCCATTCTCGTTCCTCACGGGAATGGTCCGCACCTCACCCTCATCCGCCCCCAGAGCCTTGCCGGTTTCCAGCGAGATCACCCAATTGTGCAAGGGGCAGGTGACCGCCTTGGCATGCACGATCCCCTGCGACAGCGGCCCGCCCTTGTGCGGGCAGTGGTCTTCGATCGCGAAGACTTCGTTCTCCGCCGTGCGGAAAACGGCGATCTTGCCCTGAGGGGTTTTCACGCAGCGCGCGCCACGCAGCGGAATGTCGGAGATGTCGCCAATCGAGATCCAGTTCATATCCATCGCCTCACTCCGCTGCCTGGGGGAAGCCGATCGTCGCCATCGGTTTGAATTCGTGCTTGTCTTTGCCGGAGACGCGCTCCGACCAGGGATCGACCTGAGCGAATGTCTGCGAGAAGACGAAGCGGTCGTAATAGGCCTTGCGCTTGTCGGCATCGCCGATGATCTGGCGGCGGATTTCCTCCAGCCCGACGCGCTTTGCCCATTTGTAGATGCGCTCGAGATAGCGGGCCTGCTCGCGGTACATCTGCGTCAGCGCCACGATGTGCTCCAGCGCCTCGTCCTCGGTCTTCACCAGGCCGAGAACCTCGGTGCCCTTGATGTCGAGACCGGCAGCGCCCGCGAAGTGGATCTCGAAGCCACTATCCACGCAGATGACGCCGATATCTTTGCATGTCGCTTCCGCGCAGTTGCGCGGGCAGCCGGAAACGGCGAGCTTAAGCTTGGCCGGCGTCCAGGAGCCCCACATGAACTTCTCGATGCGGATGCCGAGGCCGGTGGAATCCTGCGTGCCGAAGCGGCACCAATCTGACCCGACACAGGTCTTCACCGTTCGCAGGCCCTTCGCATAGGCCTGTCCGGAAACGAATCCGGCCTTGCCGAGATCGGCCCAGACCGCCGGCAGGTCTTCCTTCTCGATCCCAAGCAGGTCGATGCGCTGGCCGCCGGTGACCTTCACCATTGGGATCTCGAACTTGTCGACGACATCGGCGATGGCGCGCAATTCGTTTGCGTTCGTCACGCCGCCCCACATGCGCGGGACCACCGAATATGTGCCGTCCTTTTGAATGTTGGCGTGGACGCGCTCGTTGATGTAGCGCGACTGGTAGTCATCGGCGTATTCGTCCGGCCAATCGCAGACGAGGTAGTAATTAAGCGCCGGGCGACACTTGGCGCAGCCGCAGGAGGTCTTCCATTCGAGCTCCTGCATGACGGCGGGGATCGTTTTCAAACCCTTGGCCTTGATCAGGCGGCGCACGTCGTCATGGCCGAGTTCGGTGCAGGTACACATCGGCGTCACGGCGGCCGGGTTGTAGCTGTCGCCGAGCGTCAGCGACATCAGCTGTTCGACCAGCCCGGTGCAGGAACCGCAGGAGGCGGACGCCTTGGTGTGGGCGCGGACGTCGTCGAGCGACGTCAGCCCCTTGGCCGATATGGTCGAGGTGATTTTCCCTTTGCATACGCCGTTGCAGCCGCAGATTTCCGCATCATCCGGCAAGGCTGCAACGGCCGCCATAGGGTCCAGCGGCGATCCTCCCTGGTAAGCCTGTCCGAAGATCAGCGTGTCGCGCATCTCGGTGATGTCGGTCTGCTTCTTCTTCAGATCGTTGAACCATGCGCCATCGGCCGTCTCGCCGTAAAGAACAGTGCCGATGATACGGTTGTCCTTCAGCACCAGGCGCTTGTAGACGCCGGCGGTGGCATCGCGCAGCACGATCTCCTCGCGGTCGTCGCCGTCGGCGAAGTCGCCAAGCGAATAGAGATCGATGCCGGTGACTTTCAGTTTTGTGGGTGTGTCCGAATGGACGAAGGCCGGCGAGGTATCGCCCGCGAGGTGCGAGGCGGCGATGCGGGCCATCTCATAGAGCGGCGCGACGAGGCCATAAACCATGCCGCCGACCTCGGCGCATTCGCCGAGCGAGAGAATATCGCCATCCGACGTGCGCATGCCGTCATCGACGACGATGCCGCGATTGACCGCAAGGCCGGCCTCTTTCGCCAAGCCAAAATTCGGGCGGATGCCGACGGCCATGACGATAAGGCTTGCCGGAATGATGCGACCATCGTCGAGCTCTATCCCCTCGACCTTGCCGTTGCCGATAATCGCCTTGGTGTTGGCCTTCGTGATGACCTTGATGCCGCGTTCCTCGACGGCCTTCTGCAGTAGATAGCCGGCGGCGGGGTCGAGCTGGCGCTCCATCAGCGTTGGCATCACATGCAGCACGGTCACATCCATACCGCGCTGCGCGAGACCAGCAGCCGCCTCCAGACCAAGCAGGCCGCCGCCGATAACGATCGCTTTCTCGCGTGATTGCGCCGCCAGAAGCATGGCCTGCACGTCGTCGAGATCGCGATAGGTGATGACCCCTGGCAGGTCCTTGCCGGGGACGGGGATGATGAAGGGTACGGAGCCGGTGGCGATCACCAGCTTGTCATAACTCTCCGTCACGCCGTGGTCCGAGGTCACCGTCTTTGCATCGCGATCGATGGCGACGATCTTGTGGCCCTTGTAGAGCGTTATGCCGTGATCGATGTACCAGCCGTCGCCATGGATGACGATCTGCTCGTAGCTCTTTTCACCAGATAGAACCGGCGACAGCATAATGCGGTCATAATTGACGCGCGGCTCGGCGTTGAAGATCGTGACCTGATATTGGCCCGGCGCCTTTTCGAATAAGTGCTCGAGCATGCGCCCGGGCGCCATGCCGTTGCCGATGATCACGAGTTTTTCGATGCGCGTTTCTGACATGGGGTTACTCCGCGGCTTCGACAAAGCGGTGGCGTTCGTAGAGGAACTTCAGCACGGCTTCGCGGCATTTGAGGTAGGTTCGGTCGGAGGCAAGCTCGATGCGGTTGCGCGGGCGCGCGATCGGCACGTCGAGGACTTCGCCGATCTTGGCTGCCGGACCGTTGGTCATCATCACGATGCGGTCCGAAAGCAGAACGGCCTCGTCAACGTCGTGGGTGATCATCACCATCGTGTTGCCAAGGCGAGCATGGATCTCCATGACTGCATCCTGCAGATGGGCGCGCGTCAGCGCGTCGAGCGCGCCGAATGGCTCGTCGAGCAGCAGGATTTTAGGCTCCATGGAGAGCGCCCGGGCGATGCCGACACGCTGCTTCATGCCGCCGGATATCTCGGAGGGACGCTTGTCCTTGGCGTGGGCCATCTGCACGAGATCGAGGTTTGTCATCACCCAGTCGTGGCGCTCGGCCTTGCTCTTGGAGTTGCTGAATACCTTGGAGACGGCGAGATTGACGTTTTCGTAGACGGTGAGCCAGGGAAGCAGGCTGTGGTTTTGGAAGACGACGGCGCGCTCGGGGCCGGGAGCATTCACCTCGCGGTTTTCGAGCAGCACGGCACCTGAGGACACGGGCGTCAAGCCGGCGATGAGGTTAAGCAGGGTGGACTTGCCGCAGCCGGAATGGCCGATGATCGAGACGAACTCACGTTTGGAGATGGTCAGGTTGATGCCCTTGAGCACCTCGGCGCGCACGCCGGCCCGGTCGAAATGCTTGTCGATATGGTCGAGCTTGAGATAGGCGGTCATGGTCGTTCCCTTCAATTGGCCGAAGCGCCGCGGGTGATCAGCTTGCCGACTGCCGCCACCAGCTTGTCGAGCGCGAAGCCGACGACGCCGATGTAGGCAAGCGCGACGATGATGTCGGGCAGGCGGGACGAGTTCCACGCATCCCAGATGAAGAACCCGATGCCGACGCCGCCGGTGAGCATTTCGGCAGCGACGATCGCTAGCCAGGAGAGGCCGACACCGATGCGAAGGCCGGTGAAGATGTATGGGGCGGCCGAAGGCAGCATGATCTTGAAGAAGAACTCGATCTGGTTCAGCCGCAGCACCTGAGCGACGTTGCGGTAGTCCTGCGGGATGTTGCGCACACCGACGGCGGTGTTGATGATGACGGGCCAGATCGAGGTGATGAAGATCACGAAGATCGCCGAAGGGTTGGCGTTCTGGAAAGCGGCGAGAGAGAGCGGCAGCCAGGCAAGGGGTGGCACCGTGCGCAGCACCTGAAAGATCGGATCTAGGCCGCGCATCGCCCAGACCGACTGGCCGATGACGGCGCCGACAATCACGCCGACGACTGCGGCCAAGCCGAAGCCGTAAGCCACGCGCTGCAGCGAGATCAGCACGCGCCAGCCAAGCCCGATATCCTGCGAGCCATAGTTGAAGAAGGGGTAAGCGATCAGGTCGAAGCTCTCCTGCCACACCTGATGTGGGGAGGGCAGCGAGGCCGTTGGCGACGAACAGAGCACCTGCCACACGCCAAGCAGGATGGCGAGCACGACGAGCGGCGGCAGGACGTTACGGGCAAGCACGGCCGCGATTTTCGTGATGTTGATCTTTGCCGCCGGGCGCCTTGCGAGCGGCAGGATAGTTGCGGTGTTCGTTGCGGTTGCCGATGTCGCGATTGTTTGTTTCTTGGCCAAAGCGGGCATTCTACGCTCCTCTGCGCGATGGAAGAGCCGGCGCGGTCCACGCCGGCGGCACGGATCAGGACGCGACCTTGATCGTCAGGCTGTCGAGATAGTCGGAGGGGTTTTCGGGATCGAAGACCTTGCCGTCGAAGAAGGTTTCCTTGCCGCGCGAGGACGATGCCGGGATGTCGGCGGCGGCGACGCCGAGGTCCTTGGCCGCGGCGCGCCAGATGTCCTCGCGGTTGACCTCGTCAACCAGCTTCTTGATGTCGGTATCCGGCGCGAACTTGCCCCAGCGAATATTCTCGGCGAGGAACCATCTGTCATGGCTCTTGAAGGGATAGGAAACGCCGCCGGCCCAGAACTTCATGTAGAGATCGGTGCCGGTGGCGACGCGGCCGTTGCCGTAGTTGATGTCGCCCTTGAGGCGGCCGAGCACGTCCTTCGGCGGCACGTTGAACCACTGGCGCTTGCCGAGCAGCGCCGACATCTCTTCCTTATTTTCCATGCTGTCGCACCATTGCTGGGCTTCCATCACGGCCATCAGCAGCGCCTTGGCGGCATTCGGGTTCTTCTCGACCCAATCCGACCGCATGCCGAGCGCCTTTTCCGGGTGCCCCTTCCAGAGTTCCCCGGTCGTTGCCGCCGTGAAGCCGATACCCTGGTTGACCAACTGTTCGTTCCAGGGCTCGCCGACACAGAAGACGTCCATGTTGCCGACCTTCATGTTCGCCACCATCTGCGGCGGCGGTACCACGATCGTGGATACATCCTTGTCCGGATCGATGCCGCCGGCGGCGAGCCAGTAACGGATCCACAGGTCGTGCGTGCCGCCGGGGAAGGTCATGGCCGCCTTAACCTCCTTGCCCTCGGCCTTCTTCTTGTCGAAAGCGGCCTTCAGCTTTGAGGCGTCCAGCTGCACGCCTGTATCGGCATATTCCTTGGCGACCGAGATGCCCTGGCTGTCGTAGTTGAGCCGCGCGAGAATGGTCATCGGCACCGGCAGATTGTTCTGCGTCACCTTGCCGGTGTGCATGAGATAGGGGAGCGGCGAGAGGATGTGCGCGCCGTCGATGCCGTTGGCGGCTCCGCCGAGAACAAGGTTGTCACGCGTGGCACCCCAGGACGCCTGCTTGGCGACCTCGACATCGGGCATGCCATGCTTGGCGAACAGGCCTTTCTCCTGCGCGACAACGAGCGGCGCGGCATCGGTGAGCGCGATGAAGCCGAGCTTGGCGCCCGTCACCTCGGGGCCTGCACCGGCGGCGAAGGCGCCTGACGGGAAGGCGCTACGCACCGCCGTGATCAGGGCTGCGGTTGCCGCGGTCTTCAATATGCCGCGACGTGTGATGCCGGTCGTGATTATCTTGCTCATTGCGCAGGTTCCCTCTGCTTGGTGCTGGCCGGAGTTTGGGGAATAAAAAAACGCCGCTCGGCGGATGCGTCATCGGGAGGGAGGATCCCGGACTACAAAGGCCTTGCGACGTCGATGTCTTTTGCGAGCGCTTATCGCGCGCTCATCTCGCCCCGATCGCCGTTGACCGGTGCGGTTTAAGCAAAGCAAACGGTGTGCCAGTTCTAAAGTGCGATTTTATGCAATTGAAAATAAAGCATAAAATCGGCAGATGCTTATCTGCTCAATTTTTCGTCTCGATTTTCTGATGGCAATGTTTTGTGCGAATGCCATCGTGACGGCATTCCGGTGTGCAAGCTATTTGTGCACAGCAACAAACAATCAGTGGTCGTCCGGGCCCTTCGGTGGCGATTGAACGCTACGGACCGCGAAGCCCGAAACGTAGTCGGCGAACCGCGACGGATCGAAGACGTGACCGTCCATAAACCGGTCTCCGTCTATGCCTCCCTCGATGCGGATGTCGGCATCGGCAGGGGCGCTATCCGGGCCGAGTGCCGCCCGGTAGAGATCGGGACGAAACGCGGAGGCCGCTGCCCTGGCATTGTTCAGCGACATCTCGGCCTGCCCCCAGCGCACCATCTGGCTGTAGATCCAGAGCGCCTGGCTGGGGCGGGGATAGTTGGCAAAGCGGCCGTGAAAAAGGAAATAATCATCGATCACGCGACGATTGCCCTTGGCGTCAAGGCTGAACTCGCCGGCCAGCACATGGCGGATTATCTCGACCGGGGCGGCTATGTAACGCGGGTCGGCGAGCGCCTGCGCCAGCGCATCGTGGTTTTCGACGCGGTCGCACCAGCGGGCGGCGGCATCAAGCGCAACGATTAGCCTGGAAACGGTGTCGCGATGGGCCTCCGCCCAGTCCGGACGCATGCCGATCACCTTTTCCGGCGCTGACGGCCAGATATCTTGCTTGGCGGCGACAATTCGCCCAACGCCGCGCTCGGAGGCGATCATGTTCCATGGCGCACCGACGCAGAAGCCATCGATGGCGCCGGCGGCAAGCGCGTCCGAAGTCAGCGGTGGCGGGACCACGACCAGCCGCACGTCATTGTCGGGATCGATGCCGCCGGCCGCGAGCCAATAGCGGAATTCGTAATTGTGCGAGGAAAAGGGATAGGTCATGCCCAGCGTCGGCATCGGCTCGCCGTCCGTATTCATCTCGCGCACGACCATTGCCAGCGCCTGCGCGCTTTCGAGCGCGGTCGGTGTTTCGGAAAGCCCCGCCGCCTGCTGCATCCGTTCGAAGAGCGCCGTCGACAAGGTGATCGCATTGCCTCCGCGCCCGAGCGAGAAGGGTGTGATCGTCGGCGACGGGTTGGAGCCGAGCGCCAGCGCCGAGGCGACCGGCATGGGCGACAGCATATGGGCGATATCGAATTGGCGAAACGCCAGGCGGTCGCGGACGTTGGCCCAGGAAACGTCCTTGACGAGGTCGAGCGTCAACCCCTCCTTGGCGGCAAAGCCAAATTCCGCGGCTGCGATCAGGACCGAGGCATCGACAAGTGGGATGAAGCCGGCGCGCAGCGTTCTCGAGCCTTCGGTCGCCGTGCTTGTCGGTGCGGCAAGGCTGCCGCTGCTGGCATTGTCGGTCATGATCTTGTCCATCCCGGTTTCCTCCGGACATCAAGCATATGATAGGCGCCAACACTCACATCAATAGCCCGGCGGCCGTGATGACGCTTTGGGCGATATCGGCAATCTTCTTCTTCTCGTTCATGGCGGTCTGGCGCAGAAGCACGAAGGCCTCGTCTTCCGACAGGCCGCGCATCTTCATCAGGATGCCCTTAGCGCGATCGATAACCTTGCGCTCCTCAAGCGCCGACTTCGCGTCCGCCAGCTCGCGCTGCAGGCGGTTGAAGGCGTTGAAACGGCTGACGGCCATCTCGAGGATCGGCTTCACCCGCTCCTTTTTCAGGCCGTCAACGATATAGGCGGACACACCGGCATCAACTGCGGCAATGATGGAATCCTCATCGGACTTGTCGACGAACATGGCGATTGGACGTGCCACGGCCCGGGAAATCTGAAAGATGCTCTCAAGCATGTCGCGATTAGGGTTTTCGATATCGATGACGATGACATCGGGATTAACCTCCTCGATGCGCCGCGCCAGACCATTCATGTCGTCGACGACCGTCACTCGCTGATATCCGGCCTCGCGCAGCCCCAGTTCGATGATGGAGGCCCGAATGCTGTTCTCATCGATAACCAGCACATTGAGGCTGGGCTTGGCAGGTTGAGGCGTTGCCACTGGCAGTCAGCATTCCGTTCACGAGGGTGTCAATCTTGCTGGTCTGGAATGCGTGAGATCGGCCGAAAAATCAAGCAAATATTGAATTGCGCAAAATATAGGCATTCAGTCTCGAGGCTGCGGCCATCAAGCACTGCCCAGTGTTGCGCATTGCCGCAGTCGTCATGCGCCACAGCCAGGTCCCGTCCCGTGTCACGCCGGGGCGTTACCGTAAAAAGATGAAATCTTTAAAGCTTTCGTAAGCTAAAGGGACGACAAATTTGCATCGGCAGTCTGGGAGGAGCTATTCGCCATGAGGGTGGGAGTTTCGCTGCCATGATCCTTCGTCTAACGGCAAATGCTTATGTCACGCCTCGGCTGCGGTATCGCGGCTTTGTGCGCTTCGATGACAGACGGCGATGCCGGCGTCCCCTCAGGCCTCCCAATGAGTCTTCTCCAAAACACTAGAATTCGCACGAAAATTGTCGCCGTGATTGCCTTGATGGGTGTCACCGCCATCGCCGGACTTGCCTATGTCAGCATGCAGTTCAAAAATGCCGACAGCCGCTACGCGAGCTTCCTGTCGCACGAGAGCATGGCTGCGACCCTCAATGCCCGAGCCACTGGTGGACTGTTGCAGCTTGGCTTCCAGCTAGGGCTGATGATGATCAACGATCCCGCGTCGCCGGAATTCGCATCATCGATCAAGATCTATAATGACAATCTCGTCTTGATGAAGGAGCGCGTCGCAACGACCGGTCGTCTGGTGGAATCGCGCGCAGAGCCTGCCGCGAAGATGTTGACCGCGATCTCTGCATTCGATGAACTCGCACAGCAAGCCATCACTCTGGTCAAAGCGGGAAAACGCGACGAAGCCGTTGTGGTCATGCGCGAAGCCGGCACTCGGTTGACGGCTATTCTCCCATTGTTTGCCGGTGGCAATGACCAGCTGATCAAGATGATGGAAGAGGGCACGGCTGATCTCCAGGCGACGACAAACCACACGATCGTAACCGGTCTGTCGGCACTGGGTGTCGCGCTGGTCGCGATCGTCTTTCTCGGCCTCTTCGTTGCCGCGCGCGGCATAACAGTGCCGATCGATCACCTGCGGGAACGCATGAAGGCACTGGCAGCTGGTGACACGGCAAGCGAGACGCCCGGGCTGGATCGCAAGGACGAGGTTGGCCAGATGGCTGCTGCCGTTGCCGTATTCCGCGACAATGCACTGGAGCGCTCGCGCCTTGAACGCGAGGCAGATGAAGGACGTTCGCTTTCGGAACAGGAGCGTCGTGCACGCGAGGCCGCCAAGGAGCAGGATGCAGCCAACACCAGGCAGGCCGTCGAAGCACTTGCACTTGGTCTGAGCCGCCTTGCCAACGGTGACGTCTCGTACCGCATTTCCGAGCCGTTCGTGGATCACCTTGATGCGCTTCGCAACAGCTACAACGTGTCGCTCGACAAGTTGCAGGCAGCACTTCAGGAGGTGGGCAAGAACGCGGGCGTGATCAATTCCGGTGCCGCCGAAATTCGCTCTGCCGCCGACGATCTCGCTCGCCGCACCGAACAGCAGGCCGCGTCGCTGGAAGAGACTGCTGCGGCACTGGAACAGATCACCACGACCGTGCGCGATTCCACCAAGCGGGCGGAAGAGGCAAGCGTGCTTGTCGAGCGCACACGCTCTGGCGCCGAGAAGTCGGGCGGCGTCGTTCGCAATGCCGTTGCCGCCATGAACGAGATCGCCAAGTCGTCGAGCGAAATCAGCAACATTATCGGCGTAATCGATGATATCGCGTTCCAGACCAACCTGCTTGCGCTGAACGCAGGTGTTGAAGCGGCGCGCGCGGGCGAGGCCGGCAAGGGTTTCGCAGTCGTCGCACAGGAGGTTCGTGAACTTGCGCAGCGATCTGCCAAGGCCGCCAAGGAGATCAAACTCCTGATCACGACCTCCGAGAACCAGGTCAACACCGGCGTCAATCTCGTTGGTGAAACCGGTACGGCGCTCGTGCAGATCGAAGCGGAGGTGACCGAGATCACCAGGCACGTCAGGGCCATCGTCGAAGCGGCGCGCGAGCAGTCAACAGGCATTCAGGAGATCAACACCGCGGTCAACACCATGGACCAGGGCACGCAGCAGAACGCAGCCATGGTTGAAGAGACGAATGCGGCCAGCCACAGCCTGGCGAAGGAGGCCAGTGCGCTGAACACATTGCTCGGTCAGTTCACACTTGATCAGCACAGCCGCCGACCCATACAGGCGTCGCTTGGTTCCGTGACCGAAGCTTCGCGGCCCGTGGCGTCGCCGGCGCGGGCTTTGACCCAGCGCTTGACGTCCAGCTTCAGGAGCGGGAACGCCTCTGTCGCCGCAGCGCAAAATGACTGGGAAGAATTCTGATCACGCTGTCGCCCTAATGCAGCAAGACGTCGCGAAAAACTTGAATCGGCCAGCGAAGTGGCCGATCCAACAATCGTGTGCTGGCCGGAAAAGGCGCTGAGCAACCACGCCGAAATGACGGTCTTGCGTGGTCGGTAATCAGGCGCGCTTCGGTTCAGCTTGCGGTGCTTGCTGCTGTGGTACCAGCAGGCATGCCGGCACGATCAGGACGGCAATAAGCATCATCACCATGAAAGTCGCGTGCAGCGCCTGTTGCAATGCCAGGCGGATCTCATCGCCGCCGCCAAGCACCGTGCCGGAACCGTTTAGCAAAGCCCGCAATTGCTCAGGCGTGATCGCCTGCCCATTGTTGGCGTGCGCCAGACCATAGGTCAAAACCGCACCTAGGACCGCGGCGCCAAGCGTGCTGCCGAGATTGCGCGAAAACACGTTGGAAGCAGTAGCGCTACCGCGATCGGACGCGCCGACGCTCTCCTGCGTGAGGATGAGGGCGCCAATGTTCATCAAGCCCATTCCAAAGCCCATGATCAGGGAGCCGGCAGCAGCAAGCACCGGGGAACTCGACGGCGCCAATAGCACGAGCAAGCAGGTTCCGACTGGTATGAACAGGCTCCCGACGATCATGATCGGTCGCAGACCGAAGCGGGAGAACTGACGTGATGCGATCGTTGCGCCACAGGGCCAGCCAAGAAGCAACATGGTCAAGGCGAAGCCGGCGACAAGCGGCGAGCGGTCGAGCACCGTTTGCACGTACATCGGCAGAAAAGTTGTGAGACCCATGATCGACATGCTGGCGAAGAAAACTGCCAAGTTGGCGAAGGCGATCGGGCGTCTGAGCCATAAATCGGGGGCGACCATCGGCGCTTCTGCGCGGCGCTCCTGCCAGATGAAGGCGACCATGGCGAATAGAAAGATGACGAAGGCTGCAATGGTATAGCTGGAGAGGCCGTTCTCCACCTCGGTGAGCGCGATCATCAGCGCGGAAATCGACACTGCGAAGAGCGCGGCACCGACAACGTCAATGGAGACGACACGCGGACGCTTTTCTTCATGCAGGAACAAAATGAAGCACAGCGCCGCCAGAAGACCCACGGGTATGTTGATCCAGAAGATCCAGGCCCATGGTAGGTTGTGAATGATGATACTTCCAAGAAGCGGCCCGACGACGGCAGACAGCGCCCAGACGCTTGCCAGATATCCCTGGACCTTGCCACGCTGATTGCCCGGGAAAAGATCGGCCACCACGGTCATCGCGACTGGTTGAAGGGCGCCGGCACCGATCCCCTGCAGCAGGCGAAACGCGATCATCGAAGGCATCGACCACGCGAAACCGGCGAGTATGGATGCCAGCATAAACAGCGCGATGCCGACCAGCAGCATCGGCTTGCGGCCGTAGATATCGGCGAGCTTGCCGAAGATCACGGTCGTCGCGGTCTGTGTCAGAAGGAAGGACGAAAAGACCCAGGAGTAGAGATTGATTTGGCCGAGCTGGGCTGCGATCTGCGGCATTGCCGTCGAGACGATCGTCGCTTCGATGGCGATCATCGCCATGCTTGCCATGATCGCGACAACGACCAGTCCGCGGTGCGAAGTTCTTTGTGTCATAGGAGGCTTTCGAGGCAAACGTCGGCGTAGGCGAAGAAGCGCGCGGCGCCGACGGTTATTGGGTAGTGCCCTTACTATTCCTCGCAGCCGCCGCGTCAAGGGGATTTGGCTGTGAACTTGTCGTGAGTGGTTAGATGAACGGGAGAGGGGAGCGTGTTGTCGTAGCGCTCCCCTCCATCGTCTTTCGCGTCCGGATGACTGACTAAGACCTGGAGATTACCTCAAAGCCGCGTGTGCGGCGGCTTCGATCACGGCCGCGACCTTGTCCGGCTGAGAGGCGAAGACCGCGTGGCTTGCCTTGATCTCCGTCACCGTACTTCCCGCGCGCTTTGCCATGTCACGCTCGAGCTCGGGAATGATCGAGCGGTCGTCTGTCGCAACCACGGACCAGCTCTTCTTCGACTTCCAGGCCGGATCATCGCCGATCTTCGCGGCAAAGGCCTGCTTTGCCGCGAAGACCTGTGATTTTGCCAGGAACGCAGCTTCGCTCTTCGGCAAGTCGGCGGCGAAGTCGTTGGCGAAGGCAGCGGGGTCAAGGTAAAGATATTGCCCGTCCTTCGTCTCGCGGATGTTCATGCCGCCAGCCGGCTTGGAGCTTGCCAGCGACAGCAGGCTTTCGCCCTTGTCCGGCTGGAAGGCCGCCACATAGACGAGGCCCGCGACATGTGCGTTGCGACCGGCCTCGGTGATGACCATGCCGCCATAGCTGTGGCCGACGAGCAGCGTCGGGCCGTCCTGGAGGTCGAGCACGCGGTTGGTCGCGGCAACGTCATCGGCAAGCGAGGTGATCGGCTCCTGCACGATCGTGACGTTGAAGCCGCGATTCTCCAGGATATCGGTTGCCTTGCGCCATCCGGAACCATCGGCAAGCGCGCCGTGGACGATGACGATGTTCTTCACCTCGGCGGCCTCGGCCGCGTAGGCGACAACGCTGGTGGCGAATGCAAGGGCGAGGGTGGCGATAATACGGCGGTTCATGAGTTAGTCTCCTTTGGATCGATGTTTAAGATCGGGTAGGGGTAGGTTCAGCCGAAGGTGAAGGCGTAGGCTTCGACGCCGGGATCGAGAAAGCGGATCTGGAAGTTGTGCGCCTCGACGTCGCCCGCCTGGCGGACGAGTTGATAGAGCCTGGTTGACGTCACCGTGCCGTTGCCATCGGCGTCGGTATCCGCCCCGTGGTCGACACCAGGCGCCTTTCCGTCGATCGTCACCTGGAAGCGCACAGGCTTTCCCGATGCATCCGGACCGAGGACAAGGTGGAGATCACGGGCACTGAACCGGTAGGCAATGCCGCCATCCGTCTGCTCGAGCGTTGCCTGCTCGCGGCCGATCGTCCATGCGCCCGACAGCCCCCATTCGTTGAGGCTAAGATCGCCGACCGAGTAGGTTCTGTTGGCGTCTTCGTGCAGACCCTCCGGCGAGGCGAAGTTGGTGGCCTGCTCGTAGCCGATGTAGGTCTCGCCGGAACGAATATCCTTCAGGTCCGGGCTTGCTCCCGCGCCCTTGGCATTCGGAGTTACCGTGCTGGCGGCCACTTTCGCGCTGCCGGTTTCGTGGATCAAGTCCTGGATCGCCTGCTCAGTCTGGCGATAATTGCCTTCACCGAAGTGGTGGTAGCGGATCTGGCCCTTGGCATCGATCAGGTAGTGGGCGGGCCAATAGTTGTTCTCGAAGGCGCGCCAGATCTTGTAGTCGTTGTCGATCGCGACGGGGTAGGAGATCTTGGCGTCGGCGACGGCCTTGCGTACATTGTCGATCTTCTTCTCGAAGGCGAACTCCGGGGCGTGCACGCCGATCACGACGAGGCCCTGATCCTTGTACTTCTCGGCCCAGGCGCGAACGAACGGCGTGGTGCGGATGCAGTTGATGCAGGAGTAGGTCCAGAAATCGACAAGAACGACCTTGCCGCGGAGCTGTTCGGCACTCAGCGGTGGCGAGTTCAGCCACTCCACGGCACCGTCAAGCGATGGCGCAATACCTTCGATCGGCAGGTTGGCCTGAAACGCCAGATTGCCGGCGGCGGCGGTCATTGCACCGTTGCTGGCGACCTCGGTGGGAGCGGGCAGATCGCGCTTTGCGTTGAAGCGGTCGAGGACTGCCTGTTCGAAGGAGGTGGTGCTGGCGTAGGAGAGCCGTGCAAGCAGTCCGGTATCGGCACCGAGCGCGATTGCGGCGACGCCAGCAAGAACGGCTGCGCCTAGAATTTGGCGAACGCGCTCGCTGACACCGAGCGACTGCTTCATGCCGGCAAACACCTTGCCTCCGATAAGCAATGCAACGGCAAGCGAGGTCGCGGCACCGGCTGCGTAAGCGCTGAGCAGCAAGGTCGTTTCGAGATTTGCGCCCTGAAGTGCTGCACCCGTCAGAACGAGCCCGAGGATCGGACCTGCGCAAGGTGCCCACAAGAGACCGGTCGCGATACCAAGGATCAGCGAGCTCAATGCCGTCGGCGCTGCGCCCGGCTTGCCCGAGGCCTTCACCAGCCGGTTGCCGAAATGCACGACCGGCTGCGTGATCGTGCTTGCGACACGCGGCGAGAGCAGGCTAACGCCGAAGACGGCGAGCAGAGTGAGTGCCGTGAGCCGACCGTATTCATTGGCGTGGATCGCCCAGCTGCCACCCACCGCCGCAAGCGACGCCACAACCGCGAAGGTGGCGGCCATGCCGATCAGCATCGGCAATGTGCTGCGGACAAACGGCTGGCCGGCGCGAGCGAAGACGAAGGGGAGAATGGGCAGGATGCAGGGGCTGAGAATGGTCAGCGCCCCTCCGAGATAGGCAATGATAAGAAGCGTCATCGTCGTTTCCTTTGAAACCAGGTGCGATGCTGAACGGACACTGGTTCGATCAGCAGTGACAGCAATCTGTTGTGACGACGTATCCGGGATGTGTCTGGCCTCTAGGAGAAGTGTGTCTAACTGTAGCGATCGCGGGCCGAGCTACAGAGCGAAACAATCGGCGGCGGAAGGGCTTGGCGACTGTATCGCAATGTATCCAGACGGGCCGCCGCTACAGTCGCATTCAATAACGGTCCGCCGGCGACACATCGGGGATACACGGCGCCGGCTTTATCGTGAGCATAGTCAGCACGGACAGGAGAGAGATCCATGACCAATTTAATCAACCTCGATCGCCGCCGCTTCTTCGGCATCGCCGCAATGACCGTCGCCGCCGTCGAATTCGGCGCCACAACGCTGGCAAACGCGCAGACCGCGGCCACCTCGTCCGCAAAGAAGGTTGGTGGGCACCAGTCGTTCGAAGCGCTGAAGCAGATCAACGCAGGTGTGCTTGATATCGGCTACGCCGAGGCCGGCCCGGCAAACGGTCCGGCCGTTCTGCTCCTGCATGGCTGGCCTTACGATATCTACAGCTATGTCGACGTCGCGCCGATCCTCGCCAAGGCTGGATACCGCGTCATCGTCCCTTACCTTCGCGGCTACGGCACCACCACATTCCTCTCCAAGGATACGCCACGTAACGGCCAGCAGTCCGCGCTTGCAGCAGACATGATCGCGCTGATGGATGCGCTCAAGATCGAGAGCGCGATTGTGGCAGGCTACGATTGGGGGGCGCGTACCGCCGACATCATGGCAGTCCTCTGGCCGGAGCGTTGCAAGGCGCTGGTTTCGGTGAGCGGCTATCTGATCGGCAGTCAGGAGATCAACAAAAAGCCGCTCGCGCCCAAGGCCGAACTTGCCTGGTGGTATCAGTTTTATTTCGCCACCGAGCGTGGCCGCGCCGGCTATGCGGCCAATACCCGCGATTTCGCGCGGCTGATCTGGCAAACTGCGTCCCCCACCTGGAAGTTCGACGACGCGACCTTCGACCGTTCGGCTCCCGCATTCGACAATCCCGACCACGTCGACATTACCATCCATAACTATCGCTGGCGTCTCGGCATCGTCGAAGGCGAAGCGAAGTATGATGCCTATGAAAAGAAGCTGGCCATGGGGCCCGTCATCACCGTGCCTGCTATCACCATGGAAGGTGACGCCAATGGCGCGCCTCATCCCGACCCGTCCGCCTATAAGGCCAAGTTCTCCGGCCATTACGAGCATCGCAACGTAACCGGTGGCATCGGGCACAATCTGCCGCAGGAAGCACCCGAGGCGTTTGCCAAGGCTGTGATTGACGTGGCCTCGTTCTAAAGCGATCGGCCACCTGCGAGAAATCTCCTTTACTCGCGGTGGCCGACGCGAAACTAATAGCTGACTTTAAGGCCGCGAATCGTGTGAAAGACGAGACATGGAGCACATCGACCATATTTTGATCGTGGATGACGATCGTGAGATTCGCGAGCTCGTATCGAGCTACCTGAAGAAGAATGGCTTGCGCACGACCGTCGCAGCCGATGGCCGCCAGATGCGCAGCTTTCTGGAAGGCAACTCCGTCGATCTGATCGTGCTCGACGTGATGATGCCGGGTGACGACGGTTTGGTGCTGTGTCGCGAACTCAGGGCCGGAAAGCACAAGGCCATACCCGTTTTGATGCTAACGGCGCGCGACGACGAAATGGACCGGATTATCGGCCTTGAGATGGGCGCAGACGACTATCTGCCGAAGCCCTTCGCAGCACGTGAGCTTCTGGCGCGCATCAAGGCGGTGTTGCGCCGGACGCGCATGCTGCCGCCCAATCTCCAAATCACCGAGGCCGGTCAGCTCTTGTCCT
Source organism: Rhizobium sp. S163 (assembly GCF_030380805.1). Taxonomy (NCBI): domain Bacteria; kingdom Pseudomonadati; phylum Pseudomonadota; class Alphaproteobacteria; order Hyphomicrobiales; family Rhizobiaceae; genus Rhizobium; species Rhizobium sp. S163. Next base: position 88,761 of record NZ_JAUDSA010000012.1, on the reverse strand, counting down.
TTGGCGACTGGCGTCTCGATACCGTCGGCCGCCATCTGCTCGACAAGGAGGGGACAGAGATCGCCTTGAGCGGCGCCGAATACCGGCTGCTCCGGGTCTTCATCGATCACCCTCAACGCGTCCTCAACCGCGACCAGCTGCTCAATCTCACGCAGGGCCGCGATGCGGAGCTGTTCGACCGCTCGATCGATCTTCTGGTGAGCCGCGTGCGCCAGCGGCTGGGCGACGATGCGCGCGAGCCGACTTATATCAAGACGGTGCGCGCCGAAGGCTATGTCTTCTCCGTTCCGGTTGAAATATCGGAGCCGAGGACATGAGCGAGGCGCGCGCTCGCATCGGCTGGTGGCCGGGCTCGTTGCGCTCCCGGCTCTTTCTCATCCTGTTTGCCGGTCTGGCAATCGCCTATGGCCTGTCGTTCAGCATCCTGTTTGCCGAACGCTATATGTCGGCCAAGGCCGTCATGCTGGGCACGCTGGAAAGCGATCTCGCGACCTCGATCGCCGTTATCGACCGTCTGCCTGCCAATGAGCGGGCCGATTGGGTCGATCGCCTTAGCCGCGGCAATTATCGCCTCGTTCTTGGTCCCGGCTTGCCTGGCGTTTCCGACATGTCCGGCCGGGGCGCCGAGATCGCGGAACGGGTAGAGGAAGCGGCGGGTCGCAAGTTTCCCCTCAAGGTCGAATCCATCCCAGGTGACGGCAAGAGACTCCAGGCCCATCTGACGTTGTCTGATGGTGCGCCGCTGACGATTGACGTCACGCCGCGTGGCGTCATGCCGCTGGCCGAATGGCTTCCCTATGTCTTCGCCGCGCAGATGGCGCTTCTCGTCATATGCACCTGGTTTGCCGTGCGCCTGGCCATCCGCCCGCTAAGCGCGCTTGCCGCCGCCGCCGATACGCTTGATCCGGCCCAAAAGGGCGAGCCGATGAGCGAGCGGGGGCCGAGCGAAGTCGCGCACGCTGCCCGCGCCTTCAACGCGATGCGCGACCGTATCGGGCATTATCTGGAGGAGCGCGTACAGATCCTCGCGGCGATCTCGCACGACCTGCAGACGCCCATCACACGCATGAGGCTGCGCGCCGATATGGCCGACGACACGCCGGAGAGAGACAAGCTCGTCAACGACCTGCGCGAAATTGAGCGACTGGTGCAGGACGGCATAGCCTATGCGAGAAGCTCGCATGGCAATGGCGAAAAGAGTTCGCGCATTGATCTCTCTTCCTTCATCGACAGCATTGCCTACGACTATCAGGATACGGGAAAGGCCGTAACCGTGCTCGGCGTCGTTCAAGGTACAGTGTCGACGAAGCCGCATGCTCTGCGACGAATTCTCACGAACTTTATCGACAATGCCATCAAGTTCGCTGGCAGCGCCGACATCGCTGTCGAGCGGAGCGGAGAGGGCGATGTCGTCGTCACCATTTTGGATCGCGGGCCGGGCATCCCCGACGATATGCTTGAGAGCGCCATGCAGCCCTTCTTCCGTGTCGAGACGTCGCGCAACCGCGACACAGGCGGGACAGGGCTTGGACTGGCGATCGCCCAGCAGCTTGCCGGAACGATCGGCGGCTCGGTTCGGCTCTACAACCGCACGGACGGCGGCCTGGCGGCGGAGATCCGGCTCCGCTAAAACCGATCGCTTCGCCGATCATCGGGCGCTTTTTGTAAGGCTGAATGTCTGCGAAGCCGCTGCGTACGTTCTGATACACTTCCGGCATTTTCCGAAACATGCCGGATACGCGGATGCATCAAAAAACTCCCTGTCAGCCAACGTCGCCCAAGCGATGAAAAAAGGCGACGCAACATAAGGAGTGTTCCATGACCAAGATCGATACCGTTCTCTACACCGGCAAGACCCACACCACAGGCGGCCGCGAAGGATTTGCCCGCAGCGACGACGCACAGCTCGACATTCGCCTGTCGCCTCCCGGCAGCGGCAAGCCGGGCACGAATCCCGAGCAGCTGTTTGCGGCCGGCTGGTCGGCTTGCTTCATCGGCGCGATGACCAAGGCCGCCGGCAAGCGCCAGCTCAGGCTTCCGGCCGAGACGGCGGTCAACGCGGAGGTTGATCTCGGAACCACCGACGGCGCCTATTTCCTGCAAGCGCGTCTGGCGATCAGCCTGCCGGGAATCGATCCCGAACTCGCCCGCGCGATTGTCGACGATGCGCACCAGACATGCCCCTATTCGAAGGCAACGCGCGGCAATATCGCCGTCGAGCTGACATTGGTCTAAGTGGACGGCAAGGGAGACATTACAATGAAGATAGCTGTCTTTGCGGTCATGATCGCGGCGGTCCTCGCATCGCCCTGTATCTACGATGTCATGTCGAACGAGCCATCCCCCCTTGCTGTGGTCATCGGTTCGCCTCTCCATGGAGCAGAGGCGAACCGGCCAGGGTGACGACCATGTGCTCTATAAAGGCCCGGACGCGGTGGGGCAGCGGGCCGCCGCCCACGTAGACCGCGTGAACCAATTCCAGGTCTCCTGGATTGTGTTCCTCGAGCAGCGGCACCAGGCGTCCGGACCTGATGTCGTCCGCCACATGAAACAGACCAATGCGGGCGATGCCAGCGCCCGCGAGCACCATCTGTTTCATCGTCTCGCCGTTGTTGACCACGATACTGCCCTTTACCGGCTGGCCGACCTCGCGTCCCGCAACGCGAAACGGCCATGACGGTCGCGCGCGCCGGAAATTGAATGTCAGGCAGTCGTGCTGTTCGAGATCCCCCGGCGTTGCCGGATATCCGCGCCGTTCGAGATAGCTTGGCGCGGCACAGACCACGCGTCGGCTTTGTCCCAGTTTGCGGGCGATCAATCCGCTGTCTGGCAGATTGCCCATCCGGATGGCGACGTCGGTCTGTTCGGCCACCATGTCGACGATGCTGTCGGTCAGGCTGAGATCGACGATCAGATCGGGATTGCGGGCAATGAAATCCGGTATGGCCGGCACCACGAACATCGTACCGAAGGGAATGGTCGCATTGATCCTGAGCCGCCCCCTCATCGCACCGCCCGCGGCCTCCTGATCCGCATCGTCAAGCTCCTGCAGAATTTTCAGCGCTGCATGGTGATAGGCTTCGCCTTCCTCGGTCAGGGTCAAGGCGCGGGTCGTGCGCAACAGGAGCCGCGTGCCGAGCCGGGCCTCCAGACGCGCGATCAACTTGCTGACCGCCGATGGAGTGAGATCGAGATTGCGGGCAGCGGCGGAGAAGCCGCCATCGCGCACAACGCGCGCAAACACTTCCATTTCACCGGAGCGCTCCATCAGGACGCGTGGCATTGATGATCCTTGTTCACAGGTGCATGTTCTCGTAAAGCAATAGTTCATTCGGCGGCGAAGTCATAGATTGTGTTCACCAACACAACACATGGAGCCCCGCAATGGACCTGCAACTTACCGGAAAGTCCGCACTCGTGACCGGCGCCACCGCCGGCATCGGTCTTGAAATCGCCCGTGCTCTCGCGGCGGAAGGTGCGCGCGTCATCATCACCGGGCGCGACGGCGCCAAGCTCGACGCGGCGGTCGCCGCCATTAGGGCAACCGGCAAATCGGACGTGAGCGGATTGCTCGCCGATGCCAGCAGCGCCGAAGGTGCTCAAATCATCGCCAAGGCGGCGCCTGCGGTCGATATTCTTGTCAACAATCTCGGCATCTACGAGAGCAAGGCCTTCGGTGATATCACCGACGCCGATTGGAGCCACCTCTTCGACGTCAACGTCATGAGCGGTGTACGTCTGTCGCGGGCATATCTTCCCGGCATGCTGGAGCGCAACTGGGGGCGTATCATCTTCATCTCGAGCGAATCCGGCCTCGCCATTCCGCAAGACATGATCCACTACGCAACGACCAAAACTGCCCAGCTGTCGATCTCGCGCGGATTGGCGCAGCTGACGCGCGGCACCAACGTCACGGTCAACTCGGTCCTGCCGGGGCCGACGCGTTCAGAAGGCATCGAGGCGTTTCTGCGCAGCCAGGCCAGCGATCCGTCTGCACCGATCAAGCAAATCGAGGCCGAATTCTTCGCAACCGCGCGTACCGCTTCGATCCTGCAGCGCATGGTGGATGCCGAAGAGGTGGCCAACCTCGTCGCCTATCTCGCCAGCCCTCGCTCATCGGCCACGAACGGCGCTGCGCTGCGTGCCGAAGGCGGCCTCGTGAACACCATCGCCTGAGGACGATCGATGGCCAACGAACCATTGACCATTATCGCCATCACCACCGCCAAAGCGGGCAAGGAGGCGCTTCTTGGTGAAGCCCAGGAAAAGCTTGTTGCCGAGACGTTGGTCGAGGACGGCTGCCTAAGATACGAACTGCACCAGTCGCTCGATGACGGACGCGTTCGCATTTTTGTGGAGAGCTGGGAGAGCGAAGAAACGTGGCGCGCTCATATGCAGGGCGCCGCGATGCGGCGTTTCCAGTCGCTTGGCGCTGGCGACTACTTCGCTGATTTCGCGCTTCACCGAATGACCAAGGTTGCCGGCTGAAGTCGGTTGCCCAGCATGCAGGGCCACAAACCCACAGCGCCGCGCAATTGTGCGGCGCTCAGGAGCAGGAGGCACGCGATAGCAGGACAAAGAGCATTCTCTTGCCCGATGTCAGTCTATCGTCACGTCACTCTATAGGCCCAAACCGCTGCTCGGCGGTGTGATGCCGTTGAGATGATATTGGCCGAGGGCGGCGTGATATCTTCTGTGCGCGGGATCTAGCTGTGCGCGGATGCCGGTCTCCTGACGGAGCCGAGTGAGGCCGGCATCGGCGGCGGACGCTGCGGCGAGTTCGACCAGGGCTTCAGCGGCGTCTATGGCAATCTCCGACGTGAGAATTTTGGCGGCGCCCGCAGCCAGCGCGGCAGCCGTCACGTTTTCCTCGGTCGTCTCGATCTGTGCGATATCGACCTTCAGGCCTGCGCTCTCGATCAGGGCAGTTACGGCCTCCAGCCGGACCGCCAGCGCTCCGATGCGGGTGATGGACCGAGCGTCTCCCGAACTCTCATGGGTGCCGCCATGAACCGATGATCGGGAGTGCATTTTGGTGCTCTCGATGACCTGCGAGAAGCTCCTTCGAGCGATACCGAGATCGACGCTAGCCTCAAGGACCTGACCCAATGCGCCCAACGTCGTTGGCCGCTCAAAACTCTTGTAGTGCGCGACGACGGCGTCCGCATGGATGTAGACATGGTCCAAAACCGCCGCGCCGCTTGCAGTGCCCGTTTCTTCTGTTCCATGTTGGACAAACGCAATGGTCAACCTGTCCTCTTCGTTCAGCGCGACGATAGCAATCCAATCCGCAAACGCCGCGCTTGCGATCTCGCCTCCGCAACCGTTGACGCGATAGCCCAACCCATCTCGGGTAATTGTGATATCTTCATTGGCGGGGGTCTTTGAACCGCGCTCCGACGGGACACTGGCGAACCTGTCACCGGCAAGGGCACGTGCGAAGAAGTAGCGCTTCTGTTCCTGCGTCCCGTCGGTTCTCAGCGTCTCAAGAATGTAAAAATGGTTCTCCACGATCCGGCCAATCCGCGCATCAGCTTGCGAAAGGATCGAGGTGATCTTCGCGAGAACCGCGTTGGATATATCGATGCCGCCATATTCCGGAGGAACGGTAATTGCTAGCAGGCCGGATTGCGATAGCGCGTCGGATTCACTGCCGCTCGGATGCCGACACTTATCGGACGCCGACGCCATTTCCCGATAGCGGCAGGCGAACTGGTTTGCTGTTGCGATCGCTTCTTCTTCGCTTGCCAGTCGGGCAGTCAGCTGGCTAATTCGACCCGTTGCATGAGGTATTCTGTCCATCTCGTGCTCTCCCAGGCTGAGATCACTATGGATGAAAGATCGGCGAGCGAAAGAAAAGAACATTAAATCCATAAACTATCCGAGGCGAGAAAAGTCATTTCTTTGGCGTCGCTGATTGTGCGTCGCTAAGGACTGGGAAGCCGCCCTGCGCCCGTTGCCGCATTTGCCCCAATCGCGGCCTCTCAAAAAGAGCTTGCCTTCACAATCATAATTTCTATGCTTTTGGTAGACGATATGCCCTAGCCCGATCCGAGTAAATTTGCCGGTGTATGCTGCCGGACCAATGCAGGAAAGGAACTGACGCATGACACAGCTCCCCTCCAGTTTTTCGAGACAAACGCGAAATCTGCAGACACGTTCGCTGTTCAAGGTCGCGATCGTCGGCCGCGGCTTCACCGGCATTTTGACGGCCATTGCGCTGCTGAGGACGGTCAAAAGGCCATTCCATCTTGTCATGTATGACCCGCAACAGACGGTTGATCTCAGCAGGGGCGTAAGCCAATCGGCAACGACGTTACTCAACAGCCGGGTTCGCGACCTGTCCGTCGATCCGGTGGTTCGCGACGACTTCAGTAGATGGCTCGAGGCCGAGCAGACGCTTGGAGATGGCGCCGACGATGAGGGGGCGGGACTGGATCAATCTTTCGTGCCTGGGGAGCTGTTTTCCCTGTATGTGCATCAGCGCTTCTCCGAAGTGCTGCAAAATAGGACCGACGTCGTCGTGCAGATCTGTCCCGAGATCGTGACGAGCTTGGATCATAGCGGGGAACTGGGATTTTCGCTTTCGTTTGGCGACCGGCAGAGCGCCCGTTTCGATGCGGTCTTTCTCGCTACGGGCTATGGGTTGCGTGAGAATCCGACGGGAGGGCAGGTAGACCCCGGTGGTGATAATGTCGTCGTGATCGGTGCCGGTGTCCGTGCGGTCGATCGGGGCCTTCGCCTGTTGGCAGACGGTCAGGCAGGACACGTAACGTTGATATCGGCTTCAGGTTTCCTGCCGCAATCACATGCCCGCTCGGCCGTGGTGCCGATCGTGTCCGATGAGCCATTTCCCCGCACGCTTCGCGGTGCCTTCAGGCACCTGCGTCGGGCGGCGGAGGCTGCCAATGCCGATGGAACTGGCTGGCAGGGCATCATGAATGGCTTCAGGCTGCGGGCTCATGATCTGTGGCAAGAGCTGAGCGAGGAGGAGCGAGGCCGCTTCAAGCGCCATGTGCGCGCAATATATGATAGCCATCGTAACCGTCTGCCGCCTGAGCATTTTGAGCGACTTCATCAGGCCATCGCAGATGGTGCTATCACTCTGCGCAAGGGCAAGGTCGAACGCATCGCGACGAATGGGGTGCTTTTTTCAGGACCGGCTGGCCCTGAGGTGCTTTATGCCAGCAGGGCTGTCGATTGCCGGTCGCGGCCAACGGATCTTGATTCTCCGCTCTATCGCTCTGTGTTGCGCGCCGGCCTTGCAAAACGTGACGAGGTCGATCTTGGTATTCTCGTCGATCGCTGCGGCCGCGCGGCCTCGGGACCGCAGCGCTTTCATGGGTTGTTTGCCATGGGCCCGCTCGGCCTGGGCAGTCTGCCGGATATCGACCTGGTGCCCGAGATCGTTACCCAAGGGCATGCCGCCGCTGCCGCGCTCGACAACTGGATCGATGAGATCTCGCTTGCCGATCAAAGAAGGGCGGATGAATAGAGCCCGCGCTCTTCCCAACCAAGAAGCGTCAAGCCTCTACCCGATTTCTAAGATGCCCTTGCTCCAGCAGGATCTTCACCGTCACCGCCGCGTTGTGGCGCATCTCGATTGCGGCGTGATCGGAGTAGAAGGCGTTGTGCGGGGTGATCACCAGACGCCCCGCGAGCCAATCTTCCCTGTTGCGCCAGGCCGAAAGAAGCGAATGGTTTTGTGGCGGCTCCTCGGCCAGCGTATCGATCGCAGCTGCCGCCAGATGGCGGGTTCGCAGCGCGGTCTCAAGCGCGTCGAGATCATCGAGCAGCTCGCCGCGCGCAGTGTTGACGAGGATCGCCCCAGGCTTCAGCCGCGACAGCGTCTCCGCGTCCAGAAAACCGCGCGTCTCGGCGTTAACAGGGCAGTGAATTGTCACGATATCGGCCTCGGCAAGGAGTTCGTCCATCCGGTCGAAGCGCTCGTAGCCGATCGCCTTTTCATGGCCGCGCGGCTGGCCGGGATCGTAGCCCAGGATGCGGAAGCCGAACGGCTTGAGGCGATTGACGACCGCCGTGCCGATCCGCCCGACGCCGATGACGCCGACTGTCGCACGGTTGGAGCGCGGTAGCGGTTTCAGGCTGTGAACTTGCCAGCCGGACGTGTAGCCGCGAGCGCGGGCATCGTGTTCCCAGAGCCGACGGTGCAGCGAGAGCATCATCGCGACGGCGTGGTCGGCTACTTCCTCGGTGCCGTAATCGGGATTGTTCGCAAACGGGATGCCGGCTGCCGAAAGCGCCGGAAGATCGATCTTCTCATAGCCGACGCCATAGCGCACCACGCCCTTGCAGCGCGCCAGATGGGCGATGCTCCCGGCCCCGAGCCGCGCGCCCCAGACCATCAGCGCGTCCAGGCGGGCAAGGCGCTCCGGCGAAAACGCCGTTTCATCGGTGGTCGCGAAGTAGTCGATCTCGACCGCGTCGCCGAACAGTTTCGCTTCGAGGTCAGGCGTGCCGAACATGTGGTCGGTGATGCCGACCACGTATTTCCTATGTCCCGCCATGCCTAGTCCCGCCTCTGGCTCTGCCTTGATATCTCGAAGAAGCGCATCGCCAGATGCGGTAACGCTCGACTATTCCGCGGCGATTGCCGAGGGGGCGGAGCGGCTGCGCACCAGCGCGGTGGCTTGGATCAGCGCCTGTTCAACGCGGCCAGTGATCGCGGGCGAGGGGGCGCCGTCGGTGAAATCCCGGCTCGACGCATAGACGGCGGTCGGAACGACAAACGCCTCGAAGAAGGCGAATAGCGGGCGGAGCTGATGCTCGACCATCAACGCGTGCCGGTCGCCGCCGCCGGTTGCGGTCAGAATGATCGGCTTGCCGCGCAGATCGGCCGGATCGAGCAGGTCGATCACATGCTTGAACAGGCCGGTATAGCTTCCCTTGTAGGTCGGTGAGCCGATCACGAGGGCGTCTGCCTCGATGATCGTGCGGATCACCGTCTGGGCTTTCGTATCGAGGTCGGCGATCGAGCGTGCAGTCGCCAGCGCCGGGCCGAAATCCTCGACATCGAACACTACATGATCGAGACCCGCACGCTCGGCGAGCGACGCCGTCACGCTTTCAACGAAGCGCTTGGTGCTGGAGGGGCGGGTGATATTGCCCGAGAAGCCGACAATAAGATCGTTGCTCATCAAAGTTCCTTTCACGGGCCTTCCCGCTTATTCGAGGGGTGCGACTGGTCTGAAAGGCCGGTTCGCACATACAGATGTTTCAGGTGCAAGAGGATATCGAGATGCCGTGCGGCCTTCTCGCTATGCCGTCTTGAGCACCGGTATGACCGGGGAGCGCTCGATGCGAGCGGCCTCCTCGGCGTTCCATTTCTGATAGGCGGCGCGGCCCAGCATCAAGATCGACGTGTCCTCCTGCGGCGCATGCACCAGCACCGACTGAACGTCCCTGAAATGCCGCTCGATGCCGAGATCGGCATTGAGGCCGGGGTTTCCAAGGCCGCGCACAGCGAGCTGCACCGCCTCACGCAACTGGCGGCCGGCGATCAGGCGGGCCCGGATCAGTCTTTCGGCAGCACCATCCGTCGATGCGAGCGCGCTGAAGATGATCTCGCGGGCGCCGGAAACGAGAAGGTCGATTTCGCCCGAAAGCGTGACGAACCTCTCCGTCCGCGCGATCGGGTGGCCGAGGTTGGAGGGAATGCGTTCATGGGCGAAGCGGGTGAATGCCGATTGCGCGGCTTCCGCGGCGCCGAGGTAGATCGCGGTCAGCGCAAGGTTCATCGCGGCGTGCGCGCGATTGTCCTGCTGGGCGACCGAGGGGTCAACCAATTCCAGCGCGTTTTCCGCGGGGACCTCGACATCGACATATTCGACGTCATGCGAGCCCGTCGCGCGCATGCCGAGGCTCTTCCAGTTCTCGATGACGCGGATCCCCGGCAGGCCGTTCGGCACGACGAATGTCCCGACGCGGGCAGAAAGTTCGTCCGTATGCGCCCAGACGAGGAAATGGCTGAGGCCATGCGCGCCCGTCACAAAACGCTTGCGGCCGGTGATCGACCAGCCGTTTGGCGTGCGGCGCGCCACGGTGGCGGGAAGACCGCCACGGGCGGGTGAGCCCAGTTCCGGCTCGACGCGCGCGGCATTGAGGAGCAGCGGACGCTCCTTCGCCTCGGCCAGCAGGCGCCGATAGAGATCGTCAGGCCAGTGGCTCTTGGTCGCCTGGCCGAGATGGTTGAAGATTGTCATGGCGCTGATCAGCGCCACCGATGGATCGCCCCGGCCGAGGGCCGCGAGGATATGGGCAGCATCGCTCAGCGTACCGCCCTTGCCGCCGTAGCGGTTGGAAACCGTACTCTCGAGTAAGCCTGCTTGGTGGACAACGCGGATGCCGGCCCAGGGAAACTGGCCTGTCTGATCGGCTTCGGGTGCGGCTTCCGCAAGGAGCCGAACAGTGTCATCAAGGGCGATCTGGCTATAGGGCATGCTGAGGCCTTCTGGCTGTCGGGGAGCATCCTCAATATCTCGTGAGGATGCTTTTCAGGCGGACGCTGAGAGAGAGCTACGGTCCGGCGCTGCGGCCGGACTGCATGCATCATGCGGCGTTCTTCTTGGCGTTATCCCGTTCGCGGATGCCCTCGCGCACCAGCGGCAGGATGTAGCGCCCGTAGTCGACCGCGTCGTTGAAATTGTCATAGCCTCGGATGGAGATCAGGTCGGCGCCGAGGTCGATATAGTCTAGGATCGAATCCGCGATGGTGCGCGGCGAACCCACGAGCGCGGTGGTCGCGCCGCTTGCGTTGGTGGCGGTCACCGTCGGATACCAGAGCGCGCGGTCATGCACGTCGCCGCGAGCTGCGATATCGAGCAGGCGCTGCGAGCCCACGTTGGCTGGCGGTGCGGCGTTGATCGGCGCGCGCGCCAGGCCTTTCTGGCGGTTGGCGGTCAACTGATCGAGAACCTTGTGAGCTTTCTCCCAGGCGAGTTCGTCGGTCTCGGCGACGATCGGGCGGAAGGTGACCCAGATGCGCGGACGATCCGTGCGGCCGGCCTTCGCGGCTTCCGCGTAGATCCGCTCGATCTGTTGCTTCGTTTCCTTGAGCGGCTCGCCCCAGAGCCCGAAGATATCGCAGAGCGAGCCGCCGATGCGATAGGCCGCGTCCGACGAGCCGCCGAGCGAGATCGGGATGAGACCATTGGTGGGGCGAACGGCGCTGCGGAATTGCTTGAACTGATAGTATTTCCCGTCAAAGTCGAAGGGCTCCTTCGATGTCCAGGCGAGGCGCAGGATGCGGATATATTCTTCCTGGCGCTCATAGCGCTCCTCCTTGTTGAGGAAGTCGCCTTCGCGGGCCTGTTCGTCGTCGCTGCCGCCGGCAATGAAGTGGACGACCACGCGGCCGCCGCTCAGCTGGTCGAGCGTCGCGAGCGATTTTGCCGCCACGGTCGGGTAGACCGTGTTCGGCCTCAGCGCGACGATGATCTTGATGTTCTTGGTATGCGCCAGCACCGTGGCGCCGAGCGTGAAGGGATCGAAGGAGGACGAGGAGTAGGGAATGAGCGTGTAGTTGAAGCCGTAGTCGTCAAGGGCGCGTGCGTAGCGTTCCAAAAAAAGCGGGTCGACGGGAGCATCCGGCAGCGGGTTCAGGTCGTTCGACGCGTTTGGAAAGCTTACGCTGATGAATTCCGCGGTCATGAGAGCTCCTTGATGGTGGCGGCGAGTGCTTGGACGTTACGCAGTGGCGAATTGATAATGAAGAGAGGCATTTCTATTTCTATAGAAAACATAGAATATTTTGCTGCCGTGCGGCTTTGAGTGAAGGCCATGGTCGCGATGTCTGCTCTGCCTGAGGCTAGAAACCGGGCGTCCAGCCAAGCGCTGGCGCAACCGTGCGGGAAAGGTCGCTCAACAGCCTGACGTTGTCGCTGAGGTCGAAGGCGGGCGGCAGGAACAGCACCACTTCGTCGGCGGCCGCAAGGCCCGGGTCGTTGAATACTGCGTCGATCACCTCGTCGGGCGAGCCTTGAAACACCGGTGAGATCCTGAGATCGGCGGATTGCGTGGGCGGCGCGAGCGCGCCGTTGGGGCGCGATGCGGCAATGCCTTTGGTTCGCCGTTCGAGATCGTAGGCGGCGTATTTCTCGCGGAGGGCGGCGCTCGTGCCGACAAGGATCGAGGCTGCGACGGCGACCGGAGGCGGTTCGGCTTTCCAGAGCCTGCGCCAGGTCGACCGGTAGGCTTCGATGATCCGGGCCTGGTACTGGCCGAAGGTCTCGCCCTCGTCGAGGTCGTGCAGCACGGTTCCCGAGATCAGGCCGATGCCGAGCTCCGCCGCCTGTGTGGCCGAGCTCAGGCTCGCCGAGCCCTGGCGGATACGCGCGCGCAACGTCGGGCTGTGCGGCGTCACCCGCAGTTCGGCGCCTTCAGGGGCACCCTGGCCGGGCTCGGTCACGGTATGAAGGACCTCACCTGAGATCGCCGCGAGAAACCGGGCCTGGCGGCGCTTGGCTTCCGTGCGCGCATCGGTGTCGGTGGTCCCGAACACGGCGTCGAAGGCCGCAGTCGCGCCGGTCGATATCGCGAGCTCCAGCCGTCCGCCGATCAGGAGATCGGTGGTGCCGGCGGCTTCGGCAAGGAGGATCGGGTCCTGATAGCGCAGCGGGATCACCGCTGATCCCAGCGTGATGCGGCTGGTGTGCTGGCCGGCGGCGGCGAAGAAGGGAAGTGGCGAGGACAGATAGTGGTCGAAGTGCCGCTGATAGGCCCAGCCCGATTGGTAGCCGAGCGCCTCGGCCTGCCTGAATAGTTCGATACCATCCCTCAGGCCTTGCGCCGGGCCGGTGTCGTCACTGAACGACACGCGGGTATTGAAACCCAGTCGTTGCTTCGGCCGGAAGCCCACCGGCACGGTGTCGACGGATGCGGCGATGGTCATGCGATTTGCTCCTGACGCTTGACTGGCCGGAGCTTGCCGCTCGGCGCGGGGGCGGCTTCGGCGATCCCCGCGGGGATCGATTCCAGCAGGGACGCGGTGTAGGGATCCTTCGGCGCCCCGAAGATCTCAGCGACCGTTCCATGCTCGACGATGCGGCCCTGGCGCATGACCGAGACGGAGTGCGCGAGCTGGCGGACCAGGGCCAGATCGTGCGAGACGAACACATAGGTCAGGCCGAGTTTTGCCTGCAGCAACAGCAGCACCTCGACGATATCGGCCTGGACGCTGACATCGAGTGCGGAGGTAGGTTCGTCGAGCACGATGACATCGGGTCTGAGCACCAACGACCTGGCAATTGCCACGCGCTGGCGCTGGCCGCCGGACAGCGCGCCCGGCTTGCGACCCAGCAGATGCTCGCCGAGCCCGACATCGGCCATGGCCTCGCGAACGCGAAGGTCGCGCTCCCGAGGCGTGCCGATCTTGAACCTGTCGAGCGGCTCGCGAACGAGGTGTTCGACCTTCCAGCTCGGGTCGAGCGACGTGAACGGGTTCTGGTAGACGAGCTGCAGGTGGCGCCACACGGAGCGCAACGCGGTTCGGCTTTGGCCGGTCACCGTTTCGCCGGCGACGGTGATCGCGCCGCTGTCGGGTTCTTCCAGTCCAAGCAGCAGGCGGATGGTGGTTGTCTTGCCGGAACCGGATTCGCCGACCAGCGCATGAGTGGTTCCAGCGGGGACCTCAAAGGAGATGTCGTCCACCGCCGTCAGCGTCTTGCCGTCGACCGTGAACCGCTTCGTCACGCCGCCGACGGTGATCTTCGGCGCCCGGCTACGGTCCTTGAGAAGAGCGAGGCCAGGATCGCGAAGTCTGGCGTAGCGGTTCGGGTTGAGCGCCGGAACATCGGCATGCAGCTTGCGGGCATAGTCGGATGCCGGCGCGGCGAAGACCGTCGGTGTCCGGCCGACTTCCTGCACGGTGCCGTTCTTCAGCACGACCAGCGCATCCGCGCGCTCGGCGGCTATCGCCAGGTCGTGGGTGATGAGGAGAAGGCTGATGTCGAGCTCGTGCTGCAGGTGCGACAGCAGGTCGAGGATCCGTTTCTGGATGGTGACGTCGAGCGCCGAGGTCGGCTCGTCGGCGACGAGAAGCGTGGGGCGGGGCAGCACGGCGAGGCCGATCAGCACTCGCTGCAGCATGCCGCCGGAAAGCTGGTGCGGGTAGGATTCGTAGACGCGCGCAGGATTGTCGAGCCCGACCTGCGCGAAGGTTTCAAGGATGAGCGCCTTGCGGATCGCCGCATTGGGCTCGTCGGTGAGCGCCGCCGCCTCCATTGCCTGCGCGCCGATGGTGCGAACGGGATTGAGCGCGTTGCCCGGATCCTGCGGCACAAAGCCGATCTTGCGTCCGCGAAGCGGCCGGAACTGACGCTCGGATTGCGCCAGTATGTCCTTGCCGCCGAACATGATCTTCCCGTTTGCCGCGCCGCCACTCGGCAGCAGCCGCAACACGGCGCGCGCGATCGTCGATTTGCCCGATCCGGATTCGCCAATTAGCGCGAGGCTCTTGCCTTGTCCGAGTTCGAAATCGACGCCATGAACCACCTCCTGGCGTCCATAGGACACCGAGAGATTTTCGACGGACAGGAGCGGTGCCGCGCTGGTCGCGACAACGGCATCCTGGTGGGTGATGAACGCGGTGTTCAGTCTGTTTTGCGAAGCCATCGGCTGATCCTGTTCACAGAGAGGACGGTCGCGATCGTGACGAAAGCGGGTGCATAAACGAGCCAGGGCCATTTGAGATAATCCTTGCCGATCGAGATCAGCAGGCCCCAATCGGAGGCTGGCGGCGGGTCGCCGTAGCCAAGGAAGGCAAGGCTGGCGATGACGAGGATCGACTCACCGAATTGCAGCACGGCGAGCGGCAATACCGAGCGCGAGGCGTTCGGGAGCACATGGCGCAAGAGGATGTACCAGCGCGAACCGCCCGACAGGAACGAGGCCTCGACGAAGGTCGACTGCCGGGTCTTGATGACCTCCGAGCGCGTGACGCGCGCGAAGAAGGCGACAGCCGAGACGCCGGTCGCGATGGCGGCGTTGATCGTCTCGAAGCCGATGGCCGTCACCACGATGACCGCCAGCAGAAACTTGGGAATGGAGAGCAGTACGTCGACCAGACGTGCGAAAACGATATCGACCCATCCGCCGAGAAAGCCGGCGACCAGCCCGATTAACCCGCCGGCCACTACGCCGATGACGACGGCGACGAGCGCGCTGGAGACCGACGATGCGGTGCCGAAGACGACGCGGGCATAGACATCGCGGCCGAGATGATCCGTGCCGAACCAATGCGCGAAGCTCGGGCCCAGCAGTTTGTCGGCGGGAACGCCGACAACAGGGCTATGGCTGGTGAATAGCTGCGGCACGATCGACCATCCGACAACGATCGCGATGATCGCCAATGACAGCAGGACGGTGGCAGGGAGGCGCAGAGCGGCGAGCCGGCCGGAGCCTGCGTTCGAGAGGGAGAGGTTGGATACGAGGCTCATGGATGCACCGCCGTTGTCGTGTCGAGCGCGCTGTCATCGGCCGTTGTCGGGCGACGCTTCGCGGTCCCGAGGAGTTTCACGCGAGGATCGAGCAGCGGGTAGAGGAGATCGGCAATCAGATTGACGAGCACGAAGACGACGGCGCCGAGCGAGACGATCGCCTGCAGAACCGGCAAGTCCTGCGTGCTCACCGATCGCTGCACAAGGCTGCCGACGCCGGTGCGTCCGAACACGGTCTCGGTGATCAGCGAGCCGCCAAGCAACTCGCCGATGGTCAGCGCGACGACCGTGACGACGGGCAGCGAGGCGGGCTTGAGGAGATGCCGGACGAATAGGCGCATCTGACCGATGCCCCGGCTGCGGGCAACGGCTGCGTATTCCTGCTCGGCTTCCTTG
This sequence comes from Rhizobium sp. S163, assembly GCF_030380805.1. NCBI lineage: Bacteria > Pseudomonadati > Pseudomonadota > Alphaproteobacteria > Hyphomicrobiales > Rhizobiaceae > Rhizobium > Rhizobium sp. S163. The sequence goes on along the minus strand of NZ_JAUDSA010000012.1, from coordinate 72,910 downwards.
TCGAGATTGGCGATCAGAACTTCGGCGATCTGCGCGGAGACGGGAATGCCAAGTGCGACGGCGGCAAAGAAGGTCGCCCACGCGCTGTCGGGGTTGATCACCCTGAAGAGGCCGAGCTGGAAACCGAAGACGTGGATCAGCACCAGACCGATGACGAAATTTGGTACGGATAGAAAGAGCGACGGAAAGCCGCGCAACAGCCCCTGTCCGAGCCGCTTGGGCACGAAGCGGGTGCCGTAGGCGACCGCCGTGGCGATCACCAATGCGACCGCAAGGCCGGCGGCTGCCAGGATGAGCGTCGAGGGCAGCACCTCGCTGATCAGGGTGACGACCGGCCTGTTGGAGCGCATCGATATACCGAGATCGCCAGTCAGGAAGCCGGAAAGCGCGTTCCACAGCTGCACGATGACAGGTTTGTCCAGGCCCTGCGCGGCGATGATCTCGGCGATTTCTTCTTCGCTGAAGCCGTTTTGCGGGTTGCGCAAGACGCTGGTGATCGGGTCGCCAGGCAGGATGCTGACGACTACGAAGGTGAACACATAGGCCAGCAGGATGACGACGGCAGCCTGGCCGAGCCGTTTTGCGGCGTAGGTTAGGTAGACATTGTTCATGCCGATGCCTCACATGTTTCAGGTGTATCGCTCGTCAGCCGACGAGCGAGGCCGTGTAGTAGCTGGCATAGGCGACGCCGTTGTAGACCTCGCCCTTCAGCTTGGGCGACTGCACGTAGATGCGCTGGACGATCTGCGTGCGCGGGATGAAATAGCCCTGGTCAAGAACATATTGCTGCAGGTCGTCGAGGAGCGGCTTGCGCTCGTCGATGGAACCGGCGCCGGCGATCTTGTCGCGCAGGTCGTTGAGCTTCGCGTCACGGTCGTCGAGCGCGAACCAGTTCTCGCCGTTGTTCGCGTTCGTCAGGATACTGGCCACCGTGCCGGCGTCGATGAAGCTGCGCGTCACCTCGTAGGTCGGGACGGCTGCGCCGCCGAACTTCACCTTTTCGCCGAAGGTCACGACGTCATAGGCCCGGATCGCAACCTTCCAGCCGATCTTGCCGAGTTGCTGGGCGATCAGCTCGTCGACCGACTTGGAGGTGGCGAGGTAGGGGTTGGAGTGGATGGTCAGCACCAGCGGCTTGCCGTCCTTGCTGCGAATGCCGTCGGCGCCTTTTGCCCAACCGGCTTCGTCGAGCAGCTTTTCGGCCTTCTCAGGGTCGTAGCTCAACTGATCGCTGTGGTCGGTTGCGCCGGGCACGTTGCTCTGGATGAAGGACGTTGCCAGCTTCCAGTCCGGCGTATAGACGGTGTCGATGATTTCCTGGCGGTTGATGCCGGCCTGCAGGGCCTGGCGAACCTTGACGTCGTCATAGGGTGCCAGCTTGGTGTTGACCGCCCAGCCATTGACGAAGCCGAGATAGCGCGGCGTGGCGATGGTGAAACCTTCGTCCTTCAGCGACTTCAGCTCTTGGGGAGAGGCGTTGTAGGCGATATCGGCCTGGCCGGATTGGACAGAGGCGACCCTGAGGGATGGCTCCGACACCAGCTTGTAGGTGATGGAATCGAGGAAAGCGGGGCCGGTGTGGCCGACGGCTTCCGGTCCCCAGTTGTAGTCCTTGCGCTTGACCAGCGTGACGTGGTCGCCCTCTTTCCAGCTTTCCACCACAAACGGGCCGCTGCCGGCCGTCTTGCTGAGGTCGGCCTGCTCAGCTGCCGGCAGCGCGATGCTCTTGGGAGAGATCAGGATCGATCCGTGATAGCCGAGCGTCGGTATGAAGCCGAGCGTCGGCTTTTTGAAGAAGACCTTCACCGTGCTGGTATCGACGGCCTCGGCATGATCGTAGGTCTTGGGGAAGAGGCCGATCGGATTGATGCCTTCGTTCTTGCGGCCCGCATACCAGATATCGAGGTTGGCGACGACGCCTGCCGCATCGAGCGGCGCTCCGTCCGAGAAGGTCACGCCGCTCTTCAGATGAAGCGTGAATTCGGTGGCCTTGTCATTCTGCTCCCAGCGCTCCACCAGCCAAGGGCTGACCTTGCCCTCCTGGTCGACGTAGAGCAGCTTGTCGGTGACGTGGCCCCAGATATGGCCCTGAAAGCTGGAGATCGCGCTGTTGTTCGGGATCCAGGTGTCGCCGAGGGAATCGATCAGAAAGGTGATGTCGCCACCCTCGCGCGGAGCGTCGGCGGCCTGCGCGAAACGAGTTGCCGAGGCAACGAGTGCCGCACCTGCGGCCACGGATGTGGTGATCAACAGACGGCGTCGGGAGAGGGAAAGCAAGGAGGAACGTTCGGTCATGGGTGATCCAGATGATGGAGTGATATCTTGGTGATGCGTCGGGTCGCGGAGACGCGCGGGCGCGAGGCCTCGGCTGAGTGCCGCGACTTGTAAGGGTGCGTGGGCGATAGGCGCGGGCGGAAAGCCCGGTGTTATCGGGCCGGCATGGTGGAGCACATCGCGCGCGGACCGTGCGTTCTGGTCTTTGTGTCGGTCATTAAAAGCTCCCTCGTTTCGGCTCTAAGTTCATGACGGACAGCCTAGCAGCGCATCCCGCTGGAGAAAGACTAGTTATTCTTTTTCTATGGACTTAGTAGATTAATTTGCCGGTATTTCGGATGCTGTATGGATTGGTGTTTCAGGGCGTTTTCCAAGAGCGGACCTCACGCCCGATTGTTGAGCGCGGCCCTGATTGAGGCATCGTCTTCGCGCGCCACGAAGCGCATCGGCTCGAAGATCCGCACCGGCGGTAACGGGCCGGTGAAGCGCTCAAGTTCAACCCGCGTGATCTGCCCGGTCGAGCCCTGCGCGAGCTCCGACGTACCGATGTCGCGCGTCAGGATATTGGGGTTTCCGTGAATGCACATGGTGGTTTCCGCTTCAGGATCGGCGGGCTCGAACCATGCGCCCGTTGCCAGCTGCATCACGCCCGGCCGCACGTCGTCGCTGAGGATGGCGGCGGCAAGGCAACTGCCGCGCTCGTTGAACAGCCTGACGATATCGCCGTCCGAAATCCCGCGCGCGGCCGCATCGGCGGGATTGATCCGGATCGGTTCGCGACCGTCGATCTTCGTCGAGCGGCTGAAGGCGCCGTAATCCAGCTGGCTGTGCAGGCGCTGGTAGGGCTGATTGCAGATCAGGTGCAGGGGGTAGCGGGTTTCGTCCCCGGCCTCTCCTCTTGAATCTGGCGGATACCATTGCGGATGGCCGCCGCAATCGTCGTAGCCGAAGCGCGCGACCCTCTCGGAGAAGATCTCGATCTTTCCCGACGGCGTCTGCAGCGGAGAGGCGTCCGGATCATGCCGGAACCCGTTCGCCGGGCCGCCATCATCCGGCTTGATTGGGAGGCGCAACTCGCCCCGCTCCCAGAATGTCTCGAAATCCGGCGCCTCGTGGCCGCCGGCGGCGAGCGCGTGGCGCGTCGTCTCGAACAGAAATGCAAGCCATTCGCGGCTCGTGCGGTTTTCTGTGAAAAGCTCGAACTTGCCGAGCCGCTGGGCGATCTCGGCAAAAATCTCGTAGTCGTCCCTGGCTTCGTCGACCGGCTCGATCAGGCGCTTCATCGCGATCATCAGCTGGTCGCGATCCGCAGCGCCGATGTCGTCGCGCTCGAGCGTCGTGGTTGCCGGCAGCACGATGTCGGCATGTCGGGCCGTCGAGGTCCAGGCCGATTCATGCACGATGATCGTCTCCGGCCGCCGGAACGCTGCGCGCAGCCGGTTGATATCCTGATGATGATGAAACGGATTGCCGCCCGCCCAGTAGACAAGGCGGATATCGGGATAGCGAAGAGCCTGGCCGTTATAGTGAAACGCTTCGCCGGGGCCGAGCAGCATGTCCGCGATCCGCGCGCAGGGAATGAAATCTGGCACCGGGTTCTTGAACTGGTTGAGCGTCGGCAGCGGCACGGCGAGAAGCTTCTTGCCGATATTGCCGAGGGCGCCGAGCGAATAGGAATAGCCGCAACCATCCAGCCCGATCTGCCCGAGCATGGCCGCAAGCACGATCCCCATCCACACCGGTTGCTCGCCGAAGTCGGCGCGTTGCAGCGAATGGCTGACGGTGATCAATGTCCTGGACCGCGCCATGGCGCGCGCGAGGTCTTGGATTGCGCTAGCGCCAAGGCCACAGATCGACGCAGCCCATTCCGCTGTCTTCGGCGTGCCGTCCGCGCGGCCGAGGAGATAGTCTTCGAAGCGGTCGTATCCGACGGTATAGCGGTCGAGAAACTGGGAATCGTGCAGGCTTTCGCTGGCAAGCACATGGGCGAGGCCCAGCATCAAGGCCACGTCGGTGCCGGGAACGACAGGCATCCACTCGGCATTCACCTCGGCTGGAAAGTCATCGGCCAAGGGGCTGACCAGCACGAAACGCGCACCGCGGGCGCTTGCTCCTTTCAGTTTCGGCAGCACGACATGGTTACTGATGCCGCCGCCGTGCACATCGGCGTTCTTGATCGCCATGCCGCCGAAGGCGACGACCAGCTCGCTGCTACGCTCGATCGCATCCCAGGTGACGCTCTTGCGATCGAAGCTGTCATAGGGGCCGAGCACGTGCGGGATGATCACCATCGCCGCACCGGAACTGTAGGTGTTCACGGAACGCACGTAGCCGCCGAGCACGTTGAGGAAGCGATGGATCTGGCTCTGGGCATGATGGAAACGGCCGGCGCTCGCCCACCCGTAGGAACCGCCGAAGACGGCGCTTGGGCCAAAGCTTTCGTAAACCCGCGTCAATTCCGCTGCGACGAGATCCGCCGCCTCCGACCAGCTGACTTCGACATAATCGTCGGCACCACGCCTTTGCGCGTGGCCGGGCCTGCCCTCAAGCCAGCCCCGGCGGACTGCCGGCCGCCTGATGCGCACCGGACTATCGGCAATCGCTGCCAGATTGCCCAGCAGCGGCGACGGATGCGGATCATCAGGATGAGGCTTTATCTCTAGCCGGCCATCGGCCATTCGGCCGGAAAACGCGCCCCAGTGAGAGCTGTGAGGTTTAAACGCATTCATGTTGAAACGCCCTCGCCATCGCGGCCGGTTGAGGAAAATGCTTAACTTACTGCGGAAGGATCTTTCCGGGGTTCATGATGTTCTGGGGATCGATGGCGCTCTTGATGACGGCCATCAGGTCGACGGCATCGCCGTGTTCCTCGCGCATATAAGCGATCTTGCCTGAGCCGACACCGTGTTCACCGGTCGACGTTCCGCCAACGGAAATTGCGTATCGGACCATTTTTTTGTTGATTGTCGCGACCTCCTCGAGTTCGGAGCGGTTGTCCGGATCGACCGCGAAGACGACGTGATAGTTGCCATCTCCCACATGGCCGAGAATGGCGGCGGGCACGCTGCAGCTCTTGAGCAGTTCGCGCGTCTTGACGATGCAGCCGCTGAGTTCCGACACCGGCACGCAGACATCGGACGACCAGCCTTTGGCGTTCGGGCGCTGCGACACGACGGCGTAAAACGCGTTGTGGCGCGCCTTCCAGAGGCGGTTGCGATCCTCGGGCGCGTTGGCCCACTCGAAATCCCGGCCGCCACTGTCCTTGACGATGGCCGCGACCATCTCGACCTGTTCTTGAACGCTGGCGGGCGAGCCGTGAAACTCGAAGGCCAGCGTGTCCTTGATCTTGAGCGAGAGGCTGGAATAGGCGTTCACCGCCTGGATCAGTCCACGGTCCATGAGTTCCATGCGGGCGACGGGTATGCCGAGCTGCACCACCGCGATCGCGGCGGCGACCGCCTGCTCGACGGTCTCGAATGAGCAGAGTGCGGCCGAGATGGTTTCGGGAATGCCGTAGAGCCGCAGCGTCACTTCTGTGATGATGCCGAGCGTGCCCTCGGAGCCGACGAAGAGCCGCGTCAGGTCATAGCCCGCAGACGATTTGCGGGCCCGGCCGCCGGTGCGGATGATCTGGCCGTTGGGAAGCACGACGGTCAGCGACAGCACGTTCTCGCGCATCGTGCCGTAGCGCACCGCATTGGTGCCGGACGCGCGTGTCGCGGCCATGCCGCCGATCGAGGCATTGGCGCCGGGATCGATTGGGAAGAAAAGTCCAATGTCGCGCAGATGGGTGTTCAGTTGTTCGCGGGTGACGCCGGCCTCGACCGCGCAATCGAGATCATCCGCGCTGACGCGGGAGATATTGGCCATGCGCGAGAGATCGATCGAAACGCCGCCGCGCACTGCCGTTAGATGACCCTCAAGCGACGTTCCGGCCCCGAACGCGATGACTGGCACGCCCTCTGCTGCGCAAAGCCGAACGGTTTGCGCCACTTCTTCCGTGCTCTCAGCAAACACCACGGCATCCGGGATCGCCGGCGTGTGGTGGGATTCGCCCCGTCCGTGCTGTTCGCGAAGCGCCTGCGCCGTCGAGAAGCGGTCGCCGAAAAGCTGCAGCAGTGTTTCGCCGAGCGACGGCGGAAGGGTGGGGGACATGATCAACTCCGCGGAAATAGTCTCGAAACAAACAAGCCGGGCCCCGTTACGAAGCCCGGCCTGGTATCAGGTCAGGCGACCAGCTTTTCGCCCTTGAGGTGACGCTCGAGGAAGGGAAGGCTGTCTTGTCCCCAGTAGAGCTCGTCCTCGTAGCGGTAGGTCGGCAGGCCGAAGACACCGCCTGCCTTGGCGGTTTCGTAATTGGCCTTCCAGACCGATTGGACGGCCTCGCTCGCACCCTGTTCATCCAATGCCGCGCCGTCGAAGCCCGCCGCGTCGGCGATCGCGCGCCGAACGGCGGCGTTGCCAATATCCTCGCCGCCGGTCCAGAAGGCTTCCTGTAGCGCGCTCGCGAGCTTCAGCCAGTCTTGGCCGTTCTCGATCGCGGCGATCAGCATGAAGCCGGCCGACGTCGGGTCGGAGAGTGCTCCGCGATTTTCGAAGTTCAAAACCTTGCCGCGCAGGGCCGCCCAACGCTTCAGGTCCTTCATCCAATAGGCGCGGCGGGCTTGCGGCCGATTGCGCGAGTAGATCGCGCCATTGTCCTCGATCAAGGGAATGACATAGGGCTTGATCACGGCATTCTGCTTCGCAGCGAGTTCCGCAAAGGGAGCAAGGCCGATGAAGGCCCAGGGCGAGCCGACGCCGAAGAAGTAATCGATGGTCTTTGTCATTTGATGTCCTCTGGATGGTGTTGTCGCCGTTGGCGGATATTTACTGCGCGAGTGCTAGACCGGCGTCGCGGATCAGGATGCCGAATTGCTCGTTGTCGTCCTTTGCGCGCTGGCGAACCTGTTCGAGGGTCTCGATACCGGGGATGAGGCCGAAGCTCGTCACGCGCTGGCGCACGTCAGGCTGCTCAAGAATGCTGTTGATCAGGCTGTTGAGGCGGGTCTTGACCGCGTCGGGAGCCTTCGCCTGGATAGAGACTGTGTGCCAGCTGCGCGGCGCCCAGCCGCTAATACCGGCTTCAGCCGTGGTGGGAAGGTCAGGCAGTTGCTGCCAGCGGGTGTCGCCGAGAACCGCGATGCCCTTCAGTGTGCCGGAGGCGATATGCTCGGCGGCTTCCGGGCCGATGAAGATCTGTGCTTCGTTGGCGAGTACGGCCTGGAGTGCCGCCGGCGCGCCGTTATAGGGGATGTGCAGCAGCTCGATACCGCCCTTGTTGGAAAGCCAGACACCGCTCAGATGGCCGACGGTACCCTTGCCCGACGTGCCGTAGGCCAGCGCGCCGGGATTGGCCTTTGCGTAGGCGATGAGCTCACCGAGCGTGTTGGCGGCAACGGCGGGATTGACCGCAATCACCATCGGCGCATCGCCAACCAGCACCAGCGGAACCAGATCGTCGAGCGGCTTGTACTGAACCTTGGTCACCAGCGGAATGATGCCGTAGAAGCTGTTGGTGGATTGCAGCAGCGTGTAGCCGTCGGCCGGCGTGGTCATGAAGTAACTCGCGCCGATCGCGCCGCCGGCGCCCGGCTTGTAATCGTTGATCACCTGCTGTCCGGTCAGCGCCGTCAGCTTCTCGCCGAGCAGGCGGGAGATGTTGTCGCTCATGCCGCCGGCATTATAGGGCACGATGTAATCGATCTTCTTCGTCGGGAACTCTTCGGCGAGGGCCGGAAGGCCGAAAAGCGCGCTTGCCGAGAGGAGTGATGCAGCGGAGAGGAAGCCGCGGCGGGTCGGGTTGAAGGTCATGTCGTGATATCCTTTGCGCGTCACTCGGCAAACGCCTTTTGCCGGAATTTCTGGATAAAGGGGAAGCAGATGCTGAGCAGGAGCAAAGCCGTGGCCACAAGCATTGCGAGGCTGATCGGGTGGTTGACGAAGATCATCAGGTCGCCGCGCGCCACCAGCATTGAACGGCGGAAATATTCCTCCATCATCGGCCCGAGCACGAAGGCGAGAATGAGCGGCGCGGGTTCGCAGCGCCACTTGTTGAGGAAGTATCCGAGCACGCCGAAGATGGCGGTCAGGTAGACGTCGAAGGTCGTGAACTCGACGCCGTAGATACCGACGATACTGACGGTGAGAATGGTCGGAAACAGGAACTGGTAGCGGATCTTCAGGAGCTGCACCCAGATGCCGACGAGCGGCAGGTTGATGACCAGCAGCATCAGATTCCCGACCCACATGCTGGCGATCAGGCCCCAGAACAACTCCGGCTGGCTGGTCATGATGCGAGGGCCCGGAACGATTCCATGAACCATCATCGCGCCGACCATCAGCGCCATGATGGCGTTGGAGGGAATGCCCAGCGTCAACAATGGCAGGAAGGCGGTCTGTGCGCCGGAATTGTTGGCGGCCTCGGGTGCCGCAACGCCTTCGACCATGCCGGTGCCGAACTTCTGCGGTGTCTTGGAAACACGCTTTTCCGCCGTATAGGCCATAAAGGACGAGAGCAGGGCGCCGCCGCCGGGAAGCAGTCCGAGAAACAGGCCGATCAGCGTGCCGCGAATGGTGGCGGGCGTCGCACGCTTGGTTTCCTCGCGGGTTGGCCACAGGCTGCTGATCGGGTTGAGCGTCGGCGGCTTCTCGTCCCGCACCGCGTTTTCCAGCGTCACCAGAATATCTGCGACGCCGAAAAGACCGACAACGAGCGGCACGAAGGGAACGCCGTTCAAAAGTTCCATAAAGCCGAAGTCATAGCGATACTGGCCCGAATTGATGTCGGTGCCGGCAAGGCCGAGCAGCAGTCCGAGAAAGATCATGGCGATGGCGCGTAGCACCGATCCTTGCGCAAGCACCACGGAGGTGATCAGCCCAAGGAACATCAGCATGAAATACTCAGGTGCGCCGAATTTCAGCACGGCGGCCGAAAGGATGGGGGCGAAGGCAGCCATGAAGAAGGTGGCGATGGTGCCGGCGAAAAACGAGGCGACAGCCGCAACGGTGAGCGCCGCGCCTCCGCGCCCGTTGCGTGTCATCGCGTGGCCGTCGAGCGCCGTCACGACCGATGAAGCTTCACCCGGCAGGCGCAGCAGGATCGATGTGGTCGAGCCGCCATACTGGGCGCCGTAGTAGATGCCCGCGAGTGTGATGAGGCCGGTTTCCGGCGGCAGGCCGAAGGTAAGCGGCAGGAGTATGGCGATCGTCGCCGTTGGGCCGAGACCCGGAAGAACGCCCACCAGCGTGCCGATCAGGCAGCCGGCGAGGCAGAAGAACATGTTGGTCGGCGTCAGCGCGACGCTGAGACCAAGGGCGATACCGCCGAAAACATCCACGCCGCCGATCATCGCAAGGCCTCCGGCAGCACTGGTATCTGCAGGCCGAGCAGCCAGGCAAAAAGCCCGGTGGCGAATGCGGCGAGAACGATTGCCGTTGCAAGGATCGTCAGCGGCTGCGAGCCGCGATGGCTGAAGCCGGCGATCGTCACCATAAAGAAGGTCGCGACCGGCAGGCCGAGCGGCGACAGCGTCGCGGCAAACACCAGGATGGAGGCGGTGACCAAGCCGATGATGCGCAACCGAGCGACTGCCGTCGGCGCCTCTTGCCCGTCCTCTTCCACCTCAGGCAGATCCTTGCCGCGAAGCAGGACGACGAGAATGCCCATGAGGATCATGCAGCCCGAAATGCCCTTCGGGAAGAAGCCCGGTCCCATGCTGGTGAAGGTGCCAGTGTCATAGTCGCGCGCGACCCACAAGGCGCCGAGCCCGATCGCGATCAGGAAGATACCGAGCGGGATATGCGTGTTGTCGCGCCGGCCATTGGTCGTGTCAATTTGCAAACTCATTCCTCCCCGCCTGCGACGTCAGTATCCGCGCCCGGCAATGACGACATCGGTAAGCGTCTCTCCAGCTAGATAGCGGTCGAGATTGCCATGCAGCTTAGCGGCGATGCGCTCTATATTGTCTTCCGACGACCAGGAGATATGCGGCGTCAGTCGAATTTTCGGATTGGTGTAGAAGACGTGACCTGCAGGCAGCGGCTCGGGCGCGGTCACATCGAGCGTTGCGGCCGACACCTGGCCGCTATCGAGTGCCGCAAGAAGGGCCTCGTCATCGAGCACTTCGCCACGGCAGATATTGATGACATGCAACCCGGGCTTGGCGGCGGCAAAAATCTCTGCGTTGACGGAACGCCGGGTGGCCTGCGTTAGCGGCACCGCCAAAACGAGGTGATCCACCGAGCCGACCATCTCGTTGAGCGATGCGAAGAAGGTGACGTTACCGGCTTCCTGCGGCGCCTCGCGCTTGACGGCGGAAACCGTCATGCCGAGCGCGTTCAGCTTTTCAGCAGCCCGGCGGCCGATCGCGCCGTAACCATAGATGCCCACCGATTTTCCTGAGACGAGGCCGAGCGTGCGCTTCGTCCATTCGTCGGCGGAGCGCGCAAGCAGTCCGTCGAACATCTGCTTTTCATGGCCGAAGATAGTTGCGACGACATATTCGGCGATCGCCTCGGCCGAGATGCCGCGGCCGGTGGTGACCAGCGGAGCCTCGAAAACCCAGTCGGGAAATGCATCGATACCTGCCGAGGCGATCTGCACCCATTTCAGATTGAACGGCCAGCCATCGGGCCTTTGGAGAGGTGCTGCAGCCCAGCCGCGAAAGAAAGTGAAGAGGAAGTCTGCATCCTTCGGCACATCCCATGCTTGTGCCGTATCGCAATAGGTAAGCACCTTCGGCCGGCTTATGTGAGCGCTCAGCTTTTCGGCCTGGTCGGCGTCCAGGTTGCAGGCGATAACGGGCGGCCGGTCTTCGGTCCAGCCGGTCTTTGATGACATGATGTAAGCCCCATTGCGCAATTCGACTGATCGTTCTAACCAGATGGTAGAACGATCGTTCTATCGACGCTACTTATGCCATGAATCGGTTCTTGCCGAAGGAACAGTTTTCCATTTGCAGGCCGCAATTTGGAATATTTTCTGGACGGCTTCGCCTCAGGTTGCAGTAGTCAAGTTGTTTTTTGTCGGGCCGGCGCACGTCCGGCGGATCAGGAGAATGTTGCATGCGTGTTGTTGCTGGTGGTGACGCACTGTTTTCCGGCGGAAATCTCGCCGGTCGCCTCGATGAAAAACTGCTCGAATATCTCGGCGAATGCGATGCCGCCTTCGTCAATGCGGAGTTCATCTGCCCCGCCCGCACCACGGCGCCGGCGCCCCGCCGCTTCATGACCGCCGTCGGCATCGAGGCCGTGGACGAGCTGACATCGATCGGCATCAACCTGCTCTCCTTCGCCAATAACCACACTGGCGATTTCGGCCCGCAGGGCGTCATCGATACGATCGAGGCCTGCGAGGAGCGCGGCATCATCCACAGCGGTATCGGCCGGAGCCTCGAAGAGGCGCGGCTGCCGCATTTCCTCGACACGAGCCATGGCCGCATCGCCCTGATCTCGACGGGAACCACCCGCTCGACCGAGTTTGCCGCCAGCACGGCGGGCACCGGGATACCGGCGCGCGCCGGACTCAATCCTTTGCGCTGGGGCCGCGCCTATGTGCTTCCGGAAACCGAGTTCCAACAACTGCGGCGCATCGATGAAATGCTCGGGATTGCCGGCGGCCGCAAGGAAGTGATGAATGTCGAGGTGATGGCGGACCCGGGGCCGGATCGCCTGCCTTTCGGCTCCGTGTTCGAAGGATCGCTGCAGTTCGAGCGCGGCTCGAATGCGCATATCCGCTATTACGCCAACGAGAAGGATGCCAGCGCTATCCTCGAAAACGTCCGCGATGCTGCCAACCGGGCGGAAATCGTGCTGCTAAGCCTGCATGCGCATGAAGGGACGGAAGAGAACTGGTATTCACCGCGCCCGGCGCCGTTCCTGGAGGATTTTGCCCGCCGCGCCATCGATGCCGGTGCGACGGCTGTCATCGGCCATGGCCCGCACATGCTGCGAGGCATTGAATTCTACAAGGGCAAACCGATCTTCTATTCACTCGGCAGCTTGCTGATGGAGTTCGAGGCCGGCATGCAGAAGATGACACCGGAGATGTATGAGGCTTACGGCTTCCCGAAGGACGCGCTGCCGTCGCATCTTCACATGTCACGTGCGCGCAATGCCGCTGGCGAGCCGATCGGCTTTTATGGCGATGCGCGCTTCTCGAAATCCTGCATCGCACTGCTCGATATTGTCGATGGCGATGTGAGCGTGCGCCTTGTGGCCCTCGATCTCGACCTCAACAGAAGGCGGCCGTCGGAACGGGGCCTGCCGGCCTGCGCATCCGTGGAGCTCGCGCGAGAAATCGCCGCCGACATGGCGGAGATGAGCAAGGCCTACGGCACGACGATCCGCTACAATGAGGATGATGGCCTCATCGACGTGCTATCGGTCTGACCTTTCAGGCGTCCGCCATGAGGTGGGCCGCGATCGACCTGGCGGTCGCGGCCGCACCGGCCCCACGCCGGAGGGCCGAGCTTGCCAGCGCGCCCTCGTAGAGGAGCAGTAGCTGCTCGGCTAGGGCCTCGTCGGGCTGCCGCATCAGGCTGAGGAAAAAGCTCTTCAGAAAATCCTTATGGCTGCGCGCCGCGTTCTGGATTTTGGCGGATTGCGGGTTTTCGATCGCTGCCAGGAAGAAAGCGCAGCCGCGGAAATTCTCTGCGCTGGTCTTCTGCTCGAGGTTCGAAAAGATATCGAGCGCCGCCTGTGCTCCTTTTCGGTCCCCCACAACCTGCGCAAGCTGGTCGCGCACCGCCGCATCGCGCTGCTGCAAATAGGCGACGATCATGTCTTCCTTGCTGGAGAAATGCCGATAGAAGGTCACTCTCGTCGTTCGGAGATGCTTGATCAGTTCCGCCATGCCGACAAGGTAGGTGCCGTTGGCATAGAAAATGTCACCCACGCGCGCAAGAAGATCATCGCGATTGGATTTGACCTCGGAAGACATTTGAGCAGCCCGCAGCTTGAATTGAATCTCAGGGAGGCACTCTTGAAGTTGTCGCTTGGCGTGGTCAATACCCAAGGTCGTGACGATTGCGGCCTGTTACTGTTGCGTTGAGGCTAATGTACAATAGCAAAACGGGGGCGGAAGAGCAGCAGCGGGCTCACGTGCCTTCAAACCCTTTGACGAGCCAAGGGTGCAGCGCAGTGTTGGCAGCGAGGATATCCCCATTCGCCGTCACCGGGCCGCCCTTGAAGGCCGAGATTGTGCCACCGGCCTCGCTCACCAACAGTGCAGCTGCCCCATAGTCATGTGGCGACAAGCCATCTTCAAAGAAACCGTCCAGACGGCCGCTTGCAACATATGCGATCGACAGTGCCGCCGAGCCCGCTCGCCGTACGCCGGCTGTGCTGCCCATCAATCTTTTCAGCGCGTCGAAATAGACGTCCGTTGAAACCGCCTTGACCTGACCGGGAACGGGCAGGCCGGCGCCCACGACGACGTTTTCGATATCGGAGTTGTCGATGCAGGAAATGCGCTCGCCGTTGAGATAGGCGCCACCACCAAGTTCGGCACTGAAGAGCTCGTCAAGCATCGGATCATAGACCACGCCAGCAACGATCTGTCCGCTTTCGGCGATCGCAATCGTCATGCCGAAATGCGGGATACCCCAGGCGAAGTTGGTCGTCCCGTCGATCGGGTCGATGTAGATGATCGGCGCATCCGTTCCGACCACCCGGTTGCCGACATCCTCTTCGCCCTTGATCGAGTAGGTGGGGAATGCCGCGATCATGTCCGCCACGATGATCCGCTCGACGGCAACGTCGATCTCCGTCTGGTAATCACGCGGCCCCTTTGACACCACATCGCTAATACGCCGGCGCTGCAGCGACCGTCTGGCCGTTTCGCCGGCCTTTACCACCGTCGATGCGAGAGTGATCAGGCGAGGGGAGGCGTTTGGCGAAAGGCGCGCGGCTATGGGAGAGGATGTCATTAGGAACCCGGGTAATGAAACTACAATACAGCCGGAACGCATGGCAGAGCCGCGTGACGATTTCGTGACGTGCGCCGCGCTTTGCAGGCATGATGTTGATGCCGGAGGCCAGACCTCCAACCGGATTGCGTGCGAATTGCTCCGGAGGCGATGGGGCAAATGCCGTGTGGCCCTGCGCGCACCGAAGGTTGCCTGGAGCGCGCTCTCTGCACCTCACTCCTACGGGCGCTGTCGGACCGCGCGTTCCCCTTCACCACCACCGGCGCCAATGAGCAAGTCCCGGGCGCTCGCCAATGCTGCGGCGATCGAACGTGGCTGTATCGAGTAGAACACCGATTGCGAGGCGCGCCGCGTCGAGACAAATTCGCAGGCCCGCAGGATGGCGAGGTGTTGCGAGAGCGCCGATTGGCCGAGGCCGAGTTTCTTGGCGAGCACGTTGACCTGAATCTCGCCTTCGGCGAGATTGGTCAGGATCGCGAGCCGGTTGGCGTTTCCGAGAACCGCAAGCTGCTCCGCCAGAGCAGCAATGCCCTGCGGGTTCCGATTGTCTTCCTGCATATGATTTTCCCAATGAAATAGGCGGGAACCGTCGTCCGCGATATCGCGCGTTCCGTCGTTCCCGGAAGTTTAAGCACGAAATGGAACGACTAGCCCGATACCGCCGGCAGTCGCGCGAAGGTCGACGGATGAATGGATTGGAAGCCAATGTGGAAGCCGGCGGAACGAAGCCGTGGCGGCAACAGCGCATTTTCCGCCATATGGGGCGGCTGGCCATGCTGTGATGGAGTAGTGGACATCATGTTCACCCGGTTGAAGTTACGCTGCCACAATCGTTCACAGTGTTGAAAAGACGGTTAACGACTGCGCTCCAACCCTCTGAAAAATTGGAAATACGGATGTCGATCGCGTGCACATCGTCAGTCGATGTCCTTGCGAAGCATGGTTTGGAGAGTTGCTGGTGCGCCGTCAAAATCGCGTGTTCGTCTACCGAAAGTAATATTTTTTTTGTTGAAGTGCGGTATCTGCACGGATGGCCTTGGTTGACACGCACGAAAGCTGTAAGACCTCGGCTGATGAACACTGCCGTTCGGTGGCGCTGCGCGTCGGCGCCCCACACACCATGACGTTGGGATTGCGATGAACCTGTACTTGGAATACCTGGCCGAAATCAAAAGCAGAGAAACTCAAGGGCTCGCCCCCAAGCCGATCGATGACGGCGCTCTGACCGGCGAAATCACTGCCCTGATCGAGGATACCGGCAGCGAGCACCGCGCCGATGCTTTGAAATTCTTCATCTACAACACGCTCCCTGGCACGACGAGTGCCGCCGGCGTCAAGGCTGCCTTCCTCAAGAAGATCATCCTCGGCGAGACCGACGTCCCCGAAATCACCCCGAAATTCGCCCTCGAGCTGCTGTCGCACATGAAAGGCGGTCCGTCGGTCCAGGTTTTGCTCGACGTAGCGCTCGGCAACGATGCCGAAATTGCCTGTCAGGCCGGCGACGTGCTGAAGACCCAGGTTTTCCTCTACGACGCCGACATGTTCCGCCTGCGCGATGCCTACAAGGCCGGCAATGCCGTCGCCAAGGACGTTCTCGAGAGCTACGCCAAGGCCGAATTCTTCACCAAGCTTCCTGATGTCGAAGACGAGATCAAGGTCGTGACCTTCATCGCCGCCGAAGGCGATATCTCGACCGACCTTCTCTCGCCCGGCAACCAGGCGCACTCGCGCTCCGACCGCCAGTTGCACGGCCAGTGCATGATCACGCCTGAGGCGCAGGCCGAGATCGTAGCACTTCAGCAGCAGCACCCGGACAAGCGGGTCATGATGATCGCCGAAAAGGGCACGATGGGCGTTGGTTCCTCGCGCATGTCCGGCGTCAACAACGTGGCGCTGTGGACCGGCAAGCAGGCGAGCCCCTACGTTCCCTTCGTCAACTTCGCCCCAGTCGTCGCCGGCACCAACGGCATCTCGCCGATCTTCGCGACCACCGTCGACGTCACCGGCGGCATCGGCCTCAACCTGAAGAACTGGGTGAAGAAGCTCGACGAAAACGGCAAGCCGATCCTCAACAACGAAGGTAACCCGATCCTTGACCAGAAGTTTTCGGTCGAAACCGGCACTGTGTTGAAGATCGACGCGAAGAACAAGAAGCTGCGCGACGAGGCCGGCAACGAGCTGGTCGATGTCGCGTCTTCCTTCACGCCGCAGAAGATGGAGTTCATGAAGGCCGGCTCGTCCTACGCCATCGTCTTCGGCAAGAAGCTCCAGACCTTCGCCGCCCAGACGCTCGGTGTCGAAGCCACCCCGGTTTTCGCTCCCAACAAGGAAATCGCCATTGAGGGCCAGGGCCTGACGGCGGTCGAAAAGATCTTCAACCGCAACGCAGTCGGCGTGACACCCGGCAAGGTGCTGCATGCCGGCTCCGACGTGCGCGTCAAAGTGAACATCGTCGGCTCGCAGGACACGACAGGCCTGATGACCGCGCAGGAACTGGAAGCGATGGCGGCCACCGTCATTTCGCCGCTTGTCGACGGCGCCTACCAGTCCGGTTGCCACACGGCATCGGTCTGGGACAAAAAGGCTCAGGCCAACATTCCGAAGCTCATGTCCTTCATGAACAACTTCGGCGTCATCACCGCCCGCGACCCGAAGGGCAGCTACCACGCGATGACCGACGTCATCCACAAGGTGCTGAACGACATTACCGTCGACGACTGGGACATCATCATCGGCGGCGACAGCCACACCCGTATGTCGAAGGGCGTGGCCTTCGGTGCCGACTCGGGCACTGTCGCGCTGGCGCTCGCCACCGGCGAAGCCACCATGCCGATTCCGCAGTCGGTCAAGGTCACTTTCAAGGGCACGATGCAGCCCTACATGGACTTCCGCGACGTGGTTCACGCCACCCAGGCGCAGATGCTCAAGCAGCACGGCGACAACGTCTTCCAGGGCCGCATCATCGAAGTCCATATCGGCACGCTGCTCGCCGACCAGGCTTTCACCTTCACCGACTGGACAGCCGAGATGAAGGCCAAGGCTTCCATCTGCATCTCGGAAGACGAGACGCTGATCGAGAGCTTGGAGATCGCCAAGTCGCGCATGCAGATCATGATCGACAAGGGCATGGACAATGAGGCTCAGACGCTGAAGGGTCTGATCGCCAAGGCCGATCGCCGCATCGCAGAGATCCGTTCGGGCGAAAAGCCGGCGCTGACGCCTGACGATAATGCGAAGTATTTCGCCGAAGTCGTCGTCGACCTCGACCTGATTGACGAGCCGATGATCGCCGACCCCGACGTCAACAATGCCGACGTCTCGCGCCGCTACACCCACGACACGATCCGTCCGGTCTCCTACTATGGCGGCACCAAGAAGGTGGACCTCGGCTTCGTGGGCTCCTGCATGGTGCATAAGGGCGACATGAAGATCGTCGCCCAGATGCTGAAAAACATCGAGAAGAACGAGGGCAAGGTCGAGTTCAAGGCACCGCTCGTCGTCGCTGCGCCGACCTACAACATCATCGACGAGCTGAAGGCCGAAGGTGACTGGGAAATCCTCCAGAAGTATTCGGGCTTCGAATTCGACGATGTCAAGCCGAAGACATCGAACCGCACCGAGTACGAGAACATCCTCTATCTCGAGCGCCCGGGCTGCAACCTGTGCATGGGTAACCAGGAAAAGGCCGAGAAGGGCGACACCGTTCTCGCCACCTCGACCCGTCTCTTCCAGGGCCGCGTGGTTGAAGATACGGCGGAAAAGAAGGGCGAGTCGCTGCTCGCTTCGACTCCGCTGGTGGTTCTCTCCGCGATCCTCGGCCGCACGCCGAGCATCGAGGAGTATCGTGTGGCCGTCGAAGGTATCAACCTGACGAAGTTTGCTCCGCCGAAGACGACGCCGATCGACAGCCGGTCCGTCCACTACTGAGGTTCTGATCTGACCAAAACGCCCCTCAATGCGATCCATTGAGGGGCGTTTTGCGTTCCAGGGTAATGAGTTATTAGCGTGAAGTATCGCTGCCGGCTGCCCAATACCAGGCAACGTACATATTCTTCTTGTCGTGCTGGAGAGCTTTAAGTCGCGCCTTGATCGCGCGGATGTCTTCCTTCTCGCATGCAACCCACACGAAGGTGTCATCGGTCATCGAACCGATCGCTGCTTCAGCTTCTTCTCGCAGGATATTTCTGCCATCGGACAGATAGTCGCGGCGATGCAGCCAGCGGACATCGAGTGAAGCGGGAGATGGCAGAGGTTGTTCCTCTGCCTTGTCTGAGATTTCGATAATCGCCCGAATTCGTGTACTCGCCGGCATCTCGGCAACGATTCGCGCGATAGCGGGCAGGGCACTCTCGTCACCGACCATTAGAAGCTCGCTGGCCTCGGGAAGTGCGCCACCTCCGGGCCCGAGCAAGGCCACCTTGTCGCCCGGCCGGGCATCGCGAGCGAAATCTGCGCCCGGCGTTTCGACGCCAAGGGCGGGGTGCTGTAGAAAATCGATCCAGAGCTCGCGGCGTTTGATATCGACCTCGCGGATCGTGTAGACCCGCACCAGCAAGGCGTCTTCGCCCTGCGGCCAAGCAACACGACCGTCCTCGCGCAGGCCCGGCCATACGGGGTTGCGGCCTTTAGGCGGAACAAGCAGTCGAACATGCATGTCTCCGCCGATGAACGGGCTGACATCGGCACAGGCGAACTTGACCCGGCGCATATGCGGCGTGACATCCTCGGTCGACACAACCGTCACCTCATGAATATTGGGTAACTGAGCAAGCGCACCAGATTGCGACCAGGAAAGCTCCAGCGCATCGTCGCCCGCGAAATAGAATAGATGCTCGGCAATGCTCGTGCGGCTCATCTGCAATGCCTGTTGTGAAGGGCAAGTCAGTTCGATGGATAGCCGCTGATCGTCGATGCGTATGTCGGCGCAACCAAGCTTGCTGGTGAGTACCGCCCCATACTCCGTGCGCCTGACATCCGCATGTTCGACAAAGTGCTCGCAGATTTCGCTCAGCATCTGATCGGCGTCCCTGGGAATAGCGACGCCACAGACCTTGAATTCCTGGGTGTTGTTCATTTCACCGTCTCCTTGGCACTCACGCTCGGTACCATGTGGTTTCGACCGATCGGAAGCATGACGGGGCGTCCCGATGTTGGGTCGATGATGATGCGGCTCTCCAGGCCAAAAACCTGTCGGACATTTTCTTCGGTCAAGACTTTCTCCGGGGCTCCCGTGACGTGGACTCGACCGCTGCTCATTGCAACCAGATAGTCAGCGTAGCGCGCGGCGAGATTGAGATCGTGAAGCACCATGACGACGGTGGTGCCTCGCTCCCGATTAAGATCAGTCAGGAGATCAAGGACTTCGATCTGATGGCTTATGTCGAGGAATGTCGTCGGTTCGTCCAACAGAAGAATATCAGTGGCTTGCGCCAGCGCCATGGCGATCCACACGCGCTGGCGCTGACCTCCCGATAATTCGTCCACGGCCCGATCTGCGAGTTCGGCGGTGTTTGTTGCCGCAAGAGCGCCATCCACTGCCTCGTCGTCCGTGCTGTTCCAGCGTGAGAACAGGCTCTGGTGCGGATGCCGGCCGCGGCTGACGAGGTCAGCAACCGTGATGCCTTCGGGTGCTACCGGTGACTGGGGAAGCAGCCCCAGAGAGCGCGCTAGCTCTCGCGGTGGTGTTTTGTGGACCGATTTTCCATCAAGAAGCACCTGTCCAGCGATGGGCGACAGGAGCCTCGACATTGCCCGGAGCAACGTAGACTTGCCGCAGGCATTGGCGCCGACGATCACGGTTATCTTCCCGGGCGGAATTGCGAGGTCGAGATCGTGCAGGATTTCCGTTTCGCCGTAGCCTGCCGAAAGATTGCTGGCTGTCAGAGTACGAGCCATCATAGGGAACCTCCGGTCCGGTTGACGCGGACGATCAGGAAAATCAAATAAGGTGCGCCTAGCGCTCCGGTTACAACACCAACAGGATAGCGGCCGGGTAGCAGAAACTGGCCGATGTAATCGCCGCCAAGAACCAACAGGGCGCCGATCAGCGCCGAGGGTACGAGCAGCGATCCGCTGCCGCCGACGATGCGGGCGGCAATTGGCCCGGCAAGGAATGCTACGAAGGCGATCGGGCCTGTTACGGCTGTCGCTGTTGCGATGACGCCGACTGCGCCGATGATGATCATGATCCGGGTTCGCGATACGCGCACCCCGAGTGCTGCGGCGGTGTCATCGCCAAGGCGGAGTGCCTCAAGGTCCTGGCTCCGGCTTACGAGAAGGCCGCCGAAGACGACAAGTGACAGGACAAGCGGCGCAGCCTGACCCAGCTGGACACCGTTGACACTGCCAGTCAACCACCGCATGGCTTCCTGCAGGTTCCACGCCGGCGCCTGGGAAAGGATGTATGAAATGATACTCTCCAGCATGGCGGAGACTGCGATCCCCACCAGGACCAGACGCGTTCCCGCAACGCCGTTTCGCGACGAGAGGCCGTAAACCATCAGGGCGACGCCAAGCCCGCCGACCACTGCGATAATTGAAACGATTGGCCCTCTCATCGACAGTATGATGATTGCAAACACCGCTGCCGCCCCGGCGCCCGAACTTATTCCGATGATATCGGGACTGGCGAGGGGGTTGCGCAGCATGACCTGAAACGCAACGCCTCCAAGGCCAAAACTCAAGCCAGCGAGAATGGCGAGCACGGCGCGGGGCAAGCGCAACTGACCGACCGTGAAGCTCGCGCCCGGGACGTTCTCTCCGATCAGGACACGCAGGACGTCACCCGGCGGCGTCACGGTCTGTCCAACACACAGCGAGAAAGCGAAGATGGCGACAACGAGGAGCAGAAGCGCGAGCACAACGGCCGCATGTCTGCGGGCGCGGCGACGACGGCCGGTGGCCGTCAAACCCGATACGGACGAAGACATGGTCACAGTTCACGTACCCTATGGCGTCTGACGATCCAAATGAAGAACGGTGCGCCAATCAGGGCCGTAACAACACCGACATCGAGTTCTCCCGGCCGAGCGACGATGCGCCCCACGATGTCTGCTGCCAGGAGCAGACAGGCCCCGCCTATGGCGCAGAAGGGCAGAAGCCAGCGGTGATCGACGCCGATCAGCAGCCTGCAAAGATGCGGAACGACCAGACCTATGAAGCCAATGGGCCCGCAGATAGCCGTTGTTGCGCCGCATAGCAAAATCGCCCCAAGCGCGCCCATGGCGCGCGCTGTTGCTACACGTTCACCGAGCCCAGCCGCCATATCGTCACCCAGAGCAAGCGAGTTCAGCTTTCGGGCGGAAAGAAAGCTGATCGCAAATCCCACCAATAGGAATGGCAGAACGGGCAGGATCCGCTCGAACGCCGCCCCACCCACGCCGCCGATCTGCCATGAGCGTATGCCGCCGGCAATGTCGGCACGCGGCAGAACGACCGCGATCACCATTGAGGCAAAGGCGACGGAAGTCGCGGCGCCGGCAAGCGTCAGCTTCAGCGGTGTGGCTCCGCCACGCCCCAGCGAGCCGATGGTATAGACAAAGCAGGCCGAGCAGCCGGCGCCGAATATCGCGGTCCAGACGTAGGCTTCGGCTGAGGCGATGTGGAACCATGCGACGCCCACTACCACGGCGAGCGAGGCTCCCATGTTCACGCCGAGGATACCAGGATCGGCCAACGGGTTGCGCGTCACGCCCTGCATGATTGCGCCCGCAAGGCCAAGAGCGCCGCCTGCAAGCATAGCCAGCACAGTGCGTGGGATACGAACGGCAACTGCAGCCTGTCCGATATCGTCCACACGTCCGAAGAGCGCCGCGCCAATATCGCTCCATGGCACCTCACGAGTGCCAACGGTAATAGACAAGGCGAGCAAAGCCATGAGCAGCACGAAGAGACCTGCCAGCCACAAACCTCGCGCGCCATTCGACCGGGCAGCAATTGTTGCCGGCACGACGGTTCTCCTCGTCGCCTTCATTTCGACTTTCCCACGCCCTCGGCAAGCAGGGCAACATAGTCCTTCAAGACCCAGGAAATCGAGAGCGGCGTGGGATTTGCAGCCGTCCCGACGCTGTTTGCGCCGAGAACGACGATCGCGCCCTTTTCGACAGCCGGCATCTTGGACATCAAAAGGTTTGCGGTGACTGCCGACAGCAGTTTCATGTTGCCATAGGTCACGACGAGATCGACGTCGTCGAACATGTCGATGCGTTCAGCGCTGATCGAGCCCGAGAACTTTCCGGGTTGCGAAACGTCGACGACGCTCTTTGGGCTCTCAAGTCCCAGATCCTTGAAGAACTTCACCCGCGTATCGTTGGTCGTGTAGAAGTTGATCGTGCTGAGGTCGAGCGGGTTGAGATGCGTGACGAACATGGCCTTCCTGCCGCGGATCTCCGGGTGCGTGGCCACGGCGGCGGTGATCTCGCCTTCGATTTTCTTGATCAACGCCTCGCCCTCGGGCGCCATGCCCATGCCGGCACTGTTGAGGCGGATCATCTCGCGCCAGTCGGTGGACCACGCGGCGTCAGGGTAGGCGACGACAGGCGCGATTTGGCTCAGCGTATCGTAGTCGGCCTGGCTGAGACCGGAATAAGAGGCGAGAATGACGTCGGGATGAGTGGCAGCGACTGCCTCAAAGTCGATACCATCTCCTTCGTCGAACAGCACAGGCTTGTCAGCGTGAAGCTCCTTCAGACTTTGGGCGACCCAAGGCAGAAGTCCGTCGCCGTCATCATCGCCGAAGTTCGCTCTCGCAAAGCCCACGGGCACGACGCCAAGCGCCAGGGGCACCTCATGGTTTGCCCAGGCAACCGTCGCGATCCTCTCGGGCTTTTTGGGAATGATCGTCGTGCCGAGCGCATGCTTTATGGTGATGGGGTAGGTTACGCCATCATTGGCGAGCGCGCCGTTCAATGTGCCGCCGGCGGCGAGTGTGTATACGAAGGTCAACACCGCGAGGGTCAGACGCCAGAACCGAAACATTGTACATACTCCGCCAAACGTATAAGTGGACCCTCACTTTCAGGTTAAGGCGTGAGCGTCAACGGCAATGCGTTTGTCGAATGGCAATGCAGGCGAGATTCCCATGGTATCCTACAAAACACGGAAAACTTACAATACTAGACAAACGTGCTCAAGTTAGTGGCTTTAGCGGGGGACGCGGACGAGACCATGCCGGCTGGCGAATGCTTCATGCCATTCACAATGCCGTTCGGTACGTGCGTTCTCCACGCAACCGGCATGCACTCTCGGTTTTCCACCGGGTGCCTACCATGGTGAAAACAGCTTCTGGAACGCGAGTATGAATATCGAAACGACAAGTCTGCGCTCTCAACGAACCCGTCTTCGCTGGCGTAAGGCGGTGCTGCTGGGATGTACAGCGATCGGAGCACTTGCTCCCGCTGTCGCCTTTGCACAGGACGCATCCAGCTCGGATCCTGCAACGACGCTGGCGCCGATCGTGTTGGAAGGGCGAAAGGCTACTGGCACCAAGCTCGATACCAGCAACGATTCGAAATCGATAGTCGCCACTCAGACCACTGGCGCCGGGAAGCTGGCGACTGAGATCCTGGACACACCAGCCTCCGTTTCGGTCATCACCTCCAAGGAAATCGAGGAGCGCAATGCCGACACTGTGGAAAAGGTCGTGCAGTACACTTCCGGTGTCGTGACCGACTTCTACGGCTCGGACGATCGTTTCGATTATTTCGATATCCGCGGATTTACGCCCTACACCTATCGTGATGGGCTGGCGATCGGCAGAACATTTGCAGGTGTGCGGGAAGAGCCCTACGCATTCGAGCGTATCGAAATACTGAAGGGCGCCAGTTCGTCAAGCTTTGGTGCGGCGGAACCCGGTGGCTCAGTCAACTACGTGACCAAGACACCGAAGTCGGAACGCTTCGGCGAAATCTATGCGACGGGCGGCTCTTTCTCCCACAAGGAAACCGGTTTTGATTTCGGCGACAACATCACTGCCGATGACACGTTGTCCTATCGTCTGACCGGCAAGCTGCAACGGGCGGACGATGAATATGATTTTTCCCAGAACGACGAAAACTTCATCATGGGTGGCCTAACCTGGCGCCCTACCGACGCAACAAATCTTACGGTTGTCTACGATCACCTGGACAAGGATGGTGTTCCTGGTAGCGGTGGCCATCCTCTTGGCACTGATCTCGACCGGAGCGCGTTCTTCGGCGAGCCAGACTATTATTTCAACTCTACGAACCGCAACACCTTGAGCGTGATGTTTGACCATGAGTTTGATAACGGTCTGAGCTTCAGTTCCAAGGCTCGTTACAGCAAGTCGAACGATGGCTTCGGCAGCGCCTACATCGGAAGCACACCAACCGACGGTTCGACGACGGCCGGCCGCTACTTCTTTGGCAACGAGAGGGCTAACGAGCAGTTCATCATTGACGCGAACCTTGTTTACGAAGCGAATTTTAATGAGGTCGAAAGCCGCACGCTTCTTGGTGGCGAATATAACGCATTCAAATCAGACAGCGACAATTTCTACACAGGGGCGCCTTCGATCGACTGGTTAAATCCAGTCTACACCGGTGGCCCTGGCACAATGTTGCCGTACGCGAGCACCCTCAACGATCAGAAGACGGCGGCGCTCTATTTGCAGCAGGATCTGACATTCTTCGACAGGCTGACGGTGAGCGTCGGATTGCGCAATGACTGGCTCTATCTCGACGAGACTGACCAGCTTTCCAACGTCACGAAGTCGGGAACTCATAGCGAATTCACCAAGCGCATCGGTATCAGCTACAAGCTTACCGATGAATGGGCGACCTATGCGAGCTACGCCGAGTCGGCTGCTCCGCCCGCGGCGGGCGCGGATCCGACGACCGGCAAGCAGTATGAAGTCGGCGTCAAATACAAGCCGGATGCATTTCCTGCCTTGTTCACCGCTTCGGTCTATGACCTGACAAAGGGCAACATCACTGTCGCCGACCAGGTCACTTATCTTCCGATAACCGTCGATAAGGTCAGGCATCGCGGCTTCGAATTCGAAGCCAAGGCGGAGATGACCGACAACATCAACCTGATCGCCAGCTACAGTTATATCGCCTCCCATATCGACGAGCCCGGCGGTCTGAACGACGGCAACCGATTGATGCGTGTTCCGAAGCATTTCGCTTCGGTGTGGGGTACCTATACCCTGGAAGGCGATGGACCTCGTGGAGACATGACCTTTGGCCTCGGCGCGCGCTATACCGGTGCCTACTTCACGAATATCACCAATACGATCTCAGCCGACAGCGCGGTCGTATTCGATGCCGCCTTCACCTACAAGTTTGCCGAAAATACGTCGTTCCAGCTTAATGCGAGCAACCTGTTCGACGAAAAGCACGTCGCCAGCAAGGATAGTGGTGCGGTCTACTACAATCCTGGCCGCACGATCATGGCAACGCTGCGCCAGACGTGGTGATAGAGCGCCAAAAACTCGGACTGTCCCGCTGGCGACGTGCTCGCGGGGCCTGTCTGCCTACAAGCCTCGCCGAGCGCGTCGCCAGGCAGCCGGCGTTTCGCCGACGATTTGCCGGAAGACCTTGGTGAAATGTGCCTGATCGGAGAAGCCGAGCTGGGCTGCCACACCGGCGACCGTCACGTCTTCATCCAGCAAGGCCCGTGCGACGTCGATGCGTTTGGCAAGCTGCCATTGAAGCGGGGTCTTGCCGGTTGTCTGCCTGAAAACGGTTGCGAACCAGCTTTCGGACAGACCAGCGGCCGCCGCCATGTCGGCGACCGTCATTCGATAGTCGCTTGTCCTGTCCATGCGTGCAGTCAGCCTGTTCATCTGAGCCTGAGTCATGCGGCCATCGCGTTTCTCGCTGGCCTCGTCCGGCAGATCCAGAAGCCCCGTGACGATGCTGCCAATCAGGCTTTCGCCATAGAGGGCATGTCGCGACGGTTTCGATATCTCATCGACCAGAAGGCCGCCAAGCGTTTGAATTGCCCCGACGTCCTGGATTTCGACCGGCCGGCGCAAGGCTGATAGCGCCGCCGAACTGCCGAGGGAAGGCGACAAAAACTTCAACAACCGATCCTTGTGCATGTGCAGGTTCAGATGAGAGAAGCGGTGCGTGGAACGACTGGTCGTCCACATTGGCACACCAGCAGGCACATAGATTGCGCGTGTCATCGACCGGGCATTGTTAGAGAAGTCACCGTTCTTGTTGGACACATGGATCTGGGAGGACACGTCGTTGAAGAAGACCATGATGCGCGGATCATCGGCCAGATAATAGCCCTTCGCGCCCGCCTGGCTTTCGGCTTCCCAATAGGCGCTTACCAATCCATCGAATTGGCGCCACTTCACCGGAGCAACGACCCGAATTCCTTCGGTATGCCATTTCATCGTGTGCCAAAAAGCCAATGCAGAGATCCGTTTACCTTGGGGCGGTGTTCGCGTTTGCGCATGCCACCTCATGCCGTCATGCACCGGCCTTCACAAGACAAGCACACTCAATAAAGCTGATTTTATCGCTCATATTTTTCGGCGTGACAAGGTCACTTGACGTCTGCGCCAGCCGTTATCGATGTGGCTGCGTCCATCAACTACTCAAACAACCATGCCTCATTGTACCTCGTTGACGTAGCGATGGTTAGCGGTTGTAGCGCGATGAGAGGATATCAGAACCGGAGCCGCAAGCTGATCGTAGGCGATCTCGTCAATCGTCAACAACGCGAAGGGCTGCGGTACATCAAGCCAGCGTGCATCCTGTTCCGTCGCCAAATCCGCGCCAATCTGTTCGCGTATGGCCGAGATGCGGATGTTGTAGGCATCCAGCAGGTGAAGATAAAATAGCGAGGGGATATCTTCCGGCCTGTCGGGGAAATCTGGTACGCGCGCCAGCGGCAGCGTAAGCGTTTCATGCATGATCGGCCGCTCGTCGACGCTGCGGACGCGGTGAAACGTCACGATGTCGGAGCCGGCATCTATCTGCAGCTTTCGCGCTTCCAGCGCCGAAGCGGTACCTCGGGCGATCTCGGTCACCCGAGTGACGGACTGCCGCAACGAACCATCAAGTCCGTGCAGCCGAAAATACTGGAAGAACAAGCGCAGACTGTGTTGCGGTTGTCGGCCGGTGACGATCGTGCCCGTTTTGCGCCTGCGGCTGAGCAGGCCATCATTGGTGAGATCCATCAATGCGCGCCTGATAGTGCCGACGGCGACCCCATAGGTTTGCGAAAGCGCCACTTCGCTCGGCAGGACGGAGCCCGGAGCGAGTTTACCAAGCATGATCGCCTCTGTGATCTGCCGCTTGACCACCTCGTAGAGCGGGACGGACAACTCGCTCAATCGTGGCGCATCTGCTGAAATAATAGGCAATTCCGGCAATTATTTGCCTCTTCTTTGGAGTTGACTCATGGAGTGGATGTACGCAGTATTACTATATAGTTTATATGAAAGCGCAAGCTAACGAGCGCGCGCATCCATGCCAAGGACCGTACCATGTCTGAGCCGAAATCTGTCCCGCATCAAGACGCTTTCGCGTTGGCCATGGCAGTGATCGAGCGCGATGTCGAGACGGCCGTGCAGGACCTGGCGCGCATGGTGGCTGTCGACACGTCCTTTCCGCCCGGTCTTGGCTATGACGCTTTTGCGGATTTGATGACCGAGCTGGCGGCGCCGCTCGGCTTTGAGTTCGAGCGAGTGACAGTCCCTCGCGATCTCTGGTATGTGGCCGGCGGCCCGGCCTCTGGCGAGCGGACCAATCTCATCGCCACCCGCGAAACCGGCCGTCCGGTATGCGGTCTCTACTATCATGTCGACACCGTTCCGGTGGCTCCGGGCTGGTCACGCGATCCACTGGCGCTGACGGTCGAGGGCGATAACCTCTTTGGCCTCGGTGCCGCCGACATGAAGGGAACGATTGCGGCGACGCTTCTGGCTCTGCGCGCTGCCAAGGAAGCCGGCGCCTTGCTCGCCTATGATCCTATGCTGCTTCTCTGCACTGACGAAGAAGGGGGGCTCTACCCGGGCATTCGTTATCTTGCAGAGCAGCAAATGCTCAAGGGCCACATCCTCAACTTCAACGGATCTGCTGCGCCGCGCGTGTGGGCGGGCTGCTTCGGCATATTCAATCTGCAGGTGACGATTACCGGGCATGCTGTTCATGCAGGCGAGGGCAATCGCACAGGCTCCGGCGTCAACGCGATCGAGGGCGCGCTGCCGGTGCTGAACGCCTTGGCAGCCCTTAAGCCCGTTGTGGCCGGCCGTACATCGAAGCTGGCACCGCCGCCGCATTCCAGCGGGCCGCTTCGGCCGCAGTTGACGATATCCGCGATCAATGGCGGAACGGCCGGCGGTCAGGTTCCGGCTGAGATCAAGATCCTGGTCAGCCGCCGCTATGCGCCGGAAGAAAGCTACGAGGAGGCAAGAGCGGAAGTCGAGACTGCGATCCGCGACTGTGTCGCAGGCAGCGATCTCGGTCTAGCCATCGACATCGTGGGGCACCTCATCCCGACCGACGATCCCGATGGTCCGCACTGGCCTCGTTGGCAGCAGGCACTGTCGCTGGGCTTCGGCTATCAGCCCGAGGATTTTCACAAGTGGGGCGCGGCGAGCTGTTCCGATTTCGGCTACGTCCAAAAAGCAGGCTTCGGCCCCGAGGTGCTTCTGGGTGGACTTGGTCGGCCGGAAAGCTGCATCCATAGCCCTGAAGAACACACGACGCGAGGCGACATCATCGCGCTTGCCAAGAGCATTCTCGCCTATCTCGCGGCGGATTTCGCCGCCGACGCCATTCCAGAACACCGCATCTAATCATATCAAAAGAGGGAACTGATACATGTTGGAAATGAAACGCCGCTTCTTCCTGGCCGGCACCGCCGCCATTTTTGCCGCGCCGGCGTTGGTCATGGCGCAATCGGCAACACCCGCCAGGGGCGGCACGCTCCGTATTTCCATCGATCAGGCGGCAAGTGTCATCCATCCGCTGCTGACACGCGTCAACCCCGAATACATGGTCACCGAGTTGCTCTACAGCAACCTGACGCGCCTCAAGGTCGACATGTCGATCGAGCCGGATCTCGCCGAGAGCTGGAGCCCCAACGATGCCCTGACCGAATGGACCTTTAAGCTGCGCAAGGGCGTCACCTTCCACGACGGCTCCGCCTTCACGGCAAATGATGTCGTCGCCACCTTCAAGGCCATCCTCGATCCGGCAACGGCATCACCCGGCCGCAACAATGTTGGCCCGATAGCGGACATCGTCGCCATCGACGATGCGACTGTGCTGTTCAGGCTCTCGGGCGCCTATGCCGACTTGCCGGTTGCCATGGCCTACACCAATGCGCGCATCATTCCGGCCTCGATTGCCAAGGGCGACCTGAAGAGCTTGTCCACCAAGGCCGTCGGCACCGGTCCGTTCAAGCTTGTATCCTACGAGCCGGACCGTTTGATCGTGGTCGAACGCAACGAGAAGTACTACGACCCGGCGCGTCCTTATCTGGACCGTGTCGAAGTTCAGGTCTTCCCGGATAATTCGGCCGAAACCTCGGCCCTCATCGCTGGTGATATCGATGTCATCTCGACGATCCAGCCGACCGAGTTCCTGCGCATCGACGGAACCGATGGTCTTGTCGGCCTGCGCACACCGTCCGGCCAGTTCTGCAACATCAACTTCGGCTGCGATACGGCGCCGTTCAACGACGCCCGCGTTCGCCGCGCAATCGCGCTGACGGTCGATCGCGAAGCGATGGTCGGCTTCGTGACCGAAGGCTTCGGCACCGAAGGCAACGACACGCCGCTCAATGCTTCCTACCGCTTCTTCAAGGATGTGGCGAAGCGCGAAAAGAACATCGAGGAAGCAAAGAAGCTGCTAGCTGAGGCAGGCTTCCCGAACGGTCTCGAAGCGACCCTCATCGCGTCGGATCGTCCCGCGGTTCGCACGCAGCTCGCCGTTGCGCTGAAGGAAATGGCGAAGGAAGCCGGCATCACCATCAACGTACAAACGATGCCGCATGCGACCTATCTCGAGCAGGTCTGGAAAAAAGGCAGCTTCTACGTTGGCTTCTACAATATGCAGCCCACGCCCGACGGCATCTTCAAGCTTCTCTACACGTCGGACGCCTCGTGGAACGAGACGCGCTGGAACAACAAGGCGTTCGATGCGCTCATCGCCGAGGCGCGTGGCACGATCGACGAGGCCAAGCGCACCGAGCTCTACACCAAGGCACAGGAAATCATGAACGAGGATGTTCCCTCGATCATCCCGTCCTTCTTCGACGTTCTGGCCGCCAAACGCAGCTGGGTTGAAGGTTTCGAAGCGCATCCCCGCGCCTCGGTTTTCCGCCTCGACTACGCTTCGCTGACCGACAAGGCGCCGAAGCGCGGCTGATGACGTCAACTTCGCCGGACGCCTGAATCGGGCGTCCGGCCCTATTGACCAAGGAACACGCACCTGTCTCCGAACTACATAGCCAAGCGGCTGGTGATGATCGCCTACACGCTTCTCGTCGTGTCGCTCATCGTCTTCGCCATCACCCAGATACTGCCCGCTGACGCTGCCGTCATGATGCTGGGCGAAAACGCCACCAAGGATGCGCTCGATGCGCTGCGCCAGAGCATGGGTCTGGACCAGCCGATCTGGCAGCAATATGCGACCTGGCTCGGCCATGTGCTGCAGGGCGATCTCGGCACATCGCTGCGTACCGGCCAGCCGGTCGGCCCGATCATGTTCGAAGCCCTCGGGCGCTCGCTGCTGCTCGCCTTTCTGTCTATCGGCCTGATGCTGATCCTTGCCATTCCGCTTGGCATCATTGCAGCCATCCGGCGCGGCAAGGTCGCCGACATGGTCGTCAGCCTAATCTCCTATGCAGGCGTGGCGCTGCCTGAATTCGTCACCGCAACGTTGGCAGTCCTGATCTTCGCCGACTGGATGAAATGGTTGCCGCCGACGGGCTATGTCCCGCTGACGGATGATTTTGTCGATGGCATTTCGCATCTCGTCCTGCCGGTCTGCGTCATTTCAATCATCCTGATTGCCCATGTTTCGCGCATGGTGCGCTCGGAACTCGTCGACGTGCTGCATACAGACTATATCCGCGCTGCGAGGCTGAAAGGCATGTCGCGTGGACATGTACTGCGTCGTCACGCGCTGCGTAACGCACTTTTGCCGACCATCACCATCGTCGCGCTCGATGTCGGTTATCTTCTCGGCGGCGTCATTGTTGTCGAGGAAATATTCGCCATTCCCGGCATCGGCCGCCAGCTGATCGTCGCCATCCAGGCGCGCGACCTGCCCGCCATCCAGGCCGGCGTGCTGATCATGGCCGCCACCTATTCGATCGTCAATTTTATCGCTGACATCCTCTATGCCTGGCTCGATAAGAGGATCCAGTATGACTGAGTTCACGAAACGTCTTATGAAGACACCACAGGGCGCCATCGGCACCTTCCTCGTGGTGCTAGTTCTCGCAATCGTCGTGTTCGGCCCGATGGTCGCCCCCTACGACCCGGAAAAGCTGTCGCCGCTTGCCCGTTACAAGGGACCAAGCGCCGCTTATTGGCTCGGCACCGACCAGTATGGCCGCGACATCTTCAGCCGTCTGTTGATCGGCGCTCGCGCCACCGTCGTCATGGCGGTTCTCGCGACCATCGTCGGCACCCTGATCGGCGCCCTGATCGGCACCGCCTCAGCTTTTCTTGGCGGTCGCGCCGACGAATTCATCATGCGCACGATTGATGCCGTCATGTCGATCCCGAGCCTGCTTTTCGCGCTCCTCGTGGTCAACCTCCTCGGCTCAAGCACAGTCAATGCGCTTGTCGCAGTTGCCATCGCCTTTGCGCCGGGCATGGCTCGGATCACCCGAAGCGTGGCACTGTCTGTGCGCAAGCAGGACTACGTGAATGCCGCGATCGCCCGTGGCGAAAGCTCCGCTTACATCATCCGCCGCGAAATGCTTCCGAACGTGATCGCGCCGATCATCGTGGAAATGACCATCCGCGTCTCCTTTGCCGTGATGCTGTTTGCGACGCTCTCCTTCCTTGGTCTCGGCGCACAGCCGCCGGCTGCCGAGTGGGGCCTGATGGTCTCGGAAGCCCGCCGTTACATGCATCTTTCCGCCGGCATCCTGATCTGGCCGAGCGTGGCGATCGCCATCGTCGCCATCGGTTTCAACCTTCTGGGCGACGGTCTGCGCGATGCCCTCAATCCGCGGACCTGAGGTGACACCCATGACCAATACGGAAAACAAGCCGGTTCTCGCTATCGAGAACTACTCGCTGGATTACGAGACCGCCAACGGCCCGTATCATGCGTTGAAAAACATCGACCTCGCCATCCATCGCGGCGAAATCCTCGGCCTCGTCGGCGAGAGCGGCTCCGGCAAGACATCGCTCGCATGGTCGATCATGCGCTACCTGCCGAAGAATGCCCGCGAACCGGGCGGACGCATTCTGCTCGGTGGCGACAATCTGCTCGAGAATTCTGAGCGGCAGATGGAAGCCATTCGAGGCCGGCGCATCAGCATGGTGTTCCAAGACCCGAGCACGTCGCTCAACCCGACGCTTTCGCTTGGCACGCAGCTGGCCGAAGTTCTCGTCCGCCACCGCGGCCTGACCGTTAAGCAGGCGTGGAAGGAAGGCGAGGAACGGCTTGCCCATGTGGGGCTGAAGACGCCGGCGCAGATGATGCACCGCATGCCGCATGAAGTCTCCGGCGGCGAAAAGCAGCGCGTCGTCATCGCGTCCGCCTTCGCCTGCAATCCGGAATGCATCATCTTCGATGAGCCGACCACGGCACTCGACGTGATCACCTCGCGGCAGATCCTCGATCTCTTCGTCGAATTGCAGGCGGAAACCGGCGTTGCCTCGCTCTATATTTCGCATGACCTGGCGCTGGTCGCCCGCACCGCAAGCCGTGTCGCCGTCATCAAGCGCGGTGATATCGTCGAACAGGGCAATGTCCGCGACATCTTCACCAACCCGCAGCAGGATTATACCCGCGAACTGATCGCCGCCGTCCCCGATCCTGCCCATCGGCTGGTCAAGGATGACATGGTCGTGGCCGACACGCCGCTGGTCAAGGTCGAGAATGTCAGCGTGCATTTCGGCCGCAAGCCCTTTCTTGCCGCACTGACCGGCAAGAAGACGGAACGGGTGACCGGCAACAATGCGATCAGCCTCAGCGTCAATCCGGGCGAGATCCTCGGCATCGTCGGCGAAAGCGGTTCGGGCAAGTCGACGCTTGCCAAGGCGATGACCGGTCTCAACCGGTTCGAGGGAAAGATCTGGTTCGACGGTCGCGAGATCAAAAGCCTCGGCGATATGGACAATGCCTATCGCAAGGACGTGCAGATCATCTTCCAGCACCCGGATGCCTCGCTCAATCCGCGCCAGAAGATTTCCGAAATCCTTTCCCGCCCGCTGAAGCTGTTCGGCGACGGTAGGGATCTGGAGAAGCAGATCGGCGACATGCTGGAGCAGGTGCGCCTGCCGCGCACCCATGCCAACCGTTATCCGCACCAACTTTCGGGCGGCGAAAAACAGCGCGTGGCGATCGCCCGGGCCTTTGCCTCGAAGCCGAAGCTCGTCATCTGCGACGAGATCACCTCGGCACTCGACGTGTCGGTCCAGGCATCCGTCGTGGAGCTTCTGCTCGAACTGCAGAAGGCGAGCGGCACGGCCTACCTCTTCATCACCCACGACCTCAACCTGATCCGCCAGATCGCCCATCGGATCGCCGTCATGTATCGCGGCGACCTGATCGAGGTGGTGAAGGCCGATGAGATCGATAGCCCAGACCGGGCGGACTATACGCGCCGCCTGATCGAGGCGGTGCCGCGCGCCGCCGCACAATACCAGTGATACCGCATCAAGGAGCATGACAATGGACCCGAAGTCCCTGTTGGACCGGATCGACGAAAAGGCCTGCCTCGATTTCCTGTCGAAGATGGTCCAGCACAAGAGTCATTCGGAAACCGAAGGCGAGAAGGATCTCGCCCGCTGGATGGCCAAGGAGCTTGAGAAGATCGGCGTCGAAGCCGAACTCCAGCCGTTCGATGAAGGCCGCCGCTTCAACACGATCGGCCGATTGAAGGGCACCGGTGAGGGCAAGAGCCTGTTGTTCAACGGCCATCTTGATACCAATCCGGTCACCGAAGGCTGGACAGTCGATCCCTATGCCGGCCTCGTCGACGACAAGTTCATCTACGGCATCGGCGTCTCCAACATGAAGGCCGGTGACGCCGCCTATTTCTGCGCGGTGAAGACGCTGCTCGAAGCCGGCGTCAAGCTGAAGGGCGACGTCACGCTCACCTTCGTGGTCGGCGAGCTGCAAGGTGGAGTCGGGACGTTGGCGGCGATCCACAGCGGCGTGAAAGCTGACTATTTCATCAACAGCGAGCCGAGCGACCTTGTCGCCGTTACCATGCATGCGGCAGCACTGAGCTATGTCATCGAACTGACCGGCGACACGCGCCATCTCTCCAAGCGCGAAGAATCCGTCGATGCGATCGCAGCAGCCTGCGACATCATCCCGCGCATCAATGCCATGACTTTCAGCGGCGCAAAGAGCGACGTGCATCGTTCGATCAATCGTGGCCATGTTGGCGTCGTCCATGGCGCGCTCGGCCGCGATCTCGAAGAGTGGCGTCCGCCACAGGTGGCCGATTTCGTCCGTCTCAAGGGCTCCTGCCGCTATGCTCCCGGCCAGACGCAAGAAGGCGTGCTTGCCGACCTCGACCGTGAACTGCGCGCACTTGAAGAACGCTTCCCGGGCCTGAAGGCCAAGCTGGTGCCCGAGATGATCGAAGGCCGTCCGCTGATGCCGCCCTTTGAAGTCTCCCCAGATAGCCCCATTGTCAAGTCGATCAATGCTGCCTACGAAGCTGTTCGCGGCGAAAAGCAACCGACTGGTGCCATCACCCCAACCCGCTTTTATGGCACAGATGCTGGCCATCTTTATCATGAACTCGGCATGGAAGGCATCGTCTGTGGTCCGGGCGGTCGTTACAACACCATGCCCGACGAGCGGGTCGACATCATCGACTTCCTCGACATGATCCGCGTATACATGCTGACCATCCTCGATATTTGCGAGGTGGCGTAGTGTTCTCCCGGGCGGAATATGATCGTCGTATCGCTCTCGCCCGGGACGCCATCGCGTCTTCAGGCGCCGACCTGTTGCTCGCCGACAGTGGAGAGCTTCTGGCCTGGCTGACGGGCTATACTGTCTCCGAAACCATGTATCGCGCGGCCTTCTTGCCACGCGACGGGGAAGGGTGGTTCTGCTTGCGCGCACTGGACGAAGCTCCCTGCCGCGAACAGAGCTGGATCACCGATGTCGTCGGCTTTGCCGATACCGAGGAAGCACAGGCAGCCGTTGCTGCCAGCATCCTCGGTCATGGTTTTGGCAAGGCGCGCATCGGTTTCGACACCAATTCCTATTGCATGAGTTCCGCAACCTTCATGCGGCTGCAGGCGCTTTTGCCAGACGCGACATTCGTGCCAATGCAGGGCGTGGGTGACAGCCTACGCTGGCTAAAGTCTAGGGAAGAGATTGCCGTTCTTGCCCAGGCGTCCCAAATTGCCGACAAGGCGATGGCGGAGATCGCAAGACAGGTGACGCCGGGCATGACGACGCGCGACGCGGCCGCGATCGCCTCGGGCGTATTCTTGCGAGAGGGAGCAGACACCGGCGAGGTTGGACCAGTTGTGAAAGCTGCTGGCAGCCATGAATTCCTGCACGGCGTGTTCAAGACCGAGGCAATTGGTGAAGGCGACACCCTGCATGTCGAACTCATCCCGCGTGTCGCAAATTACGGTGCGCGTCTGATGAGGCCGATTGTGGTGGGACGCCCCCCAGACGAATTGGCTGTCACGGCCGAAAGACTGGTCGCATTGCAGGACCTTCAGATCGCCGCAATGAAGCCGGGGGCGCGAGCCTGCGACGTCGACGCAATCATGCGTCAGGGCGCGCTCAATGCGGGACTACGTCCGGTCTATGAAAACGTCACGGCGTATACGCTCGGGCTCTATACCCGCACGCCGCGCACCAGCGATTTTTCCGGGGTATTCTTGCCAACCTCGGACTGGTCACTGGAACAGAATATGGTCTTTCATCTCTACGCCACGGCACAGGGCCTCGGCTTCAGCGAGACGGTGGTCGTCGGCAGCAATGGTGGAATTCGGTTGACGAAAAGCCCGCGCGCAATCCTGTGAGGCAGCTACCGCGCGAGTTTACAGGTGCCGCGGAGCAAGTGGTTATACTTCGCGACACCGCACGGCCGTGGTCGGAATCGTTTGATAACGTCGGCTTATGCAGCGACCGTCGGGAATAACGCAGTCGCCGTGATACCCAACGCCTTCGCGATGCGCTTCACAAGTCGCCGATCTCCTTCATGGCCGGCTTCGACCTTGGCAATTTCCGTCTCGGTCAGGCCGCAGGTGAGTGCGACCTGCTCGATACTGTAGCCTGCCACCTGCCTTGCTGAGCGAACCGCTTCACCAAGGTCGATGGTCAATGCTGTGGGAACGTTTGAATCCTCGATATTGCCGTAGGATCGTGACATGCGCGCTTCTCCAAATGCGTCCACTTTATGGCTCAATTTAGGTGGTGCGCTAACAATTGCAATGCCACCGAATTCACTATTCGTTGTACGGGATAATTCTCGACCGAAGCCTTCGGTGTGCTGCGAGACAAGACGTCCCTAGAGCAAATTTCACGCCTTCTCTGATAAAGCCGGGTACAATGTCTGAAACTCCTTTGCCTGCGCGGCAAGCCATTCGCAAAACAGGGTCGCCTTGCGATTGCGCCTAGACCGCTTCAGGGCGACATAGTGATGCCCGCTGTCGATAAAACCGAACGGTGCCACCAAGCGGCCGGCATGGATGTCATCGACCACATAGGGCCAAGGTGCTGCGCAAGCGCCAAGTCCCGCCCGCGCTGCCTCCAGCATGAAATAGAAGTGCTCGTAATCCACCTTTGGACCTGTCAGGAGATGGCGCCCAGAGCGGGAACGCCAATCGTTCCAGGCTTGCGGCCTCGTTCGTGTGTGTAGTTCCGGGATGATGTCGAGATGCCCTACGTTGTTTCTCGCAAAGCCCGCGGCTATGACCGGTCCGATCTGTTCGGGAAACAACGGGATGACCTCTGCTCCGGCCGGCCAAGGAGGATCCCCCACACGGATGGCGACGTCGACACCATCCCGCTCGAAATCGACCGGCTTTGAGGATGCCGTCAAACGTACTTCGATTTTCGGGTAGTCCGCTTGAAAACGGTATAGTCGCGGAATGAGCCAGCGCATGGTGAAGGTACCCGGACAGGAGACGTCGATCGCTCCTTCTTCCGTATCGGCAACCGCACGCACCGACACATCGATCTGGTCGAAGGCTGCGCCAAGCCCGGCCAGCAATGTGTGCCCGGCCTCTGTTAGCCGCAACTGATTCTTCGGTCCCTCAAACAACGGCACCCCGAGAAGAGCCTCCAGGTGCTTTATCTGGCGGCTCACGGCACTGTGGGTCACGTTGAGTTCATTTGCTGCAAGCGTCATGCGTCCATGACGGCCCGCTGCTTCGAACGCCCGAAGTGCGTTAAGTGAAGGGATGCGTCTGCTCATGTGAGATTTCCGAACATAAGGTGTTCGATCATATCGGTTTTCAGGCCGCTCTGCATGGTCGCATATGAGAAACATCGAACACTGCTCATCGAAAAA
The DNA here is from genome assembly GCF_030380805.1 of Rhizobium sp. S163. Lineage (NCBI taxonomy): Bacteria > Pseudomonadati > Pseudomonadota > Alphaproteobacteria > Hyphomicrobiales > Rhizobiaceae > Rhizobium > Rhizobium sp. S163. The sequence continues at coordinate 34,994 of NZ_JAUDSA010000012.1, read as the reverse complement.
TGAACATGAGGAGCTGATGTGTTCCCCTTTTTTCAAACCGGAAGGCTCAAAGCGATGAGTGAGAGACACCAAGACGGCAGCGCAGGTGACGCGAATTACGGCGTGATCGGCAAAGGATATGTAAGCTATCGCCAGCCGGAACCTAAGATAGCGGAATATATCCGCCGCGCTCTCGGCGATGCGGCCACGGTGTTGAATGTCGGTGCGGGCGCCGGCTCCTACGAGCCCGTGGATCGCGCGGTTACGGCTGTTGAGCCTTCGGCGTCAATGCGCGCGCAGCGCCCGGCTCATCTTCCGCCCGCGATCGACGCGATCGCAGAAAGGCTGCCTTTCGCTGAAAAAACCTTCGACGCAAGCATGGCTTCGTTCACCGTTCACCAATGGACTGATTTGGCTTGCGGCCTTTCCGAGATGCGTCGCGTCACGCGTGGACCGGTGCTTGTTCTCACCTGCGATCCGAATGAACTGACAAGATGCTGGCTGAACGACTACGCGCCGGAGATGATCGCCGTGGAGGCCCGACGTTATCCGGCCATGAGCGCAATCGCTGAGGAGCTGGGCGGGGACGTCGATATCCGCACCGTCCCTATTCCACTCGGCTGCGTCGACGGGTTCGGTGAAGCCTATTACGGTCGGCCCGAGCGCATCTTGGAACCTGGCGCACGCCTTGCCAATTCCGCATGGAGCTTCGTCGACAAGAGCGTCGGTGAGCGATTTGTCGCCGATTTGAGCCGCGACTTGGCCGACGGGAGTTGGGATGCCCGCTATGGCGGACTTCGCACGCAGCCGTTTTTTGAGGGCTCGCTTCGCCTTGTCGTCGCAAGGCCTTCACTATCCGCTCCCAGGTGGTCAAGCGAGGGAGCGAGGAGGGCAATTGCAGCCTGCCCATAGTTACGCTGCTCGTCAAAGGAGAGGAGAAACGGTGTGGATGAGGTGAGCCAGTGCGGCCGCGTTGTCCGCCCCATTGTTGGAGGCTTCGAACTCGGTCAACTCGACGCCTACGATTTGCCTCGCAGGTATGGTTGCCAACAGAGCACGTAGCGCGGTCGGCGTTAATCCCCCGCCGATCGCATATGCGGCTGGCACGTAACCCGGCTCGAGGACATCCCAATCGATGTGGATCCACACAGGTCCGTCGCCGATCGCCTCGCCGATCGTCTTTGGCCGGCTTTCGTCTGGCCCGAAAAACCGGACGCCGGCGTCGAGCAGTGCCTGTTGCTCCGGCGGGTCTATGTCTCGCGCACCGGCGACGACGACGCTGGCCGGGTCGATGCCGGCACCGAAACCGCTTTCCCAGAGCCCACAGGTGGCAGCCAGTACCATGCCGCCAAGATACCCGCTGGTCGTTGTTGCGGGAGTGTTGAAATCGCCGTGAGCATCGATCCAGAGAACGGTCAAATCCGGATAGTGCCGGGCAGCGATAGGCAAGGTCGCAAGACTTGCAGAGCAGGTGTTTGCTACCACCAGCGGTCTGTTTCCTTTTCCAATGCTTGCGGCAACTGCATCTTGCAAAGCCTCGAGCGTGCGTCGTGCTTGCGGAAGACTTCGTGACCAGTCGTCCACCTCCGGCGCGGAAGGTGTGCCGATGATAGACGGTTCCAGGCCGGTCAGTGCGGTAAGGGCATTCGCGGCAAGCTCGGCGCCGCGAATGGCGCCAGGGCTACGGTCGGCGATACGACCTTGGGAGACCAAAAGCTCAAAAGGCAAACGGCAATTCCTTGTGAAATGCGAAGAATAGTGAATCGATATATCTCTGGGAATATATCGAGCGCGTGTCGGTGGCAATTGTATTTGGGCTTGTCGAACAGGCGTGACACCTATCTCGCAGTGGCTACCAGATACTGGGGCGCGGCGCTTATCGAGAAAGTCGTACGCCAGAATGCCCAAGCCGTTTTCGAAGGCCTTTTCTCATCGACGCAACACCAACAAGGAAGGAGCAAGGCGCGCGGGCGCCAAATTCTTCATCGATTGCAAGATGTGGTAGGCAGCAATGACAATCAGGGTCTGATGCACGAGATAGTCAGTCAGGTTCGACGTGCTCAGATAAGGAATGGCCGGTTCGGGCTGTTGGCAAGTCCGGCTGCAAATGCAATCAGCGCGAGGATGGCGCACCACTGCGCACACCTGGACCCCCATTGTGAGAGCCCCAGCCTTGCTTTCCGGGGGCAGCAACTAGAGTGGCGCAAGAGCCTTCATTGACAGGGTGGTGAGACGCAGGCTCGTCCCTCGTTGGTCGAAGATCGCCTGCCAGACGGTCTACGCGTTGATGAACAAAGATCCGATCATAAACAACGAGAAATACAGCGCGCGCGAGTGGACGTCTAATGAACGGCGTCTCTGCGAAGATGCGAAAAATAGCACGGCTGCGGTTCAGCTTCAGCAGGTGGTTCGACCCGGCTGCCATTGCGTTGTGTCGCGTTGCAGCCTTGATGCCAATTGCCGGACCGGTTCCTGTTCGGTTCATATTGCGACTCGAATGTCGAACGTGAACCACCCGTTCATGTAGGCTTCATCAAGCGGTTGCTACCGTGGGTGCATCTGAAACAGCAATCAATCAGCGGGACAAGTTAACCATGCAGCACCCTGCCGCTCCAACGGCCGGCCGAGATCCGCGCCTTGATTTTTTCCGCGGCCTGGCCCTGGTGATGATCTTCATCAATCACGTGCCTGGCAACATGATGGAAGGTGTCACGTCAAAGAACTTCGGTTTTTCGGACGCGGCAGAGGCCTTTGTACTGATGTCGGGTATGTCTGCAGGGCTTGCCTACTCCAATATCTATGTACGCGACCGCATACACGCGATTGCTCGCATCCTGCGTCGCGCAAGCCGGCTTTACAGCGTTCATCTGCTGACAACCGTGCTGGCAGTGATCGTTCTCATGGCGGGCCATAATTTGCTCGGCACGACCGCTCTTTCGCAGCGCGTCAATATGGTCTCCTACCTGGACGCACCGTGGTCGACCGCGCTCGGTGTACTCGCGACAACGCATCAGCTTGGCTATTTCAATATTCTGCCGCTCTATATGTTGCTGTTGGCGGCAACACCTGTTTTCCTAGCTCTCGCCTTGCGCAGCCGCGCTCTGTTGTTGACGGTGTCGGTTACCATCTGGGCTATTGCCGGCTGGAACAACATCAACCTTCCAAATTATCCGACAGACGGATCCTGGTTCCTCAATCCGTTTTCCTGGCAACTCATCTACTGCATCGGACTGTGCGCTGGCATCTCCATGAAAAAAGGTGAGAGCCTTGTCGGCTATAGTCCGGTCTTGATGGCAACTGCAATCGCCTATCTTGGATTCGCAATGTTCGTCATCCAGGGGCAGCACTATGAGTTGACTGCTTGGGGCGACCATCCTGCCCTTTTGATAGGTTTCGAAAAGGGCATCTTGCCACTGCCGCGACTGATACACATCCTCGCGCTGTCATACGTAATTTCGCAGATCAACGTATGTCGTGTGGTGGCGGGTAGTGCCAAGCTGGCAGCCGTGTCGCTCCTTGGGAAGCAGGGCCTTGCCGTGTTTGCATGGGGGTCACTCGTTTGCATCTCGCTGCAGGTCCTACGAGAAGCCTATCAGTTTTCGCCTGCTGTCGATATCTCAACTCTGATTTTTGGTTTGGCGATCCAATATGTTGTCGCCCAGCGTCTGCAGTCTGACAAGGTGACGCTGCGAAACACCGCAGTAAGCACATAGGAGCATATGAAGGATCGAACGAAGGCTATTGTCAGCCCTGCTTTCTCAGCAGCCGAACAAGCAGACTAGAATCTAACTCCGCTTTTCTGTTTCCTCAGGATTTGGCGCGGCGTTCGCGATCAAATGTAACCGACGTGATCGCCGAACGGAACGTCGGCATCCTCCAGGTTTCCAGACCCAATTCGTTCGCTTTCGCCGGACAAGTGGAGCTCGGCGGCGCGATCATTTTCCTGATCCGTGGCCGAGGGATGATTTGGGAGACGGTCGGACAATGAGCCCTCGTGCGAATTTGACCTGTTATGCTCAGAACCGTCTTTTGGATCGGCATCTCGATGCCGCTCCAAACCTTCGGATATCACAGATTGTCGTTCTGCCGCCCAGGCCAAGTCTGGCTCTGCGAGCGAAATGCTACGGTCAACGCGCGCAGCTTGCGATGATGCAGTGGACGAAATCCGTGATACTCGTTCAACCATGGCTCAATCCCTATACCAACACTTTATTTGGTAGGGCGCGTGTCAGAAACAAGCTTGAGTAAGAAAAACAAAAGACGCACCACGGCTGGCCGCCACGGTGCGCCTGATCGCTTCTTCAGTTACTTGAGGCGTGCGCCAACTTTTTCCAGGGCCTTGTTTGCACATGCTTCGTCCAGATTGCCGCCAGGTGCGCCCGCAATGCCTATCGCGCCGACTGTGTCCTTACCAACCTTGATCGGAACGCCACCTGCCAGAACGAGAAATCCAGGAATGTCAGCCAGACCGGCCGCTCCAGCGTTCTTGGCGACGTTGTCGGCGATCGCGCTTGTCAGGTTGCGCGACGAGGCTGACGTGAAGGCCTTGGCCGTGGAGGCGTTTGCTGTGTGTGCGCCAGCATTCTCGGAACGCACGAGAGCGAGAAGAACGCCGGACCGGTCTGTGACGGCTGCCGAGACATTGTATCCGTCACTTGAGCACGCAGTGACAGCAGCCTGCGCGAGCTCGACCGCCAGGGCAGTACCCAAGCTGGTCTGTTGGACCGTATCCTGAGCGATGGCGGGTGCCGCGATCAGGGCTGAAACAGCCATCGAGAGCAGGGCAATCTTCATTTGGCAAACCTTCCTGTTTGTTGAGTTGATGATTGCCAATCTAGAAGATCAAATCAGCGCCGTTAACTCGCATTGACACCGACAGAGCCTGGTAGAACTACGGATGCGCGGCCAACCAAATGCGTGTCTGCTCTGCTACTGCGGGTGTCCCGAGTTTTGTCGCGATATTTGCTCTGTGGCTATCGACAGTTCGCACAGAGACATCCAAAGCGACCGCGATATCCTTGCTGCCAAACCCCTTTGACACAAGCTCCAGCACCTCGACTTCACGAGAGGTAAGCTGCTGGATCAGCCGCCCGTTCTCTTGTCGTACCAACAATTCGTCGAGCGCTGTCTCGCACGTTGCTAGTGCTTCCATCAGGACATGTTCATCGACCGGCTTTGCAAGAAAATCCATTACGCCTGCTTTGAACGCACGACGGCATGCTTCGATGTCCCCGTGACCGGTGATCATGAGCGCCGGCCACCGGATGCGCAACTCCTCGAGTTTCTTTAGGAGCTGCAAGCCACTCGTTGCGGGCATCCGCAAGTCTAGGATCAAGACGCCGGGCTCGGCTCTTTCTATGTGCGAGAGCAGGTGAGCAGCGTCGGAAAATGCCGCGACCTCCTTGCCGTATGTCGCCATAAGCAGTGTCATTGCCTCACGCACCGAAGCGTCGTCATCAACGAGGTAGATCATTCGAAGCTCCCGATGGTAGCCGTATCATGAAGCATGCGCCTCCTTCGTTGCGAATTGAAAGCGACCCGTCCATCTTCTCGATTAATCTAGACGAGAGAGGAAGGCCAAGACCCATGCCGTCCTGCTTCGTTGTAAAGAACGGCTCGAATACTCTGTCCAGCAACGACGGATCGATTCCTGGCCCGTTGTCTGCAATCTTAATCACGGCCTCGTTGCGCTCGTGTTCAGCGCTCACCGTTATACGGGGGTCCGCCCCTGGCGCTGCCGCGTCAGCCGCGTTGCGGATCAGATTGAGGACAACCTGCTGGAACGATATTATGTCGATCGTAACGGTAATCTCTTCGCTCGCGGGGATAACAAGGAGTTCGATGTTTCGCTGGGCAAGATCAGCTTCGATAAGTCGGACGGCATCGCTCAAAGCCAGAAAGAGCGACACTTCCTCTAGGTGAGCAGCAGCCCCGGATATGTACGCGCGCATGCGCCCAAGAATGTCACCCGCTCGCTTGGCGTCCCGGATGTTTCCCTCCAACGCCTTCTCCACGATATCCGGGCGCGCGATCGTCAAGGCTCGTCTTGCAGCCTGGCTCTGAGCCAATATTGCAGCGATTGGTTGGGCAAGTTCATGTGCAATGCCCGATGCCATCTCTCCAAGCGCGTTTACTAGAGCTGCGTGAGCAAGTTTGGCGTCTTTCTCTAGCAATTCGGCACGATGTTCCTGCCGTCGTCTTTCATCGTTCGCGTAGCGAAAATACGTGACCAACCAAATCGCAGCCGCTAACGCGGCCAACAAGGGAACAACCAATTGCGGTGGAAGAAGTTCGGCAAGGCCGAAACCTCGAGTAACGGTCAAGCGCAGCGGCTGACTTTGATTGTGCATGGTTAGGTCGTTGGACGCTTTTAGCACGGCCGACACGCTGTTTTCTAGCGACGACAACACCGATTGACCAAGTCCCAATGTGAGCGCGTATTGTGCAGGTATCTGCTGCTCATCCAAAAGTGCGTCTGCATTGATGCGCATCCGCAGCATCCGCCCGGGCACAACCAATTTGTAGATGTCATATGAATGTTTTACGCCAGACGGCCGGATTTCTGTCTCACCCGCATTTGCAAGGTGTGGTAGAGTATCTAGAGGCGGAGCAGATATTGGCCTGGGACCATCGACGGAACCATAGTTCCACGATTGCGGGTTTTCAGCCTTAAGATCAAATACAGCGATGTCAGTTATCCGCGGATAACGTGCAATAATGTTCTCCGCCAGGCCCTGCAGAAACGGTGCCGATGTCTGTGAAGACATTCTAATCAGCGTTCCAAACGCTGTCAGATGTGCGTCGTGCTGTGCCAGTCTCTCAGCGAGGAGTGTTTCTATGCCTCTTGATCGCTCAGAGAGCGCGGAAAGCCCGGATTGGTAATCGTAGGCTGCGAGCATCGACATCGACGCTGCGCTGATGAGAAACCACAAGGCGAAAGCTTTAGCCGCTTGTTGGGGGGCAACAAAGAAACGTCTCATATCTGGATGTCCGGACAAAACCTACATATTACCTGAGTGATGGCTTAGCCATAATGGTCTAGTGGTAAACGGCAATCCGTAATCTTACCGGCTGAGGCACACTGCATGACATCGGAGCCCGGCTGTGCGTTTGCGACCACATCGTCAGTGTAGATCGTGTCCAATGCCCTCGGTTGATCATCGAGCTTTCCAGGCTGGTGCGGGCACGGATTAACCTGCGGCAGGCAAGGAGATGAGCGGATCATCGCTCATAGCTGCGAGGGTTTCCAGCATCGTATAGCGCGAGTACTTCGGCCAAGTACGCCACCCAAAGGCTACTACCACAATGCCGATGGGACGGTCGATGGACCTCAGTGATGGGCGTACAATTTTGTAAGTAGCGCTGCCGACGCTAGCGGAAACCAAACTTTAATATGGGAAACTTAACGCGCTTAATTCTATATAGAGAACGAAAATATTCCAATCAGTCGCCCACTGATCCGAGCGTTAAGGATGACATGTACGCAATGCCGGTCTCGCTTGCGGCGGAAGTGGCAGCCTACTTTAGGAGGGCTTAGTCCTGTTACCGGCCTGAGCGGTCCAACGACTGCTGTCGAAGCTGCGCTTCGCAACGCTGGCATCAAAATCGTTATTCATTGACTGAGGACTGAATGTTTACCATTGCCTACAATGCCAATTCTAAGGTGCACCTTCTACGGGAAAAGAAGGAAATCGATTTATTCTTCTCCTGGTTCATGAACATTCTACCGAGCCGCATCGAGGAGCTAATTTCCTCGGTAAAGACGACTGAGGGGTTTTCAGACTGGTTGGGTGATTATTCATCAGCGTCTCTGGCTCGGCTTGGCGACTGGTATGAAACGCAATTAGAAACTCGACCCTATAGTCCGGAGGGAGTGGAGTACATGAAGCGCATCATGCGTTTTGACGAGAACCGGCCGATCGACTTCGAACCGTGGACGTTGACCGACGAGACGCTTGCAACTTCAGTGAAAGTAGGAATGTATTTTGGAGAGGCGCTTCGCCACCGCTTGCCTTTCATGGACTGGAGGCCGTTCAAAGTCGGAAGCGGGAAGAGTAAGCAGCCGAACGTCGACTATGGTCAACCGGTACTGGAAGGACCGAAGGTTCTCCACGTCAATCCAGTAGGCATTTGCCAGACGCTAGCGTTCGCAATAGCGCGAGGACAAAGGTCGGGACGGCATCTGAATGAATTGTTCGAGTATAACGCGAAAATGCGTGAGGATACGCGTATCAGGTAGTCGCTATCAGGGAGAGGCCGCGAAGAACGAAACGCAGGCTAAGAGCCGCAAGTAAGCCCGGCGCCGTCAGTTTTCGTAAGCTTGATTGGTAGCCGGGGCTGGGATTCGAACCCAGCGTCACAGCGCGAAGGCTGGAAGCGACCTCAGGATTAGCTGGGGGAAGGAGAGCACCGCGCTCCGATTATGCCTACGCCCGACTAACTGCTTAACTTCTCAGGCCGGTAATTGTTCCTCCGATCGTCCAACAATCACGCGTGTCGATGGGCGGTTCGTTATTCGTGCGTTTCGGCTCTGTAACCGTTCTCTGTCCGTTCGACCAGCAATGGAAAGCTAATGGTTCCGCGCACGGGATATCAGCGAGGCAAGACGCCGATACTGAGGGGTCAGTCCAAAATTTGGTTCGATCAATCCATTTTGGGGGCCGCTTGAAGACCTCGCCTCGCAGGCTCAGTGAGTTAGATCCTCAAGTGTCCGGTGTGGTCGCTGATGCTTGGGCTAATTGGGAGCCTTCAGGCCCACTTGCAATGACCCGAGCAATTCAATTTGGTGTGCTCCACATCTTGCGGACTATCAATTGAACTCAGACAGCCACTTATGCTTCGCGGCCGGAGTTCGCCAACAGCTCGAGAAAGACGCCGCACTACGTGGAGGGCTGAAGATGATCCCTGGTCGATTTATGGTCATTGAACAAGCCATGGGTGTCGCCAGAACACACGGCAAGCTGGCCGAAACTTTTCTTTCGGACTTTGTCGAGGATCAAAAGTCCAAGGGCTTCGTGGCGCGGGCACTCGAGCGGCATGGCGTCGAAGGGGTTTCCGTTGCACCTCCCCGATAGGTGGGTCGTCAGGAGGGGCCTCCGGAAGTTCGTTCGCTGCGCGTGCCGGTTCGATGGCGCTAACGGTGCCAACAGCGCCGTTCGGCTGTGAACCCCCACTACCTACCCAGAATGACGGTCTTCATTCCGTCATGCAATTTAAGCTATAGTACCCTCTTCAACTCAGCGCGGGGGGGGCGTGCAATGAGGAAGCGGGTAAGTGACGAAGGAATTACAGTAAACGCAGTAGCTGGAAGTTACGTCGTTCTTCTTGGCTGGACCATCGACGAAGCCAAGCGGGCTAGCCTCCGCGGCTTCGCGATCCGTCGAAAAGATTTTACTGAAGGCGAGACCTACTGGATGAAGGGGGTCAAGACCTTCGAGTCGGTCGAGAAGCACCCCGCGCCCGGCGAACAGTTCTCCAGCCTTTACCATCCCTTCCAATCCTTTCAATGGGCCGACTACTCCGCGAAGCCCGATCGCGACTACGAGTACGAGATCGTCGCGATGTATGGGGATCCCGCGAACCTGCGCCAGGACGGCCGCGTCAAGGTCAAGGTCCACACCGAGCCGGTCGTTGGTCAGAATCATAGCGTATTCTTCAACCGCGGCTCTCCTGCAACTCAGGAATACGCGAGACGGTTCGAAAACAAGCTTCCCTCCAAGGCTGGACCTGGCGCCTACGAATGGCTGTCGCGCGGGCTGCTCGAATCCATCGTCAGTTTCATCGACCGAGCGAAGGATAGTACTTGGAGTTTGAAGGGGGCCTTCTATGAATTTCAATGGCCGGCCGTTCTTGAGGCGCTGAAAGCTGCGGAGACCAGGGGTGTTAAACTGTCGATCATCTACGATGACATCGAGAGCGACACCGGGCCTTGGGAAAAGAACGAAAAGGCGATCGAAGACGCCGGCTTGGCCGGTGTGTGCAAGCCGCGGCAGCATGGGCGTCTCATGCACAACAAGTTTCTCGTCCTCAGCGAAGCCGGGAAACCGCAAGCACTCCTGTTCGGGTCGACCAACCTGACGGAAAACGGAATCTTCGGGCACGCCAACTGCGTACACATCATCGAGGGCGAAGAGCCCGGTAAGACCTATCTCAAATACCTGGACGCGTTGTCGGGTGATCCAGAAGTCACGCAAGGATCCAATTACAAGACCGACAATGCCGACCTCACGCCGGCACCAACTCCGCTGGAACCGCGTTCCGACACACCCGTGTTCTCACCGCGGCCGAACCTTGACGCTCTCGACTGGTACGGAGAACTGGCCGAAAAGGCGGTAAAGGGCCTTTTCATGACCTTCGCATTCGGAATGAATGATGTCTTCGCTAACGTATATGCGAAGACCGACGGCCTGCTTCGAATGGCCCTGATGGAAAAGGAATGGAACGGCCGCAACAAGGAGGCGCAAATCGAAAAGATCCGGCGGCTTCAGGCGCTACCGAACGTAGTAATCGCCGTCGGGAACCGTATCCCGCTTTCCGGTTTCGACCAATGGCTCGGAGAGATGGACAGGGGCTCGGCGCGCGTGAATGTGCATTGGGTACACACGAAGTTCATGTTGGCCGATCCGCTTTCCGCCGATCCGATCGTGATCACCGGCTCGGCGAATTTCAGCAAGGCCAGTACGGATAGCAATGATGAGAACATGGTTGTAATACGCGGCAACCACCGCGTTGCTGACATCTATCTCGGGGAGTTCTTCAGGCTTCACTCGCACTACGCGTTTCGCCAGGCGGTCGCAATTTTTATAAAGAACAATCCCGGCAAGTCGCCGGAGGATTTCAAGCAGAACTTCTTGATAGAAGACCGAGACTGGACGACGGACTATTTCACGCCGGGCGATCGGTCGGCAAGGTTTGTTCGGCGGATCTACTTTTCGGGGAGTTAGACGCGAATTTTACGCACATGCTCGCCACCCGCATCGCAGAGAGATCGGGTGCACGCGGATCGCAGATGTGGAATCAGCGCCGAGCAGGAGGCTGGTCTGCGTGCGCCTTCTCCAACACGGCTTTCTCGCGGCCGACGCCAATCCTGTTGCCGACCAATGCCGAGAATGCGCTAAAAAGAACGACCGCGATGCCCCAGCCCGCAAAGGCAGTGCCGAAAACCGCTATCCCAAACGAAGGCATAGCAAACGTTGCTAGCAACAATCCTCCTCCTGCAAATGAGGTGGTCCATTTCTGCTGAGTGGTCCGCCAGGCATGACGCAAGAAAAGGCGCATGAACAGCCGGCTTGTTGAGGCGAGACTTGTTTTCATTTTTCGCGGAGCTTCCCCTTCTTTGTGACGCCTTTGTGCCTAACTGAAAATTTCGTCGTCTTGTATCTCGCGCGGTCTATATCGCGTATTTCAATGTGCGCCATGTTGATTCGTAGGCTGGGTTTCCGCTCATCGCGAGGAGACGGCGGCCGCTTCGGCTGGCACACGTCGCGCGTTTCGCCGGTGGCCTCTTCGCCTTCGCAGGCGAGCCATTCGACCCCGTATGAACGGTAATAGCCTTCATCAAGCTCACGAACGGTCGTGACCTTAACTTCAGTGTTTTCTGATACCTTCAGCTTGCGGACACGAGAAGCATTGTGAAAAAGAACCACGTTCAAACCTTTTCCACCAGCCTGGACCGAGCTGAACATGACGCCGTCGAGCGGCAGCAACCGGCCGGTCGCCAGGAAGTCGGCCACAGCTTGCGTGGGAAGGTAGTCGAAATGTTGCTCGTCCGGCATGACCGCGCTGGCAAGGCGCTTTCCTAGGGACCGCAGAAACAGAGCCCTGGTCACGGTTTCGGAGTACGCCGGATCGAACAAACTGACATTGGGCGTGAGACCTTCGAATGCTGAGAAGTCCAAGACGCGCAGCTTTCTAACGATGTCGAACCGCGCGATTGCAACAAGGCTCCCGACAGGAGGGCGCACCTCCCCAAGGGCGGTCTTTCGAGACGTTGCTCCGTAGAACACGGAGACGCCCCGAGCGTTCATACGACCAGCGCTTGCCGCGTGAGAAGGCGGGGGTCCTAGTTCCTCGTCAGGTTTTGCGAGGGCCGCTTTCAGAGCGGCGTCAGACTGAAAGACACGGGCACGAAAAAGCTTTTTGATTGGCGAGCCTGGACCGATTTCAACGAGAACCGACCTCCCAGAGGGCGTGTCCAGCCTCTCTATGCCGCCGAGTATCGCAGATAGTTGTTCGACACCCTTTGTACTGAATAAACGGGCTTCGAACTTGAGCGACCGTACGAACTCGTCCCAGACGCTCTGCCACCTCCCAAACCCCGGATCCTGGTAAATGTATCGAGCTTCGTCTCCGTAATCCGATTCTACTCCTGAGAGTTGGTCGTCATAATCCCAGTACTTGGAGACCAGAGAGTCCTGTACGTCCTCGGCGATTTCAGACGACACTCCCACTGCGTCGGATATGATTTCTTGAACAGGGTCTCCGCCACGGCTCCAACTGTAGTCACTTTCCTTGTCGAAGTGCATCGCAGCTTCGTACCCTTCGGGATCTTGCGGCGTCTTTTCAAGATATTGCCCGAATGCTTGGTGAATCAGCTCGGCCACACGAGACACCGGAAATGAGTTGCGGCTTTGACCACAGTATGAACACGACGATCGCGCTCCCTCCCGTTTAATAAGCTTTCGCAAATATCCGTCCGACACGCAGTCGCTGCACAAAAACTTGGAGTTGCTAGTCATCGTTATCGTCGATTTTTATCGAAATCATTGTCGAGATCGTCCGGGTCCGGCGTAATCACCTCAAAAATCGGCGTCTCCGCCCAGGTGCTTTTCTGCCGATAGCTAAGTCGCAGCGACCCGTTGAGATCGTCGCTCGCGATGTATTCCAGGTCTACGCAGTGATCCGACGTTCGCACTCCAGAGTAGCTGACCTGCTGAAGTAGCTCACCCGAAAACAGCCATGCGGTCCCTGCAGGCATATCGACACCAAACACGTCGACTCCCTCGATCGTGGCGATATAGGATGCTGCCCCCTCCACGAAATCCTTCCGCGTGATGCCCAAGGCATCCGGTTTCGCACCGTGGCCCCAAACGAACCGCTGCAATGCACGTCCCTCGGCGCTTCGCGAAACCAAGAGAACGGGCTTGGCCCCGGTTTGAAGGAGATAGGGTTTGATTGCCGTCCAGAACGCTTGATTTTCGACCGCTAGATCGAGTTCAACTCGGACTCGAGGGCGGTTGACGAACGCCCCCCAAACGCGCATCTCCGCCTTATCTTGGAAGCTGGACGCCAAAAACTCGACGAAGTTCACCGGCGGCGTTTCCATCGGAGGCCGTACCATGTGGGCCTTGCTGATATCTCCGATCGCTACAAACGCAATCGGGTCGGTGCCGACGCCGTGATGTTGGACGATCTTCACGCCCTGGAAGAAGTTCAATAGCGTACCGCCCTCCAGTAGCCTGGCTTGCGCTGCACTCCGAAGTTCCTCGATCACCTCAGCGCTAATTGGAAGAGATTTCAGGAGGTCAGTTCGGACGTTTTCGATCGCCAATCGCGCGTTTTCCAGAATCTCGTCCAGACGCTTGCGGAAGTCGGGATTCTCAGTCGAACCAAACAAGGGCTTTGCAGCATCGAACGAAAATTCACTTCGAAGGACGCTGAGAAGCGTGCCGATTTCATTCGAGATCGCTCGAAGAGAGCGATCTCCGCGAGGAAGTATGCCGACGTCGGCGGCAAGCTGACGGAGCCGGCCGACCAGGCCATCGTCTCCCTTTGCCGGAACAGAGGAAGCGAGGATTACAAGAAATGACGAGGTCAGGTCTTCCCTGCCGTTGATCGTGGAAGGCGTGAACACCCGTCCGGGAACCACTCGACGCTCGGTCATGTTATCCATTGTCGTGACAAGTCGATCCAGCTCGTTCGCATAGGACGCCTCGTCATATCTCTCTCCCGCGGCATCGAACCGCGCCACGTCGAGAAAAAGCGAATGGAGATGGGGTCGTTCGCCGATTGATGCGTCACGGTGTTCATTGCCGCCTTTACGGTCCAAGAGCGCACGGGCAGTTCTTGCGCCTATGTCTGACGCCTGCTTGTTATTGATGGACCACGACAGCAGCAGGGCCGCCGACAGCATGATAACGTCTTGGTGGGCATTCCGAACGATTGTCGCGAAGAGTTCATCCGCCTGAGGGTCGGACGCATGTTCATAAGCCAGACTGCGTGCAGCGGCCTTGGCGTCCGTCCACTCACGATGAAGGATGTTTGGAAACAGATGCCGCCGGTGCCTGAGTTCGGAATAGGGGTGTCGCAGGCGAAGGGATTCAGGCCAGCGGACCAGAGCCTCCTGGAAGTAGCGCGCGCCCTCGTCATCTTCGTTCCATACCGCCACAGCTAGGCAGTAAGCCGTGTTTTTTAGGTGCTGCCATAGAAACGGCCAGCTTGCTCGAAACTCATTCCACCGGCTTTGGCTCTCTTGCCGCTTCTCATCGCGCCAACCATAGATCGCAGAAGCGCTGTGAAGCAAAGACTCCCACGCTCCGATGAGATCTGGGAGAACTGACGAATATGCCTTTGCATCTGAGCCGGCCAGACGGAGGCGCGGCCGAGCGGGCTCCATGGCAGAGGTTTCAATGGTTGTTCGCTTCGTTTTCCAAGCTTCAATCCGATGCATCATCATCGGCCCCAGGTCCAATATCGAATTAATGATATTGGTTGATAGCTTGGGTCCATCACGCGTTGAAAGCAGGCTCAAAGGTGCATACGCCAACTTTCGGATAAAGTGAGTGTCGTCTGGAATTCTGTCTGCCGCGCGCTCGAACAGGCGCCCATATTGCCTGATCCAGACCCGGTGGGGCGGCTGCCAATCCTTTCCTTGGATCTCCGAGTAGTTGAACGTCCTGCCATCCGGTCCGTGTGTGGCGTTGATTGCCAGAAGAAATCGATGGTAGCGAACCATTTCATCCCACGCCGCATCAAATGCCACCGGTGCGAGACGCTCGATCGCTGCAGCGGCTTTGTCAGCAAGTTCTTCCAAGATCTGATCTGGCGTAGGGAGTTCACGCATCCGAACCGCTCCGTCCGAACGAGAACGCTCTCTTAAGAACAAACTTTTCTACGGCGGTCAGAGTTTGACCGCCTCGGCGTCGGCACCAGACAACCCGGCCTTTAAGGACTCCGTTAAGGTCAGGGGTGAACCATATCGTGGGCTCGTGGGCGCCGAGAAAGCCGGTGACATTAGAAGCTGTCGGCAATTGCTCGGAACGAACAGCCCACCTCCGCAGCGCCCATCCAACCCACTTCATTCGAACGTCTAGCAGGGTGACTGGCTTTGAGAACGTGGCGACAATCTCCTCGTCGTAGGGCTCGCCGACGTCGTGACCGAAAAATACGGAAGGTGCATTAGCGCTCGTGCTGCCGCCCAGCGACGCCATATTGGCGGCACCATAGACCTGTTCACGAAAGCGCCTGGTCATCTCGGCGGGCAGAATTACATGCGCGGTGAAACGTTCACGCAGCTTTTCGCGCTCGGACTGCTGGACGAAGCCAAAGGTTACGGTGATGAAGTGCGCCAATCCTCCAAGGTTGAGTAGCAGCCAAACCACGTGGATTGTAAGCAGCCCTAGCTTGAAGACTTGGCTATGCCCGCCGAATCCTACCCAGTGAGCTAAGAAATGCGCCGGCCAAAGCAACTGTCCGCATAAAACTGCAAGCAGGGCTATGCAGCTAGCTACCACCTCGAAGGAAAGGGATTCGTGATAGTAAACCTGGACATCAACCGACGAACTTTCCCTCTGCGCGATGAGCGTCACGAGCGCTAGCGCCAGTGAGATGACGCCCAAAACCCCTACCTGAGCGGTGATAAGATAGCTTGATGCGTTCAGCACGAAGCTCTTGAGCTCTTGGGGCGGCCCGAAAATCGCGGCCCCTGAAATTATCTCCGGAGCGAAACGCCCGACTAGGATTTCCGCGAGGACGATCGCCACATCTAGTGCGGCATAAAGGCCAAGAAATCTTGGAAACTTGGCGATCGAGAAGAAGTCTCGAAGAAGCCGGTGCGGGAGCGGGTATCGCGTGCTGCGAGCGGCAGGATTTTTGCGGAAGTGATCGCTAACTTCTCGTCGCACGGTCGTATTGACGCTGCCCGTCATCTTCTCGCTGAGCCAACTGATCATAGGTCTCGCCTGCTTCCGAATGGAAGCTCGACTCCTTCGTCTCGACTTTCACTGATCAGTACAGCCTGCATAGGTTGATTTCGTATTTGATCCGGAATGTCTCGGCAAGGTGGCACGACGATCTGCAACGCGGATAGTTTTGCGCAATTGGGAGTCACTGCCAGCAGTCACTGGATTTGAACAAGTGAACAATTCTGAGGCACCTTTAGGAGATTGCATCAGCTCTCATCAGAATCCTTTGGCAACGGCTACACAATGCCGGGCTTTATCTGTGCATCACAGATTTGCCACCACTAGGCAAACGCAGGGCGCCTAATCGCTAACATCCAGCGGCTTAGCTAGAATGGATTGTACCAAAATGAACAATCATTCACCATTTTATACAAGCATACGTTGACACTTTGGGCGAACAGGTGAAAGGAGAAATCCTGATCGCCATTCTCAAAAGTTGTATTAGCCAATGCTTCGCCGTCGCTGTTCGTTCCCCGGAACTTCTCGCATCTCTTCAGGGCTCGTGACGGCCTTCATCTATCTGAGCATCTCTGGAATCGGTGTTCCTCCGGCCACGGCGACCGATATTCAGCAGATCACAGCGTCGTCGGGAAGTGCCATCGATGCTACGCCGAAGACAGGCTCTGCTCAGAAGTTCGACGACTGGTACGTCCGCTGCCTTCCGCCCACTGACGGACCACGCACCTGCGAGATCGCTCAGGTTGCGCAAGTCATGCGCGAGGGAAAGTCCGTTAACGTGCTGACAATCGCGGTCGCACCAACAGTGAAATCTGCCCCGAAAGATGACAACAAGAATTCCCAGCCGCTGACTTTGACGGCACTCGTCCCGCTGAACGTCGGCCTCCAGGCTGGTCTCTCAATTTCAGCGGAAGGCAAATCGGTCGCGAAGCTCGCTTATCGCAATTGCAATCAAGCTGGATGCTGGGCCGAGCTGCCGTTGAGGCCAGCGATGCTTTCAACATGGTCGAAAGGTTCGAGCGGGGAAGCATCACTTCGGCTCGTCGATGGGCAGGACATCAAAATCCGCTTTTCGCTCAAGGGTTTCAAGGCGGCGGTTGCCGCTCTGCAAGACCAGCAGTCGAAGTAGCGCCAGATGCCGAGGCTCATCCCAATTTTATCCACCTTGATGCCTTTGCTAGTTGTCGGTCTATTCGGCGCGGCAAAGGCACAGGCGCAGTCGCCGGCGGACGACTTCTCGCGGAGGCAGGATCAGAATGCCCAAGCACAACGTCTCGATCGCCTGAAGCAGGCAACCCCGAGTGCGAATGGTGCCTCCACCGAGCCTTCGGTGATCGCACCGAAGGCCACCGGACCCTGTTTTCCGATCTCGCGCGTCGTCATCGAGGGGGCGACCAAGCTTTCCGTCGGAGAGACTGATCGTCTGACCGCCCCCTATCAGGGCCGCTGTATTGGCGTTGCGGACATCAGTGGGCTGCTCAAGGCGCTGACCAACACCTATCTCGACAAGGGCTTCATCACCTCGCGCGCCTACGTGCCGCCGCAAGACATCGCCGGCACGCGGGTTTTGAAGTTGACGGTCGTCGAAGGGACGATTTCCGACATCTACCTGAACGGAAAACCGAACGAGCGAGACGGCACGCTCGCCACGGCGTTCCCCGGCATGAAGGGGAGGGTCGCAAACATCCGCGACGTCGAGCAGGGGCTCGACCAGATCAATCGCTTGTCATCGAACGATGCGAAGACCTCCATGCTCCCCGGAGCAAAACAGGGCACTTCCATCCTCAACGTCGAAAACAAGCCGGGCAAACCCTGGCATTTGACCGCTGCCAATAACAACCTTGGCCAGGAGAGCACCGGCTACTCGCAGAGCAACGTCTCACTCGGCTTCGATGACGTCTTCGGCCTTAACGACCAGCTCGGATTTTCTTATGGTCACTCCGGCCCCGACTATCCTTGGGGCGGGGACGGTGTCGGCCGCAGCAACAGCTATTCAGGCAATGCCAGCATCCCCTACGGTTACTGGACGTTCTCGGCAAACGGTTCCTGGTATGAATACGACAGTTCCATTCCGGGCAATTTCGGATCGATCGAGACTTCAGGCAATTCGGGGGAAGTCGGTCTCGGCATCGATCGCGTTATCGACCGCGACAAGGCTTCGATCACGACGATCAGAGGTGGTCTCACCTACAAGCAAACGGACAATTTCCTGCTCGGCAACCGCATCGAGGTGGGCAGCCGCAGGTATAGCGTCGGAACGATTGGGATTTCTCATTCACGGCAGATGCTCGGTGGCGTCTTTGCCTTTGATCTCGCTCTCGATCAGGGGCTAGACCTCTTCGACGCCGTAAAACTGGGGGAACCAGGCGCCGGTACCGCCGATCCGCGCTTCTCGAAGTTCAGCCTGACTGTAAGCGGCACACGTCCACTCGAGATGTCCGGTCAGCGTTTCGAACTTACGACCCTCCTCAGCGGTCAGTACTCGCCCGATAATCTTTTCGGCGCGGAGCAGATTGGGCTTGGCGGCTACAGCAATGTCCGCGGGATCAGGCAAAGCGTCATTTTTGGCAACAATGGTCTGTTCAGCCACAATGAATTTGCCTGGCGCATGACGCCGTTTGCAAGCACTTGGGCCGCGCCGATCCTTGGCGAAGTCAGGCCCTATGTCGGTCTCGATTTCGGCCGTGTGTTCAGCCAGCGCCGGTTCGATATCGAGAGCGGACACCTCGCCAGTTGGACGGCCGGCGTCAAGCTCGTCGGCGGATCGCTGAGCGCTGACTTCGGATACTCGAAAACCTTTGCAAGCAGCGTCGATGAAGGACGCGACAATCTCATATTTGCCAGCGCGACGGTGCGCTGGTAGCCATTTTCTGGAGACAACCATGCAGTTTACGAATTTTCACTTGCGCGGTTCGCGCTCGGCGGTCGCCGCCTTGCTCGCCAGTGCCGTGCTCCTGCCGAGTTGCGGTGGCCGAGAAGCCCATCCGATCGCCTCGACCAATCCCAGTGACAGCGTCTTCAACTGCGCAGGTATCAAGCGGGAGTTCGACGCCAATGAGCGACAGGTCCTGGCCACCGTCAAGGAGCGCTCGCAGGCGCAAGGCAAGAATGTCGCCCTTGGCGCGACGGGCGTCCTGCTCTTCTGGCCGGCACTCTTTTTCATGGACCCAAAATCTCCCGAGAAGGTCGAGATCGACGCTTTGCGCAATCGCAACCAGGTTCTGGCCGACATCGCCCGATCGAAGAAATGCCCGGCCCCGAAGTCGACTTTGACGGAAGTCTACAAGCGCCTCGACGGTAAAACGTCGTCGCCAAGCTCCGGCAAAGCCAAGAACTGATCAGACAGCCCCACCAGTGCCGATCCAAAAACGAGTATAGCGTAGAAGGTGAGCCAGCGATGACCCGAGCAATGAAGCCGCGCTTGAGCGATGTGGACAGCCGCAAGACGTCATCGGCAATTTTCGGGAAATTTGCCCGCAAGCTCCTCGCCAGTGGCCTGAGTTTTTTAGTGGCGTTTCAGCCTGTGTTGCTACGGGCCCAAGAAGTCGCGCCGGATGCTGGAGCGGCCGCGATCAACCGACCTGGCATTGGCGCTGCTCCAAATGGCGTGCCGCTGATCGACATTGTCACGCCGAACAGCCAGGGCTTGTCTCACAATAAGTACGATAGCTTCAATGTCGGCACGCCGGGCCTGATCCTCAACAACTTCAACGGCGAAGTGGGGACGTCGAAGCTTGGCGGCATCACCCCCGGCAACGCAAATCTGAAGACGTCCGGCCCGGCGTCGATCATTTTGAACGAAGTGACGAGCGGGAAACGTTCGGCACTCAACGGTCCTGCAGAGGTGTTCGGCGGCCGGGCGGACGTAATCATCGCCAATCCGAACGGCATCACCTGCGACGGCTGCGGCTTCATCAACACGCCGCACGCCACGTTGACGACGGGTGTTCCTGATATTGGGCTAGATGGTCGGCTGGAAGGTTTCACCGTCAGGGGTGGGGATGTCACCTTCGGCGCGAAGGGCGCCAACCTTGCCTCGGGCGAGGGCGCGGTGGATCTCTTCGACATCGTGTCGCGAAGCGTGAAGGTCGATGGTCCGGTCTATGGCAAGGATGTGCGACTGACGGCAGGCGCTTCCAAGTTCAACTATGCGACCGGCGAAGCGACGGAACTCGACGGGGTCTCGGGAACGCCGGAATACGCGATCGACGGTTCTGCTCTCGGCGCCATGCAGGCTGGCCGTATCAAGATGGTCGTGACCGAGAAAGGCGCCGGTGTTCGCATGCGTGGCGACCTGGCGGCCAACGCCGGTGAACTGTCGTTATCGGCCGACGGCAAGATTTCGGTTGGGAACGCTTCGGCATCCCAAGGCTTGACGGTCAAATCCGGATCGAGCGTGCAGGCGGGCAAGCTGACCTCCAAGGCGCGGGTCAGTATCCAGGCGAAGCGCGGGATCACGCTTGAGACGGTGGCGGCCGATGGTGACGTCGCACTTGCGGGAGGGGATGGACTGCTCTCGGTGGTGGGCGACGTTTCATCGCTTGGCGCGATCAAGATATCGTCCGCAGGTGTTTCCGCTGGAAATCTCGATGGGGGAGATTTGATCGACATCGTGAGTTCGTTGGGCGGGGTCGCGGTCGGTGACACCAGGAGCCGGGGAGCACTCACGATTTCGGCGGTCAGTGGAGCGATCGCTGCCAATTCGCTACTGAGCTACGACAACGTCAGCCTCACGGCCGGCAGCGATCTGACTGTCGCGAACAACGTCACGGCGGGCGGAAACATCACCGCAAGCGCTTCAGCCATCGCATCGCACGCCATGTTGTCAGGCGTCGATTTCGCTGCGACCGCCCAGTCGCCCTCCAGCGGCGTGGTGCTCGGCAGCGCCGGGGCCACGACACTAACCGCAACGCAGGGATCGATCGCGGCGACAGACCTTCTCAGCGCCGGCAATCTGACGGCAAGCGCCGTCCGGGATCTGACTTACGAGACCTTGCAAAGCAATGGCGATGCGACGCTCTCCACAGCCGCCGGCTCCATCAGCCTCGACAAGACGACAAGGGCGATCGGCAACATCTCCCTGACAGCGACCTCCGTCGATCTGAGCAATGGCCGCAGCGGCGTTGCAACATCGGGCACTCTGACCGTCAATGCCAACACCGCCGACTTTTCCAATAGCACGCTGACCCTTGGCGGCCTCGATGCGAAGCTGACGGGTGTCGCGGATCTTACCGGCGCAAAGATAAGCGCGCTGACGACATCCGGCGGCTCTGGCGACATCACGATCGAAGCGTTGAGCGCGACGACGTCGAGTTCGACGGCGCTGCTGGCCGAGCATAATCTGAACCTCACGCTGTCTGACTTCATCAACGCCGGCCAGGTTGCTGCGAAGGGCGATCTTGATGTCACCGTCACCGGCAATCTCATCAATGGCGCGACGGGGCTAATCTATGCGGGCGGCGATGCCAACTTTCTGGTCGCGGGCAGCCTCATCAACAATCAGGGCGCCATTGTCTCCGCAAACGATTTGGCTATCGCAGGCGCATCTGCCTCCCAGCGCAACCGCTCCCTCACCAACACCTCAGGCGAGATCCGCGCTGGTGGTGATTTGTCTATTCTGACCGAGAGCCTGACGAACGAGCGCCTCACCACACCGACGTGGACGAATGTTCTCGTCTCATCGGGTGTCGCCGCCGGCTTTAATCTTAATCCCGGTGTGGCAGGACTTCCGTTCGCCTACATGGAGTCACAGGACCAAAATTCGTTCCAACTCTACCCCGGAATGAACCCGCCGCAATTTTCCGACTACCAACCGCTGCTCTGGTCGGTCGCGACGCTTGGCGACGGCACCAGCTACCATGCCTGGACATGGATCAGCGGAAACGGGCCCACTCTTGTCGGCCCGATCTTCGACTGGATCCGGGCTCGTGTTCCCAAGGACGCAAACGGCAACCCTATACTCGATCCGAACAACCCATCGCGGTATTTCATCGTCGACCAGGTGGTCAGCGGGGGGAAGCCAGACTACAGCACGACATACTCCTGGGACTACGGCGCCAATCTTAGCCAAGCGATCTACGAGGACCGATTTACGCCCGGCGTTAGCCCTGAGGCGTCGATCCGTGCCGGTGGGAACCTTGTCGTCGACGCCACCAACGCGACCAACGCATATAGCGTGATCGAGGCCGACGGTAATGCCACGTTCAAGGGTGGCTCGCTGACCAACACCGGCATGTCCCTCAGCCGCACCACCACAACGACCTGTATCGCACAAGGTGCATGCCAGGCATATGACGCCAACGGCAACCGCAACCCATCGAAGGATATTGCCAACGGCACCACCATCGTCAGCAAGGTGGAATCGATCGGTGGCGCGTCGGCGATCATCCGGGCCGGTGGTGCGCTCGACCTCTCAGGCGTCGACAATGTCAACAACAGCACCGCCGGCGTATCGATCGCCGGCGCGACTGCCGTGTCGCCGCCAACTGGATTGATCGACCCGACGGCTGTCCTCTCATCGATGACGGCGTCCGCGGCGTTGTTTTCTGTGACGGGAGCAACAGGAGCCGCTTTGATCGCGGCGTTGGCGCAGGCTCCGGTCGATCCGAAGTCAGGCGGCGTCGGTGGCAGTGTGCCCGGTCAGTCCTTCCTTTATGAAACGCGCGCCGCCTACCTCGACCTTGGCACTTTCTATGGTTCGGGTTATTTCGCGACCAAGATTGGTTACGAGCCAGACCGCCAGATCCCCTTCCTCGGCGACGCTTACTTCGAGAACCAGTTCATCGACCAGCAACTGCGACAGCTTGCTGGGCAGGGTCTCGGATCTCATTCCTTCCTGCCCGGCAGCGATGCGGTCGAGCAAGTAAAGCAACTCCTCGACCAAGGTGTTGCGTTTGCCAACAGCCACCAGCTCGCAATGGGGCAAGTCTTGTCGCCCGAGCAGGTTGCAGCGCTCACAGAGCCACTTGTCTGGTACGAGAAGAAGGTCGTCAACGGCATCGAGGTACTCGTGCCGGTCGTTTATATTCCAACGACGGAATTGGCCAAGCTCACTACTTCCGGCGCGCTGATTGCGGCTGACAGCGTCACCATCGACGGCAACGCGGTCAGCAATTCCGGCGCGATGGTGGCCAAGAACGATCTGTCTGTTTCTGGTGCATCGATCGCAGCCAACGGCGGCAGCTTCGTCGCTGGCGGTAACGTCACGCTCGCCTCATCCGGATCTCTGACACTAAGCGCCCAATCAGTCGATCTTGGCGGACAAACTATGGTCGTTCCCGCGGCCTCGGTGCAGGCGGGTGGCGATGCAAGTCTGTCGGCTGGTTCGGATCTGACCTTGAAAGGCGCCGGCGTTGCGGCCGGCGCCAATGCGACGCTCTCCGCCAACAACATCATGCTTGACGTCGCCAAGGCGACGAACGGCGGTCAGGAAAACGCAACCGGTAGCGCGATCACCGGTCGCGACATCACGATTGCAGCCAACGACAACGTCAATGTCATTGGCAGCTCTGCCAAGGCAGATAAGGCGCTCTCCGTCACTGCAGCCAACGGCTCCGTCAATGTAGTTTCGACCGGTCTAGCCCGTGAGACGAGCGACGGCTACACCACGACGAGATCGACTGATCAGCAGCAATCCCAGCTTTCTGCGGGAACCGACGCGACGATAAAGGCCGGCGACGATATTCTGATCGCGGGCTCTTCCCTTAAAGCTGACGGAAATGCCAAGATTGAAGCAGGCGATGACGTCAACATCGTCGCTTCCCAAGACCGATCCGACAGCACGTTTGGCAAGAACACGGCATCGGCAACGACCCATACCGGATCGGAAATTCGGACCGGCGGATCGGCGTCAGTAGCAGCGGGTGCAGACACAGGCGATCATGATCTCAACATCATTGGCAGCAGCATCCAGGCTGATGGCAAAGTCGATCTGAAAGCCTCCAGCGATATCACTATCGCAGCAGTCACTGACACCTCCGAGACCGACGCGTCATGGAAGTCAGGCCGCACAAAGCTCCAGGGGCATTTCGGAAGCGAAACGACAGTCGGGTCTTCGATCTCGGGCGGGGATGGTATAGCGACGAATTCAGGTGGTGACACTTTGGTCTCGGCGTCGAAGCTGCAGGCCGGCGATGACAACCACAGTGCCGACCTGAGCATGGCGACCGGTGGCGATCTTCTGATCGCATCCGGCCATGATACAGCGACAACCGACGTTGATAGCCAGAAGAAGGGCTTTCTCTCCAAGAAAACGTCCCATCAAGAAAGCTATGATGAGACCACCGTCGCCTCGGAACTCTCCGCATCGGGCAACATCAAGCTAAACGCAGGCGGCAATGCTGCCATCGTCGGTTCGAAGGTAACCGCCGATCAGGCGATCAGCCTTGAGGCCGATAGCGTCGCCGTGATCGGCGCATTGGAACAGCACCAGTTCGAAAGCAGCAGCAAGAAGTCCGGCTTGTTTGCCGGTTCCGGCTCTGGTTTCATCTCGCTGTGGGGCAAGGCGCAGAAAGATGCTGCCCAAGCGTCCGAATTCAACGTCGCTTCCGTACTGTCGGCAGGCACGGACGTCACGCTCAAAGCGCGAGAGACCGACGTCGATATCATCGGCTCGGGCGTCAATGCAGGCCAGGACATCGCGATTGACGCCGCCCGTGACGTCAACATCACACCAGGCGCGGAGAGCAGTTCCGCGTCCGAGCAGGAGAAGCGCTCCGGCTTCGGGATTTCCTACAGCGCCGGCAACGGCGGAGCGTCGATCGGCATTGGGTTTGGCAAATCGGTCGACAAGACCACACAGTCGGCTGAGACCAATGCCACCTCCACGTTGTCGGCCGGGCGCGATATCACCATCTCGGCGGGCCGTGACGTCAATCTCCAGGCTGCGAATGTCGAGGCGGAGCGCGATGTCGCCGTTCTAGCCGATCGAGACGTCAATCTGCTTTCGGCGCAGGACAGATCCAACTACGAGCACCTCCATGAGGAGTTTTTCGCAGGAGTGGCGCTTAGCGTGTCCTCGGGTCTTGTTTCCTCTGCAAGCAGCGTAGTGGAGGCAGCGTCGAAGATAGGCGGTAGTAACGGCAGCCAATCCGTCGCCTTTGCAGCGATTGCTGGCATCAATGCATATTCGGCACTCGCCGACCTCGCCACGGTAGCGAGACAGGGCACCCCGCAATCACTGATCTCCACTTCACTCACTGCGGGCTTCCAGCAATCTAAGAGCAGCGACACTTCGTTAAGCTCCAGCCCGGTTCCGACCCTCATCCGCGGGGGCAATTCGGTCAGTATCGAAGCGACATCTGGCGATCTCACCAGCAATGGTGCGCAGATCATTGCGGGATACAACTCCATCGGTGACGAGAACGGCAAGGCTGGCGACATCACTCTGTCAGCGGGGCACGACGTCGTGCTCAAAAGTGCCGAAACGATGAATGCCAACACAAGCAAGAACAGCTCGGTTGGTCTGCAAGTTGGCCTCGACCTATCAGGCGCCAGCTTCAACTACGCTACCGGCAAGGCGAACGGCTCGTCCGTCAGTCAGATCAACAGTCATGTGAACGGGACCGGTGATGTTTACATTCAGTCCGGCAACGATACGAAGCTCCAGGGAGCTGTCGTCTCAGGCGATAGCGTAGTCGCCGATATCGGTCATGATCTCATTGTTGAGAGCCAACTCGATATCGCCGCACAGAGCGCCAAGCAACTATCAGGAGGTGGAGGATTTGGCTCGGGCGGCTTCGGCCTCTCAGGCACTTATCAGAAAGCCAATGGTGAAGCCGCGGTTGTTTCCGAGCAGTCGGGAATCCATGCAGGTTCCAGCGGCTTCGACATCACCGTCGGCAACAACACAACCTTGATCGGCGGGGTTATCAGCAGCCAAGCGCCCGCGAGCGATAATTGGCTACAGACCGGTACGCTCGAGTGGCAGGACATCGACACATTTTCGAAGTGGCAGGCCGATACCTATGGCGGCGGGCTGTCGCTACTCGGTCCATCACTCGCTCCGCATCTCGATGAGGGGGAGAGCGCGACCGGCAAGGCTCTTGCTGCAATCTCTCCCGCTCAGATTGTCATCACCGACACGGCGAACCAGAGTCAGAACGTTGGTGACCTGCGCCGTAATACCGCAAACACCAATACGTCTCTTCCCGGACTTCCGGATCTCCAGAATATCCTGCGAGAGCAACTTAAAACTCAGCAACTCTATCAGGACGCTTCTGCAAAGGCCGCAAAGGCAATCGGCGACATCTCGCTCAAACTCGAGCAAGGGGCAAAGACGCCCGAAGAACGTGCCTATTGGGCGGAGGGTGGAGTTGGGCGTGCCGCTCTACACGCACTCGCCGGCGGATTGCTCGGTGGCGTCACTGACGTAAACGGCATCATCAAGGGTGCTCTTGGTGGTGCGTCGTCTGCCCTACTGGGGCCCTCCGTTAGGCAACTCGTGGCGGAGATCGTCGATAGCGCAAACATCTCCGACCCAGCCCTGCGGACCTTCCTGATCAATTCGATATCAAGTGGAATCGTCGAGGGCATCGGCGCCGGCATTGGCGGAAGCGAAGGTGCTGCCTATGCGGGGAACGCCTTCCAGTACAACTACCTTACACACAAGGAGTTGGAGGACGCCAATCGCGAGCGAGCCGAGCTGCTCGACGAGATCGCCAAGTGCAAGGCTACCACGAACACTTCGTGCAACCCTGCGCAGCTTGTTTCGCTGGAAGCAGATCTCAGCGCCAGCACGGCATATTATCAGCAGCTATCGGATGCCAACAATGCTGCTCTAGCAACTGCATGTGCCGCATCCTTTTCGAGCGACGCCTGCGTGCGTGGACGCAGAGATCTGCAGAACGCCGTTGATGAGGAGAATGCGCTTCAAGCCCATGTTCTCGGCACGAGTACGGTGAATACTGCCGACGCGTTGCTGTTGGGCGTTCTCAATGACGTTGCGACCAACCGCATTTCATCCAACCAAATTGCGTCGTCCTACCAGCAAGCATTGGCAACGGATCAGAAAATAACTGCAGGCGTCGCGGGATTGGCACTTCTGACCGCAGTCGGTGTCGTGGTCGGTCCAGAAATCTACGCATATTGTTCAGCAAACACAGCAAGTTGCGCAAACTTGGTCACGGAGGCTCTCGACTGTGTTGCGACGGTTGCGTGCACAGCCACTGCGGGTGGCGTGCTATCCGCTGGTGCTGCTACAAAAATTGCTGTGGAGCTGGAGCAGGTTGCGAAAGCATCCACTGCTGCAGAGCAAGTTGCACTTAAGGTCCCAGGAAGGGTACAGTCCAGAATCAATCTGTCCGAGCTGCGTACAGTAACAACGCCACCCAGGGCGAACGGAAACCCTGTATCTTCGGGCCTCACACATGTCGTCGACAGTCACTTCAATCGTGAGCTCACCAGCTCTCGGTCAGTGTTCTCGATTACGTTGGATGAGTTGAAAACCATTCTGCAGAGCCCGCGGGTTGTCGCTTCGCCCGTTACAGCGTTACCAGGCGGCCAATTCGTTCGGACAGTGGATGTGGGAAAGATTGTTGGAGCCACCAACTTGACAGAAGGTGGTTTGCCTACTTCCGTCATAAAGGTTTTCACGGATCGTGCTGGAAATCTGATAACGAGCTATCCTGTAAAATGAGACGTACAATGCGAAAACTTCCGAAAAGCATTTGGATCGATTTCCAGAGATCAGTTTCAGGTCTCAATGATAAATCATCTCCTCGAGAAGTCCTTGAGACTGTTCTCAACTGGTTGAGAAATAACGAGGAAATGTTGTCTGACGGCCCATTCGCTGCTTATGGATTTGGCCGATTCATAGCGATGGACGAGCACAAATTGCCAGTCCAACACTCGTCGATGATCCCAAGCGACATACCCCATTTCCGCGATATCATCCTGAGATACAACGAATATGATTTGGAGCCCATCGCACGTTTTCTAAGTGATACTATCGAGGAGATCGTCGTGCTTCAGGTCGCCAGACCCTGTCAGAACTGTGGATTTAACAGTATGAAGGTTTATACATCAAGTTTTACGGGCTTGCTGGCGTTCGAGTGCAGCGTATGTGGCTATGCTGAATACTCAAACGGTGTTAAAATACAATCCGATCGGTTGGATTTTGCCGATACGTTAACCTTGGAGGCCGCCGGACTCCTGTCGGCGTCAAACGCTTAGAAAGCCAATCGATAGAAGACTGGCATATCAATACATAATTTTAAGATGACAATAATCAACCAGGAGATGCGTTCGAGAAAAGCACCGCGAGAGGTAAGGCTTATTTGCAGTTCATGCAAAAGAATGAACTTATGGGCTCGGCGATGCGTGTGCTGCCCGGAACCCATGTCGACGGCAATCCCGATATTGGGTCGCTAGTCAGATCCGACGCTGGCTACCGGATATTCTTTCCACCTGCGGCAGCGCTTAAGGCGAAGATTTTGCGACCGGTTGGTGCGTTTGAGATTCCATCGTACGCGGAAACGCTTCCGATTTTCCGCTCTGGCACCATCGGTCCGGCAACTGGCCGGGTCGAAAACTGGTGGCTATGGGACGGTGAACTCTCGCATGGTCGGCGCAATCACGGACGAGCAGAGAAAGCTGCCGATCAAATCGATATGGAACGATACGCTGCTTGTGGAACGGATCGAACACGGATGGCCCGAGAACGACCGTCGCTGATGGTCGGCACAAAGCGGCGATCGTTGGAAAGATCATGCCGGAACCGCGCCTCGCTAACGCATTAACGGGGAACTCTGTCGGGCGCACCCGCCTGTAGCTAGCCCCCTTCGATAAGGTGCAGACTATGCAGATCAAAACAATCAGTGAGGTTCTTCTTGAGAATGTTGTCATCCACGATGTGGCATTGGCCTCCATTCGTCAGTGCATTTCAGTTCTTGACGCACAAGCAAAAGATTTAATTGAAGAAATTCAAAACTCCGATTTCGAAGCTAGCGGCGCGATCTTCGTCCGCCTTCACGAGATACAAACTGTACTCGCCAAGGTGTCATTCCAACACAACATCTCGCTGGGACCAAGACTGGACGATTTCGTCCGGGAGTTCGACCGGCTCGATGAGCCATTCATACGCGAGTATTGGCATAGTAAGTTCATCGCGGGCGGCGTTTGGCCGACAAGCGAGTGAACTCAGCACCTCCGTAGACTGAATAGAACGGCTCCCGCAATACAGTTGTCATCGGCATCAAGGCTGGTCGCTCTTTTACCGTTGCCGCGCAATCGGGCGACATGATGCAGCGGTCTAATTGGCACCCATCACGTCGGCCGATTCAAATTTTGTTATCACAATCACATTATTGAAGCGTAAGCGGTGTTTTCCTCCCATATTGACCAAGCGCGGTAGGCGGTTCTGAGAGCTACCGCTGCAACATCGACGGCCCCAATGCGCCATTTGCGGACGTTCCTATTTGCACATCCGGTAGATGACCAAAGCAACAAGTGCCATCGCGATGGCAGCCAATGCGCGCTCGACACACCTAAGCCACCGCGACTTGGCGGGGGCACCATCGAAAAAACCGCTTATCACGTAGCCAAGGAAATCCAGCAAATCACCCATGATGTCGCCCTATCACGATCATCGGAGCGTACTCATCATCGCATCCGATGTTCTTCAATCCTGTTACGAAGGCTGCCATGGACTGCTTGCAGTATTCCGCCGCGCGCCTAAAGCTGCCGCGATGAAGTACGCGATCTCCACCACGCGCAAGCGTCTAAATCCTCCGATAGCTATCCGTTAGAAGCCCGAATATGGCGATGAACCTCGGCGCGGCGATTGACAGGAACGGTGGGGCCAAGAAGGCGATCACATTGGCTTTTTCGAGATGCTTCACTGGCGGGTGGATAGTAATGAAAGCCAAGCCCGCCACAAATAGAACTGCAAAAAAGAGGCATGCCGCAGCAATCTTAAACAACCGCGTAAACTCATCCTCGGAACTGGCTTTGGCTAGCTGAGCTTGAAACGCGAGGTCCAAGTCGGGACGGAAATTCCAAATGAATAAGCCGATAGCCAGGGGCATCCCAAGCATCAAGTAGTCAAACGGCGACAGGCTTACCTTGAAAGCGAAGGTTGCGACACGAAGCAAGACGAATGCCCCAATAACTCCAAATGTCGCGAGTTCGCTACGTCTATTGTAGGTCCTTTTGTCGATCATCTACGTTCACAAGTTGCCATGGGTTCTATTTTTGAGAATAACCACTGGGCGATAAAGAGACCCTAATACAACCGGTAAAAATTTATCTTGGAATGTACGCATTGGGCCGACTCCGGCCACGCGCCTCCGCGCCGATTGCGGCCTTGCACTCTTATTCTTCGTACCTGCTCGCGACAGCACGCGTTTTGTCAGCGTTGCTCAAGAGCTCAACAACTCCACCGTGCTTGAAGCTCGGTGGTTGGGCCTGATACCGAATTCCGATGTCGAACTCGTGCCCGAGATTTGGATATTTCGAGTAAGAGGTACCTATTCCAGATGCTTGCTGGTCGAACTTCCAACCAACCAGAAGCCGGTCAAATTCCTTCGGTTCAATCGCGAAGGCGCAGGAGATGATGACATCGGTAATGGTATCCGATGAGCAATCCACATCGCGAACAGACGAAGGAAGCGACGGGCTATTCAGGATAAATGCGAGTCGTCTAGGGTTCTTGAGACCATCAAGGCTGTTCATCACCTTGGCGAAGCCCCATAGCACCGCAGACCCCGCTAGAATTAGCACCAGCGCTCGCGCGAACTTCACTGTTTCACCTCACGACTAACCGGGAAGTTCCTATTATCAGCAACCGGTGGCTGAATAGTAAGGAAGATTAGTACAATTTTCTAAGTCCGCTCTGGGCCGATATCGTTGAAAAACTCGCGCCAATGGCTACCGTGGTCAGATTGCTATTCGTCAATCCGCACGCGGCCGCCTTCGATCACGATATGACGCCCCTGCAACTCGACAAAGCGCCAATCCTCTTCAAGCGAGCCGTCTGGGAAAATCTGGAGGCGGTAATCGCCTGATAGGAGCAAGTCAGCCCCACCAAGGTTGTCTGCATAGGCCGCGATAACGACGAGTTGCTCTGCGGTGTTCACGAAGGACTTGGTTGTCTCGTCGTAGCCTTTCAGAAGTGATGCAATTCTAATGAGTTGCAGGTTTCCCGATCTAGGATCGTCGTCATTTACCTCTGTTCCTTCAGCAGGACCGACGAAGCGATCCGATGTCCCCGTAAATACAGTCTCCTTAGCAACCAGACGCCACGGGCATTGAATATGTAGTGCGTAAGGACCGACAGTTCCTCGGCCTGAAGGATGCGGCTGAATCTCCCCAAAATGGAAAATCTTCATGTCCGCAGCGTTGCGGGCAATACTCAACGGCAAACCCACCAGTACCTGAAGGCAACTTTCTAAGCGGATTTGACTATCGTTATCGGGCATCAAAATGAACTCGGTTAAATCAGAATTTGGTAGGACTTGGGCAGACCATTACACAGGATAAAGTTGAAATCCATCGACCTCACAATGCGGGTCTGCGTTCGGTCGCAAGTTGGAAGATCAGCATTGCTGGACCACCGATGTCGTGATTCAATCGTTGCATTGATTTGCGGAGGATTGAGCGATGATGGGATGCCAGACAGCTCCGGCGCAGCTCTTCTACGACTTCTGCCTTGATGATCACGTTCCCCTCGACCACATGTTGCGTGGGATCGACCGCCATCTCGAACTCGACAGCGTAAGAACGCAGTTGAAGCCTTTCTACAGCAGCACTGGCCGTCCTTCGATTGATCCTGAACTGATGATGCGGATGCTGATCATCGGCTATTCCATGGGTATCCGCTCAGAGCGGCGACTATGTGAAGAGGTTCACCTTAACCTCGCCTATCGCTGGTTCTGCCGCCTCGGACTTGACGGAAAGGTACCCGATCACTCCAGCTTCTCGAAAAACCGCCATGGCCGGTTCCGGCAAAGCGACATCCTGCGACATATGTTTGAGACAGTGGTGGAGCGCTGTCTTGCGCAAGGACTGGTGGGCGCGGAAGGATTTGCCGTGGATGCCAGCTTGATTGCGGCAGATGCCAACAAGCAACGTTCTGTCCCAGGAGCGGAATGGGAAGCCAGAGAAGACGCTGGCCGTTCGGTGCAGGAATATCTTGCTGTTCTCGATGATGCTGCATTCGGCGCTGCCTCGCCGGTCAAGCCAAAGTTCATCTCCCCGTCCGATCCGGCCGCTCAATGGACCGGTGCCCACAAAGGCCATGCTTTCTTCGCCTACGCCACCAATTACCTGATCGATACAGACCACGGCGTCATTCTGGACGTGGAGGCGACACGGGCAATCCGCCAAGCGGAAGTCAGAGCATCCCGCACGATGCTCGACAGAACGGAGAACCGGTTCGGTTTGCGGCCTGATTACCTCGCGGCCGATAGTGCCTATGGTTCTGCCGATAATCTCGCATGGCTAGTCAAGGAGCGAAGGATTGCGCCACATATCCCAGTCTTCGACAAATCGAACAGGACGGACGGCACTTTCTCGCGTTCCGACTTCACATGGGAGGCAGAGCATGACCGCTACATCTGTCCTACGGGCAAGGAGCTGAAGCAGTTCCGTCGAACCTATGCGACACCGCGATCAGGGATCACGGCGGAGGGGACGCGGCTTTACCGTGCCAGCAAGAAGGACTGTGATCGCTGCGAACTGAAGCCTCGCTGCTGTCCCAACATGCCGATGCGCAAGATACCGCGTGATCTCAACGAAGATGCCCGTGATGTCGCCCGAGCAATTGCTGCGACCCCGGAATACGAGCGGTCACGGCATCGCCGAAAGAAAGTCGAGATGCTGTTTGCACACCTCAAACGCATACTGAGGATGGCGCGTTTGAGACTTCGGGGACCATGCGGTGCGCGAGACGAATTCCTGCTTGCGGCAACCGCGCAAAACCTAAGGAGGCTGGCGAAACTCAAGCCACTGCATGGTGTCATTGTCGCTTGAGAGCGGCAATGATCGACAACCTGCGCTGAAGCGCGGGGTTGAATGGCACACCTATTCCGCTCAGAGGTCAGAAGCGAGCGGAATAGCAGCCAATCCAGCGAGTTTTTCAACGATATCGGCCGACAGCAGACCCTTAGGGATGTGTTTGCCCAGAGTAATTCCACGGCATAAGCTCGTGAATCCGGCTCTGCTTGTGGCCATTTACGATGGAGGCGAGCGTGGTGGTCAAATAGGCCAGCGGATCGACCGCATTGAGCTTGCACGTTTCGATGAGCGAGGCGATGGTTGCCCAGTTCTCTGCTCCCGCATCGTGGCCAGCGAAGAGAGAGTTCTTGCGGTTCAGCGCTATCGGCCGAATGGTTCTCTCAACGCTGTTTTTGTCGATCTCGATGCGACCGTCGGTCAGGAAGATACACAGGCCATCCCAGAATTTGGCGATATAGGCGATTGCTTCGCCGAGCGGCGACTTTCCAGCGACGCGGGAACGATGAAGCGTCAGCCATGTCCGCATATCGGCGACCAACGGCGCTGACCGTGCCTGCCTTCCAGCGAGGCGGGCGTCGGCGTCGAGACCACGCAGCTCTGCCTCGATGCGATAGAGTTCGCCGATCCGCTTCACCCCTTCCTCGGCAATCGGCGTCGAGCCGGTGCGGGTGATCTCGACCAGCTTTCGCCGAGCATGCGCCCAGCAATAGGCAAGCCGGATGTCGGACCCGACACGATCTGGCGCGATCAAGCGATTATATCCCGCGTAGCCATCGACCTGAAGGACGCCCGCAAACCCTTGCAATATTCGTTCGGCATGCTGTCCGCCGCGACCTGAAGCGTAGGTGAAGGCTACACCGGGCGGAGCACCTCCAACCCACGGTCGGTCATCACGGGCCAGCGCCCAGAAGTACCCGGTTTTAGTCTTGCGAGAGCCAGGATCGAGGACTGGCGCACGGGTCTCGTCCATGAACAGCTTGGTCGACCGCTTCAGGTCTGCAATCAGAGCGTCGAAGACCGGACGCAGTTCGAATGCCGCCCGGCCGACCCAGTCGGCGAGCGTGGAGCGGTCAAGATCAACGCCCTGGCGGCTCATGATCTGGGCCTGCCGGTAGAGGGGTAAGTGATCGGCGTATTTGGATACCAGCACATGCGCGATGGTTGCCTCTGTCGGCAACCCGGCGTGGATCAATCGAGCCGGTGCTGGAGCCTGGGCAACGCCGTCGGTGCAGGCACGGCAAGCATATTTGGGACGGCGCGTGACGATCACGCGGAACTGCGCAGGAATGACATC
Organism: Rhizobium sp. S163; assembly: GCF_030380805.1. Lineage (NCBI taxonomy): Bacteria > Pseudomonadati > Pseudomonadota > Alphaproteobacteria > Hyphomicrobiales > Rhizobiaceae > Rhizobium > Rhizobium sp. S163. The sequence goes on along the minus strand of NZ_JAUDSA010000012.1, from coordinate 629 downwards.
CAGCCGCTCGGACACGTCCTCACCGATGCAATGCAGGCCGCCACCACAGGTGCAGATCAAGCTCTCCGGCTCGATGATCTCTTCGAAGCGAGGAAGGTGGGCGGGAAGAGAGCCACGATTGGCGGAGCGAGATTTGGGGCTCGGTTTGCCCGAGGTGCTATCGGCTTCATCTTCGGCACGGAGGGTCGCTATGGCTGTCTCAAGGTCCTCCAGTGCGAGATCGAATTGCTCGGGATCGACCTTCTCGGATTTGCGGCCGAAGGCTGCCTGCTTGAAAGCCGTGACCAGCTTCTCCAGACGCTCTATCCGGTCATCCTTGCGGACTTCACGCGCTTGCGCCGCGATCAGCATCGCCTTCAAGGCAGCAATATCGTCCGGCAAATCAGCGACGTCCAACATGCAGGAAGCTTATCAAACTCTGCCTCGTCTCGCCGTCCGGATTTGACGCCCGAGTCATCATGTCGCACCTATTCGATTGCGATGGGCGCTCTTGCCTCAACGGAACGGACCCTACGCCAATCGAGTCCCGCAAACAGCGCCTCGAACTGGGCATGCCCTAAGGTCATCAAGCCGTCCCGGATATCGGGCCAAGTGAACGTGTGCTCCTCCAGCCGCTTGTAGGCCATCAC
>NZ_JAUDSA010000011.1:0-656 GCF_030380805.1 Rhizobium sp. S163 | reverse complement strand
GTCGCTGAGCGACATGGGCTGAAGCCGAACCACCTATCGACTTGGAGAACGATGGCCCGGCAGGGCAAGCTGGTTCTGCCTGCACCCGTGGATGCGGTAGAGTTCGCAGCAGTCATCGTCGATCCACCTGTTGCGGAGCCGCCGATCAAAAAAGCCAGCCGTCCCGAGATCATCGTCGGCGGTGTCACGATCCGTCTGGAAGAAGGCGCGTCGGGCGCGAGGATCGCCGCTGTCGTACGTGCTTGCGTNCGTTCACGGGGACAGTCTTCATATTCCGATCACGCAAGGCTGACCGGTTGAAGCTGATCTATTGGGATGGCAGCGGTCTGGTGATGGCCTACAAGCGGCTGGAGGAGCACACGTTCACTTGGCCCGATATCCGGGACGGCTTGATGACCTTAGGGCATGCCCAGTTCGAGGCGCTGTTTGCGGGATTCGATTGGCGTAGGGTCCGTTCCGTTGAAGCAAGAGCGCCCATCGCAATCGAATAGGTGCGACATGATGACTCGGGCGTCAAATCCGGACGGCGAGACGAGGCAGAGTTTGATAAACTTCCTGCATGTTGGACGTCGCTGATTTGCCGGACGATATTGCTGCCTTGAAGGCGATGCTGATCGCGGCGCAAGCGCGTGAAGTCCGCAAGGATGACCGGATAG
>NZ_JAUDSA010000010.1:0-761 GCF_030380805.1 Rhizobium sp. S163 | reverse complement strand
TCAGTCGCCGTAACGCTCGCTATGGCAAGCGCATCGATGCCGAGCGGGCGGCATTGCAGCCGTTGCCAGGAACCCGCACCAGCGATTTTGAGGAGGTTGTCGTGAGGGTCTCACGCAGCGGCGGCTTCACGTTACGCAAGGTCTTCTACACCGTGCCCTCACGCCTTATCGGACACCGGCTGCGCGTACGCCTGTACGACGATCGTCTTGACCTCTTTATCGGCGGTACGCAGCTGATGACACTCCACAGAGGCCGTGCGCATGCCAGCGGCAAACACGACCACGTCGTCGACTATCGGCACGTCATCCACTCGCTGCGCAAAAAGCCAATGGCGCTGCTTCAGCTTGTCTATCGCGACAGGCTCTTCCCGCGGCAGGAATACCGGTTTGCTTTCGAGACCCTACTCGACCGGCTTTCTGACAAGCAGGCCTGCAAGATTACCGTCGAGCTCCTGGCTTTGGCCCATGATCGGGGTTGCGAGCGGGAACTGGCAGAGCGGCTGGCCATCATCCTCGACGCGGGCGAATTGCCGGACATCGTCGCGCTGCGGACCGCCTTCGCACCCGATCCAGCGCAGTTGCCAACCGTTGTTGTCCGTCTCGCGTCCCTCCAAGGCTATGAGGCACTCATCGACGCCGGCCATCTGGAGGGCGCGGCATGAGACACGCCCCGCCCATCGACGCCGCCACGCTCAGCACGCTGCTCAATGAACTCCGCCTCCCTGCCATCAAGGTCCTTTGGCCGGACTTTGCTGAGCGGG
>NZ_JAUDSA010000001.1:0-2856 GCF_030380805.1 Rhizobium sp. S163 | reverse complement strand
GTACCCCTCCGCCGAAGGCCGTCTGTTGTGATTTGCTGATTGGCTTTAAGTCCATGCCTTATGTCATGCGCTACAGTCATTTCCCCCATTGAGGTCTTACCGGCCGACCATTTTGGTCGCCGACGAGATTGGTCGGATGAAGAGAAGGTCCGGATCGTTGAGGAGAGCCTACGAGGCTTTCGGCAGGGCTCGATGACGGCGCGGCGTTATGGATTGTCGCGGTCGTTGTTGACCCGTTGGCGTCGGGAATACCGAAGCGGGCTTCTGAACGTTTCCGCTACAACGGGCTTCATACCGCTTTCGATTTCGCCGCCGTCGGCATCTTTCGAGATGGCCTCACCGCCGCGGCCTGAAGACGCCAGGACGATCGAGATCGGCCTACCGAACGGTCGACGGCTGACGATCCCGGCCTCGCTTGATCCAACTATCCTTGCTCGGCTGTTGCCGGTTCTGGACGCGTCATGATCGCCTTTCCGCCCGGAGTGAAGGTGTGGATTGCGGGCGGCGTGACGGACATGCGCTGCGGCATGAACAGCCTGTCGTTGAAGGTGCAAGAAGGCCTTGGCCGCGACCCTCATGGCGGCGAGGTCTTCTGCTTCCGCGGTCGCAAGGGTGACTTGATCAAAGTCCTTTGGCATGACGGCGTTGGCNCTTTGGCATGACGGCGTTGGCATGTCGCTTTACCTGAAGCGGCTGGAAGCTGGAAAGTTTATCTGGCCCGTCAGCCAGAGTAGCTCTGCCGTGCCAGTGTCGGCTGCGCAACTCGGCTATCTCCTGAAGGGGTCGACTGGCGCAATCCACGCTGGACACAGCGGCCTTCGAAGGCTGGCTGATTGTCTGCACTGCTCTGTTTTTGTTGGTCTTTCAGCGCGTTGCATGGTAGCTTTTTGCCATGGATGATGCTGCTTCGGAGATAGCCAGACTGCGCGCCGCGCTCGCGCAATCCGAAGCGCGTGCCGCTTCTGCCGAGGCTGATCTCGCACAGGTGCGTGCTGTCGTGACGACGTCCGAGGCGATGATCCGGCACCTCAAGCTCGAGATCGCCAAGTTACGTCGCGAGCAATATGGTCAGAGTTCGGAACGACGCGCCCGGCTGATCGACCAGATGGAATTGCAGCTCGAAGAACTTGAGGCCGACGCCACCGAGGACGAGATCGCCGCGGAACGCGTGGCGGCGGAGGTTGTGCAAGTTCCAGCCTTTGAACGCCGCCGCCCGGTCCGCAAGCCGTTTCCCGAGCACCTGCCGCGCGAACGGCTGATCATCGAGGCACCCTCGACCTGCAACTGCTGTGGCTCAGCCCGGATCGTTAAGATGGGCGAGGATATCACCGAGACGCTGGAGGTGCTCCCGCGCCGGTGGAAGGTAATCCAGACGGTGCGCGAGAAGTTTACCTGCCGGGACTGCGAGAAGATCAGCCAGCCACCGGCACCTTTCCATGCAACACCACGCGGATGGGCGGGACCGAACCTGCTCGCGACGATCCTGTTCGAGAAGTTCGGTCAGCACCAGCCATTGAACCGCCAAGCCGAGCGCTACGCCAAGGAGGGCGTCGATCTCAGCCTCTCTACGCTGGCCGACCAAGTTGGAGCCTGTGCAACGGCACTGCAGCCGATTCATGATCTGATCCGCGCCCATGTGCTGGCCGCCGGTCGGCTTCATGGCGACGACACCACCGTGCCGCTCCTGGCCAGGGGTGCAACGAAGCAGGCAAGGTTATGGACCTACGTTCGCGATGATCGTCCCTTCGCGGGCGGCGCGCCTCCCGCGGCACTCTTCTACTTCTCTGCGGATAGGGAGAAGACCCATCCCAACACGCATCTTGCCGGATGGCACGGCATACTGCAGGCGGATGCCTACGGCGGCTACAACGATCTCTACCGAGCGGATCGCCGCCCCGAGCCGGTCAAGAGCGCGCTCTGCTGGAGCCATGCGCGGCGCAAGTTCTTCGAACTGGCCGATATCGCCGGTAACGTGCGCAAGGGCAAACCTGCCCACGAGATATCGCCGGTCGCGCTCGAGGCTGTAGCCCGCATAGATACGCTCTTCGACATCGAGCGGGGCATAAACGGGACGTTCGCAGAGGAACGATTAGCTGCCCGACAACAGCATACTCGTCCGCTTGTCGAGGACCTGCACGACTGGCTCATGACTCAGCGTTCCCAGATGTCGAAGCACAATCCTGTCGCCAAGGCGATCAACTACATGTTCGAGAAGGACGGGCGCTGGGAAGCCTTCACCCGGTTCCTCGACGATGGCAGGCTCTGCATGTCGAACAATGCGGCAGAGCGCGCTCTGCGCGGAATCGCTCTGGGAAGAAAGGCATGGCTATTCGCTGGCTCCCAGCGCGGCGGCGAGCGTGCTGCCTTCATGTATTCCCTGATCGTCACGGCTAAGATGAACGATATCGATCCGCAGGCCTGGCTGGCCGACGTGCTCGCCCGCATGCCCAACCTTCCCGTGTCACAGCTGTCCGAACTATTGCCGTGGAACTGGCCCGCCAACGGCCACACCCGGCAGGTGGCTGCCTGATGGCGCGCCCGACCCATGTCTACACGATCGATTACGTCGCCAAACTGATCGGCGAGAACATCGAACTCATCCGGAAGATCGCCGGCAACTCGGACAACATCGACTACGGCGAGATCATTTATGCCCACGACGGCAGCGAAGAGGGCATCATGACCTTAACGGACCGGGGAATCGAAAGCTTGCAGGAGTTCCTCGCTGATGTCCGCACCTGGGACGGAGGTGTTCGGCAGTTCCTTATCGACGAGCAATGTGATCCGGAAAAGATCGAACGCATCATCGCTGATGAGCTAAATACATAAGGTCTGCGGCCTAGCCCGGATGGTTAC